>CAVRJO010000001.1:0-905774 GCA_963722255.1 Candidatus Babeliales bacterium
TGCAAATTGGTTCTAAGGTGAAGTGGTGTAAACTGCCATCTGTCAGCCTCTGAGCGCTTTTGCAATAATGCCCAAATTGAGTCTAGTGCACTAAAGTTTTGTAAGTGAATTGACTGAGATTTGTTCTTTTGATAGTGATCTGAAATTTGTTCAGCAGTAAAAGAAAGAATTGGCGCCATTAATTTTGTAAGAGTATCAAGAATTATCCAACACGCAGTTTGTGCTGATCGTCTTTTTAGGCCATCAGCTTTATCAGCATATAAGCGATCTTTTATAATATCTAAATAAAGGGCACTTAATTTGACGGTACAATAGTCATTAAGTTCATGAGCAACGGCAGTAAAATCTTGAATCATATAATTATAGTGTATGTTAGAACTTACTTCATACAGCTCTTCAAGTGCATACTGATCAATGATCAATAAATCTTCCAAAACAATCTGATCTGCATCGAAATCAAAGTCATAGATATTAGCAAGCAAGAATCTGCAGGTATTACGTATTTTTTGTAGAACATGTCCAACATTCTTAAGCAATGTTTCGGAAACAACTGCATCGCCTGCATAATCAATGGTTGAAGCCCAAAGACGCAATCCATCTGTTCCTACCTTTTTAACAATTTCATCAGGGCTTACCACATTACCTATGGATTTTGACATTTTTTGGCCTCGTTCATCAACGGTGAACCCATGCGTTAAAAATGATTTGGTGCATGCTGTTTTTTCAAGTACGATACTCGTGAGCAAAGAACTCTGAAACCATCCTCGATGTTGATCTATGCCTTCGCAATAGATGTCCGCAGGAAAACGTAAAGCAGGATTATTACGCAATACTGCATAGTGGCTTATGCCCGAATCAAACCAAACATCTAATATATCTTTTTCTTTTACAAATGTTTTTGATTGGCACTGTTGGCAATGAAGTCCGTTAAGACCAAGCTCATTGAGTGAGACCGTATCCCAGTATTCTACCCCTTCTCTTTCTATTCCTTGAGCAACTTTTTCTATAAGTTCATCAGAGGTATAGACAAAGTTGCATGTAGAGCATAAGAGTGCCGGTATGGGAACGCCCCAAATTCTTTGGCGAGAAAGACACCATTCAAGTCTATTTTCCAGTGTTGCTTTAAGGTAATTTTTAGATTTTTCCGGTAAGAAAGTGATTGATTCAATTGCGGTGAGTGCATGTTCGCGAACACTATCATGCATAAGACTACAAAACCATTGATTTGTTGCTCTAAAAATCAATCCCTCATGGCATCTCCAACAGTGAGGATAAGAGTGGCGTAATGATGTCTTAAAGAACAGTGATCCATTTTCTGCAACTTTTTTAATAACCCAAATTTGGCCATCTGTTACACTCATACCCGATAGTTCTTGAGGCTCGATCTCTTGTGTGTATTTGCCATCGGGAGTAATTGGAGAAAATATTTCTAGATTATGCTTTCTTCCTACTTCATAGTCCTGAGGACCACAGCCGGGTGCACAATGGACCGCCGCAGTGCCATCTTCTAGAGAAACTGAATGATCTAAGATAAGAGGCACTGTTAAATTTTCAATAAAGGGATGCTTTACCTTATAATTTTCAAATATTTCTGAATTTACGGATGTTACAACTTTTTTGGCAATGTCTTTTAGTGCACATATATTTTCAGAAAGTGTCTGTGCAACGAGTATATATTCATCGTCCATTTCTAATACGTCATAGATAGTATTTGGGCGTAACAGTACTGCTCGGTTTAAGGGCAATGTCCAGGGCGTAGTAGTCCATACAAGAATACTAACCTTCTTATTGCTACACTGTGGTAGCAGTCGATTGACGTTAATTGGTTCGAAATTAAAGCGTACGTAAATTGAAGGATCTTTTCGTTCCTTATATTCTATTTCTGCTGTTGCTAAAACTGTTTGATCATGCATACACCATGCTACGGTTTTGTTTTTCTTTTCTATAAATCCTTGCTTATGAAAGCTTCCGAAAGCGCGAACAATTTCTGCTTCATAGGTATAATCCATGGTTAGATAAGGCTGGTCCCAATTCATGAGTACCCCGAGTTTTTTAAACTCCTCTTTTTGTATTCCTATCCATTTAGTAGCATAAAGTCTGCACTGTTTTTTTACCTGTTCAGCAGACAGTTCAGGAAACTCTTTAACAACTTTTAGTTCAATGGGTAGACCATGGCAATCCCATCCGGGTGTCACCGGTACATGTTTACCGGTCATGCGATGTGATTTGGTTATAATATCCTTTAATATTTTATTATAAGCATGGCCAAGATGAATATGACCATTCGCGTAAGGAGGCCCATCATGGAGGATATATTTTTCATTCTCCGCATTATGAATAAATGTTTTATAGTAAAGGTTTTCTTCATGCCAACGTTGCAACATAATTGCATCTTCCTTACTTGGGTTTGAGCGAATAGGAAAGTCAGTTGTTGGCAAGTTTAGGGTGTCTTTAAAACTTTTTTTAGCGTCCATTTCAGGGTTATTATGAGTCATAATGCGGTCCTTTACTAGTAATTGTATTGAATACAGTATATATCAGATCCATGATAAGCAAAAGTTCTTTCAAAATCGTTTCACGGCAAAACCCTTTTCTTTTTTAATGTTTCTATGGTAGGCATTGTGATAAGGCAAACAATACAGTACTCCAATTATTGTATTTGTTACTAACAATTGTATGGACGAAAGGAATACAGCATATTATATACAAAAGAACGTACACGTAACATCATAATTTTTTATCCAACAAATAAATAAGGAAGTTTTATGAAAATGATGAAAAAGATTGTTTTGATAATGATCGTTGCAGCGCAAGCAACCATACTTAATGCGGCTCCTAGAGGTTGTAACAATCAAAAGCCCCCTCAGGCTCGTCCGGCAATGTATAAACCGGCAAAGTCTAAGGGTCTCAATAGAATGTCACGAGCATGTGGATGTCAAAGACCTCAACAGCCACAACAAGTCCCTGCCCAGCCAATTCAGCAGGAAAATCCGCAACTGCTTGAACAAGCAGCTGACATTCAAATCCAAGCAGAGAACGAGAATCGTCTCGTTGAAGAATGTTGTGCTATGCTTATGACTGAAGCGCAAAAATTAAGTAATAGTTGTTTAGCACAGGAAATTGCTGAAATGGTGCAAATGGTTGAAATGCAAGAAATGCAAAAATGTCCATGCAACCAACCAAAGCCACAACAGCAACCACAAGTGCAACAACAGCCTCAATCTGGAGAAACTCAAAACATTGAAAATGCTGATGTAGCAACATTAGAAGAGATTCCATCAAGAATTTTACTTGCTGAATGTTGTTTAGCTTTGCTTGATGAAGCTGAAAACAATGGTGATGATTCGACGATTGGTCGTATTGAGATGATTATGGATAAGGTTGATATGATTCCTTGCATGACAAAATAAAATATCATACTCAATAACTACCAACAATCGAACAAGAACTACAAAGAAAAGCAAAATAAAAAATGAATCTTATTTAAATGCATATTTAGATAAGATTCATTTTTTATTTTGCGCTCTTTCATATACCTCAAAAAGATTAAACATGGTAAACTAGAAAAAGAAAAGGAAAACATAATAAACAAATTATGCGAAATCGATTTAACAGCAAAAGAGAAAAAATGGATTTAAAATCAAAAAAAGTCGGAATTTGGGGATTTGGTATTGTTGGAAAATCTGCACTTAGCTATTTTACTACAAAAAAAAGTCACATTACCATAATGGACACACGACCACTTTCATTACAAGAACAGTATGAAATTAAAAAAAGCGGTGCTACTTTCATTAATCAAAGCGAAGATGAAAGCTTCTTGGAAGAAAATGAAATAATTCTTGCAAGCCCTGGGATCGATCTACACAACTATTCACAGTATCACCATAAATTTATTACAGAACTCGATCTATTTGCGCAAGAAAATACAAAACCGATCATAGCAATAACAGGAACTATAGGCAAAACATCAATAACAGATCTTCTATCAAAAATTATACAAACATACGAGCCTCTTTCTACAGGCGGCAATATCGGTGTTGGTATGTTAAATCTTCTAAAGCAATCCGATGCAAAAAAAGTTGTACTAGAAGTATCAAGCTTTCAATTGGAACAATGCAAATTATTTGCACCAGATCTAGCAATTTGGACCAATTTCTATCCAAATCATCTGGATCGTCATAGAACATTAGAAGAATATTTTAGAGCAAAATATTCTATACTTAAATACCAAAAAGAAAACCAAAATGCACTCATCCCCTTAGAACTCGCATCGCAAATAGTTCATGAAATTCACCAAAACCAAGGATACAAAGGCACCTTGCATTTCTTTTCTCATACAAAACCATGCTTACATACCTACACATGGTTACCAAAAAATAGCAATCTATTTTGGATAGAAGATTCAACAATAGTGCACTATTGTAATAACAAAAAAAAAGAACTTCTTAGCTTAAAAAATCTCTCTAAGAGCACCTTTGAAAAAAATTGGCTTATTGTAGCAGCAGCATTAGAAATAATGGATTTATCACAGGATCTGATTTTTTCATCATCAATAGTACCATTAGAGCATAGAGTAGAAAAAATATCGGAAAATAATCAAATACTTATATATAATGATTCAAAATCAACCATTATGGAATCTACGCTGGCCGCAGTTGAAAAGCTACAAGGAAATAACATTATTTTATTCTTGGGGGGATTCAGCAAAGGCGTGGATAGAAAAATATCCATTTTGCAACTCGCGGACAAAGTAAAACAGATCATTTGTTTTGGCGCAGAAGCTCAACAATTACACGAGTATGCTCAATGTGCTGCAATACCAAGCAATGCATTTGCAACATTAGAAACTGCTGTGCACTATGCGCTTAAACAGGCACAATCAGGAGATCAAATTCTCTTCTCGCCCGGTGGATCTAGTTATGATCTTTTCAAAAATTTTGAAGAACGAGGAGCTCATTTCAAACAATTAGTAGATGAATATAATGAAAAATCTAATCAATAAAACTACAATGCGCAAAAAAATTATAACCAATTAACATAATTAAAAATTATCAGACACACATATAACTCTTGCATACTCAATTATCAATTAAGTACAGTGTAAAATAATAAATAGTTACACTATACTTATATCATAAAGAGGTCTTGTGAAATTACGGTATTTTGCGCTCAGTTTTGTATTATACGTTAGTGGAATACAAGCTACTATAGAGCAACTAGTAATAGTAATTATTATTGATCAATGTTCACACACTGCCATGCAACAAATTGCACCCTATACACAAGGAGGAATACGAGATCTTCTTGAAAAAGGTGTTATCTATGACAGTGCATATTTTCCTTATGCACGAACATCAACGGGACCAGGCCACGCCACACTAAACACAGGAACATTGCCCAAAGATCATGGCATTGTAGCAAACTATTGGTATGATCTAACGGGCAAAAAAATTCCTTGTGATTATGATACGGCAGAAAATGCTGCAATTATCTCTCCAAAAGGATTTTATAAAAAAAGTAAATCAGCACAACATGCAAAAGTTGACGGCATATCAGACCAACTAATGCTTTTCTCAAATAATCAAAAAAAAAATTATGCCTTGTCTCTCTCACTTAAAAGTCGCGCAGCCATTTTTACCGCTGGAAGACTTGGTAAAGCAATTTTCTTTGATTCAAAAGCAGGTCAATTTACCTCAACAAAAGCTTATTTCAATGAACTCCCGGAATGGGTAACAGAATTCAATAAAAAAAAAAATTGAGTAGTATAAAAAATATTCCCTGGAAATTATGTTATGCACCAACAAGTCCTGCGTACGCAATGACTAATGATGATTATAGTTTTGCACGATTACCATCTTCTATTAACAAACAACTCAGTCATGATTTTATAAAAAAAGATACGCATAAAGATCATCACTGTTTTAATTTCGTCACCTATAGTCCACAATCGAATAAACTATTATTTGATCTTGCAGAAGATTTTTTAAAAAATAGTAGCAACGAAAAATTCAATAAAGTTCTTTTATGGATAAGCTTAAGCAGCCTTGACAAAATTGGTCATCTTTATGGACCACAAAGTTTAGAATATATTGACACGCTCTATCATATAGATCTCTATTTAAAAACTTTTATGAACAATGTCAAAACTATAATTCCGGAAGAAAAAATATTTTATGCTCTTACAGCGGATCATGGAAGTACACCAATGGTCGAATATCTACAAAATGCAAAATTTTCATTAGCTCAAAGAATTTTAACACCAAAATTAGAAAAAAAGATGAATAAAAAAATAGAAAAAAAGTATTGCATTACTGATTGTGTTAAAGAAGTCGATGTTCCCTCAATCTTTCTTGATAACTCTAAATTAAAACATCTATCAGTAAAAGAAAAAAAAAGCTTGCTGTTTGATCTCAAACATTATTTAAAAAAACAAAAGGGCATAAAAAATGTTTGGACACACGAGGAGCTAGAAAAAGCTCCTGCTCAAATAAATGATTTTACCATGTACTATAAAAATCAATTATTTCCAGGACGAACCGGATCTTTGCTCTATCAAACCTATCCTTATACGTATGTAAGTGATGATCCTTTGGGAACCGGACATGTATCATGTTATGAATACACTACACATGTTCCTCTTATTTTTTATAAACCAGGTAAAACAAAAAGTAAGCTCTGTAAAGAAAGAATTTCAATGGCACAATTTGCACCAACACTTGCAATAGAACTCTCAATACCTTCACCATCAGCGTGTATTGAAAACGCCCTTACATTTCGTTAATAAGTTTGACACGCATCTTTTAAATATACTACTCTAAAGGTGTGATTTTATTTTTAATAAAAGTGACCTATGTTTCATGATCAAAAAAAGTTACATAACGATTTAAAATTCTTTTTAGCACTTATACTAACACTGCTCATAATTGGACTACTTTTTATTTATTCTTCGAGCTCAATATTTGCCTTAGCAAAATATGGAATAGCAAATTACTTTGTAAAAAAACAACTTATGGGTGTCATGTTTGGCCTCATTGGTCTTTTTATAGGTCGAATGGTTCATCTCAATCTAATTAAAATTCTAAGTCCTCTCTTTTTTGGTAGTTCATTATTTTTAACAGCATTAACACTCTCTCCTCAATTTGCAGAAAAAATCCATGGCTCACGTCGATGGCTCCACATACATGGATTTAGTTTTCAGCCAAGCGAACTACTAAAAATTTCATTGATCATCTATCTTGCATATTTTTTAACAAAAGAAGATGCTCAATTGCGCTCATTTAAATATGGCTATTTTCCTTTTTTAGTTATACTCGGCCTCGTTGCTATAATTCTTCTTAAACAACCTGATTTTGGCATGACTGTTACACTCTTAACAACAGCATTTATTTTATTTTTTAGTATGCAATTTAGAGTAAAACAACTTATTATTACTCTTATGACCTTAGTACCAACTGCAGGAGCACTTATTTATCTACGTCCCTATCGTTGGCATAGAATTTTGACATTTTTAAATCCTTGGAAAGATCCTCAAGGGGCGGGATTTCAAATAATCCAATCACTTATTGCAATAGGTTCAGGAAGTTTAGTGGGCATTGGTATTTCACATTCAAAACAAAAATATTTTTATTTACCAATGCAGCATACTGATTTTATTTTTTCAATTATTGCTGAAGAAACAGGATTTCTTGGCTCGCTTGCATTAATAACTATTTATTTTTTATTTCTTTATTTTGGCATGCGCATTTCATGGCAATTAAAAGATCCATTTGCATCATTACTCACCTTTGGTTTTGTAGTTCTCATTTCATTGCAGACCATGATAAATCTGGCAGTAGCAACCGGTTTAGCGCCTACAAAAGGCATTGGACTTCCCTTTGTTAGCTATGGACCTTCTTCTTTATTGTGCAGCATGTGTATGGTTGGCATTATAATTAATTGCGTATATGAGAATAGATAAATTATTAATCTGCTGAATCTACATCAGCATAGTTTGTGCTCTTCGATTTTGCCTACTCCAATCAATTCTCCACGGATCTTTTTCTGGATCATAATGATCAATGCATACAGAATATAAATCATCAATTTCGCTTGTGGATATCCACCTCTTTACTAATCGATCCTTATGACTTCGATATATCTTAATTTTCGGGTTTCTATCAAGCGGAAGAACCCCAATAAGATTTTCAAGGGTCTTCCGAACCTTTTTTTCATCATAGTTAAAATATCGTGGTCTAAAAATAACATTTGCAAAAAATCCAGTAACATTATAATGTAATACGCTATCTTCAAGCTGCAAATAAACTACGCTATAACGGCCTAGAGAATCATTATAAATAACCTTGATATGATCTACATAATTTCGAGATAACCAATCTTTTTTGACCTTATTATACGATAACTCATCGCACCATAATCCAATAGAATACTTTATTTCTATCTCCTCCATTGGCCTGTATTCTTTTTGCAAACAATCAATCACTCGTTGACGTTCTTCCTCAGCCATTGCTTTCCACTGCGCCAAAAGCTCTTGCGGTTCACTAGAAATAGCAACTTTAAAAAGAAAAAGCGAACTTAATACAATAATTTTTGAATAATTCATCATAACTTTTCATCCGTATAATCAACCGTTGCTGCATATAAATTGTCTTTTTCAAAACCCAAAGGAACCGGCGGATTAGATAACCCAATCATATATAAACTAAATTTCTGACTGCCATCTCTATATACAACAACTTTTGGCTTCTTATTCTGCGGTAAAATCATCGAAAGCTTTTCAATATTTTCTTGAACTTTTTCTGAATTATGCCAAAAAAATTCTTCCTCTTTTTTACTATCAACCAGCTGAAGACGATTTTTACACCTTTGACCTTGAGAGTCGAAATAAAATACCTCTATATGCCCAATTTTCAGATCAGATTTCCATTCACGCAAACGAGCAATTATACTATTTTTTCGTTCAAGATTAGGATTTTCATTCTGCGATGCTTTCTTTGCAAATTGAATATCCTCTTCTTCAAGCTGCTTATGCTCAACTTCTAATCGAGCAATTTCTGCTTGCCGCTCTTGTTCAGCCATTGCTTTCCATTGCGCTAAAAACTCTTTCGGCTCAATAGAAATAGCTACTTTACCGATAAAAAGCGATCCTAATATAATAATTTTTGAATAATTCATATAATAATCTTTCTATCAAACCGGTTTTTGGTTTTGCACTTGAGACAATCTATTAATCCAATCAGCGCGCGAGGCAATTACCTTACCACCTGAATAATCGATACATACAGAATGTAAATCTCTTATTATATTCGTAAAAAACCAACCCTTTTCTTCTCTGTGCTTACGGCTTTTGTACACAGTAACTTTTGGTTGTTTATCATGAGACAATTCTGCTACAAGCTCTTCAAGCTCTTCATTAATTATAGATTCGACATAGGTAAAATTCCTTGCTCCCAAAAAACTATTCTCGAGTTGAAGATAAACCCTGTGATGCTTTCCTTCTTGGTCAATATACAAAACTTTTATATGATCCAATCTAATAGGAGTAGCGCGCCTATGATTAATAACATTAATTCTCGCCTTTTTTGCTTTTATATTAGATTTTTCATGCCGCCAGGCTTCAACAGCATACTTTATATCTTCTTCTTCCAACTGCTTATGCTTTGCCTCTAACCGATCAGTTTCATTATTATACTCTTTCTCGGCCATTGCTTTAAATTGCGTTAAAAGCTCTTGGGGCTCCACAGAAAGAGCTACATTACAGAGAAAAAGTGACCCAAATACGATAATTTTTGAATAATTCATAGATATAACCTCAAATAAAAACAGTATAATCTCCAATACTATTTCAGTTTATATTTTTTTATAGAAGCAATCAAATGCCCTTTTAGCCATATTAATCTAAAATTGAAATAAAAACATCACACTTATTTTTCACAAACCTAGAGCAAAACTCTTGATTTTAGGTTGTTTTAAAGCTACAATTATTGCTATGAGCATGTTAAAAATTGTAATTTATTCTACACGTAATGGAAAAAAGCCCTACCTTGAGTGGCGGGATTCACTTGATGGAAAAACTCGATCCATCATTTTAACAAGAATTGATCGTGTTTCAATTAATAACTTTGGCGACTGCAAACAAATAAAAAATGGTGGTGGCATATGGGAATTACGTATCAACTTCGGCCCTGGCTACCGTATTTATTTTGGAAAAGAAGGAACAACTCTTATACTGCTTTTAGTCGGTGGTAATAAAACAACCCAAAATCGCGACATTGAAAAAGCAAAAAAATTCTGGCTCGAATATAAGGAATCACAAAATGAATAACAAAAGACATATAGATTACCAAGAAGAACTATTACAACTATTACAAGATCCCAATGAAGCTCTTTCTTATCTCAATGCAGCACTTATGGACGAAGATCAACGAATCTTTTTATTAGCATTAAAAAATGTTCTTGAAGCTCAAGGAGGAAATATGGCCGCACTCGCTGAAGAGGCACAACTCAACCGCGAAAATCTCTATAGAATGCTATCAAAAAAAGGAAATCCTAAGCTTACCAGCCTAAGATCAGTTCTCAATGTGCTTGGATTAGAATTAGCGATTCAACCAGCAAAAAAATAAAAGGAATAATCATTACTTTATTCACAAATCCTCAAATATCTTCATAGCCTTACCTAGTGATCGGGCATTTTTAGAGATATCTTTCCATGGATCTCCCTTTTTTTTCAAGCGATCAAAAACAGTAAAGATTGTATATCGCGTGGAAACGAGCTTAGGGTCTTCCACCTCTTTCCAATCGATGGGAGTAGCAACAGGAGCACCATTTTTGGCGCGGATAGCATAAGGTGCAACGGAAGTTGCAGTATATGAGTTACGCAAATAATCTAAAAAGATTTTTTTACCCCGTTTATTTTTCCGTATTTCAAGCGTCAGATTTTTAGGATCATGCTTTTCTATGAATGCAGCAATTTCGTAGGCAAATGCTCGAACGGTATCAAAATTTTCTGTTCGCTTAAGCGGAACAACAACATGCATTCCACGAGATCCGGTGGTCATAATATAGGGCACTAAGCCAAGGTGTTCCAGAAGTTCTTTAAAAGCAAAAGCAGTTTTTTGTATTAGGCTAAAATCAAAAGTTTTCCCCGAAGGATCCAAATCAAAAATCATACGATCCGGATAATCAAGCTTATCAACTTTACTTAACCAAATATGCGGTGTTAAGCACAGTTGATTTGCTAAATAAATAAGTGTTGCTTCTTTATCAATGATAACATAATGGACTATTTTTCCAGCTTCAGCTTTTATCGGCTTTAATGTTATCCAATCAGGAAAATATTCACCGGCATTTTTTTGATAAAAACCTTCGTGATCAATTCCATTAGGATAACGCAACATAGAAATTGGACGATTTTTTATATACGGCATCATTGTCGTAGCAATTTTAGCATAATAGGCCACTACATCCTGCTTAGTGATACCATCTTTAGGAAATAGAATTTTATCAAGATGAGATAATTCTACAGAATGACCTCCAACAGAAACAGCGGTTTTAAGTGAACTATTTTTTGCCATATTTTGTATCACTTTTTGCTTCTTTTTTTATTTGCGTCATTGTTCTATCTGTTAATGCAGATTTTTCTTTATTTTTTATTGAAGGAACCTTTTGTTCATCTTTTATTTTAAAAAAGAGCCAATTTTTTTTATCATCATGCAAATGTGTTCGAATAAGAGCGTAGGCACCCTTCATTTTTTTACCATGAAGCTCAACTTCAATTTTTCCTTCTTTTAATGCCTTTTGCATGCTAATGCCATATTCTTGTTTCAAATTAGTATAGGTACCAATGTCCCATACCATTACAGTTCCTGCACCATAATTTCCTTCTGGGATAACGCCCTCAAAAGTGGCATAATCCATGGGGTGATCTTCAGTCATAACCGCAAGTCGTTTTTCTGCTGGATTTGTTGAAGGACCTTTTGGAATAGCCCACGAAACTAAAACGCCATCAATTTCTAAACGAAAATCATAGTGCAAATGAGATGCATCGTGTTTTTGAATAACAAAGAGTGGCCCCTCTTTGGATTTTTTAGCTTTACCATATGGTTCCGGTGTTTTATCAAACGTTCGCTTTTCATGATATTCTCGCAATGGCTTTTTTTTCGTTACCTTCTTTTTTGTTACCATACTAAGCCCCCACAATACTCCTATTAACGAACTCATTATCATTAATGCTGCTGCATACTTTTTATACATTGCATCCTTCTTTTTAATTACTTTTTTATGGTACAAAAAAATAAAAAAAAGATTCAAGTAATTTAAAACTAAAAAAGATCATCGTAAAATGATGATCTTTTTTAGTTTTGATTAGATTAATTTTTAATTATTTAGTTTCAACAATATTGGATTGTGCTGTATACATCTTATGCGCAAGAGCAATTAACAAACTAACTGTTACTGCAGATAATGTTGTCAAAGCAGGATAGGCACGAACTCCATCACCAATCTTTTTAAAAGTTCCATTTTTGTATAAAACATAGGTAACGCCAGCTATAGTTATTACGGCAACAACAGCACCGCCCATAATGATGAGCTCGTCAGAAGAATATTCAGATTTATTATTCCACCAGTTCTTACACGATAGCCAAAAGTCTTTTGAAACAGATTTAGCTGCTTCAATATTTTGTTCAACCTTGTCTGAAACATTTTTTTTGGTTTCAGTTAAATCGATAGACGGTATCTTTTTCAAAGCCTTTTTAACACCATCCTTAACTGTATCAATACCTTTTTGGAATTTTTTTCCTGCCTTTTCAAAAAACTCACTGTTTTGAATTTTATGCAGCTGATCGCTAATTTTTTCAATTCCAGAATTTACCAAGCCGGCAGCCTCAACAGCTTTTTCTTGAATTGCATCTGATGCCTGTGACAATATTTCTAGGACAACTTTTCCTGTTCCTTGAGATTCTTTTTGCATTTCGGCGATATCACCATGCTCTGGTTCAACAGCTTTCATTGTTGCAACAGATATCATAATAGCCAATGAAAAAATCTGCATTTTTTTAAAAATAGTAGTAATGTTCATAAAGAATGTCCCTTCCCTAAAAATACCAAATATATTAATTCCAATTCATTGCAAGATCAACAAGCAGACGAACACCAACACCGGTTGCACCGGTTGAATAGTAACTGATATCAGGTACATCAAATGCCGTTCCTGCAATATCAAGATGCACCCAAGGTGTTTCACCAACAAAATTTTGTAAAAAGAAGCCCGCTGTTATAGCACCTGCTTTATATTTTGAACTCCCTATATTACAAATATCAGCTACATCAGAACGAATAGCCGCTTTATAATCATTATCAAAAGGCAATGCCCAAACTCGATCGCCTGAACGATCTGCCGCTTGCTTAACCTTATTAGAAAATTCTTCATGCTGGCTCATCAAACCACTAAAAAAAGGCCCGAGTGCGTAGGCGCATGCTCCCGTCAATGTCGCTAAATCGATAATAGCATCAGGTTTATAATGTTTCACGGTATATGATAATGCATCAGCTAAAACTAAGCGACCTTCAGCATCAGTGTTTTTAACTTCGGCTGTTTTACCGTTATAAAAACGCAAAATATCACCCGGTTTTGTTGCCTTACCGCTCGGCAGGTTTTCAGAAAGAGGAGTAACTGCAATAATATTCACTTCAGGTTTTAACTGCGCTAATGCCTGCATTGCACCAATAACTGCTGCAGCTCCAGACATATCTTCTTTCATAGTTTCCATTGAAGCCGCTGGCTTTAAACTAAGTCCGCCTGAATCAAAGGTAATCCCCTTACCTACAAACGCCACAGTCTGTGCGCCGGGTTTTTTTGTTGTGTATTCCATAATAACTAAGTGAGCATCTTGATCTGATCCTGCTGAAACGCCCGCGATCCCGCCCATTCCTGCGGCTATGATCTCTTTTTCGGTCATGACCGTAATCTTTAACCCATGTTTTTGAGCAATAGCACGCGCCTGATCAGCCAATTCCATCGGAGGTAATGCTGCAGGAGGCAAATCAACCCAATTACGCACATCATTGACAGCATGAGCAACAACCATGCCATACTGTGCGCCACGTTCCACTTCAGACGATTCAGCATCATGCACACAGGTAAGAACAAGATTATGATTAACTTTGCGCTCAACATCGGTTATATACGTATCAAATTTATAGGCCGCCATTTTTGCAATAATAATGGTTTGTCCAACCAAATATTCGGTTGCAACGTTAAACAAAGCTGCTTTTGGAAGCAATACAGTAACGGTGGCTAACTTCTTACTTTGCAAAGTTTTTACGGCACGGCCTAAGGCTCTTCGATACGATTCAATAGGAATAAAAGCCTGAGAATTTTTAGCACCAAGGCCAACAAAGGCAAGCGTATGATTTTTTTTATTAACAGAACAAGGCACAACTAAAACAGAATTTGCTTTACCAGAGAACTCGGATTCCTGCATAAATTCATCCAAGGTTGGAAAATAGAGAGCTGCAATTTCTTTAAGTTGGTCAGAAAATTCAAAATTTTGTTCTAAAAAGATCAGCGTTGCATCACTTTTGTGTGACAACAATGGCTTATCTGAAAATTTAATTTCCACAAAAACACCCTTGATTTCATTCATATGGTTGAAAAATCACATTTTGTTTATAAGATACATGAATTTGTGACTAATGTAAAAACTGCTCTATAAAAAATAGATTGCATTACCTAAAAAAAAAATGATATCGTTCCATTCATCAATAACCCCCTTTTATGAGGTGCCCTATGTCTCCAAAAAACAGTAATAATTTGGCCATAATACAGTTCTTGTTCATACTTATTGCCACAACCGCTTTTTTAGAAGCAAAAATATCCAATGTGCCTGCTTTTATTTCTACAAAAGCACCACGGGAATCAGATGCTCCACCGGTTGTTGGAAGTATCATTACACAATGCAACAATGCTGCTGTTTTACAAACTCTTCATGTTATCGACAATGATATAACACAATGTTGTAATGAATTAAAAATCGATTTTAACGGTACCTTTACTACGCTTGCAGAAATTTCTAATCTTTTAACGGCCACATCCTGCATTGGTATACCAATCACCACTCCTACAACAATCTCTGAATCGGGGTACTACTGCCTTGCTCACGATATAGAAGGACAAATAATCATAGACGCAAACAATGTCGTACTAGATCTTAATAATCATCGCATAACAACCAACAATTTTGGTGATGCACTCACCGTGACTCAAGGTATCAACAGGATCATAAAAAATGGCATTATAGCCAATTCAAATTGGGGAATTGTTTTGGATGGTAATACAACTACAGAAGTGAGCAATATAACGTTTAGTTTCTGCGGTTTAGGCGGCATCTTAGTAATAAATTCAATAAATCTAATCATTCAATCAATCAGTATGGAGTCTACTACAATTGGTTGTTTTTTTTCACAAAGCAATAATGCTAATGTCCTCAAAGATATCTATATCAGTCAACCACAGTTAGGAATGGTCTTTGAAAATCTTGATAATAGTATTATACAGAACTGCCATATATTTGATGGAGACAATCCAGAATTTCCTTTCTTTGGACCAAGCAATTTTGGCTTTGGATTATTATCAGGAAATAATACTCATTTTGATAGTTGTACAGTAAAACGATATACCGCACTAGGCTCAAGTACTGGTTTTTTTATAGATAATGCTTCCAATATTGTACTCAAAAACTGTATAACACAATCAATCGCTTCACTTTTTCCTCCCAATACTGCAATCGCTCAGGGTTTTTGGTACACACAATTGGTTAACAATCTTCAATTACTTAACTGCTCTGCTATAGATATTTCAGGAACAGCTACCTCATATGGATTTCTTTTGCTTGGCAATGACTTTGTTGTCGATTCTTGCATAACTCAAAGTAGTTTTTCAAGATTTAGTCCCGCACTCTCCTATGGATTTCTCTGCTCTGGTTCAGATATAACAGTAACAAACTGTCAAGCGCATGCCGCATTTGAAGGCTTTTTCCTAACAACTCCCGTATCAGCTCAAAAATGTCAAAGCTCATTTAATCATAATGGATTTACCATTTTGGATCCGACAGCAGTTATTGGTAATTGTATTGCACTTAATAATAGCGTTGGCTTTAATGCATCAAGCCCTGGTTCTGTATATAACTGTTTTGCAGCTCAGAACAGTCTTATGAACTATTTTAATGTACCTAATACTCAAAATGCAAATGCTCAAGTAGATACTTCCATTGTTGGCCCATCGGGTCCTTTTGCTGGCGGCAACTTATTTATGTAAATTGATTTGATAAAAAAGAAGGGAGGATCATATGATCCTCCCTAAAAATAAGATAGCTATTTTTTACCACGCCGTTTAGTAATTCGGCGCGATTTTAGTCTTTTAACCGGTTTCACGGTCGATAGTTGTGATGCCGGTTTAGCTGCAAGTGGCGACGGCGTAACCTTACCAGCAGGCTGTTCTTCACTCATAAGTCTATACATTAATTTCGCATTACCATCTTTATCATAGACTACCGAAAGTTGTATAGTATCTAGAAGCGTATAAAGCTGTGGTGCATTAAGTGATACTCCAGATGGGAACCCTGAAGGATCATATAAAATACCATTACTCAAATCAATATACCAGCCTTCAAGTCCTGGTGATGCGTATATTTTGTTAACATCTTGAGCCTGCCCAAGTTTATATACAAATCGTTTTGTTTTACCAGTTACAAGGTTATTAATAAACAGAGTTCCACTATCATCTACTGAAATATATCGTAAGTTATCTCGTGCTTGATTTTTAAAATCTTCAGAAAGATTCGTTGGAAAAATTACATCGCTTTCACTGACATTACCGCTTGGGTCTAAAATAGATGCCAAGGCAACACCACTCACAGGCTCTTCTTTTGTTTGCTCTTTTGGTTTTTTCTTATGCTTTATTGTTGGCACATAAGGCGTTACATTTAATCCAAAACCACCCTTTGCGCTGCCAATTTGCGATGGATCACCATGTTTAAGATTGTATAAATTCAAACTATACGTTTTCTGCTCAAGTGGAACAACTTCAGGTTGCGTACTAAGCACATAGAGATCATACTCATAGTCATATATCTTAGATCCATCCTCAAAGCTAATCCATTCTGCCGTTAGATTCAATCCTTGCGGACCAGTTGCTGGTAGCAAATTTTTCTTGCTTTGCGTAATAGTTACCGTTCGTGTTGATCCATCAGAATTTTTAACAGTGATACTGTTGCCCCTTAATGGACATAATTGATCTTGATAAATCACCGCTGTGATCTTATGATTTGTATCAAAAACAATACCGATGGTTTTTGGTATTTTAATTGTTGCCGTTGGATCTATATAGTTATCATCGTCATCAAACTTACCTTTTTCGATTGACTCACCTTTATTTCGCGTCTGCGCGTATAAAAGCAAGGAATAGGCTTGAGCAGGATCTTTACCAAATTGGCCAAGGAGTACTGGTGTGGTCGCCGATTCAGCATTGCCAACTTTACTCACATCCCATACAAGATAGTAGGGGAAAGGAACACCCGTTTTATCGATTGTCTCGCCTCCACCGGGTGATGCACTTTTTGTTGCTTGAAAAAGCTGTATTTTACTATCCGGATCATTATCATTAACCATGACGCAATAACTACCTTTTGCATTATAGGGTGCATCAGTTTTCATAGCGTAGAAGTTTCCAACCATCGTATAAAAACTGAACTCTTTCGTGGCTGCTTTATACAACGCGACTTTCAAAATATCAAATGCATCATTACCAATAAAGATCATATCGCCAGAATTTTTAGTGGTATAGACCGCTGATTCAAACCAGCGAGGCATCCCATCAGGATTATACGCATACCCTGAAGTTAAGTTTATATAGGTTTTGTTCGGCGTCGTTACTTTGACAAAGAAGGTATCAAGTTTGGTATGATACAAGAAGTCAAAACTAGTATTGTGTGCTGTATCGACCAAGGTTTCAAATCCGGTTGATTTTAAATAACTTGTAGAACCGGGTGTTTCACCAAAAGGAACTGACGGCGCTGTAATACCAATAGTTTTTGTTTGAACCCCATTGCTCGCTACATTAATTCCAGCAAATGCACGAGCCGCCATCAATGCCCAACCGGGTCCTGAAATAACCTTTTTTCTTTTTTGAGTCGTAGGATCTGTAATCCATTTTTTATCAGGAACAAGCAATACTTGAGCATTACCATCACTATCATAGATCATACCCATATTATAGTCTTTATTATTTGCACCAAGTCCGGTAGGATCAAAATTATAATCTATGTACATACGATCAGGCCCCGGCCCATCGGAAGGAACATCAAGCTCTTTACCCGTTGAATCGGTAGGTTTTGGCGAACTCACATATCCTGGTGTCACTGCATAATATTTTTTACCGGCTTCATGATACTTAAGATAACGCGGTAGAAGATTTGGATTATCAATATAGGGAAGTTTATCAAGTGTCACTTTTAAATTACTTCCTAGAGCAGGATATTTTTTAGCATATTCAGCTTCTGCTTCAGCAAGCTCATCCTCTTCGGCTTTGAGACTTCTTTCAAGACTATCAGTTAACTTAGCAATAGCATTTTTTAATTCCGGACGAATTGCTTCGCCAGATCGTGTTTCAATTGCCTGCAATGTTCTTGTCGTAAAACCTTTAATATCGGTAATACTAGTTTCTCCTTTTGCACTATTTACCACAAATTGGTCATAGGTGCCAAGATAATTATTATCTACACCATAGGATGCACCAGAAATTAAACTTGCAACAGCATAAGTATTTCCGCTGCTGATATTCGTTCCAAAAGTATAGTGCCAATAAAGCGGTTTTCCATCTTTAAGGACAGGTTGGCCACCATCCATTACCGGTGGGCATCCATCTGCACATCCTTCAGTCGTTGCAGTTCTTTCAATGCATACAAAATAGTTGGTAATTTGAGAAACAATAGAAGGAATTGGATTTCCTTTTTCATCAAGAGGATTACCAAGCTTAGTCACATCAGCATAAATATACTGACTCTTCAAATAATCTTCTTTTGCAATATAAAAATTAAATTGTGCAAAATCGGTATTGCTACCATATAAATTACGCGCTATACGTGCATTATAAGCCTGTTCTGAACGCTGTACTTCAGCAAGTAAATCCGGAGAAAATTTCGCAGATCTTTGGACTCTTGCCAGAATTGTTTGAAGATCAAGAGGCTTTTGGTCAACGCGCTCTCCCGGCACCTTCCCCTCTTGTGCCTGCGCCGAATAGACATGCCCCGTTGAAAGACTTACTGCATACTGTTGCGGACTACCTGCATTATAGGGCTCTCCTGCATTGGTTCCTTGAGCATCGGTAGCCAACACAAAATATTCATCAGGAACAGTATCCAATCGATAGACAAAATTTTGATTGATAATTGCTGCTTCACTTACTGCAGTAAGCTTAACATTTTGCAGTGAACCCTCAGGCGTAAAATTAAAGGGCCCCATCTGACGTGCAACAATCATAGGATCGGTAAGATCAAGCGATTTGCGCCAAGCATCATGAGAAGCTATTATAGCCTCCTGAAGATTTTTTTCATTTGCAGTAAGAAAATCGTTAATTGATAAAGGCTTTTCATCTTGAGGTGAAAAACTATACTGATTTAATGCCCAATCCGGAGGATTAGGCAAATCTTTGCCATTGCACTTTGTCGGATTGATCGAACCTTCAACAAAAAGAGTATATAATGGGGCCTTCTCATTTGTACCACCACCTAATTTTTTACCCTCTTCTGTTGAACAAGCAGTAATTGCTCCAGGTACTTTTTGTAAGAACTTCTTCTGGCTTGTAGTAACTTGTTCAGGTGCACCTTCAGATTTCTTCATAATGTAATAATCTAGTTTTACATTCTGCGGTTTAAATAAACTATCATAAATACGCGATGTCACCAAGCTTATAAAATTTCCAACGGCTCCAGGCAACTGCATCACGGCGCCGCTCCTATCCAGAGCTATTACATAATCATCAATGCCATTTCCTAGATATCCGGGGACTTTATAAATATATATTCCTTTAGAAAACCATGCTCTATTTATCGACATGGTAACTAAACCAATAGAAAAAGGTCCGAATTGAGCCTGTTTGCCTAAAAACTGTTGCATCTGTGCAATCTGACTAAAAACTCTATCTTTATTAGGACTTTGAACATTTTTAAACGAACTACCTTCAAGGCTTGTAATAAGTTCCTCGACTTTTTTGACGTTATCTTTATCGTATACACCCCAATCTTTTTTATTTTTAGCATATAAAGTCAAAGAAGGATCAAGCAAACTTACCATATATACGATGTCGGGATTTAAGGTATAAGAAGCATAGTTATACGGTGCTTGGGGTTGAGGTGTTTGTAAAGGTACTATATTATATCCCTCATCAAGCATTATAACGTAATCAACTAAATCTTGTGCCGCAACAGCTTGATCTATATCATCATGAGAAATTGTTGAACGAATATTTTTTATAAAAGGAGTATCTTTTGTTTGATAAATATAGAGCCCCCAGCCAACATAAGGATCATTAGGTGCTGCAGGATAAACAGCTTTTTCTGATGCAGAGCCTTGTGATAAAAGATTCCACATATCAATATCATTTTTATTTTGTGTAGCAAGTCCTCTAAAACCTTGCACTTGGAAATCACCAAAGGTAGTTCCATTCTGAAGCCCAGTCAGTGTACGTTGCAAAATTGGAGGATATGATTCTTTCACATTTTTGTTAGGTTTTTCAAATAACGCTGCAATAGTTTTGTCACCTGCATAACCACTTGCATGCATACTAAACATGGAATATGATTCACCAACTGGTCCTGATTTGACTTCACCAGCTAAATCATCAAGAGTTTGCAAGAGATCTTTTTCTCGTGGATCACTATCATCAAGCAAAGGAATTGTTGGTTTTTCATCATTAAAAGCGACACCATCTCCTACAAAAACAAAACCTGTATCTAAATGAAGCATAACATGAGGAAAATTAGGATCAGTAATACCATATGCAGCAAGATCTCCATATTCAGATTTAGAACCATAATAGTTTGCCGTATCTAAAAAGTTTTTTGTTAATTTTTGATCTTTTGAAGGGACTCCTGCATAGACAAATTTTGATTGCGTTGGTTCTGCTTCATCAATAAGATCATCAGGCAAACGCATCTTGATATTACCAAAAATCTGCAATGATCGAAGCGTATCAAGTAACGCCATTTTTTGTGCCCATGCGTTTACTTGATCCAGAATAAGTTGCGGTATCATGAAAGCTCCCGCTTGAAAGAGCATTTCTGCGGTGGATTTTGTTAATCCCCATCCTTTTCCTGCAACCCACTTTGTTCCTTTCCACGCTCCTTTACCAACGCCTTTTGCAGCTGCCCATGCATCAGTGGGTAATTCAGGCAACTTTGGTTCTATCGTTGTCTTAAGCTTTGTACCTATATAATCTTTGCTCCAACCCTGACCTTCAAAATAACTATGCGCTTCTTTCCAATCCTTGCTTGCTTGAGTGTATTTTTCATTTGCTTCATCATAGGCTTTTTGGGCATCAGCAATTCCTCCTTCCTTTTCAGTGCCTTTAAAAATTTCTTTTGCTGTTTTTAATTCTTGTTTTGCCGTATCGCGACTCGCTTTTGCTTGCTCATAGTCTTGGTATTTCTGTTTCAACTCAACTTCACGAGCAGCTTTATTAGCATCCTTTGCACCCTTTTTTGCATCATCCAAATTTTTTTTGGCATCCCTAATATTATCATCACCTTTTGCTTTTTTTAATTCCTCTTTTGCTGAAACTCGTTTTAGTCGTGCAGCTTCAGCTGCATCATTTGCAGATTTGACCTCTGCTTTAGCACTTGTTTTATATGCTGATTTGGCATCTGCAATAGTTTTTTTATAGGATTCAACTTTGGATTTAAATTCTTCTCCGGATAGTTCACCAGGATTCTTTAAGAAATCTTGTAAATCTTTTTCCATGCCAGCAACAGTCTCATGAGATACAATCTCAGTTGCTTCCTCCACTGGCATTGGCGCTTCTGGCGCAACTCCAACGTTAGTTGCCCGAACTTCATCACCAGGAATTAATTTTGCATCTTGAAAAGGTTTAGCCAGATTAGAATCAATACGATCAAGAACTTTAAATTGGTCAAAACTTAGTCCTTTCGTAGCCATTTTTTGTGCTTCTGCAAAAAAATTTTCTTTTTGCACATTTGCTAAATTTTTAAGTTCACTATCTAAATCCTGAGTTTTTAGTTCCTCTAAAAAAGACTTTTGTGCTTTTACTGAATTTGCAAATTCTTTAATATTGTTTCTCAGACGAGCTCTGAAATCAGCTCCCAAATCTTCCATTTGTTTAGCAGTTAAACTTCCGAACTGTTCCTCGATAGCACTTTGCGTTCTTGTAAAAAGTTCGGTACCTTCTGCGATACCCTCGCCTTTTAAAAACTGGGCAGCATCCTCAGCAAGCGATACAACTTCCATCCCCCAAAGCTGACAACTTCCAAGCACAATCCATGCAATTAAAAAAAATTGAAAAACAAAAAGATTTCTATTTTTGCTTCTAAGATTAAGATTCATACAACTCCTACATCAAAAAACAGAGCAAATTCGATTATTATCTTTGAGTTTAATAAGGAGATCCAAACAAATTCAAGACTTGTGCAAAACCATTGCTTCAAAAAAATATTCTACCAGCAGCGACCACATCCCCAACCACCATAGATACCCCAACCACAAGGGCGATAACAACCATAACCTAGACCATAGCCAAAACCACACCCATTAGCCCAATATGGTCCCCAGGCTGCCCATCCAGCAAGTTGTGCTGCCTCTTTTTCCTTCCGTTCTTTTCTTTTATCATGAAGGATAGCATCTATATCTTGACCAAGATAATTTTCTATAAGGTTGTTGATATCATATTCATGGGGAAATCCTGATAAAACTGCACCTTGAATCGGCATTCCATTTTCAAAAAGCATCAATGTCGGAAATTGAGAAAAACCAAATTCGCGTGCAAGTTCAGGTGTTGAACTACAATTCATCATAATAAAATCAAGCTCTGCCTGGAAATATCGCCCATTTTGGCTTACTGCTTGAACTCTATTTCGGAGCTCTTTATAATCTTCTTTACAACATCGATCTTTTGAATAACAGTAAAATTGCACTACCGCCAAATAGGCTTGATTAATACGAGAAAAAAGACGACTTCGTGAATTCATTTCAAAAACTCGACCGTGAACTAATCCAATACCTACAAAGAGTACTAGTGCAAAGAAAACACGAAAATATAATGATATTAAAAATTTCTTCATGCTTTCTCCGCATTAAACTACTTAACCAACCGTTACGCTGCTTGTACATAGTTATCTTCATTAATTTTTTGCTGCTTCTTGGTTATATAGGATTTATCAAGAACAGATTGAATAAATCGTTTAACTTTATAAGCATACTTCTCAGGATTATAAAAGAATGAATCAAAATGACGACGGCCTGCCGTAAGCCATAAACGTTTATACCCTGCAGCGTTTTTAAAAAGATTTTTTGCTGCATCAACAGGAACTTTCTCATCATTATAACAATGAATTATTTCTATCGGCACCGTAATTTTTTTTATAGAATTTATAGGATGAACGGGATAAATATAGGTGTTTGTTGTTGTAGCATCCATATTTGCAACCGTTTTTAGTAACGTTTTCAAAAGAGATTGAACATAGGGATGAAAAGCATATTTTTCTAAAAAGCTTCTTCCCGGTAATGCAAAAGAGTAGCCACATATACTAAACTGCATATTTTCTAAGCCCTTTTTAATCACATTTTTACTACGATCATAGGGACAATCTAAAATCATCATGTCAAAAAGATCAGGATTAGCCGCTTGAGCCTCAATGCCGGCAACTGCACCCATTGAAAACCCATAAGCTATGCGCGGCAAATTTTTCAAATCAGGTCGAGACCTTATATAATTAACAGCTGCAATTACATCATGCGCCTCATCTTTGCCAAAAGTACAATATTGACATTCATCAACATTTTCACCATGTGCTCTAAAATCAAAGGTAACAACATGAAAATCTTGAAAAAGCAAAGCACGTAAAAAAGAGCTTTCAAATTTTGTACACATAAATCCATTAAGTATAAAAACGACCGCTTTTGCATTTTTTCTCTTGAGTAGAAAACCATCGCGCAAAATCGTTTCATCAGATTCTGCATCCTTTGCAGAATGAAATGAAATACGTTCTAAGGTACCTTGTGGTTGAAAATATTTATTTTGAGTTGTTAAAAACTCCGACATCGCTTCATGTGTTTCCTGGTCTACTGCAAACGACGGAATAGATAGTATCATCAGGCTTACCACTATGAAAGATCGTATATGTCGTTTAATGCTTAATCGCGTACAAGGCGTAACCACAGCTTTTCCTTTCGCATTGGTGGCTTATAAGGTACAAAGACATTATGATCTTAACAAATTGAATTTTCTATTTGCAATAATTTTTATAAATAAAAGGAAAAGAGCCCTTGCTGAGCGCATAATTACAACACAACAAGAGCTCTTAATTAATTATTAAATTTTTTCAGACTGTAAATTTGTTAATCATTTTTTGGAACTTGATAATAGTTTTTTTCAATCTTTTGTGCAATATCAGGATTAAAACCAATAGTTTGTAAGAAATCTATTGCATCCATGCCTGCTTTACTGCCGTTACCGGCAGCGGTTGCACTTTTTTGATAGCGACAATCTTCTACGGTACCTGCTGCAAAAATACCTTTTACAGAAGTTGACTGGCTATTATTAAATAGTTTTATATAACCATCTTTATCGATTTCAAGCTGACCTTTAAAAAGATCGGAACGCGGAACAAAACCAAGGGCAAAATAAACCGATTGAACAGGAAGTACAGATGTTTTATTCATTTTTGTATCAAAGATTTCAACACCTTCAACACGCTCTTTACCAACTATTTTTTTAACTTCAATATTGTAAAGCGTCGAAATATTTTTTGCGCTTTTTAGATAATCTTGCACAATAGCTGCTGCACGCATTGATGGCCCACGTACAAGTAAGGTAACTTTTTTTGCATAAGCTGAAAGCTGTAATGCTCTATCGGCTGCTGCATCACCTCCACCAATTATGGCAACCTCTTTATCTTGATCAAAAGGTGCGTCACAAATAGAACAAACTCCAATTCCCTTCCCCCAAAACTCTTTTACTCCAGGGATATCAAGCGTTCTTTGCGAACCGCCACATGCAATTATAATCGTTAATGCATTAAGAACATCACCATTTTCCAGTGTTATTTTAAATGGCCAAATTGAGGTATCTACTAAAATAACTTTAGTTTCAAGGAGCTGCGCCCCAAATTTTTGCGATTGAGCTTTAGAATCATTCATAAGTGCGAGGCCAGGCATTTTGGGTCTTGAAGGAAAATTTTCAACATAACTTGCTTCTGTTAATTGACCACCGACTTCATCTCCTGTTATTACTAGAGTTACCAATTTAGCTCGTGAAGTATACATAGATGCTGTTAAACCCGCAGGACCGGAACCTATAACAACAATCGGTTTGATATTTTTTAAGGAATTAAGCTTAGAAAGATCAAACTGCTTATTTTCACTTATATTTTTTTCATCTTGAGATTTTTCCAAAGCCATCTGACTATAACAAATAGTTTTAAAACCCATACATATAGTTAGAACTACTATAAGAATTCTATTCTTACCATCTAAACTTTTCATGCTGCCTCCTGCATTAACTATTTTGCACGTATAAAAAAAGCTAGTACTCCTAGTTTTATAGTTTAGCAAAATTTTAATACAAATGGCAATAATATGCCATTTTCAAGAAGCAAGGCGCTCTCATGCATTAATCACGAGAGCGCCTTATACTTTTAGAACAGATTATTATAAAGCCTGTTGAATAAACTCCATCAATTCACCTTCGGGCAATGCCCCGATAACTTGATCAAGTAACGTACCATTTTTAAAAAGCATCAATGTAGGAATTGAAGAAATTTTATAACGTTGAGCAAGTTCAGGAGCATCGTCAACATTAATTTTACTACAAATAACCTTATCACTCAATTGTTGTGCCACAGATTCATATGCCGGCAAAAGATATTTACAGCTTGGGCAAAATGTTGCATAAAAATCTACAACTACAATCGACTGCCGACTAATGAGTTCATCAAATTCTTGAGATGAGTTCAGATCAAGAAGAGCAGTTTTTTTAACCACTTTAGGAGCCTTTGAATTGAAATAATGAGATTCCAATTTTTTTGCAACGGTAGCATTGAATCCATGCATTTGTAAGAAATTAAGCGCATCTAATCCGGCTCTAATACCACTGCCGGCTGCAACTCCTGCTTGACGATATGTTTTATCTTCAACATCACCTGCTGCAAAAATACCAGGCATAGTTGTTTCTTGAGTTTTTCCTTTGGTAATTATATAACCATCATTATCAACTGACACCAAATCTTTAACAAGTGAAGAATTTGGAGTATGTCCAATTGCCAAAAAGACTCCAGTTACTTCTTTAGTTGTCACGGTATTTGTTTTATTATTATAGATTTCAACTGACGAAACACCATCGTTCTCATTACCATGAATAGCTTTAATTTCAGAGTTATAAAGAACATTGATAGTATCAACAACCTTTAAACGGTCTTGCATCGAAGGAGCTGCGCGCATAGAATCTTTTCTTACAACAATAGTAACTGTTTTTGCATATGCTGAAAGTTGTAATGCTTCTTCAACTGCTGAATCCCCACCACCTATAACTACCACATCTTTACCTTTATGAAAAGGTGCGTCGCAAATAGCACACGTTGTTACCCCATGCCCCCACCATTGTTCCTCTCCAGGTACACCCAATTTTGTTGGCACTGCACCGGTCGCTACAACAATTGTTAATGCATGAATGGTAAGTCCACCTTCAGTTTTTACCTCAAATATTCCATCAGAAACAGTAATGCTCTTGACTGAATCATATAAAATCTCAGCACCGAAATGCTCACTTTGTTTTTGTAATTTTTGTATAATATCAGGCCCTAACTGATCAAGAAGAGCAGGGAAATTCTCAACTTTTGTAGTCGTGCTCAGTTGCCCGCCCGGCTGCCCTGCAATAACAACCGTTTTTAGGCCTCCTCTTGCAGCGTAAACAGCTGCAGGATATCCTGCACAACCAGAACCAATAACAAGAATTGCCACGATATTATCTTTTTTTTCAAGCCGCTGCAGATCAAAGGCATATGCCTGTTTTTTCATAAAAAATAATGAAGCAATGCCACCCATTGCTACGATTGAACCACACATTAAAATAAATTTAAATAACTTTTGCATCATCATATTCCTCAGGTAATAAACAGATTAAAAACTTCAATTGACAAAATAGATAAAAAAATCATACTGTTAGCGTCTTTACAGTATAAACTAAAATTGCAGAAAGGTAAAAAGCATGCAAAAATCGAATAATACAAAATATCTCTTAGTGGCAGCATTGTTTGTATTTGCTTCAACAAAAAAGGTGTATGCAGAATCAGAAAATGTCGACGAAAACAGCTTAATCTTACCGACAGAAGAGCAGCTGTTACAAGAATCTTCAAATCTTATCAGGCAAGAAGAACTCTTAAAAGAACTTTTAAGTTTGCCAAATCAGGAAGAACAGAATCAACAGCAAGAAGATAACCCCGTAGAACAAACTAGTAGTCCATCAGATATAATAGTCCCTGAAGATCTTGATATTCCTGCTTCAGTAGATTCTTTGACTCAGGAAGAACAAGGACAGCTTTTTACTAATCTTGTCAATTCTTTAAGCCCTGAGGAGCAAGAACAGTTTATTGAACTTCTTGAAGAAGCTGCTCAGATTACCGAAAATAGTCAGGACAAAGAAGAGCAAGCTGAACAAGTAAAAACTCTTTTTGAAAAATTTAATGCATCACGCTGCTTAGGCTTTTGTATAAAAGTTGCATTGGCTATGCTTTGCTGGGAAATTGTACAACCTCATAACCTTGTTGACGAAAATCCTTGGTTACCTAAATCCTGCCCAGAAATTTTTAAAATTTTAATCGGAGTTCTTTTGGTTGATGATATTAAAGACTTTATAAAAGAGTTTAAAAAATCTACCGAAACAGAATGTCGAATGCTCTACAAGACATTCTTCCCTGTTCAAGAAAATAGATAAAATAAATAAAAACCCAGGTATTGGATACCTGGGTTTTTAGTAAGGTGTTAAAAATAAATTACAAATATAAATTATATACAAAAGTTCCCCTAAGGAGTCGCGGCCATTTTTTTGGTCCATTTGACACATTTTGGTTTAAACTTTATTATTGAAAATATGAAAATTAGAATTATCAAATAAAAAGGATGCATATCTATGCTTTTGCAATTCATTAAAACAAAATATTCCTCTATCATATTTCTCATAGCATTAGCCATATCTTCTTCAAGTTTTATATTGGCAGATTCTGATGTCAATTTGAATGAACCTGATGAAATTATTCAGGCAAAGCCTGTAACTATAGAACAAGCAGAAACTAATGATGATGTTGTAATTGATGAGGATGAATTTGCAAATTTGCCTGTGGTAACTTCTCAGGAAAAACCTCAAACTGATGATAAAGTTGATACTAGTAGTACAGCTAATACCGATTCAGTATCAGATACTCAAGCAGTAGATCCTCTTGATAAAAAAAAGGCAGAGCAACTCTTAAAAAAAATAATGGTAAGTTTTGAAAAAATAAGTTTTTCACTTGAATCTATTGCTCTTGTTCTTAACCATAATCAGCTAAGAATTAAAACTAAAGAACCAATGGTCGAAGAGATCATGAAATTACGCTCATTAACACATATGGTTATTAATAGCGCAATTACCGAAATCAGCACTGAAAAAATTGCTCATCTCATTACTTTGTCGCAACAACTCATTGATCATATACGCTATCTTTTAACAACCGATCTTATTACATTCATACCTTTTGATAAAAAAATGCAGCCACCTACACGCTCTGCAGTAGAAAAACCGGCTGCACCACTAACACTTGATCAGCTTGATGCTTCATTGCAAAAGACTAATGCTATATTGATTAAATTAGAAACTGAATCGGTTAATGTTGGACTTAATACCTTCAATATCCTTTTCAGACGATTAGAAAAGTTAAATGATGATTATAAAATTGTTAATAAATGTCTCTGGGGATTGGGTGGAGTAGCTGCATTAGGTGCATTTGCGTTTATTCTTCCTACTCATTATCATCTTAAAATTGGTAGATTTATTGATAAAACACTTGCATTAATTGGCATAAAGCCTACTGCTAATCCAGATATTGAAACAACTCCAGATGATAATAAAACAGAAAAATCTACAGGTATGGCTCTCTTGAGAAATCAAGGCTGGTCATCTGATAATTCTTCACAATCAAGTGAACCTGAGATTCAACAAAAACAACCCACAATAGAAAATAATGAAGAATTAGGTTATATTTCTAGTTTGCTTCTTGCATTTAAGTCTTGGGCAGGAGACCCGCTAGTAGAAAAAGTTCCTATGGAAATAATGCAAAAAGATCTGAAGCAAAACGTTGGGGAACTAACGCAACTCCAAAATCTTTTCACCCGTAAATTAGGAATTATTTCTTTTGCAATTCCACCAATCTCAGTCTTTACCCTTCTTTCACCTAAATTAAAAGAAGTAGGTGAAGGCTGTTTAGAATGGGCCCAAACAAAACGTTCACAACTTGCAAGCTTCTTACGCGGTGGACCCGTTAAAAAAGGATTAAAAAGATTTGAACGTGAATCAAAATATACTTTTGATGATGTCATTGGCAATGAACACGCTAAAATGGTATTCTCTCGCCTTGTTGAATATTTCGTTGACCCAGAATCCTTTGATAGAGGCGGAATGGCACCTGTAAATGCTATACTATTTGTCGGTCCAACCAGAACAGGAAAATCATTCTTTGCCGAAGCATTCCATGGTGAAGTTAAACGCGCTTTAGAACTTAGAGGCTCGAAAACTAATTTCGTTTATTTTAGCCTCAGTGCTGCTGAACTTAAACAATATGGCGTCAAGGGTGTTTTTTGGTGGGCAAAACAAAATGCGCCATGTATCTTATTTATTGATGAAATCGATAAAGGACAATTCCAAGATGATCGCGATTCTCACGCATTAAGTGAATTACAAGTTGCCATGAGTGAGCTTAACACTGATATCTCCAAAAAAGTTATTGTTATCGCCGCAACTAATAAACCTGAAAATATGAATGAAACTATTCGTGCCGATGGAAGATTTGGAGTAACAATACCCTTCACCTCTCCTACGATGCAAGATCGCCAAGAGTATCTTACACGAGAACTTGCAAAACGTGCCGCAATTATTGATGAATATTATATAGAACAGCTTGCCTATGAAACTGAAGGCGCTAACTATGATAGCTTAAAAGCCCTGCTTATGACAGCATTCCACAAAGCAAAGATAAAGGGGATAACTCTTTCTTGGGATGAACTTGAAGAAGCACTCAATGAGCAATTCCACAAGATGATTTTTGATGAAAAAACATTGCCAGAAAAAGAGCTTCTTTTGGTAGCTGCTCATGAAATTGCTCATGCATTCACACGCATTATATTAAATCCAAGCTTGCAGCTTACAAAAGTTACTATTAGACCAATTTCTCCAAAAATCGAAGAAGTTTCGGTCATAGGCGAAGCCATCTCCGGTACTAAAAAACCAAAACAAGAGATTCTTAAATATGGTGATATCTTTACTGCACACAAAAGTAATGCGCAAAAATTTGATACCTATCAAGACCTTATAAGCGAACTTAAAATTTGTCTTTCTGGTCACGTTGCTGAAAAGATACTTTTGGGAGGCACAAGTTTCAGCTATCACGAACATGATACAAAAGAAGCTTTTGAACTTGCAAAACGCATAGCATTCCACGGTATGCAAGAAAATAATATGCCTAAAGCAATCAAAGAACAAAAACTTGTTGAAGCATATGAATTAGTTCATAAGTATGAACAGGAAGTCACTGAGCTCCTTACCAAACATAAGGAAGAATTAATAGTTCTTACCAATATATTGTTTGAACAGAAAACCTTATCATGCGATATGATTATTGGAATTCTAAAAGAACTTAAAAGACAGAACAAGGAAAAAGAAAAAAATGATCAAGATCAAGCATCAACGACAGAAGTCAACGATGATCTTGATTCTGCTGTAGAACTGCCAAATGAAGACACTAACGTCGATGCAGTTTTTGCTGAAACAAATGACTCAGAAGAAGCGACGATTGAGGATTTTGAAGCTATCCCAAGCATCGATTAATTCAATAAATATCAATTAGATTTAGAAAGTGCGAACTTGTGTAGAGCAAGTTCGCACTTTTTTTTAATGTAATGCATTAATCATTGCTATTCGTTTTTCATAACGATCATGTTTAAATTCTGCATGGAGCCATGCTAAAATAATGCGCAATGCCTCATCATTACTCACATAATCAGCAGGCAATACCAAAACATTAACGTTATCATCTTGTTTACTCAACCGCGCAATTTCTTCATTCCAAGCAACGCCAGCAAAAATTTTAGGAAATCTATTCGCGGTTATTGCCATACCAATACCGGTACCACATAATAAAATTGCATACTCAGCGTTTCTATCTAAAAGTTCGTGAACAGCAGCGGATGCAAATTCAGGATAATCCGAACGTTCATCATTATGTGCTCCTACATCAAACCATTCAATTATATAAAGATCGCTCCTGAAAGATTTTTTTATATACTCTTTAAGATGATAACCTCGATGATCCGTGCCAAGAACGATTGATATCTTTTTTCACAATCAATCCTTAAAAGATATTTGTATTGATATCGTATGCAAGGTTATCTTGATCAAGTGAGTTCGATATAATAACACGACCTTCACTGTCAAGACACCATATCATATTTGTTTCATGCCCAACACGTCTAAACACAAGTTCAACTTCTCGTGTAAGCGGCCCAATAACAAGATTGTTGTTGCTATCATATGCATCAAATTGCAGCAAATAAGGCTTTTTAAATATATTCCAGCGTTTACCAAAGAAATAACGGTATTCATGTGGTAATTCAACTAATCGAATTTTTGCTGGGTTATAATAAGTATTACCTATCTTTAACTGAACAACCCACAAAGGATTCACATCGGTAAGCATTATACCACTTGGACCATAAATGGTAGCAAGCAGATAGAATGATACGTAGGGTTTATTTTCGTCTATCTGCTTTTCGAGAAATTTATGATAGTGCTCATCGTTAAAACCATATTTGGCAGCATGAGCGCATACATATGCATCAACAACATCCTCATGTAGCCACAATGCATCAAAAAGCGCAAGCGTGGTAAATTGATCATAAACTCGTGCTGCTTTTATATAGGGTTTTGCTAAACTAATACAAGTTTCAATTTTATCAGCTTGATCAACAATAGTTGAAGCCCAATTAATATAGCGATAACATCCTGAAAAGAGTGTTAAGGAAAATACAAAGAAAGAAAAAATATATACGGTTTGCTTCATCAAAGCCTCTTTATTTTTCTAATCAAACAAAGGATACTAGTAGCCTAAATAAAACAAAATGATTTTACAAGGCCCTAAGGAATAAAAAATATGAAAAATTTTTCTTTCTATCTTGCTATGCGTTATTTACGCGGAACTCAACGTGAAAAATCTATTGCGACAATGGTCAAAATATCGCTCCTTAGCATTATCATAAGTACCATGTGTTTAGCACTTGTTGCGATCATCATGCGCGGTTTTGAAAAAGAAACATTTAAAGCAATACAAGGATGCCATGCGCCTTTATGCATGCAATCATATGGCAATCAACTTGCTTTTGAAACAATTGAAAAAGTTTTGAAAAAAGAGTTTCCTCATGTTTATTACAGCCCTTCTGATATGCGCTATGGTATGCTTGAAGATCAGAGTGGAACTCTTTCTCATCTTGTGGCTCTAAAAGGTGTAGATCCACTTTTAGAGACAAAAACAACCTCATTAGAAAAAAAAATTCTACCGCACCATAACAAAAAAATATCAATGGTTGCAGCACTTGAAAAAAACTCTGTACTTATTGGTTATCAGCTTGCACGTATGCTTAAACTTCATGTTGGCCAAACATTGACACTTTACTATGTGCCTGAACAAGAAACGGGAAAGCGAATGCTTTCTCTTTCAAAAGCAGAATTAATCGTGGGCGGTATTTTTAAAACAGGCATTGAAGAGTTCGATGCAAATTTACTACTATGCTCCCTTACAACGCTTCAGAGCCTTTTTCCAGAAAGTGGCATTTCATCAATCAGTATTGCACCACAATTGAGCACGACACAAATAGATCAACTTCAGCAGCAATTAGCACAACGATTTGAACTACCCATATACTCTTGGAAAGAACGGTATCCAGCTTTGATTGCAGCACTTAAACTTGAGACATATGCAAGCTTTATTATTTTATGTCTCATTGTTTTGATTGCAAGTATGAGCATTCTTTCATTACTTTTTATGCAGATTACGCAAAAACGCGGTGACATTGCAATCTTAAAAACCATGGGCGCTTCATCAGCAATGATAAAAAAAATATTTATTTCTATGGGCCTTGCTATTGCATTTTTTGGAGCATTAGTAGGCCTACTTTTAGCATTTATCATCGCAGTAATTTTGCATTCATACATTCGTATAGAGCTCCCCGATGCCTACTATGTAACACAACTGCCAATTGCACTTGAGCCATCTATTTTTGTTCTCGTATTTTGTATTGTTATGCTTATCAGCTTCATCGCAACATGGCTTCCAACGCGTAGTATCAATGATATACAAATTGCCAACGTGTTACGATTTGAAGCATAACGCTCTTTTCATTCTATATGAAAAACTGAGCTCTTATTTTTTTTAAAAATGCACACAAAATAATTTACATTTATTGGATACTGCTTTATCTTGTAGTAGGTATTTTTCTACAACACATTTTTCATAAAGGAAATTATGAATAAACGTTTTTTACTTTTTATATTTGCTGCTTGTTTGTTGAGTAATACACAAAGCAGAGCAATGGAAAATAATACTGCAGGGAAACTCATTGGGACTTTCCTCGTTGGTGGTGCTATTGTAGGTTCAACAGAATGGCTTTCAAAAAATCCATTAGTTAAAAGTTTATGCAAACGAGCAAATCTAGATGCAAATGACGTAAAACGAGTCATCAATCTATCAAGTGCTTGTGTCGCAACAAGTTTTTTTACTAATAAAGAAACAAGCGATAGCCTTATTGATTTTGCTTGGAAAGCCCCTTTGATTGGTGCAGTATACACTCTTTCAAACACACAAATTTTAAAAAGTGTTATCAGAAACGCTCCATTTGGTTTAGGTGCATATCTTGTTTGCCCAAATCCACATGAGAGTCAAGTTCCTTCATTAAGAGTAGAACTCATCGAGAAAATCGATAATGATGAAACAATGGGAGATGAAGAAAAAGCTCGAAAAAAAGCTGAAATTAGAAATAAAATATTCAAAACATGTCATGGCGGATGCGATGAATGCCAATGGACAAGCGCTGTTAAAATAGTTGCCGCTTGGACAATGGTTAAGTATGGCGCACCTATTGTTTGGGAATGGACCAAAACAAAGTTGGGATACCAATTATAAATTCGAAGAAATCACAAGAGAACAGTACTGTTCTCTTGTGACCTATAATAATGAAGCAACTGATAAATAGACTCTCACATCTCAATCTCAATAATAAGCGCGTTCTCCTTCGTGCTGATCTCAACGTACCACTTGCTAATAACCGTATAGCAGATGGTTTTCGTTTACGTACACTACAACCAACACTCGATTATCTACACAATCAAAATGCAATAACATTTATTGCAACACATCTGGGAAGGCCCAAGGGAAAATACGATCCAAATCTTTCAACAAAAATTTTATTGCCGTGGTTTGAAGAGCACAACTATTCTGTAACTTTTGAACCAGACTTAAAAGGTGCTGCCACACGACATTATCAACCTGGTGCAATTATTTTACTTGAAAATCTTCGTTTTTTTCCCGGTGAACAAAATCATGATTCTGTTTTTGCTCACGAGCTTGCTGCATGCGCTGAATATTATGTGAACGATGCATTTGGTGCACTTCATCGAAATGATAGCTCTTTAACTCTTGTTGCAGATTGTTTTGCACCTGAAAAAAAAACTATAGGATTTTTAATTGAGAAAGAGTTACATGAATTAAAAAAATTAAAAACATCTCCAGAACAACCATTTGTATGCATCATTGGAGGTGGCAAGATCGATACAAAAATTGAACTCATAAAAAATTTAGTTGCTACAGTTCAAACAATTTTACTCTGCCCTGCGGTTGTTTTCACTTTTTTAAAAGCCCTCAATAAACCTGTTGGAAAATCCCTTGTAGACGAGCAACTCGTTTCTATCGCACATGAGATTATTTCTCACGCTTCACAAAACAATGTAAAGTTATGCTTTCCTCTTGATTACCAAGCTGCTGATACAACTCGTGATGGAGCTTTGAGCATTGTTGATGCCGATGCATTTCCTAAAGATGGAGTTGGTGTATCAATTGGACCAAAAACTTTAGCAGCATGGGCGCCAATTATTAAGAATGCAAAAACTATTTTTGTTAATGCTGCAATGGGATTTGCTGATCGACCTGAAACACTTGAAGGGTTACATGCTCTTTTGAAAATTATCGCAAAATCCAAAGCATATAAAGTCATAGGTGGTGGTGATTCAGTAGCTGCTGTAGAGCGTTTTGGATTATCTAAAGATATTAACTTTCTCTCTACCGGTGGTGGTGCAACTTTAGCTTATTTAAGTGGTCAACCGTTACCTGGGCTAGATCATATGATGTGAGCTCATTAAATCAGCTCACATCATTCATCAACATTCAGAATATCGGACATAAGCTCAAAAGATGGAGCGCATTCATAAGATCTTCTTGATCCCAGCCATTGTGTTCTGCTTGGCATTCAAACACAAATAGGCCATGATTATAATGCTTCATACTCCAACAAAAAAATTGGGGATTATTCATTTCAAGCTCTTGTGCAACAACATCCACAATCGATTGGGCCTCTAAACACCCACGTTTAGGACTTGGACGCAAAACATTACGAACTTTTTTATTAAAAGGTGCGCCTTGCATATGTCTCGTAAAAAGATCAGGATTATCCCAAATAACATTTGATTGCTCAAATGCTTGTGAATCATCATAACCTGCAACACCCTTTAAATGGTCAAAATCGGGATTATCAACAAAATAGCTTGCCTTAGAAAAGTTAAAACAATCTTTTCCAGCTAAATCATGTAATACAAATTCTGTAACATTTTCACGACCATGAAGTAAAACAATTTTTCCAGGAATGCTGGATATTTTTTTTACCCTATCATAATTTTTTTGAAAGTTTTGGAAATTTTTATGCTCCATACATCAACCTTTTTTTAATGTATCATTAATACTCTACGTGCTTCATGATCACATTACTATGTTACTACAGGTTACGCAATCAATTTTTTAAAAGATTATTTTTGCTATTTTTTATCATAATAATGTAACAAGAAATTAAAAATCAATGGTTAAAAAACCTATCGGCCTTCTTCACGTTATCTATTGATTAAGAAAAATTTTCAATGCGTAAAAAATATGGTAAACTTATCATTGGTAACAATCTGAATAATTTGGTAATTTAATTGCCTCATAACTCTTTTTTTGTAAAAACGTTACCTTTATTACAAAATTTGATAGATTTCTTGATGAAATGCTACTAACGCACCATGCATCCATGATACGCTCACTGGTAGATTTTAAAGTTCAATTAATCATGAAATAAAGAAATACTCTATGAAAATATCCTGTTGCTTAAAATATACCTTAGTTTTTTTGTCATCTATTTTTTTCTCATTGATATCTGCTCGAAGCCCCCATAGAACACAAGACCCTCTGGACCCGCATATCAAAGTCTATTGGAAAGATAAGCCTTCAGAAGTTTTTACATTCCGTGATTCTCATTTACAAGAAGCAATGTTTAAACTCTATGATGAAAAGTTTTTTAAAGAACATCTTTTGCCTATGGGTCCTATTCATTTTCGTTATGAACCGGAAAAATTTGTTGAGGGAAAATTAGTAAGTGATTTAATGGAACAGCTTATTCAGGAAATAAAACAATTAAAAAAGAAACAAAGAAAAATTGTTTTTAAGAACTTCATTATATTTAAAAAAAGAGACACTAACAAGCGAGACCATACTGGGCTTTATGTCGTTAAATTCAAAGACTATCCTTTCGTTTTAAAACTTTTCATTGAAACACCACGTGGAATCACACAACCTCTTCATAAAGGATTTGAACCTATATGTTTTTATTATTTAGCGGGATTAAGTCGACATTTTAATGGGTTTTCCAGAATTAAAAATTTGGATAATATAAAAAAAATTATAGAAGCTGATTCTTATTGGTCATCTAAAGTACAATTACCCTATAAAGGATTTTGGTTACCAAAAAATCCGGAATGGATTGTAATCGAAGGTTACAATATCGGTTCACAAGAAAGAATCAAAATGACAATTCCAGGGATCTATGGTGTCTTTTGTGATGAAATCAAGTGGAAAAAACCATTCACTCTTTCAGATATTAATGATAGGCAAGAGGCTATTTCTCTCAGTAATTTTTTAAATCATCGTATCGATTCACATATTAATAACTTTGGTTATGAAGTCCAAACGAATGCTCTAGTTCCCATAGACTTTGAACATTTTATTACCGCCGTTGACCTGCCGGATAAACATTATTGCGATAACTATTTTTATTGGTATCGTGATCTTTCATTGAATATGATTAAGCGGTTACTTTTTCGCAACAAAAAAGAACGGCGCACCGCACAATATAGATCATTTCAGGGCATCACCTAAACGCACTTTCATTGACTTTTAAAGACATAGTATGATCTGCTAAAAGAAAAAATATTTTTTCTTCAGGGCAAGTTTTAATGAAGCATTTTTTGTATCTTTTAGTACTGCTGTACATAGGAAACTATGTATCATATCTGATTGCTCACACAAGTTTAGCTGAACGCATAGAGCTCTCAGTATATGAACAAGAACTCTATGAATATCACACGTATAAAGAACTCTTGCATAGCGGACTTTTGCACAAACAAAACGGTGAAGCTCAGCAAGCTCTATCCTATTTAAAAGCTGCTGTTAAAAAAAAACCTACGAACCCTGAAGCAAACTGGCATCTTGGTGATTGCTACCTCCTTTTTGGAGATTATGAGCGTGGCCTTATGGGATTTAACTGGCGTTGGTTTGGTGAACCTCATTACAACAATAAGCTTTGGCAAGGGCAAAATCTTACGGGGAAAAAAATTCTTATCTTTTGCCAATGGGGATTTGGCGACACATTTATGTATATTCGTTACGCAAAACTTTTAAAAAAATTGTGCTGCACTGTCTTATGCGTAAGCCAAAAACCTTTGCTGCCTTTATTATGTTTATGTCCTTACATCGATTATTGCTGTTCATCATTTGATACTATTCCTGTATATGATTATCAAGTTCCCCTATCCTATTTACCCGAAATATTCTCTACGCGAGTAGACACCATACCAAACGAAACGCCATATCTTTTTGTGCATAAAGAGCTCGAACAAAAATGGAACTCTACTATTTCTCACGAAACTTTTAACATTGGAATTTGTTGGCATGGAGCAGATAGAAATGATCCACAGATGAAACTTCGATCAATACCGCTCACAATGCTTGAACCTCTTTTTTTGTTACCACATACTACAATCTACAGCTTACAACAACAAGAAGGAATAGAACAAATCAGTACATTACCTCCACATTGTTCATTACACACATTTGATGCAACATTTGATAAAACGTATGGAAGTTTTATGGATACTGCAGCTGTAATAAAAAACCTTGATTTAATTATAACTATAGATACCTCAATTGCACATTTAGCAGGAGCCCTTGATGTTCCTGTTTGGGTAATGCTCCCCTATGCAAATGAATGGCGATTTCTTCGCGATCGAACCGATTCTCCATGGTATCCAAGCATGCGTTTATTTAGACAATCCTCAAAAAAATGTTGGCATGAGGTAATTACAAACGTCGTTACTGCATTAAAAGAAATTTTAAATCAAGAAAGGCTCTAGCGTAATGAAAAAACTTATTTTTACACTACTCTTTTTAATAAATAGTCTATGCATCACAAAAGAACCTCGTCTCTCTGATTTTACCGGCCAACAACTCTATGAAATGGGGCACCAAGCTCGTATTGATGGGAATTATAAAAAAGCTCTTTCCTATTTACGAGTAGCCGAAAAAAAAGAACCAACTAATGCATCAATACTCTTTGAACTTTCTTTAGCACATCTTGCGTGCGGAAATTTAATGAAAGGTTTTTATTTAGTTCATAATCTTACTTTTGATCCAACGCGCTTTGAAAAGCCATGGCAGGGAGAACCTTGTACCAATAAATCATTCCTCATTGATGCAACATGGGGGGGTTTTGGTGATTTATTTATGTTTATTCGCTATGCACAACAGTTAAAACTACGTGGAGCAAAAAAAGTTGTTCTTTATATCAATCACCCAATCGGAGAGCTTTTATCACTTTGCCCCTATATTGATATACTCATCACAAAAAACAGTGCTTATGAGTCAACCAGTCTCCCCTATAATTACATGCTTTCAAAATCGACTAATAGTTACAACCCTGAAGATATAGCCCAATGCGATTATCAATGTAATCTTATTAGCCTTCCTCATTATTTAAAAACAACGATGAAAACAATTTATACAAAACCATATCTTTATGCCGATCCAGTTCTTGAAACCTACTGGAAAAAACAAGTTGAGCAGAATAGATTCAAAATAGGAGTTTGCTGGCATGGCGCTGAACGCGATGATGCTCAGCTGCAACTCCGCTCTTTAGATCTATCCTATTTAGTTCCACTTTTGAATAATTCGTCCTATACGTTTTATTGTTTACAAAAAGGGCAAAAAGCTGCTCTCCATAAACTTCCTAAAGAATGTAACCTTATAACCTTTGATCATTTTGATGAACACCATGGTGCATTTGTGGATACAGCAGCACTTATGAAGAATCTTGATTTAGTAATAACCATCGACACATCAATTGCAAATCTCGCAGGAGGCCTTGGTATTCCTGTTTGGGTCATGGTGCCCTTTTCTGCCGATTGGAGATATCACCTTAACCGCACTGATTCTCCTTGGTATCCGACAATGCGTATATTCAGACAACCTACTCCAGGCAATTGGGATCATGTAATTCAAGAAATAATAGAAGCTTTGGAAATAATTATGAATAGATAACCATCGAAAAAAAAGGGGACTCGATGAAACTTTGTTTATATCTAATTTTATTTGTAGGCATAGGTATATGTTGCGCAGAAGAACAGTATCAAGATATTTTTATAAATGGGCAGGTCGTAAGCCATGGAAGTAGAGAATGCACTCTTCGTTATGAAGCATTAAGGCCTTTGCTGAGCAAATATACTCGCCCATTTACCATACTTGATCTTGGAGCATCCCAAGGCTATTTTTCTTTTCGCTCGGCCTCTGAATTTCCAAATGCTACTGCAGTAATGATCGAAGGAAATTATAATGATTCATGGCATATAGCAGATTCATTATTAAAACTGTGTATACAAAATACTCAACTCAATACCATCATTTTTCTTCAAAAACACATAACGGTTGCAGAACTTAAAAGACTAGCCCAAACAGAACATTTTGATGTCGTTCTAGCTTTTAATATCATTCATCATTTTGGCAAAGATTGGAAAGTTGCTGCTGAAGCAATTTTTAACCTTGGCGATCATATTGTTGTTGAAACACCGCCTTCACATGATAAAGTTTTCGCGCACAATAAGCACGTAAAGGACCTTGAAGAATATATTCAAACCAAGCAAGGAACAGTTCTTGTTCAAACACCTAGACACACTGACCCTTCTGCCTTAGCTTCCATGATACATTGTAAGGGTACTAAAAAAACTATTAGCCATAAACATTGGTTTTTTGGAACTGCAGCTGATGGTGAAAAAATTAACTACGAAATTATAAGTGACTTTGATCAAAAAATATTTATAAAAACAAAATTTGGCACACGTATTCAACGTCCATGGCATCGTGGTATCAACTTTATCACCTTTAAAGCACTTAGTGGAGTATGGCCGAATACAACGACGGTAATCAGCAATATTCTTACCTATAAGCAGCTAGAACACGGCGATCTTTTACCATGGAATTTTATAATCGAAGGAGAAAAACTTACTCCTATTGATAATGATAACGAGTTTTACGCTGATTCTGCAAAATCGCTCTTGTATACGCTTCAATTCAGTTTATTAACTAACTATGAGGATCTTCATAACTATTTTTTGAATGAACCACATCCATCTACCTGGAAACACTCACTGCATAAAATATATAAAAACAGCAGAAACGGTTCTCTTATTACTGCAGAGATTTCATATGGAGAACTTATTGATAAAATTACCATATTAGAGATCAAAAAACAGCATGTTCGTGATCCTGAGAAACTGAAAAATATCGAGTTTGAGCTCAATGTTTTACAAAAAACTCTCTCATCTCATATTACCACATCTGAACAACTTACAAAGATGACTCAAGCTTTAAAAGAAATTAATAAAAAACTATGGGTAATAGAAGATGAAATTCGACTAAAAGAAAAGAATAAAGAGTTTGATCAAGAGTTTGTTGAGCTTGCTCGCAGCGTTTATTTTACTAATGACACACGAGCGGAGATTAAGCGCGCACTTAATGAACTTCTTGGTTCACAGATTATTGAAGAAAAGATTTATACTGATTATAAATAAGAAAAAAAGCCATGAGGAGCACTCATGGCTTTCAAGTTAATGTTTTACCCTGCAGCAGTAACATATGGTAGATTTCTTTTAATTATCTTTTCTAATCTACATGTAGTTGCCGAGTCGATAGTTGGAGAGTATGAAAATGGCGAAAGAGTTGAAAATGATCCGCTTGGCAAGCTTTTTTGCATTTTTATATCTGCTATAATTGATGCAACAGAAATGCCTTTTTTATTTGCTAAATTTATATCTGCTCCAGATTGTGCAAGTGCTGCAATACAACGTTCAACACTTCCTACTATTTTTTGTCGTTGTTGTACTAAACCTAATAAGGGAGTTGTACCTTTATTATTTCGTATATTGACCTCAACACCCGCTTTACATAAAAATTTAACAGCATCACAATTAAAACTTTTAGCAGCATAATGAACTGGTGTGTTTCCTCGATAGTCAGTTGTATCTGGATCAGTTTGGCTCAGATCAGCTCCCCATATTCTGAGGGCACGTAATGAACGAAAAACTGCAAGCTTTTTTGAATCCTCACTCATTGTAGAATTAGATCTATTGTAATATTCATCTAAACCATCTCTAAAAATCCAATGAGAAATTGATTGTTTTTTTTCTGAATTATATTCGAAACCATTTGTTGCATTGGTCCCGTATATGTCAAATTTTTTGTTCATATATTTTGCCATTTTATCCAATTTTTTCTTATGCAAACGATTAAATGGATTAGAAAATCTGTTCTGGCATGGCAAAAAAGCGTTCAGTGCATTGACCACCGGGACCTTAATGGTTTTTGTGCCTTCTTTTTGACAAGCTTTACCCTTTTTTTTCTTTGTTCCTTTATATTCTCGTCTTTTAAGCTTACTATCAATTCTCTCTATTTCCGATTCAATAAAATCTTGCTCTTCTTTAAGCTTTACCACATCAGGATGATTTTCAATGGCTTCAAGATCAGCTTCGCTTAAATCAAATTTTTCCAAATATCCTGGAAAATTCTTCTCAATTAAAGCGCCATCCATGGCAAATGCATCATGAAATAAAAATGCTGCTACAAACAGCACTGAACTTTTTAAAAATTTACTCATAATTATTCCTCATTTTTTCTAAATTTAATTACACTCTGAGTATAGCATAAAGCGTAAAATAATCAAGAAAAAACTTATATTTTTATACAAATAGCAATTTTTGTTGAGATTTTGCCTTAAAAAGGTCATTTTAAATCAATAGCCCATTATAAATTCAAAATAACAGAGAGAAATTAGGGGTACTAGGTCTCGATTATGAACTATGGCACTGGCTATACTATAATTATGCCCGTTTCTGCTCTTTACCCTTAAATCCATTGAAGAAAGTGACAACTTTTGAACCAACATGCTTAGTATATGATTTTAATCGATACCATACACCCGCTCGCTCTTGGGCGATATTTTTTAAAAATTCTTCATAAACAGCATATCGGGTTAAAAAGATTCGAATTGATCTCGATTGTTTATTAGCAGCATCGGCCTCATCTTTTTCATAAAGTGCATAGGGTTTTAATTGCAAAGCCCACTCGGGATGTTTATTTTCTAAGCTATAAAAAGCAAGATTACGTAATCTACAAAGCTCTGTATTTTTTTTTACAAGGGAGTTTTTTCCAATAAGATCGATTTTCTTCATGAAATTAGTATAGTAGTTCTTAAATTCAGTCTGGTATTCAGCAGTAACAATTCGTTTACTGAATCCATCAAAAGTGGAATCAATAAAATCAAATGAAAAACAGTTCTGCAAACTTAGTGTTAAAAAAATTATAGTACATAGAGTAACTCGTAGCATCTTATTCCTCCTTAATCACAAATATCGTGTTCTATTTTTTTAATACGTTCATCCAAAACCAGATCATTTTCTAAATGTACGCTAACCTTTTTTATTGCATGCATTACTGTTGTGTGATCTTTACGACCTAAAAATTGACCAATTTCTTGTAATGATTTATTGGTATATTTTTTCATAAGATACATAGCAAGTTGGCGAACAAAAGACAGCTGTTTATCACGAGCTTGAGAGCGTAAATCGTTCAAAGTAAAGGCATAATATTTTTGTAAACTTTTAACAATTGTTGCACAATCAACAATAACCTCTTTAGCTTCTTGTGGCCTCACTAAAAGTTTTTTTGCTAATTCTATAGTTATAGGCTGATTTGTTAAAGCAGAAAATGCTGTAATACGAATTAAAGCACCTTCCAATTCTCGTACGCTCGATACAATACGTGATGCAATAAAATGTATTACTTCATCACTAATCTCTTGCTGTTGAAGATCTGATTTTCTTTTTAATATTGCAATTTTCGTCTCAGTTGTTGGCACTTGAATATCGGTCACTAATCCCCATTCAAAGCGCGAGCGCAATCGTTCTGCAAGACCATTAATGCTTGATGGATCAGAATCACTTGAAAAAACAATCTGTTTATGGGTTTCATAAAGCATATTAAATATATGAAAAAACGCTTCCTGCGTTTGTTCCTTATTAGAAATAAATTGAACATCATCAATCAACAAAACATCGATCTCGCTATATTTATCTTTAAATTGATGAACTTTATCAAATCGAATTGCATTAATAAATTCATTAACAAAATGGTCAGCGGTTTGATATAAAATTTCAGCTTTTTTGTTATTTGACTTTATCTCATTACCAATTGCATGTAACAAATGAGTTTTACCAAGTCCAGACCCTCCATAAATGAAAAGTGGATTATAAAGTTTGCCAATTTTTTCAGTTACAGCATGAGCTGCTGCATAAGCCAATTGATTACTTGGTCCCACAACAAAGGTATCAAAAAAATAGTTCTTATTTAATGTACTCTTTTGTTTATCAAGCGAACTCCGTTTGCCGATATTATTTTTTTTTATTGGAGCTTCAAAATCCCGCGTAGTTATTGCCGGAATAATCTTTTGCTCAGGATTGAAAAGTTTTTTTGGAACGTCATGTTCATTATCAAGAAAAACAATTCTTAGCGTATCGACATTAAACAATCGACTTAAATGAACTTGAAAAAGCAGATTATAATTTGTTTTAATCCATTCTTTAATAAAAAGATTTGGAGCTGCCAAATAGACCACTTTTTCAAATGCGTCCCATCGTGTCAAACAAACGGCCTTCAGCCATGTTTGAACAACATGGCTACCTGCCTCTTGTGCAACAATTTTTAAAAATTCTTCCCAAATAGATTCAATTACATTCAAAGGTCACCAAATAATTTTTTTTGCTCATGCTCTTTGTTATTCCACAATGAGTCATTTATACTTTATCAAATCAACATTTTTTGGGGAAGTCTAGAAAAAAATTTCTTGAGAAAAACAAGTACGTAAAATAAAGAAAAAAATAAAATAAAATTTTACAAAATATTAGAAGGCTTTTTAAGATATGTTAAAATACCTTGAACAATACCCTGAGCAAGAGTCATTTGATAGGCTGGATCCATTAATAATTTTGTTTCGTTATGATTAGATAAAAATCCGACCTCGATTAATGCCGAAGGTATCATAACATCAGTTCCCAAAAGCACCTGCGATACGGATTTTTTCACTTTTCTATCCTTTACATCATATACCTTTTTGGCAGCAGCAAGAGTAGAACTATGAACCGCCTCTGCCAATTTTGCATTCATACAATCTTGTTGAGCTCTAAGCAATGTAAGATGATCATTGTGCAAAGAACCCTTTTTGAGTAGAGAGCTATCTAAACAATAGGTTTCTATGCCCGAAGCAGTATGTGATGATCCTGAATTTGCATGAATAGAAAGAAATAAATCAACCTTTTTTTTATTTGCCTCTGTCGTGCGCTCATCAAGCGCAACAAAATAATCACCATATCTGGATAAATAAACCTCACAACCTGATTTTTTTAAAAGTGAAGCAACCTTTGTTCCGACTTGATAGTTAATATTCTTTTCTTTAACGTAATAGCATCCAACTTTTCCTTCATCAATTCCACCATGGCCAATATCAAGCATAATTTTTGGTTTCGATTCATTCTCAAGTTTATTCATAGCATACTGAATCAACGAATCTGTTGATGTTTTCAAAGTGGATAGTATTTGCTTGTTATGAAAAGAAATTACGAGCCCTTTATTTCCCGTTATCGCATTAAAAGTTTGATAATCACATAAAATCTTAGCACTATCATAGGTAATAGCTATTTTTATACCCTTAATTGGCGCTGTCACCTCATTAAAACTAATTGTATAGCCAGCCCTCTTATTTTCATGAACTTTTTTTGCCATAGTCTTTACTTCAGATCCCTGTAAAAGAGTCATAGGTAAAAAAAACACCATCGAATCAAAATTTTTAGATTGGTGGCCATTTGGTTTATTTGGCAGCTTATTACATACTGGCTCTTCACTAAAATAGCATACAACATTATCCGTCACAGTGCCTTGGTGATGAAATATTTTTGTTATATGATTTATGGTTCCTCGTGCTTGACTATATACAATCATTAAGCAAAAAAAAGATATATATACTTTTATTTTGTTCATACATACTCCCAGTCATTATTGAGCTGTTTACTAAAAACCATCCTTAATCTAGCAGTTTTTATTTCTAACTGTCAATAAATTGGTTGGTTGACTAGGACAATTTTGTCAGCTGGCTATAAATACCAGGATTGACTGCATGACAAAACTATTGAACTTTGATAGTATGAAAACTGAAAATATAATTTTCTGTAAAATCGGATTATGATCTTTTTGTGGAAACTTTGCCTCAAATTCAGCTTTTATAACGGTTTATATGAAGAAAATTGATAGTAGAGGATAATTTCCAATAAACCACCTATTCATTCATTTTTTTGTTATTTTTTTGTGCTACCAAATTACCGTCTCACTCCTAGAAAACAGTAGCAAATCAGGCCCATAACCACTTGCAAATTTATTTCAAATTGTTATTATTGAAACTAGCTAGATAAACTAATGAGAAAAAGGATGCATTATATGAAAGCATATCTATTATTTTTAACTATTGTTCTTTATAATCCCCTCTTTGCCATACAAGAAAACACAGGCAAAAAAGAGTCAGTACATGGAAATTACCCTGTAAAAGCAAAAATGGTACAATTTGGGAAATTTGTAGGTAATGTTGCTCTTGCCACTGGTATTAGCTATTGCACGACATTAGCTAACACCTTTTTTCACGAATTAGGCCATGCCATGGTTAGAAAAGCTTTCACGGGCGAACCTATTATAATATATTTGGGGACAACTGCCGCAGATTCAATAAAACCCGGTATCCATTTGAGTGGCTTTAATCCCCTTATAGGAGTATCACATTTTAACCCTTATTTAAAAACTACTCCTGGCCAAGAAATTCTTATATGTTTAGCTGGACCAATCATGGGGATAGTAACAGCTTATTTATGCAATAAAATATTAAATAATCAAAAATTGTTGCCCCCTTTAACCACACAATTGTGTAAAGATTTAAATTATACAAATTACATAGACAATCTTGCACAATTAATTCCTTACCGCGATAGAACAGATGGAGGCGCTATTACCAAATATCTTAATATACTAGATTTTGAATATAATGGAGAATTAACAAATCCCACTGCTTAACACCTGACAATTTTAAAAGTAAGCCATAAAGGGGGAATTTCCAGCAATGACAGTGCGGCTTTCAGAAGAAAGCGAATACCTTTTTTGAAAAAGGAAGTTAAACTGCGCGCAGTTTTTTTTTAGAACGTTTTGCACGCTCAAGATCTGGCTGCATGCCGGTGGAAACAGCCCAATAATAAGCAACACTTAAAACAAGAATAAGACGTTCTATTCGTTCTGCATGGCGTAACTGAGTAGTAGTGATATCAAAGCCTCTTGATTTAAAGTCTGAGAACATAGGCTCAATAGACCATCGCATGCCATAATCAAGAACTTTATATTCGGTAGGAACACAATCCATAGCAATGATCCAAGGTTCATCTTTGCCTTCATCTTGTAGTGCACCAATGTTAGTTGTAACGCCAGAATTATTCAACTGAACATTGCACAACGATGTTTGTTTTAATCTGATAAGCTCGCCAGAACTCAATTCCCCACCATGATGAAAAAGAATAAGATTATCTTTCAAGCGAATGCGGTATCGCCATTTGAAACTTTGACATAATTGGATAAGCGCAGGATTCCCATAGAATCTATCCGCCATTAAAAATAATTTTTGCATAGCTTGGTATGTTAGCAAACACCGCCTCAAGCAGTTGTTTTTGAATGGTAAAGCCAATTTCTCCTTGCGTTTTAATTACTCGCCATGCAACAGGAATAGCACGTTCTCCAATTCGCAATGAAACCATAAGACATTCAAATTCTTTATTGATTTGACTTTGATCCATTGATAAAACAATGATCTGGCCATTTGCATGTATAAGTTCTATTAATTCAGGGATAAAGCCTTCTAGTAACGTATCACAATCAATTTTATCATTGGCAAGCCAACGATTAATATAGCGATAACGCTCCTCATCACTTTTGACTTTTCTTGGCAGCACTGTTGCTAATTCTGATGTGTTAACATTGCGACATGTTATTACTGATGCTGCTAAATCTGCCAAACCTATCCTTTGTGGCTTGCTTAAACGTATATCTCTCTCTGCTAAATCTTCTTCGATAACTTTTGCCAAGTGTATTATTGATCCACCCATCATTCTCACCTTATTTACTCCTTTGTTTTTCACAAAGTATACACTTTTTGCAAAACAGAGTCTTTGATGAGTGTTAAATTTTGTCAGGTGTTAAGATCCCACTGTAGAGAATTGGACTATTGGAGCGCTAAGAGGCTTATTATTATGTGACGTAGCGGTGGCTATCAAGATGCTTCATACATGCTATAAATATTACCCGCAATAATTTTAGATTAGTTTAGAGCCTGTCTGAAAACTCAAGGCAGTTGAAAAAATAAATAAAAAAAAATAAAATCCCTCTTGTTGTTACTACACAAACAAAGAAGGATTTTTTCATATGAAGCATTTAAATTACGAAGAAATTATACCATCAAAATATGTCATATCTAAAGAACTTTTACAAGAATTTCATAATTTTATTGCAGTCTATATGCCACCAAGTAAAATAGGTCGACCACGTTCAGATAATGATCCATTAATAGCAGGAATATATTATTTACTCAAGACAGGATGTCAGTGGGATGCGCTGCCCAAATGCTTTGGTCCAGCAAAAACCGTTTATCACAGATTTAGAGAACTAGTTAAAGCAAATGCTTTTCAAAAAATTTGGAAATCAATTTTAATGCACTATGATCGAACAAAAGGACTTCGTCTTGAAAATCAATCTATAGATTCATGCCATAAAAAAGCGCCTCTTGGAGGAGACAAAACGGGAATTAGCCCTGTTGATAGAAGAAAATTGGGCTCCAAATTAAATCTTGTTGTTGAAGAATTGGGACTTCCTCTTAGCGCTACCGTTGCGGGTGGAAATCGACATGACACGCAATTATTTGTTCCTCTTATTGATAATTTACAGTATCAAATCCCACAATCAAGAAATCATTATCTTCGCACTGACAAGGGCTTCGTATCTAAAAAAAATAAGGAAGAAGCTATTAAACGAAACTTTACGCCGGTAATGCCATTAAAAAAACCCAAAAATAAACCTCGAGTTACAACAAATAAAGATCCAATACGGTGGGTTGTTGAAAGAACATTTTCTTGGATGAATCGATTCAGACGCGTTTTCATTCGTTATGACAAGCTATCTAAAAACTTTCTTGGGCTAGTTCAATTTGCTTGTCTAGTCATCGTTTTCAGAAAAATTTAGTTTTCAGACAGGCTCTTATTATACATTTAGTTAATCAATAGCGTTCAATATGTTAATCTAAAGAAGGCAATAAAAAGTGATAGTTATAATACATTCTCTGTATAATTGATAACTTTTGCGTTGCATTAAATACATGTGATTCAAGCTCATCAAGATCATCCAAAATCATTTTGCGTTCTCCAAGAGGTAACTGAACAGAATACTTTTTAAACTGCTCAATCCAATAGATACAAAATCCTCGATCGGCAATAGAAAGAAGATCATTTTTGGCTGCATAACGATTATAAATCATATGCAAATGGCGCAATGAACGCCGTAAAGGCTGGTAGGTATTTTTTTGTAAAACAATTTTGGTAAATAAAAACTTGCTTAAAGAATATGAAAAATATGCTAAAAGCGCCGAGGGCAAAACGGCCGCTAATTCAAAGTTAATGATATTAGCATTAATTAATTTTTCAGTATCAAGCGCGCCCTTCTTAACCATGAATAAGACATCTTTAAGTTGTATCTCAAATAATCGAACTAATTCCAGAATCTTGGGTAGATTATTAAAAAAAATTTGTGCCTTTTGAATCTTACTACTTATCGAAGTTCCCTTAACCTCTTTTTCAATATCACACAGATCTTGCATTATTTTATCACAATCTTGGTAAAGAAAACCAAGGTTACCCTCAACTATCTGCTCAACTATTTCTTTTTTTTGTTCTTGAGTTAGTTCAGGATGTTTTAATTCCAAAGCTGTTGTGCTTGATCTTATAATGGACTCCTCTACTGCATCAACTCCTTCTTTTTTGGCAAGCGGCTTGCGATCATGCCGGAACAGGGCTTTCAAAGAATCAATAATTGGACTTGAAACATGTTCATGATAATATTTTTTTAAACCTTCAATGCCAACTTCAGCCCAATACTGCAATTTCGATTTGTTGTTATACATAAAATAGGTAATACCTAGCAATGTTGCTGTGCCAACAAAATAGCTAAGCCAATTTCGCTGAAAATGGTTCGGCTCACTGCAATGAGCAACTGCTCTTCGTACATTTTTAAGATAATAGCTTATAAGATACGCATTGCGATCAACCCGTTGAACATACGTCTCTGAATGGCTACCCTCTCTATATACCTTTGCTGAATGTGGATAATAACTTAAAAACTGCTCTATGGTTTCAAGAATCTGAGTAAGTTTTTTTTCTGAATACGCTGAATCCTTTTCATATTCAGAAACGAGGTTTTTAAACAGCCCTAAGTAATAGGCATGATGCTCTTGTTCCCTCTCAAGAAAAGCAATGCTTGAATCAATTTTTTGCCATTCTTGCTTTCTATATACCCATTTTGTCGGATCTTTTGATAAAAAATAGGCTAACGGGGTTAATTTTTGAGTTTTCCAATATTCCTCATGTAAATAAAGCTCATGAATCACTTTCATGATAATAGCCATAAGTTCTTTAGATTGTCCTATGGATTTCTCGTATGCTTTATAATTAACAAGAGAATGAACATCTGAATCATGATGAAGAATAAGCTGCTCATCATTATTTTGATTACAATTAACGCTTATTATGGCTAGGTTGATAAGAAGCAAGAATAGTAGAGGCTTCAAAAAATATACTGATTTGATTAATTTCATTATGATTCCTTCTATTAATAATCTTACTATACTACAAAAATTTAATAAATTCTAATGACTATGGCTTGTCAAGAAGCAAGAAGCACGGTAGAATAGTAATATTACTCTTTATTCCCGTTCATAAGAGTGAAAAATGGTGGCTAATATATAAAATACTAGAATTCGTTATAATTTAAAATTTCAAAAGGAAATATTCGATGGCACAAGCTAAGAGAGCAATCCCTGTTTTTGAGCGTTATGCGATTTTTCAAACAGGCGGTAAGCAATATCAAGCAATTGAGGGTAAAACTATTGCAATCGAAAAACTTGAAGGCAATCAAGGCGATTCAGTAGAATTTAAGGAAGTATTATTGCGTAAAACAGGTGATGATGCTATTGAAGTCGGTAAGCCTTTCGTTGGCTCAACTATTAAAGCTTCTATTGTAAAACAAATGCGTGGACCAAAAATTGTTGTCTTCAAATTTAAACGCCGTAAGAAGTCCCGTGTTAAAAAAGGTCATCGTCAATCAATTACGGTTATTCGTGTTGAATCTATCTAAGATTTAGCATTCTTCAATCTAAAAATAAAAAAAACGCGCTTTCAAAGGGCGCGTTTTTATTTTTAGAAAAAATTGGCTGTTTTTTATGTAAATCGTATACTGAACTCTATGAAAATCATAAACTCAATGATACAATTTGCATTAAGTACAAAAATAAAAGAGGCATTACAACTTTGCTATGGTCATCAACTTATTCAAGGATCCAGCCAAAACAAGAGTCTCATCAGAATTAATGATGTAATCGGACCCGACGGGCATTATTTCTTCATCTTTTTTGACACCAATGCAACGCGCTTGATATTTTTCATACAATTTTAATGACGTAACTGTTTTGCCAACAAATTTTTCAGGAGCAGTAATTTGAATAATACCAAAGGATGGTGTCAATCGAATCAGTTGGGCAAAGGGATAACTTAAACTATCCGCTAAACGCATACCAACTTCTTGCTCAGGCAAAATTACTTGATCAGCACCAATAAGTTTTAGAATTTCTTGATGAATTTCACTCACTGCACGTGTAATCACTGTAGGAATATTTAATCTTTTTTTAAGCAATGCTGTTACTAAAATAGACTGTGCAAAATTTTCACCCATCGCAACAATAACCGTATCCATTTCTTCAACACCGATAGAACGTAATGCTGCCTCATCTGAAACACGTAAACAAATTGATTGTGTTATCTGATCACGAATCGATGCAACAATTGATTCATTACTATCAATTCCGAGAACTTCCATGCCATTATCAGCAAGTGTTGTAGCAACTCTATATCCAAATCTACCCAAGCCTATAACGCAAAATTTCATATACAATAATCCTTATATATTAACCTAGTAATATCCGTTCCTCAGGATAAGAATAACCAGAGACTTCATGCTTTTTATAAAAAGCTAATACCAATGTTAAGGCACCTATACGACCTATAATCATTGTTACAATTATAAAAATTTTACCTATGTTTGATAAGTATGGTGTTATTCCTAATGAAAGGCCCAACGTTGCAAAAGCTGAAACAACTTCAAATAAAATATCTATAAATGACCAATTTCTTTCAGTAATTAATAAAAAGAATGTTGTGATAATAATCCAAATAAATGAAAGAAATGTAATTGCCATCGCTTTATATAATTGATCTTTTGCAATAGCACGCCCCATTAATGAAACTGAGGTTTTCCCTATTATTGCTGCCTTTATAAAACCAATACACAATGCAAATGTGGTAACTTTAATCCCTCCGCCAGTTGATAATGGCGCTGCGCCAATAAAACATAAAACCATAATTATTAAGAGCGTAGCTAATTGCAATTGATTAGTCGAAACAGTGGTGAAACCTGTACCGCGGCTTGAGATGGTATTATAGAAAGCATTTACTATGCCCGTCTGAAAATTCATTTCCGAAAAAGTATTGTGACGTTCTAACATCCAATAAAGTAACGTACCGCTTACCACTATAAAAATAGTCATAGAAATAACCACTTTAGTTTGCAATGAAAAATGGAATCTTTTTTTATTACGAATGCTTTTTATATAATTGAAAATTTCATACCAAGTAATAAATCCTACCATGGCAGATAGCATAACAAAGCAGTTTCCTAATAATAAGGTTAAATGCGATTTATACGGAATCATGCCTTCCGAAAATAAAGAAATTCCTGCATCACAAAACGCTGATACCGAATGAAAAAAAGACAAGAAAAGAGCTCTTAAAAATGAATACTCATTATAAATATTGAAAAAGAAGATACCTGTGCCAATTAATTCTATAAAGAGAGTAAAAAAGATAATAAAAAAGATAATTTTTTTAACATCTTTCAATGATTCCAAATCAAGCACCTGTCCGGCCATAACTTGAGTCGAAAAAGCCGGATGAACGAAAAACGATATAAAAAAAAGGTTACAATGCCTAACCCACCAATTTGAATCAAAAATAACAAGACGCATTGGCCAAAAAAAGTAAATTCTAAAGGAGATATAGTAACTAAGCCTGAGGTACACAAACAGGTGGTTGCAGTAAATAGAGCATCTATCCACGAAATGCCGCTGATATGACTAAAAGGTAGTTTAAGCAATAGTGTTCCACATCCTATTGCCAATACTATAGAAGTAAATACTAATCGTGCGGGCGAAACATGCGCAATAGAACGCGGCATACAAATTTTCCTTAAAAATCTAACTATTTTTTATATAAGAACCAACAAGTTCCAATCACCAGAAGTGTAAAAAAGATTACAAGTAAATTGAAATAGCGGTCAATATATTCTTTAACTTTATCTCCCCAAATACGTATTCCAAATGCTATTAAATAAAAACGAGCACCACGTCCTAGTATTGAAAATATAATAAAAGGAATAATTGGCAATTTACAAAAACCTGCACTTACTGTTATTGCTTTATAGGGTATTGGAGTAAATCCGGCGATAAGAACAGCCCATGATTCATACTGCTCATAGGTATGTAACACGTGGTTAAATGATTCTGGCGTGAATAACCAACCTACTAATATTCTTCCACATGATTCCCATAAAGCATAACCAATAAAATAAGCCATGAGACCACCGGCAACTGATGAAAAAGTTGCTATTGTTGCAAAATATAAAGCTTGCATTCGATCCTCTATGCAATAAAGAATCAAAAGAGGATCAACAGGAACAAAAAAAATAGCCTCAACAAAAAATAACACGGCTAATAAGGGAACAGCATAGGGCGTATGTACTTGTTGTCCACACCAATTATACATTCTCTTTAATACTAGCATGCTTATTCTCCTTTTTTTATTCTTATTGTAAAGCATCTTTAATAAATTGTTCAACGTTATCACAGGCAATTCGTTCTTGTTTCATTGAATCTCTATAACGTACCGTTACGGTATTATCTTCCTCAGACTGAAAATCATAAGTAAAACAAAATGGCGTTCCTATTTCGTCATAACGACGATACCGCTTACCAATGGAACCTGATTCATCGAATTCTACCTCAATTCCACTTTTCTTTATCGATTCGTAAAGCATAGTCATTGGTTCAATTTGCTTTTTTGTCAATGGAAAAAATGCAGCCTTAACCGGTGCAATAGACTCTTTGAACCGTAGAACGACTCTTTGTTCTCCTTCGACCTCTTCTTCGTCATAAGCATCAAATAAGAGTGTTAAAAAGAGTCGATCAACACCAACAGAAGTTTCAACGACGTGTGGCATGAAAGAACTCTTCGTTTGTTCATCAAATACTGCCAAATCTTTACCTGAAAAGGTTGAATGCTGAGTTAGATCAAAATTTCCACGATTAGCGATCCCTTCAATTTCTTTCCATCCAAAAGGAAAATTATATTCAACATCTGAGGTCCCTCTAGAATAATGGGATAATTCATCTTTTTCATGAGCTCGTATCCGTATACGCTCAGGAGTAAGACCAATAAAATTTTGATAAAAATCTAATCTCTTTTGAATCCAAAAATACAAAATCATCTGCCGCCGTTTCCGGCTTACAAAACCATTCCATTTCCATTTGCTCAAATTCACGCATACGAAATAAAAACTGCTTTGGCGTTATTTCATTACGAAAAGCTTTCCCCATCTGTGTAACACCAAATGGTATTTTTATGCGATTACTCGACATAATATTTTTAAAATTAATAAAAATTGACTGCGCTGTTTCAGGTCTCAAATAGGCATATGATGCATGCTCAACAGAAGCACCAAGTTCGGTTCTGAACATCATATTAAATTGACGAACATCGGTCCATGATTTGTTACCACAATGAGGGCAAGCCTTTTCTAAATCAATATCATCTGCACGATAACGGTGTTTACATACTAAACAATCAACCATAGGATCTTGGAAATTTGCAAGATGTCCCGAAGCCTCCCAAACCGATTGAGGCCCGAGGAGTGCCCCTTCAAATTGAACTATGTAAGGCGTTGCTTCTTTCATTGATTGCAACCATGCATTACGTATATTTTTTTTTAATAAGGTTCCTAAATGCCCACAATCATAAATCCCATTAAGGCCTCCATAAATTTCAGCCGATTGGTAAACAAAACCTCTTCTTTTGCATAGTGCTACTAATTTATCTAATGTTGCAGCCGATACTGTCAATTTCATGTAAAATAACTCCTGGGAAACAACGCTCTTTTGTTAAGTTCCAAAAGATTAGCGTAATGAGTTATTAAAAATTTTGCAACTCATAGCACATTGCATTACATTACAACAAAATATAATACAGCTACACAATGGCGTAATTTAATAAAAAAATACAAATAGTTTATCTTTAAGCAAAACTTAGCATATACTGATAAAAACAAACAACCCCCTAAACGGATTGGTTCGCTTATGTGCAAAGTATTACTAATAGTGTGTTCTATTTTTTACTCCTCATTACAAGCTGGCTATTGTTTTAAAAACGACTCTGATGCTTCATGTTTCGTTACTATGTATGATCAAGATAATGATCTGGTTATCGATCGTTTTAACTTGCTTGCAAATCAAGAATTTATTCTCTCGTGCAACTATTTAAGGAAGCAAAAAATAAAAGTTTTAAAAATTTTTCATGATCAAAATGATGATACAGATACTACATGTGCTACTATATGCGTTAATTGTCCCAACTGTTATTATCTTCTTTACAATCTAAAAGGGGCATTATTATCACATGAAAACTCAAAAACAGCAGTTGCATTATTTAAAAGTAACCTTAACGACTGCATATTTATTAAAAGAGGTTTTATACAAAAAGGATATTTTTTGAGAAATATCGAAGATAAAAAAGATCTTATTATCACTGTTAAAAATGAAAAAGATAAAACAATACTTGAAAATTTTTCATTGGCACCTAATGGAGAACTATTTTTTTCAGACTCAACACTAAAACGCTCCGACATTGAGAAAAAAATAAAGTTACGATTTGTCAGCGACTATCGATCCAACGAAACTAAAAAAAGAATACCCTTGCTCGATACAGAAATTCCATCACGTACAGTTTCATTTGATTCACAGGTAATTTACCCTCTCGCGATTGGTTTTGGATGCATTCCCTTTCGTGTTGGGATGAATCAATTTAATGAAGCTACCCAGAAATCACCAAATGATCATCCTTATCTCAAACACTTTTTAGCAAAAACATTATTCAATAAACCTCGCACTAACAACCCTATGCGATTTGGCGAACTCTCTACTGAAAAAAAGCAAAAATATGCCGATATTGTTTTTGAAAATTGTTCAAACGATAAGCATGAACTACAAATTTTAGATCAAAGAGATGAAATCGTAATTGAATCAATGATCCTATTACCACAAGAAAGAGTTCATTTTGCTTCTTCGTATTTAAGGGATCAATCAATTCATAGTTTAAAACTTATCACAAGGATTGTAACTGATGAAAAAGAAAACGAACCAGAAGAATCTATTGCTCATCAATGTACACTTATTATGTCGTCAAAAACTTCTCAAAACTATTGTGAAGAATACACCATTTTTGGAGATTGGCTTGCCACGCATGATTTTCAAAAATTTCAAGAAATAGTACAACCTAAAATATTCACAAGTTACTTTATTAAACGAGGCTTTTTAAATCTGGGATATTCAATAAGAAATATTGAAAAAGAGGATCTTGAAATTTCAATGAAAGACCAACATGGTAGAATATTATTTGATCATTACGTGATGCCTTCTAATAGTGAATTTTATTTTTCAAAAAAATATCTTGATCGTGAAAAAATTGAATATATTCTTGTTACTGCGCATATGCAATCATCAGCGATTCAAACAAAAAATTCTAAAGGCAAAATCACTCTCATCACAACTCCTCGCTATAATTTTGATAGTCAAAAAGTATATAACCTTGCTCTTGGCCTAAAAAGCCTTGCGATACAATTTCCTTTGAATCAGTTTAATGAATTGAGCCATAAACCTTTATCAATACAGGGAAAGATGTCGGATTCTTTATATTATCAAACTGTTTTCTATGAACCAAGATCCCATGAACCTGTACGAATGAAATCAACAAGTATGCACAGCATGCAGACTGAAAAAGAGGTTGAAGGGCCAATTAGCCCTTCAACAAAAATTTAAGAATTATGATTTAAGAACGGATTTTATTAATTCTCTTATTCTTCACCTATTGAACCAAGAGAAAATCTAGAAAGAGACTTTGCATGCTTACTTTTTGTTTTTTTATTTTTTCCTTGCGCTAATCCAGCGGCTCTTTGCTGTAATTCTTTTTCAAATTCACTGTGAACATTCTTCTTTTTTTTCTTCTCCTCAAGAAAATTCTGATGCACCTCATCGGCAACAATTTGTGTACCTGCGGGCCTTTGAGGTATATTCTTAGCATTAGCATCAATAGATGGAGCGCGTTTAGTTTTCTTAGTTTTTTTGCGAGATAATTCTTTCCTTAGATCTTCATAATTGGGTAAATCATCCACAGCTGTTTGATTTCCTGCGACGTTTAATGCTACAACCCCGGTAATTATACCTTCAACGTTACCTTCTTGATTTTCTAATTGCATTGCATAAGCCATTGAACAGCAAAAAGATAATCCTAGAGCACAAAGAAAATATTTTAGGTTATTCATACATAGACCTTTCATCTAATTTTTAACAATAATATTCAACTATAAGTATATCATTTATAAAAATAATTTCAATATGTTATTTTTTATTGATTCTTAAAAATTTAACCTCTGATTTTATTTTTTTGATTTTTATTTATACTAAGAGCGTTAACTGCGACTTGTATCTCTCTATGAATACAAATATTTTACAATTAAAGAAGTGAGAATTTATGAATCATCTACTTAAAATATCATTTTATGGTCTTCTTCTTGCTGCACTGGGCCTTTTTGCAGCGAAAATATATTATCACGAATGCGAATTAAAACAGTTGATTATGCATCACAAAGAGATTAAACCAGTAACGCCTGTTGTTGAAAAACTTGTCTCAGCACAACAATCTTGGGGTGGATTACAAAGTAAAGTAAAGGACACGGTTGTTCAAATTTTTGCTCAACAAGCTGTTCCCGATTTATTACAACCTTTCAAAACTCCCACACAATATCAAGGAACAGGAAGCGGTTTCTTTATAAATGAAAACGGCGAAATTATCACAAATGCGCATGTTGTTAATCAAGCAAAATCTGTTTGGATTCAAGTTCCTTCTTTAGGAAAACGACAAATTGATGTTGAAATAGTTGGAGTCAGTCCCGATAGAGATCTAGCTCTTCTTCGCATTAAAAAAGATGAATTAGAAGAATTTAAACAAGATGTTGGTGGAATTAAATATCTTCACCTAGGTAACTCTGATTTAGTTCATCGAGCAGATGAAATTATGACGCTTGGCTACCCTCTTGGACAACAGGGGCTCAAAAGCACTACCGGTATTGTAAGTGGCAGGGAACAACATCTCATTCAAATTGATGCCGCAATAAACCCTGGCAATTCCGGTGGCCCCTCTCTTAATCTCAAGGGCGAAGTAATTGGAATTAATACCTTATATGCTCCTGACGCTCAAAATGTTGGCTATATCATCCCTATTAATGAGCTCAAAATAGTGCTTGATGATTTAAGAACCTTTAAACTTTTAAAAAGACCTTATTTAGGAATTCTTTTTAATAATGCCAGCGACGCGTTAACTGAATTTTTAGGAAATCCTCCGCCTGGAGGAGTTTATGTGGTTGAAGTCTATAAAGATAGTCCTCTTCAGAAAGCCGGAATTCAAAAACGTGATATGATTTATGAAATTAATGGTCATAAATTAGATGTTTACGGCGAGCTTTTATGGAATGAAGATAGAATCTCAATAATAGATTATGTTTCACAACTTAAATTAGGTCAGGAAATTAGCCTTGTTGTATATCGCCAAGGTAAACGGCTAGATCTTAAATTCATCTTTAATCAACCGGAATTGTTACCAATTCATAAGATATATCCTGGCTATGAAACGCTTGATTATGAAATTGTTGCCGGCATGGTTGTACAACCTTTAACAACAAACCATTTGCCATTACTGGTAAACATTGCTCCGGGATTAACACGCTATGCTGAAATGAAACATCAGATGGAACATGCCCTTATTATTACTCATATCTTTCCGGATTCACAAGCACAACGATGCCGATCATTAATACCGGGGGCAATACTATCAGAAATCAATGGTCTAAAAGTAACAACAATTGAATCATTCCGCACTGCACTTTTTGAAAGTATAAAAACAGGAAGATTGTCTATTGAGACCACCGATTCTGTTTTTGTTGTCCTTCCCTTTAAAAAAATTATTGAGGAAGATCAACGATTAGCAAAAGATTATTTTTATCCTCTTACACCAGGCGTGCAATCATTGATCAATACTTTGGAAAAGATAATGATTGAACAAGAAAAAAATCTTTCAGAGAAGGATTGCTTGAAAAAAGATAAAAACACCGACAAAATCATACAAGAACCTATAAAAACTGCCAATTCAGAAACAATAGAAAAAGAAACAGCTCATGGCAGTTAAACAAAAAAAGAGGCTCGATCAACTTATTCTTGATCGATATCCTCAATTGAGCAGAAATTATATACAAAGCCTTATTATGCAAGGTAAAGTACGCGTAGAAGATACCATTGTTTCCAAAGCGGGTACTCCTATTGCACCAGATGCACTCATAGTTCTCGAAACAAATGAACCTAAATATGTGTCACGTGCAGGCTTTAAGCTAGAAAAAGCGCTTGATCATTTTGCACTTGATGTAAACAATCTTGTTGCGCTTGATGCCGGTCTTTCTACCGGTGGTTTTACCGATTGTCTTCTGCAACGAGGAGTTCAAAAGGTGTATGGCATCGATGTTGGCTATGGCCAGGTTCATGAAAAAATTCGCACTAATCCTAAGGTTATTGTTATGGAACGCACTAATTTACGCCTTCTTGAATCATTACCTGAAAACGTCGATTTAGTTACCCTTGATCTTTCATTTATATCGGTCCTCAAAGTTATTGATACCGTTGCTAAATTTATTAAACCTCATGCCAAATTAATCATTCTTATTAAACCACAGTTTGAAGCAGAACGGTATGAAGTTGGCAAAGGAGGAATTATTAAATCACCTGAAATTCATCAAAAAGTTGTGACAAACGTTACTACAGGAATAACGCAAGCTGGATTTCTTTGCCATGGTTTTATTGAATCACCTATCTTAGGTGCTGAAGGCAATAAAGAGTTTTTGGCCTATTTTGAGAAGACAGACTAATTTCAAACAAAAAAGGAGCTCTATGAAAATGAGAAAAATCTATTTTAAAAGAATGAATATCTTTATTTTTAGTAACCTTTTGACCATTCATTTTTGTCTTATTAGCATGGAGGCAACAAAAAAAGATTTTCATGAAATTCCTTCTTATCAATGCTATAAAAGAATGCCCATTGATTCTGAAAGCATAGGCGAATTAGCGCTCCAATATCCTTTACCACAAGAAGAGTTAACTATTGTTAAAGAATGGCGTGATCAACATAAAGGTTTACTTGTAGGCCTTCTAGATTTTACCTATAAAAACTCCGAATTGTATTTAATGCAAGAAGAACATATAGCAATGCTCAAAAGAGCTGGCATCGAAAATAAAAGCCGGTGGAGTTATATTTTCAATATACCAAATGATGATACCCTTTGGGTTCAAATAACGGGTCCTTTGCACCGCGTTTGCAACACAAAAGCCCATCATAAACTCTATGAAAAACAATTGGAACCACAAGCTCTTGATTCTCTGCAAAAACCACCTAAGACTTTCCAAACGATAAGCAGATTTGCTCATTATTTAAAATTTCTTGAAGTTGCAGAATCAAATCAATTTAATCACTTCAGCGTCCCAGCAACATATTTACTTCCACTTGATGATGAGCAATCAACTACAGATTATTCAGATGATACTAGCTTTGTTATTCAAAAAAGTCTTGAAGGAAATCCGGTACCTCTTAGACATAACAAAGATAGAATAGATTCTATTACACATCAATCTTTCAATGAACTTCTGCATGCAATTAAAGATGTAGGATTATGGGACACTCAAGCAAATCTCCTCATTGATGATAACAACAATCTTTGCATGAGCGATCTTGAACAACCAAATCATGAAGATCCAAGCAATTTTTTTAACAAAGATACGTTATATTATAGCCATAAAACAGTATGCGGACTTCATCAATTATATGAACTTTGTGAAAATCACAATGAATTACGAAGAACCATTCAAGACTTTGCACGAGACAAGGTTGATTTACCACATAGCGGCAAACAAAAAGAATTAGAAATCCTCCTAAAGTTATGTGAATAACAACATAGCATTTTTTAATTAGATTCTAATAAAAATTTACAAATTGACAAATTTACTATCTTGTGTATTCTAATAGAGATATGTTTATTAGTTTTAACTATAAAGGACATTATGAAACAAACACACAAAAAAAATCTAATCTTTGGGCTATTTTTAACAGTACATGCCTTTATTGGATTTGCTCTTAACGCTATGGAAGAAAAAAAAGATTCTCTTGATGAAATACCTTCTCATTGTCGCTACAAAGAAACTCCAATCGAACTAGCAACCATTGGAAAATTAGCAATGGAACATGCTTTACCTGCTGAAAAAGCTGCGATCGTAAAAGAATGGCGTGATTCTAACATAGGGCTCGTCAAAAAATTAGTAGATTTTAGCTTTCCAAACTCTGAAATGCGATCTAATGTATTGGCAAATAGAGAATTGCTTAAAGAGCAAGGTCTTGATTCTCAAAGTGCTGTTAGTTATACGTTTGCTTTACCAATCAATGAAAATCCTTATTTTCATGTAGGTTCACAGTATTATCGTTTACATAACCTTAGAAGATACCATGGACATGATTGGAATTTTGGTCGAGACGATGCTACTGGTCAAGTGATTAAAGAAAAAATTGATACCCTTGAAAAAGCACCCACCTACCAAACTGTGAGTGATTTTATTAATTACCTACAACTTTCTGAAACAGCTGAAAATAATAATTTTAACAATTTTAGCGCTCCAGCAACCTACTTAGTTCCCGTTGAGGATAACCAGCCTTTGGAATCATACAACGATGATAACACCTTTATTATTCAAGACCGTTTGACAAGACCAGTAACACCATTGTGTGATAAAAATAACCCACAAAGAATATCTGATATTCCATCAACTGCGCTTAATGAACTGCTAGTCGGGATCAATGCAGTTGGGTTATGGGATTCGTCAAAGTTCCTTGTTGATGAAGATAATAAACTTCACATAATAAGCTTACGTCAACCCGATTGTAGCAATCCTAGTGACTTTCACAATAAAAATGAAGACAGCGGATTTTGTGCATCCTTCAGCTTTAACGTTCGCAATGGATTTAAAGGGCTTTATAATTTCTGCAAAGAAACCAATAATACAGAAACACAAAATATTATCCGTAATTTTGTAGAAAAAAACGTTACCTTACCGAGTCAAAGGCAACAAGCTGAATTGTTTAATGAATTAGACATCTAACAATAAATCTTTGTAACTAACTAAAAAAGGAGCATATCATTATTTGATATGCTCCTTTTCGCTTTTTTAATCAATTTTTTTGTTTTTCTTTTCGTTAACTATTATACTAAACAACATGAAATTGCGCCCGTAGCTCAACGGATAGAGCGCCGGACTTCGAATCCGTAGGTTGCAGGTTCGATTCCTGCCGGGCGCACCAGTCATTTCTTTCAGAAATGCCTGGCAGGCCAGTTTCTTAAATGAGTATTTATAATCTTTGATAATAATTTTATCAAATAATAATTTATATAGTGTCATTGCGAGCATAGCGAAGCAACCCAGTAATAAAATTAAATCCCTATAACCGAAAAAAATCTTATCAAAAGCGCCCGTAGCTCAGGTGGATAGAGCGACAGATTCCTAATCTGTAGGCCACAGGTTCAAATCCTGTCGGGCGCACCATAGTTGACAATCACTCGCTTCTAGAATGCTATCAAATGGCTTTTGGGCCTCATAGACGATCTTTTCACCTTCAACCCGCAGGTTCAATAGTACAAGCTTGATAAGTTGCCGTCTTTCCTCAACTTGTGAACCAATAAATAAATCATAAGGATGACTAGTTAAATTTAACAAATAATTTGCAGTGGTAAAGTAATTACTTTCTGCTTCTCGTAGGCTAGCAATTCGGGCATCAAGTTCACAAAGCTCATCACGAAAAGTTTGATAAAACCTGTCATAGATACTGTCAGAGATGCTTCCTTTAAGTTTGTCCATATATAGATTATCCATCATTTTAGTTAAAGTTGTTTGCTTTTTAGTAATCTCATTGAGCTGTTTGTTTTGGAATTCTATTTTGTTTTGATGTACTTCCTTGAGCGTTATTACTATTCGTTGTAAGACTTCAGGCGGCATTTGTAGACGTTTAAATATTTGTCCTAATTGTTGAGTTATATCTTCTTCTCTTAGCCACGCAGCACCATGATTACCTTTATACTGGGTACAATGATAATAAACATGTCCTTTATGCTTTCCTGGGGTTATTGACAGGTCACATTCAGCGCAACGCAAAAGGCCACGGTAAAGGTAAGGCAACCCAGCGAACTTAGCGGGTTTTTTGTTAAAGGAAGCTTTAACCCTTTGTACCTGATCAAATAGCATTTTAGTAATAATTGGAGGATAGCGATGCGGGTACATATTTTTGTTACGTTCCATGATGCCGTGGTAAAAGTGTGTTTTAAGAATTTGATCAACATAGCCTTGAGACCATATAATTCCATATTCAGTTTTTATTTTCTGGCGCAACAACGACATAGAATAAGCACCCGTAGCATAAAGTTCATAGGCTTTTTGAACGATTTGAGCTGCATAATCATCTACTATAATGTCACTTTTACCTTCGGGTGTAGTTATGTTTCTGTATCCATACGGTGGCTTGCCTGGCAATTCACCTTTACGTAATTTTTGCTCATTGGCACGCTTAACATTGTCGCTTATGGCATCTGAATAGTATTTAGCTAAACCAAGACTGATATTGAATTGAAACTTTTCAACAGCTGAAATGTTACTATTAATTATTTGCCCATCTGATACAAAATGAAGCTCTATTTTGTCTTCAAGGGCTTTTTCATACAGAAGAGATATTCGCTTATCAAATACATTGCGTGATAATCTATCGACTTTATCACAACAAACAACCACTTTTTCTTTTTGAGCAAGAATAAAGTCTATAATACGATCAAATTCACTTCGTTGATCAGTATATGCACTCTCATCAAAACTACATATTCTTATGATAAGGAAGTTCTTGTTTTGACAATATTTTTCTAAACGCACCACTTGTGCAGGCAATGAATTACCGGCTTCTTTCTGTTCTTCTGTACTAACCCGAGCGATAAGAATAGCTTTCATTGTTGTTGCTTTATCTTAGGAAATTAAATTATTTATAAGCTTCAACAACTTACTGTAAATCTACGTTAAATTCTTTTTTATAAAGCAATCGAATGCCTTCACAAAACAATGCGGACTTATCGGTTTTATTGCGATCTCTAAGCCGCTTAATAAATACCTCATTCAATAGATTTTCGTCTTCCTCAGAAATATAAACTGTAGTTTTGCTTTTTTTGAGTAGCTCTGATTCTTGCATATTATTTTTCCTGACAAAATTAGACTTTACTGAGTTAAAGATTACTTAAAATATAAAAAAGCGTCAAGCTATCAAGACAGCTTAATCACAAAGCTATTTGATGGTAATTTTTTCTATACTATAGCATTAATGCAAGCCAAAAAACCATCCTAATTACGATAACAATACATAAATTTGAGTTTATCTATCGCATACCAACCTTAAGAATAAACAGTTTATTCGGATACAGGCGCTCTTATTCCTTTAGATAGCCCTCTGCTATTTGTGCATATTTTTCTGCTTCTGCTGCATCTTCTTTTGTTTGTTCTTGTGGTGATTTTTTTTCTTCATTCTTTGCATACTCTGCCGCCAATCGAGCTTTAAATGCTGATCTTCTAGCATTTTTTTCTGCGATTTCTATTGCTGATTTTCCCTCATTAACTAATCTGGCATCCTCGATCCCCATTAATGTTAAGGTAATTACATTGATATCATCAATATAAGATTCAACAGTTTCAGCTTCTTTTTTTGCGTATTCTTTTGCCTGATGTTTTTTTGCTGCAGTTTTAGCCTCTTTAAACTCCACAGGGAATGATTGAGAATTTACTACAGTAACGATAGTCATGTTTACTATAAACACAATTATGGCTATGTTTGACTTGTTCATGAGTTTGCCTCCTATTTTTTATAAATTTATAAGATGAGCCTATTTCTAAACTCATCTTACGAGCATTTTGAAATTCACTTAATACAAAACAACTCTTATTGAGCAGCTTTAGCAGCATCTTGAGCTGATTTTTCAGCTTCTTCTGCTATCTTTTTAGCATTACGAGCTTGTTCTTGTTTTGTTTTATCGGTTGAAGCTTTTCTTGCTGCTTCTTTAGCAATTTCTTTTGCATAATTCGCAGCTCTTTGAGCTTCATCAGCAGCCTTTTTAGCAGAAAGTTCTGATTCCTTAGCTTTTGTTACATCTCTTTCTTCTTGTGCTTTTTTGTTTGCTAATTTTGCCTCAAATGCTTTTAATTCTGCATAACGAGCTGCAACTTCCGCATCCCGCTGTACCATTTCTTCGTCATTCTTCCATTCAATATATGGACCAGCATTTTGTGCCTGTAATGAAACGACAGCTGAACTAACTAACACTAGATATAATAACTTCTTCATGAGTTATCTCCTCTTTTAAGGGTTAAAAGTATAAAAAATCTCTTTAGTAATCGCTACTTAATTACTCTTAGCATACCATACCCCCCCCACTTGACGCAAGAATAATAATTTATTTTTTTAAATTATTGACTCATAGAATTATACAAAAACCCCCGAGTCTAAGAATAATTTATATAAACTGAGATGCTTACTACATAGAAAATAGTAAAGAAAGGGGGGTAAGAGGAAAAGGAATAACCTAAAAAACAGCTATATTACCACAATGCTAATTTCTATCTATATGTAAGTCATCCCAGCTAAAAATTTGGCGTTAAAAGAATGTAATCATCATTAGTCTTAATAAGCACTTGTTTCAGAATATTAAATCCTATAATGGTTATGGACCCGGCAACTCCGAGTTCTTTTATAGTTTTTGTACGTATTGAATTGCCATTTTTTTCGAGAATTTTAATAGCTTTATAAGTTTTGCTGCCCCATTGAACATTTATTAATGCCGCAACTTGATCACTATCATTTAAAGCAGCATCTATAATTTGATCACATAACAAAAGATAGTCTTTAGAACCACATTTCAATGACATCTCTGGTCCACCAGCTCTAAGAAGACTTCCTCTATTATTCATGAGTCCGTTTTGATGTAATTCACCATCATCTGTCATATATGGATAAAAACAATCGCGATAAACAATTGAATTATCCTTCGGATACCATATTGTTGTCCTTTTTGTGTTATCAAAGGGATTATTTTTCTGGCTTCTATCTATCAATGCACTATTTGCATTGTTAATAAAATAAGGGTCACCATAAGGTCCTGATAAAACTGTATTTTTCTTTGTATCCCATAAAAGTGCTTGTCTTGATTGGTTTGATTTATACTGAGCAACTAAAATTAGTCCTAAATCATTAATAGCCTTGGCTATACTGTTATGTTCCGCCTGATCAATTACTACAACACCTTTGCTTTTTTCCCAATATGCTGCTTGCGCATCTTCAAATTTATCTTCATTTCCAATGATACAGAATGTTCTACCAGGTCGATGCAGTGGGGGCCTATTTGAAACACATCCTACAATTTTGCCAGAATTATTTAGTACCTTATATTTGCCGAAAATATAGAAATTTTTTGGTAATTTGAGAACAGAATACTCTGGATAGGAAACTTCTTTTTGGGCCTCTTTTTGCTCAATTTGTTTTTGATGCTCTTCTTGTTGTAAGCGATATTGTTCTTGCGCAATTGCTAACAATCTAGCATTTTCAGCAGCTTGAGCTAAAGCCTTCAATCTTCTTTCTTCACTGTCTTTTTGCTCTTCTTTTTTTCTCAAACGTTCTTCTTCTAATCTTTTTTTCAAAGCTTGTTCTGCAGCAATTTTTGCTACTATTTGTTCTTGTATTTTTTTCTCTTCTCTTATAATTGCAAGCTCTTGTGGTGTTTTATAATCAGGATCAAAATAACGATTTGCTTGATCAATTAGATATTGTAAGTCATTTTTTGAAAAAGTGGGCTGAATTGTGATAGAAAAACCACCTAGTTTATGTTTTATAGCTTTTCGACTATTAACTCGGGATGAAGGATTCAAGGATTTATTCAAGAATTGGAAAAAAGTACATGCAAATTCTTCTGTAACACTTTGATCGAAATCGATTCTAACCCAAATAGGCAAAGCTGGCCTCTGATGACCGATTCCTGGACAATTTCCATAAGATCCTGGCTGCCACCCAATTATAGATGCATGTGGAATATTAGCAAATAGTAAGCAATTACTGAAAGTACATAATAAAACCAAAGTAAAAAATCGAATAACCATAAATCCCCCAAATCTGTAACCATCTTTATATTAATAATAGCCAGACAGGAAAAATTCGTCAAAAGGCCCGCACCTAAAAGCATTTTAAATATTAAATTTATTTACAATATGAAATCAATCCAGAGGTGATGTTTTGCAAAAGATCATTTTTATGACATAACGAATAGCCAATCACAACTCAAAACGAAGCATTTTTATAGATAAGCATGAGAGCTTTTGTTATAATTGCCTATCTATTTCGATAAAGGAGAAAACTATGGCTCACTGGGGCTGGTACTGGAAAATCAAAAAGAAACATATCCCAAGAAAACTCTGTTCACAATTAACCTCAATTGACTCCTTTAAGTTTTACAAGAATACCATGATGGCAGGATTCACCTTAACACCTTTAGAGGTTAAAGCTGAGCCTAGTTCAAATCACCTAACAGTCACCTATAGGAGGCGTAAAAAACATACTTATCTCATCCCTATTGAAACACAACCGTGTAATTATGGTGGCTTCCGTTCTTATTTTAAGTGTCCTCTATGTCAGCAACGTATGCGTTTTTTATATCTAGCAGAGCAAAGTATTTTTCTTTGCCGAAAATGTTTGAACCTAAGTTACCTTTCACAACGCCTAAGACCAACTCATCATTATTACACCATGAGTAAAAAGATTAAAGAACACATACAAAACAAAGGCGGTGATCTTTATAAAAAACCGCCTGGCATGCATAAGACTAATTATCAAAAACTCAGAGACAAGCATTTTTATTATGAGAACAAGTCCAATCAAGCTATAAACCAGGAACTGCGAGCATGGTATGGTGCAAAAATTGAGCCTTATATTGGATGGCTTTTTTGATTATGTGGATGAAAGTAAGAGGTGTAAGAAAAATAATCACCGTGCATTGAACAAATAGTCTTACTGCCTTCATAAGTTGAAATAGTTGAAGTAGATTATAAAAAAAGATCAACTTATCATTGTTACGCATAGATCGTTATTTCAAGCAAGAATAATCTTGTCAGTTTAACAGTTGAAACCAATCGATTTCTCTTGTTATAATGTTAAGAGAAAAGGATCTGTTTCAACTTTTAAACCTAATCGTTAATAATATTCATAAACATTGTCTGTATCGAAATGTTTCTATGTTGAAATTGTTGTTTAATCTTCATCAACTTTTTCAATTGGTTGTTGTAACAATTGATATAACCAATTGTTTTTTTCGCCAATTTGATTACATGAAATCTTTCCTTGTTGAATAAGTGTTTCAAGGATGTAATCATACTCTTTGAAATCCGCCATCGAGCTGATGTGATGTGAGAAGGGATTGTCTTCTAACAGGGGATTTTGTTTTTGCAATTTTCTTGCAAATCCATTCAAGTATTTTACGGCACTTGCGTTGATGTTCGGATTCCCCGAGCTCTCCTTCAATTAAAATAGCGGTTGATTTTATAGCCGGCATAAGAATGGCAAAAGCAGAATACAGGGCTTCAACTCGTATCTCTTTAGATTTTGGGTCTATAAAAAGTTGCATAATCATAGCCAATTTTAGAAGGCAAGGACTCCAGCGTTTAAGATGTGGTTCAAGTATTTCTCGGCATTTATCACTATAGGAAGGCATTATTTTATAAATATCCTGATGAAAGCTCTCAAAAACCACTTCTGCTTGATTTGAAAAAGTATAGCTATAGAAGTTGTCCATATTTTGCAATATTTCCTTGACCTTTTGTTCTGCCTGCTGATCTAATTTTGTTTTTTTACTTGGCAAAGCAGGTGGTATTTCATATTCATGTGGCGGAGCAAAAATAAGAAATCTTGCAAAAAAACCACTAGCAAAATCTTCCGGTTTGATATGCGCCTTTAACCATGCAAGTGTAGAAACACCGCATATAGAAATATATGGTTCATTTAAAATAAAGTCGCCTCGTGTTACGGTTTTGTATCGATAACTACAGGGGACATCATACAGTTCTGTAAGCAGTGCCTTAAGATCTCCATTATAGCTTTTTTCCAGATTTAAAAGCCAACCGCCAAATTCGCTTGGTAAAATAATACCGGAATGTCCTTGGCCAAGATGCTCAAGTAAAGCTTCCGTAGTAACTTTGGTTGGCAAAACAACATCTCTGACGGACATTTCAATGATTTGTGCTTTGAGTTCCTTTATTTTTTTGGCATCAGTTTCGAGTTGTAGTTCTTTGCGCAAATATTTAGTAAGTTCTCCGACCTCTTTTGATCTTTCCAATGCAAGTTTTGCGCCTTTAGTTAGCGCAGTGCTTTTGAATTGTCCGCTACCGGTGACATTTATCATCCAAATATTTGGATAAAGAGTCTGAAAATATTTATCATCCGAAATGAACACACGTTTACCTATGCAGGCTGATATCATGCCAATAACAGCACTCATTACCATGATCGGATGTGCATTTGTTGTTGCGCAGATAGAGTTTACATAGTTACATAAGATTGGCGGAAGAAGGGTCGGGGAGAATGTTGCACATGGATCATTTAACTTAAGTGGTTCTTTTGAAACAATTTTGAGATCACCAGTTTTAACAGCTTCTGAAGAGTAATGTATCGCATTTTCAGAACAGAGTTGCATCCTAACTTCTTCTAATCCGCACAGTTGATGAAGATCATTAAAATCAGTATAGGCCTTCCCATAGAAATCTAATCTTTTTTCTGTTGGAAATACCGGAAAAATAGTTTGGCATTGAAAAGCATCAGCGGCCGCATTTGCCTTTTTTATGCCGGTTTCATCATTATCTCCTGCAATTATAATTATACTTTTTGGAAATGCCTTTTTTAGATGTTCAATTACAGGAAGTAGATTGTAAGCATCATAAGCAATGACAATTGTTCCAACATTCGTTGAATAAATACTGACACCTGTTGCCCAGCCCTCAGTAACATAAATAGTATTACCATCAAAAAGTTCTCCAAGATTATAAAAATTTCCCTTTTTTTCTCCATCCTGAAGAAAGCGTTTAATTGTTTTGCCTCGTTCATCAACATAAATAGATTGTAGTGAACGAATCTCACCCTTTATATTTTTTAAGGGAAGCAATATTCTTGGGGATTTATTAAAAAGAGCGAACTTTGCGCCAATTGTCTCAATTCCTTTAGACTTTGGATATATAAGGAAATCTTGAGAAGGAGGTTCGTTTAGAGCTTCATTCCATAGTTTTGTAGCAAGTATTGCGACATTATTTTGTGCATCCTTTATTTGTTGTTCCGCTTCTTTTTTCTTTTGTTCAAACTCTGATTGAAGATGTTGTCGTTCCAGATCTGATATATCGCATTTTTCATAAGATTTAAAAACATATTGGTTTCCTGTGCTCCATGAGCCATATATGGCAGTTAAATATAGACGATTTTGCAAAGAGTTTCCTTCATTGGCAATATACCATTCATCACGTTTGTTTCGTTGTGTATCTATTGAATATCGGTGAATTCTACCATCTGTAATAATTTGATCTGTGCATGGTAAACCATTTTCTGCCATGTGATTACGGAGTTCTTCTACTAAATCATATTGATTTTTGATATAATTATTCATAAGAAATTCTTTCATTGTATTAAAGCCACCTAGGCAGAAATCCTTTGTGGCTTTTTCATTTACTTAATATTTTTAAAATGATTCTTGCGGATGCGACAAATAGGTATATTGTGTTTTGCTATCATTTGCTAATCCATAAGTGCACATTAATGATTCGTCTTTAGCATCAAATGGATTTAAAAATGCACTATAATGAGCGGTTTTTAATTCTCCTTTGATATACGCTTCATATTCATGCCTTTCTCCATCGGCAAAAACTCCTTCATTGGGATTAGGATCCAAGTTGTGCCCTGTCATATGCTTTCTGAGTTTTCGCTCTAGCTCAATGTTCATTTTTATTCTCCCATGAAGATGACTCATTTTTGCGCATCTTACAGTCAATCTTTATAAGAAGAGCGACATAATCGGTAAGTCGCTTCCAATCGGCTTCAGAAAATTGAGATATGTCTATAGTTTTTTGTTGTACTTGCATAAAACTGTCCTTATTTAAAAAACAAAATACAAGGTCAGTATTATGCAGAAGACGAGGCGAGTTATAGGCGAAATTCGCCGCGAAAAATAAGACAATGCTTGAATAATATCCCCCAGAGGACCTATTTAGGGAGCACTTTATTTTTTTATTTATGTAAAACGGTTACTGATTACTGATTTTGGTAGGATAATCCTTGTTAATTTTTAATCTTCCAGCCTTAAGCTTCGAAATATAATCATTAACATGCCATTCCTCTTGTAAACGATCATTAATGCCCCTGCGAGCGGTGATAATCTTTGTGGCTGAGAATATCTTTGTTAATTCATTCCTTGAAACACCATCAGATTGTTTCTTCAACAAAAGCAAAAGAACATGTGCTCTAATGCATTCATTATTTTTTTGGTCATATCGTTCAAATGATATATCATTTATCCTATCTTTGGCTGATAGTGTAATCATGTCTGGCTTGATCGTAGCAGTTATCTGGCTTTCCTGATTGCTGTTTATTTCATTGGACATTGGATGGGAATTGGAAGTAATAAAATTTTCCAGTACAAAATAACAAACTTGCTTTAGATCGTGCTTCAGCTCTTTCATAAAACTGATTTGTTTTCCTTTTACCACTTCTTTTATTTTTTTAAAATCTTCACATAATTGCCCTTCATAGAAAAGGTCACCCTTTTCCAGAGCTTCTACTCGTCTGGTTTCGAAATTTCCATAAAGATCATAAAAATATTTGAGTCGCTTCCATTTATACAATAGTTTGCCGGTTTTTATACGATCAAATCGCTGCTTTTCAATTCGCCATTTAATAATCACGAGGACTATCTTAAGTTCTTTAATGTTTCCTGAATCATCCGCAAATGCAAATTTCCGCACAAACTTAAGATTATGAGCCAAATTTGAATTCGCAAGAAAGCTGAGTTCATTAACGATTGCTTGTATGAGAGAGTCAGTCAGATCACCACTTGAAATTATTCGTCCGTGTTCATACGCTCGAAATTCATTCACTCCTTCAGGGCACATATATCCTTGTGGTAAACTTATAGATTGTCTTTTGCAGTAAAGTTCTATTTTCTTTTGTTGCGATCCGAGTTCTTGTAAAAGATCCTGTTCCTGTTCTTTAAGCGATGCAATATCTTCAGCTTCTTGGTTAGCAAAGTACTTATCAATACTTTCTATTTTTTTTTGAGATTGAAGTTCGTCAAAAAATTCTCCTAAGACACTGACCATCGATGCTTCATCAGCTTCTGCAATGTCTTCATTAATGTTTTTAAGCTTATTAAAAAACTGACTTTCTGGTATCATCATACTATTACTTTCATGTTGAATACCTTGAATTTTAAGAACAGGACTAACGACTTCCTGTTATCATACTTAAATGCCAAGGTATTCTTTTTTTATATACTGATCTGATTATATCGCGACTAATAGGTTTTTTTTAAATTAGAACGCTAATGCCTAAGGAGGAAAAGATTGTTTGAATATGTTGCAGAGTAAACACAGAACTCAATTTTTTGGTTCAATAAACTTATCAACCAGCGGGCACCAGTCATTTCTTTCAGAAATGCCTGGCACGGCCAGTCTTCAGGCCTGTCTTCGCTTAAAGCTTTCTCCATCATTAAAACTACAGAGAACAGGTCGTATGGCTTCCTTTCATGATCAACTGCCCTCTTAGTTATTTTAGGTAAAAAACAGCTAAAAAAGAGCCATTTTTATACTTATTAGTAATTTTTATTGCAATATTTAAAAAAACAGATACAATAAGAATATGATATTGCTTTGGAAAAATGGAGTTTTTATGAAAAAATTAGTAAAAAAATATGTGGTTCTTGCAGGAATGCTTTTGTTAAGCAGTTCTATAACTTCTGCAATGAATCCAAAATTAACCTCTGAACCTCTCATTACATTCACCTCAGATTCAATCAAATTGCATGATGGGCTTAAAACATTTTTTGGCACCCCACTGCGCACTGCTCTATCTCTAACAACGCTTTATGGAATCTCATGGATAAAAAGGCAGTATGATTTTTACCATATTGATCAATGCCTTGTACAATCAGCGCCAATCGTTACCGATCCACAGTGCTTCAAATTTTCAGGATGGCGTCTCTGTCAACCTTATGAAGCAGCTTCTGATCTTTTGAACAACCATGGTGATGCCATAAATAAACTCTATAATGATATTTTTAAAAATAATCTATTTTTTAAAGATGCCAATAAGTGTGCGATATCAGCGACAACACTCATGGAAGAATATATAAACTCAAATAATCTCGACAAACAAATTCTTGTGAATGATCAAGGATCATTCTATAAAGAAATTCTCAATAATGCTTTTTTGGATGAAATGCAAGAAATCAGGGAGAAACTTGAGTACCTTTCTCAATTCACACCTTTTACCATTCTTTTGCAAAAAAATGCAAATCATCATTTTGGTCAACCTACACGAGGGAACAAAACAACCAATAATCTTGTTTTAATGCATTGTAAAAATGCAATTGATTCAGGTAAAATACAGCTTTTTGAAAACCTCATTGAAAAAATCAATACGTGGCTCAAACAAAATTCAAAACTTGAAAATTATTTACTCTTTAGATCACCCTTAATGTTGCGAGCTCAGCAAGAGGACGATGAAGAAAAAGAATGCGATGCCGCAGGAGTTCAATTGCCATCTACGTATCAAAAACTTTCATTAAATCCTTGGAACTGGAAAATATGCAATAGTAATAAAGCATCGAAATTGTATTACCAAATGATTAAACGCTACCTACGACTACTTGCATTAGAATATATAGTAAATAACCCATCACCTGATTTGTTGCAACAGGAAGAATAATATCTTACACTATATGCGAGCATAATAGTTTAACATCATTATGCCTTTGCGTTCTCTTGCGAATATAAGTGACAATACGTTACAGTTACTCTTATACAAAATAAACCATTCATCATTACCCTATGGAGCGCTTATGGAATGCACCTTAAAAGCTGTTGCGAGTGTAGGAAAAAAACGATATAAAAAGTCTCTTTTTTTAATCCCCTATATTTTTACTTTTGCAAATGCATTATCAGGTTTTTTATCTGTTATTGCTGCCCTTGAAGGACGATTTATGGTATCTGCCTTATATATAGGCCTTGCAGCTTGTATGGATGCATGCGATGGGCGACTTGCGCGAGCACTTGGTTCGACAAGTTATTTAGGTGCAGAATTGGATGGACTTTGTGACGCAATATCTTTTTGCTGTGCACCACCACTTCTACTTTACTGTTTTTTTCAGGAAAAACTTGGTCTTATTGGACTCATGGCACTAGGTCTCTATCTTTGCAGTGGACTTTTTCGTCTTGCAAAATTTAATACAACGCCATCACAAAATCCCAGCTATTTTGCCGGGTTATCAACACCGGTTTCGGCATTTTTTTTAGCTTCATTTATTATGTACCATGATTGGTTATTGATTCATAACTTTACTTGGATCTTGCAACCAACAACGATTACTTGTGTGGTAATCACGCTCTCATTTTTAATGATTTCTTCAATCCCTTTTCCCTCATTTAAAAACCACCCCATGAGCACCATCTCATGCTATACATCTCTTATACTTATGGTTCTTGTTTTTATAATGAGCATTCTTTTTCAATTGCCATCAATTCTTCTTGTGCTTACAACCTATATAGCAGTTTCACTCTGCAGCTGGATAACACAGCATATTTACACAAGCAAAAAAATCCTTTAAATAGTACAATTCTCAATGAAAAATGATTTAAATTTCACCATTCAGAATTTCTTCTTCACTCGCATTCTTTTCTTCTTCTGTAAAATCTTCTAACTCATCTTCCTCAAAAGGTTTTTGTGGCGGGCTGCCCTTCAATTGTTTTTTACGGTATTGAAGCAAAATATTCTTTAATTCCCAAACATCTTCAGGTGTATAGTTTAACCTTTCTCTAACTCCTCTATCAAATTCTAATCTACGCATCATAACAAATGGCGACAAAACCATACGTCCCGTTAGGGCATCAAAAAATCCAAGCATAATATCAGGATTTTTAAAGTATGGACTCTGTTCATCAAGTAACTCTTTTAAAAATTCTAAATCATGCGTATTTACGGCTACAATCAAGGGGTTATTTTCTAATGTTTGAGAAACTTTCAACTTTTTAATAAGTTCTTTAACCGGTTTTTTATAATTATTTTCATAATCTTCTTCGCTTTCGGGCCTATATAAACCAAGTTTGTTAAATTTATCAAGCACAGAATCACCTTTGGGTATTTGCGGTGTAAACTTTTTATGTTTCATTGCTTTATAGATTTCTTGTCGCTTAAGCTCGCCTCCAATGACCATTGTATGCATAAAAATCAACAGCATACCCGTTATAAATTTATTATTATTCATAAGAATTCACTTTCTAAAATTATACAATCAAACACTTACAACAATATTTATAATATAAATTATATAGCAAAATAAGCTTTATAATCAATACTTTTATACAATAAATAATTGTTACACTTTGTCAAGAAGAGACAACTATGCCTGAAAAACAGCTCAATCAGAACGTATTTTTTTTATACTTGCAGCCCATTTAACAGCTTAATTCACTCCTTTGGCTGTATATTCCTTGTATATAGCTAAGGAGTGATATGTAACGAAGAGTTTTATTATCACACACGATTATTATAGGAAAAAATATCTCCTATTGGCTCTTCTCCGCTAAATTGCATAAATAGTATTTTTTGCCATGCATTGTCCTTACCATCATTAAGCATTTTTTGCTCTTTAGCATTGAAAACAGATGGTTGATAGGTAAGTAAAGCAAGCTTCAGACGTCTTACGTCACCCGATGTATAACCAAATTCTTTTCTAATATCTTCATTAGATCCTAATTCTCGCAACATAAATAATGCAGATGGATAATCATTGCTTTCAAAAGTAATATCAGGATTTTTAAAATTTCCATTATTTCTATTAATTAAATCATATAAGAGTCCAAAGTCCTTCTTTGCTATGGCTACAACGAGTGCATCATTTTCTTTAGTTTGAGCAACTTTCAAATATGGATTTTTCAAAAGTTTTCTTACAGGCTTACTGTAGCTTTCTTCAAATACGTCATCTTCACAAAATTCATCTGATCCAAGACTATTGAATTGTGCAAGTAGCTTTTTATCTGATGTACGCTCCATAAATTCCATGCTTTTTTTGGAATCGATCACCTTATTGCCAGCAGGTAAATATCCAAAAAATTCATGCACTTTTTTCCGTTCTTCATACGCCCTTTGTTCTTCTTCTGAAAAAACTTGCGGCTGATAACCTAGCAGTATCATTTTTAATTCTTTTAATTCTTCATGGGTATACCCAAATTCTTCACGTGCTTGCATTGAAGATTCCATTTGAATCAACAAATTGAATGCAGAACAATATCTCTTACTCGTAAACGTAATATCAGCCTTGTTCTGTTTATTAAGAGAAAGCAAATAACATAACCACTCTAGATCATGCATCCTGACTGCTATTGCAATCGGATCATGTTCTTTCGTTTGAACGCCTACCAAACAAGATTTATTCAATAACTTTCGAACAGATTTTTGGTAGGGCTTTATACTCGGTAAATACAACCCACGACTATAATGTACCTCCAAATCATTAAATGCATCTAATGTATTCTTTTTTATTTCATTCAATACAAATTCTCTACACTTTTTTTCAGCCTTCTTTCCTTTATTAATTCGTTTAATATAATCTCCAATCTTAAGTATCTCTGAACTGTTAATACCAAATTTCCTCATCAACAATTGCCGGTTATCACGTCTATCCTGAGCTTCGCTTGCAACGCTTTCTGCAACATCCGGTTTATACTTCTTATGAAGTTTATTACCCGTATACTTCTCCATTGCTACTGCACACATTTGGACACTAAGCAATAACCCTACTACAAATTTTCCGTTTTCCATTACAAATTTTCCGTTTTCCATAAAATTTTTCCCGTTACATAATGATCTGCAATAAATTTTACTATGTAGATTATAGTAAAAGGCTTGATTTTAAAAGCAATAATCTTTCTTATAAGACTCATTTCATTCTGTAAGAAAAAAAACTTTATTTGAAAAGCCGTTTTTCAAATAACAGTTTAGTTTAGAATAGTCAGCTTTAAACATTATTTAAAAGCTGATTCTAGGGAGAGTATGGCAAAGGTATCAAATCGATTTGTTATGACACCTTTACTATTTAATCGCTCTAAAGGCTTTTTTTCTTTATAAAGATCAATAAGCCGATCAAAGGTATCAATATTTTTAAAAACTTTATTAAGTTTGATTTCATGCACCTTTCCATACCCATGGTCATAACCTCGTGCTTCAATAATAGTGCCATTTTATTAAACTTGCTACAACCATAACATGACCTGGTATCCAAATAATATCTCCCTCTCTAATCTTATCTTTATCAGTAATGGCTTCAAGATTTTTTTTTATTGTTAAAGAATTTTTAAAATAATAAGGTAATCCACAAATTTGAGCAGCTCGAGCAATAAGACCAGCACAATCAAAACCAGTTTTAGGCGATAGCTCACATTCAGACCTATAATAAGAACAGGTTGCTTTATCATTAGTCATGAAAAATTCATCTTTTTTGCAAAAATTAACGCAACTTGAACCTCCCCAAACATAGGGAATAAAACCATTTTGTTTTGTCCAACGACGCAAAAGAACTACAAAATCATGAATTTTTTTTTGAAATGGCTCATTACTATTTTCAATTCTACAAAGGTTATGTGGGATAACTGCAGTTATACATTGATCGCTTACTTGATCAAAAAGATACACCGTATTACCAAAACAGTTTCCTTTTGAGCAAACCATTACAAAACGCGTCCCTGCAGAATAGTGCTGTTTAGTTTTAGGTTCATAAAATGGTAACATGAGTGTTATTATTTTTCTTTTATTAAAAACATCAGATTTTTTTTGATAAGCAAGCGATTCAGGAAAATAATCATAAGAATTTCCATTTTTTTCAAGATCCTCACGGGTAATAAAATTTTTTTTTAATGACCAATAGGTGTCAAATCGTCCCGAACTATCATCACGTTCATAAAAAATTGAAGGAACTTTTACTAAACATTCATCACCTTTTACTTCTAAAATCATAACCATTTCATTAAATAAGAGTTGATGAATTCTTCGACAATCCTTAATCCGTTGACCACAAAGTGGTAGATTATTATAGTATATAAAGACACTGTTGTTCGTAGCATCTGATTTTAAAGGTTCCCCAACAAGTTCGCAAACCGGAACTTTTACCCATGCCTGTGTTGGTACAGCTGCACTATGAAAAAAATAACCTATGCCAAAAAAGAGATAACCAAAAACGTGTATAAACTTTTTCATGAGACACCTTTCTTTAGTATAAGTAACTTCGCCTATTTAATTATTTACAATTGGAAAGTATTTTTTCAAGACATTCTATGTTGGTACCTAGGTCGCTCATTCAAAAGCTGTTTTTTTGGAACTCAACTACAGAGAATATATTTATTGATTATTTGTATTATAAATTGTTACGCTTGTATAAACATCAAGGGTAAACATTAAACTTTAAGGACATATAATGAATAAATTATATATAGTTGGACTTCTGATCTTCTTTATATGGAGCAAAGCAGCAGAAAGCAATCAGGATCAATGGACTTGGCTTTTTACAAAAAAATTTTCAATGCAAGAATTGCAGGCCAATAAAAGTCGACCCGTTCTTATATTTTGCAAGAAAGATGTTCCATTGTTTAGCCAACTCATCTTTTCATGGAATGCTTTTAAGCCTTTACATGGATATTTTTCATTTTATGCCCAAGTACGTGATGCAAAAACAAAAAAATGGCATGATTGGCACAAGATGGTTGATTGGGGCTCCGGGATTGCACAATCCTATTGCACAAAAGGCATTAAAACTGAATACAAACATGTTCGCCTAGAAGTTCCTCAAAATCAACTTTCTGATGGTCTCCGTATTAAAATAATTCCTCACAACGGTGCTGTATTAGATCGAATTCATGCTCTAGCGGTTAACATCTCAAATGTACCTAAATTTATAATGCCCACTCAAGTACCTCAATTACCTTCTTTGAGTATCTCCAATATTCCACAACAATCTCAAATGATATTACCACATCCACGCGCAGAACATATGTGTTCACCGACCTCGTGTTCCATGCTTGTTAGCTATTTAAACAAAAAACCAATTGATTCGTTACATTTTGCTCACAACGTTTACGATCAAGGTCTTGATTCTTTTGGCAGTTGGCCCTTTAATACCGCACACGCCTTTGAACAATGCGGAGGATCAGTTTATTTCCACGTAACTCGCCTTAATTCGTTTTATGATTTATATGCAAAACTCAAACAATCAATTCCTGTTGTTGTAAGCGTACGAGGTCCCCTTGAAGGTGCTCCACGTGAATATAAAAACGGTCATCTTATCTTAGTAATTGGCTGGAATCAGCAAACACAAAAAGTAATTTGCCATGATCCCGCTTTTGACTCAAATCAAACCGTTCCCACATCTTACAATTTTGACTCATTTTGTAAGGCCTGGGGACGCTCTCATAACCTTGCTTACTTAGCTGAAAAGAACTATTCCAACTAAGTTCAAATAAGAACTCCAAATATTCTTTTTTTGGTTTATTGCAAATTGCAACTATTTTCTGATAACCTTACAATGGATACTAACTAAAATAGAGGAGCATTAAAATCATGAAAAAACTCAACTTCTTGCTAGCTGTTTGTTTAATTACCATTACACTACACAGCATGGCACCGGCAAATGGACTGCATGAGCCCAATGAAGAACTCTATAAACAGGAAATTGAAAAACTAACTAAACAGCTAGAAAAAATTGTTCTGATGCCTCATGAAAAAAATAGTTTAATACATAAACTTATAAGTTATTTTAGGCAAGAACCTACGATCTCAATACTTAATAATAAGAAAACCGAAGTATTATATTGCTCTATAATTCATTCGTATCATAAACTTTTAAAAGATCCTAAAAAAATAAGAATTGATAATGAACCTCTTGCTCAAATGTTTCAAGAACAGGTGCTTGGAAAAATATTGCTCCATAAAAATCAGCTTATTATTAGAGAAAATTATAGGTAATTATATTCAATCAAATCTAAAAGGGAGACCCTTATGAAGAAACAACTACTTTTACTCACTCTCGGTGCAATCATTGCATCACCATTATGCGCTAATGGTCAAAAAAGAAAACACCATGGCGGCAGAAAAACAGGTATTATTGGAGCAGCAAGACAAGAGTATCGCAACACCTTTAATATCATTAATGCCAATGCTAACCAACTCAACCCACAAGAAAAACAGGGCCTCATCAGTAGTTTAATTGCACATTTTAATGGCAAAGCAGGACTTCCTCGTTTCAATCAACAACAACAAGAAATTTACGCGGCAGTAACAAAAACCTTTGATGATTTAAAAAAATTCGAAGCTGAAAAAGCAACTAAAAAAGCCGCAAGAAAATCAAAACTCTTAGGAACTGAAGGTAGAAAAAAGCATGTACAGAGAAGACATTATTCTCCTTCACGCCACTTTGCTCAAAAAGTCTTAGGAACTATTCTGTATCCTAACCCAACCCCAGCTCTTACTGTTAAACCAGCAGGAGCAACAGCACAAAAATTAACAAGTCCCGCACTTCCACTTAAAAAGTCTTGGAAAGGAACAACGCGTATTGGTACTGAAGGCATTAGCCCAGAAAAAATTTATGCACCAAGAACCCTTGGACCTAAATCAGGAACTACAAGAGCAGGCGTTATTCGATAAATAAATAGTAATTTTAGGTAATAAGTATGTAAACTGCTTTGTTTATATACTTATTACTTTTTACTGCAATTTCTATTAAAAATACTAAAAAACATTTGAAACAAATGGTCGTATATTGACACAAAACTGAAGAATGTCATTGCGAGCGAATGCGTGGCAACCCAGTTATAAAGACTTTTCATTGTAACTACTGGGTCACCACGTCGTAAAACTCCTCGTGATGACATGGTGTTTAATTTGTTAGTTCTGCTTGTAAAAATATAAATTTATTCATCAAATTGAGTTAGCCAATCTTTTGGAAAAACATTTCAAATCAGCTTTAACCTTCTTCTTTAAGTTGCCACAAAATATCAAAAGCCTTTTTAGGCGATAAGTTATTATAATCAACTTCACCAATAATATTTGTAACTCTCGTGCTCATCAATAACGTATTTTCCAAGTACACAACTTGATCTATTAAATTTTTATTTTCTCTACGTAATTGGCTTAACTCAGAATCTTTCAAATTAGTTTTTGGCAAATTAGTTTCTGGCTCATCATAATCACAATTTTTGTACTTATTTTCTGCATTTTCTAATAGTTCTAGAATCTCTTGAGAACGCCGAATAACTGAATGTGGAAGACCCGCAAACTTTGCAACTTCAACACCAAAACTACCGTCTGCGACTCCCTTTTCGATTTTATGCAATAATAAAATTCCTTCCTGAGTTTTTTTACTTGCAGCATAATGACATTCAATAGCTGAAAAATCTTCGTGCAATGTAGTGAGTTCATGATAATGCGTAGCAAATAAACAAGGAGCTTTTACTGTTGTGTAAAGATATTCTATAACAGCTTGAGCAATAGCAAGCCCATCAAAGGTACTTGTACCACGTCCAATTTCATCCAAAATAATTAAGCTTTTTTCTGTTGCTTGTTCACAAATTATTGCTGTTTCTTCCATCTCAACCAAAAAAGTGCTTCTACCTTCAGCAACATTATCACCCGCACCAATTCGAGTAAAAATACGATCACGTAAGGAAATAATTGCCGAATCAGCAGGAACAAATGAACCTATTTGCGCCATAAGCGTAATAAGCGCAACTTGCCTCAAGTAGGTGGATTTACCCCCCATGTTAGGTCCAGTAAGTATCCAAAAAAAATTTTCATTTTTTAAGAAAGTAGAATTTGCAATAAAGGAATGCAATAACCGTTGAGCAATAATAGGATGTTTACCATTAACAATTTCAATACATGTTCCATCGCTTAATACCGGTCGAATATATCCTAATTGGTAGGCAACTTGAGAAAGGCCAAAAAGTGCATCAAGATGTGCTAACAAGAATGCTAGCTTACGCAGTTCAGCGCCAAAATGCATAACATCACGCTTTACTTGCTCAAAAATTTCTCGCTCCAATTGATTGATCTGATTTTTTGCAATAAGCACATCAGCCTCTATCGATTTTAGCTCTACCGTTGTAAAGCGATCTTTTGCCACAAGTGATTGCGATCGAATAAAATAATCTGGAATCAAATGCGTATTGGCTTTAGTAACCTCAATATAATAACCGTGAATATGGTTATAACGAACTTTTAATGAATTAATACCTGTTTTTTGTTGTTCGCGTTGTTCTAATTGAGTAAGAATAACTGTTTGATCATCGATTAATGAACGTAAATGATCCAGCTGTTGGTTAAAACCTGTTTTAATAATCCATTCTCTTGTTGTATCAGTATTAAAGGCTGCTACAAGCAAGCTTTGCAACTCTGAAAAATTACCAATTTGTTGTGCAAAGCGTTGCAAATAGATTGATTCGGGCCGATTTATAAGTTCATTTTTTAGTAAAGGAACCATCGTAAGCGCATGTGCAAGCGCATTGAAATCATGTAACGCCGCTCGCCTAAGCATAATACGGCCAACAATTCTTTCAAGATCACCAATTTCAGATAGCTGTTTTTTTACAGCATGTGACAACATAATATCTTGTACAAATTTTTGAACAACTTCCTGTCGTGCAATAATTGCTTCTTTTTTTACCAATGGACGCAATATCCATTTTTTAAGAGTCCGAGATCCCATCGCCGTAACAGCATGATCAAGATGTTCATAAAGACTATTTTTTCTACTACCATCATTCATATTTTTAACAAGCTCAAGATTGCGTTGCGTCGCTGCATCAAGCATTAAAAAATCTTCAGGTTGATAATAGGTAAACTGATTAAAAAGCGAGAGACTTGATTCCTGATTTTTTTTTATATAGCCATGAAAAAGGTTTAGGGCGGATTCAACGGCACTATATTTTTTTATTTGTGCTTGAAGATCGGGAGTAAACTGCTGCTGCATCCATACAGTTGCTTCAGAACATACTGCATCATTATATGGAGCTACTGTTGTATAAAAACCTAACTGTGAAAAATAGGCTCCAAAAGAATTTGCCACTTTTTGTGATGGAATAATAATCTCATCCGGACAAAATCGACCAAGCTCAGCTTGCAATGTTTTATCAGCTGCTGCAGGAAGGATGGTTGCAAAAAGTTGCGCTGTCATTAATTCAGCAAAGAGCAACCCCCATTGATTGGCCATAGGAAAAAATGAAAAAAGATATGATGCTGATTTTTCATCTAATAATTTTGCATCAGTTAATGTTCCCGGAGTAAAAACCTGAGCAACACCACGTTCTACTACCTTTCCCGGTGTTGCAGGTTCAAGCTGATTGCATAAGGCAACTTTGAACCCTCCTTTTATCAATTTTGCAATATAAAATTCTGCAGCGTGAACAGGTACACCACATAAAGGAATGGGATCACCATTATTCTTACCGCGTGCCGTTAAGGTGATTGCCAAAAAGGCTGCTGCTTTTTTAGCATCTTCATAGAATAGTTCATAAAAATCACCAACTTGAAATAAAAGAAGGGAATCAGGAAAATTTCTTTTAATTGCTTGATATTGCAGCATTAAAGGAGTTGTTGCCTGTATTTCTACGCTCATGCATTAAAGTCTTTCATTAAGGATTTGTTATGCATTGTAGTATACAATAATCGGTAAAAAAATTGCAATCGGGTAGGAGCGAGTGATTAACTCGCGTCCTCCCACACCACCGTACGTACCGTTCGGTATACGGCGGTTCATGTCGATACTTTCGCGAGCATCTCATAATATCTTTCAACAAGACTTACAAGCCCTTGCTCTCGCCAATAAGCGAGGCCGAGGGCTTTGTTTATTTGTGGAGTATTTGCCAGCCGCCAGTATTTCTTGTCTGAGAATGCTATGCGTCCTGCCCATTTTCCTTCGATTCCTAGGTCTTTTAACTTTGCAAGCTTGGTTTTCCCTAACTTCCATTGTTTCAATAAACACATTCTCAATCTTCTGCGTATCCATTCGTCAAGTTCCTGGAGCACACTCTTTGTTTCGATAATACCGAAATATCCAATCCATCCAATGAGATACTCATTGAGCTTCTTCAGTCGTTCTTTCATAGATATACCCCAATTGCGCTTCGTTAACTCGCGAATCTTCTCCTTAAACTTTATTCTGGTTTTGGGAGCGATTCGCAGCTTTACTTGCCAGCCAAAGGTGAATGAGAATCCTAGGAACTTTCTTCTCGATGGATAGTCTATTGCACTCTTTTGTACATTTATATTGAGCTTCAATCGTTCTTGTAGAAACTTCATTATACTTGCATACACTCTTTGTCCCGCTCGCTTGCTTGCTACGTAGATGTTGCAGTCATCGGCGTATCGAACAAAAGAGTGTCCTCTTTGTGTAAGTTCTTTATCAAGATCATTCAGTATGATATTTGATAGCAGGGGACTTATTGGGCCACCTTGCGGTGTCCCGTCCTCTGATCTCACATGACATCCATTGAGCATTACTCCCGATTGCAAGTATTTGCGGATAATTGCGTGTATGCGTTTATCTTCGACATGTTGTGCTATTTTCGACATCAGTATGTCGTGATTTACACGGTCAAAGAATTTCTCGAGATCGATATCCACCACAATTTTCTTTCCGTGTTGGATATAGGTTTGGGCTTTATGCACAGCTTGCCGTGCACTTTTGCCTGGTCTAAATCCATAACTGAATTCTGAAAATGTAGCTTCAAATATTGGTGTCAAGACTTGTTGGATTGCCTGTTGGATAAAGCGATCAAGTACCGTTGGAATTCCTAATTCACGCACTCCACCGTCTTGTTTCGGAATTTCGACTCGACGTACGGGAGCTGGTTTATAGGTTCCGTCAAGAAGCTCTTGTTTGATGCGATTCCAATGCTCATTCAGATATGGAAGCAGTTCATTGACCTGCATATTATCCACACCCGCCGAGCCTTTGTTTCTTTCCACTCGTTTGAGTGCCTTCTTGAGATTATCGTACTCTACCACTTTCTCCATCAGTTGATTATTATGATTTGCCAAGATATGTTTGTTGATTTGTGTCATAAGTTTGCTCAGTACCTCATCAGGACCTGGTAGAATTCACTACCGCCTCTCAGTGATGGTTCGATTTTTTTTTTTCGATTTTCTACTTTCATTGCATTCTCGATGTACGTATCAATCATATCTTTATCGCTCATGTTCAGGCCTTCCCGATTTTTTTTTTTCGGTACTATGCCATCTGCTGACTTCTGTCCCTCAACCTCTATTTTCACAGAGGGTTGCCAACTTAGTCGGCGTGGAAACAGATCTCCCCGGGTAATTGCGCGCCCTTTCACCTCATCTACCTGCTCTATTTACTCTCGATAGTTTTGGCAACCATGGCTTTTGTCTTACTTGGCAGACTCATCCGCTATCGCTAGCCTCGCATAGAGTTCGTATACCTCAGGCCAAGGTTTTGCTGCCGGCTTCCTTCAGATTTCACCTCGCGATGAACACCCTTGCCTTAGGCTAATGACTTCGTTGCCTTCGTCATTCCGGACTTTCACCGGTAGGTCGCGCCCATGCCGGGCGCACCAAAAAAAAGTTGGAGCAAAAATTTAGCCCCAACTTTTACAAAATTATTTATTTGTGATTAATGAAACACCATAAATGACAACAAATCCGGCAATAAAACCGGGTACAATTGAATAAATCGGCATAGTAGTTATCAATGGATTTATTAAATCCCAAATTGCTGAAACAAAAGCACCGCTCAGAACGCCCGCAATTGCACCATACCTATTAACTTTTGTTGAATAGAGCGAAAGAATCATTAAAGGACCAAATGATGCTCCTAATCCTGACCATGCATATTTAACAAGTGCCATAATAGTACTTTCTTCATTCCATGCGATTGCATAACCAACACATGCAGCAACTATCAATGCACAACGATAGACATATAAAATTTGCCGTGAAGTTGCTTGCTTATTAAATAAGTTTTTATAAAAATCTTGCGCAACAATACTTGCAAGCACCAAAAGCTGGGAATCAACGGTGGAAATGGTTGCTGCTAAAATAGCACACAAAACAATACCTGCAAGCCAAGGATTAAAAAGACCTTTAGCCATCTCAATAAAAATAAATTCAGGTTTTCCGGGAACACCATGAGCAAAGTAGGCCAACCCAACTATACCAACCATAACCGCTGAGGTAGTAGCCAAAAGTTGCCAACTAATACCCAGATACTTTGCCTTATGCATATCACGAGCATGAGCTGCGCCCATAAATTTTGTCAAAACATGTGGCATACCAAAATATCCTAAAGACCATGCAAAAGGATTAAGAAGAATTGATGTTAAGCTGTAGAGCGAAAAATCAGGAATTAAAGCAAGAGACACATTTCTTAGAGCAGCACCAGCAAAAATCGCTTGCAATCCACCAACATACATAAAAGCATAGACCGGCACAAATATAAGCATAGCAAGTAGAAAGAGGCCTTGAAAAAGATCTATCCAGGCAACTGAAATAAATCCACCAATCAGGGTATAACTCAGCACAACAAGAACGGCAAGAAAAATTCCGATATGATAATCAATATGAAATGCTGATTTTAAAACATACCCTATACCCTTTAGCCCAACAGAAAGATACACCGCAAAGAAAAAAAATGAAATAAGTGCACAAAGTGTAACTAACATCCCTGAAGCATCATTAAAACGATTTTTAAAATAGGATGCTAGAGTAACACCGCCATATTTTTCTGAAGCTATACGCAATCGTGCTGCGATAAAATGCCATGCACAAAACATGCCGCATAAAAGTCCTATTGGAATCCACACTTGCGTGCCCCCTTGCATATAAACAGCTGCAGGCAGTCCCATAAAAAGCCAATCACTCATATCAGCTGCATGAGCCGAAAGTGCCGTTAAAAACCAGTTTGTTGAGCGATCACCAAGTAAAAAGTCTGCCGTTTGTCCCGCAGGGTTGTACGTAGAACGGGAGGTGCGGGAAGCTATAAGCCCAATACATAAGACGAGCGCAAGATACACAATAAAAGAAATAATAAATGGTATATACATAGAAACTAAACCTTTGTGCTTATTATAAAAAAAATTACCTAAATTTTGGGTAAAAAGAAGGTTTATTGAGGTGGGGCAAAAATAATCAAATTCACAAAAAACTCCTGGTTATAAGCACTTATTTTATATAATAGTCTTTTTATGGTATACTAAACTAGAATTTAATCAATAAACAAGGAACTTATGAACCAAGGTGGGTTACTCCTCATAGGAATCATGCTTATATTCGTAGGGAGCAGGCAAAATCTTGCATATGAGGTGAATTTTTCCTATGATCAAACTCAACAAACTCTTAACACCCTACCTAAGAATGCAAATGCCATGGATTCTAACCAAAGCAAATCACCCTTCTTATTGGAATTTCTCTATAAAAACTTTTTTGGAACCTTAATTCGCCGAAGCCTTACTCAAAAATGGTTTAGCATTTTTGCCGGATGGTATTGTAATAGATCATTCAGCAAATTCCATATCAAATCTTTTATAAAGCACCATGCAATTGCTATTTCAGATGCTAAAAATGGATGTGATGAATTTAGATCCTTTAATGATTTTTTTATCCGAAAATTAAAACCTGAAGCAAGGCCAATTGACCCACATCCGGATCATATAATCTCCCCTGCCGATGGCAAGGTAATCATTATCACTAGTTGCACAAAATCAATGCGCTTTCCCGTTAAACATTCAGATTTCAACCTTGAACAATTTCTGGGGTGCACTAAACTTACTGAGCTCTTTGATGGCGGAACCATTATGATTTTCAGGCTTGCTCCACATGATTATCATCGATTCCATTTTCCTCTCGATTGCATTCCTTTAACACCTCAGATTATTCACGGTCGCTATGAATCAGTTAATCCGTTAGTTTATTATATGGGCATTCAACCACTGACAGAAAATGAGCGCCATCTTACGCTGCTTGCAACAAAAGGGTGCGGAAACGTCGCCTTAATAAGTGTCGGCGCCTTATGTGTTGGCAAAATTATTGAAACGTACATCCCACATCAATGGCATAAAAAAGGTGATGAAGCCGGTTATTTCTGTTTTGGCGGTTCAACGTTAGTTCTTATTTTTAAAAAAGGAATCTTAGAGGTAGAACCCGAAATTATTCGAAATTCTCAAGAAGGCAATGAAACGCCCATTTTAATGGGCCAGAAGATCGCAAAAATTATTGCATGATTTTTAATAAGACCAAAAACAAGTTTTAGTATATTTATTTAGTTTCATTCATAACATCAATTCGTTTATAGGAATCAAGCAAGCTAAAATTAGAAAATTCAAATCCAATTTGCGCAGTTACTGCAACCAACTCATCATAGAAGACAATAATGCCATTTTCACTTTGTTTAGCTTTTTCTTCACATCGTAGCGCAAAATCATCAACCAATCCTTGTATCTTAGTACTTATTGCAACCATACGCTCACCTGTCACAAGATTTGTGGTTTGAAGACTTTTATAGTGCATAAAAGCTACAACGGTTTCAATTTGCTGTATAAAGATCTTCCAATATGCAACAAAATCTTGTAAAGCCTCAGCACGCTTATCCAGACTTAACGCTTCAATAACAATCGGTTCTTGACCCACTTGCGTTGCATTAATAGTAACTTGACGTCCTTCAACAAGTGCAGCATAGCGCTTGAGCGTATTTGAAAGATCAACTAAATTTGCTTGATCGGTAATAAACCAGTTCAAACTATTTTTGTGAAAAATCCCTGAAACAGTCCGATCAACAAAGCCATCAAGACGAGTAATATACTTTGAAATTGGGCCAAGAGCATTATTCAGGCCACTGAAGACCATGTGTGCACCAACGCCAACCGCAATAGATTGAAACTGGTTATATACCGTTTTTTTCAACCAATGCAGCTGAGACATAATCCAGTTCCTCTGTAAATTGTGCTTTTCATTATACATTTCCATATATGCACCAAACTTTTCAACAAAAAGTCTAAATTTATCCGGATCAAGGGGATTATGAGGTATCAGTGCCTCTTTTTTAGTTGCCGCGTGGTAAATAGCGTATACAGCTCCTCCAACCCCTGCAATAAAGCATGCTGCTGTTGTTATTTGATACACAGTATGCCATTTAAGCATTGTCTCGATTTTAGCTTGTGCTTCTTGTATAGCCTGGAAATTAGTTCGCGCCAAAGAAATCTGCGTTTGTTCAGCAGACAAAGAAAAAATAAAACTTGCAAAAATCAAGAGGTGTTTAAACTTCATAACAATCTTTCTTATACTAAATTTACAAATAGAATTCATATTTTATAGTGTATAGAAAAAGCCTCATTTTGACAAGAGCGACTTAGATTAGGCTATTTAAATCTTGAGTATTTATTTCTAATTGTAATTATTATATGCTATAAATAGCTTTATCTTATCCAGAAGATGAAGTCTCTTTACTCTTTAAAAAGTATAATGTCAGCAGTTTGGTACTAGTTAGTTTTTGGAATGGATATATTCAGCAAGGATGTCCGATTATTGGAGCAAGGAGAGGCAGCCGAAAGGGCTGCCTCCTATCAGATTTGATTCACAAACAAATTTAATCAATGTTAGCTGATGATGCAATTCTTTTCTTTCGCAGGTTTTTCTAGAATCTCTACAATATCAGTATAACCACGACTTTTGGCTTCTTTTATGATTGCCTTAATAGTTTCTTTGCCAAGATTGTGCTTGTTTTCAAGTATGCATTGCAGTATTTCATTATCTTCTTCCTTGTTAAAATTTAAATTTTCCATTAATTCGAGAACTGCCTTTTTATCAACTTTTGCACCGGCTTCGATTAGAATTTTAAGAAGTTTAACTTCTAAATCATAAAAGTCTTTAGGTTCAAATTTATAGGTGGCCTTATAGTCTTTAGGAGAAGAAAATGATTTTTTATAAAAAACAAAGTTAAATGGTGAAGCATAATCTTTATTATGAAGATTAACATCAGCTCCAAGCCGCAGTAGTACCTTCACTAAATTTAGATCACGGCTTTCAATAGCATGAAGTAAAGGTGTCATAGAATTTGAATCTACAGCATTAATATCAGCACCAAGTGCAACTAATTTGTTGATCATTCTAATTTTTCCGCCTTCTTGCAATCGATCATGACCTTGTGCTGCACATATTAATGGCGTTCTGTTGTGATTGCCACGAGCATCTGGGGTTGCGCCATATTTTAAAAGCAGATCAAAAAGTTTCACATTACCAACCTTCGCGGCACGCATGAGCAATGTTATATTTTTGTTATCTCTGGCATCGGCATTAGCTCCATGTTGCATTAAAAGTTCACAGCTTTTATAACTGACTTCTTCGGCAGCATATATTAATGCCGTTTTTCCATTATTATCTGTCGCATTGATATCGACATTTTTACCAAGTAAAAATTTAATAATACGTGGGTTATTCGAATGAGCCGCACACATTAATGCATTTGCATTATAATCATTTTTTGCATTGACATCTAATCCATTAGAAACTAATAATTCATACAAACCTTCATAATTCTTTTCTCTTCTTATACTATCAAATGATATAGCTTTGGCCCATAAAGTTGTTTTTCTATTGTTGTCAGCGCCATTAATGAGTATAGTGAACCCCTTTGTCAAGACACGAAATTAAAAAAAAATTTAAATCATAGCGGCTCCAAGTTTATAAATTTGTGAAGCTATAAAACTTTCGAATAATTCTTTTTTAGATGGAATAATTTTTTTTGCGAAAATAGCGTCTGGTGCGTGATAATTAAGCTTTGAATGATAACGTCGTGTATTATAAAAAACAATGTAACTTGCAAGCGCATCTCTTACCTGTTGAACTGTATCAAAGCTATGCAAATGTATCATCTCATATTTTATCGTACGCCAAAGCCTCTCAATATAAACATTATCTGCCCATCTTCCTTTACCATCCATACTTATTTGAATTCCATATTGTTGCACTAATTCAACCCACAGAGCACTGGTAAATTGACATCCTTGGTCGCTATTAACAATTTCTGGAATACCATGTTGCAAAGCACTATTGAACGCCTCTATGCATAACGCTGTATCAAGAGAAATTGACAATTTCCATCCCATGATTTTTCGACTAAAAACATCAATTAAGCAAACCCAAATATACAAAACCACCCCGTATTTTTATATAGGTTATATCTACTTGCCAAACCTGATTTGGTCGATTAATAAGCAACCCACGCAATAAATAAGGAAATACTTTGTGCCCCTGATTTCGTATGGTTGTTTTTTTGCGAGGGTAAATGGCCTGGATGCCCGCTATCTTAAGCAACATAAAAACTTTTTTATGATTAACCAAAAAACCATTTTCTCTTAAAGCTACTGTCATGCGCCGATAGCCATAGGAAGGCGTTTCTTGATAAATTTCACGTAGCTCATTCATAATAATTGCATCATTATTTTTTTGAGGTTTAGGCTTGTAATACATCGATCCTCTCGATACATCTAAAAGTTCACATTTTCTTTTAAAGTCTATTGCTTCATTTACACACTCAACCATTTCCTTACGCTGCTTTAAATCTATCGATTGAGCGAGCGTTCTAAAAAATCACGCTCTGCCGTTATTTGACCAATTACTCGATAAAGCCTATCAATTTCCTCTTGTTGGTCCTTTTCTTGTTTCCCCTCAAAAAGGTTGCTCATATTTTCTTCAGCATGTCTTTTCCAGATAGAGATTTGTGCAGGAGCAATGCTATGTTCCTGACTTAGTTCGTTTAAAGTTTTTTGTTCTCTAATAGCATCTATAGCTACTTTTGCTTTGAATGAACTACTATGTTTTTTATATCTTCTTGCCATAAAAATTCCCCGATAATAATGTTCACTTTCATGTTCATTAAAAACTAACACATTTTTAATTTTATCGTGTCAAGTTTCTGGGGTTCATTAAAGAGTTCATCGATAATGCCGCGTTTCTTTGCTTCATTAAGTATGGTCGCACAAAGTTTTGGACAATGACGCATTGCAATTTTTAATGGTGTATCATGATAATTATCGGAAGAAACAATATCTATGCCGCTATTTATTAAAATTGTTGCTAAATTTTTTCGGTCTCTATTAATTGCCCACCATAAAGCATTTGCGCCGACGTTATCTTTTGCATTAATATTTGCACCCATCCCAATGAGCCATTGAAAAATTTTTTTTCGGTTCATCATCGTTGCAATCATCAGGGGAGTAAACCCATGTTGATTTTTGAAATTAATAGTAATGCCCTGAGATGTTTCGTACTGTATGGTAGGAAGATCATCCATGAGAATTGCCTTAAAAAGAGTTCGCTCTTGTTGTGTCAATCCTTTAAAATTCTCGTAATGGTTAATTGGTCCCCATTTTTTAACCTGCGTTCTTTTTTCTTTAGGTAATAGCTTAAATTTTGGTACAGGCCTTTGAAGATTTTGGGTTGAATAGCTTAAAGACTCGTTTTCTTTTACAAATAATAATTCATCTAAGAAAGGGTTATTTTCTTCTTTATCTTGAGAAACCGTTGCAACCTGTTCTTCACGATCAGCGGTTAAAAAACCTTTATTTTCATTAAAATTGACTTCATTTTCCATTTCAGCATCAACAATCTTATAATTTTCTTCGATTTGTTCTTTATATTCTTGAGGCTGTGAGGAAATCTGTTCTTTCATTAATGGCACAAGATGTTCAAGCCTCAAGTCTCTTTTTGCTTTTTTAATAGCAGTAATGCCATCCCGTCCACGAGCTTTGCAATTTGCACCATGTTCAATTAAAAATTGGGCAATAGGAGCATTACCTTTTCTTAGAGCTTCTAGGAGCGGTGCTGTATCGGATGAGTGTCCGTCAATATATGCACCTCTATTAATTAACTTCTCAATAAGTAAAGGATTTGTATTAGTAACTGCAAAGAAAAGTGGACCAGATCCATTGTTATCACATATGTTTATATCTGCGCCCATATCGATTAATAAATCAACTGTTTGGGGACTTCCAAAACATATTGCTTTAATTAAGGTTGTTTCGCCATCATGATCTTGAGCATTTATATTGGCTCCTTTTTTTATTAAAAATCGAACAATCCTGTCATGCTTTTGTGAAATTGAACGCATTAATGGAGTTATTCCTTTATTATCAGGCAATTCTATGAGAGCTTCCCTGGTATTTATGAATCTTTTAACTGCCTTATAATTACCAACAAAGCAAGCCTCTGCTAAAGGTGTTAATCCCATAATAGTATCTTGTTGATTTATATCAAATGATTGACCCTCTAAAAGTGCTTCTATTTTTTGCATATTATTTGAATAAAGAGCTGAAACTAATTGAGAATGCCCTTCTATACATGATTGTTTATCATAAGAACTCGTTTTTTTATTAAAAAAATCATGCAAAGCACTTTGTTGTTGTGAAGCATTTTTTTTATGATTAGTCATCAATAATTTTACTGCATCAACGCCTGCGCTGAGCTGTACCTTAAAATGGGAAAAGGTGCCTTTTGTTTTTTTTGAACTTGTTTTCTTTTTTTGTGGTAGTTTCTTATCGTCCTGATTTTGTTTGTCTCCTGTTTTTACTGTTCTTTTAGACTCACTTCTGTTTTTGCTAGAAACCATAAGCTGTGCAAGTTCTGCAAAACCATAATCAAGCGCAAGAGAAAGGGCCGTTTCTCCTTTTTCATCTTGGATATCGCTTTGAGCACCATGATCTAATAAAAAGTTAACAACATTAAAATTTCGACAACGAACGGCTTCCGAAAGAGGCGTTGAACCATTTAATGCTTGTGTATTAACGCTTGCACCAAATGCGACAAGCTTGTGAACAAGGTTGTCGTCATTATTTTGAGCTGCTAAGACCAAAGGCGTATTGCCACTATGATTATATTGATCAAGATTAGCACCTTCAGTCATATATGTTTCTATCGTTTCTTTTTGATCTTGAAAACTCATCTCCATGGCAATAATGGGTAATGAGCTGCAGATCGTGAAAATAAGAGCAAAGTGTGTAAAATGTTTTTTCATGAGATCCTGTATTTTATAATTGAAATAAATTGTTTTTATTATTTTTTAATAATCTAATAATAACAAAACTAGTGAAGATATCAAGACTGCTTTCTTTATCAAGAATGGTTTTAAAATAATAATATCTTGCCTATTTGAACTTATTAATAAAGTGCATGAAAAGTGACAACTATGAAGAAATTAATTTATTAATCAAATATGGAGCAGAAGTTAACGTTATGGACTCAAATTGTATGACTCTCTCTTACTACATACATAGCACTCGAAAATAAAAACAGTGGCCTGCAGAGCACCTAATAAAAAATGGAGTTGATGCTAATCTTCATCACAAAGATTATACTACACTATTCAATTTCGTTTTTTACCACAAAACTTTTACTACAATTAGATTTCATCAATATAAATATGAAGAACTTCCGTCTCTTTATTCATTTACGGTTGCTATTGAATCTGCAAAATATAACCAAAATTATGAGGCATTGGAAAGGGTTAGAGGATAAAAATTGCTTGATAAGTTAACCTAGGGAGATCATTGTCAAAAAGAGAGAGCCAACCTGTTTTTAAAAACAAGTTGGCTCTCTAAATTAAGATTATTCTTTATTGATATGTTAATCGCGGTGTAAAATCCAGCACTCCTGTTTTTATGAGACCATAGGCAGCAAGCCCGACGGTTAAACCCCCGTAGGTAAATAACGCAGGTTTTGAAGAAAGAGCATAAGAACCAAACGACACTGAATTAGCAAAATAACGTTTATACCAAGGTTGAGTTATTGCTTTTTTAATACGAGAAATTGAAGGCATTACAACTATATCATCATCTTCATCTGTCAATCTCAAACCTTGGATCTCGCTAGTACAGTTCTGCAATGCAGCAATTTGGTCTTGAACATTAGTCAAGATCTTATCAATTTCTTCATTCAAGACTGAATGAGTAATTTCACCATTTTTCCTCAAAAACCTCCTGTATGAATATTCTTCACTTATAAGTTGAGATCTAATTTCAGGAACCATTTTTGCATATGCAGATTCTAGATGACAAGGTGCAATTGCAGGATTTTTTAACCTAACAGCTTCGCAATGGGCATTTTTAACAAGATCCGATAGATCTCTTCCTGAAAAACCAATAGTCAATTCTGCAAGCGATTCTAAATAATCAATCCCGGTGCCTGAAATTGGAAAAGATTGCGAAAATTTCATTAAAATATCTTTACGATGTGCTGCCACAGGCGGCTCAATTTTAACACAACTAAACCTTTGAATAAAAGCTCTATCAAGCTCAAAAAGATGGTTTGTAGTACCTATTAGTACTACATTTTTTGGCAGCTGCTGGATTAATGTATTCAACTTGCTAATGACATCTGCGTTTTTGGTTTTACTTTTTGGACCAACGCGTTTACCAATAGCCTCAATTTCCTCAATTCTAACAATAACCTTTTTTCCTTCTTTCATTGCTTTTTTAGCAACCTTATTTATTTCTGCTATAAGAACATCAGTAAAATGCAATCCATAACTTTCAGCTATGTTTGCAAAATCTGTTCCTAAGTAATCAAGATAATAAGAATCAAGGGCGGCTGCAATTTGAGGAACTACAGAAGATTTACCAACCCCTGGTTGTCCATAAAAAATATAATGAGTTCTATCTTGATCAATTTCGTTTTCAGGGTGTTCACTTTCAGTATTGTGATCAACTGCAGCAATATCTTTTACAATATCATGAATATTTGTCGAAAAAATAAACCTACTATCTAATGACGGCATTGTATATTTCTTTTCTTTAACTGCTTTGCCCATACGCATTTTTTGATATAATTCCGATGCACCATTTGATGCAAAGACATTATAAAAAATTGAAGCGGTATGAAATGCCAAATTAATACCTATATTAAGGCCTATGTTTAATGCCTGTTGTTTTAATGTTGGCTCTTGCTTGAACTCAAAATTTTGCCCACGAAACTGAGCATTCGAAATACCAGGAGAAAGGACAAGAAAGGCGCCTAAAAAGAGCGTAACTCTAGAATAATTTATATTCATTTATATCATCCAAAAAAAGTGTTAAACATCAACAAACACAAAAACTATTATGATAAAAGATTATCACAATTAATAGTTTTGTCGACATATAAGCAATATTTATTAAATAATTAACTATTAAAAAATATTTTTAGTATTATTTTATAACACTATTAGAATTTAGTTTTTTGAGATATCGACCCGTATGACTTTGTGAATTACGCATAATATCAGCCGGCGTTCCTTGCGCAACGATATAACCACCCTCATCGCCACCTTCAGGGCCCAAGTCAATAATATGATCAGCGACTTTAAGCACATCAAGGTTATGCTCTATGATAATCATAGAATTTCCTTTTGCAACTAAACGATTGAGCACCATTAATAACTTTTCAATATCATGCGTATGCAATCCGGTGGTCGGTTCATCTAAGACATACAACGTTTTTGAGCCACGTTTTGCAAGTTCATCAACTAATTTTATCCGTTGAGCCTCTCCGCCTGATAGGGTTGTCGATGGTTGTCCCAACTTGAGATAATCAAGCCCCACATCACAGAGCAGCTGTAACCGTTTTGCAAGATTTTTATGAGCAGCAAAGAATTCAACGGCCTCTAATGCTGAAAGATCAAGAATATCCGCAATAGATTTACCCTTATACATTATTTGCAAGGTTTCTTTGTTATACCGTTTACCTTTACACATTTTACAGGTCATAATAACATCAGCTAAAAACTGCATTGAAACAGTAATGGTGCCATCGCCTGAACATTCAGCGCACCGACCCTCAGGCACATTAAAACTATAGCGGCCTACCTTATAGCCTCGTACATTACTTTCAGGCAGCTGTGCAAAAAGTCTCCGTATTTCGTCAAAAATGCCTAAATAGGTAGCAGGATTTGAGCGTGATGTTCTTCCAATAGGCGATTGGTCAATAACCACCAATGCTTCTAGATTTTCGGCTCCGGTTAAGCTTTCTGGCTCTTGGCTCACAAACTTTGTTCTTCCTCTACTTTGTAATGCTCGCTCAACAGAAGGAACCAATTGATCGAGAACCAATGAACTTTTACCCGATCCTGAAACCCCTGAGACACAACAAAAGACACCCAATGGAAACTTTATGGTAATATTTTTCAAATTGTTTTTTTGTGCGTTATGCAACGTTAAAAAGCCTGTCGGCTTACGCAGTTCATTTGGAATAGCAATATATCGCCTTCCTGACAAATAAGAACCCGTTAAAGAAGCATTATTCTGTGCAAGCTCTTGTGGCGTTCCGTAGGCCGTAACGTTACCGCCTAAAATACCCGCAGCTGGCCCCATATCAATAAGATAATCAGCTTGTTGCATCGTATCGGTATCATGTTCAACAACAACAACAGTATTGCCTTGATCACGTAATGTTTTGAGTGTTTCGATCAAACGGTCATTATCGCGCTGATGCAAACCGATACTTGGTTCATCTAAAATATACAAAACTCCGCTTAATGCTGAACCAATTTGCGTTGCTAAACGAATTCGTTGACCTTCGCCTCCTGAAAGCGTCACGGCCGTTCTTGTTAAAGAAAGATACCCTAACCCCACATTACGTAAGAAGGTATAACGATTTATAATCTCTTTTAATAAAGTCTTACTAATAGCAGCATCATTACTGCTCAGTTTAAGCTGAGTAAAAAATTGCAATGCTTCTTTTACTGAAAATGAGGCGATATCATATATTGTTTTATCACCAAGAAAAACCGACAATGCATACTTGTTAAGACGCTTGCCTTTACATTCAGGACATTCTTTTTGATGGCGATAATCGGTATACACGCCTAAAGCTTCACCGGCCATAAAGCTCCAATCATAAAGCATTCCTAACCCATTACACTTTTTACAAGCTCCAATAGGCGAATTAAATGAGAAGAGTCTGGGTTCAAGCTCAGGAAATGAGATTGAACAATTAATACACATACGGTGTGATGAATAGGTATATTCTTGCGGCCCAACAATAATTTTACAAAATCCTTGCGCAAGCTTGAATGAAGCCTCTATTGCTTCGTTAAGGCGAGATTGTTCATCAGCATTAACTTCACAGCTATCAATGAGGACATCAATAGAATGTTTGAATGTTTTTCCAAGTTTTAATGCCTTAATTTCATCTTGATGAGAAAATCTTATTTTTTGGCCATCGATACTAAAGCGATAATAGCCATTTTCAAAAAGCTGAATAAGTTGTTGTACAAATTCACCCTTTTTAGCTATAGCAACAGGAGCTGCAACCGTAATGGTCTGTTTATAAAACTGATTCTGAATCATAGAACCGATATTCTCAGGCGATTCAGCAGAAATTGGTAAGGAACAGGTAGGACAACTTGGCTTGCCAATTCGGGCAAAAAGAACGCGTAAATAATCATAAATTTCAGTAATAGTCCCCACGGTAGAACGAGGATTGTGACCAACTGTTTTTTGTTCAATAGCAATTGAAGGGCATAAGCCATCAATGCGATCAAAATCGGGCTTTTTTGCAATACCCAAAAATTGACGTGCATAGGAAGACAATGATTCCATATAACGGCGTTTACCTTCAGTATATAAGATATCAAGTGCTAATGAGCTTTTACCTGAACCCGAAGGGCCGGTAATAACGGTTAGTGCATTCTTAGGAATAGCAACATCAATATTTTTTAGATTATGCTCGCGAGCTCCTATAACTGTAATCCATTGCGTTAACTTTGTACTCTTTTTTGCTTCTTGAGCGGTATCTTTTTTTATTTTTTTACTAATTTTTTGTGAACAAATCTCCATGGGCCCCTCTTTAGATCGATTTCTCGTAAACAAATCTACTCATTAATTGATTATTAGTAATTTTACACTTATTTTATTTTTTTGCAACGCATACCACATTGACCAACAACTATGCTTCAAGTATTCTAAACTCAAATTATACTAGCTTCTAAGAGGAGTGCACAGTTTAGCATGAAACACACTATTAAGCTTTTCATGGGAATGATATTGCTTTTGTGGACATTATCAAACAACGGGATAACAACCCCTTTACAAGCTCAAGCTTACCATGCCTACAGCCCTTATAAAGAAAGCTTTCGTTACTTCTGGCATTCTTTAAGCGAAGATCAACAAAACAAGCTAAAAAAAGAATTAAATGAACATCTTACCCTATATTTAGAGAGCAAAAACAAAAGCAGATCATACTTAAAAAGTAAAAAAATTAGCTCGGGCGCCTTTTGGGCATTTATTATTCCTTCTTTAAGTTTACTAACCGGGGTATTACTTATTATTATGATTAAAGACTTTACAACTCTTTCGCAAACGATTCGCGCAACCTTTGCTGCGCTTATAGCCTGCCAGGCCGGAGCTAGCTTTATTTCGGGGCTTTCAAAAATTATTAAAGGAATATGTTACAAACGGCGACTAGAAAAACGTTGTAACCGAGATCAAATACTTTTACAAGCGATTGGAACCTATGAACAAGAATCTTAATTATATACTAATGTTACTGGTAATTTTTAGTTTTACATCTTTTATTATTAGTATGGAGCAAAAGATGCCCCTGAAAAGCGTGCTTGATGCCGCACAAGAATCACAATTGGATTTCAATCATTTCCATGCAAAACATTTATATGACTTCGAACAAGATCGTATTAAGGATGCTTTAAAAACTCAAAAAGCAGTTATCAAGGCCAAAATACAATCATTACCAACATCTCCCTTTATACTTAATGAAAAATTGAAAAAAGGTATTCGGTATTCTCTACCAACAGTCATAACCACATTACTAGGCGCATGTGGCTTATATGAGGTACAGAAAAGTCTTCAAACTGATAATGGGAACTTGCAGAATTTAGTATATTCTTGTGCTGCTGTTTTTACCTGCGGATATTGCCTAAAGCATACATTGCCCTATTTCAAAATTGGCATTTTCTCATTGTATAAAGGTTTCTCTTATAAAAAATACTTGGAAACTAAATTAGAAAAAAACAAAGAAGCTTCTAAAAAAATCAATGCTACAACAAACAATTAATTTTCAAAATAGTTATTTTTAGGTTGATTTTATACGTAAAATAAAGTAATTTTATCTTCGTACGGTGAGCGTAGCTCAGTTGGTAGAGCATCAGGTTGTGGTTCTGAGGGTCGTGGGTTCGATCCCCACCGCTCACCCCAAATAAGCGCAAAAAAAGAAGTTGCCTTAATCAGAAAAAAAATATAAAGTGGTCTTGGTTGATTGAATAAATCTGAATTTAACGTCGGGGCGTGGCGCAATTGGTAGCGCACTCGCTTTGGGAGCGAGGGGTTGCCAGTTCGAGTCTGGCCGCCCCGACCATTAGTTTCAAAAAAAGTAGTAAAGAAATTCAAAACTGTTCTATAAGGTTACCTTTCATGAAGAAATTCTTTGTAGTCATCTGCTTATTATCAGCAACTTTATCACTGACCATGTCGATGAATGAGCAAAAAGTAATTCAAATGATAGCTAACAATCATCCCCGCTCTGTTGATGAATTTATTGAATACTATGAACCATGCACTCTTTTACTGAGTGGTGCATGTTCAAAAATTTTAGCGGTCGGCAATGACTTATTAAAACAAATTGAGCTTCTTAATCGAGCATTTAATGCTTCTGAACAAAAAATAAAGCAGGATTAATATCGTGAATACCGTAAAAAGAATAGTTCTATCGCTTCTCTTTATTGTTAGTAGTTATATCTCTCAATCATGGTGTGATTTAAATGACTTACCCATCATTCAAGAATCAAATGATTTTATTATGAAATCAATCAACGAAATGAATGAAGAACTATTTACACCAAAAACATTACAGATACTGTGTAATATTTTCTTTTCAGCATTTGAATATGCTCGATTTGATTTGGAATCAAATTTTCTTAAAAGATCAATCATAACAGAACTGGATAAACTTACTAAGGAATCAGCTTGTGCTACTTGTGCATTTAACAAGTCACTAAAAATGCTTGATCAGTACGAAAAAAATAAAAAACTCGCTTTGCAACGCTGGAATCATGTTTCTGCCTTTATGAATGAAAATGAAGCGCTTACGGAACTTTTTACGCTCATTGCAACTGCGCGTTTAGAATTCTTGAATACCGTTGTAAAAAATAACTCTGATGAGATTTCAGTTCTTATAACATCATTACTCACCGCCACTCGAACAACAACACAAAAAATTCACATAGTTTCAAATTTTTTACAAGCTGCTTCTGAAAAAGCATTACCTATAGATTATGAAGAATCTTATGCACAATTAAAAGAGATAGATATTCTTAGCACTATTACACAACAATTAAATAATGAAATAGATTCTTTACGAAGCTCTCTTCATGCTTTTGAACAGTATAATGATACCTTTTTAACCTTGTGTGCAATTCTTGATATGCTCTATTTCAATAGGCTTCATGAAATATTGCTTAAAAAATCGGAAGATACTGTATATAATACCATTCTTTTTAATGAAAATGGTTTAATTCCTGAAGATGAACGAGTAGATCTATTGCCTTATGCTATTAATTGATCGACGTTACCTAAGATACTTTGATTGGTTAAGTTTATTCATTATAATTCTTCTTTCATGCATTAGTCTCCTTTTTGTTTTTAGCGCAACCTATAAGGTTACTCAACCATTTTCTCTTTTTTTTAAGAAGCAAGCTTTTGGAATAGCCTCAGGATTTTGCATTTATTGCACATTTTGCTTTATTGATTATCGAACACTCTACCGTTGGGGCTATTTTTTCTATTATATTCTTCTTGGGCTTCTTGTTATTACACTTGTTAAAGGTTCCACGGCAATGGGAGGACAACGTTGGATCAACCTTTTCTTTTTTAAATTTCAACCTTCTGAATTAGCAAAGCTCTTATTACCTGCATACATTACCTATTATTGCTATACACAAAAGAACTTTCCTCACCTTGATCTTAACCATTTTATGCCTATAATTACCACCATCTTTATCAGCTTTATTCTCATTTTAAAACAACCCGATTTAGGAACAGCCATTATTGTCTTGCTATCCGGACTTATTCTTTTATGGTTAGCCGGCATTAATCATAAATTTTTTATTTTGGGAGCACTAATTTTTTGCATAACCACTCCACTTAGTTGGAAAATTCTAAAGCCCTATCAAAAACAACGAATTATGGTTTTTTTAGGACAAGGAGAACGACACAAGGAACGCTATCAAATAGAGCAATCAAAAATTGCCATTGGCTCAGGAGGCGTTTCTGGAAAAGGATTTTTACAAGGAACCCAAAATAAACTTATGTTTTTACCTGAAAGTCGTACCGATTTTATCTTTTCTGTGATTGCAGAAGAGTTTGGTTTTTTTGGCACGATTGTTCTTCTTATTCTCTTTTGTTTACTCTTTTTTCGTATTTTTTACATCATACTCTCAATTAAAAATGCTAGTGCACAACTGCTTGCCACAGGCCTTTCTATCCATATCGTACTTTCAACCATTATCAATATTGCTATGGTTATTGGATTGTTACCGATTGTTGGGATTCCATTACCTCTGATTAGTTATGGAATATCGCATCTTTGGATAACATTCGCCAGTTTAGGTTGGTTTAATGGCATTGCAATGCGACGATTTTATATCAACTTTAGTCAGTGATTTTTGTATAAATTTGCTCTTCATATAACAAAAAAGTAATATAATAGCGTAGCTTTCTCTTATTTTTAGTACATAATTCCGAAATATTCTTATGAACACCACCTCCAAAATTTTCACTTTCCTCTGTGGACCTCAAGAAATACGATAGCTCTCATATCTTATGACAAACATTAAGATGCGATCTCTATTTTTTTAAATTTTTAAAAATCTTTCATTTAGATCTCAAATTATAGTAGATATAGTAAACAGGCATTGTTAATGCTGTAGTACAAAAATTTAATTATTTTACCTAATAACTATTTTGTATAATAGTCTTTACTATAAAAAAAGGATTCTATAAATGAAGTTCTCTCTTAAAACCTCTTTAAAAGCAATAGTATTGCTTGCTTGCTCTATCACTATGTTTTGTGGATTTATTATATCTGAATGTACAAATAATATATATGCTACTAAACAAAAACCTTTTTCAATGGGTCATGGGAATCAAAAATATAGCGTAATTCCTTGTATGCTAGATCTTAAAAATATAATACAAGCTCTTATTGAACATCATATTCAAAATAAAATAGAAGATGAAATTCCAGAAGAGTTTTTTATTTGCTACAAAACATTACTCGAAGGCAAAAATATATTTTTGACCGAAGATTTATTAAAAGCATTAACCTATATAGCTTTGAAACTTGATGAACTCACTCAGTCCAAAGCTCCTCGAGAAGATGCACCAAATGGGAATCCAATTGTTGGCCCATTAATTGCTTGTGATATTAGTTCGAAAATTATTTTAGTAAATCAAATAATTAACCTTATTAAAAATTGCTGTAATCAATTAGAAGAAGATTTTAATCTTACTTTTAGTTTAGTTACTGATTTAAATACTACGATCACAACGTGCATAACTGTCATTACTGCTTTAGACTTTTCAGCTACTGCGACAGTATTAGCTGATATACAAAATACTCTAACAGCATGTTGCCAAGAGATAGCAAATGAATTTCAACAAACATGGACCATTCTAGCAGCTGGATTCAATGAAACTTCAACGGTACTCGCTGATATAAAAAATACCATGACCTCATGTTGTGCGAATACTCAACTAAATTTTCAAGGAACATTTACTCTCATTACATCTATACAAAATAGCAAGCGGTGTCCTCCTATTTCACTCTGCTCGCCAATTCAAATTATGGCACCAACAACTATTTCTACACCAGGTTTTTACTGTTTAAATAACGATATTAGTGGTCAAATTGTTATCAATGCAAATGATGTTACACTCGATTTAAATAGTCATACGATTACCGGAGGAGGTATTGGATCAGGAAGCGGCATTATTGTCAACTCAGGATTTAATAGGCTTATTAAGAATGGAAATATCACTGCATTTGATAATGGTATTCAATGTATAGGAAACACTGATACCGTTATAGAAAATCTTATAATCACAAACTGTTTTATTGAAGGTGTTACCATAAATACAGGAACTGCCATTTTTCTAGATTCATTATCAATACATAATATATCAGGAATTGGTGTTCATTTTGTTAATGGAAATGATGCAAGTAGTATAAAAAATAGTACCGTAACACAATCTGAACAAGGATTTGTTTTTGATTTTATTTATAACAGCTTAATTCAAAATTGCAATGTTCTTGATTGTAGTTCAAATTTAAACATTACTGCAGGAAACGTTGGCGGTTTTATTATCAATAATGGAAGCTTTATTCAAATTAATAACAGCTCTGTTAAAAACTATGTAGGGCTTCAACGCATAGCAGGGTTTGCATTAGTTAATGCGGTAGAAAACGTTATTTTTAGTAACTGTACTGCTCAAAATATTGTTGCAACATTGCCTGGACAGGTCGTTTCAATCGCCTTTGGATATATAGCAGGTTTATTCACATCGCATTTAGAATTCACTGATTGCTCAGCTTTATCTGTTACTGCTGATCAAATTGCTGTTTGCTTTGAAATAGAAGGCCCCGGAGTAACGCTTGATAAATGTAGCGCCCAAATTTGCACATCAAATAGTATTCTTGCCGATGGTTTTCACTCCATAAGCAATAATGTATCTATAAGTTATTGCCAAGCTTATAAATGCAAACAAAACGGCTTTAATCTAGATTCATTTAACAATAGTACGGTACTTCAATATTGCCAAAGTGCATACAATAATAATGGATTTATCATTCAAACACCTTCCAGTCTGCTTGATAATTGCGTTGCATTTAAAAATAATATTGGATTTAATCTTAATATTGCAGGAATCTCCCTTGTACATTGCTTTGCAGCACAAAATACTACTAATTACACATTTTTTGCTAATAATGTACAAAATGCAAATACCCAAGTTAATAATGCCGCCCCTCTCCTTACCGGTCCCTTTGCAGGAGCAAACCTATTTATGTAAGGTAATAGAAAAATATACTATATAAGGAATAAGAATGAAGCATACTATCTATAAAAAAATAAAAACAGTTTTGGGCTTTGTAATAATTGTAGTACCACTCATATGTTATTCACAAACAAACAGCGATTATTTGCATAATCGTGCTCCTCGAATAGATGCGATAGAATTAGCCGATGGAGCTGTTGTAGGACCATTACTTAATTGTAATTCAGTAAAAGTTTTAGGATTACTTAACATTTTAAAAAAAGACATCAACTCTTGCTGTATTGAGTTGGAAAATGATTTTATAGGAACATTTACGATTTTATCAGATATAAAAAATACATTTACAGCGTGCTGCACAATAATCCAAAGTGATATTAATGGGACTTTTACAACGTTATCTGATGTTTTAACTACGTTAACGAATTGTTGCAATGAAATAACCAATGAATTTAATCAAACATGGACCATTTTAGCAGCTGGATTTTCAAATACATTCACTGCATATTTTGATTTTAAATCAACCTTAACAACATGTTGCGATCAAATCGAAACAAATTTTACAAACATATTCATTGCATTAGAAAATCTTTCTGCTATCTGTCAAGGTTCTGTGTGCAACGCAATTACCATAACTGCACCAGGAACCATATCCATTCCTGGTTCATATTGTCTTGCTAACGATATTATTGGATCAATAATAATTAATGCAAATAATGTTACCTTTGACTTAAATAATCATACAATTTCAGGTTCAGGTGCAGGAAGTGGTGCAGGGATTATACTTAATGCTGGCTCCAATCGCGTTGTAAAAAATGGACGTATAACCAATATTGATTCTGGGATTGTATGCAATAACAATAACCAAACAATCTTAGAGGGTATTGTTGTTGAAACAGCATTTGTTGAAGGCATAACCATTAATAATGGTAATACTATACTGTTAGATTCTTTAATTACCACAAGCGTCCTTGGTATCGGCGTTCACTTTACCGGTAACAACAACGGTACTCTCATCAATAATACGACCGTTACTCTCTCCCAACAAGGTTTTGTTTTTGATACTATAACCAATAGTTTAATTAGGAATTGTAACGTTCTTGATTGTAGCACCACCGTAGTTACTCCATTAGGAACCACCGTAGGCGGTTTTACTATTATTAATGGTAGCTTTATACAGTTCGAAAACTGCTCTGTCAAAAACTACATTGGAGTTGACTCAGTGGCAGCATTCTCACTTAATAATAATGTTAATAACGTAATTTTTAAAGCTTGTACTGTGCAAAATATAATTGCAACTATTTCATCTTCGTTTGGATCCATAGCTGTTGGTTTTAATTGTGGCGTTACCAATACTATTCAACTTCTTAATTGTTCTGTTTTAGATGCAGCAGCAGATCTATTTGCAGGTGGTTTTTTATTCACAGGATCGAACATACAAGCAGAAAATTGTATTGCGCGCCATTTTACTACTTTTACTATTCCTCCTAGCTCTGGCAATAGTATCGGATTTCAAGTTACCAATAATAACGTTATACTAAAAAATTGCGAAGCCTATGAATGCGCCCAAACAGGATTTTTCATATCACCCACAGGAACCCTTATTAATGTTTCACTCATTAACTGTCAAGCTGCGTATAATAATTCTGGTTTTTCAACGCAATCAGCAGGTACCATTTTTGAACAATGTGTAGCATTTAAAAATGGCACCGGATTTTTTTCGTCAGTGGTGGGGGTTTCACCTTTCAGATGCTTTTCTACACAAAACACAACTAATTATGGTGGATCCATTGTCAATGTACAAAATGCCAATACCCAAGTAAATAATTCAGCGCTTGGACTCACAGGTCCATTTGCTGGTGGTAATTTATTTATTTAATTTTAAATACAAAAAAAAGGAATATAAATGAAGCTTATTTCTAGCAATAAAAATAGATTACTTTGTATTGGTTTGGTTTTGCTTGTATGGTCTCAAGACCTTTTAGGAGACGAAATAAATAGGAAGAATCCAATTATTGTTTGCGATTTTAATCCTACCATTGAAACGATACTTGAGATAACTACGCTTTTTAATAGTTGCTGTAATCAGTTACAACAAGATTTTAGCGAAACATTTACAACTCTTAATGACATTAAAAATACCCTAACAACCTGTTGCACTTTAGCTCAATCAGAATTCGATGCAACATTTACTGCCCTTGCAGATTTAAAAAATACTCTTTCTGCATGCTGCTTTGAAACCACCTTAGAATTTCAGGGAACCTGGACAATATTGGCAGCAGCATTCAATGGTACATTTACCGCAACTGCTGATATAAAAAATACCCTTACGAGTTGTTGTAACATTATTCAGAATGATTTTCAAGCTACCCTTAGTGTTATTAGTTCACTCAGTTCTATCTGCTTGTTTGCTTGTTCAGCTATACCTATAACTGCTCCAACAACAATTTCAACTCCAGGATATTATTGTCTTGCAGCCGATGGTGCAGGTCCCATTATTATTAATGCAAACAATGTTACGTTAGATCTCAATAATCATACGTTAGCAGGAAGTGGCATAGGATCGGGTTCTGGTATTATTGTAAACAGCGGCAATAATAGAATTATTAAAAATGGAAAAATAAGAAATTTTGATACGGCAATTCTTTGCAATAGCAATATTAATACTCTTATAAACACACTAGAAATTGATACCTGTTTTGTACAAGCAATAGAAATAATAAGTTCTACTGCAACATATTTAAATAGATTATTAATAAGCAATATAACAGGTATTGGCGTTCAATTTTCTGGATCCAATAATCATGCAAATATACTAACAAAGGTCACTGTTATTGAAGCACAACAAGGTTTTGTTTTAACAAGTTTTTTTACTGGTTTATTACAAGAATGTGAAGTAATAGATTGTATATCTTCGATCATTCCGGGTACAACTTTGAATGGTTTTGTTATTAATGAAGGTAATTCTAATCTATTTGATACTTGTTCAGTAAAAAATTTTGCTTCTTCTCGTTCTCGAGGGTTTGCTTTCAATAATGCATCTACTATAATTCTACGGAATTGCTCAGTGCAAAATCTTGTTACTTCACCCATCTTATCAAATGAAGTGATCGGGTTTGATTGCACAGCTTCTTCAACCGATATTCAATTGTGGAGCTGTTCTTTACACGATGCTCAATCTTCCTCAGTTTGTACAGGATATGAGTTTGCAGGTAATACCATTACCGCAAAAAACTGTTTAGCACAAGCTTGCACATCACTCGGGGTAAATGCTGGAACTGGTTTTGATCTTACTGGAATCAATATTTCTCTCATTAATTGTCAAGCATTGAGCAATACTCAAAATGGTTTTAATGCTGTAACGAACAATCCAGGTCTTATGCAATACTGCCAAGCTGGTTTTAATGCCAATAATGGATTTATCATTGGTGCAAATACCACTACCGGAAATTGTTCATCATTCAATAACAATATAGGCTTTAATGCTCCTTCTAATGCAATTATTTATAACTGTTTTGCATCAAAAAATAGTACCAACTATGTTGCAACAGTTCCTAATACGGAAAATGCTAATACTCAAGTTAATAAAGCTGCTCCAGGGCTCACAGGTCCATTTGCTGGAGGCAATGTATTTATGTAATTCTTTTGATAAAAAATGTACTTAAGGAGAACCGTAATGAAATTTTATGATGTATTAAAACTATCGTTATTAATGATTTTTTGTGTTTTTTGTCATATCAGCTCACAACCATTCGAAGATACCATTGCACAACTATCTCTTATTAATGATTATGTAGAACTTACTTCTTTAACATCTACACAATTAGGATCTAAACTCAAGGAGATACTAACGCAAATACTTGAACATCAAGACAATATCCCGGAAGAGATTAATCGATGTTATCAAGCGTTACATGAAAAAGCTCAATCAGTAAAAATTAACGATCTAATCATAACATTGATGTATAGTATTGATTATAAAGCACCAGGATTACTTTTACATAAAAGTCTACGTGCTCCTCGCCCCAATGCATCTCAAAATAACAATTCAGTAGTAGGGCCAATAATTAACTGTGATCTTCATCAGCTCACTGAGCTGCTTGAATTTTTGCGAATTTTAATAACGCTTTGTTGCGAACAATTAGAACAGGATTTTAACATTCTTTTTAGTGATTTAACTACCATACTAAATAATCTCAACACCTACTGCATTTTAATAACAGCTACGTCCGATTTTCAGGGTACATTTACCACAATTCAAGATATAAAAAATACCCTGACCACATGTTGTGCAAACATTACCCTTGATTTTGAAGCTACCTGGACTAGTATCTTTGCTGGCTTTGCAACAACTTTTACTGAGATTTCAGATATAAAAAATACATTTACGATCTGTTGTGATGAAATTCAACAAAATTTTCAAGGAACATTTACAGCATTACATAGTTTAAGCACAACAAATACCTGCATATCTCCCTGTGGCGCAGTTCCTATTACACAATCTACTATTATTACCGTCTCAGGTTCTTACTGCCTTTCTAAGGATATTGCTGGTCCAATAACTGTTAATGCAAATAATGTAACATTAGATTTAAATAATCATACCGTTTCAGGTTCAGGTGCAGGCAGTGGTGCGGGCATTATACTTAATGCTGGATCTAACAGGTTAATTAAAAATGGACGTATTGAAAATTTTGATACCGCAATTTTTAGTACAAACAATGTCACAACTGCGTTATTAAACATTGTTATTAACACCTGCTTTATTGAAGGAATAACAATCAATAATGGAACCGATATTCATTTGGATTCACTCGTAATAACAAGTATTATTGGTATCGGAGTTCATTTGACAGGAATTAACAATGCATATCTTATAAAAAATGTTTTAATTAACTTGGCAGAGCAAGGATTTATTTTTGATACTATTTCTAATAGTCTGATACAAAATTGTGAAGTTACTGATTGTAACTCTCCTCTTTCGACACAAGGTTATGCAGTTAATGCTGGAAGCTTTAATCAATTTGATAATTGCTCAGCTAAAAATCTTGTTTCAATAATTAAGTCAGTAGGTTTTTTCTTATTAAATAGCAACAATACCATACTCACAGACTGTACTGTTGAGAATATGATTACTAACGTTGGAGCCTCTGCCGAAGGTTTTGAATGTAATACTCTCTCAAGCGATAATGAATTATTACATTGTTCAGTTTTAAATGTTAATGCTCCCGTTTTCACCGCTGGATTCGCTTTAGAAGGTACTGCTATTACAGCAATCGATTGTCTTACACAATCCTGTTTTACCTCTGATTTTAATGGTAATGGCTTTGTGTGTACTGGTTCAAATATAGCATTAACAGATTGCCAGGCATTTAACTGTCAATCTGTTGGATTTAACATAACATCAACAAATATTACGCTGCAATTTTGCCAAAGTGCTTATAATGATACTGGGTTCTTGATTAACAATCCTAATGTTCTTATTGGCAATTCAGTTGCAGTAAATAATGGCTCCATTGGTTTTAATAGTAACTTTTTAACTCTAGCACTCTATCATTGTTTTGCTTCTCAAAATGGAATCAATAATTATGTTGGTATTCCTAATGTTCAAAATGCAAATACCCAGGTAAATAATACAGCACCAGGACTTACAGGACCTTTTGCAGGAGCTAATCTCTTTATCTAACAATATAAGTAAAGCTCCATTTTTGGTTTTAAATAAAATAAAAAATGGAGCTTCTTAAGTTAAAAATTAATTTTTATAATAATTTGCATGCCCTAACACACGATTGTCAAAAGATTTGCACATTTTACTTCAAAGAAGTATTATTCTTATTAATGTAAGTTTGACAAATTAAACACTATGTCATCACGAGGAACGAAGTTCCGTGGTGACCCAGTGAAAAAATTCCGGAATATTTTTATGAATAACTCCTCCAAAATTTTCACTTTCCTCTGTGGACTCATAATTTTTATTGTTATAGGTCTTTTGCCGTTAAGTTTTTACATAATAAATCCCGGGCATACAGCCATTCAACTGCGATTAGGCAAAGTTATAGGAACACAATCTATTTCAGGTTTTTATTATAAATTTCCTTTGATTGACAACATTGTTATCATCAATACACAAATTAATAAGGCCGCGATAGAAACAACGGGTATGTCACGAGATTTACAAACGGTATCAGTTGGCATGGTCATTAACTATAGAATCAGTGATGTTCTTAAATTGTATCAAGAAATTGGGACGAATTTTGAACGAGTGATTATTGATCCTTTCACACAAGAAAGCGTAAAAGCGGTTATTGCTAAATTTACCGCAGAAGATCTTATTCAAAGCAGACATGAAGCAAAAGAGAAAGTTATTCAAGAACTACAAGATCGTTTAGCGCCCCGCTATTTACAATTAGTTGATTTTAACTTTATTCATCTTGATTTCTCTCCAGATTTTATTAGAGCAGTTGAAGAAAAACAGATTGCAGAACAAAGTGCCAAAACCGCTAAAAATTTAACAGCAAAAGTACAAGAAGAAGCGCTGCAAACCCGCACAAGAGCTGAAGCAGAAGCATATACGTTACGTATTAAAAAAGAATCGGTAACAAAAGAGCTTATTGCTTTGCAACAAGTTGAAATTCAATTAAAAGCAATTGAAAAATGGAATGGTGTTCTTCCCCGCGTTAATGGAGGTGCAATGCCATTTCTTTCACTGACAGATAATCAATAAAAATTATAGGATGTAGATTAAATAGTATTAATGTCAATGACAATTCGCTCTAATAATTTTAACGTTATAAAATATTCACCAATACGTGCACATGATTCTCTTGCAGTTTCTTCATTATAGTCATGTGTTGTAGCATTTCTTGCTTCAGAAATATCTAATAACTTTTTAGTCTCGTCTTCATTTATTATTTTTAAAACAAAACATTCACGAAAAATTGCTTTTGGCGATGCGAGCTCAATAGAATAAAATTTTTTAATATATTGCTGAAGAAATTTCCAAGACATTTCATAGCACATCTCAAAATGTTTTACCAATGAAGCAACTGAATTTTCCAGCTCATCCGTTTCTGCGCCCGAACTATATTTAAGTGAAAACTTTAAGCTACGTTCCAATGCATTTAAAGATTTTAAAAATTTTTGATGTGCCGATACTAACTTTTCCACAAAATGCCTTCTTTCAAGATATTTTCTTTTAATGCATCAGGGACTCTGTTAAAGTCAACAACGTCGACCTTCTGTGGGATATTAAGTGCATCAATCATGCTAACGATTTGGCCTTTTTGCGTCATAGATATAGGATTTTTTGCATCTATAGCTATATCTATGTCGGAAGTTTCAGAATTGTCCCCACGAGCACGTGATCCAAAGAGATAGACTTTTGCTTCAGGAAAAAATATTTCAATAACTTTAATAATTTGTTCTTTATTTGGCATATTTTTTTTCTAACTAACTTGTTAAATTACGAATCATTATATTTTATCAAAATTTTTATCTAAGCACCATGATAAATAACTTTGAATAAAAGTAACAATTATTGAGCTCCCGCTTTCTTAAGCATCTCAACGAGTTCTGCATCACCTTTTTCTTCTGCCAGTTTTAATGCAACATCACCTGCATAAAACTTAACTCCTGCATCAATAAGTAATTCAACCAATTCTTTACGATTCTTATCGATAGCATCCCGAAGCATTTTTCGTAATGTAACTTTTGTTAATCTCACCTGGCATGCATGAACATCTCCCACATCACATGACCAATAAATACTCCTGTACTTTTGCAAATCATCGTTATTAAAAACTCCAGCATGCAATAGATTAACCTGCGGGTTATTAAGCAAGCTAATTAATAGTTTCTTTTCAGATATTGAACAATCTACACAACCTAAAATTTTCTTAATTTTTTCAGCAAGTTTGAGAACATCTTCATCTACCTCTTTACCTTGAGCAATATCCCAGGCTTTGACAAATTGCGGTGAAGCATCTTTAACGTCTAAATACGTTTCAAGAGAAGTTTCACTTTGTTCTGCTGCATACACAGTAGTTAGAAAAACACAGCATCCTACGATTATTATTTGCTTTAAACTCTTCATCATTTTCTCCTGATTGCATAAAACTAACTATTAAATTCTATTCTTAAAAAATCATCTTTATCATTATCATAAACCATATATAGGTTCAAAATCAATAATATTTTATTTAAAACATTGCTATTTGAAAATAATTTATGCCATACTTATAGTGTAGTATTTTATAATATGGATTATTTGAAAAAGGATACGCTATGAAAAAGTATATCATTGTTGGCTTAATGCTTTTCACCTCTCTTTCACTAAACGCTGCCTCTAGTTTTGATACGTATAAAAATGAGATAGAGAACCAAATCAAAGTAGCTCACTCATATTTTGATCAAATTGAAAAACTTAAATCTACAACACCAGGACTCGCAATTTCCGGGGTAGCAGAACGCGCAAAAAATCAAAAAATCCATTCACTTGAAGTTGCAATACAAAAAGCCATAAATAACGCCACCGATGCTTTGCAGATGATCAATAATTTGACCTTAACACCCGCCCAAAAAAGCTTAACAGAAAAACTAACTAAAGAAGTTGAGTTGTTACGGGAAAAAGCTCTTCCATTTGGTATTGATTTTTAACTACATTTGTTAAAAAAAGGAATTAATTATGAAGAAATATATGATGTTAAGTATAATGCTCATCACTGCATTCTCATCACTTTATGCCGTTGAAATATTTCAATTCGTTTCTCAAGCAAGAAAAAAAATTAACGAAGGTGATAAAATAGCCAATCTCATCAACGTAACAAACAATAGCTTAAAAAATACGGCGAATGCTCAAACAAGAAAAAATATAGCTAATAAAATTCAAAATTTACGAAAAAAAGCGTTATCTAATTATCAAGAAGCACTATCCTTTTTTGATGAAGCAAACAAGCTACCAGAATTAAATAAAAGCCAAAAAAACTTCATAGATAAGCAAAAAGAAGATATTGAAAAAAAAATAGACACGCTTAACGTACTCTAAAAAAATGTTATAGGTGATAATAGTATAAGCAGCAATAATTCTACAATTAGAAACATTGCTGCTTATATTTTATTTAGTTTCTTATATTGTCAATCCGCCTCACCAAAAATTATAAAATCGTTTACTACATTTAAATTAAAACCATTGGTTAAAGTCGCCGGGATTACAAGTTGCGAGTGATAAATCGTCATTTACAATTACTGGTGTTTGCACAAAAGAACAAAATCCGCATAGCGAATTTTTATACCAACTATTTTTTTAATTTTTTTGTTTTTTTATTTTGCGCTTCTAAAGCTTCACTTTTTTCAAGTTCAGCCTCAATTTCTTCTATAGTAGGCAAACTACTTTTAAACTCTTTGGGCAACTTATTCATAATTTCTGTTTCATATTCAGCAACACCAATTGGTTTCTTAATATCCCGTAATGCATACTCAGCGGTAAAATTCTTTTTCGTTTTACACAATAACAAGCCAATTGTTGGTTTATCGTACTCATCACGAACTAAATCATCGACGGCAGATAAATAGAAATTGAGCTGGCCAACATCTCGAGGATCAAATGCTCGTGCTTTTAATTCAACCACAACGTAGCATTTTAGTTTTAGATGATAAAAAAGAAGATCAATATAATAATCATCACCATCTACTTCTAAATGATATTGCCGCCCCACCAATGAAAAACCTTTACCCATTTCAAGAAGAAGCTGCTCAACATTATGGATAAGCCCTTCCTCTAGATCTCGTTCAATATGATCTTCATGTAAAGTAAGAAAATCAAAAATATAAGGATCTTTAAATGATTGTTGCGCCATGGCAGAATGAGGTAAAGGTAATGTATGTTTAAAATTTGTTATCGCCTTTCCTTCTCTGCTAAAAAGATCAGACTTAATCCACGTTTCCAAAGCGCTTCTACTCCAGCCGCATTCTAAAGCTTTTTTTGCGTACCACAAGCGTTTTTCGATGGTTTTGACTTTCTCCAAGAGTACAGCATTATGACCCCAGGGAATAGTAAAAATAGGTAACTCTTCTAATTGTGCCACAGCTTGTGGCACAATTTCATAAGCCTTATAAAAAGCTAACATTCTAAAGACATTACGCTTTGAAAAGCCTCCCATTCCAGAGCATAAATTTTGCAAATCATGCGCTAATTTTTCAAGAACACGAGCCCCCCAACCTTCTTTTTTCTGTTTTTCGACAATGAGCTTACCAATTGACCAATAAAGTTTAATAAGCTCTTTATTAACAGAAAGAATCGCGTTTACTTTTGATTGCTCAATTTGACTCTTTATTTCCGCCAACGTTGATACATACTCTTTTGTAGAAATTGCTTCATCTTTTTTTAAGGTTGTTTTTTTTGCGCTATTTTTTTTCATTGAATAACTTTCAATAAAAGTAGATTCTAAATCTTAAAATTAACAAATTACTCTTCATACTACCCAGTTTCACTGTAAAGATAAATCTATCCTACTTTTCATAAAATATTGGATTTATCCAACCCAGTTGGTATATATTGTATATACATTAAACAACTATTAAACTATAAAGTTACCTATGATCGAATCATCAACAATAAACCTTTTACTTCAGCAAGAATCTCCCGAAGAACAGTTACAGGCTTTTATTCCAAAGACATTTGATGATTATTTAGGCCAACATGAACTGAAAAAAAAGTTAGCAATCTATACGCAAGCTGCTAAAATGCGCGGTGAGCCTTTAGATCATCTTTTATTATTTGGTCCTCCGGGCCTTGGCAAAACGACACTCTCACAAATTATGGCCCAAGTAATGAATGTCGGCATAAAAATCTGCAGTGGTCCCATGCTTGAACGTACGGGTGATTTAGTTGCATTGCTTTCAAGTTTAGAACCACGCGATATTTTTTTCATTGATGAAATTCACCGAATGCCCACTAATGTTGAAGAGGTTCTTTATAGCGCCATGGAACATTATCGTATTGACGTCATTATTGGGCAAGGCGTTGGAGCAAAATCAATCAATCTCCCTATTCACCCTTTTACCTTAATTGGCGCTACCACCAAAAGTGGTATGCTTTCGGCGCCCTTGCGAAGTAGATTTGGTATTATAGAGCGCTTAGATTTTTATTCTGATGATGAACTTAAAGCGATAGTTTTACAAAATGCAGCATTTTTAAAGCTTAATCTTTCAGAAGCATCGGCTTTACATATTGCTCGTTGTTCACGAGGAACACCTCGAACTGCAAAAAAAATTATTCGTAGAATCCGAGATTTTGCGCAAGTAACCAATGACAATAGCGCAACTGATGCATTGGTACTTACTGCACTTGAGTTTTTAGGAATCGACCACGAAGGATTAAATACGCTCGATAACCTTCTTTTAAAAAAAATTGTTGAAAATTTTAATGGTGGTCCCGTTGGTCTTGAAACCTTAGCAAGTTTAATCGGCGAGGACAAAGATACTATTGAAGAGGTGTACGAACCTTTTTTATTGCGTAAAGGATATTTAGAAAAAACATCTCGCGGTCGACAGATTCCTGCTCTTATGTTACCCTTATTAAAAAGAAAATTTTTGGGTCAAAGCACCCTCTTGTAACCACGTGGAGTTCACATGTCAGGACATTCAAAATGGGCAACCATTAAAAGAAAAAAAGCCGCAATAGATTCAAAACGCGGAAAAGAATTTACCAAATTAATTAAAGAAATTACCGTTGCTGCTCGCTTAGGTGGTGGTGATGTTACCGCTAATTCCCGGCTACGTCTTCTTGTTGAAAAAGCAAAAGAGATAAATATGCCAATGGATAATACTCAGCGCGCCATAAAGCGCGGTACTGGCGAAATGCCCGGCGTTCATTATGAAGAACAAACCTATGAGGGATATGGCCCAAATAGCATAGCAATCGTTATTGATACACTCACGGATAACAAAAACAGAACCGTTGCAGAACTTCGTAGATTATTCACCGTCCATGGTGGCTCATTAGCCGAAACTGGTTCTGTAAGTTGGATGTTCACACGCTTGGGTGTTGTTGAAGTCACTGGAGCACAGTCAGAAGATCAACTTCTTGAACTTTTAATGGATTTTGATGTGAAAGATATCAGTTCATTAGATAATGTATGGACCATAATTTGTGATCCAAAATCATTAGAACCTATAAAAAAAGCTGTACATGACGCAGGAATGAAAGTTGAACGTGCTGAACTAGATTTGGTTGCACAAAATTATGTAACCTTAACAGGTGACGAATATGAAAAGGCGACCGAATTTTTGGCAGAACTTGAAGACCATGATGATGTTCAAAATATCTACACCAATCTAAAAAATGAAGGATAATAATGACTTTTAGCATGACCGGATTTGCGACCAAGACCATTGAGGTTGCTTTGCTTAACAATAAAGCATATCTTTCAATGACGCTCAAATCATTAAATTCCAGATTTTTTGAAGCGACTTGCAAATTACCCCATGCATTACAATCATTAGAAATTGAATTTATTAAACTTTTAAAAGATTCTTTACATCGGGGTAAAGTAACATTTTCAATATCAATAAGTAATCCTTTAGTATTCAAAGGACCTATTGAACCATCTTTCTATATGGTGCAAAATTATCTAGAATCTCTGAATCAGATACAAAAAAAATATGCAATTCCCGGAACTATTACTATTTCTGATCTTGTAACATTACCCCATATTTTTATTGAAGAAGAAGCAACTCTTGATGATTCAATGCTCAATCTTATCAAACAAACTGCGCAAGAATTAATCGCTGAGCTTCGCAAAGAACAACTTACAGAAGGAGTTGCTTTACAAAATGATATTCAAGCTCGCCTTATACTCTTAAAACAAGAAATAAGGGAAATTGAAAACTGTGCTATCAACGTTAGTCAACAAAGAAAATTGGAAATTCATAATAAACTCAATGAGTTAGAAAAAAGCTCCTCAGATGTCATTGAACTTACAAAACATCAATTATTTGCTGAACTCGAGCGTATGGATATCAATGAAGAAATTGTTCGATTCAATAGCCACCTCTTAAACTTATCTGATGTCATGCAATCAAATCAACAAGAAAAAGGCAGAAAAATCGATTTTATTATACAAGAATTAACTCGTGAAATTAATACTATTGGTGCTAAAACAAGTGAAGCTGCAATTGGCACTCGAGCAATTTCTATTAAGGTTGAATTAGAAAAAATTAGGGAGCAAGCACAAAATATTGTATAAATAGTCACTATCTTTATTAAAAAAAGGAAGATACTAATGAACGCAGGAGTAAAGAAGTTTATAGTAGGTCTGTTCTGTATTGCATTTACGTCTATCCATGCCATTGAATCTTATAACGAAAAAAAAACAGTTTTTGATGAAAATTTTAGTAAAACTTTAGAATCAGAAATTCGTTCCATCATCTCACGTGACTGTTCCTTCTCTATCGGACAAATTTCACAATTCAATATTCCTTTTGTTATTAATAATAGAATCAGCCCGAATAACAGTTTCAATAATATTACACCAACAACAAATGCATTCAGTAATAACACGTTAATCGGACTTTCTGCGACCAATAATACCACGAACTCATTTAATACTGACAATACAATTAATACTAATAACATTACTAACGGCTTTAGTTCCTTTAATAGCAATGCAAATCCAATAAACTGTAATGTTACGGTTAATAATAGCAATAATCCATCCGGTCTTTATTGTCTGGCTCCAAACTTTGCTTCACAAGTTACCAATAATCCTCAACTCGTTGGGAAAATTGCTGTTCCTTGTAATGTTGGAATTACTATTAGTGCAAGCAATGTTATTATAGATTTTAATGATACCGTGCTTATGGGTAGCGGAGGGTCAACAGGAATCTTAATTAATGGTGGCGTTTCAAATATCATTATACGAAACGGTACCATAAGCAATATGACAAATGCAGGGATTACTATAAACAATGGTAGTAGTGCCATGACAGGTTCGATTCTTATTGAAAATATGAAATTCTTCAACAACGGAACAGCTGTCAATGTTATTGGTGGATTCAATGTTATACTACAAAACTCTCGAGCCTATTTTTCAAATTCTAATGGATTTTCATTTTCCCAAGTAACCGACTGCTTTTTAAATAATTGCATAAGCAATAGCAATAACAACCATGGCTTTAACATTGCAAATTCAAATTCTATTGTTATATCAAATTGCCAATCTGATGAAAATACCCAAAATGGTTTTAATATCACTGGGCTTACGGGAAGTGTCATCGAACAATGCGTGGCTAATAATAATCAAAATGGTTTTGTAATTGCACCAGGGAGTGCTCTATCACAAAACGTATTAATAAATCATTGTTTTACCGCGCAAAATACGATTATAGGATTTTCAATAACAGGAAATGCCATAAATGGCGATGAATGTGTTTCTTATAATAACACGACGGGATTTCAATGTATTGGCAACGCTATTTCATTAAGTGATTCTGTTGCAAAAAATAACTCCGGTAATGGATTTCAAGTTACCGGTAATTTTGCTCAACTAACCAATACAGAATCAATGAGCAACACGGCTCAAGGATTTCAAATTAATGGAATTACTAATTCACTGTTACATGCTCTAGCAAAAAATAATGGCACCAATGGATTTCAAATTACCGGTACCGGGTCAGAGATACAATATTGCACTGCTTCAAGCAACGGTTCAAATGGAATCATTATCAATGGCAACAATCATGCCATCTTAAATTGCATAGCACAACAACATAATATAGGTAATGGAACAACGACAGGAAATGGAATTTTATTAGCAGCGCTTAATGGATTTGGCCCAATTTCAACGACCTGCCAAGTTAGAAATAATACAACAATTGGTAATGTAACCGGTATCAACAATCAAGGAACCAATAATAGAATCTATTCAAATTTTTCAAACAATAATACCACTAATTATATCAATGTTCCCAATGTAGCAACATCCCCACTGATAACGGATCCAATTAACTTCACAGCAAATATCTCAGAATAGTTTCATCCTCAATGCAAAAGGCCCAGCATTTATTGCTAGGCCTTTACATCATAGAACTATTTCAGAATATTCATTAATCCCAAGGATTCCACTCTTCTTCCTCTTCACCCTCTTCTTCTTCAGGATTCATTGATTTATAACGCTCCCCAAGTACTTTTTTCAATCGCTCTTGCAAAGAACCTTCTCCCTCTCCCGTTTCAGGCTTTTTTTCTTCCATTTCCGGTTTTTTAAGTTTTCCCATCTTTTCTTTTAATTGTTCTTCTAAACTCTTTTCTGGCGCTTGCGGAGCTCCAGGTTCTTTTTTTTCAGGTGAAGGTGGCGGAGGAGGTATTGTTCCTTCATGTTCTTCTTTTTGAGGCTTCTCAGGCTCTACTCCAGGTAAAGGAGGCAACGGTCTTTCTTCTTCTGATCCTTCAGGCAATTCTCGTTTAGGCACCGGCGGTGGTTCATTTCCTTCATATCCTTCTTGCCATGATCTTTTAACATTTCTATAGGCATTATTTAGTTGGTTTACATAACTTTTTCGCGTCCCAAGAATATTCTTTTCTTTCATGATCTCTTTCATGAGAGATGCATGCCGAGCCATTAAATCTTTTTCACGCTGCAATTCTTCAGGTGTATAAACTAATTCTTCTTCTTTTTTAGGCAAGATAGGCAATTCTCTGAGAGATTCCAATATTTTTCTATATATTTGTAGTGCATAAGGTGATTGATCAATTGCTTGCAATAATGCACTGATCTTATCTTGAATTTTTTTATTTTTTATTTGTGTTTCAAGCAGTGGCAGCTTTTGGGAAAAACGTTTTAATAGTTCTTCTAAATGAGAGTTAACAAATGATCGTAAAATTTCAGGATTACTAGATTGATCAACTTCCTGCAATAGATCTGAAAATTCTGCAAGAATGCTCTTTTGCGCTTGCTTTTCTACAGGAGTTAAATCTTGTAGTGGTAATTCTGACTTGCTTATAGATGGGACAAGGTTTGCCTCATCAAAGAGCGCGTAAATAACAGCCAGAGGTTTTCCCTGAGCACCAATTTTAGTGAAAAATATTTGTAACTTTTCTTTTAACGGCTCAAGCGTCTCATCTCCTGCCAAAACCAAAACAAGTTCTTGCAATGTTGCCCGCAAGCTTTTTAACTGATCAACAATAGTATATGAGGCATACACAGAGGCAGAACACAGTAACAAAACAAACAAGAGACTCATAGTTTTACATTTGTTCATAGGTAACTCTTTTTTTAGGCTAAAAATATGTCACATCACTATAAACTATAAAAATTTCTCCAATTCAAACTCAAGAATTAAATACAACAAAACAATAAACCTCTATAAAACAGATCTTTTTTGTCGAAAACAATTCAATTTTTTAAATTCTCGTTTACACTAATTACTGTAGAGTTATCCACAAAAATAATCATTAAGACCCATTTCTATGCTGCAAAAACATTTTACCCATCTGCATTTACATACTGAATTTTCCCTTCTTGATGGGGCAATACATATTGATAAGCTCATAGATTTTGGTAAAAAAAATAATTTCAAAGCCCTTGCTATCACTGATCATGGAAATATTTTTGGTGCCGTAAAGTTTTTCCAAAAATGTAAGAAAGCTGGTATTAAACCAGTTCTTGGGATGGAAGCTTATTTTACCGAAGATGTAGCAATCAAATCCGCCGACCGCAAATATTACCATCTTATTTTGCTGGTACAAAACGAAACAGGTTATAAAAATCTTTGTAAACTCATTTCTTTTGCCTATCAGAGCGGATTTTATTTTAAACCTCGTATTGACTACGCAATACTTAAAAAATATTCTGAAGGACTTATTGCAACATCGGCGTGCCTGGGCGGACACATCCCAACACTGTTGATGAATAATCAACTCGATGAAGCACGAGAAAGGCTTCTTTGGTTTTTAGAAGTTTTTGGCCCTGATAGATTTTTTTTAGAGGTGCAACCGGAAGATCAACACGAGCAAGCAGAACTTAATACTAAGCTCTATGAGCTTAGTGCACACTATGGAGTAAAACTTGTCGCAACAGGAGATTGCCATTACATTCATGCTACTGATCGCGAAGCACATGAAGTCATGCTTGCCATACAAACGCAGCACAAAATCACTGATCCTGATAGGTTTTCTTTTGGACAGGCTCGAGTACATATGCGCACTCAAGATGAGATGCTTAATCTCTTCTCAGAACACCCTGACGCAGTATGGAATAGCGGCGCAATAGCGGACTCATGCAACTTTGATTTTACTACAGGCAAACTTTATTTCCCTGAGTTTCAAATTCCGGACCAACATACACCTGAATCTTTCTTTACCGAACTTTGCCATCAAGGGTTGCATAATCTTATACAAAACGACCTTATTGATAAACAAAAAGAGCACGAATACTGGAATCGTCTCAATTTTGAACTTGATCTCATTATTAAAATGGGATTCGTTGGTTATTTTCTTGTCGTAAGCGATTTTATTCAATGGTCAAAAAGAAATGGCATTCCTGTTGGCCCCGGACGTGGTTCTGCAGCAGGATCATTAGTTTCATGGTCGTTACAAATTACTAATATTGATCCTTTAAAATATAACCTACTTTTTGAACGCTTTTTAAATCCAGAACGAATCAGCATGCCCGATATTGATATAGATTTTTGTATCGAAGGTAGAGATGCTGTTATTAATTACGTTCGAGAAAAATATGGCCATGATAAAGTTGGTCAAATAATCACCTTTGGTACCATGATGGCAAAAGGTGTTATCAAAGATGTTGCACGTGTTTTGGGAATGCCATTTGAAGATTCAAATGCAATATCAGCACTTATACCCGAGCAACTAAAAATAACGCTTAAAGAAGCAATCGAACAAGAACCAAAACTCAAAGAGCTTATCGATAATAATTCCCAAGTTGCAAAAGTCTTTGAAATTGCATTCACCTTAGAAGGCATTACTCGTCATGCCTCCAAACATGCCGCAGGTATTGTTATTTCTCCCGAGCCTATTGATGAAGTTCTTCCTGTGTATGTTCCACCAAAAAGCAGCGAACTCGTTACACAATATGCAATGACAGAATTAGAGGCATTGGGTTTTTTAAAAATCGATTTGCTTGGGTTAAAAAACCTTACACTTATTGAACGAACTCTTCAACTTATTAAAAAAAATCATGACATTGTGATCAATTTGGATAAGTTACCCCTTGATGATGCTAATACCTTTAAACTCATTTGCCAGGGAAAAACATCGGGGGTATTCCAGCTTGAATCAAATGGTCTTAAAGAAGTTTTACAAAAGCTTCAACCGGAGAAATTTGAAGATATTATTGCTGTAAATGCTTTATATCGTCCCGGACCTCTTGGCTCCGGAATGGTAGATGACTTTATCGAGCGCAAACAGGGTCGTCAAAAAATAATCTATATCTTTCCGGAACTTAAACCTATTCTTGAAGAAACCTACGGTGTTATTGTCTATCAAGAACAGGTTATAAAAATCGCATCTGCAATAGGAGGCTATAGTTTAGGCGAAGCAGATATTTTACGTAAGGCTATGGGGAAGAAAAAAGCTGACGTAATGGCAGAACAAAAGGAGATTTTTTTAAAGAAGTCTTTAGCACTTAATTTTGATGCAAAAAAATCTGCTGAAATTTTTGACTTAATGGCCTATTTTGCCGGTTATGGTTTTAATAAATCACATTCTGCTGCTTATGCATTAATTGCGTATCAAACTGCTTATTTAAAAGCTAATTTCCTTCCTGAATTTATGGCTTGTTTGATTTCGCTTGAATCGGCCAATGCCGAAAATATGGTTTTTTATTTACAGGAAGCAAAAGATATGGGGTTACCAATTTTGCCGCCCAATATTAACAGCTCTGAAATCGATTTCAGCATTATTAATAACGCACTTCTTTTTGGTTTACGCGGTATAAAAAATGTTGGCATGGCATCTCTTGATAATATTATTAATGAACGTAAAAAAGGACCCTTCACTGATCTTTTTAATTTTTGTAAACGAATAGATTTACGAACTTCAAATAAACGTGTAATAGAAAACTTAATTTGTGCAGGTGCATTTGATTCTTTACCGGGCAATCGAGCTCAAAAATATGAAGAGCTTCCTAAAATTATGGAACAAGCTTCTGCCAAAAAAAAGAGTGAAGAAACCGGACAATTAGGGCTATTTGATATTCAGAGCAGTCCTAGTCCTGATCTTTCAGTACACCAAGAGCCTTCCTATTCATTCAGTTCTCGCTCAGAATGGGATAATAAAACAAAGCTTGAAAAAGAAGAAGAGGTCATTGGTTTTTATTTAAGCGCACATCCACTCGATGCCTATAAACACTATTTACAATGGTTTAAAATTCAACCATTTCAACATATATTGAACGCGTCCTCTTCTCTAAATTCGATGCAAGAACCGGTTATTATTGCATGCGGATTACTTAAAGCAACCAAAGTTATTATGACAAAAAAAGGCGATCGAATGGCTTTTATAACTCTAGAAGATACCGTCTCAACCGCTGAAATAATTCTTTTTCCAAAAACATATGCAGTAACAGAGAAATGGCTCAATGAGCATCATGTCTTTATTGTTAAAGGAAATTTAGATATAACTTCAACACAGAAATGCAAAATCAAAGCTCAATCTATGATTCCACTAGATTTGCTCTTTGAAGAATGGCCTCATATAGAAACTATTATTTTAGAGTTACCACCGGAATTTAACGAAACAATGCTTCATAATCTTAATCAAAAGCTTGTTGCAGGCAAAACGGCTCTTAATTTTATATTTTATGAAAATGGAAAAAAATTATATTTAAAAAGCCAAAAGAAGATCAACTTAAGCTCTAATTTTATTAAAGAAATTAATGAACAAAACATTCAAATACATATTACGCTCTAAGCGAGCTTACAATTCTTGCATATGCATAGTTGCATCAAAATAATAATCTTCATGTAATGCTTCAATTGTAGACAAAAATGTTTGTAAAATAGAAGCATTTTTACAAAGCAGCAGAAGATTAATTGATTTCTTTAAAAAAGCACGAACCACATCAGCATCATTTTTATTTTTGATCAATGCTACGGTAATTGCATTATAGAGACTCGCTACATCTGTATTGGTTATTTTTTTTTCCCAATCTTCCATAAATTCTTCTAATCTATCAATTTGGTTAGTATAAACAAAAAGAGAGCATAATTTGTTCAAATGTACGCATAATCTTGAGTTAATACCCAATTGTTCATATAATAAAATAGTTTGCATAAGATCATCCTGAGATGTCTCATCGAGCAAAAGAATATGCTCATATACAGCTGCAGCTTCTATTAATTTTTTATTTTGAATATACAGTAGTGCGGCTCCCCGGTATCGCAGACAAGCGGCAGGTATATCATTAAAAGAAAGTAGAATATCACCCTCTAATTGAGCGGCAAGGGCATAATCATCAAATGAATGGATAAGTAATTTATATAAGCAAAGCGCCCGTTCTCGTTCACCACGAGAAACAAATTCTGCTAACTTAAACCATGCAACATTATATTTATCCGACGGGAGCTGCCTCATTATTTATATCCCTTTGCTTCTCAACCAATTTACTCTCATAATCTTTACCCTATCACGGGGAAAATTTGAGAACAAGCTTTTGTGCTAAATCAAATATTTTTAATTTCTGCAGGGATATATTTTCCATCAATATCTGGAAGAGGATTTGCTTTATGTGACTCCAAAATAATTTGAGCGGCAATTCCATCCCATGATTTTTCGACTAAAAACATCAATTAAGCAAACCAAATATACAAAACCACCCCGTATTTTTATATAGGTTATATCTACTTGCCAAACCTGATTTGGTCGATTAATAAGCAACCCACGCAATAAATAAGGAAATACTTTGTGCCCCTGATTTCGTATGGTTGTTTTTTTGCGAGGGTAAATGGCCTGGATGCCCGCTATCTTAAGCAACATAAAGACTTTTTTATGATTAACCAAAAAACCATTTTCTCTTAAAGCTACTGTCATGCGCCGATAGCCATAGGAAGGCGTTTCTTGATAAATTTCACGTAGCTCATTCATAATAATTGCATCATTATTTTTTTGAGGTTTAGGCTTGTAATACATCGATCCTCTCGATACATCTAAAAGTTCACATTTTCTTTTAAAGTCTATTGCTTCATTTACACACTCAACCATTTCCTTACGCTGCTTTAAATCTATCGATTGAGCGAGCGTTCTAAAAAATCACGCTCTCCAATAATAAGCAACACTTAAAACAAGAATAAGACGTTCTATTCGTTCTGCATGGCGTAACTGAGTAGTAGTGATATCAAAGCCTCTTGATTTAAAGTCTGAGAACATAGGCTCAATAGACCATCGCATGCCATAATCAAGAACTTTATATTCGGTAGGAACACAATCCATAGCAATGATCCAAGGTTCATCTTTGCCTTCATCTTGTAGTGCACCAATGTTAGTTGTAACGCCAGAATTATTCAACTGAACATTGCACAACGATGTTTGTTTTAATCTGATAAGCTCGCCAGAACTCAATTCCCCACCATGATGAAAAAGAATAAGATTACCTTTCAAGCGAATGCGGTATCGCCATTTGAAACTTTGACATAATTGGATAAGCGCAGGATTCCCATAGAATCTATCCGCCATTAAAATAATTTTTGCATAGCTTGGTATGTTAGCAAACACCGCCTCAAGCAGTTGTTTTTGAATGGTAAAGCCAATTTCTCCTTGAGTTTAGTCTCCATTTTTCTCTTTGTATTGAGTCACCCTTCCTTTGCACAAGAGCTCTGTATTTGTCTTTGGGTGAAGCAATAACCTGCCCCGATTGATTTATTTCTTTAACTTCTGATTTTTGCATTGTACACATTAAAAAAGTACAGGATATACTACAAAAAAATATAATTTTATTATTCATAAAACCCTCTTTTACTAATCGCTAAGATCGGTAAAAATAGTTTAAAACAATTAGAGCGAGTTTTGCAAGAAAGAAGGAAAGATATGCATTAATTTAAGAAACTGGCCTGTCAGGCATTTCTGAAGGAAATGACTGGTGCCGAGGAGTGGAATTGAACCACCGACACTGTGCTCTTCAGGCACATGCTCTACCACTGAGCTACCTCGGCTAGACACTGCTTATGGTACAGATATGAGATTTTTTGTCAATAAAATTAACTAAAAAAATAGATTTTCTATAATGAATTTTTCTTATAATGGTGCTACAATGCCTGAAATAATAAAACGTATTCACAATTAACCCAACAAATAGTCTTTTTTAGGTTTGCTAATCCTATCTGTCTTTGCTACATTTAAGATAAATAATTTAGGTCCCTAAACAAAAATGATACAATGCTTAAAGATAAAATTGAACAGTTGCTTCAAGAATTTAATCATGCTTTATCGACTATTACTAATTTAGTTGATTTGGAAGAGGCTAGAATTAAATTCCTTTCACGCAATGGAAAAATTGCTGAACTAATGTCCGAATTAAAAAAACTTTCACTCCAGGACAAACAGCTCTTTGGTCCCCTCATGAACAACCTAAAACAGTTTACCTTAGAAGCTTATGAAGCTAAAAAAAAGAGTATTGAAAATTCACTCTTACAGGAGCATTTGGCAAAAGATTTACATTTTGATGTCACAGCATACCTACCAAAACCTGTTTACGGAAGTTTACATCCGCTAACTCACATCTATGAAAAAATATATTCGATTTTCAGCTCCATGAGTTATGAGATTTTAGAGGGCCCGGAAATTGAAACAGAGTATTATAACTTTGAAGCATTAAATATCCCTAAAAATCATCCTGCTCGAGATATTATGGACACCTTATGGTTAACTAAACCCGGTTATTTACTAAGAACTCATACCTCTACAGTTCAGGTTCATGGCATGGAATCTAGAAAACCCCCACTTGCAGTTATTGCTCCAGGAAGAGTGTATCGACATGAAGCAACTGACGCAACTCACGATTTTCTTTTTAATCAGATTGAAGGGCTTGTTGTCGCTGAAAATATCTCCTTATCTCATTTGCTGGCTACACTAAAAGTTTTTTTCAGAACACTCTTTAATAAAGAAGATTTAGAGCTTAAAATTCGTCCTGACTATTTCCCTTTTGTTGAACCAGGTATAGAAATTAATATTTCTTGTCCCTTTTGTAAGTCTGGTTGCTCCGTTTGTAAAAAATCACGCTACATTGAAATGGGCGGCGCTGGACTTGTTCACCCAAATGTTCTACAATGCAGTAACATTGACCCAAAAAAATACAACGGATTTGCCTTTGGACTAGGGGTAGATCGAATCGCAATGATCATGTATACTATTAATGACATTAGACTTTTTGCGAGCGGCAAAATAGATTTTTTAAAGCAATTTTAATGACTTTTAATAAAATTTCAATTGCATAATGATACTAAAGGAGTAATATGGATATCCTTAAAACAGTAATCCCCGCTGCTGGATTGGGAACACGCTTTCTTCCTTTTACAAAAGCGGTACCTAAAGAGATGTTGCCTTTGCTCAATAAACCCGCGATTCAATATCATGTTGAAGAAGCTCTTTATTCTGGCATCAAGAATATTTTAATGATTATTAGTAAAAATAAACAAGCGATAGCCGATCATTTTGATGCTGACCTTGAATTAGAACTTACTCTAAAAGAACGTGGCAATCTTGAATTACTTGGAAATCTTAAAAAAATTCATAATGATAGCTATTTTTCTTATATTAGGCAAACTGAGCCGCTTGGCCTTGGGCATGCAATTTGGCTTGCCCGGCATGGCATTAACAAAGAATATTTTGGTGTCCAGCTCCCTGATGAGATACTAATCTCTAAAACGCCGGGCCTTGCTCAATTAATAAAAGTTGCTCGACAAGAAAAAGCAACCGTTGTTGGAGTGCAAGAAGTTCCTTCTGATCTTGTTTCAAACTATGGAATAGTTGCAATAAAAAAACAGATAACGCCGAACCTCTTTCAAGTTTCACATTTAGTTGAAAAACCGGATCAAAAAGACGCCCCTTCAAATCTTGCATTGGTTGGAAGATATGTTTTATCTCATAAAATCTTTCCAGCTCTTGAAACCATTGAAACTGATATTAAAGGTGAACTTCAACTGACTGATGCTATTAGCCAAATGATGTTTAATAATGAAAAAGTTTTTGCCTATAAAATTCAAGGCACGCGGTATGATATCGGTAATCCTATTGGATGGCTTAAAGCTCTTATAGGTTGTGCTCTTCAGGATCCTTATTATCAGCCGCATATAAGCAAATTTTTAGCTGATAAAGAACTTATGGAATCATTTATTTATAATCCTGTTTCTATTACTGAACATACGCTCTAAAAAAAATCTCCTCAATGCATAGACATTAAGGAGATTTTAAAATTAAGTACAACTAATTTTGATCAAACCAATTCTTCAAAAGTTATTTCAAGCATTGGGCAAACTTTCCATCCTGCTAGTTCAAAATGCCACCAGGGATCTTGACTGTTTTGTACAAACCCATGCTTTACCATGATTATTTTTAAAAGATCACGATTTTTACACGCTCTTTCTGAAATATCACACGCATCGCATGAAGCCTTACAAGTGATACAATCAAATGATGTTGGCATATCAATTTCTAACCCTGTTTTTAAATCAAATAAGGTTACATCAACTGCCATTCCTCGGGTATGAGAATCACCATGAGATGGATTTGTAATATAGTTTTCATCAGGAAGTAGTTTCCATATTTTTTCTAACTCTTGTTTTGGTTGAAAGGCATCCCAAATTACAATGCCAAATCCATAGTGTTCAAATTCTTGAACTGCACCTTTCAAAGCATGTGCAACATCTTTATGAACATAACAACAGGTGCATGAATCATAAATCTTTTGTTGAGTAATATTCTGTTCCGTTGCATAACGTAGATTCATTACAATCGCAGGATTGTGTAGGGTATCAAGTGATACCAAATCATGTGCATCTGCCCTCCTTAATGAAAAGCTGAATACAACGGCTGTTATTATTGCTATTTTTGAAATGTTCATGAAATTCTCCTTTTTTTAGCGTTTATTAGTATACCGCAGTATAAACTAACAATGTATGAAAATACAAGATCGTTGTATCTGTACTAAAGTCATATCACTAAAAATCAAAAAATCATTTCATATCATTAACAATTATTGCAAATTGAAAATAAAATAAGTTATGCTTAACATGAATATGTTTAAGCAATTTAGATTGTGGAAATCTGCGTAATTCACCAAATTCACGTTATATAAAAAAGGAACTAACAATGAATTTTTCGACTCTCACTTATCTCCTTATTTTTTTTAGTAGCAGCGCACTCAGTGCAGCATGCCCAACTTGTGTAGCAAAAGTTCAACAGAACTCACCACCCTTTTTTGCAGATGAATTTTATACATCAAATAATGATGATCTTGATATCGATTTAGTAACAACCGGAACGGGTTCTTAACAATTACTTTGCTTCAAAAGGCGAATAATAGCTTTATAATCTTTCTGTTGTCCAAGATGAAAGAATACTTTATAAAATGTCGTTTCTTTATTTTCGGTTTCAGCAAGCATCATAATTGCAATTTCTTCCGCTGTCCCCCCGCCATAGCCTCTTATCGTTCGATCGGCCCCATGCTTTAATAACGTTGAAACAATCGTTAAATTACCATACTTTGCAGCATACATAAGGGCGGTCATTCCTTGATGGTCTCGCACATTAATTAGAGCTTTGCATGCTAGTAGTTCATTTGAGGCAAAATAGTTATTATAGATCGCACTAAATATTAATGGTGTCGCACCTGAATTATCTACGTTATTAACATCCGCACCATTTGCAAGCAATAAAGCTGTTGTTTTATGCGTATGATTAAATATCGATAATGCTAGCGACGTTACTCCTAAACTATTTCTATTATTAACATACGCCCCCCTTTGAATTAGCTCTTTAACTATTTCAAAAGGAAGTTGTTTATACATAAGGGGTGTTTTCCCCTGATTATCAATTTCATTAACATCAATCTTTCGGCTCAAAAAAACCTTAAGCACATTTATATTATTATTTTTTGCCAACGCATAACTGAATAATGGCGTCTCATATCTTACCATAACTTTTTGATGTACATTTGCGCCATGATCAAGTAAAAAATCAACCATTTCTGGATATCCGCTTTGTACAGCAATTACAATAGGTGTAAAACCTTTCTTGTTCTTTTGATCAACCAGCGCACCTGCAGAAAGCAGTAACTGTGCATATACTAAAGATCTGCTTTTAATAGCACATCCCAAAGGAACATCATCACGCACATTACTATTATTAAGATCTATTCCTGTTGTTAAACAATCACGGACATCATCGTAACTATATTTACCCCGATTTTTCATTGCTAAGCATAAAGCCTCTACAAAATTAAAGTTTACATCAATCAATAACTGTACAAAACTACAAAGCTCATCCGGACATTGTTTATGATCATCTAACTTAATTTTTTTTTGCTTTATTTCTTGGGCAACAACAATTGCCGCTCTCATTCTCAATGATGGCATTGGTTTAAAAAGCATCTTAGATTCTCTATCGCCTTCCTCCATGCCATAGACATTATTTTTTCCAACTGATAGAACGAAACTTATAATAACAAAATACAATGAGCAGCTCTTACGTCGTTTATTTATTATTTTCATTAGGCATTTGCTTTCTCGTCAATAACTGGGCTGTTATTTATATACAAATTTTTTTATGAATATCTCTTCAAAAACGGAATAACCGAATCAGGATTTAATGATAACGATGTTATACCTAAATCAACTAAGAACTGGGCAAATTCAGGATAATCTGATGGCGCTTGACCACAAATACCTATTGGTTTTTTATGACGCAATGCACCTTCAATAACCATTGCACACATTTTTTTCACTGCCTGATCTCGTTCGTCAAAAAGAGGTGCAAGAAGCGCCGAATCTCTATCAACGGCAAGAGTAGTTTGTGTCAAATCATTTGATCCAATCGAAAATCCATCAAAAAGCTTACAAAATTCATCAATGAGGAGAACATTTGATGGTATTTCAACCATCATATAAATTTTCAAACCATTATGACCTTGAACAAGCCCATACTTCTTCATAACCGTTATCACTCGCCAAGCTTCATCAACGGTTCTAACGAAAGGAATCATAACAATAATATTGGTAAGGCCCATAGTATCTCGAGCTTTTTTTAATGCAGCACATTCAAGTGCAAAAGCAGGCTCATACAATGGATTATAATAACGAGATGCGCCGCGTAATCCTAACATCGGGTTACTTTCTACGGGTTCAAAAAACGAACCACCAAGTAAATCTCGATATTCATTCGTTTTAAAATCAGAAAAACGTACTATAACAGGATGAGGATAAAATGCCGCGGCAATAGATCCGACACCTTGGGCTAAAGAATCAATAAAAAAATCTTCACGTGTAGCGTAAGCGCTTGTTAAAAGATCCAGCTCATGAATAATTTTTACGTCCTTAATAACAGCGTTTTGAGTAAATGCCATTGGATGAGCTTTTATTGTGTGCGCTATTATAAATTCTACGCGCGCCAGACCAACTCCAGATACAAAAGGCAATTGACACACCACAAAAGCATTATTTGGATCAGCAATATTAACCAGTATTTCTTTTGGTGGCTTTACAAGTTTTGTTGTATCAATTTCTGAAATGGTAAAAGGTATCTGACCATTATAAACAAATCCTTGTGCGCCCTGGCTACAATCTAAGGTAATTATGTGCCCATCTTTTATTAAGGTAAGCGAATTGGCTGCGCCTACAACAGCAGGAATACCCAATTCTCTGACTTACAATTGCTGCATGGCATGTTCTCCCACCTTCTTCGGTTACAATACCGGCCGCTTTTTGCATCAAAGGAACCCAATCGGGATCTGTCATTTGAGTAACTAAAATGTCTCCCTCATTGAAAATGGCTGCATCTTTTGCGCTTTTAATGATACGAGCTTTTCCTGATACTATTTTTGTACCAACACTTTGCCCTTCAACAAGAATCTGTTGCGCAGCATCTTTTTTATGAGCCTCTTGCAAAGAATAAAGTTGCATAAAAGCACTCTGCTTCTTTAAGGAATGTACCGTTTCCGGACGCGCTTGAACAATATAGAGAGAACCATCTAATCCATCTTTTGCCCATTCTATATCCATAGGCGACCAAAAACCATTGAGTTGCGTATAATAGTCCTCAATGAGCACAATATTTTTTGACAGCTCTTGTATTTCGGAGTCAGTTAAACAAAATCTTTGAGCATCAGATTGTTCAACAGGCACCCATTCAACTTTTTTTTGCTCAGTTGCATAGATTAGTTTTTTTCTCTTAGAACCTATCACTTTTTTTATAATGGGATTAAATCCCTCTTTAAGCGTTGTTTTAAAAACACGATACTCATCAGGATTAACAATGCCTTGAACCACAGCTTCGCCAAGTCCATACGATGCATCAATCATAATTAAATCTTTAAAACCTGTTTCAGTATCCAATGAAAATGCAACGCCGGAAACAGCTAAATCTGAACGCACCATTTTTTGTACAACAATTGAAAGCGCTATATCAAGATGATCAAAGCCTTTTGTTGAACGATACATAATTGCTCTATCGGTAAATAATGAGGCAAAACATTTTTTACATGCCTCTATCAACTGTTTTTGACCTTGAATATGCAAAAAACTTTCTTGCTGTCCTGCAAATGATGCTCCAGGAAGATCTTCCGCGGTTGCTGAAGAACGAACTGCAACATCAACTTCATCAGTATGATATTCTTTTGAAAGCTCTTGATATGATTGAGCTATTTCATCAAATAAATCTGAAGGCATCTCTGCTTTACAAATGAGTTCTCGAACTTCTTTCGCTTTTTTAGTAAGACTGGATAAATCATTAAGATCTATCGAGTTTACTATTTTTTTTATGAGCGGTGCCAGACTATTATAATCTAAATAATGCCGGTATGCTCGAGCAGTTATTGCAAAACCGTCAGGAATTTTAACTCCTTTCTGAGTCAAATATTGAATCATTTGACCAAGAGATGCAGTTTTACCACCAACTAATGGACTATCATGTATACCCACTTGATGTAGCGATTTAATATATTCCATTAATAGTTTATTTCCTTTCGTATGTTGCCATTAATTCTGCTTTTTCCAAGATATGACCATCAATTGCTTTCATTATTTCATTTTTTGAAGCACCTTCAGGAAGATTAAGCATACTATCTAAAGCATAAAGAATAAAATAATACCTGTGCATTTTATCAGGAGGGCAAGCTCCGTGGAATTCATTTTTCCCGCTATTGGTCAAACCCTGTTTTGCACCCTTTAGTGTACCAATATTACTATTTTCATCAATTTTGTTTATAAAGGGAGGAATATTAAAAACAATCCAGTGAACCCAAGGGTTAGGTTTTGTAGCAGGCGCATCAGGATCTTCCATGATGAGCATAAAACTTTTTGTACCTGCCGGTGCATTCTGCCATTCTAAAGGAGGATTTATATCTTTACCATCACACGTATAAGCTGTTGGTAGAACAGTACCATTTTTAAATGCCGGACTCGTTAACTGCATAAAATTTCCTTCCGCTTCACTTTTTTTTAGATTTAACAATAGAAAGCATATAGTTACTACAATAATCAATACACAAACAATTCTTTTCATCAATTCCCCTTTTTTTATACTATTGATCCTTCAATTCTACTAATAAATAATTGCTAAAATCATTGTTTTAGCATTCTTTTTCTAACAAGCTATACAAAAAAATGAAAAAAAAGCTATACTGTATAAAATAATAATTATTCATACATGATAGAAATAGAATTTATATCTATTCTTCAACGATAAGGAGCCTATGATGAATCGTAGTTCATCTCATACCTTTCCTACTTCTCTTACTCCAAAACACAACAAGTCAAATAAAGTCATTTTCAATGATTATTAGAACTTCAATGTGTGGCTCCATTTCTTTATGTATTCCCGCCGTGGATATAACAATTTGCACATTATAGTGCTTTTTTAACCAAATTCGATCTTAATTTATTAATATACTCATAAGGGTTTATTCTATTAAACCTTAAGGATTTTTTATATGAAACGTTTTTTCCAATCCCAAACTATAGCTACTGGACTCGCTATTTTTTCTATGTTTTTTGGCGCAGGTAATTTAATTTACCCTCTTAATGTTGGATTTATTGCCGGTGCAAAAAATCTCTGCGCTATTTCAGGCTTTATGGTTACCGGTGTTCTTCTACCTTTATTGGCACTCATAGCAATAATACTTTTTAATGGTGATTATCATGAGTTTTTCAATCGACTTGGTAAAATACCAGGCGCACTCTTTATTTTATTCTGTATGCTTATTATTGGGCCTCTTTTTGCAATTCCTCGGATTGTTACTGTTGCACATATCATGATTGCACCTTTCATAGGAAATATTTCATTGCCAATTTTTACTTTTCTTTTCCTTGCATTAACTTTTCTTGGGACGTATAAAGAAAGTCGCATTATTAATCTACTTGGTAATGTGATAAGTCCACTCTTGCTTGTTTCTCTTATAATTATTATTGTAAAAGGTCTTCTTTTCCGTGGAGAAATGACACAAGAAATTACATCAAGTTGTCTGGCACTCTTTTGGGAAAGTATTAAGATCGGTTACAAAACACTCGATATGCTTGGAGCCATTTTCTTCTCTTCTATTGTGATCACTATCTTAAGAGAAAAGCTTAAAGACCAATCAGAAAAATCGCTAAAAAAATTAGCGATTATGGGTTTAAAAGCAGGTCTTCTAGGGGTAGCCTTACTCGCAATTGTTTACCTTGGAATGAGCTATTTGGGTGTATTTCATGGTGCTGGACTTGGCCATCTCAATGAAGGAGAGCTTTTTAGTGCACTTTCATTTAGAATTCTTGGCTCACATGGTGCAATTATTATTGCTCTTGCTGTTTTAATGGCGTGTTATTCGACAATTGTTGCACTGACTGCTGTAGTATCAGAATATGTTCAGAAAACCATTTTTATCAATAAAATAAACTATATACAAGCATTACTCATAGTGTTGGGTATAGCAGCAGTTGTTTCTAATTTTGGATTAAGCAAAATTTTAAAATTTTCTGGCCCTTATATTGACGTTTGCTATCCCGCACTTATAGTACTTGTGTTCGTTAATATTGCTTATAAATTATTTGGTTTCAAACCAGTAAAAATACCAGTGTTAGTAACCCTATTAGTCTCTTCATTATTTTATTTATGGTAAAGAAGGTTGTAAAAAATTAGATTTTTCTTACACTAAATGCAGAATAACTTTATTACATCGAAAGTCTACCTATGATTACAAAGAATTTTTTATTGGTTGTTGTTTGTTTTGGAATTGCAATGACTTTAACAAGCTGCAAAAAATCAAGACAAGAAATTGTTGAAGTTCAAGAAAAAAGAATTTCAGGACCTTTATCAGATAGCTCTATTGAATGGTCAGAGTCTGATTATAAATAACTAAAAAAAAAGAGGATGAATTATAATAATAACTCATCCTCTTTTTCATGAAAATTTTTTTTGAAAAAAAACGCTTTCGCGTTGGAGGTAATAACATGGTTTTCACCACGCCCCTTTTACGCTCAAGTCTCTACATGCTTAGTCTTTATACCTACATATACCTCCTAAAGACCGGTAACAGTATAAGTCACATGGTTTGTTCCTTTGTTCATGATACTAATCATGTAAACCTCTCATGAACATCTTACTTTTATTTACCCCTATTAGTCTAAATTAGTAAGAGAATCTATTAACTAATCGGTGAAGTTTCTTTTACGGAAAACTTCTAAAATCCGGCATGCTGCCCCAAACGTAATGGGAAAGCTTTCGCTTTTACCTCCAAATTTTCAAAGAACTTTTTTGAGAAAAAGTGCAGTAATTAGAATTTCTTCTAGCTTCTCTACTCCCGTTCCTCTTATTTACAACTTTAGCATAAATATTTCTATTTGTCAAGCAAAATTTGAAAATTGCATATTTTTCTCTGTAAACTCTAGAATTTTTGTCTAAAATCATGCTAGGTTAAAAAAAGCTAAGATAAAACTGCTTTATGGAGCTTATATGATAAAAAAGTGTATACTATTTTTATTGATTTGCATGAAAATACATGATTGTAGTTCAATGGGTAATAACCGTAAAGATTCATCGGATGAAGATACATCTCAGCACGTCTACAATACTCGAGAGCTCTTCTCTTCAACTGAAATAAGTTTTTATGTTTCTCCTCCAACAAGTCCCCGAGACATAGTACCTACTAAACCTCACAAAAAACCAAACTGTTTTTTACAGTGCTTAAAAAAACTTTGTTGCTGTTTATGTTGTTGTAAAAAAAATGACAAACGTCTCATTGTCAGTTATGACACTATTCAATAAAGCAAAATTTATAATTCACTTTCACCATAAACATCAGTATACTGCTCATCGTTACTAAATTATTATAGTATGAATTGGATATAATGAAGCTGCCGATTGTATTCGTCTTGTACGATAGCATAACTAACTCTATTTTTGATTCTCAAATAGCACAACCTTTACTTCAGCAACAAACTGATCTTGGCACAGTAATCACCATTGTTAGCTTCGAAAAGAGAATGGTGACTCAAGAATTAAACACGATTGCACAGCAATATCCAACGCTCAATTTTATTTTTTTAAAAAATAGAATCTTCGTGCACAAAGCTTTACTCTCTACATTAGCAAACAAATTACATGCATTATTAAGTAAGCTTGCCTCATATAAACTCATAGCGCGAGGACCTATAGCAGGATATCTTTGCATGCAAGCTTTGCAAAAAACAAACTGTTTTGAATTCATTATTCAAGCGCGAGGAATTTTGGCTGAAGAATATCGTTTTACCCATGCAAGAACAAACAATAATTACCTAAGAGCTCTTCATTACTTTCGTTCATATCAATTTGAAAAAGTCGAAAAATCGGTCTATAGCAAACAAACTGCTTATGTTGTTCCAACAACAATAGAAGCAGTCAGTCCTGCATTAAAAGAATATCTCATACAACATTATCAGGCTGATCCAAATATGATTCATATTGCGCAGATAGATATTCCTTTACCATTTTCGACCGACGTAATACAGAAATGGAGAAAAATCACTCGTTCTGAATTAGGTGTTTCTGAAAAAACCTCTATCTATTGCTATAATGGCTCATTAAAACCGTGGCAATGCCCTCAAGAAACCATCTCCTTTTTTAAAGAACAACTCATTAAAAATACCGATGTGTATTTATTAGTTCTTACACAAGATAAACATGATTTTGAAAAAATCATTCAAAACTATTTGATTGATCCTACAAAATACAAAGTAATTACTGTTCCTCATAAAGAAATCTACCGTTATTTAGCCGGTTGCGATTCGGGAATCATATTCAGAGAGAAAAATAGTATAAACTGGACATCGCGACCTACAAAAATTTTAGAGTACCAAGCAGTAGGTCTTCCTATCATTCACAATAATACGATTGCAATGCTTCAGAATTCTTCTTCAATACAAGAAGTTCAGTAACATTTTGACAAAATTGGAGAAAGAACTCCTACAAATAAACAAATGGTAAAAACCAGTTCAGTCACAAGCACACCAACTCCTAAACGACTTACTAGGCTATTGGTTGACCTTATTTTATCGCAATCTTCAATGTATCCATTGAGAGAGTTAATAAGAATTTTACTTCCTATTTTTTGAACGCTAGAATTTAGTTTAGCTATTTTATCATCTTTTTTACTATCTAAAAAATTATTTTTTTGATAGCGCATTAATTTTTTTAATAATCGATATTTTTTTGGTTTGTGCTCCTGTAATTCTGCAATATTTTTCTCCAAAAATGGCCTTATTGAAACAATGCCAATCAAAAAAGATCGTGATAAAAAATCGCAGATCTCTTTGTGCTCATTGAGGCAAGAAACAATGTGCGTATCTTTTGAACTATTTTCAATATCAACGTTTTCCTTCATTTCCATACCCATAAGAAAAGAAAAGTTCAAAACATATACAAGGGTTACCGTAAAAAAATATTTCATCCTGGCTCCTTTATAGTTATGCATAACAATTTAAAAAAAGAGGAAGAAACGTTGAAAGGATTCCAACACTACAGGTAATAAAACATACGGTGCATGCACCACATATACTGTTGCGCCAACATCGTGAACTTTTAATTTTTAATTTTTTTTCATTTTCAATTTCTAACCATGCACCCATAAGCAGCTGAGCGAAACTTATCTTCATCTGATTATCGGGATAGAAAAAATTCTTCTGAAATAACAGTTTTTTTTGAGAATCATTCTTATTGTTTTCAATAAGCTGTGCAATGCGATAATATTCTTGGGGAGATTTATTTTTTAATTCTTCAACTTTCTCTTGCTCGAGAGGATCGATGTATTACAAGCCTAAACCTCAAAAAAATAATGATGCAATTATTATGAATGAGCTACGTGAAATTTATCAAGAAACGCCTTCCTATGGCTATCGGCGCATGACAGTAGCTTTAAGAGAAAATGGTTTTTTGGTTAATCATAAAAAAGTTTTTATGTTGCTTAAGATAGCGGGCATCCAGGCCATTTACCCTCGCAAAAAAACAACCATACGAAATCAGGGGCACAAAGTATTTCCTTATTTATTGCGTGGGTTGCTTATTAATCGACCAAATCAGGTTTGGCAAGTAGATATAACCTATATAAAAATACGGGGTGGTTTTGTATATTTGGTTTGCTTAATTGATGTTTTTAGTCGAAAAATCATGGGATGGAAATTGTCAATTTCTCTTGATACAGCGTTATGCATAGAGGCGTTCAATAGTGCTTTGCAACATGGTATTCCAGAAATTGTTAATAGCGACCAAGGATGTCAATTTACCAGTGCTCTGTGAGGTTTTTAATATAGCGTTCTTTTCCAGTATGCTTTATACCAAAAAATTGTTCTGCCAAAGCGATTATATCGATTTCAACATTATCTTCAACATCATGTGAATTCATTGAAGTCGAACCGGATGAATATAATTCCTCATCCAGATCTTTGATCATGCTGATCTCTTTTTTCTTCACTGATCTTCTTAAGGTATCTTTCCATGATCCTTCTTCAGATGAATAACCAGGTTTTTCCAATTCCATGCTCATTAATCTTAATGAAATGAACAGGGAAATTATGAGTAGATTACTTATTTTCATACAAAACTCTTCTTATAGACTTTCTATGACTATAAGAGTTTTTACAAAGTTGATGCAATGGTTTTCTATTTAAAAAAAGGAAATAGTGTAATCAAATATTGTAACTACTCATAAAATAAAAAAATTTTAGATAAGCAATCCGACGATCATTGCAGAAAGCAAATTGGATAATGATCCACCAAGCACAGCTAATACGCCTAATTCGGTAAGCCATTCTCTTTTTTCGGGAACTAATGAACCAATGCCACCAATTTGGATACCAATGCAAGAAAAATTGGAAAACCCGCACAATGCATACGTCAATAATGCAACTGACCGTTCAGAGAAGTTTTGTGACAACAAATGCCCATAGGCAATAAGCTCATTAATGGTCACTTTTATCCCCAGCAAATTCCCGGCTTTCAATGCTTCTTGGCCTGTAAAACCAAGCAAGTAACCAAACGGAGAAAACAGCCATGAAAAGATATATGACAAATTTATTATTGGAAATTGCACCGATAATCCTAGATACTGCAAAAGCTCCTGTACCTGTAATGAGGAAAACTCAAGAACTTTATTAAATAATGCAATAAGTGAAATAAACGAAACCAACATTGCGCCAACATTGAGCGCAAGATATAATCCATCAGTTGTTCCTGTTGAAATAGCATCAAGTGCATTTTTTGATGAACTGGTAACTGCATGAGCACCTGCTGCTGTTTCTGGTTTTTCAGTTTCAGGATACAATATTTTAGCTATCATTAGGGTACCGGGAATCGCCATGATACTTGCTGTTAATAAATGCACGGCAGGAATTCCCATAGCAGCAAAAACCATAAGAATTGCACCACTAATGGTACCCATACCACTCACCATGACAACAACAATTTCGGATTTGGTCATATTTTTTAAATAAGTACGCACTAATAACGGCGCTTCTGTTTGGCCTAAAAAACTATTTGCAATAGCACATAACGTTTCAGCTCCTGAAGTGCCTAAAAGAGGTCGCATTATAAAACTCATCGCAGAAACAATCTTTTGCACAATTCCAAGATAAAAAAGCAATGACATAAGTGCACCAAAAAAAATGATAAGAGGCAAAACCTTAAAGGCAAAAATAAATGCCCATGCCCCCGATGCATCAATTAAATTCCCAAATAAAAAACGAGAACCTTCATCAGCACAACAATAAATTTTATTAATACCATCTGCCAAAGCATGTACAATGCTCACTCCAATTGAAGTTTTTAGCATACAAAATGCTAAAACAATTTCTAAAAGCAATGCCTTAACAATTAAAAGATAATTTATTGAACTTCGCTTGCGGGACGCCAGAATCGCAATGCCAAGAATTATAAAAATGCCCAAAAGATTACAATAACGATTATACTGTAGCAAATATGATATCATAAATCTCATCCCGAATGTCTAGAGTGTCTATAAAAAATCTATTTTATTTTTTTACTGTTAATGCCGCAAGTGCTTGTTGTTTTTTACGCTCTTGTCGGCCATAAATGATGAGTGCATCTATAATTTCATCAAGATCACCTTCCATCACCATATCAAGTCTTTTTAGAGTAAGATCAATTTGATGATCAGTAATTCGATTTTGAGGATAATTATAAGTACGTACTTTTTCAGAGCGTAACGCTCCTCCAACCATCTCTTTTCTTTTTTGGCTTTGTTCAGCTTCATGCTTTTCTTTTTGCGATGCAAGAAGACGAGCTTGAATAATTTTCATCGCTTTAGCTCTATTTTTATGCTGCGACCGCTCATCCTGGCAGGCAACAACAATGCCTGACGGAATATGCGTAATGCGCACTGCTGAGTCCGTTTTATTGACATGCTGCCCACCGGCACCACTTGCTCGGTAGGTATCAATACGTAAATCAGAAGGGTTTATTGCAATATCAACTTCTTGCCCTTCAGGCAATACAGCAACAGTTGCCGTTGACGTATGTATTCTTCCTGCTGTTTCTGTTTGCGGAACCCGTTGCACGCGATGAACGCCAGACTCATATTTTAAATGAGCGAACACTTTTTTTCCTTGAATATGCAAAATAGCTTCACGTATTCCACCCAAATCAGTTGAACTTGAATCAACCAAAGAAACTTCCCACCCTTTTGAAAGAGCATAGTTGGAATACATCTTAAGAAGATCTCCCGCAAAAAGAGCAGCTTCTTGTCCACCGGTTCCCGCTCGAGTTTCAAGAAAAACGGAAGTATCATCAAGAGGATCCGGAGGATATAATACCTCATCAAGTTCATTCTGATGCACTTTAAGCTTTTGCTCAACAGCAAGAACCTCTTCGGCAAAAAGCTCAATTAATGCAGGATCTGTGGCATTTGCTTGTTGTTCTTTAAGCTCATTAAGTTCGCGCTGTGTTGCTTCAATCGCTTCATGAATCCCAAGAAGATTCTTAAGATATGAATGCTCCCTCTGAATTTCTTGACGTTGCATGACTTCAAGTGAGGGTTGAAGCAATTTTTGCTCTAGCTGGCTATACCGCTCTTGTAACTGTTCCCATTGAATATCCATAGGTTGTTGCAATTTCGTTTAAAAAAGACCTATTATTAGGCTCTTTTAATACCTTTTTTAAAGCGTTTTTCAAACTTTTCAATTCTTCCAGCAGTATCAAGGAACTTTTGTTCGCCGGTATAATAAGGATGACATGCAGAACAGATTGTTGCTCTGATATCAGTCAATGTTGATTGTGTAGTAAATGAATTGCCGCATGCACAATGTGCAACAACTTCATGCATTTCGGGATGAATAGCTTGTTTCATAAGAAAAACTCCTAATAATCATATAATGAATCTAAGTACCAATTAGTATCTCTAAAATCCAATATCTTGTAAAGTTACTAGTATAAAAACTCCTATTCCAATTTTTTATGTTTTTTACCTGTCTAACTTATTTTTTTTAAAAATTATTTACAAATATAAATATTTATTGATCTAATGTCAAGCTTTATGGTACCTTTATAATAGAAATTATGTAAAATAGAGGCATTTATTATGAAAAAACAGTTAAAATTGATAAAAATTATCATAATTCCAGTAATATGCATACTTTGCATGCCTTTTACTAAGGCTACGGCTCCTTTTGGTAGATGCCAACAACCTATTCTTAAAAAAGCACCCGCTAAAGCTCCTGTAAAAAAGATTGGCGATTGGTCGCTTATCGAAGAACCTCAAGAAGTTCCGCTTTCTGAAGATACGCTTCTTGCAACGATTAAAGAAACGGCTTTTTTTGCTATAGATTCTGAAAATTTCGAATCATTTAATAGATGGGTAAATTTACTGAGCTGTATATATAATTGGATGGAACAATCGAAATCTTCCGCTAAAAAGCAGTATCTTAAAGATTTAGAGCAATTGTATTTGATATCTGATTTTGCAAATCTTCTAGCGAGAGAATTTTCAGATGCAAAATCTCATACTGATGTTCAAAAAAATGCATGGAAAGAAACAGCTCAAACCATGATACATAAATTGGTAGCCATAACTGCTTCTACCTTATCCATTTTTGAAAAAACATCCGACAACTCATCAGCATGGAAAAAAACGGTTCCTAAACCATCAGAATTAGAATCGTTACATAGAAAATATGGTAACATTTTAGATAATAAACCAACAAAAGAATCTTATGACATTTATTTTAAAAATTATATTGCAAATAATGTTTTTTCTGGAAAAACATTAAAATCGATTGTTGATGACCTTGAAAAAATTATCTATCGCTATAATCATAGCTACTTTCATAAATCAAGCGAAGTAGCACTTGCTCAATTCTGCCAAAAATTTCTTGCATATATACAAAACCATTTTGGTAATGGTTTATTTTTTAGCTCAGATTCATACCTGGATAGATTTAAAAACAGCAAAGATATTGCCTCAAAAACGATACTAACAATTTCAAAGGAACTATTCGATTTCTTTCATAAATTTATAACCAAAATAAGTAGAAACTAGTTATATCGCCCCAGTCAAGCTGGGGGCTTGACGGCTGTGAGCAGTCCCAAGGACTGCCAGAGTTTAAGTTTTAATTAAAAATTCCTGTCTTCATCAAAGCCTAGACCATCTAGTCTATCTTGATTTGCTACATATTGCTTTGATCGTATTCACTTCAAAACCAACAGTTGAAACGGCATAACCTCGAGCCCACAACGCCTCGCCGTTAAAGTTTTTTTGCCTATCCGCTAAATTGCCTAGCAACCGCAATAGCGCTTTTGCCTTTAATATAACCTATTATTTCCGAAACTGAATATTTCGGCGGTATGCTTATAAACATATGCACATGATCTTGAACCATATTCCCAGAAATAATTTTACACTCTTTTTGTGCAGCTAACTCATGAAATTTAGTTCGCTAAAAATTTCTTAATTTCTCCATACAATATCTTCCTCCTAATTTTGGAACAAATACGATATGGTATTTGCAGTCCCATTTAGAATGATTTAAACTTTCATATGATGTTTCCATGATATATTTACTTTCGAGCCGTCAAGCCCTTAAGTAATTTATCATGGGGAACATTTTTTTACACTAAATCCAAGGGCCAAACCTTGATAGTCACACTAGTCAAACTAGTGGTTTACCTATCTTTCAATTATTAAAAAAAGGAGAAAATCATGAAGAAACTTTTATTATTACTCAGCATTACAGCATGTGCACTTACAAGCAACCTTCAAGCAAGTGCCGATTTAGGGGAACTTACCGAACCATTAGGCTCAAAAGAAGATTGTGGAAGTTTGCAAACAGATATTAAGTCATTAGAAAAAAAGCCTAAAAAAACCAAAGATGATATTGTAAAATTAAATACACAAAAGTTTTATTCTAATAAATATAAGTGTAAATAAAAGCTTAAAGCAAAATTTAAAAAATAATTGTTTGAGGGGACGAAAATGTTAAAAAAATTCACAATAACTTTCTTAGTTATAACGCTCTGCATTGCAAATACTATGCACGCCAATGGTGTTTGCACAGGCGATACCTATGAATATCTGAAAGGGTTAACGGGGAAAAAACTCGTGGACTATATCGAGCATCTGGGTGAACAGGCTTTTCTCATTACTGATTTATATAAACCGTTAGATCTTAAGAACAAATCGGCTGTTGATGAGGGCTTTAAAAAATGGGAAAATTTTACAACATGTTTTAAGTCATGGTTTAAGAATACAAACCCAAAATATTATGAACAATTTTATCAACTCGGTGCATGGTCTTCATATAAATACTTGTTGATTGATTCAGATGATGCATTTGATACTATAAAAACCAATTATTTAATGCTAAATGACAAAAACAAACTAGGTCAAATAAAAAACAATTTAAATACAAGCATCAAAAAACTTGCTGAAACTCTTGAACATACCTATGATTCATTAACAGAGCTTTCAAGTAAAAACATGCAAGAAAAATTGCCTGAAGCAGTTGCAGATGAGTATAAAATAGCAACAGGAATCACTTTTGATCCAATTACATTTTTAACAGAATATAAAAAATCAAAGTTGTATATAGAAAAAGTAAAAAATAAAAATAAAAAATCATCGGAAATATCACCTGAAGAGGTTTTTGGAATTTTGAAAAATGTTATGCACGTTATAGATTATAAAATATCAACACAAATTCCAGAGCTTGAAGCAAACAGACAACAGGCAATAACAACCTTTATCAATATGATCGAAGAGCTTATATATCAATCTAACCGTATAAATAAAGCAAGAAGATTTTGGCACACAAAGCCTAAGCCTAAATATTTGCTCAGCAGCTCACAAATACGAGATATGGAAGAAATTGTTGCAAAACTCTATGCCCTTTATCCAGCTATTATCACTGAGTCATTAGAACAAAGACTTAACAGCTCTGATAAGTATGATATCTTATTTTTTGCTCAAGCACGAATGATGATGATTGTCTTGCGATCATATTTGCGAACAGTTAATGCGTTATTACAAAATAAATAAAAGACCTAAATTATTTGAGCCCATATTTTAACTTATATATGGGCTCAAAATCTAAAGATAAAACTTTGCAATCTCTTTATATTCTGATCGATCTGATGAAAAGAGAATAAGTATGTCAGTTCCTACACAAAAGGCTTCTTGAAATTCTTGTTCGATTTCATCCAAGATCTCTGTGGCCCTTCTAGTGAAATCATTATACTTTTGCGGCTCAATTTTTTTTATTCGAGCAACAGTAACATGAGGCAAGAAAGACCTTGTCTCCTTCTGATTGATATCAAATGAACGGGCAAAAAGAGCATGGAGATTGGATAAGAGCTCAGAGGGCTCTAAAATAATGGCTATAACACCATGCCCAATAATTTTTATTGAAATTCTTGAGGTATATTCTAGAAGTGAACCTAATCCATATTTCTTTATATGCAAATCAATATCCAAACCGCATCTATTTTGTAGTGCGAGATTATCAGCTTGTGGTTTTTCGCCCAAAAAAAATAGGGTCATATGAATGTGATTTTGCGGTTTAAGAGTACCATTATATTCTGTAACAAGAGGCTGTAATTGTTCCATAATCTTTTGTTGCAAAAATCTAAAAAATTGATGACCATCATAAGAAATTGCAATGAATAAACGATTATGCATCAGCCTCTCGTATATATTGATCAGCTTATTACTTAATTTTTGCAGCCCACATAAGTAAGCCTACAGAAACTGCTCCATTAAATAAGGCAGCTAAAAGAGTAAGCTGTGGCGTTAGGGTGATAAAAAAAATGTGTAAAGGAAGAAGTCCTGAAAAATAGAATAAGAGATGGCTCCATGCATGGAAAGCTTCTACTCCCGCAAAAAAAATTAATAGATCTCTTTTTGAAAACATAGAAACTCCTTTTTTTATAACAAGATTTTATATTTTTATAAGAAGATATAAAGCTTGCGCATCAAAATGCAAGACTATTGAAAATCAGAGATACGAAAAAAAGGGAAAAAGAGGTACAAGAAAGGAAAAGAATTAAGGACTGTTGACTTATTTGTTGAGAAAAATATTTTGATTGATGATCATGCACATAACAATGAGCTGAACTCATACTGGTCATGGCAAACTCCTATTTAAAAAGATTAAAAAAATTAATAATTCTAAAAACAAATAATCTCATTTTTTTGATATTTGTCAAATCTCTTTTTTTTTAAAAAATAATCTTCAAATAAACGCTGAAATTAACGGGCAACTCTTTAACATTTGTAGGCCATCGCAATATTCAACTATTGTGCCATCTTGCATATAATAAACTCTATCAAAAAGCTTACGAGCAAAGCTCATATCTTGGCTAGAAAGACCAATGGTGAGACCTTGCGCTGCTAGTTTTTTTAAGATAGCCACCAAAATATCAGTATTCAAAGGATCAAGAGAGGCCGTTGGTTCATCTAGCAGCAAAATACGAGGATTTAAACAAAGCGCACGTGCAATAGCAACACGCTGCTGTTGCCCTCCTGAAAGCTCCGCAGGGTATGAATCTATAAATTTATTCAGTTCAAGCAACTCTAAAACTTCACGTGCTCGTTGCTCAGCTTGCTTGTATGACATCCCATGAACAACTAACGGATCTATACAATTTTTCATTACTGATAGATGAGGAAAAAGATTGAAATCTTGAAAGACATAACCAATTGTTTCAGATCGTTGCTTGCATGATAAATCTGCAAGTTTTTTTTCATCAATCGTTATCGTGCCTTTTGAAAAAGGGATAAGACCAATTAAAGATCTAAGAAGAGTGGTTTTACCGGCGCCACTTTTACCAATAAAAAGCGTTATTCTTCCTGCAGGTAGCAAACACGAAACAGAATGTAAAAGATTTTTGGTTTGTAATGTTACATCGAGATCTTTAACGATAATCATCATAAACTCCTTTTTCAATGGTAGTAGTTAGCAGATGTAGCAAAGCAGAAAAAAGCAAATATATACACGCAATGGTAAGATAGATTGGCATGGGATTTAGTTCTCTTGAAATAATATTCATGCCTGTTCTTGTTAACTCACTAATGCCAATCGTTGCAAGTAATGAAGTTGTTTTAAGAAGTTGTTCAAGCTCGCCAAGCAAGGTTGGCATAGCATTCTTAAAAGCCTGTGGTAGTATAATACGAAACAACGTATCTTTAACAGAGTATCCTAAAGCAAAGCAAGCATCCCATTGCCCACGTGAAATTGTGTTAATTGATGATCGCACAATCTCAGTAACATAACCACTTGAACAAAAAGCCAAAGCAGCAAGAGCAGCAGGAAATGCTGATACTGTAATCCCGAGGAGCGATGGAATAACAAAATATGCAATTAAGAGTTGCACGTAAGCAGGAACCCCTTTTGCAATAAAAGTATACCATCCAATTATGCGTCTCAATCGTACTGTTGTTAAAGAGCGACAACTTACTATTCCTAAAACCGTGCCAATGAAAAGACTCATGCTGCCGGAAATAATCCATGCACAAAGCGTAACAACTGTTCCTTTAAAAAATAATGGGAGATACTGTATAAAACTCATTCTGCAATTCCCCATTTTTTTTCTAGCAATTCAATAACTCCTTCTTCTTTAAGTTTTGTAATTGCTTCCTGCACTTGCTGTATCGTGGTAGCATTATCTTTTTTTATAACAATACCAACTCCTTGAACTTGATCTTCAGATGCTAAGGGAACATCTAATAATTGAATTTCTGAGTATTTATTTTTAAATTTTTTTGCAATCGCCGGTTCAACAAACGCAGCATCAGTTTTTCCATATTGAAGATTTAAGAGTGCATCATCAACTTTTTCTATTGGCAACAGAATAATTTGATCATAGTTACGCAAAACAGCTTCCTGCGATGAACCCGGCTCAACACAAACTACCCTGCCCTTCATATCTTCAATTGATCGAATTTCATTTGGAATATTTTTCCAAAAAATAAGTGGATATGATTTTGTGCTCTTGCCTTGATAGTGTATCATGGCAACTTTTTTCAATCGATCCTGCGTAATTGATAAACCCCAGAGAATAACGTCAATACTACCTTGATCAAGTGCCATAAAAAGAGACGTCATAGAGCCTAAATCTTTCACTACTAATTTTTTTCCCATCTTTTTGGCCAGCTCATTGGCTACATCAATATCAAATCCTTCATATTCTCCTTGAGGATTGATGCTTGCAAAAGGTGCATAGCCTGCTGCTGTGCCAACAATAAGTTGATTAGAATCTGACAATGCAACGGATTCTTTTAAACATAGATAGAGCGCACTACTGCAAATAACTAATGCGCATGCAATAACTATTTTTTGATATTTCATAAAAAAACTTTCCACTAAAAATTTTTATTCTTTCGATTTTTTTTCAATCATTCTTTTCAAAATAAGTTGATAACCGTGATGAGGTTCAGTATTAAGAAACCGTGCTACTCTACCAATTGTTGCCAGACTTGCGCCTGTTACACTACTAATTTCCCGATATGACAAGGTTCCCTGAGCAAGCAATTTGCAAACACGCCAACGCTCAGCCAATGCCTTGATCTCTTGTGGAGTACAAAGGTCTTTAAAAAACCGATTCATTTCTTCATTTGTTTTCAGAAGCAACAAAGCCTCATACAGTTCCTGAATCACCGTATCTTCTTGTAGAGTGTTATGATGATATTCCATGTTATTCCTTTTATTTTTTAAGGCCTTCTTGCATTATTGTACTATCATGCTAGCACAATAATACAAGAAATGTCAACATATTTGCTTTAAAGAAATCATATGTTCTCTTGACCTCAATAAGCAAAAAAAGTTATCTTAAAAGCTGAAGGTAAGAAAAAGTCTTACCTTCAGCTCATATAATGAAATTCATACAAGGAATTAGATGCAAAAAAATTTTTTAAAAGAGTTAATAAATTTCACCCGCAGCAAGCAGCGGGGTATTGAATTTTTTTAAGGATTTCTATCTACATGAAGAACATCTGACCCAGATCTCTTGGCGTACGAGTAGGGTCTTTTTTGTGCAACATCATGTAATCCCTTCCCTGGTTTTTTACGTATTCTGCCACTCGTTTTTCGCTTCCATGCTTACTTACCGTGTTTACGAAATATCCATCAGACCAAAATTCTCCACCCCATAGCTGCCTCTTTACTTCGGGAACTCGTTTGAAAATTTCCCGCGCCGTTATACTTTTTATTTTTCTAATGATATTCGTAGGACTATACGTCGGTACGGACTGCACAAGAAAATGAACGTGATCCCCATCTGTTCCTATTTCTAGAAACTCTATCTGATAACGTTTTTCTATCTCAAGACACACCAACCTCAATACTTTGTCTACTTCCTCTGTAAAAACCGCTCGCCTATATTTTGCTGGACAAACTATATGATACAGATTATAAACCTACTTAATTTACTCATTCTCCCAATTTATCAGGACTTTTTATTTATTCCATTTTTTTATCTGACTACGCGGCAAGCCGCGGGGAATTGTACCCGTAGAGATTAAAATCACCAGAAACGGTATTTTCTTTTAAAGAGCTCTTGCTTAAAAATAGATAAACAGCGCTTTATTTTTTTGTTGACGATAATGTCATCATAAAACCAAAAAAACCAACAAGAGCCAACCCCACAAAAAGCCCAAATAACGTCGAATAAATCGTTATTTCATGACCATCAAAAAAGTACGCTGCATACACGCTTGGTACAACAAAACAGGTAAATAATCCAATAAAGGTATGACACGCATCGGGAGCTGGATGGTTATCATAAGTACGAAGAAATTTATAAGTTCTTCCAAATGTCTCTTGATAATCGAGCATTGCATCGTCTGATGCCCCAAAAAAGTAAGGAACCCACCATGCCATTATATGTCCATATAACCAGAGCGACCAAAAAACAAGGCCAACAATCATTAACCAATTGATGTGATATGCAAATCCAATGATCAAAACAATTTGAATACAATGCATAAATGCATTAAGTTGCCTTTCATACTTAAATGAAACATGTTGCAAATCATTCCAAGGATACAAAGAAATCCAATGGGTAATCATAAAATATATTGTAAGTGCACATTGTGATACAACAGCAAAAAGCGTAAAACTATTCATTAAATTAATTCCGTTAATAATTTCTGATAATTCATATCAACTATAACAAAACTGATGCTTGAAAGCTACTTGCTCAACGTACATGCAGCTTTATACACCGTTTTAAGATCATGAATTCTAACCGATGCCAATCCGTGGAGTGGATAATGCATTACATATATCTTAGAAGATCCAATTGATGGTTGCCAACCAAACTGAAAATCTGATGATCCACTAAATAAAGTGTAAGTAATTTTACCAATAAAACAAACAACAAGAGGCTTATACAAATAGATAGCATCGGTAATAAGTTCAGTGCCGGCAAGAGCATCATTTTTTGTAAGCTTTGAAACATTTATTGATGGGAAAGCTATCAAATCAATATAGCCATACCGGTATTTTTGGGAAAACTTGTTTTCATAGTGATGTAAAAGCATAGCATCATTTTTTAAATCCTGCCTCGATTCTTTTAACAAGCCTGCATCAGAAAGAAGATACCAGAACATTTTGTTATTTGAATGCGGAACTCCCCTTCTATAAGATCCCGGATGAGGATTAATTCCAACAAATAAAATTTTCATACCATAAAAAAGGTGATATTTAATCATAGAGTATACTATCTTATTAGTATCTTATTTTAGATCAGTTATTTTTTAATAGTTAATGCTACTTTAATCCAGCCATCATCCCGTTTATCAAAATGTTTATATCCATTAACAATATCAGTTAATGGTAATGTATGTGAAACAAAATCTCGAGAATCAAATATCCGATTTTGAACCCATGTAACTAATTTTGGAATATATTTTCGATGATTACAATCGCCCATTCGTATAGTCAAGTTTTTCCCCATCGCTTCACCAATAGGAAATGTTTTTAATCGTTCAGTATAAACCCCTATTATTGAAATAGTGCCATTTTTGGCAACAGCTTTAACAGCCCATTGTAATACTTGAGAAGGCCCATTTCCCGGAATCCAATTTCCACCATGAGGATTTGTTTTGGGCGCAATTTTTTTTAGTTCTTTTTTGAATTCTTTCTGAATAGAAAGATTTTTAAGCGCATCTGCAGGTGAATAATTTGGTTGATCAGCATCAATACCAACTGCATCTATTATTTTTGTTGGTCCTTTATTATTGGTCATTTTCTTGAGCTCTTCAACTGGATCTTTTTCATCAAAATTGATGACCGAAGCACCTTGCTGTTTTGCTTTTTCCAAACGAGATTTAATGCGATCGATTGCAATAATACTGAACTCCTAACTGCTTTAAACAAAAAATAGCTAATTGCCCCACTGGACCACAACCAAAAACAGCAACGGTATCTGTCGGCTTAGCATCTGCCATTTCAACAGCCATATAGGAAGTTGGCAAAATATCTGATAATAAAATTACTTGATCATCACTCACATCATCTGGAATAGCTATAAGTGAAGTATCTGCAAAAGGAACGCGGACCTTTTCGGCTTGCATACCATTAAAGGGGCCCGATTCTTTTGGTCCACCGTAAAATGCCGCACCTGCATAAGGGCCATTAGGATTTGCCCTATCACATTGAGAATATATTCCTTGCAAACAATATTCGCACTCTCCGCATGCAATAGTCGAAGGAACGATAACACGATCACCAACGCGAAAATTATTTACTGATTTTCCTATTTTTTCAACGACACCAACACCTTCATGTCCCAAAATTGTATTTTTTTTCATGCCCGGTATCGTGCCACGAATCATATGCAGATCTGTACCACAAATTGCACTTTTTGTTATTGCTATTATTGCATCAGTTGGTTCTTTTATACGAGGATCCTTAACTTCTTCTAAGGCAATTGAGCCGATTCCTTTAAAAACTAATGCTTTCATAGTAGTGCCCTTATTATAAAATAATAGTTAACTGTAATCTACGAAAGCATTGTAGCCCATTTTCTTTGATAAAAAGAAGAAAAAAAAATCTGTTGAGAGCAATCACTATTTTTTCACAGTAATTAATCACAACAGATCGTATTATTTGTTAATTATAGTACAAAGCTTCTGATTAATGTTTTAAAGCATTATGTATATCATTTTTCCAGAGGGATTTAAAGATATATTCATGATAACGAATAGCAGCTACCTCTTTTTGATCCATCAACTTAATCTCATTTCCCGACATTAAAGCTGTCTCAACTAAAGTATCTTTATCACTTTGCTTTTTTTTCTTCGTATCAGTTAAAGTTTTAACTAATTTAACCATTCTCGTGAGATGAAAATATAACTGGTTTAATTTGTTTGTATCATTCTTACACTCTTCATAATAACAATACATTTCGGACATTAGTCTATTATTTATTTTATAAAGCGGATTCAGAACATCACTAAATCTTTGCTCATATTCAGAATTTATCATTGATAAATTAGCTGCTTTGAATGTTACTTTCTTTTGTAACTCCACCAATGGAGCTTCCATACAGAGTAGATGCAATGGCATTGACCCTAAAAGGAGCGCTGCGTATAATTTTGTTGATTTCATAAAATCCCTTATTAAATATGTTTTATATACATTATAGACTATTTTTAATATACCAGTTTTTAATAAGATTAAAAATACGTTTGTTTTCATAAACATTATTATTTTGTAATAATTTAGATGCCTGTAGATCGTACATTTTTTATCATAAATCTAATAAATAATTTCAATTTACTAGATTTATGATAAACTTTTATTTAAAAATAGATAATCTTACATCACGGAGAATCACTATGCGCCTATCAAAAATAATCTTTTTATTCTTACTAAACTTTATTGTGTATCATAAAATCCAATCGATGGAGCAAGAATCCTATGAAGAAGAAACAGATAATTATATTGCTATTCCTAATATAATTCCTGATGAGCTCTTGTCAGAACTACACACATTTGCAAGTGGCTCAAATACACCGCTTATCTTTGATTCGCAAAAAACATTCTGTATTCAATTTGGAAAACGTAACGTTCCTTTTACCAAAACCCATAAGGTACGGTTAGCACGAAGTTCGGCCTGGGTTGCTCCAATCAATTTAAATACTGTAGAATTTTATAGGCACTTTGATATTCCCGGATTTTATTTTCCTATACGATGTGACAAGAAAGCTCGATGTAGTGGTTATATGTTTAATAGAAGGATCTATTGTATTGAAATAGAAAATGATACTATTAATCTAAGGCACAATTACTCTACGATAACACGTATAGAAAATAGAGACCTATATTTTGATGGTCCTAATGATAATGGCATATTTATTATAGCTGCCAATTCAAAAAAAAAGAAACAATAAAAGAAGAATACTACAAAAAATATACGCCAAAGCTCCTAGGAGCACCTCTCATTACATTTAAAAAAAGAATACCTGCGGTTAGCGATTTTGTTTATACGACCAAGATAGGAAATTATTCAACTATGGATACAACTAACTCACCATTAGCACATCTAAATAATTACATTAACACTACTTGTGCTCCTCTAGAACGAGGTTCGGCCGTAGCAGTTGCCCTCTGCAAAACTAAAAATCGCTATGTTATAGCAAACAATAAGGACCAATTAACACTCCACTCAATACCAAGGACTCGATCAGCAGAAATAAAACAAATCGGTTTTGGACAATTTAAAACCTCTATCAAAAAAATAAGTTTTTTAACGCCAACTCTGTTGTTAGGCCTTATAGGAAATGGCAAACTCTTCAGCTTTAGTTTGGATGAAAAATCAAAAAAAATTCATGCAGCCAGACAAAAGATTGTAACCATGGATAAAGAACCGATTTTTTTACATACCTTTGCCGTTGATCCCTGTAATACCCATAAGATCATTTTCTGCACAAAAGATAACCGGATTATGTATATAAATCTTACTAATTGCCATGATTCCACGCTATGGAAAAAAGGAATATTTTTGATGGAGGTAAGAGCCAAACCAAAATATCTTTGGTTCTACGACTCTAAGGTATGCTTAGGGTATATCAATGCAGATAAAGAGGTTACAACAACCAATTACTCGCTTTATGATTTTAATTGTCATCTGAATAATTAATTCGAACTAAGAAAGATATGCTTGAAATAACAATAAATCTGGTTTTGTCATTCTGAGCGGTGTTGAATGGGAAAAATGCTATACACTACCTTGAATTAATTTATTATACTAAAAGTAAGCAACATTCAATGATCAAAAACAATAGTTTTTTGGTTGAAATATATTCATCATTCAAATTCAGCAGGAATAATCATGCAACTAATTAAATCAGCATTGTGCATCATAACAGTATTTTTATATACCGGTTCTTTTGCTCAGCATCTAGTTCGTAAAATCGATGGTGAAAAATTTTCATTTATTACAAAGATACGCATTGTACCAATCTTAAAAGAATTATGCTTACCTGCAGTAGCCCTCAATGTTTCAAATCGTATTAAACATGACCCAACCTATGATGTAACAAAATTTAAAGAATTTTTGGAAGCCCTTACAACAGCATATTCTCTAGATTCTAATAAACTAGTTTCATTGATGCATGAAGAGATCGAAGTTGAATGGAAAAAATACTGCTCTGATACTCGAGGATATTCAATAGACCAACTTCATTTTTCGGGTAACAAATTTATCTGGACTAATAAAGTCCTTCAAAAATGGGATATTTATGCAAAATTTAAAAATATAGAAAATAATGAACAACCAGAACCTATCGGCACTAATAATTTACGATGCTTTACTATTTCATCTCGGTTTTGCTGCACCTCTCCTATTAATAGCAGAGCTCTATTGATTAAAGATTTAGAAACAAATAAGAATGGAGAGTTTTTCATAAACAAAAATAGATTCCCAATTGGAGCTCTTGCGCTTGATCAACAAATAGTGCGGTGTGCTGTGGGTAATGATTATGGTGAAATTTTTATAGGAAAACAATATGGCGCAAATTTTAAGTTCTCCACAACCAAACCAACGCACACTGCTTCAATTACCGCTCTTTATTTTACACCTAACTCAACGCTATTTTCATGCGATACCAAAGGTAACATTTTTGTATGGGACAATAAAAATGTTCGACACCTGCCCTTAAAACAAAAAGTTGCTTCGGTTATAAGCTCAGCAGATAGTATGCTTGTAGCATTTGCTCATGCAGGGGATGAAAACAGATCATCAATTCTCAATTGGAATGCACTAACAATTACAGAATACAATGTAGGAAAAATAGTAGCTTTCACTTCAACTAATACTATTGTAGTGCAAAATGGTGAATCACTTTTAACCTATAATCTGAATGGCGACTTATTACAAAGTACCCAATTACGAAAAGCAGCTCGTTTATTTGGCAATGAAGTTCCTTCATCACGTGCTCCTTTATATCTAATGACAACTGAGAAAATAAAAAAAAGATTTGATAATTATGGATATGATTACACCGACTATCCTCCGAACTATCATGGACAGATGGATAGAATAAAAATTGGCACTGAGGTAGAAATGGTTAAAACAACATTCTGGTTACCAAAACAACTTTCACCTGAAGAGCTTTATGTAAAAATTGCATCTAAAAAATCTGACATTCTAAAATAGTTTTACAAAGGATGAAATTCAAAATTCAGATACTTACAACAACAATTTATTTAATGTTAATTTTTTCATCTATAAAAACAAACGAAACTATTGTGCATATCATTGAAAACGAATTTAATCTAATTTCAATCCAACAACCTATTCATACTATCGCTGATAAGATAATAAATAACGATTATAAAATTATTGGAATATTTGGACCAAGCGGAGGTGGAAAAACTACAACTGCACATACCCTATTAAACATTCTTGGTCACCATAAGGCTGTTTTAATAAGTGTTGATGACTATTGGTGCTATACCAGAGCTGAAATGAAAGAAAAAAATTTAACCGGGTATGATTGGCAAGCACGCGATAAAAATCGATTCTTAAACGATTTAGCGTCTTTAAAACAAGGCATATCAATCGATAAACCTGTCCAAGATTATGTCTATGAACGGCCTGCACAACATACTGAACGAGTTGATGCCAAAGAAATAATTATTCTCGAAGCAACTTTGGATTTTTCAGAAATAGCAGATTTGCTTATTTTTGTTTACGCCCCTGATGAAATAATTTTTCAAAGAAGGCTAGAAAGAGATCGCTCTAAAAGTTCGTTTCATTCAATAGATGAGCTTGCAACATATCTGCGAGAAAAAAGTATCCCGGCCTATAAAAAAAATCTTCTACCATTGGCAACAACAGCAGACTTTATCTATGATACGCATGAAAATAAATTATATAAAAAACAAGAATGGAAACAACTGAAATAAGAGCCGCCGCTCATACGAGCGGCGGCATACGGGCTACTATCCGAGAACAGCGCCCAAATTTATTCATGTTAATGTTACTCTAACACATTTAAAAATAAGTTAAAGGGGCAGCAAATAAAAAAACATAACTTTGGAACCCATTAATTCCTTAATTTTGCTTTCAGCCATTACCATTCACCATAAAGAAGAGAACAATAGTTACTAATATCTTGGGTAGTAATGGTAATCATAACAATGCGTCCTCATGATTTTCTATATATTCTTCTATCTTTGTACTATCAGTATGATTTATAACAGTCGTAACATAATATCCTGTTGCCCAAAGACTGCCGCTTAAAAAGATTTTTTGAAATCTCACGCTTTCTCTGAGTAGAACATTCGCTGTTTTGCCTTTTAACATCTGCATAAGCTTTGAAATACTTAATGAGGGCGGCACAGAAACATATAACTCAACATAATCCCTTTTAATACTACTTCCTTTTAAAATTTCAACCTTTAAAGTATGACATAATATCCTAATAATCTCCTGAATCCTGAGTGCTTCAGGACCATACAAGACTGGTTTTCGATATTTTGTTATCCATACTATACGAAAATTTAAGTTATATACACAATGTGATGCTTTTCTCAAGTGCTGCATAATATCCCTAAAACATTAAATGACCTCAGTCTCTACACTCTGCTTTGCATCCAACTGACTTTCAGGCAAATCAAGCTCATGTTTCTTTCTAACTTCTTCAAAGATCTTCTTAAACTTACACTCTTCTTTGCAATCATCCTCGACAAACAGAATTGTAGTTAGTGCAAAAGCAATCATCATATGCCAATGCCTTTCTACATCTTGAAATCCAAAAAACTCATCCTCAATTTCATCTTTCTTATTTGACATTGACTCAATAAATTCTTTAAAACTTTCTACATATTCAACCGAAGCTTTAGAAAGTAGCGCTGTAGAATCAACCACATCACGCAAAATATACCCCATGTCGCTACCTATTCTATAGAGATCATTTATTGAGCCAGTGTTATCCTTCTTTATAAGATCCATAATCTTCTTTTTCATTTGTAGCTGTTTTATAGTAAGCTTTCCTACTAACTTCACCCTATCACCTTTTGAAATATCTGGTATTAGAGCAAGCAATTTAATAATTAAATTCAAATTATCATCAAACTCAGCCAACATTTCTGGGTGAATAAGTAGATGAGCCCACTCAATACCTAGTTCCCCATCTTGAGCAAATTCATTTAACACAGGAAAAACAGATTGATGCAATTTTGACATAATAATCTTTCTTTAAAATAATTTTAAAAAGTCTTGTTTTAATAATTTAATAGTTTAAAGAATTTTTCATATAAGTTAAGAGCCCAATAATTAACAATAATATTCGATCTGTATTTTTTATTGCAGGTATTTTCAAATATAAAAAAATATTAAAACATGTTATAAAAATAAATTATTCATACTAATTTTATTTGTCATAAAAAATTTTATAGATAAACTAAGATAGTATGAAACAAAAACAACTATCAATTTTTCACTCGAAAGCACAAAATACCATGTTAAACCATGATGAAGTTTCTGAAATTAATTCAAAAAATACCAAAAATGAGATTTTAGAAGCATACCAAGCTCTTCTTCAAAAAATAACCCTGACTAAAGAAACAACAGTACAAGAGACTAAAAAAAAGAAAAATGAAGAAGAAGTAGTACATAAAGCCTCTCAGCTAACTATTGAATCAATTGTTAATAATCTTGCTGATGCAAAATTATCAGTTTCAAAGGGGCTTGATATTCTTGAACAAAAATTAACAGAAGAATATCGTAAGCTCAACGACTTACAAACGGCGATAGCATTGGAAAATAGTTCCTTAGAAGAACTCTATGAAATCAAAAAAAATGCTAATAGTCTTGCTGCACTCCTGCTTGCTCAAAAAGAATATAAAGCTCATTTTGAACAAGAGATGAATGAAAAAAAGAATGAGTTTGAGTATCGCATGGAAGAAACAAAAGCGGCTTGGAAAAAAGAACAAGATGACTTTGAACAAACAATGAAAGAAAAACAAACTCATACCAAAAAAGAACGCATACGCGAAGAAGAAGAATATAACTATACTTTACAGCTTGAACGCAAAAAAGATCGCGATTTGTATCAAGAAAGCAAAGAGTTATTAGAAAAAGAACTTTTTGAAAAAAAATTGACCCTTCAAAAAGAATTCAGTGAACGCGAAGCTGCAATTCTTTCTCATGAACAAGAATTACAAAATCTACGATTACGCGTACAACAATTTTCGCAAGAACTTGAAACAGCAATACACACTACAGAGAAAAATACTAAAGAAGCAATAGAACGTACCTATCAGTATAAAATTGAACTAACAGCAAAAGAAGTCGAAGGTGAAAAGAAACTTAACCAGCAAACTATCAGCTCATTACAACAAAAAATAAAAGAACAAGAAGAGTTTATTGAGCAATTAACTAAAAAGACTGCTGATGCCGATAATAAAGTGCAAACTATTGCCTTGAAAGCAATCGAGGGTGCTTCAACTATTCGTTATTATGGCGCTTTTGAAGACACCAAAAAGTATCAACAATCAAATACGTAATAAAAATAGCTTTAAATGTTGTCTGGTAAATCAAGAGCTACACTACATGATTTACCGGACATTCAAAAGATAAAATTTCTACAAAATAGTTTTGAAAACCGAAAAATTGGTATATAGTTACCATAAATTTAAAATACGCATAATAAAAGGAAAAGTATGGAAATTAAAACTCAAACAAATGTTGAATTTAATAACTTCACATCTGACGACATATTAATTCCTTATAAAAAAATTATTCAAGCTTCAGTATGTCCCGAATTTGGTAACACGCTTGCTTTATTATCTGGAGCAAATGCCATACAAGCTTATAAAAAAACAACTAACTGCAAAGAAGGCACTTTAGAGTTAATGATGTATTTTGTAGAATGTGGTAATAAATTTACCATACTGTATGGCGATATTGATGAAGACTTTTACGGCAATCTAGAAACAATGTTTCAAGATGTTGTCGATATAGTAAAACAAAGCAATAAAGAAATCATTGATCACTATTTACCGCGTCTTAAAAGAGTAGTAAAAGATGCTGATGGGATAGGTTGGGGATATTATGATACCATTGAAGAATATTTGAGTGATGCTTTTCCTAACAGTAAATAAAAATCCCCACAGCAAGCTGCTGAGTATTTTTCTATGAAACAAATCAAGCTTCGGGGAATTGAACCCGCAAGAGATTAAAAATTTATTTATATTTTTGGCGATGCCAAACAAGTAAATCTCATTAAGCTTCCGTAACTATGCGTCACAAAAAGCAAAGATTGTTAGTTACGGTTATAACAAAATTGTCTATCTTGATACATAAGAATCAAAGACATTTTTGTAAAATTATTTTTTGTATTACTCCTTCAAGCACACTATCATTCTAGACGATAACAACGCCTAACAAATCCAAAAAAAGTTGCCCTTTTTATAACAACGTTGTTATAAAAAGGGCAACCCCAGCTGATAGATAAAAAAAGCCAATTATACAAGGCCTGTAGCATCATCTGATACTGTTGTTCCACTTGCAACTATGTTGCTAGCAATTTCTACAAGAGCAGCAAACGTTAATTGTAGTGAACAATATACAACAGGTGCAGCTGGAGGATATACAAGCGCAGCAGCTCCTGCAACTAATGCATATGCAGTTTGTGCGGCAGCATGAACTGCAAATTTACTGAGCCAGAATCCTGCAACCTTTCCTCTAAGGCCGTTTCCATGAACATTCGCTTTATGCATCAACCTATATTCACCATTTGATAGATGAGATGGTTGAGCTGGGTCATATTCCTCAAAGTTTTTAATGGTATTATCATGATTCAATACATGTAAAACTGAATGCACATCAAAATCATAAATTTTTGAATATTCATGATCCCTCAATGGTTCAAATCCTTCATTGTTTTTAGATAGTTGAGCAGAATCAAGCTTTTGAGAAACAAAGATTCCTTCTTTCTTGGTAATCTCAGCTGCTTGTCCTAAAAAAAATAAAGACAATGAATATAATAATAGCTTATTCATACTATATCCTTTGAATAACTAACTATTATAAAAAATAAAGATACAAAAATATGTAAGAAAAGAATTATATGATACTCATGAAAGGGGCTCCTTTAGTTTGGTACTGTTGAACACTGCTTTTGCTTATTACTAACTGAATCCCTTAATGTCCAATGTATTATAACATTCATATTGCAAAAGGCAACAAAAAATTATCGAATCATGCTTGAATATGATTAACTAGCGCGTATTCTAAAGGGTTTTTTAAATTTTTTATAATATAAAAAAATGAAAATATTTTATATTTTTTAAAAGATCAAATAAATAAAAAAAAACCAAATCATGACTTTTAGACAGGACTTAAAAGCATATCCTTTGCATTATTAGATTTGCAAAGCAAAGCATCTTTCTCTCATAAACCATTAAATTTGTAAAAACATTCGGTTGTTAACGCATCTTTTTTTGATTATAAAGATTAAATTTTTCAAGCAAATGCAAAACAGTCAATTTGCGTTTCTTATGGACGACAAATGTTAGCAAACCACTATTAACGCTCATCTGAACTGGCTTGAGCGTTAGACACTTCTAATCCCAGTGCATAAAAAATCTCTTTCCATGCTTCTGGATCTCCCTTCCAGCTATAAGGCTGGAGCTGCCTCAGATAATAATTGTACACCCCTTCTAGTTTCCAATCAGATTCAATTTCTTGTGCACCATCTAATACTACCAGCAAAAATGGCCTACCTTCGCGCAACGCAAACAACAAATTTTTAAGTTCTGCTGCCTGTTCTTGTGTAATCTTCTTGCGAATGAAAAGCGGATATTCGCTTGTAATTATCAAATCTATCAATCGATCTATACGACGCAAATACTTTTCAGCAATTTCTTCATAATCTTTTAAAAAATCTTCTTGCAACTTAAAATCATGAAGCAATCTTGTCCCATATTTTTTATCTAAAATATACTTCTCATCCCTCTCATTCACAACAAGCTCAAAATTATCCGGCCTCATAAAGCTTTCAAAATTATTTTTCAACATTTCTCGAAGGGCATCATAGGGCGTAACCAATGTATCAAACGGCAATGCATATTTGCGCAAACCATGTATATACAGCTGATAAGCAGCTTGACAATCGCCACCTAAATTAATAATTGCATCAAATGCTTGAGCTACAAAAGCAAACCGTAACATACGTTCTTTGCAAAGTTTCAAATATTCTTGAAGAGGTTCAAGCCCCACTGAAGCGCGCAACTCATCTATACACTCAGGATTTTCAAGGGGAAGAACTTCACCTTTCTCATTAATCTGAGTACCATATCTTTGAAGCAGGTTGCTATTTATTTGTATACGATCATAAAGATAGGCGATCAATTTAGAATCTACTTCAGTTTTATCTAAAGCCTCCATTTTTGTTAAACAATCTTTTTGAAATTCAGTATCATTGCAATGTTGCACGAGAATCCAAGCATGTTGGCAGGCTTCTTGACCAAATTCCGATATTTTTGGCCACCCATAATGATTGATAACTTCTTTTAAATACTCACTATGACGAGCATTGATTTGATCAATTCCGAGTTCTTTAAAAATTTCAGCTCTTGATGATGTTGCTTGTAGCCGTAATGCTTTTTTTCTTAGTTCCTGGTCTTCAATACAATAGTCATTCAGTGTTTTTTTAATTGATTCTGCAGTTAACATTCCATGGCATTTCATTGTGCCGAGCATAAAAATACAAAGAAATAAGTGCAAAGTTCTTCTCATGATTGTTTCCTTTTAAAATTCAAATAATCGATATACTTTATCTAATCATAAAATGCTCCAATAGTAATGATCTTCCTAACTCATGCAAGATCTCATTAAACATTTTTTTGAAGAATTTCATTTATTATTATGTGAAATTAATTACTCTAATTTTGGTTTTTTGTCCTACAATAAGCGAATAATAACCTTGCATCAGATAAAAATCAGAGGTATAACTTGTATAAACATCCAAAATTATATCATCAACCCTATTAGTAATCTTTTCAAAAATATTCTCGTTGAATTGCTGCTACCAAAATTTGGGGGTAGCCGTATAACACACCCCATTCACAAAAGTAGTACGTAATTCTTTATCCATAACAGCCATAGAAGGCATAGAAATTATTTCAAAATTCATTGAATCCCCAGAAAAATTATTTAACAAAAATCACTCTTTTTATATTAATCCTTCCAATTCCACCATTTCAGTAACTCTGCTTTTGGATTTTCTTCAGTTACAAAATAAACTGCGCAGCGAAAAACATAGAGCATGCATCGATCAACACGTGTATTTTGGAATGTACATAAAGATTCATATAATTCTTCAGCATTCGCATTTTTTAGATCTTTTAAAGATCGAATACCAATGTTCCAAAAATCTTCTGCAATAACTTTACCTACACCTGGAATTTGTTGGAACTCAAGCAAAGCTTTTTGCTTTTTATTATCTTTTTTCATGACATCGGGCTTGCAATTTCAACAAGTAAACCATTAGGATCACGAATATATGCTACAGTCTGTCCCCATGCTTTTATTTCAGGTGAAACGACAGATATTCCTCCAACAGCAATAGCTCTCTTATAAGACTTCTGAACATCTGATACTGTAAAACAAATCTCACTAGCTAATGGTAATTTTGTAATGTCATGGGGAATATAACCTTCTGGAAGATTACTACTACCCAATGTTTCAGATGCAAATGCGATAGTGGTGGCTCCTGTATTAAGCTCTGCATATTGATTACTTTCATGAATATATTTGAGTTGAATATCAAATGCATCCTTGTAAAATGAAATAGCTCTTGAGATATCTTTAATATAAAAAATAACATGCGAAAAATTAGCCATTTTATGCCTTTTCTTACTTGATTGCCCAATGTAACTCATTAACAAATTAGATGTTCTTTATTGACTAAAAATAGTATACTTCTATGGAAAGAATTGAGCAATAATCCTTACCTGCACAACTCTCTAGGCCTGATTAAGCTACAAAGGGCATACTACTTCGCATCTAATCTAACAATAAATATCTTTTTATTGATAATAGTTTCTTTAAAAAGGCTGGCCATATCGAATTGAAACTAATAAACAAAATGTTAAGACATTATTGGCAAAGCCTGGCGTCAGCCAGGCGTAGTTTGCCGAGCCAGAAGGCGTTGATAAGCGAAGCCGGACTGGCAAAATAAAAGACAATTAGTTTAAGCTGGTGATTTTGTCAATGCTAAAACTATCTCCTTGTGCAAACTGCTCTATCAACTCTTTATCATGGCAAATAATCAATATCGTTACTTTAAGATTATTACAAGAATGATCTTATTAGGATAACCAATACACGGATACTAAAATAGTTGGAAAATATTTTTTCAAGATATATATTCCTAATGTGCAAAAGTTAAACATGCAAGAATATCTTCTTTAGTTAACTTAGGATATTCTTTTAATACCTCCTCTATAGAGATTCCTTGAGCACCAAAAGGCCCAAAATGAATTGAACGCTTAAGCGCGTTCCTTTAATGATCGGCTTTCCAACCATAATTTGAGGATCAATCACAATTCTATTTATCAATTTATTCATTTATAATTTTAATAATTTTTTTAATGCTATAGCATTATTATGTTCTTCATCATGTGCAGCAAACAATAATGTTACGTGCTTTTTTTCACGAATAAGATGTTTTAGTAAAAGAACAGCATCTTTGTGTTCTTTAAGCTCATTATTGTATTTTTTTTGAAAATCTTTCCACTTTTTTGGATCATGATTAAACCATTTTCGTAATTCAGTGCTCGGAGCAATATCTTTGAGCCATAGATCGATTTTTGCTTTAGCTTTAGAAAGACCTCGAGGCCAAAGGCGATCTACTAAAATTCTGAATCCATCTCCTGATTCCGGATGATCATAAACCCTTTTTAACTGGATCTTCATACATATCCTTCACAATACGGTTTGATAATTCATTTATTAAAAAAATTTAATCTAAATCAAAAGATTCTAAATACTTTGGAATCACTACAGACCAACCAAAGCGCTCCTCTATTTTCTTTTTTAATGACTCAGCGGCTTCTATTTCGCCATGCGTAAGAAATACTTTTTTAGGGGGATTTTCAAAATATCCTAACCATTCAATAATTTCATTATAATCAGCATGTGCTGAAAGCTCTATTATCATTTTTATTTCTGCACGAACAGTATATGACATTGCCATATATTTTTATTTCTTTTGCACCATCAACTAAAAGCCGTCCATGGAGTGCCCTTTGCTTGAAAGCCCACAAAAAGTATCGTATTTTTAGCATCAGAAATAAAATGTTCAAAATGATACATCACTCGTCCGCCATCTGCCATGCCACTTCCTGCAATAATTATTGCAGGACCTGTAATACTGATCAAGCTGCTTTGATTCTTCCACCGTACGTGTATATACTGAGCAATATTAAATATATCCTTACATAACGATGCTGATAACTTAAGTTCATCTTTAAACTTACAAAACAAATCAGTAACATTTATAGCCATGGGACTATCTAAAAAAATAGGAATATCCGGAATAATTTTCTTTTGTTTTAATTGATAAAGACAATAAAGAATTGTTTGTGTCCGCTCTACAGCAAAAGCAGGTATTATAAGAACTCCTCCTTTTTGCACGGTTTCATTTACTACCTCACCTAAGGCTTTTATAGGATCACCTTTTTCATGAAGCCTATTACCATAAGTTGATTCAAGAACTAAAAAATCGGTTTCTTTTAAATGTGGAGGAGATTTCATGATAAGTTGATGAGGACGCCCAAGATCTCCAGAAAAAGTTAATTTTTGCTTTCCATCAGATACAATAACAAATGAGGAGCCAAGAATATGGCCCGACTGTATCAGCGTAACCTTTAAAGATTTGATACTCAAAACGGTATCATAATCAACTGCTTGAAAAAATTTTAATGAATTCTCAGCATCAAGTTTCAGTATATAAGGGTATACTGCAGGATGATGAGGATCTCATCTCTTATTACTATGCTTTGCTTCTTCTTCCTGTAAAGATCCACTATCAATTAATAAAATAGCGCATAACTCATAGGTTGCTTTTGAACAATATATTTTTCCCTTAAAGCCATTTTTAACTAATAAAGGTATATACCCGGTATGATCTATATGAGCATGCGTTAATACAACGGCATCAATGCTACTTAGGCTGCTATGGGAAATGGATCCCAATTACGCTGAGTGAGTTCGCTTCTCTCCTTGAAACAGCCCACAATCAACTAAAATTTTTGTATCGTTCATGTTCAATAAGATATTTTGATCCTGTTACTTCTTCTACTGCACCCAAAAAAGTTATTTTCATAGCTTCACCTACTACTATTTCTCATAAGTATTACTATTCAACGTTCTAATAATTTTGCAATAATTGGCATATCGGGATTAGGTACATCATAAAGAAGCAGTTCATTTTTTTCAACCCATTTAATTTGTTTATGCTCATAAAGAATAAGTTCATTAGAAAATGAAGTAACATAATATGCATGCATTTCCATTGGAATGCCTTTATATTCAAAATAGCTTGAACACAAATATTCACCAATCTCGGCTTCAATGCCCAATTCTTCAAACAGTTCTCTTTTTAAACATTCTTGTTCTGTTTCCCCGAGTTCCATCTTTCCTCCGGGAAATTCCCATTTATCATAAAATTCGTCTTTTTTAGAACGTTGCGCAATAAGAAACTTATTATCTTTTATTATGATTCCAGCAATAACTTTTTTGATTGGTTTAAGCATTTTTATAAATCCATCTCTTGAGACTTAAATCAATTTTTCAAAGTATCTCTTCACAATTTATTCCCAACAAAAAAATTTATATACCATTTTTTTAACTAAAAGCTTTAAGCCTTATAAAAATAACTATACATTAGTATAATGTTTTAAACTTACATTTTAAGGATAAAAATATGAAAGTATATGTTTCTGCAAAATTTAATGATAAAGAACGAGTTAATAAGGTATATGCCTTATTAAAACAAGATGAACACACCATTACGCATGAATGGATACATAATAAAGAGTCATACCCTTTTGATGTAGATCCAGTATTTACTGCACACTGCGCTGTGCAAGATTTTAATGGCGTTTTAAATGCAGACGTTTTTATTTTATTATCAAACACTGAACCAAGTTTAGGAGCCTCAGGCGAGCTCGGTGCTGCCATTGGATCATTTATCACCTTTAAAAAACCATATATCTTTGTCATCGGGCCGCATTTTAATACAAACTTTTGCTTCTATCACCCCGCTGTTATGCAAAGAAATTCAGTTGAGGAAGTATTACAAGAAATGAAGAGGCTTGCATTTGAAAACAATGAAAACAAAGCAGTGGCACCAAAAGAATTTGCAAAGATTACTTTCTAATCAATCAATCGAGCAAGCCCTTTTTGTTTACTATGATTAAAGCAATAAATAAACAATATAATTGCAGAGATTGCATAAAGAATACTTAACACATATCCCTTAATCAGGTAAAGTAGCAACTTCATAGTTATAGAGCTATATCATCTGTGCCTGAAGTAAATATTTTGGTAAGGTTTTCTACTTTGAACACTGGCATAGTTATCCTACAACTTCCGGATATTTTTCAGGATCAGCCAAACAATACTTTTCACCAAAACTATCTACAGCATGTTCTGCAATCGTAACAAATTTGCGCCCATGAAATCCGCCTCGTTCATCATATTTCTTATGCTGCACGTTCACAATATCTTCAAAAGTAAAAGAGTGAACATCGCCAAGTGAAGAAATAACTTCAAGAATATCGGCTAGCTCTTCTAGTAATGCTTCTTTTGTTTGAGCAGTACAAACTTCATGAGCTTCTTCCATAAATTTTATTTTTAATTGCTCAGCAAATTCACGATCATCAAGCCGTGTCCAATAAATTTTTGAGCCCATCTGCTCCAAGCACTCAACTGCTTTATCTCGCCATAATTTATTTTGTTTAAATTTTCTCATTTTCATTATTTTTATCCTTACATATTTATTTTTGATGATTTCTATATTAAAAAAATTGTTAGGGAGCTAACAAATCAAGCCCCCCTAACAATTATAAGTTTATTTCGTTCTTTCTAAAATCCATTTCGTAATCACATCTAACACCACTGGTGAAATGGTTTGCACAAGAGCTCCATATTCTGCCATAGATCCCGTTTGGCATTCTTGAAACCAATGGTTCATCTTGGGTAATTCAAGAATAGTAAAATCTCTATTACCATTTTCCTTCAGAGCATGCACAATAACTTGCAAATTCTTTTGCGACGATGTGATAAAATCACAATCGCCATTAAGCGCTAGCACTGGAATGGTAATTTGCTTGAGTGTGTCAACGGGAATATAGTTCAAGAAAAACCGATACCAAGGCGAGTTAAACATGCCGATAAGTTGATCCGCTTTTGAAGATGTAAGTGCAAAAGGAAGCTTCTCAGCTTCGCTTCGCAATGATTCAGGTAAATTGGACCAATAGTCTGCAAGAAGTTTATGCATATGCTTGGCAGCAACCTCACAATCAATTTCTCGCTTTACTGTTTCAAGCAACTGTTTTCTGATTTTATTATCTTCAGCTATCATAAGATCTGATGCTCCATCAGCATGCAGCTGGCACGCAGTTTGATCAACGATACTTTCAATATCCATAACTAAACCTGCTGCCGCTAGCAATACTATAAAAGCAACATCTTTTGATTGTGCTGCTACCATTTGGGCAATCATGCCCCCTTCACTATGGCCAAGCAACCCAATTTTTTGCGGATCTATATCAGCTCGCGTTTTTAAATAATCTATCGCAGCTTTAACGTCATCTGCAAAATCTTGGCTCGTTAGTGAGGCACTGTAGTTTCCGGTAGATTTTCCAACTCCACGTTTATCATAACGCAAAACCGCAATTCCTCGCTGAGTTAAATAATCCGCTACAACTAAAAATAATTTATGGCCAAGCATTCCATAATCACGATCATTTGGCCCCATACCTGAGATCAAAACAACCGCTGGAAATGGTCCTTTGTTTTGTGGCAACGTCAAGGTGCCAGCAAGCGTTACCTGAACTGCATTATTTTCAAAGCAAACATCTTCTTGTTTATAAGTAAATGGTCCTTGTGGCGTTTGTGGTCGATTTGGTTGTTGAGCCGGTGTTTGCTGCATTTCTTCATTCTTCATTTCGTTTTTTCTTTCATTAATTTCAGATTTAAGCGCAGTTGCATAGGTCTGTAACAATAACAAACTTATACAAAAGGATACGATACCTGTTCTGCATTGCGCATACAACATGTGCATTTTTCCTTTTCAGGAGTTTTGGGCATTATTCTACCCATTGGGAATATAATTTAGAAATAAGAAATATCAGTAAAAGTAAAAGTATTACCCTGATATTTTAGTTGAAATGAAGAGAAACTTTCATAGCGCACCATCGGCTTTCTGAAAAAAATATTACTATATTTTTATGATAGCACATACAAAAAAATAATTCAAAAAAAATTGTAATTCTAAAAATCTTCAAAATTTACATTTAAAGTTATTCTATAGCAAAATTAAAGTAACTTGAATCTAGGTTAGCAGTAAAAGGCTCATTCTTTAAGGTAAAATGCCACCATTCTTGAGCAGAACCTTTAAATCCATGCTTTTCCATAACTGTTTTCAAATAGATTCTTAATTTTTTAAACTTTTCTTATATAAGATTATTTTTCGAATATGAAGGGGTATCAAATAAATCAAACGATGAACCCATATCAACAGCCCCATCATCAAGAATTTTAATCGTATAGCCATCTAATAATGTACGATCTTTTTCTTGAATTGCATGTAGATTTTCGCCATCTTTGATAAGAGTCAAATCAACCGTACTGCCTCTGCTATGCCCTGAACGTTCTGCAACATATCCCAACTCAAAGACATCTGCTTTATTCACACTTTGAAATGCATTAAGCGATTGGATTGTGGCATTAATTTTTCTGCGATATTTAATGCAGAGGCTATAGCACTTTCATGCGAATCAAGATTATCCATATAACATCCTGCAAGCCAAAGGTTATTTTCCCCTTGAACATTTTTTAAATACGTTTGTGTTTTAAAATATTCCGGCATTACTTTTTGATGATTAAAATGTTCAAGTGCATATAATGGCTCAGGCATTAAAGGATTTTTGCCGGGTAACCAACTTCGGAAAATAGGCGATGCTTCATTCAAATGCCAAGGCTTATAAACCGTTAATGCGCTGTGCTGACCATCATATTTTACATTAGCAACTGACCAATCCGGTTTTTTGGGCATAAATCGCTGATCTCCATGCACAGCAACGAGAACGGGAAATGATTCAAATGATAACAGTTGTTTGTATACTTTTTCTGCTAACACAATCTCTTTTAAAAGTAGCGCTGCTTGTTGTGGGTCTGTTGCAATAATGAGATGATCAACGTTCGTCTTGCGGCCATTTTTTTCTATAATTAGATAGTTACTTTGTTCATACATGTGCGCTTCTATGGTAGCTTCTTTCCTAATAGTGGTTTTTTCTAATTGTGCAACAAGAGCATTAATATAAACTGAAATACCACCAACAACTTCATACCATTCTTGTGGTTTTAAGGTTACCGCTTTTTGCGTGATCCATGAAAGTATATCATACGCTGAAAATTGTTTAAACGCATCAATACTACAACCCCAACCTGCTGTTAAAAATGGATACAAAAAATTATTTTTAAACTTTTCCGATAAAAATAGAGTATCAGCAAACTGCTCAATGGTTACTGTATAATCTGCATCTCTTGCAAATCTTCTACCTTGTTGTAAGAGATACATAAATTGCAATAACGTTGATAATCGTGAAGGATGAAAAAGCTGTTTAAGCATTCTATGGGCATGCTGAGAAGATAAGGTTAATACACCTTCTTGTGTATAAAAACAGTAGGTTAAGGGAAAAGAAGCAATAGGTACGTGTAAGACATTAAGCAACCGATTAAATTTTGGGAAAAGCCAAGCATTAAAAAATTCAAAGCCAATTTCTATAGGAATATTCTCATTATCATGTTGAACAACAATAGTATGTGCATGACCACCCAAACGATTTTGTTGCTCAAAGAGAACTACTTCACATTCTTGATCAAGCAACCACGCAGTTGTTAATCCTGCAGAACCAGCCCCTATTATGCCAACCTTCATGATCGTTTTTTTAACATAATCATGGCCCCCTTTTACAAAAATTACCACCTTTACTGCAGAGGCTAACACAAGATAAAAGGCATAGGGAACAATTTAAAAAATCAATGCTATGAAATTTAGAGCATCAACAAGAATAACTATTTAGTTCTTATACATACTACAAAGATAATCAAAGAAACAGCCTACGCTCCTTTATCTGGAGGTAGGCTGGATAAATTACCATAATTGACAGTGCTGTTTTAAACAATAAATTATGCTTGTAATAAGGCAATAAGTGATCTATTATTTTGGAATTGTGCTTTATACAAAGGAGTTTCTCCCTTATTATTACGAGCATTTTTATTACAATCTTCTTTCAGTAATAATTTTGCTGCTTTAAGACATCCATAATAAGCAGCTTCATGCAAAGGATTATTGCCATCTCGATCTCTTTTATTAACTGCTTTGCTTTTTTCATCAAGCAAAATTTTTACGAGTCCGGTTAGATCGGGATTTCCTGCTGCAATATGTAACTCAGATTTACCTTCGATTAAAAACTGATACTCAAGATTCTGGTTGTTTTTCTCATTCATCACAAGAATTTGTGTAATAATAGTGCGGATTTCTCGTGAATCTTCTTTTCTTACATTCGTGTTCCAGGTGAGTAATAACGCTTTTAGAGCGTTAAATATCATAGGACGTTGTTCATTTGGATAGGCACGAATAAAACCGAGTATGAAACTTGTCAAAGTAATTTTATACCAACGATTAAAATCTAAACCTTTTATAAAACCCGGTTTACCCCATTCAATAACGAATGGCGAAGTAACAAAGAGAAAGCTCAAATCACTGCTAATATCTGATGGATGCTCAATTGTATTGGTTATACGCTCGTTATCAATAAGAGTAACAAGACGGCTTTTTGCGTCATAAAAAATATTTCCATGGTGCAAATCATTGTGAATGATCGTGTGATTCAAAGTACCATGGTTCTGGTAAAATTTTGCCATTGCCTTACCAAGATCATAATATGCCTTACATGCAAGCGAAATGACGCTTTGATCATAAGGATCATGTTTAAACTTCTCCATAATCGATTGCATACATATGCCCTTCGCTTTTGGCATTATGACTAAAATGTGCTCTTTATTATGATGCACATAACGCACATAATCAGTTGGAAATATAGCTTGCAAACTACCCTTGCTTTTTGGGTAAATGTAACGTTGTAGACACGCTGCTTTACGAGCACGTTCTAAACGTTCGATTTCACCTCTTGGATCTTTATCTTGTTTAATTTCTTTGACAATATAGGAACCACCATTTGCACATTTGACTAAAAACAACTGCTCATTTGCCCAACTTGCAGCAGACTCTTTAGTCAGTGTTCGTGCTTCTTGTATCTCTTTAAAACTAGCAGAAATTTTACCTTCTTGAGCAGCCCGTTTTAAAAATCTTGTTACGTCATTATGATGTAAAAAATGGCCTTTATTGCTGAAACGCACACCGTCTAAATTTTGAACAATTGCTATTTTTTTTGTATTAGAAGGATCTTTTTGAGTAGATTGCCCAACTGCACAAATAGGTAAAATACTAAAAAAAGTAGCCAATAATAGGTGAGTATATAAATTCATAACATAACCTCCAAAATAGTTAAAAACAACTAAATAATCCTAAAAATCGCTCTTTTAACGATTAAATTAAGCAATATTTCATATTAGAAATATATAATATAGTATAGCAATACTATAGAAAATGGCAACCGGAAAGGTAAGGATATAAGGTTGGGTTAGCTATTTCTTTCTGAAAGTTGCGGTACCAGGGTAGTATTCAGAAGTCTTTCCGATTTCAAGATACTTGCAAAAATCATCAATTTCGAGCATTTGTTCCTTTAATTGTTCATGCGGTGATAACGTAAGAACAACAGGGCTGATCTTAATGTAAGGAATACGCAACACCTTCAAACTTTTCTTATCCATGAAAACATCCTCGATCATGGGAGTTTAGACAATATCTTGCAAAATAGTCATATATGATTAAAATTTGAATATACTTTGTATTAAAAAATATTTACAAACAATATTACATTAAATTAATTCCCTAGGAGCTTAAATGAAAAGAAGATTATTTTTTTTATTTACTGTAATTTTTTTGATTTCTGAGCAGTTGGATGCTATGCATAAGTCAAGAGGTGTCACTAAGTCAGCTCTTAGAAGTAACTTTCAATTTGCAATGCTTCGCCACAATTTACCATTATCTTCACTACACTCAAGCGAGCAGTTAACAAAAAAAGAAATTTTTACGACAAATCAAAGAAGTAAATTATTGAGCCAAATTCCAATTACTTCAACTAAGGTAACTGCAGAATCAAATCAAATTAATTCAATTGGTAAGTGTAATTTGGGGACAGCACTTACTGCATTTGTAATTTGGAGATCAGTGAAACATCTTATTGATATTTATGATGATAATGATGTATATTCTTTTAACGTCGACCCAAATGATCCATGGTGTCAAGTCAACCAAGGAATAGTGCATTCTCAAAAAGGTGATACAGAAAAAGCAAAGCATTATTATTCGCTTGCTGCTAATCAAGGTTATTCTATTGGGCAATATAATTTAGGGGTGCTTAATTTTAAAGAGGGAAATATAGAGGAAGCACTACGTAATTACTCACTTGCAGCTAATCAAGGTGAAACTTCAGCTTTAATTGCTCTTTGGGAGTATTATCAAAATACTGGCAATATAGAAAAAGCGAAACATTATTATTCACTTGCGGCTGCAAAAAATTGTCTTTGGGCACAAAAGAGATTAGATACTATTTATCAAGATGGAAAAGATAACAAAACAACGACTATTTGCAACGCGATTACTGATAATCAAAGCTTTAAAGAAATTGATTCGAATAATTAACTAAAGACTAGCTCTATTATAAGGACTCTGGTAGAAAATTATTGCTCAAATGCCTAGTAAAATGGTAATATGGTAATTAAATTACAAGGCAAAAAGAGAAAACAATGAATTATAAAAAAAGAATTTACGAATCCCTTATTACAGAGTTATCAAAAATATACAAAATTATATTCTTAGTGGGAGCTCGGCAGGTAGGTAAAAGTTCGTTACTTTCCCATCTTTTCCCTTCAACCAAGATGTTTGTATTTGATCCCATTCAAGATCTTTACAATGTCCGCAAAAATCCAGACCTCTTCTTAAAGGATTTTGGCACTCCCTTGATATTGGATGAGATTCAGTTTGTTCCTGAGTTGTTACCCTCCTTAAAGCGCTTTGCTGATCTTTCTGATAAACCGGGTCAATATTATCTAACGGGGTCTCAGCAGCTATCAATTCTTAAGAATGTATCCGAAAGTCTTGCCGGCAGAGTGGTAATCATACCTATAAACCCAATGACTCCCCATGAGATGTACGATGAATTTGATAAGGATAAAAATTGGTTTTTGAACTATTTAAAAAATCCAGACAATTTCTTTAAAAATTCTCTGGAGAAGCTCAAAAACATGCCATCACGCTTAGAAGCTATTTGGCGCGGTGGCATGCCAGGAATCATTGATATCCCAAACAGCGCATTGCCCTTTTATTTTTCATCCTACGTACAAACCTATGTTGAACGGGACATAAGAACATTAGAAAACATCGAAGATCTTGCGACATTTGGACAGTTTTTAGGGCTGCTATCAGCATTGTCATCCCAAGAAGTAAATTATTCTCAGTTGGGAAGAGAGCTGGGCATTACCCCAAAAACTGCTCAACGATGGCTCAAGTTACTCACCTACACCTATCAATGGACGGAATTACAACCTTTTCACATGAATAGTATCAAACGCCTTTCAGCAAAACCAAAAGGCATAATTTCCGATACTGGTCTTGCATGCTATCAACAACGAATCTCATCGCCAGAAGCTCTGGCTGCAAATCCCATGCAAGGAGCGTTTTTTGAATCCTACTGTTTTAACATGATTAAAGCTTTTTGCTCTTCACTACCCATGGCCCCCAACTTTTACCATTGGCGGACCTTAGCAGGTGCTGAAGTCGATATTCTTGTAGAAATTGATGGAACCTTCTATCCAATTGAAATAAAATCAGCAACCAATGTCAGTAAAAATGATGTGCGCGGCATTCTCGCATTCAAAGAAACCTATCCTCATTTAAAGATTGCATCAGGAATAGTTATCTATGCAGGCGATGAATGTTATCGAATTACAGAAAATATCATAGCGGTACCATGGGATTTAAAGTAGCGGCGCTAAGTTGTTAATTTATGAGACAAGTTTAACAAATTCTGTCTTTAAATCGTTCAATGAGCATTCGCTTTCAATTTTTCGAACGGCATAAAATTCTTGAGCTTCTTTTAAAATTGGCTCAATATTCAAATGAAAATGCGCCAGCCGCTTCTTTATAATCGGTTCTGTATCAGTTTTTCGTATTGATAATTCAGCTCCACATTCACATTTACCTTTTTCTTTAGATGGTGCCGAAATAATATTATAAACCTTAGAACAATTCATACATACTTGTCGGTTTAAAACACGTTTTATACACACATCGTCATCCACTACAAATTGCAAAAAGATAACATCATCATTAGAACCTTTAGGGGCCAAAGATGAACCATCATCAAATAGAAACAATAGATGAAAGTCGAATAGTTGCTTACTATCCCACATTGTGACACAGTTAATTGATGGTTGCCATCTTTTAAAAACTAATAATATTACATTAGACCTCTTCTGAAACTCATTTAACCAACTCAAAATTATAGATACCCGCAATAAGATTGAAACGGAGCCCAAATCTTTTTCGTCGATTGCGATATTTGTCAGCAACTATTTTAAAACGTTTTATCATACCAATTACATGCTCATTTAAAACACGCTGGCTTGATAATTCTCTATTTCGTTGTTTATCTGTTAATGTTAAAGGATTTTTTTTACTTTTTTTCTTTGGCATAGAAGTATTATTATGAATTTTTTTTAGACCTAAATAACCTGTATCTGTAAGAACTTCAGTAGATTTTGCGAAGTGAATTTTTGAAGTTTTGAAGAGTTTAAAATCATGTCGTTTACCATCTGAAAAATTTGTACAAACAATTTCTTTTGTTTTTTTGTTTACAACTACCTGAGTTTTTATAGTATGACGTTTTTTCTTACCGGAATAAAATTTCCGCTGTTTTTTTTAGGACGTTCAATAGGACTTTCAGTTGCATCTATTAAAATAACTTCAAATTCATTATCGCTTTTCAGTAGCGCTTTTCTGCCAGGCAATCTAAATTCTTTGCTTTGAATAAGAGTATTTTCAACCCATCGTATTGCTTCAAATGCATTGCTTTCAGCAATGCCATAACTTGTCGCAATATGAAGATATGTTCGATATTCCCGTATATATTCAAGAGTCATCAAAAGCATTTCTTCAATACTGAGCTTATTTGGACGTCCTCCCTTTGCCTTTTTTATTTTTTGCGCTTCTTTTAAAATAGAAACCAATACTTCAAATGTTTTTCGTTTTACTCCAGTTACTCTTCTAAAGTTTTTTTCTGATGAAATTTTTAATTTTTCATACTTCATAATCGCTTACCCTTTTTTTATAAATCGATTATGATTATGCCATAAAATTTATAGTTTCAGAAGAGGTCTATTAACTTTCTAGAAATAAAATGCAAAAGACGAAGCAGTGCGCTCAATTTCAAACTATTCTCATTAACATCAATATTTACATCTTCAGGACGGGCTTCTGCGATATTTTTTAAAGCTTCATGAAGCAATTTATCAGCTTCATTTTTATCAAGGCTTTTACATTTTTCCAATACGGATGAAAAATATAAATCTGCCTCCTTAGGATCTTTTAATTTCTTGATTAAATCTGCATGAGTTCCTTGAGCATTTACCATTTTTTACCTCGTTATTTTTATGCGTTTATAGTTGTACTTCTTTAGAAAACCACTTTACTAAGAATTCTTTTATCAACAATTTTTGTGCTTTTTAACATGAACTGAAAGGATCCTGGCGGCGCTTTCAATAATTGCTCAATGAATTGAGGGAACACTCGTGCCCTACGACTTAAATCTTCTTGTGACCAAGGATAAATTCCCATATCAGTAAGAAATTGAACACCGGCAAGAACAAATTCTGCGCATTCCAACGGATTATTTGTCTGAAAAATCCCTTCATCGCAACCTTGCTGAATAACTTTGGCATATAAAGAAGCTTGTTTCATTAAAGCAGTCGCTAGAAGACGGGTGTGCATAGAACTATTACCACTCCGATGTAGGGGATCTACAATGAAATTATTAGATGCAGTCATATTACCAACTTTGATCAACGATTTAATTTTTTCTAAAGCAGTTCCCGTTGGGCTTTCAACAATAGATTGCATCTGCTCAAAATTCTCATGCACAATATCTTCTATAACTGCTTCAAGAATAGCTTCTTTAGATTCGAAGTAATGATAAATAGTTCCTTTGGCGATACCGAGGTAGTCCATCACATCTTGCATGGTTGTTTTGTCATATTCCTTGGATTGAAACAGGTAACGGGCAGCATTCACAATATCTGATCTCCGTTCTGTGGGTTTCTTTATAATTCTAGCCATGTTTAATCTCCGATCTTTTGATTGAATATAAACAGCTTAGCATTAAACCGACCGTCGGTCAATAGCCTTTTGATTATGGGTTATTTTATTTATATGACCAGAATACCCCAGGCTTTTCAAGCCCGGGGATGAATGGTCATCCGATCAGAGGAAGTTGAGCAAGGCAGGCCTTTGCGAAGCTCCGAACAAATGGCATACTTATCTAAATGAGTAAATATTGGAAAAGTGCACATACAAAGCATAAAGTTATGTATCATATTGTTTGGATTCCCAAATATAGAAAGAGAGTATTAAAAGGTGAAATAGCTGATCGAATCAAAGAGTTGCTTATCGAATGCGCTGAAGTGAATAGATGGCGTATAGATGAGTTAAATATACAGATTGATCATGTACATCTTCTTATACAAATTAAACCAGATATTAGTGTCAGCAAAGCAGTTCAATTACTTAAAGGCAGAAGCAGTAGAATAATAAGAAAAGAATTTCCAAAATTGGAAGAATTCTACTGGGGTAATAATTTTTGGTGCGAGGGTTTCTTTGTAGAATCGGTTGGAAGTCTAAATGAAGAATCGATTAAGAATTACATCAAAAATCAATAAAATCTATCCTAATATGCGAAGCCACGGCTTTTAAGCCGTGTGAGCTTCACTGAAGGCAACCGGTAAAAACCATTTAAAAGACCCAGGAGCTCTCCCAAGAAACCATATTTATTGTCATAATCACTTTAATGGCTAGCTCTATTATAAGCCCCCTAATAGAAAATTATTGCTCAATTGCCTAGTAAAATGGTAATAGGATAACTAAAATACAAGGTAAAAAAGAGAAACAAGGAGCGTTTTTTGAATCCAACTGTTTTAATATGATTAAAAAAATACAGTCTTTCTAATAAATAAATCATCCATTAAACTCTAAAGTGCCTTCTATCTACATGCAAGAAGTGGAAAACTCTTCAATGACGTATGCTTGTGGCCCCAAAACTGAAATGCTGAGACAATTATTTGTTTAAGATCATTGGGTAATGATAAAGTTGGAAATAGTTCATCGCGAATTCTATTTTTGATTCTTTGACAAAGTTCCGGATCATTGACCCCTGATTCTTGAGCAAATTTCTCTATAGTTCTGCAAGGAACTCGACTAAATGTAACATGTGGCATAAATGGGTATTTATCCCCGTGAGCAAGAGGAAATAAATCAGTTTTAGTTGTGGGATTTTTTCGATAATATTGATTGAGTGAAAAGAGATTTTCTTTAATATCCTGCCGTAATTTTTTTAATGAATCAGATGGATCACTGATTTTTACCACAATTTCATTATCAGTTCCAAAAAAATCAAAATCATTTGTTATAGTCAGCGGTCCAATAGGCCCTAAGCCCATTCCTAAACTTTGCATAAGATCAAGAGAATTAACAAATGCTGCTTCATGAACAGGTTCGATTTTACCAATATAGTATACCGATAATACGAGTTTATCCCTGACTCCGGATTCGGGATATTTACAAGCAATTTTTTTATGCCCAATTACCTTATCCAACTCTTCAATAATAATTCGATCGATTTCTTTTTTTATTTTTTCTCCCAAAATTCGCATGCCTTTATGATTTCCAAGCTCAATAAGTACAAATGAAGCAAGATGAGGCTGCGTTTGCTTTTCTTCGCTTTTTTTAATGGGTAGCTCAGCTGACAAGTTACAATGCGTAAGCAAGAGAACACTCATAAAACTAATAAGAACAGAAAACTTACTTTTCATAATTCTCTCCTGTAACGCTAGTGAATCAAAATCATTTTAAAAATCTTTTTTCTGGTGCATATCTCACCTTATTGATAAAGGTGCAAATGTTGTATTCTCTAATGTATTATGTGCAAAAATTAAACATGCAAGAATATCTTCTTTCGTTAACTTAGGGTATTCCTGTACTATTTCTTCATTGGTCATTCCTTGAGCCAAAAGACCCAAAATAAATTGAACACTTAAGCGCGTTCCTTTAATGATCGGCTTACCAACCATAACCTGAGGATCAATCACGATTCGATTTATCAATTTATTCATTTTTCCCTCATATATAATCGAATAGAATTTTATTCATAATTTTACTATATTCAAAAAATTAACATAGGTATATATTTAATTTTCTGAACTTACACAAGAGGCGTTATTTAACTTTTTTTAGTTACCTGATCTTGCAAATCAGTCTTTAAATATCTCAATAGAGTTAAGAAGTTAGGCCAATCCCCCATATCACTCATTTTAAACTCATGTTTGTCCAAATTAGTGGCATCTAAAGTAATGCCTATCCCTTCAACAACAAACTTCTCTTTATACCCTGGATTCTGAACATTCCAAAGTATTTTAATCATTCCATAAGGTATATATCGTCCTGAAATTTATCGAAAAAAATAACAATAAAAATTTCATTTATGAACAACCAAAAAGTTTTTTGCATTTTCATACCATTGAGGAAAATCTACATATAATTCTGATGTTAAACCAAAATTTTCAGCTCCCTTGATATTATAAATATCATCATCCCAAAAAATAATATCTTCTTTCTTTTGCCCTACTATATCCAAAATGCTTTGAAAAAATGATGGTTCAGGTTTTTTTGACCCTAAATATGCAGAAGAAAAGGATCTATCGAATAATGTCTTTATTCTTTCTTCAAAAAGATTTTTTGTTCTATATTTTTCATTATTTGTTGCCAAATAAACGTTAATGCCTTGCTTTCTTAGTTGCTGAATGATAGGCATAAATCTTTGGTCTATTATGTTATATTTCTTATCAAACCAAAAAGCCAACAAGTCATCAACATTGCTTTTCCAACCCCATTGTTCAATATATTTGGCAATTTCTTCTTTTAAATCAGCTTTTCCTACAAGACATAATTGAAATTCATTTTGAAAAAACGGCCTAGTCATCTCTAATGAAATATTAAACATTCTGGCTAAACGCAAATCAAATCGTTCACCATAAATCAACATTCCATCCGCATCAAAAATAACTGATTTTATATTCTCTTTCAAAATATATACCTTATAATTAGGTTGAGTGAATAACTCAACAAATTCTAGACACTTTTTTAATCAAAATCCATTCAAACGATTCAAGCGTACGTTCAATTGTTTCAATCCTACCAATTATTGAATCGAGTAAACAATCTGAATGAAAAAAATCTGGGGACAACAGCGTATTGGGTATTTCATCGTACCAATTTTTGTCTTGATTTAAAGAATAAACAGTAGCTTCACAAAATTCAATTCGTTGAAAAATATAAAAATAACCATCATTTTCTACAATAGCAAATTTAATTTTAGAATCATGCGAAATAAAAATTATTTGGGCTATTGTACTTGTTGTTAAACCCTTTTGCACTAAATCATTTTTCATTAAGGATGAACAACCAAAAAGCTCTTCAAGTACCTCAATAAGTTCATCTTTAATCTCTAATGCGTAAATTTGATTTATAGACCCTAGCCCGAACATGAAGAAAAAAAATAGGAACAATTTTTTTAACATAGCAACCCCAAATAAACAGAAATCATTATTTTTCTAATATTTTTTAATTCATTTAAAGAACTGGCCCGCCAGGCATTTCAAATATATTACTGTTAGCGCAAAGTGATAAGTTCCTATTATAGCGCAAAGTAAAAAGTTCCGGTTTTTAGGGTAAACTTAATCTTGTAAACAAAAAGAAAAACTCTAAAAATGCAACGGAACTTATATGGAATATATTACCATGAATCGCAAAGAACGAGAACAGGCAAAAGTGTTTGTTCAGGTTAAAGAAGGAAAAATGACACAGGCAGAGGCTGCAGCCCGTCTGAGATTTACAGAGCGGTGGGTCAGAGAAAAATATGGAAGATATTGTGAATCTGACGACTTTGGCCTTGTACATGGCAATAGGGGAAAAGAAAGCCCAAATAGATGGGATCAAGGAGAAGAACGATTGTTAATCTCATTGTTAGAAAGCGATTGGCAAGGCTTTGGGCCAACCTTTGCGGCTGAAAAACTTAAAGAGTTGCATGGAATAAAGATAAGTCGAGAAGCTGTTAGAAAGGTCATGATTAAGGCAGGAATATGGCAACCTAAAAAACAGCGCAGCAAGCATCGCAAGCGACGAGAAAGAAGGCGTATGTTTGGCATAATGATTCAGCTTGATGGCTCTCCACATGACTGGTTTGAAGGGCGTGCTGGGGTATGTACCTTACTTGTTTTTATTGACGATGCTACTGGCCAAATCCTTTGGCTTGAGTTTGCCCCTTCTGAATCGATGCATGCTTTAATGACCGCAACTAAAAATTACGTTGAAAAATATGGGATTCCTCAAACTTTTTATACTGACCACGGTTCTGTTTTCCATGTTAATTTGAATAATCAAGAAAATATTAAAAAGACCCAATGGGAGCGCGCTTGTAAAGATTTGGGAATTGATGTTATACATGCCAATAGTCCTCAGGCAAAGGGCCGCGTTGAACGTTGCAATCAAACCCTTCAAGATCGCCTTATTAAGGAAATGAGACTTGCTGGGATATCATCAATAGATCAAGCAAATAATTATCTGCGAACAAGCAATTATATTGCAAAGCATAATGCTGCATTTCAAGTTCCTGCTGCCCAAGAAGGCGATGCCCATGCTAGCGCTCAATCATTTGATTTAAACGATATATTTAGCACTCAAGAGACTCGTATTCTTACGAATGATTTTACTATTACCTACCAAAAACAGATTTTTCAATTAAGCGATCAGCAAAAAACAATCATTTTTCCAAAAAATACCATTGTTGTTAAAGTACATTTAAATGGAACCATAAAACTGTGGATTCGAAAAACAGAACTTTCTTTTAGCGAAATCTACCAACCCCCCAAATTCAGGAGAAAAAAATATCTGACTGTATACCAAGAAAGCCTTCAAAAAATAGCCAACGTTTGGCAGGCTGGTTGCCCCCTAGTGAGAGTAGGTTGAAGCCGGTCGCGCCGGCCGTGGAGGCGCTTTAATGTTAGGAACTTTTTACTTTGCTAAATACCGGAACTTTTCACGTTGCGTTGACACATTTCAAATATATTACCATAATCTTCTTTTTGCAAATGCATACCCAGACCCAGATTTAATATATTTTTCAAACTCTAATGCCTTAGCTTCCTCATCAAATCCAATAGATGATATCAATTTCCATGGCTTATAATCGGAAGTATAAACAGAACCACCTTCATTATGCTTTTGTAACCGCTCTCTTACATTGGTAGTAAAACCAACATAGGTTTTATTGGGATCTTTTAACGATTTTAATAAATAGACATAGAACATAAGAAAACAGATTTAAAGTTATAATAAGACTGCCCTACTACGCTAAAGCTACGAAGGACATACTTCGCTTTTTAGTCACAATAACCATCTTTTTAATAAAATTTTACTTCCTTTAAAAGGATGGCCTGCCATACGAAGCTTTACGCGAAGTATGGCGGAGGCTGATGGGACTCGAACCCACGACCTTCCGCGTGACAGGCGGACGCTCTAACCAACTGAGCTACAGCTCCAACTAAGATTATTCCACTATGGCGTCAGTTCTACTACGCTCTATGAGCTACGAAGAACAAGCAGAAAACTGGCCTGCCATTCGAAGTTTGCCAAGCCGGAAGGCCTGGATAAACGTAGAATGGCTCCTCGGGCTGGACTCGAACCAGCGACCTAACGATTAACAGTCGTTTGCTCTACCAACTGAGCTACCGAGGAACAAATTTCAACTATTTCAAAAACTGGCCTACTTTATTATTGATATCGAAGAATGGCCTGCCAGTCATTTCTGAGGGAAATGTACTGGTGGGCGGTACTGGACTCGAACCAGTGACCCCCAGTTTGTAAGACTGATGCTCTACCAACTGAGCTAACCGCCCACTATCAAAGTGGACAGAACAAATTCTAAAGAAAAAGATTAAAAAAGTCAAAAAAGAATTCATAAATATTTATAAATCATCACATTTTATTATAGACTACTATAAAACCTAACCACGTATGAGACAATCACTAAAGGATTCTATGGCAAAAACCGCTGATTTTTTCAAAAACATCTTCATTCTACTGCTTGTACTTCAATTTGCTCCAATGCTCTTTGAAAGCATCAAAAAACAGTACAGCCGTTATTTTGAACCACATACTAAAGTCGGGTATCTAGCAATTAAAGGGATTCTCCTTAATTCATCATATTATGTTCATCATCTTAAGAAGCTTTTTGAAGACAAAGAAGTTAAAGCTATTCTTGTATATATTGAATCACCCGGTGGCGCAGCAGGTACAGCGGAAGCAATTGCGCATGAAATCGAACAACTCAAAAAGGAACATCCTAAACCAATTATAACGATAGCGGAAAATATTGTTGCTTCAGGTGGTTACTATATTGCAGCTGCAACAGATTATATTATTGCATCTCCTTCAACGCTTGTTGGTAGCATTGGCGTCAGCATTCCGGGCCAATTTAAGTTGCATGATTTTATTGAGCAGTACAAAATACATTATAACGTCATAAAAGCCGGAGAATATAAAGCAGTTACTGATCCTTTTGCTGAAGTAACACCAGGGCAAAATGCTCTTTTAACCAATGTTGCTGAAAGCAGTTATGAAAACTTTCTTGAACATGTTTCTTCACATCGTCCTAAATTGGAACTAGAACATGCTGCATCGTGGGCTGATGGTAAAATTTTCACAGGAAAACAGGCTCTTTCATTAGGCCTCATCGATCTCATTGGATCACAATCAAATGCTCTTCAAAAAATTAAAGAGATGACCATTATTGAAGGCACCATTGAATGGATAAAACCTGAAAAGGTTTCCAACTTTTGGACACTGTTATTTGGTTCGCCTGATTACACTGATGGCAGTGATTCATTCATGACAAGAATGGTTAATTCACTATGCCTCACCCTTGAAGAACGATATGGATCGGTAAAAGGAATTATGTAGTTTCTTGCCCCTTTTTAATAAGGTAACAATATTCGAGTTCTTCAAGTTTAAGCAATGGCTTTACAATAATTTTATAATAGAGACCATCATGCTCAAAAGAAGCTATACGGCCAATACCAAAACCTTGCGGAAATATAAGTCCTTCACCGCTTGATATGAGAATTTCATTTACGCTTAGCTGAGATAAATGGCTCACAAATTGTAAATTAGAATAGTGTTGATTAGACCCTTCATGAATGCCTCGTGCTTTTGAAGAACGACAATATGCAGCAACCTTGCAGCAGCTATCGGTTATTAAACGTACTTTACTATAATAGGGATAAACAAATTCAACACGACCAATTAAACAACTTTTATAGACAGCAACCATATCAACTTCAGCACCGTGCAAAGATCCACAATCAACAAGAAGCGAATGCTCATGAGGAGAAAATTCTTTTAAAATCACTTGTGCTAAAAGAGATTTTTGAACTTCATAACGCTTCTTAAAAGAAATAAGTTCTTGTATATTTTCTAAAAAATGGCCCGATGCATGCAATGAAACGTTTTCTGCCAAAAGAGAACTGTTCTCTTCTCGCAGACTAGCAATTTTTTCTTGCAAGCTGTGGTTTTTTTGCCACGATTTTTTATATCGAGAAACTTTTTTAACTATGCTCTGTTGCATTTGAAGAAACGGATATACCAAAGTCGAAGCTACTGATTCAGCAACGCCTGTTGTTTTATAAACCATTTGATAACCAACAAAATAGAAAACAACGCTGATCAAAAGTAATAATGATACTGTTTTTGCTCTAAGAGCAATCATACTCAATCCCTCACACATTTTTTATATATATTTTCATGAGCCTCTTAAGCTTTTTATACATTTTATAGCTCAGTTGAATAAAGTATAATAATTCTTTTTATTGAATGCTAATCAGTGCCTATGATAGGCTTACAAAAAAAATATTGGATCATTATAGTAGCAAGGAGAAATAATGGAAGGTCACTACAACCAAGAACACAAAAAAAGCTTTACAAATTGTATAGAGATTTGTCAAAGAACAATTGATACGTGTCAAAAAGTGATAGATATGTGCAGTGCTAATGATAATATCGATTGTGCTGAGCATGTTGGTCTTTCTGTAAAAGAGTGTGCCGAATGCATCGAAGCATGTAAAATCTGTATAAAATCTTGTCGTAAACATGTAGAAGAATGTCATGATGAGGCATGTATTAAAAAAGCAGAATGGTGCATTAAAAAATGCCAAGATGCGATCGACGCCTGTGAGCTTTGCATGCAAGAATGCAAAGGTGGCAATAAAGCATGCATTGACAAATGCTTAATCTGTATCGAAACTTGCGGTAAATGTTCAGAAGCATGCCAAAAATTTATGCAACCTTAAAAACGATATGCAATTTTAAAGGCTGTACTATTATTAAACGAGGGCACACATTCAACAGACCACTGTGCTTCCAGTTTTTGATTAATTACTGCATTTGCTGCATAGGCAAATAGGAGTCCCAATCCGGCTCCTGCAATAAGCTGAGAGAGATAATGGCGGTTGCAATTGAGAAAATCCGCAAAAACAAATGATGCAAAAAGCCCTAAGGGAACTCCCCATGCAAAACCATGCCGCATACCAAATAATGACGTCATATATACGACATTAGCCATATGCCCTGATGGAAACCCCCCCGATGAACGATGTTTTTTATCAAACTGTTCATGCCATGGGCGCAGACACGATTTAAATCGTAATTTTTTAATAATATCTTTTCCTGAATGCACAAAGGGTAACCCAATGGCAAAAATCCGTGCAGTCGTGCGAAGATCTTCGTTCCATCCCCATACTGCCAAACTTGAAAGAAAAACCATTGGAATTCCAATGCCATAATGAGCAATATCATGACACTTTTGAGGTAACTGATAAATATTTTTATGAGATTTTGAATCATAAAAATTATTTTGAATTCGTTCATCAGCCATACGCGAGGCAAGATAAAAGGGAGTAACCCCTGTAACAATATGAACCGATTGCATAGAAAGAAGTTTGACATGGAGCATCACCGCATCAACAATAATTTCACCAAAAAAACGTGCTGCCTTATGCATGCATCTTTGTTTTTTTATTTTTTTTGTACAATAAATATTTCTTGGATAGATGTCAGAAGAAGATACAAGAATATGCGTAACCAGGAAATAACAGATAATGATCAAAAAAGAATTTTTACTACTGCACATACTACTTAAACACTTTTTTTATTGCAAAACTAGTTCCTATTCTTTCAACGTAAACAATTGTTTAAAAAAAAACCAATCGGGTAGGAGCGAGTGATTAACTCGCGTCCTCCCACACCACCGTACGTACCGTTCGGTATACGGCGGTTCATGTCGATACTTTCGCGAGCATCTCATAATATCTTTCAACAAGACTTACAAGCCCTTGCTCTCGCCAATAAGCGAGGCCGAGGGCTTTGTTTATTTGTGGAGTATTTGCCAGCCGCCAGTATTTCTTGTCTGAGAATGCTATGCGTCCTGCCCATTTTCCTTCGATTCCTAGGTCTTTTAACTTTGCAAGCTTGGTTTTCCCTAACTTCCATTGTTTCAATAAACACATTCTCAATCTTCTGCGTATCCATTCGTCAAGTTCCTGGAGCACACTCTTTGTTTCGATAATACCGAAATATCCAATCCATCCAATGAGATACTCATTGAGCTTCTTCAGTCGTTCTTTCATAGATATACCCCAATTGCGCTTCGTTAACTCGCGAATCTTCTCCTTAAACTTTATTCTGGTTTTGGGAGCGATTCGCAGCTTTACTTGCCAGCCAAAGGTGAATGAGAATCCTAGGAACTTTCTTCTCGATGGATAGTCTATTGCACTCTTTTGTACATTTATATTGAGCTTCAATCGTTCTTGTAGAAACTTCATTATACTTGCATACACTCTTTGTCCCGCTCGCTTGCTTGCTACGTAGATGTTGCAGTCATCGGCGTATCGAACAAAAGAGTGTCCTCTTTGTGTAAGTTCTTTATCAAGATCATTCAGTATGATATTTGATAGCAGGGGACTTATTGGGCCACCTTGCGGTGTCCCGTCCTCTGATCTCACATGACATCCATTGAGCATTACTCCCGATTGCAAGTATTTGCGGATAATTGCGTGTATGCGTTTATCTTCGACATGTTGTGCTATTTTCGACATCAGTATGTCGTGATTTACACGGTCAAAGAATTTCTCGAGATCGATATCCACCACAATTTTCTTTCCGTGTTGGATATAGGTTTGGGCTTTATGCACAGCTTGCCGTGCACTTTTGCCTGGTCTAAATCCATAACTGAATTCTGAAAATGTAGCTTCAAATATTGGTGTCAAGACTTGTTGGATTGCCTGTTGGATAAAGCGATCAAGTACCGTTGGAATTCCTAATTCACGCACTCCACCGTCTTGTTTCGGAATTTCGACTCGACGTACGGGAGCTGGTTTATAGGTTCCGTCAAGAAGCTCTTGTTTGATGCGATTCCAATGCTCATTCAGATATGGAAGCAGTTCATTGACCTGCATATTATCCACACCCGCCGAGCCTTTGTTTCTTTCCACTCGTTTGAGTGCCTTCTTGAGATTATCGTACTCTACCACTTTCTCCATCAGTTGATTATTATGATTTGCCAAGATATGTTTGTTGATTTGTGTCATAAGTTTGCTCAGTACCTCATCAGGACCTGGTAGAATTCACTACCGCCTCTCAGTGATGGTTCGATTTTTTTTTTCGATTTTCTACTTTCATTGCATTCTCGATGTACGTATCAATCATATCTTTATCGCTCATGTTCAGGCCTTCCCGATTTTTTTTTCGGTACTATGCCATCTGCTGACTTCTGTCCCTCAACCTCTATTTTCACAGAGGGTTGCCAACTTAGTCGGCGTGGAAACAGATCTCCCCGGGTAATTGCGCGCCCTTTCACCTCATCTACCTGCTCTATTTACTCTCGATAGTTTTGGCAACCATGGCTTTTGTCTTACTTGGCAGACTCATCCGCTATCGCTAGCCTCGCATAGAGTTCGTATACCTCAGGCCAAGGTTTTGCTGCCGGCTTCCTTCAGATTTCACCTCGCGATGAACACCCTTGCCTTAGGCTAATGACTTCGTTGCCTTCGTCATTCCGGACTTTCACCGGTAGGTCGCGCCCATGCCGGGCGCACCAAAAAAAGGCCCACCACTGTGAGCCTTCATATTTACTATACTGAGGTATTACCAAAGACGACGATCTTTTATTCGCTGCAGTAAATCTTCAAAACGAGGTTTATAGTAGGTGTATGCACAGCAAATACCTACTAAAGCTGCCGGATACGCAACTAGTTTCGGAGTTTCTACAAAACTAGTTTTAATCCAAACGGCTGCTTTTAATGGAGCTTGGCGATCATAACGTGTACAATATAATGACGTAGAGGCAAAAAATGTTAGGGTTGGTCCCCAGCCATTAAAGAATGACTGCGTATACTCTTGTATCGATCTGCTCAAGGTTCTTTTTGGAGCTGTTTCATCATCATGCTGCATAGCACAAATGCTTGCACTCAGAGAAGATGCAATAAGAGCAATAACAACAAGCTTTTTAGATACTACAATAATCATGATTCTACTCCTTTTAATAAAAATAGTTATAATGCTCTTGTACGGTAACTCATTGTAACAAAACAATCAATCATCTCCCTTTTTTCGAGGCGATGATTTTTGATTTGGTGGAGATTTTCTCCCCTTTGAGTTCATTGCATCAGCACTATTTTTACGTTTAGTTTTCGATCGTTTTAATCCTTCTTCTTCATCTGATGAACTTGGCGATGAAACAGGCGAATGGGAAACTAATACAGGTGAAGTAGATTTTGGAAGAGGGCTTTGTCTTCTGGGTGAAGGCATTGCAATAGATCTCATTCGAAAAGAATCCGGTAATTCATTAGATGATAATGAACAAACTTCTTTAATAATATCTCGTATGGTAAAACCATCAAATTGTGGAATATGTGGTCGCATTACAAAAGGTTGTTTATGATTTTCAATTTCATTATATTCGGTTATTTTACGAGAAGTAAAAATAAATTTCCAAAGATAATTTAGATCATCATCTATTTTTTTTATATGTTTTTCAAACTCATCAACTCTAGTAGCTACATTACCTATTTCAGCTAACATCGCTGTAGTAGTTTTATTTGCATTAATCTGAGCAACTTCATCTTCCAACTGTTGGATACGCTGTCGTGTTCGCATAAAATCATAGATAAAAAATCCACCAATTAAAACAGCAGCTGATGAATAGACAAAAGGTTTATATTCACACCACAAAGTAGTAACTATTTCTAATGGCCTACAACCGCTCAATGCAGGTTTCAAAAATAGATCCATAGGTTTTAGTGCATTAAATAAAGCGCTTGCTAACAATAGAAATAAACACGCTCTTTTATACATACAAACCCTTTCATTCCTCATAAACTCTAGAATTAGTATATGAATTTGGTGGCAATTAAAGTCAATATTTCTAATATTTTCTTACTTGTAATTTTATTTTCTAATAATTAACAGGGCAATCTATATATTTTAAAGAGTGGAACATATGCTACGCATCGGCCCTGACAATCTAATGACTTAAGAGGAATTTTATTTTCACAACAATATATAAAATCATCCCAAGTTTCTATATCAGCAAATCGTTTTTTTAAAGAAATAGAATGTACATTTCCATAACCACGCGAATAACCTTGAGCTTCTATAATTTCATTATTTTGCAATGATGCAATAATCGCAACATAACCGGGCGCCCAAAGGATATCGCCTTCTTGAAGCTCAGAAAATGGTACCAAAGATAATGAGTTTGCAACCGTTCGACTATTACAACAATAGTAGGACATTCCACAAATTTGTGCTGCTCGTAATATAAGCCCTGATGCATCAAATCCACTTAAAGAATGTTTGGAAGAAGTAGGACAAACCCAAGAACTTGATTCATTTCCATCATTAAACCATTTTTTCAAAACTATAGGTTCATCGGAGAAATCAATAAAACTCGTGCCGCCCCAAACAAAAGGAATCGATTTTCCTTTTGTACACCATGAATATAAAAGATTTACAAACATTTTTCTGCGCTGCTCAGGAGTAAAAAAACCGGAACTAATAGTTTTTGACGTAGGAATATGCGCTATCACGGATCTTTTATGCTTATGGTCATAGAGCATCACAGCACAATGATCATCATCAGTTTGTTCAGAAGATAAACAAAATCGACTCCCCGCTGAATAGGTAACCTGAGTAGTATCATCAAACCAAGGTGTAATCAATGTAATAATTGATGGATCACAACGTGTCGTTTCATTATATGCGCCGGGAAAAATAGATTGATCAATAGACAACTGATCAAGCTCCTCCTGAGTTATAATCCAATCCTTTAATGTCCATACTGTTACCGGTTCATTAAACAATCCCATCATTGCTTTGGAACTACAATTTTGTAAAACTATTTGAACTTGATTATTTTTATAGGCAATAATCATTACCTTCTCATTAAAAATGGCCTGATGCACTCGCAAGCATGATCCTTTGCCTTGTTCCGGAGAAACGGTAAGTGATTCATATGCTTCTCTAATGGTTTGTTTATTGCCAAGATTAAATGGTTCTGCAACTAAATCAGCAACAGGAACACAAATATATCCGACCTGCGCTTGAAGCGATATACAAAAAAGTATGCTTCCTATAAAAATAACTGCGTTCATCCACACCCTTTCATCAAAGATATAAAAAAATCTTGAAATACCTTAAATAATTATAGCTAGATTATAGTATATTTTATGTAGATGCTCTGCAAAAAGGATTTCCTTTATGATAATAAAAAAAAATTGTTTAAGAGCCTTATTATGCTTCATGCACGTAATTCACACTCATGACAATTCTCAGAATTTAAGTTCATTTATTGAAACCACAACATTAGAAAATTTAAACTATCATGAATGCAAACAGGCCCGTAAAACTCAGTTAAAGAGTTGCTATAAAACACTTACACATAAAGAACGAATACGCCTCTTTATAGAACTATCATTTGAACAAAAAGAAGAATTTTTAAAAGGAATAACTTTAGAAGAATATGAAGAGTTCCTCGATGATTTTAATGAGTATGATTGGCACAAAGTTATTAAACAAATACCTGAAAAAGCACGACAAATTTGGCCTAAAACAGTTTATGAACAGCGTATGGCGCTTTTTGCACTTCTTAATCAAGATAAAAAAAATAAGTAAGGGCATTGCTCATGAACATATATAGTTATCTGCTATTTCTCTCTTTCCTTGCTAGCATGATCTGCTCCTTCAACGGTTCTTTAACTAAAGAGCAAGATCAAGGAAATATTTACTATAAAATAATAAATGATAATTCACAAAAAATTTATGTACAAAAACAAGAATCAGAGTGTTGTGAAGATAGAAACAACTCTGAGTTTGTCGAGTGCATCTTTTCATTACCTGTTGAAGATCAAAAGGAAGTTTTCGGACAATTAACACCTTCAAGAAAACGAGAATATCTACGTAATTTAACGCCTGCACAGTATGAAAAATTTCTTAATGCATATAGTGAATACGATTGGAAAGTTCTGTATAATTCGCTCACTAAAGATGAACAAGCTTATTGGCCAAAAACAGTCAAAGAGCAGTTAATTGCAGTGCAATCAATAAAATTCAGAGCCGAAAAAGACAATGATCATATGAATCTGGCAATGATTGGAGTTGGCCTTTTTGTTAACCCATATCTCTATATAACATACTATGGATATGCTGCCTACATGTCATTTGTCAAAAATGAACGCATTATTGTAGATAGAAATATAATGTGCTATTTTCAACACTATATGAAATCAACCTTTGAAATTTGAACGGATAGAGAAGCATAGTAAAAAAAAGAGGAGCATGTATGAAAAAAATAGTAATGTTAACTGCGCTCGCTGCAACAACAATTCTTATTCAATGCGAAAATGACAAGAATCCAAAAAAAAAGAAAGAGTACCAACCAGTTCCACAAGGTGCTTACTTTTCAATAACGAATAATAATTCTCAGAGCTTTAATCTTGAGGAAAAAAGAAGAGAAGTGAGCGTGAGTGTACAACAGCCTCCTGTTGTCATTTCTACACAGCCGCCTCAACAACCGACTCAACAGCAGTACCACCAGCAATCAAATCCTACACACAAAGGCGCTCCCATCAATCAGCCACCGCATACTATACAGCATGAGTATTCATACTCTCATCAGGAAACACGTGATTATTTTGTGCCATTTTATGATAAAATAAAAAAGATCCCAACACTTTTTACTGCAAAAAACTGCCTTATTGCATTAGGTGCTGTTGCATGCAGCTATGCAGTTATCTATTTCACCTTACAGTATCATGTAAAAAATGTTAAAAAAAATACCGGATGGGGATCTTTCCAAGAACATATACCGCCGGCTGATCTTAAAAGCATCGATCCTTTAGCATTGGCCGATGGCATTATTGAAGAAATTAAAGCTCGATATCCATTGATAAACCCTGCAAATCTTATGCCTTCCATACTTCTTTTTAATAAAGATGTAGAACAAGAACTGGATGAACTGAACAATTTTATCGATTTTTATACCGGAATTATCACCTATAAAGCTGCACCTCTATTTCCTAATTACGAAAAACTTTTGGTTAAGGCACAAACAAAAATTCAAAGACTTAACATAGTGCGTGATACTATAACAGAATGGATCAACATACATGTTACCCGCCTCATGCGGAATCAACCTATTCCACGACACAATGCTCATGAGGCCAATGGTGATGAAACAGGAACAATGAATGAAAAAAAATGCATTGCTTTTTTAGTACATGAATAACAAAAGCTTATGGATATTTTTGATAACTATTCAAGTATGCCCCATATCTCATAGTGTGGGGCAACGGTCTTTTGATTTAAAACTAAAACGTAAAAAAATATCTAACTTCCAACAAGCACTTGCACATCTTTACGCACAAAAACCTCATCTTCTACAACCTCAACAACCTATCGAAACGGTAATAACCAATAGCCCCCCCTATTCCTGGAAAAAAATCTTAGCCCATTCAGTTGATCTAGTTCCTCTACTCTATTTTTGTTATGGAACCTATGGAAATTACACAAACCATACTGAAGCACATCAACATTTTCAAGAAAGTTATTTGCATCAAACTATACTTTCTAACTTTCCTAGTTTATTTGTAAATACCCCACGACATGTCGGTTTCTTTTTGCAAGAAACCGAACTTTTGTTGCAGGCCTATTTGCTAAAGTTACTTTTAAAAATGATTGTTTTTTGTTTTGGATAATACAGATTCAATGAATTAGTATATATAAATGTTAACTCAAACAAATCCAATCTTGCTATTTGTATTATTTAATGTTATAAGTAAAAGATATGAAGATTACTATACCTACCATCAATAACTTATTCTTAGATGTTAAAGCTTATGGCCTTATCAATGCCAAAAGCCAGGATTGCGCCCTTTCTTATAGCTATTCTTATTATTTTTATTTTATATACGAGGGGTCGCATTATGCCTAAATTATAAGTTTTAAAAATTATAAGGCAAAGTGTAAAAACCCCGGAAAAAACCCCGGGGTTTTTTTATTGCCAAAAATTTAAATTGTATTGTTATCGTACCTCAACAAAAGGATCTCATATGAAAAAGATAGTTTTGATTACATCAATAATAGCAGCTGTTCCGGCATTTATTATCATGAAACGTATAAGAAAACCAAAACATGAAATAGCCTTTACTATCGGCATATTGCAAACAGCATCGCATCCGGCACTTGATGCTTCTCGTGACGGTTTTATTGAAGAGCTAAAAAATAAAATTGGCAACTCAGTTGAGTTTGTCATTCAAAATGCGCAAGGTTCTGTTGCTCAAGCTCATGCAATAGCACAACAATTTCATGCTAACAAACGGTTCATGGGATTTTTTGCAATTGCAACTCCTGCAGCTCAAGCTATGAGCACAGTTGAAAAAGAAAGGCCTATTATTATTGCAGCCGTAACTGACCCACATGCATTAGGATTAATCAATCCAACCACAAACGTTTGTGGTGTAAAAGATATGATCAATGTTAAAGCAGAAATTGAGATGCTTACACAATTAATACCTCATGCAAAAACAGTTGGCCTTATTTATACTTCAGGTGAAACAAATTCAATCGCTCTAATAAAACAAATGCATGTAGAACTTGTAGCCAAAGGCTTAACCCCTGTTGATTTTGCAGTAAGCAATGAATCCGACATTCAAGCAGTCGTTGAGTTAGCCTGCAGAAAAACGGATGTAATTCTTGCTCCAACTGACAACACGGTTGCTTCAACTATTACGTTGATTGCAACAATAACACTCAAACATAAAAAGCCTTTAATCGTCAGTGATAATATGCTCGTTAAATTCGGTGCACTTGCCTCACGAGGAGTTGATTATAAAGCAAGCGGTAAAAAAGCAGCACAAATCGCCTATGAACTATTGAAAGGAGCTAAATTACCCTATGAATTACCGATTGAACAAGCACAAAGCGAACAAATATTCATTAATGAAAATAGTTTAAAAGCCCTTGGACTGAACATTCCGGAGTCATTAAAAGAACATATCACGTTAGTTTTGTAAGGAAAATATGATTGAACTACTACACATAGCACAAGGCATTGTTGAGCGAGGATTAATTTTCGGTGTTATTGTTGCAGCCGTTTATCTTGCTTCGCGTCTTATTAATTTTGATAATTTAGCAGTTGAAGGCGCATTCGGACTCGGCGGAGCCATAACCGCCCTCACTATCAGTTACGGAATTAATCCTTGGATTGGACTTGTCGGAGCATCGATTGCGGGTGCTCTTTCTGGAATAGCAACAGGCTTGCTTACTACTAAATTACAAATTAATGCGTTAATAAGCGGCATTGTTGTTACCACAGGACTATTCTCAATCACCTTAAAAATAGCCGGATCAAACATGGCATTACATGGTAACTCAACTATTTTTACACTTTTGCCATCACTGTTTGCACCATATCAACCACTACTAGTTTTAACACTCCTCTGCGTCATACTATTTTCTCTTATCAACTGGTTTCTAAAAACGGAAATTGGTTTCTTACTTCATGCTGTCGGAGATACGCCACAAATGCTTACTAATGTTGGTAAAAGCGTAGCCGGTTATACAATCTTAGGGTTAACACTTTCAAATACATTAGCTGCAGTCAGTGGTGCATTATTTGTGCAGTATGCCGGTTATTTTTCAATTTGGACAAGTGTCGGTGTCTTAATTATAGGCTTAGCGGGCATGATATTAGCTCAAACATTCAGTGCAAATTTTGGGATAGCCATTGTAATCGGATCAATTGCCTACCAAGCAATTATTGCACTCACCTTTGAATTACAAATGGATCAAGATTGGAACAAATTAATTACAGCATTACTTATTGTTCTCTTAATTGTAATTAAGCAGCAGCTCAATAAAAAATAAGGATACTACTATGTTAAAACTTAAAAATATTAACATCTGGTACGGCAATAATCATATTTTACAAGATCTTTCTTGCGAGGTTCAACAAGGCGATTTTATCGTGATTGTAGGCGCCAATGGCGCAGGAAAAAGTAGTTTTTTTGACACAATTGCAGGGAAAATTAAACCAAAGTCCGGCACCATCATTCTTGATGGTTTAGATATTACACAACTAGATGAACAACAACGTGCTGGTATGATTACCCGTATTTTTCAGAATACACAACTCAATTCTGTTGGATCATTAACAGTAGAACAAAATCTTGCTATAGCTCTTTATAGCCGTAGAAACGCTCGCCTTGTTAACGGGATGCAAGCAATGCCGCGTGAACTCGCAAAGCAGCTTGTAACTAATCTCGGCATGGATCAATCTATTTTAGAAAAACCAATGAATGCATTATCCGGAGGGCAGCGACAACTTATTGCATTTGTAATGGCCACACAACTTAGACCTAAAATACTTTTACTCGATGAGCCCACCGCAGCACTTGATCCACAGGCTTCTACAAAACTCTTACACCATGCTGTGAAATTTATTAAACAACATGCTATAACAACATTGCTTATAACGCATGATCCACATATTGCACTGGCTCTTGGAAATAAAATTTGGGTTTTGGAAAATGGTACAATCTCCAGAGAATTTAATGCAGAGCAAAAGAAAAATTTAAATCCGGATCATCTGATTGGCCAAATTGATTATGCACAAATTGCACAATAAATAAATTTTATTGAGTGAAAATTTCTTTTTTATTTCTCTAGATATTTGGTGTTATTCTTCTGTTCTATGTACCCTTTGATCGATTCTGGCAATTCATCAAATAAGATCTGGGTATCTTTTGACTCATTAATACAATTTATATTAGCAAGACCATTGTTTTCTTTTAAATTATGCGCACAAGCATGAAGCAATGCAATATGATGTGCTGAAAAATTATGTAAATTTTTTTCTAATTCTTCATCAAATAACACATGCTCTATTACACCCTTGTAACATTGTGCTGCCAGAGTTTTACCATCGAGAGAAAAAGCAACAGGGTAGGCATAATCTTTAAAAGTTCTTATTCTATGTCCAGATTGTGTGTCAAATAAAGTAACATGTGATTCTTCATCACATGTTAAAGCTAATAATGTTCCATCGGGGGATTGGATTAATTGATAGATATATTGAGTATATTGGAATCGATAATCATCTAAGGGAATTACCTTAGATGGCTCATTTTTTTCTATATCCCAAAAACAAAGTTCTGCCTTATTACATGTGTCGCTATTGTTTTTTTTTGATAGTGAAAAAAGTGTTTTTTTGTCATGAGATAAGCATAAACAAGAAATAGGTTTCTTAGATCTTTTAAAGGAGGAAAAGCATGGTTGATAATTACCATCTTCAATCCTGTATTTATAAATGCCTTGCTTCATATGAGCAATATAGAATGTGAGAGTTTCATTATCAAAGGCAAAAGCATCGATCTTGGGGCCAAAATATAATTGTTGAGATGCTTGATCTGTTAATGTGTTGATGTCAAGATAATAACTATAGATCCAATGATCTTGTATAAAATTGAGAACATTTCTTTGATGGGAATAAGTGAGTGCTCGAGTTCCTAGTTTTACGCTCCTTGTGGCTAAAAAATTACCTTGTAGATCATAAAGTTGAATGTTATTTCTAAATAAACAAAATAATTTATTAGATTTTGAACAAATGCATGCTGTATATAGATTTTCAGTGCTTGGTGTTGCAAATGTTGTTAAAGTATGATTATGCCAAAATGTTATTCTTTTGTAATTGCCTGATCGAAATATTAAAGTATCCACTGGAATAAAATTAGGATGAGAAGCATGAGTTTTTTTCTTATGAACGATATATTCCTGATTTAGTCTGATAAGTAAATGATGTATTTCTTGTGAATTTTTCAGTATATGATTTCCTAAAACTATTGAAATGGTTGCATTGTCAATATCATCAAGTAATGTAAGTGCTGCAGAAAGTTGATTGTTTTGTGTGAGTTGTAGTGTTTTAGCGCTTAAATATCTTAAGCATGCATTAAAAATTGGGGTAACATTAAGAAAGTCACTTGCTTTTAAAAGAGCTACAGCATTTTTTTGATAATGTTGTGTTTTGAATAATTTTTGCAGTGTAGCAAGTTGTCTTTCTTCTGTTTTTTGTTGAGCTAATGATTTTACTGCTGTTTCGATTGTTTTGAAATATTTTTTAATAACAATAGGATGATTAATTTCAACAATAGTATCTTGTGTCAAATTATATTGATCATATAAATATTTTACGTATTCGAGTTGTCTAAGACTCCATTGTGATGAATAAATAATTTCTTCTTGATTATTTTTTAGATTTACCGTAATTGATAAAGCATCATCATTATCTGGAACCAAAGCAGGCATTTTAGGTTTTTCCAGTGTATAGGAATAGTGGACTGATGAAAATAAGAAGAGTGCAGAAAAAAGATAGATTTTTGATTTGAACATATGAGTACTTTCATTACAAGATGTTTTTAAATTTCATATTTTCAGATTGTTGTGAACAGTCAATTTTTGCCATTATTTTCTATGTATCTTTTGATTTCTTCAGGTAATTCATCAAATAATTGCTGACTTTTTTCTGATAATTCAATTGGTTGATTGTTGAGTGCTTTTTGGGCGCAATAATCAAGTACGGCAATATGTTCAGCAGTAAATCTTCGTAATTTTTTATAGAGTTTTTCGTTATAAAGATTACTTAATACAACGCCGCTGAATCCTTTTGCTGCTAATGTTTTTCCATCTGGTGCAAAATCAATATAATGCGAGTTGTTCGAAAAAACTTTTATACAATAGCCATCCTGTGTGTCAATCAATTGTATGGGGCTAGGATTTGCAAAAGATACTGCCAACATGGTGCCATCAGGCGATAATCTTAAATGCCTTATTGGAGGTGGCATTCCATAGTATTGAATTGCCGGGTTGCATGCTATTGTTTTAAAAGTGGTTCCTTTATCGATATTCCAAAAAGATATTTGTGCTTGTTCGTTGCCGGAAAATAATGTTTTTCTGTCTTTTGAAAGGCAAAGTGCCGTAGTCGAAAAGTTACTAGTAAATGTTTTTGATATGCGAGGTTTATCAATTTCTAATATATCAATGCTTACTGCACAGCCTAAAAATAGACAATTTTTTTTTGAATCGGCCGCTACTGCTCTTATGTTTTTAATATGAGTATATTCTTCCAAGATAGCAGTTAATTCATTTCCATTTGGAAGATTCCAGATTGAAATTTTATTTTCGCCAAATATACATAAGGCTTTTTTTTCAGGTATATGCAATAAATGAGAAATTACTCTTGTTATTTTAATAGTATTAACATGACAAAGAGATTTTTCATTACAATCAAAGGTATAAAGTAAACTATAAGGGTATGGAACATAATGTATTTTGTTTTCATCGGAGAAAATTATTGAGAATATTGATCCAATAGAGTCTTCTATTTGATATGAATCTGTATCATTAAGTAAAAGTTCTACATGTCCTCTATTTTGAATACATGCTAATGATCCTCCGTTTGGAGAATAACATAATGATATTGTTTCGCCTCCAAGTTTAATTGTTTTAAATGTATCAGAAATACAGACAAGCAATTGCTTTAAATGGCGAGAATTATCTAAAAAATGATTGCCAATGGCCACTGAAAGCTCAGAAACTTTTATCTCTTCTAATAAAGTTATCGCTCGATCACTTTTGTCTTCTAATGATAATGATTTCGCACGTTGATAAAGTTGATTTGCGCATGCATCAAGTAATGGTTGGCAGCTAAGAAAGTTTGCGCCATTCATAAGTTCAATAAGCGTTTGCTCAGATTGTTTTGTATTGTTAAAACATTTTTTAAGCTGTTTTTTTTGTTTTTTTACTTGTTTTTTTGGATCTTCTTGTTCCAAACTTGCAAGAAGCATTGCTAATTTTTCAATGGTTTTTAATTGTTTTTTTGAAATTTGTGATTCTTGCAGACTCAGGGGGGCATCAGATTCAAATTCATGTTGATCATGTAAAGTGCCGACATAATGCAGTTGTGTGAGATTCCATTGTGATGAATAAATAATTTCTTCTTGGTTATTTTTTAGATTTACCGTAATTGATAAAGCATCATCATTATCTTGAATCGAAGCAGGCATTTTAGGTTTATCCATTGTATAGGAATAGTGGACTGATGAGAATACGAAGAGCGCAAAAGAAAGATAAATTCTGGATCTGATCATATGAATACTTTCATTACAATGATGTTTTTTAGTTGCTTTATGTTCTTAGTTTTTTGTTAAAAAGTCAATTGTATTTGTTGTAGTTTGCACTTGTTTAAAGCCACTTGTTACGCTGATAATAATATGAACTTAATTACAAAAAAGATTCCGTCTTCATTATTTAAATATCTGAATCCCATTATTAGTAAAAAGAAAAAACAATAAAATGATACTAATAAGTATTAATATTAGCTTTAAAAACATAAACTAATCTTCAAAAACCCTTTGGATGCATAGTATGCCAAGGAGTAGCTTGCTCATAAGCATGTGCTACTTGGTATAACAATGCTTCACTCAAATGTGGTCCCATGAGTTGTAGCCCAAATGGCAAATGATCTTTTGAAAAACCACAAGGAATCGATATCGCAGGGATACCGGTAATATTACTTGGACAAGTGAAATAATCTTGAAGATCCATTTGTAACTTATTATCATCAAACGCGCCAAACTTAAAAGCTTGCGTCGGCGATGTCGGTGCAAGTAGAAGATCAACTTTTTTAAACATTTCATTAAACTCAGCACGCATAATTTTTTGTGCTTTTACAGCGTTGGCATAAAATTCGCCTGCGTGACCAACAGAAAGAACGTAATTACCAATCATAATACGTTTTTTAACTTCAGTACCGAAACCTTCTTGACGTGATTTTTCATACATTGCAACCAATGTATCAGCATTTTTATCGCGTAATCCATAACGCACGCCATCAAAGCGTGCTAAATTGGAAGCTGCTTCAGCTCGACTTATGATGAAATATATCGCAGCACCATAATCCATACTTGGCAAGGATACACGCTCAATGGTGGCACCCAATTTTTGCAAGGTTGCAATTGAATTTTCTATCGCTTGCACCATATCAGGATCAACGCCTTCAGCATGTAATGCATTATCAATAATACCGATTTTTAATCCAGGCTCAAAGGTACGCTCTAAAGAACGAGTATAATCGTGCCCCAAGAGTGAAACTGTTGTTGAATCATTGCTATCATTACCTGCAATAGTAGATAGAATAATGGCATTATCCTTTACAGTGCGTGTTGCAATACCAATCTGATCTAAAGATGAGGCGTAGGCAATTAATCCATAACGAGAAATCAAACCATAGGTTGTCTTAAGCCCGACAATTCCGCATAATGCTGCAGGTTGACGAACAGAGCCACCAGTTTCTGAACCAAGAGACCAAGGAACTAAGCCGGCTGCAACAGCTGCTATCGAACCTCCGCTTGACCCTCCAGGAACACATTCTTTATTCCAAGGATTTTTTGTTTTTTTAAATGCAGATGTTTCAGTCGAACTACCCATGGCAAATTCATCCATATTAGCTCTACCAAGGAGTGGAGCACCTACATTTTTTAAACGTTTTATAGCTGTTGCATCATACGTCGCTTCATAATGCTGTAACATTTTTGATGCACAGGAGGTTATTCGTCCTTTTTGACAAATATTATCTTTAATAAGACCTGGAATTCCCTGTAATACTCCCTGATCTTTAGCTGCTTGCACTATAGAATCTTTATCAAATATCTCCAACGCCGATCCAAGATCTTTATCATGCTCTTCAAATCGTTTAATACAATATTCAACCAATTCTTGAGGAGTTATCTCTTTTTTATATATAAGATTTTGTAGTTCAGTTATAGTAGCAAAAGCTAATTTCATGTGTCTTATTTCCTAGGTAGTTTCCAAAATCATGGGTACAACAAAATAATTTTGTTCCCTTTCAGGGGCTTGCTTTAATACTAATTCAGGATCAGTTTTTACAACAATATCGTCACGGAAAACATTACGATTTTTTTCAGAAGGTAGGACCTCGATTGCGCGCATCTGTACAATATCTTTAACACGTAATGCATAGGTTAATACATCATTAATCTGGGGGATCAATGAAAGCACCTCATCTTCAGAAAGTTGTAACCGGGATAAATGAGCTAAAGATATAAGCTCGTGTTTACTAATTTTTTGCATATTGGGCTCTTTTTTTAAATAGACTTATGTTGCCAACGCTCACCACGAAATCTATAAATATATAGTATACTCATTAAACCACTACCAAGATAAAAGGTACTATATACTAACAAAAATTTAAGAGAAGAACTTTCAAGTGGTAGCTTTGAAAAAATCCAGGAAACAGGCGCAAAAAACAAAAAGCAAATTGCTAAGCGAACCCACATTACCATTTTAACATTTGCTGCTCCGCGCATTGCTCCGGACAAAATTAATTGTAACAGATCACAAAAGACAAGTACACTTAAAACAGGGAAAATTTTTGATGCAAATGCGGTAAATTTATCTTTATGATCAAAAAGTTTAATAAAAAATTCCGGCCACAATGAAAAAACAAATAAAATTAGAAAAACAAAAAAAGAAGAAAGGAAAATAGTCTTTTTTATGGTGCTTTTTATACCTTCCCAATCCCCTAAGCCATACGCGTTACTCACTAAGAAAGTAATTACTTGTGCAAATGCTGCCGCAGGCAAAATTGCAATGCGTTCAAGATCTTTAATGACCGTAAAACTAGCAATAGCATATACACCCATAGGATTGATAACATATCCCAACCAAAGTGGTACTGCTGCTAAGGTCCCTTTATCAAGCATCACGGGCCAACTCAACGTAAAGAGTTCTTTTATGCGAGCAAGACTTATGCGTTCAGCAAATAAATGAAATCCATATTTGCGATTTTCTTTATCAAAAATCAAATAACTCAATGATGTTACTAACATCACCCCATATTGAATAACTGAAGCAAGAGCAGATCCCTGCAGCCCCATTTTGGGAAAACCAAAATGACCAAAAATTAACCCATAATCAAAGAAAAGAAAAATCAAAGCGCCAAACGTAAAAATCTGCATGGGAATTTTAGGCTTTTTTATTCCTCTTAAAAATCCAATAACAGCAAAATAGATAAACATAAAGAAGATGCTCAATGCGCGTAATCGTAAAAAAGGTACCCCGATCGCGATCATTTTTTCAGGAACACCATAGATAGTATATATCCAAGAAGCACCAAAAAAAAGAGTTAATGCAATAAGACCACCCGTTATAACTGTTGCCCAAAAGGCATTAACCATGGTTTTGCCAACTTCTTTAATATCCTGAAGCCCATTATAATGACCACTCATAATCGTTGTCCCTACAGAAAAACCTTCAGCAACCTTAATAATAAAATTCATCATAATATTGGTAGTTCCAGCCGTAGCATAAATTGCAGTAGACTTAAGATCTGCGACCCACCAAGCATCTATAATATAGAGAGCTAATACCAAAGCTGTAATAAATTCCGGAACAAAATAACGGACGATGGTAAGATAACTCTCGCCTTGTGATTGATCGCGAATGCCGGTAAAATAGCTTGTTAAAATTTTCATTATTTCCTAGCTCCTTTTTAAGATCATCTGCATACAGATCGTTTTGTACATTAATGTACCCTCTTTACCTGGAGAACTATCATTTCAATTTTTAATCAAATTCATCACTACACGTTTCGTTTGATTGTAGTTAAAATAGCATAGGTTTGCAAATGGTTCCTAAAAAGTTACCATTTCAATACAATGAAAATAGGCAGGAATAAATTCCTGCCTCAAAATCTTATCGCTCAAAAAACTAGCTATTTTCAACAACTGTAAGCACATTATCTTCCACGTGCTTTGCATGAAATGCGCACATCTCTTTTCTATTTTCTAATTCTTGAGCTATTTTTTCCAAATCATCCGCACAGAGATATCCATTATTCTTAAGCGGACTATTCTCTTGTTCAAAAATAATTCTTCTTTGCTCAGCTGATTCATGAACACATTGCGAACAATGCGTTGCATAATGACCCTCAATATCTGCACGGCGCTCAAAATAATGATGATAGCATGAACTAGCATAACCACCTCCACACATCCCAAAAACAATAACGGCAAGCGCATGTAAAATTTTATATTTTCCTGCAGGCTTAATTGCTTTTATACATGCATGTGTCCCTAGAGATAATCCTGCCATCATTGCTAATTCTAATAAAGTATCAGACGACATATCATTATTTTTTTTATGGATCGCTTCATGGAATAAAGCAGAACGACGCGCTCCATAAGAACGCTGATTTAACTTTTCTTCATTAACATAGATCGCATCGGCCTCTGCAACCGCTCCAACAAAGGGAGCCAAAGGATGCGTTGAAGGAATTTTTTTTATAGGAACATGGTACTCTTCTGGAATACCGGCAGCAATTTGAGCTTCTTTTCCCAATTCTTGATATTCAGGGGATGCTAATTCATTACCATATGGTAACAATTTAGGCAATTTTGCCATCTGATTTTCAAAGAAATGCATAACTCTTGATTGATTTACAAAACAAAGAGCTTTATCAATGAGATTCTTTTCATTCAATAGTGACTGCGCAAGCGAAATCTGAATTGGTAAAAAAGCCACAATAAGGATGAGTTTTTTTTGTACGTTCATAGAAAATTCCTTTTACTATGTTGTTAAATTTTTATAGTACTCTAAAGGAAAGTGTAACATTTTTAGGTAGTTGCGGCAATCAACAATTATTATTTTTTATTTTATTTCAGGTATAAATTTTTTAAAAAATAGTATAGCCATTAGTGTACTTGCTCTTCTTTTTCAAGAATTTCGTGTCGAACCAAATCTTCTTCAAGCTTATGAGCACCGGTAAAATGAACTCCTTCAATACCAACATCGGCTATCTGAGATCCTTCGATATTTTCTTGAAGATCATCGGTAAAGGCAGCTTTCATTGTAGTAATGCATTCATCATCATTCTTACACAACTTTTTTTCCATTCTCCTACGTAAATTTTTATAATAAATGGGATCTGGCTTTCTACCATTTTTCTCACCGGCAATATGATAAAAATCAAAGAGTTCAAAAAGCTCTGGCTTTAACCTTGATTTATTTATTTTAAAACTATCCTCATGCATATTAGAGGCTAAAACTAACTTTACACCTTGCTGTTTTAATCGTTTCAAAATAGCAATTGTTTCTTCATTCGGTTGCTCTAAAACATTCATGCATTCATATATTTCATCTTCATATTTCTCTAAATAAGGAACATCTCTAAAAATTGATTCAAGAGTTAGCTCCTGGCCATACACATATTTCTTTCCGATTTTTACCCCAGGCATAACCATATTTGGTAAATCAGTAAAATTACGACCAGCTATTTTAGTGCTGCACCAAGCTAATTTACGCCACTGTGGATCAACTATAACGCCATGATAATCGATTGCTAAAACCTTCACCGGCTTTTTTATCTCTTCATCATTGGCAAACAAAACAGAACCTAAAAGGACACTACTTAATAAAAAAACATACTTTCTATAGCTCATCGGCTTCTTTCATACTAAAACATACTCTATTACATTCTTTTTCTAACTCTTCAGGTACTATTCCTCTAATATTAAGATTGGCAGCGTTAGCTGCTTGAACATTTTCTATTCTGTCATCGATAAACAAAATCTCCATATCATTGCTTACACCTGCATATTCATTAACTTTTTCCCGCAATTGGACAAAGTAGTTGTTCTTATTTTTAGCAATAAAAACTGCATCATAACTTAATTGATCATCAACCTTAGACCCATTTTCCTCGGAAGCTAAAAAATGAAAATCAAAGAATTCCAAAAGCTCAGGGCGCTTTTTCATATTATGTTCAAATGTATCAGGCGCCATATTTGAGGCTAAAACAATAAGATAGCCGCACTCTTTTAGCTGCTTTAAGAGCTCAATTATTGGCTCAACCGGTTCTTGTAATGTAATAAAATTGTAAATATCTTCTCTATATTTTTCCAGTTCAGGAAACTCTTGCAGAACTTTAGCAACCGTAATCTTTTCATGCTTGTAGCGTTTATAGATCAGCTTTATTGCTATTCTGACAATCATTGGTAATTCATAAAAATGTTTTACAATAAAGAGCGCAACATCCTGTTGCCTTTTCCATTTTTTACTTTTTACAATAACACCATGACAATCAGCTGCAATAATTCCACGGATTTGAGTATATAAAGAAGAAAAACTGAAAGAAAAAAATAGACCCAATAAAACTATTTTTTTCATATACTTAACTCCTTTGCGAAAGTTTAAAATCTTCTCGAGGTTCAATGCCTAAAAGCAGATAGATTTCAGAAGCATACAAGGTTTCTTTTTCAAATAAATTATTTGCGAGCTTTTCTAACTTATCTCTATGCTGCATCAAAAGAGCTTTTACCTTTTCGTAGGATTGCGATAAAAGTTTTTGAATTTCCATATCAATGCGTTCTGCAGTTCTTTGAGAGTAGCTATAATCCCCACGTCTTTGCTTATATACTACCAATCCCAATTCTTCAGTCATGCCATAACTGCACACCATATGACGTGCAATCTCAGTAGCTTTTTCAAAATCATTTGAAGCTCCCGTTCCAACTACATTAAATACGAGCTCTTCTGCAACACGACCGCCCAATAATACCATAAGCAACGCAAACATCTCTTCTTTAGTTTGCGAATGTTTTTCATATTCAGGTAAAGAGTAGGTGACGCCTAACGCAAATCCACGTGGAATAATAGTTACTTTATGAAGTGGATCACAAAGATCCGGCATTAGAAGACGTACTAAAGCGTGACCAGCTTCATGAAATGCCGTAATTTTACGCTCAAGTTCAGTTAAAACCATCGTTTTTCGTTCTTCTCCGAGGGTAATTTTATCACGAGCTGCTTCAAAATCTGCCATGGTAACGGAAGTTTGAGAACTATTTTTGGTAGCATGCAAGGCAGCTTCATTAACAAGATTTGCTAAATCTGCGCCTGAAAATCCCGGTGTGCCACGAGCCACTTTAGATAAATCTACTGAACGATCCAACTTTATTGACTGTGCATGCACGCTTAATATTTTTTCTCGACTATAAAGATCTGGATAAGGGACTGCAACTTTTTTATCAAAACGACCGGCACGCACTAAGGCATCATCTAAAGATTCAGGCCTATTGGTTGCTCCAATTACAATAACCGAGCTATCATCTGAATTAAATCCATCCATTTCTGCAAGAAGCTGATTCAATGTCTGTATGTGTTCTCGATTACCACCACCATCACTATCTGAGTCCCTGTGCATACCAACAGCATCAATTTCATCAATAAAAATGATACTTGGACTATGCTTACGAGCTTCATTAAACAGTTCTCGAACTCTGCTAGCACCAACCCCAACATATTTTTCTACGAAATCTGATCCATTTATTATAAAGAATGGACAATTTGCTTCTCCGGCTATAGCTTTTGCTAATAATGTTTTTCCATTTCCTGGATCACCGTGCAGTAAAACACCATGCGTAATTTTTGCTCCTAATCTCTTGTAATGTTCAGGTTTTTTAAGAAACTCAACAATATCTTTTAGCTCTTCCTTTGTCTCCTGCATTCCAGCAATGTTCTCAAAGGTGCATGTTACTTGATTAGGGACAAACATAGTACTATGATTCTTATTGCCTTGTTTTTTTAATGCTTGAAGCATAAGCTTATAAGCTTCTTCAATATCTTGCATAATGGTTATAGTCTGCTTTTTCCTTATGGTAATTCTAACAGCCTTGTTAATTAAATTGGCTAAATCAGAACCGGAAAAACCTGCTGTATTTTTCGCAATTTTTTCAAGGTCAACATCCCATCCTAATCTAATATTTTTAGTGTGTATGCTAAGAATCTTTTCACGGCTTTTGGTATCTGGATAAGGAACTTCAATTTTTTGATCAAATCTTCTTAATAACGCTTTGTCTAAAATTTCAGAATTATTAGTGGCTGCAATAACCAAAACGGGCGCAACATCGCCTGTTTCAAATCCATCCATTTCAGTTAATAATTGATTAAGCGTTTGCACCAATTCAGTATCAGAATAAGAGGTTCTTTGACGTCCAATACTATCAATCTCATCAATAAAAATAACACAAGGTGAACGGAAACGAGCCTCAGCAAAAAGATCTCGAACTCGCGCTGCTCCTACACCAACATACATTTCAATAAATTCCGCACCCGATACACTAAAAAAATAACAGTTTGCCTCACCTGCAAGAGCTTTGGCAAGAAGCGTTTTTCCATTTCCGGGCTCACCAACTAATAATATACCTCGTGGAAATTGTGCACCAAGTTCCTGATATTTTTTGTAATTTTTTAAAAAGTCTACAACTTCCCTTAATTCTTGCTTAGCTTCATCAGCTCCTGCAACAGAATCAAAATTGACCTTGATATCTGAAGGAGCATAAAGTCTTGCTGTATTTTGCATGAATTGAGAATCATGAACACAATTAGTAACCAATGAAATGAAAAATATACAAATATAAAATATATTTCTAAACAAATAACTTATTTTGTTCATAGAATTGCCTCCAAATTAAAAGATTTATAACCCCAAATTTACTGATATTTTAAGAATATCAATATTATTAAATTATACATATTTTGAAAAAATATTCAATGAGAGAAGTTTTATTGAGAGTTTAAGGCAAAGAATACCAACTTTCTTTCCTTATTCTGAACTTTATAGGAACACTCTTTCCAAAAAAAAGGCTGCTCATGAGCAGTTATATGCCAATGGCGCGAAGCCCAATAGACGAGCCGAGCTTTTTTATAAGGGCACGAAGGACTAAACATACGAACCAGCTCATCAGTATGCAATGAAGCACGGCTTACAAAAAGGTCAATCGGGTACTCGGTTTTTCTCAAAAAGGTCCGCCAATCCAGTTCCTCAACTTTAATATTTTCTAATTGGAGCTCTTGAACAACTCGTCGTAAAAATTCAGCTTTTTTTGCTGACACTTCTATTAAGGTGAATGAAATATGTGGATTTGCAATTTTTAAGGGAATTCCAGGAAATCCGCCACCGGTACCTACATCAGCAATATGGCTAATTGAGGACAAATCGTAACAATTCATAAGCGCTAAGGAATCGATAAAATGATGCTCAATAATATCCTTAATAGATGTTATTGCTGTTAAGTTAAACTCCCTACTAGCTTGATAAAAAAGGACTAAATAGCGTTTAAACTGTTCAATCTGTTGGTCCGTTAACGAAAATTTTTCTTGTAATTGGACAAAAAGCGCTTGGCTTTCCAAATCCAATGATAAGGGGGTTTCCACGATAATTCCTTGAAACGATAGCATTTTGAAATAAATGTTTGTTATAGTAAGTATAACAGTAAGTATATGTAAAGAAAATTAAAGAGAATATATGAAAAGTAGATTTTTATTTGGTTTTTTACTATTTTCTATCTCTTTCCTTTCAGCTCGATTACCCGTTAGTTCTATTATAACCTTCTTTTTAGTTGAAGCTCCCTTCACCTCACCCGAAGAAGATGTAACAAAATTTAATCAAAAAATTGCAATACCGGGAAAAATGGCCAATAAAATTGCAAATGCTTTGACATCACAACCTAACAAAGGAATTTTTGCAACCTATGGAGGCTATTTAGTTGTTTCAAATTTTAATGGCCAAATAACATTTCCCAGAATGCAACAGAAAACGGATTTTTTTCTTATCGTTACCGAGAAGATTCAACCAATTTTAATGATTGGAAATACTATTCATCATTGGGAATTTACTAAAATGCCCACAACCATCTATTCAATAGAAAGAAAACAAAATAGTGAAACAAAACTTTTTTATTGGGATGTTCAAGAAGTTTCCAAGCCAGAAAATAATATTATTCCCCTCAACAGTATTATCATTTTTGCAAAACCAAAGAATATTATTGTTCCTACTGGCATTACGATCAGTAACGATAATCCCCAACTCATATTGCCTCCTGTTTATGTTGTAAAAAATAATAATAATACTCTACCAGCTCTTGAAACATTGCAAGTACGACAATTTTTTGGCACAATACATTTAGAAAATAAAAAAGAAAATGCTACCTATTATTCATCACAAATAATCACTACGCAATAACCCTTTTGTGCCATTCTAATAAATACTGTTATACTACTGATATATTGTTAACCATTTTCATTAAGGAAATGTCATGAAATTGCAAATTTCTTTTGACCTCACTGACTTACAAAAAGCTCTTGATATAGCAACAGATGTAGCACCCTATGCAAGCATACTTGAAGTTGGCTCGCTTCTTCTTTATAAATATGGAACACAATCTATTGAAGCATTCCGTAAACAATTTCCTAAAGCAACTCTTTTAGTTGATGCAAAAATAAGTGATAGGGCAAAAGAAGCGGTAACGACTCTTTCTCAAGCTGGAGCTGATTGGATCACCGTAATGGCAGGAACAACACCAAATGTTATCCATTCTGCTTGTACAACAGCACATGAACTCAATAAAAAAATAATGCTTGATCTTCTTGATGCGAGTTCTCTTGGTCAATCTGCACTTGAAGCAAAAGGCCATGGCGTTGATGCTCTCCTTTTTCATACACCACATGATGAAGAAGCTTCGTTACTATTTCTGGATAAATGGGACATTGTACGAGGCAACACTACCTTACCAATTTTTATATCAGGTAAAATCTCTCGCACAATTATTGATAAAATTTTATCAATAAAACCGGATGGAATCATTATTGGAAAATCAGTGGTTGATGCAGCAAATCCAGCAGAAGAGGCAGAATTTTACCAAAAAATATGCAATTCAGAACTATAACTTTATGCTATGCCATCAACCTATATAAAGTTTTGAGGGTGAAAGAATATCGTTAGTTCTTGCGTCAATTGAAGGTTTAAGACTTTTTTTAATAGCATCAGCAGAAATTTCACCATAAAAAGTATACATAAATAAATAGCTAAACGCTTCATAAAGCTTTAAGGCAAATTGTGCAATGGCGCTATAACCAACTGCCCTATTGAAGGTATCTGATGAACTTTTAACCTTATTTTCAAATAATGAAAACCCTGTGTTTATCATTGCTACAAAATCCTTACCGTCAGGAAAATTCGTACGATTCATCATAAGCGTTACTGACCCAATAGTATCAAAGGCTATATTATTTTTTTTTGAAAATGTCGTAAGAAGTTCTAATGCAGAGTCATGAACCTTTTCGATGGTTTTATCATCAAGTGCTAACCACGTTAAAATCGAAGGCGCGTCAATATTTGAAATACCTTGTGTTATATAACTATTAGTAACATTATAAAAAATAAGCGCATCAAGAACTAGATTTCTCAAATCTTCCATCGTAGAAGCTTCTTCGGCTGAAATAGCTTCCGCTGAAGAACCCTTTGATAAATATTTAATTAAAAGATCATTAAAGTTAATTGTTTCACCGGTATCTGCTATAGTAATTGGTTCGGTTAATGCTTTTTGAAATTGTCCCATCTTTAGTGTAGAACCCTTGGTTAATGCTGAAAGATAGTTCAAATAATAATGATCAATCGTTTTTTGAACTTCAAGCGTCTGTGGTTGAATTCTTTTAGATAAGGAAGCAGCAGTATAAAAATAAGAGATTGAATCAAAGTACTTACCTTGTTCTACTAAAAGATTTCCTGCAAAATTATGATTAACTGCTATATCTGCATACAAAGAACTATCAAGATTATAGGTAGTAATTGCTACGATATATTTTTGAAGAATATCCTTTAAAATATCAACATAGTTAAACGATAAAGGGTCTCCGACCAAAAAGTTTTTGAGCGTATCGCCCCAATTTTTGTACGTAACGCCAATGAGAGTATGTATTGGTTTATAATTTTTATTTGTTTTAGAAACAAGATCATTTGCAAGCGGAACAGTATAGTAACTTATCATTTGATTAAAAAGAGTATCTACTGAAGCTTTTAATTCTGAATAACTATCTAACACAACCGCCATATCTTTTTTATTACTTTTGATAAGATTTTTCCATGCATCACTTTTCTGCAATTTTGTAAGTTGTTCTTGGTAAGAATACCCTTCACTCAAATAGGTCATCACTTGTTTAGTAACCATTGCATCATATTCTTGCTGATCATTGCCATGGGGCAATGATGCTTGCCCAACAGAGATTGTTTCATCTTCAGGTCCTGGTTTAAATAATGTAGCTGCCCATGAATAATAAACAATAACCGCAGGATAGCGTGGATAATAGTTTTTTGTACCAACTATTCGAGGTATGGGTAAAGAATAGATATACAATACAAACTGTTTATCTGCTTTTTGCTGAAGCACAAAGTTCATACTTTTTTTAGCAGCTCGTTCCTGGAATAATGCCTTCATCTTTCCGGCAAAGCCGATCATAGTTACAAAAGCAATCTTTTGATTATCATCAAGAGCTGTAAAAACAGGATTAATTTTAAGCTCATCATATTTCAGTGAAACAAGCGGCATTAAGCTCGTAAACTTTTCAGGATCATTGATTTTATTATATATATATAACTCTACAGCTAGGTTGATGAGAAAATCAGTAGTCTTTGTTGGATCCGTTTTTAAAAAATCAAGATTTGGAAACCCTTTTGATATATCTGATGGCACGGATTGTCCATACAATTGCAACTCATATGATTCGGGAACCTGCATACCCGCAACAGATACTTGCCCTTGTGGAATAACTAAATCTCGGTAAAGCGATGCCAAATATAATGTGTTCGAAAGAGCGAGTCGTCTGATAAATTGAGGAGTAATTTGTTGACCTGCATCAGTGTAACGTTGACGCGCTGAACTATAAGCAGAATAAGCAATTTTATAATTTTTTTGATTAAAATAATGATCTCCAACCTGATTATAAAGATTTGCAAGCTTAAGGATAAGATTAGGCAACTCTATGGTTTTTTTCAATGTTATATAGGTATAAAGTACCGTTTCTGATTTTCCTTCCTTTTCTAGCATCATACAATTTGTACGTTGTTCAGGTGTTAATGATATGCCAACTGAAGTTAAAATATTCTTCTGTTGATCAAGCGCCTGATCTATTTGCTCTGCCCAAATAATTACTTTCTCTTGATCAATTGTCGCTGTGGTAAGCAAATTCGCTTGATTTACGATGGCACTAAGCAATCCTTGAATGTCACCGTAAGAAACTTCAAGCAATTTATCAATCTTTTGCTTAAGTGCAACAGCCTCTTCTTCTTCATTATCATTTATGCGCAGAATAAATTGTTGATACCATAGCATTGCTAAACCCAGTTCTGGATTCACCGTGACATATTTTTTATAATTTTCTGCATATTCATTTACTGCATTAATAAATGCAGCTTTTGCTTCTATTTTTCCTAAATGATATAAAGAAATATATTGTTGCAATAACTGGTCCCACTGCTGAGAAGCGCTACTGGTATAAATTCCCTTAACATTTTTTGGCACCCAATCAGCATATGTCATTGCTAACAACTTTTTTTCATTGGTTTGCGCTTCAACAAATAGTTTTTCAACTGCATCTTTTGACTTCGCTAGCTGACTAAGCTTTGATGTAAGAAAATTTTGAAACGTAAGAGGCAAAAATTGATTACGATTATAAGCATTGATATAATAAGCTAGTTCTATCTCAACATATTGCGTTATTTGACCAGCAAGTTCGATACTCGATTTTGCAATATATCGTTGAGCCAAAATCTCAAAATTAAAAGGCGTTTCAGTAACTTTGTTTAAAAAAAAGGAAGGTACAAACTTATTAAGCTCTTGATTAGCTGCATACAGAAGATCGGCCTTCTTAAATAGTTGCAGCGCATTTTGGTAATAGGTTGACTCTGCATCCTGCAAATTTGCAACTGTTTTTAATTGCAGCAATCTATCGCCATTTTGCAATGCTTCATACGCTTGACGTAAAGACATTAAAAGATCAACTGCAACAGATAGATTATTATTAAGGCGTTCAATATCTACCGATTGGGGCAATAAGGGATTGTTTGTTCTTACCGCCTTATAGCTTGCTAAAGCATCTTGATAATACCCATAAACGGCTTGATACAGTTGTAATAAATCTGAAAATAGCTGACTTGCTTGATCCGAAATTAACGTCCCATCAAGACTATTGCTGTAATTCAAATAAGCTTCGATATTCGTTTTATTGCTACTTTCAAACTTATTAAATAGTTCTCCAGCAGTCTTAAGCGCATAGTTACTTTCAAGATCTGATAAAATAATTAAAACTTTATTAGCATCAAGAAGATCCGCTCCTTGTTCAAAAAAAGTTTGAGCCTGCTTGTAATATGTAATCGTTTTATTAGAATCACCCGATCGCTGCATTATTTTTGCTTGTGCCAATGCCGCAAGAGCATCTGATAAATTTTTTGATAAATTCAAATTTTCTTGAGCCTGCGCTCCTTCTCCTGCTTGCGTAAAGTAAGAAGCCGCTTGCTTATAATATTCAATAAGTTTGGTAATACTAGCAGTATTGTCTTGAGCCATTTGCAAACTCTTTAACAAAGATTGTGCGCTATTTACATACAGTATCGCCATAGCAGTATTAATCAGATTTATATCTTCCTTGACTGTTTTATTTGATTGCGACATTACTGACAATTCACTCATAAGTCCATTATAGAACGCAAGCGCATAAGCACGTTGCTGTTCTGTAGGATTAGTCATTGTATTTGCTAACGTTTGTAATGCATTTTTGTAAACATTAAAGGTTATTTGAATCTTTTTCTTCCAATAATCATTAACTAACGTTGCTTGCTCATTAGCATCAGTAAAATATTTTTTTATCTCATTTTGTACTACTCCATCATAACCATACCGCACCAAAGCAATGTCTTTAGGATTGTTTGTACCAAGCAATCGTATAACCGTATCACTTAATAGTTTATAATAGTCATCACCCAACTTTTTATTGTGTAATGCTGCTACTTGATCATAGGTTCTATCTAATAAAAAATTACCTATATTTTTTAAAGAGGCAATTAACAAACTATTAGAATCATTCACATCAATTGAACCAAACGAACTATAAACCTTAAATGCTAAAGCTGCAACAGACTGCCATTGCTGAACAATTGCATCTACTTTTGATACATCATAGGGCTTTTTATAGGTTTCTAGACCAAAAAGCTGCATAGCTTGTAGCGCTTTAGTGAAAGAACCATATATTTTTTCAATCCCTTCAAGTTCAGCTGCCATTCTTTTTTGATATGCCTGCTGCGCCAGCTGCACTTTTTTTTCTTCTTCAGCCTGCTTTGCTAATGCTTCTTTATTTTCTACTGCTTGTTGTGAATTTAAGTAGTTTGTTAACTGTTGATCGACATCAATAAACACTAAAGAAACCAACTGTTTTATGTTTTGTTGAGCAGTTGTACTAATCGAAGAAATCTGTTCTGCTGCATCCAATTTTTCAATAAGATTTGTACTCTGAGTTTTTGGCTCTAAGGGCTTTATTGCTTCAAGAGCTGTTGAATAAATCTTATCAATTTTGCTTTCTACACCATTAAGCGAAACAAGCCATGTTTTTTTTACAGCATCGGGTAGAGGAGTAAGTTTGGATAACAGATCAGCTACTATTTTCTTTTCAGTTTGATACGTCGTTTGTAAATCCTGCTCAGCAGAGGTTACCGGATATACCGTAGAATAAAATGTAAACCAACCAATTATCCCTATACTGACTGCCATCATTCGCTTCATCATAGTTCTCCAATAAATAACTCTAATTAGTTACTTAACTGTAAAATAAGCGATTCAGGCAATACAATAGTTCTTTTTATGAAACTTTAAATTGATCATTATACATTTCTTTGATTTCCTCAGGTGTCGTTGATTGCTCTGCTTTTTTATCAAGAACATAATCAATAAAACGTGGGAAACGTAATGCGTAGCCTAAACTAGTTTCAGTTTTAGCTGCAGTATGTAGTGGAGACAAGGTAATTTCATCAGCAAGAATAGAACACACAATTTCAGGAGCTACCCAAACATCAGGATAAAGTTCCTTTGGACATTCAACATTGTTTGGCTTATGATCTACGGCTAATGCATCAGATTTTTTTTTCAACTCTTTCCATCCATCATCCTTTAAGCCTGTTCCAATTTTGGCTATTGTTTGAAAACAGTCTCTATGAGGATTATAGATTCCTACTAAAAAAGCACCTATACCCAATGAAGAACGTCGACCTTTGCCTTGATAATAACCTAAAACAACACAGTCTATTGTGTCTTCAACATGGCTATTTACCATCCGCTTGAATTTGATCCAGTTGAAATTTCTTTTACCGGCCTGGTATACGGAATTATCTTTTTTAACCATTATTCCTTCAAGCCCAGAATCTATATTTTTTAAAAAATAGTCTTTTAGTTCTTGGGCCGAATTAATGCTGACCTCCGGAATCACGTGTATTACCGACCCTTGATAATTTTTTAAAATCTCTAGCAATCTATCTCTACGTTCATGATGAGTTTCATTAATTAATTCTTTGCCATTCAAATAGAGAATATCAAAAACGTAGAGCTGCAATGGGAATTCGGTAACCGCTTCCTCAATACCATGCTTCCTTTTTCTTTTTACGGTCTCTTGAAACGGAACAAAACTTCCTGTATTAGGATCATATACAATAGCCTCACCTTCACAAATCATTGTTTTGACAGGCAATTGCAAGAATTCTGTAACCAAATCGGGAAACATTTCAGACATATCTATAAGATTTCTTGAAAAAAAATGAACAACAGGATTCAACAAATCCGTTTTATCCAAATGAATCTGAAGTCTAAAGCCATCAAGTTTTGGTTGCGCGATGGAAGCACCAACGCGTTCAAAAATTGCTTCGGCAGTTGGCAAACGTTCTGCAGCTGCCATACGAATAGGAATACCGAGCTTACACTGTAATTTCTCAATTCCTGCGATACCGTCTACTTTAATTGTTTTAGCAATATAACCAATATCAGCACATAGATTATATGCCTCTTCAATCTTTTTATGCAAACTTTTATCACCGGTTTCCATCCAAGAAAGAGCATCAATGAGAGTCATATCAGAAAATCCAAGGCGCAATTTACCTAAAATAATGCGTACTACATATTGAGCTGACAAAGAATCTAAATCTCGAAGCAACGCTAAAGTAAAAAGAGATCTTTCTTCCTGAGACCCGGCACCACTTAATTTTTCAAGATGCAATAATTTAGTATATACATCAATTACCGACAATTTCTTTTCCGGCGTCCAATTTTTTGTTGCTATAACTAAACCTAAATCACCTAAACTCTTTGCTTTTTGTTCAATCTCTTCTTGACTAGATTCTAAAAGCAAAGCAACTACTTTGAGCAAGCTTTTCTCAGCCATATTAAATTGCGTTCCACCTTGATATGAAGGCCTAACAAGACCAAGCGACAGGTTACAAATAATTTCAGACTCATCTGCTGAAGTATCGTGTAAAAGCTCGGCTAATATTTTGGTGATTTCAATACGAGATGAAACATGGCCAATTTTTTCAAATGCCTGTGCTACCTTAGTAAAATCCATAGAATTCCAATTCTTTTGACGATTAAAAAAGTTTTCACGGTAATAAACACAATAAACAATACTACTCAAGCACAGGAAATAAAATAGATTAAATTTTAGCTTTTTTTGAGGCAAAGTAACGTCTAATATTTGTTTCATGTCGCCATAAACCCCAAATAGATATAAAAAAAGCAAGCATAATAAAATCAGTATCACAAGGCATTAAAGACCATACGCAATAGGGAACTGCTAATAATCCCACTACACATGAGATACCCATATTATTCGTTACAAGCGCTACTGGAAGCCAAACAAATACAAGATAGATAAGCACACTTGGATTAATTGCCAATAAGATGCCTAATGATGTTGCAACTCCTTTGCCGCCTTTTCCTTGGAGAAAAAACGAGATACTATTACCCAGCAACAAAGCCATTGCCCCTGCAATAATAGAGATGGAATCTGCCTTACAAAACTGTAGGACTCTAAGGAATAAAAAGGCCTTTAAGGAATCAATACATAACACAATAATAAAGTAGCGTAATCCCAGTATGCGACCAACATTTGTCGCGCCTATGTTACCTGAACCATATTTTGTAATATCATTGATACCGGCTTTATACGCAAGTAGCCATCCTGAAGGAATAGCGCCTATGCAATAACCAAGAAATGCAGATAGTAAATAGACCATAATCTCAAAGCTATTTTGTATGTTATTTTAATAGTACAACCACTAGTATACACGTAATTGGTTTTTTATTCAAAATATGTGGTCTTTTCTTAAACCTCTATAGCGCCCCGCTTTAATTTCCGCACAAATGTGCTATACTATCCTTAAAATTTTAAAAAGGAGAAGCGAATGGCATTCAGTCTTGATTTAAGAGAACGAGTAATAGGGGCAGTTGATGGTGGCATGCATATAGACGAGGCCGCTAAAATATTTGATGTCAGCAGAAGGGTAATTTATGAATGGTTAGAATTACGAAAAAAAACTGGCGAGCTCAAACCAAAAACAGGTTATCAAAAAGGCCATAGCCACAAAATTACAGACTTGGAAAAATTCAAAGCATTTGCAAATTCTAATAAGCAATGTACATCCCCACAAATGGTTATTAGATGGGAGCAACTTACAGGCGTGAAGGTCTCTGAAGACGTGATGCTACGGATGCTTAAAAAGATTGGTTTTACATCTAAAAAAAAACTTTTAGCTACGCCGAAGCAAATGCAAAAACCCAAACGAATGCGTATCGCATTTAAATTTAGAAGATAATTAAAGACAATTCATGATCCAGCAAAAATCATTTACTCTGTATGACAACACTGGAAATTGTACTGATAATGAGGTCGATTCTTACTGGGTTTTAATGGGCACCAGCAAGGAATAGAACGTTCGCCAATGCGCAAAAACCATAAGACTCGAATCGTTATTAATTTGACTTTGATCCGTTATAAAACTATCACTGGCCATTTGCACTGTATAATTCTATTAATTCGTGATAAAGCCTTCTAGTAACGTAGCGCAATCAATTTTGTCTTGGCAAGCCAACGATTAATATAGCGATAATTCTGCTGCTCATTTATGAAACTTTACGTAGAACACTGTTGTTGGCTCCGTGTGTTAGAACTGCGAATGAGTACTTATGCTGCTAAATCTGAAACCAATCCTTTGCTAGCTTCCATAAATCTAAAAAAATAATTCTAGATCTTATTCGATAGCACTTGTGCAGAGTTATATTATTACCCCCACATTCACCTGATTTTAACCCAATTGAGCATCATTGGACGGCTGTCAAAAATGCAATCAGAAAAGCTGTTTGAAAATATTAAAGATTTTTATGAAGCAGCTGAATTTATGTCATTGAGTGTTAATGTGCGCTGCTTAACGAGGGGCGCTCTATCGTAGCAGATAGAGGTTTAAATCATTTTTTTACGAAATAACACAAAAGGCGTTTTTATCCAATATAACATGCTCTTTTAAACAAGAATAAAGAACAGGATCTTTTATCATCTCACGATAACCGGCTTGAGCCTCAGGGCTGTTTGAAAAACTCAATGTATCTGAATATGCCGCTTTTTTGCCTATCATAACAAAGAGCAAAGCATATTCTGCTTTTAAATTTTTTAATGAATTTGCTAATGAACGATAGGTTAAAAACCAAGTAGCCAGCTTTTTTTTACATAAAATCTGGTGATCCGAAACAACTTTTCCCTCTTTGTCAAACACATAGGGACCCGATTCTTCGACACATTTAAAAAATCGAGCTTCTTTTTCCGGCTTTCTTACATTGTAACGTATAAGTTCATTATCCCAGGTACTTGCTAAAAGCAATTTTGAATTTAATGAAAATGATACCGTAGAAACATGAGCATTCTTTGCAACAAATTTAGTAATACGCTTTTGTGTTTCGACTGAATAAATATGGATAGCTGCGTGGAGCTCTCCTTGAGAGACAAGAGCAATCTTTGATCCATCAGGAGAAAGGCAAATATCTTTTATAGTATGAACATAACGAGCAATTTTATCATAAATAATTTGGCCGGTTCTTACATTAATAATCGTTACCCCTCTACCTAACTCGGCATACGCACAAAGCGATTTGTCTGCTGAAAATGCTAGAGCTACAATTTTTTTATTCTTAATCGATTCTCTTACCTCATCGTAAGCTTTAGTCTTTAAATGCTTAGAAACAATTTTTTGTCCAAGCAACACAGAAAGCTCATAAGGAATATCAAAAGAAGCAACCCAGTTAAAAACATCTTCAATAGAGTTATGATCCGCTTCTGCAATGATAACTTCTGAAAGATAATTTAAAAAAAAGTTTATAAGGGGTTCACAGTTTAAAAAGTTTACAGTATTTAATAATTTAATACAGCGAACTATTGTTCTATCATTTTCTTGAAAAAATCTATCTTTTAATAAATTTTTTTGTTCATGAGCATCGTGACATTTAGCAACAATATCAAGAAGTGGTAAAAGAGCTATAAAGTTTTTTGATTTTATGGGTACAAAAAATTTATCATATTGAATAACATCAGAATCATCAATGACATGTAAGAATGTTTTTGACGAATTGATACTCATTTTATGAATACTAAATTCTTTTGCGTCTTTGGTTACGGTCGTTATATAATCCATGGTGTAACTAGCATTAAATACCAGCAACAAAGAAGTTACCTGTATATATTTTAGCAAAAATTTCATAAGTGCGTCTCCATTTTTTTTATTTAAATTAGTTTATTCTTTCTAAGATCTAAGCATATCAGATTAAAATATATTGTCAAATAGAAAAACTATAGAATTATAAAAATTACTATATTCTTCAGGAATTATAGCTATATGAGGGCGATTATAGCTCATTACTATAGAAAATATTAATTTTATTTACTATTTGTAATATTATTATGTATAATAGTATTAATAAAGCTCGATAATTTTTTTATAAAATAACAGTAAAAACATGGAGTTCAAATATGAATCTTATTTACAGCAAATATCTAAACCTTCTATTCAAAAACATCGCCGTTATTGTGTTTTTGTTTTTAATCAATAACACTTTTTGTAATAATTTATCACAGTATGGATCACTTTTCCCCAAAGAAGAATATGAACATTATTTGAATTTAATACGTACAATTGATGCGGAAGCATACAAAAAGCTCGTAGGATTTGAAATTAAAAATGATCAAGATGGGCTTTTAAATGGCAATTATCTAGAAATAATTTCAGGAAATGAAGAAAGCAATGGGTATCCAATTATTGTAATGCCATCAATAATGGATTGGACTATAAATGCACAAAAGGATTTTTTGAAAAATAATATTCTTAGCACATATAATCAAATGCCAATAATTTCCAAAATAACCGAAAGTGAACGTCACAACACCTTAGAAATTATTAATCAAATCGACCCCAAATTATATACATTAATTACAAATGTTGATCCTGAGGGTATAAAACATATTGAAAGAGACTATTCTAGTGGCCCAATAGCAAGTACTGCCTCAGAAGACGATGGCTTACCAATTATACTTATAGGAGAAAAAGTTAAGCTTCTCAGCACAGAAGAAAAAAAAGCAGTCATAGCCCATGAATTAGGCCACTTTGCCCTAGAGCATGTAAAAGAACGTAAAGGACCAATTATTGCTTTAAAAATAACTGTTGATCCTAAAAAAAATACAAAAATCGTTACAGGTCAACTTCCCTTTGAAGAAACTTTCGATTTAGCTTATAGCAGAATAAATGAATACGAAGCTGATAGGTTTTCAGTAATAAATTTAGGTATTGATGTCGATACAGCAATAGCAACACAAAAGAAATTAATCTCAGATGAATTTAATAAATCATTATCAGAATTACAAAGAGAAACCTTCAAAAGAACGCACCCCTGGGGAAAAGATCGTATTGCTCATTTTAATGAATTACGAAGAGAAGTAGAATTAAATAAAGCTCGTAATAAGCAACAAAAACCAATCCAATGGGAAGAAATTGCAAAAGATTATGTAAAATGGTTTTCTGAGCATCCATTATAATTGATAACACTTGGATGGATTTATTAATGAAATGTGAATTCGATCTAAAGATTTAATAATTTTCCCACGTAAATAATGATGAATAAGAGGAGATAACTTTATAATAAAATCGTCATTCTGAGCGAAGCGTGGGAATCCAGACTTATTATAATTTTCATTATAAAATGATTTATTTTTATTAACCCGGATCTCTACGTCACTACACTTCGTTTTGTTCCTCAAGATGACACTTGTGCTCAATTTCTCATTTAATTTTTTTAATTTTTCTTACTTCTAATTCGCGTTATATTAAGTAGTAAACTTCAATTATTTTAAATAACTTAGAATACCTACAACAAGCTCAATAAAAATAAGAACAATAATAAGAACAGATAAGAAATCTTCGCGAATCGAATCAACTTTATTTTGATACACTGAGTTAAGATCTTTGATTATTTCTAATTTAGAGTTGATAGATTCTTTCCATTTTTTTAATTCAAGCTTTTCAACAAGAACAGAATAGAGTTCAGAAATATACTCTTCTCCGGCAATCTTTATACTACTTTCTAGCCGTTCAATGATTACTGAGATTTCTACTTTCAAAATACCAAGCGAACCAATAAGGTCTTTTGGTAACGATCCAATAAAGGGCATATATACTTTTAATGGCAATGAACGAACTTCTCTTTGGTACACAACATTAAGTTGTTGATCAAGCATACGATCAAAATATTGTAGTTCTAACTGTTGAATATTAGCAAACTCAAATAAGTCTAGAATATCTTCATATTCATCATCATAAACAAATGCTGCTTGCGTATCGATAATAAAAAGATCTTCTCGATAATAACCCAAGGCAGAATTTAAAATTTCATCTTTTTGATATTCACTCAAATTTTCCGTTTCAAAGCGAAGCAATGATGCAATTACTCCTGCATACATATCTTTAAAGTTCACAACGGAAATATTTTCAGGTTGAGGATCAACCTGAATGACAACATACGAGGTACGTAAATGAAAAAAACGTGCTTGTTTGACGTGTTGTTTAATTACTTTAAAAATCGAAGTTGCATCAATCACACCCTGCTCCTGAAATTCAGGATCGATTGCTACAAGTTTTTTTCTAACATTCTCAAGCGTATCTCTAAAGGGAATTTTATAGGCCAATGAAATGACACCAAAACCATGTAAATTTGCATGACTAAATTTTGAACTGATATGAGGATGTGGTAAATCAATTGGTAAGGGAGTATGATAATTTTTAAAATATTTTGATAGAGTCAATGGTCTTACCAAAACGGCCTCTGATTGGCGAACCTTTTCTAAATTTATATCTTCACCAATATCAAATGCCTGAAAAATAAAAATATTGCCAGAAAAAATATGCTGTTGATTTTTGGCATTAGCATCATTAATCATTTTCTTCCTCTACACATTTTTATTCTTTACACTCTTAAAAATCATCATCATAAAAATCAACTATTCTGTTTTTTTCAATATTGCAAAGGCTTCTTGTGGCAATTCAACGTTACCAACTTTTTTCATCTTCTTTTTACCTTCTTTTTGTTTTTCAAGAAGCTTCTTTTTACGGGTAATATCGCCGCCATAACATTTTGCAATAACATCCTTACGTAAAGCAGAGATTGATTCTCGAGCAAGAATTCTTGATCCTATTGCAGCTTGAATTACAACTTCAAAAAGTTGTCTCGGGATTACTTTACGTAATTTTCCAACCATATCTCGCCCAATATAGTAGGCATTATCAGCATGAACAATAAGCGCTAAAGCATCAACAGGCTTACCACAAATCAATATATCCATTTTAACGAGTTCTGAAGGCTGATATCCTGCCTCTTCATAATCAAAACTAGCATACCCGGAACTTAACGATTTAAGCTCATCATAAAAATTGGTTGCTACCTCATTTAAAGGCAAGATATATTTCAGGATAAGACGATCTTCAGTAAGATAGGACATATCTTTTTGTTCACCGCGTCTTTCTTGGCAAAGCTTTATAATGTTTCCCAAATATTGTTTAGGTAAAATAATGGTAGCATTAATTATAGGCTCTAAAATCTCATCAATTTTTTGTGGTTCGGGAAAATCATTAGGGTTTTCAATATCGATAATATCGCCCGTATGAGCAATCTTAACTCTATAACGAACACTTGGAGCTGTTACTATTACTGTTACATCATACTCTTGCTCTAAACGCTGTTTAAAGACATCCATGTGTAAAAGGCCCAAGAATCCGCATCTGAACCCAAGCCCTAAAGCAGTTGATGTGGTCTTTTCTACCGTAACACTCGCATCATTTAACGTTAATTTTTCGATTGCATCTCTTAAAATTTCAAATTCAGAACTATCTACAGGAAAAATTCCTGCAAAAACCATTGGTTTTGAAGGTTTGAATCCGGGGAATGGTGTCACCTCTTTTTTGGCATGAAAAACAGTATCACCAACGCGTGCTTCACGAACTGTTTTCATACCGGCAACTAAATAACCAACTTGCCCTGCATAAAGGGCTTCAACCGGCATTTCATCGGGGTACATAAGACCAATTTCAAGAACCTCATAGGTTCTATCTGTTTGGGCAAAGGTAATTGAATCTCCGACGCGAATGGTTCCATCTTTTATTGCAATTAAACAAATCACACCCTTGTATTCATTAAACCATGAATCAAAAAGCAATGCTTTAAGGGGTTGATCACTTTGCGATTTTGGCGCAGGCATACGCGTTACAATTGCTTCTAAAATGAGATCAATTCCGATTCCATTTTTTGCTGAAGCTAAAATATTTTCATCAATACCAATATCAAAGAGATTTTTTAACTCTTGAGCAACTGATGCAGGATCTGCAGCTGCCATATCAATTTTATTTATTACAGGAACAATGGTTAAATCTTGGTCAAAAGCAAGATAAAAATTTGCCATAGTTTGAGCTTGAACACCTTGTGCAGCATCTACAAGTAATAAGGCTCCTTGGCATGCATAAAGCGATCGAGAAACTTCATAACTAAAATCAACATGCCCCGGGGTGTCAATTAAATTAAGGAGGTACATCTGCCCTTTATATTCATAAAACATCGAAGCAGTTTGAGCTTTTACGGTGATCCCACGTTCTTGCTCAACCTTTAACTTATCCAAAAACTGTTCATGACGTTTTCTATCGGTTAAGGTACCGGTTACCTCAAGCAAACGGTCTGCCAACGTTGATTTACCATGATCAATATGAGCAATAATAGAAAAGTTTCTAATATGTTCAGGTTTAAAATCTTTGAGATTGATTGTTTTCAAATCCATTTTGCAGCTATTTTCAGTTTAATTCATATAAAATAAATATTTTTTTAGCTCACAATGCTAATCTTTAATAGTGTACGCTATGGGCATATATTTGTAAAATAGGAAGAATTTAATCAATCTTACCAGCATATGGGGTAATCAACCTTTTGTAACGACATCTTTGGCTAGATCCATCGCTGTTCTGCCATCTTCGCTTCTTTGAGTAAGATGAATACTTTAATTATTCTTATCAAAATTTATGATAACAAAAATGGTATTTAAGTAATCGAACGATTCGTTAACCTAAATACCATACTATATTTTATTAGAATTACTGAGCGCGAGCGGCAGCAGCAACTTTTTTAGCTAATCTGCTAACTTTGCGAGAAGCTGTTTTTGGATGGAGTGTATTTTTGCCCTTAGCACGAGACAATTGAGATTCAGCATCTTTTAATAATGCCTTTAATTGTTCAATATCTGCGCCTTGCTCTAGAGAAACTAAAACCTTTTTTACAGAGGTTTTAATTGATGATCTACGAGCTAAATTTTTTTTAGCCTTAAAAATATTTTTTTTTGCTTGTCTTTTAGCTGACTTTGTATTTGCCATAATAACCTTATATAACCTTAAACTACTTTTTCAACCTTACCTGCTTTTACACATTTTGTGCATACCGCGCCGCGTACAACATTTCTTGAACCCGAACCGGTTACAATGAAACACATCTTATGCACATTTGGATAAATCCATCGCTTAACACGGTTTCTTGCATGGCTCACAAGGTTTCCAACTTGAGGACGCTTGCTGCAAACAAAACAAATTCTTGACATGGTACCCAAAATCCTTTCTGTATAACTCAATATTTTTTAATTATAACGTATAAATAACGTTTTTTCAAACCTGATTTGTTATTTTTTTTATTGAGCTGCAAATTTTCTTGATGAAAAATTATTTTTTTTACTTTTTAGAGAAGCTTTATCTGTTTTTAAATCTAATTATGCGCGCTCATGATAAATTTTACCATGAGCGCGCATAATATGCAATTTATAAGAGTCAATCAAACTCTTAGGTAAGTTTAAAATCCTGACGAGGCTCAATACCAAGAAGTTGATATATTTCACTCGCAAAAAGCGTTTCTTTATCAAAAAGATGATTTGCCAAAGTATCCAATTTATCTCTATGCTGAATCATCATAGTTTTAACTTTTTCATAGGCATTGGCCAAAAGTTTTTGAACTTCTGCATCAATCCGCTCTGCTGTCTTCTGAGAATAGGTATATTCACCATGTTGTTGCTTATAAACTACCAATCCAAGCTCCTCAGACATTCCATACGAACAAATCATTTTACGCGCTATATCAGATGCCTTTTCAAAATCATTAGAAGCACCGGTTCCTATTACGTTAAAGACCAGCTCTTCAGCAACACGGCCTCCTAAGCAAACCATAATCACTGCAAACATTTCCTCTTTGGTTTGCGTATACTTTTCTCGTTCAGGCAATGAATGTGTTACACCCAAAGCTCTTCCTCTAGGAATAATGGTCACCTTATGAAGCGGATCACTGAGATCAGGAAGCAAAAGTCGTACCAAAGCATGCCCAGATTCATGAAATGCCGTAATTTTACGCTCTTCTTCTGAAAGCACTATAGTCTTCAACTCTTTGCCCAACATGATCTTATCGCGCGCTTCTTCAAAATCGTTAATAGTGACCATAGATTGATCATTATCTCTGGAAGCATGTAAAGCCGATTCATTCACAAGGTTTGCTAAATCAGCTCCTGAAAAGCCCGGTGTTCCACGTGCAACCTTCTTTAAATCAACCGAAGGATCTATGATAATATTTTTAGCATGCAGTTCTAAAATTTTCTCACGGCTTTGTAAGTCAGGGTAAGGAATCTCAACCTTTCTATCAAAACGGCCGGCACGCAAAAGTGCAGGATCAAGAGAATCGGGTCTATTGGTTGCAGCAATAACTATAACCGAGCTCGTTGCTGAATCAAAACCATCCATTTCAGTGAGCAGCTGATTGAGCGTCTGGTTACGTTCATCATTGCCACCCCCGTTTTTCCCGGAGCCTCTATGGCTTCCCACTGCATCTATTTCATCAATAAATATAATACTAGGATTATGCTTTCTTGCCTGGTTGAAGAGATCACGAACACGAGAAGCACCCACACCAACATACATTTCTACAAATTCTGATGCACTCACATTGAAAAATGGACAATTAGCTTCCCCTGCAACGGCTTTGGCGAGTAATGTTTTACCATTACCCGGATCACCAATAAGCAAAACACCACGGGTAATCTTAGCGCCCAATCGCTTATATTTTTCAGGATTTTTAAGAAATTCTACAATATCTCGTAGCTCTTCTTTGGCTTCTTGCATGCCTGCAACTTGGTCAAAATTACATTTAACCTGGGTAGGCATAAACATTTTAACGTTACTTGCACCCTTCACACCTTGTTGAGAATTACTCATGGGATTATTGTACGATTTAAGCATAGTCTTATGCGCATCTTCAATATCGGCCATCGTGACCTTATCTTGATTTTTTTTAGAAGCATTAATTGCGGCCTTATTCATTAAATTAGCTAAATCAGCTCCACTATAGCCAGCGGTTTCTTCAGCAATTTTTTTCAAATCCGCTTCCTTGTCAAGCTTAATAGCCTGAGCATGTATCTTTAAAATCTCTTCTCTGCTTTCAGAATCTGGAAAAGGGACATCAATGCGGCGATCAAATCTACCCGGCCTTACAAGCGCTTTATCAAGAACATCCGGCATATTGGTAGCTGCTAATACAACCACAGAAGCTCCATTGGCTGTTTCAAAGCCATCCATTTCAGTTAAAAGTTGATTAAGCGTTTGCTCGCGCTCATCATGCCCGCCTCCAAAGCCACTGCCTCGTTGACGCCCAATTGCATCTATTTCATCAATAAACACAATGCTCGGTGCATTTTTACGAGCTTGGGCAAAAAGATCACGAACACGTGCAGCACCTACCCCCACAAATACTTCGATAAAATCCGATCCGGTAATACTAAAAAATGGGCAGTTAGCTTCACCTGCAACGGCCTTAGCAAGCAATGTTTTACCATTACCAGCTTCACCAACAAGTAATACTCCACGAGGAATTTTTGCCCCTAAACGTTTGTATTTTTCGGGATTTTTAAGAAAATCAACAACATCTTTAAGTTCATTCTTTGCATCATGAGCCCCGGCCACCGATTTAAAATTTACTTTAATAGCTGAAGGCATAAACATTTTTGCTTTACTTTTACCCATACTAAAAAGAGTACTCCCACCACTTGAGCCACGAGACTGGCGGAAAAAGTACCAAACCAGCAAAGGCATAAAAAGGAATGAAAATAGGAGTAAAAGATGCCAAAAATTAAATTGACCTGTTACAGGAGCTATAGAAAATTCAACGTCGTGTTGACGCAAGAGCTCTAAATTATTAGGATTTTCCGCTACCACTGTTTCAAAATGAGTATTATCGTTCAGAACCCCAAAAACGTCCTGACCATTGATATGTACCGATTTAACCTCGTTTTTTTCAACAGCTTTCAAAAATGCTGAATAGGTCAGACGCTTCACCTGACGGGTATAATCGGTTAATTTCGTTAATAATGCTATAGATATTACAAAAAAGATAATTGCGAAAATAAGGTTCTTTGGTCCGCGCACAAAAGGGTTATTCTTTAGTTTTTGTCTCATACTGATACCTATCGTGTTATAATAATAAACCAATGTTTCTAATAAATAATGCAAGCAGGACTTTATACATAAAATATTTACGGATATACATCCCGCGCATATATTCTAATTGTACTATAAAATTTAAAAAATGGAAAGTTATTCTTGATTATAGTCAAATATATCCTTTGTGTCGATGTTTTATGAAACGAAATCCCTTGCAACTCCATTAAATGCTCGTTACATCATAATCTAAAATCGATTTTTAAAAAAGTTGATTTATCAACAACTTGACCATGCAGGATAAGAACACCGATGCTTTTCATCAGTTAGAAATGTTTCTTCTTTGGTAATCATATTATAGAGAGCAATTCTACATGATTTTCCCTGCTCAATAGAATAGACTAAATAGTTACCACAGGGCGACCAACAACATTCATCCTTATTGCCGGGAGTAAAGGTTATTTGTTGATCTTCTTTTTTTGCTAAATCATACCCAAATATCTGAATTGTTGTACCAACTAATCGATGATAAGCAACTTTACCATTTTTTTCTGAAAAATTTGGAGCAGCCCCTGGGGTTATTTGTTCTAACTTATTGCTTTCATCATGCCAATAATAAACATACGGAACTCCTTTTTCAGCATCTGAACAAAAAATAATATCGCCATTATCACGTACATTTGGCGATATATTATTTCCATCATTGTGCGTTTTTCTTTCAATAACTTTCTTTTTGTTTTTTTTATCAATAAAGCAACGATAGAGCTGGCTTGTTCCTTGATGCGTTGCACAATAAACGACATTTTGCCCATTGCTTGAAAATGATGGAAGACTCGTTATACCATTAACATTTGATACAATCTTTTTCTTGCCCTGCATATTTGTTGACATAAGCCGAACATTTGAGGGAGTCACTTCAGAAAAAAGCAGTAAAGGATTTTTTGAACTTTTATTCCAACGAGGCGCTAATAGTTTACCTCCTTTTACCAGGCAATAAGCATCATCGGCAAAGGGAGTTTGAATATATAGATCAGATCCCTTATGAGAGCCTTCAATTTTTTCACAACAATAGGCAATCTTAGAAGAAAATATCCCTTCTTGTCCTGTTAAAAGCTTCCATAAAGCATCAGCCAACAGATGCCCATTTTTACCTATATTTGAAAGATCAAGGTGCATTCGTTTGCCACAATACATCTGAGCTTGCATAGAATCATAGACACGCCATTCAAGCGTATCATTCGATTTCATCTGTAAAAATACCACCATCATATACCCTTCTTGTGCTAAATTTTTTAGAGCCGATTTTGAAGGAACTTTATGAAATTTTCTTAAAAGACAGTCAAAGCCACTTTTTTTTTGTTTTGAACATGATAAATCATTAAACGCAACTGACACAAAATCATCCAATGATTCAGGAAAATCAATTAACCCAAAAAGCAACTTCATCTTTTCTTGTTGTTGATTTTCAAGCTGAACGACAACATCGGTTGTTACATTGGAGGTATAAACCGGTATCACTAGATTAAAAAAAAGAAAAAATAAAAGTTTTTTCATGAATACCCATCTCTTAAAAGATTATTGATAACTCTTTTTCTACCCATTGTTTGGGAAAATCATAGGTTAATAAAAAATTGCGTGCACTAATATCAAGCGCAATAGCATTAGATGATTTTTCCATACTAATATCTCGCTTGCCATCTTTGTGTACAATCACACGAAATTCACAAACGGCAGTATCAGGTATATTGGTAGGTCTTTTCCATTTTTTTACTATATCTTTTTTTAAAATATCTTGCATCACAAAAAGTTCTCGTTCATCATTACCGATAATAACGGTTTCTTGTTTTGGTTGTTGCTGTTCAGCCGTAGCTGTTGTAGAAACATCATGAGTTGGGCTTGCCTTTTCACAAATTTTAGGTTGAACCGATTTTTCAATCTTTTGCGCGATCGGCTTTTCTTGCTTGGCAGGCGGTAATTTTTTTTGTGTACTATTTTTTTTGACTGGAGGTACAACGGCCTTTTTCTTGGAAATCGTCGCACTATCCTTTTTTCTTTGCATTATGGTACTATTTTTTTTAGCAGGCAATGGCTTGATCTGTTTTGGGACAGCTTTTTTTTCTTCCCTTACGGATTTTTGAACTATATCTTTTTTTAAAGTTGGAGCATTGTGTAACTTTTGTTGCGGTGGCACTGCCTTGAGAAAAGGTACAAACGACACTGAAGCATTATTGCTTTGTGTATTTACCACCACCGAAACTCGTGATTGTGTTAGGATAAAAAAAAGCACAAGAATAGTTATATGCGCAAGAAGACAACATAACAATAGTTTGGAAAAAAAAGTAACTTTTTTAGACAGCTTTACCGCCACTAGGTTTTTCAGTTGCAATTGCAACATCCTTTACACCTCCAACGACTTTAATACAATCAATAACACTGGTTAGACACCCCGCACAGGACTGGCTATCAGGCTTTATCCAAACTCTCGTTTTTTCTTTATTTGGCATCTGAGCCAATTTTTGTTGTATCTCAGATCCTAACATTTCTAAGGTCACCATTTTGTTATTACAATAAATAGTATCTTTTTTATCAATTGTTACAACTAATTCTTGTTGATCCTTTCCACCTTCTTGCGCCTGCCCTTTAGGCAGATCTATTTTTATTGAATTTTGAATCATTGGTGTTGTAACCATAAAAATTATCAGCAGTGTTAAAGCAGTATCAATTAATGGCGTTAACGTAATTTCCGGCTGAGAAATTGCTCTTCTTTTTCTTCTTTGTAATCCTCGCATAATCAAATCCTTATCGTGCAAAAAGTTTTTGAACTATGAAGATAAACTTATCTGCAAGAATAAACAGTTGCCGCTCAATAACTCGAATTTCACTAGTTAAATAATGGTACATCACCAATGCAGGAATTGCCACTAAAAGGCCTGCAAGCGTAGTAATTAATGCTTCAGCAATACCCGGAGCAACCGTCGTTATATCGGCTGATTGTTTTTCACTTATTCTAATAAAAGCATGAACCAATCCCCAAACAGTACCAAAAAGACCCAACAAGGGAGAAACCGATGCGCTGGTAAAAAGGAAAGGTAAATAGGATTCTTCAGTCTGCAAAATATCATCAACACTCTGGTCTATTTGTTGTTGCAATGAATTTATTTCTCGTTCATTTAATGAATTTTTATTTGGATCAATCTCAAGATACATTTTTAAAGAACCAAAATTTTTGCGCAAAAAATAACCAGGCAATGTATCATTGAATGCTAATGCTAAACTACGTAATTCCTCAAATGTAGTTATTGAAGACAAACGTTTAGCTAAAGTTTTTAATTGATTTTTTTTTATTCTCAGAAGAATAACTTTATACAAAAATATCGTCCAACATATAATTGAAAGACCCAAGAGTATGAGCAAAACCAATTTCGTTACATAATCCGATTGTGAAACTAACATCCACAATGAATTACCATGCATTGCATATTCCATATATAACTTTCTTTAATGTGTTTTATATGTGTTACCGAACAAACCGGTAAGTATCTTTCATAACGAATAATCTAGCAGAATAACAAGTTTTGCAGTTACATTAGAGCAAACTATTTCTACTCAAAAATTGAAAATCAAACAGCTATCTCATCGTTAAGTACTAAGCTTTTAAGAATTTCTTTATCCTTTATTCCTTCACTTAATTGAATAGCATACGCTTTTTTTACTAACAAACCCATATGAGGTCCCGGTTGAACTTCAGGCATCAAATCCTTCCCTTGTAATATTGGCTTCTCAATAGAAGATAAAACACCGGCACGCTCAGCATTATACAAAAATTTATCTAAAAGTGGCTGCTTTGTATGTAAAGGTTTTCCTCGTTCTACATTGCGACCTTGCTTATCTGCTAATGCAACTTTAGCAAGCATCGCAAGCGTAATATCAGGTCCTAATTTTAGTGCCAATTTTTTATAAGCGCCCATTCCTGCATTACCTAGTATAAATTCAAAGGGATATAAATGTGCACTAACAAGCTTACAAACTCCATCAATTAATAGATTATTATGAGTTATACGCTTTAATAGTTTTTTCGTACAATAAACACCCTGCTTAGCATGGTCATATGCGGTTAATCTTCCTTTGATTAATTTTGTTGTTACGGTTTTTCCTAGATCATGACATAATGAAGCATAGAGAATTATTAACTTTTCTTCAGGAGAAGAATAGTCAAGACATGCTGCTGCATCAATAGTTTGTAGTGTATGTTCAAAAACATCACCTTCTGGATGCCAATCAGGTTCTTGTAAGATATCTTTAGTAGCAGCCAACTCAGGGAGAACCTCTTCAAGTCTTCCAATTTCATTTAACCAACGTAAAGCAATTGAAGGTTTTTTTGACTGCAAAAGCAACTTTCCAAATTCCAGTTCTATTCGCTCTCTTGAAACTTTAGAAATCTCCATCAGGCTGCAAATCTTTGTTAAGATCAAATCAGGATACATTTCAAAACGACCTATAAATTGCATTACTCTATAAAAGCGCAAAGGATCTTCTATAAAAAATCTTGGATTAGGGGTACGCAAGATTCCCATTTTTAAATCATTCAGACCATCAAAAGGATCAACAAGCCCAAAAGTAATTAAGTTGATGCCCATTGCATTAATCGTTAAGTCTCGTCGTTCAAACGCAGTTTTTATATCCATCCATGGATCAACCGTTACATGTGGTTTTCTACCTGCTTCATCAATCCTTGGCAAAGACCAATCGATTGGTAAATTTTCCAATTTCAATACACCAAAACTTTTGCCAACTGCATTCACATTACCATACTTTTGCAAAACTTTTTCTAATCGATCCAATGATAGTTTGTGAACTTCAATATCTAAATCTTTTATAGGCATTTGTAAGAATGCATCACGAACACTACCACCAACTAAATAAACAACTGCACCTGCTTGCTGTAAATCATGTATGAGAGCTTGTAAAAAACCATACCTAGTTATAAGCGATGCAATTGTGTCCTTTATGGATTCATACGTTTGAATATTCTTCATTTACTTTTCCTATGATACTATCTAATTCTGAAATTCTGTTTTGCCTTCATTGGGCCTCTACTAATAACAGTTATTTGCATATACCGGCACAAAAAAAATTTACTTTAACAATACCATATATTAAACTATTTGCTCAAATAGAAACTAATATAACTTATCCCATTAAGAGTATCCATGAAAACAACTATCTATTGTGCATTGTTTTGTCTTACCATAGCAATCTGCATGCTAAAGTGCATGGAAACACCATTCTACACCCATAAACCTCAAGAAGAATACAAATTAGTACGAATAACGCGTGATTATGCAATTTTTAAAATATCCAATGCGTTATACATCAATGGTACGTTACCAACTTTAATAACCTTTAATTCAAAACAAAAATTTCCCATTCCAACACTTCGCAAAATGGCAAATTCAAATCCAAACAATACCATGTTAAACAGCGAATATGAAAAATATTTAAAACAAGTAGAATATCATAAAAAAAAAGGTACCCTTAAAGAATTTCATGATTACATGTCACTCTTACAGCAAAGTAGAATTTTTTTACTTCGATTAAAAATGAATACCGATGAGTATGCAATCTAACGTTCCTTATCACATGCAATACTCTTTCCGATTATTATTCAAAGATAGATGTTTACCAAATCCTTTAATCATTGAACATTTAAAGTATTCTACAAGAGAATTAAGTCTAAACACCAATACCTTTGAATCTTACATCTAATTTTTGTAAAGTAAGTAATAAGGATATTCTTTAATACGTTATAAACTATGAGATTAAAGGGATGAATCAAAAGAATATTTTACACTCTCTAATTATCGTTCAGAGCATAATTTTTAGTACGACAACGGTAGATTTTTCACTTAAAGGAATAACGTCTTGGATAAAAGGAGCAAAAGAAGAAACATTTTTTAAAGAAATACCATTTGATTCTCAAGGAACCGTGGTTCTTGAAAATGAATCGGGAACCGTATTGATAAAAAGCTGGAGTTTCCCAAAAGTTGCTATTGAAGCTCTTAAAAGAGCACCTGGCAAAGAACTTTCTTCGCTAGATATTGAAACTTCTCTCATAGCAAATCAACTCATTGTTCGCTCACTCAATAGTTCCAAAAATGGTTCGATAGATTATCAACTCATAGTCCCAACCAATACAAATATCGTCATCAATGGCAAAGATTGTTCAATCAAAACAAAAAACATCAGCGGCATTCATCAAATTACAACAAATAACAGTATAGACATTCAAGGCGCTTGCAATAGCATTCATGCTTTAACCGCTGGAGCTATTTCTATTGGATTTTCAAATCTACCTTCTTATGCCGCTATTTCACTCAAAAGCATTAAAAGTTCTGTTGCATTAACACTGCCAACTCAATGTCATGCATCAATAAAAGCAACCACACAATATAATTCAATTATCTCACATCATTTAGTTACCTTAAAGCCAATCACTCTTTTATTGAATAAACAAAGTTGGGATCAATTAAAAAAAACGATTAATGGAATAATCGGAATTGGTGGTCCACTTATAGATATATCTGCTTATAATGGAATCACGATACAATAAAAATAGTAGAAATTAGATACATAAGAAAAAATAATCATTCATCAATATCATCATTGTTAAAAATTTGGTACAATAAAAAAATACAAATGTTCCCATATTATTAACAATTTTAATCGATATAATGTTATGAAAATAATGCACTACATTTTTTCCATCAGTTTTTTTCTTATAACAGTTACAACCCTGTTGAGCAAAACATTAGAATATTCTTCACGATCTATTGATCCCAAGACAATAGAAATCATCTTAAATTTCACCTTTGAACCGGAAGAATATATGTATAAGGATTCTATCGTACTTTTTATCGATAATCCTCTTTATACTATAGCTCCGTTTAAAAGTTCAAAAGAAGCCGCAACACGTTATGATCCAACATTTAAAAAATCAAAAAAAATTTTTGAAAATAACGTTACTCTTTCAGCTCAAATAACTGTGCCAGAAAAAATGGATTCAGATGCCTATTTACATATTTCTACAGCTACTAATAAACAAGGAACCGATGAAATAGTTATACCAATTATCGCTCCTAATAATATCGATGAAACGCAACTTAATAAAATATCTCATGAAGAAGAAACTAAAAATGCATTGCATTCTGCTCACGGCAAAAATCACAACTCTTCTTCATCGAGTTCATTTTCACTTTCTGAATATATCTCAAATTTAGTCAAAACTATTAATTCACCGTTTATGAGAATCATCTTAGTATTTTTTCTTGGAATGCTTCTTAGCTTAACTCCGTGTATTTACCCAATGGTACCCATTACCATTGGAATTTTACAAGCTCAAGGAAGCAAATCATTACTGTATAATTTTTTGTCCGCTCTTTCCTATACCTGCGGCATTGCAACAACGTTCGCTCTTTTTGGTCTCCTTGCAAGTTGTACCGGGCCTCTATGCGGCCAACTTCTTATGGAACCAATTTTTATTATAGGACTTGTTATATTGCTTACCTATTTAGGCCTGTCGATGTTAGGATTTTATGATGTGTACGTACCAAAATTTTTTAAACCATCAACACAAAATTTAAAAGGCGGATCGCTTCTTTCAACCTTTATTTTTGGAGCGGCAAGTGGAACAATAGCTTCTCCATGCGTTTCACCGGGCCTCGTTTTGTTGTTAAGTATAGTAGCAACGCTCAATAATAAAATTCTTGGATTTTTGCTCTTATTTGTTTTTGGCATAGGGCTTAGTACACCATTGCTGATCGTTGGGGCTTTTTCAAGCTCTCTTGCGCTTTTGCCACGCGCAGGCCTGTGGATGGTAGAAATAAAGAAATTATTTGGATTTATGATTTTTGGCATGTGCTTTTATTATATAAATTATATAATTCCGACACCAATTCTTTTATGGATTCTTGCGATTTTTGTAGCTAGCAGTGGGTATATACTATAGTTATTCTAGCCAAAAAATGGCTGCCGGTCTTTGGAAAAAGATTAATTTCTGGATTGGAATGGTCGCTCTTATAGCAGCAGTACTCATATTTTTTCAGGCATATCGATCAGCTACCTATGCAAAAAAAGATGCTTATGAAGAGCATAACAATATATGGCATACTCTGTATGAAAGTGCCCTTGATCAAGCTCATAGAGAAAATAAAAAGCTATTTATTGATTTCTGGGCTACTTTCTGCCCCATTTGTTTAGCTATTAATAAAACTGTATTAACAAAACCAGCAATTATAAAAGCTTTACAAGAAAATTACGTTCTTCTTAAAGTTGATGGAAGCCATAACGCTAATGTTCCTTATGCAACCTTAAAAAATAAATATCCTATTAAAGGGTTTCCAACATTCTTTGTAGTTGATCCTACGACTGAAACTGTTGTTGCTGAGTTTGGAGGTGAACTTTATGATATGGAAGAAAATAAATTCATTGAACTGCTACAAAGCATGAAATAGTTGTTTTTATATAAAAAAATAAAGGGGTGCGTGAAATTATTCACACACCCCTTTTATTATACCAAAAAAGTTATATTATTTATCTAAAGCAAATCTAACAGTACCGATTGCACGTGCACTGCGATTAAAATTGAGATTAGTAGGAAGAACATTTTCTTGATTAACAACTAAAGCATTATAGCTTACTTGTGTTGCCGTTCTCAAACTTTCAATAACATCTGTAAATCTACCACGTCTACTTTCAATTGTATCCATCGTTTTTAAAAAACTTGATGATAGATACATCAAATCACCCTTCTGATCTGGTCGATTATACTTATTTGTAAATATCTCATCATATAATTCAACAAATGCTTCTTCTACTTCTGCAGAATCTGTTCTTTCTTGAGTCAGTATCGAGGTAAGTCGATCCATTTGGTCTTTTACAAATTCTCTATCAATAGAAACATCAACGGCTACACCACATTGTTGAGCAACTTTTTTATATAATCCTGATGCTTGTTCCAATGAAAGATCTTTATCAAAAACATCTTCTAACTCATTAATACCAAATTCATCTTCCATACAAAAAACACTGCCCATAGATAATGAGAGCGCAAAAACAGTAACAAATAATTTCTTCATAGGAATATTACCTTTATTTTAATAAATTGTTAAAAATTACAATATATTCTAATTGTACATATTTTTAAAAAAAAGGCAAGAGTTTTTGGGGAAATATACATTTCTATTTGTAATTATAGGTAAAAAAGCAGCAAAAATACTCTGTTATTAAGAAAAAAACAACAGTTTAGTAGAAAAAATAACTTAAAAGTTACGTTATTCTCTTTTAATACCTGTTTGACGGGTATCAACCTGCTTCTTTTTAGCTTCAGTCAATTGATTATACATGCAATCAAAGACCTGAGAGATTAAATCGTAAAATTCAGATCCTTCACGATGAGCAATTAGCTTATAATTGGGGGTAGTAACTTGAAGTTCAACTTTATGATGCGCATGCGTAAAACCTGCAGTAAAAATCATATGAATATATTGAGGATCTTTTTCATGTTCCAAAAAAAGTTCAATTTTATCAAACTGTTGATTTGCATATTCTTCTATAGTAGCTGAATGATCCATTCCACGAAAGGTAAATTGTTTATTCATAATAGTTCCTCTTTTTTATAGTGTCATTCAGATTCTATCATAAACAATAAAAAAGAGGCCATGGTTTTATAAAAATGATTAAAAAATTGGTAATCAACCTTTTTTGCGAGGAATAAAGGCAACGGGAACACCAATTAAATCATATTTTTTTCGCATTATATTTTCAAAGAACGCTAACTGACTTTGACCAAACCAAACCGGCTCATTAACAATAATAACAAACATAGGAGGAGCTGAAGAGATTTGTTTAACTCTACGCAGAATAAGTTGGGATGTTTTATGATATAAAGGAGTTTTCATTAAAGCATTCTTAAAGAGTTCAGTAAGATCTTGATCAGAGAACTTTTGTTTATAACGCTCCCATACCTTTGTTACTAAGGGTAAAATCTTACCAACATTTTTTCCCGTCTTACATGAAATAAATAGTTGAGGGATTTTTCTCATAAAATAATCATATTGATCGCATTCTCGTTCAAGATCAGCATAGTTTTGCTCGGTCATTGCATCATCTTTATTTATCAATATAATGAGCGCTTTACGATTTTCAAAGGCATAGAATGCCAATTTTAACTCTTGATCACTCAACTGTCCTTCAGTACCATCAATCATCAAAAGTACAATGTCTGCCCTACCAACAGCCTTAAATGATGTTTTAACCATCATTGTTTCCAAGGTTTCAGTAACACCCCTTTTTCTTCGTATACCGGCAGTGTCGGTCAAAAGAATTGTTTCTTGATAAAAACGTAACTGTTCCGTTATTGGCTCGCGCGTTGTTCCCGGTATTTCAGCAACAATTGATCGTTCTTGTTCCAATAAAGCATTCATTAATGAAGATTTACCGACATTTGGCTTGCCTAATAAAACCAGATTGAATTTTGGCTTTTCCGGAATGAAATCCTTATGCTTTTTTTCTAATTTTTGTACAATTCTTTCAAGCAATTCACCAGACCCTGTACCATGCTGTGCAGAAACAGGAATAACATCATGTGTACCAAGACTTTGATATTCGTAAAGATGTTGTTGCGTACTTTCTGCGTCAATCTTATTCACAACAATAAGAGTATCCTTTTTTGCTTTTTGAAGAAACGTATTAATTTCTCGATCTTCAGGCAAAAGGCCAATTTTACCATCACAGACAAACAATACCAAATCGGCTGATTCAATAAGATTCAATGCAATTTGACGTACTTTTTCTGTTAAGGTATCTTCAGATTTCTTTAAACTAATACCACCACTATCGATAAGCTCAAATGAAATACCTTGCCACGATACGATATCGGATATAAAATCACGAGTAACTCCGGCATAATCTAGTGTTAAGCTTTTGACAGAGGTAGACAATCTATTAAATAAGGTTGATTTGCCAACATTCGCTCTGCCTATAATTACAACTTTTGGTAAGTTACTCATTCGATCCCTCCGCAATTTCGCGAATAGTTCCTGCAAACATGGTTTTCAGGAGTGAAGCTTTTTTCCATTGATTAGTATTTGATGTATCTATATTGTTGTGAACATCTTTATTTTTCATTGTTTCTTTTTCTCTTTTTGCACTATGTACAGTCTCTGGCTGTGAAGAAATATTTTTTTTGGGTTCTAGCGTTTTATGAACGTCAACCTGCTTAAAAGCAACCGTGAGCTTCATATCTTTTTGAAATAGTGTAGTAAGTAAAGGCTTCCAAATCGATTCGGATTTTTGAATAATATCATTAAAAAAATTAAACTCATTTCCAAAAATAATATGGATTTCTTGAACATCATCATGAGATCCTTCAAAGTATGCTTGTTTAAATAAGGAACTCAGCATCGGATCTACATTACCTAACTGTCCAATAAATTTTTTCCATAAATCAATTGACGAATCTTTTGATTCGGCATATTCGATTTTAGGCTTCGGAGCAGCTTCCACTTCTCGGTTATTCAAATCTTGTACCACCGTGTTGTGCAAAGCTTGATTGCTACTTTTTATTTTTTTTGTATCGAAAGAATTTTTTATTACTAATGATGAACCAGTAACAGAACTTTTTGATGCTTGGCACATTCTTAAAAGCAACATTTCAAAAAGATGCCATGGATATCCCGTTCTTTGTAAAAGAAGCTCATGTTCATACAAGAGCTCTAGACAACTATTAAAATAATGGACTGATGTGCAAGAAACAAACGTTTGAATCGCTTCAGAATATTCAACAAAATTTTTTGGTCCGATTTTATAGGAAACCCAAATACAGGTATTAAGTAGCTCGATTAATGACTTCCATACCGTTTCAACACAAAAGTTTTCTAATGAGTGAGCACTCAAAAATTGTAATAATCTCGTCGAATCGCCTTGTATAACATGCTCAAAAAGCTGTATCAGGGTGCCATCATCAGTATGGCCAAACACTCTCAATGCTGAAGCTTTTGTAACACAACTACTTTCAAATCTAACCTGCTCAAGCAAATTCAAAGCATCACGCACTGAACCTTTTGCTTGTTTTACCACTGCAAGCAATCCATCACGTTCATATGAAATTTTTTCTTGTTGGCAAATATTCTCTAAATGCATAAGTAAAATATCATGAGAAACTGAACGAAATATAAGTTGAAAACTTCTTGAGCGAACTGTTTCAATAATTTTGTGTAATTCCGTTGTTGCTAAAATAAAAAGCGCAGATGCCGGTGGCTCTTCCAATATTTTTAAAAATGCATTAAATGCCGCTTTGCTCAGCATATGAGCTTCATCAATAAGATAGATTTTTTTACGACCAATTAATGGTAGAAAAGCAGCAATATCAATAATATGACGAACATTATCAACACCGGTATGTGATGCACCATCAATTTCAATAAAGTCAGGATGATTCCCCCCTGCCATTGCCAAGCATGATCTACATTGCAAACAGGGAATAGAGTTGTTTTTTGGATCTTTTTGAAAAAGTTCGAGATTGGCACAATTAACCGCTCCGGCAAATATACGCGCTGTTGTTGTTTTACCACAGCCATGCTGACCGGAAAAAAGATATACGGGGAAAAAATGTTGTAAATAAAGGCTATTTTTTAAAATGCGCACAGAAAGATCTTGCCCAATTACTTGGTCAAAATCGTGAGAACGCCATTTGCGTGCAAGATTCAAATGCTCTGTACTCATGACCCACCATTTCCAACTACGTTATTTAATAAAAAAATTACAACAAAAAGAGATGGGGAAGCTCATACAAGAATAAATGTACCCCTGCTGCTTCTTTTCGGACCTGACAGATTAAGTAACTATTTCTTATTCACTTCCCCAAATTTATTAATCCTTTAGCTAACTCTCGCTACGCGCTTCGAAAAACAAGTTAACGAAATCTGGCGTAGCCAGTCGTAGTTTGCCGAGCCTGAAGGCCCGGATAAACGAAGACTGGTGGAGAGAGAGGGATTCGAACCCTCGATGCCTCTTTCGAGACATACACGATTTCCAATCATGCTCTTTCAACCACTCAGACACCTCTCCAACAAATTTTATAAGCAAATTCTAATGATTATTTGCTAATTTTCTTTTTAGAATCAACTTTTGGTTGGAAAGCAGGCTCTTTAAACTTTTTCACTTTTGCTGCTTTTAATGCATCAGCCGATTCTGCATCATCTTCAACATCCAAGGTTTCGGTAGCAAATTCTCGCACTAAAGTTTCTGGAGACACAACTGCTTCAGCAGCTTGTGCTTGTTGAATACCTTTTTCTTTAGCTTGCTCTTTACCTTTAGCAACAGCGTCAGCTAAATAGTTCAAAATAATCTTAATAGAATCACGACCATCATCATTTCCTGGAATAACATAGCTGACAAGTTCAGGGTCACTATTGGTATCAACCAAAGCAACTACCGGTACACCAAGAGCTGCAGCTTCTTTAAGGGCTGCTTGTTCTTTACGCACATCAACTATAACTACAGCACCTAATGGCCACTTAAAATTAACAAGACCACCAAAGTTATTTGCAAGCTTTTCAGATTCTTTTTGTAAACGGCTCAACTCTTTTTTAGTATAATGAGCATGATCAGCTTTTGATAAAATATCTTTAAAGTGAAGTAATTTTACGATTGGCTTACGTATTTGAGCATAGTTTGTTAATGCACCACCAATCCAACGATGTGATACGTATGAACAGTTAGTTTTAGTAGCAACCTCTGTCACAATGGAACGAGCAGTCTTTTTTGTTCCAATCCATAAAATAGACTTGTTTTCTGCAGCAACAGATGTAAGAAATGTCGCCGCTTTTTCAAGTAACCGTGCAGTTTCTAAAACATTCACAAGATATATTTTATTTTTACGACCCCAAATATAAGGAGCCATTTTTGGATTCCAGCTTGAAGTAGGGTGACCAAACGGAACACCTGCTTCTATTAACTTTTTAAAATCTATAGCCATAAATTTACCTTTCCGGGTTATTTTGCTTGCTTTAGTAACCTTACAATTGAGGCACCCGTCAATTAAAGCAAGAATTTAATACACTGATGACAATAAGCACTATAACTCTATCAAAAATCTAAAAAATTTCAATTAAATTCCAACAACTGCTTCTTCAGAAAATTCAAGCCCAATCACTTCATTACGTTCAATTGCCTTATTATAACGTTTCCCCAACAAAAATGCGGTAATAAACCATAAAACAATTATGCCTGAAAAAAAGACTGAATGCAGTGGAAAGAAAAGCGCAGGCCCTAAATTTTCAGCAGTCATTACAAATGTTGATCCTACACTCTTTGCAAAACGAGAACCAAATGCGTCAATCCATGATTTCGATTTAAATTTAATATCTTTTAAGGTCGGAATATATAAACTTTCACGAACTGGTTGTGCAAAGGCATAATTAATCGCTTGTAATAAAATCAAGCCAACAACAACTGCAAATGGCGTGTAGCTCACAATAAAGTAAAGGAGAAGCAAGAAGGTAAATCCTGGAACTAAAAGAAGGCATATCCTTTCTCCAAATACACGCAACAGGGTCCCTGTTCCTAAGAATGAAATCAGTATTCCAAAAAAGTGCTGTATAAAAGCAACCATAAATAAAAATCCGCTGACTCCTGAAATATCAGTTGCATTGTCTTGAGCGACACCAAGCCTATGATAACTTAAGACAGTACTTACAACCTCATAGAAAAATAACATTCCAAAAATACCCAAAATATAGGGACATTTGATCAACATTATAAGCCCGGAGAAAATTCCTACCTTTTCATGGCCTTCTGCTTTTTTTTCTTTTTCTCTTTCAAACTGATAGGCGGCTTCATAGCCGTGTAAAAATTTTTTTGGAACTTTTTTAATTAACATATACACAATAAAGGGAATTATTAACATTAAAAGCGAAAAAAAGCCTAAAAGGAATTGATGACTCACAACATCAGAAAATAGTTTTGTCCCGGCAACGGTTCTATAACTAAAAAGAGCCCATGCAAATCCGGCAGTTACCATTCCACCTATCTTTGAAGCCGAAACTAGAAAGGCATAACTTTTTTTTGCACCTTCGGGATCATACACTGAATTAGCAAATGCCCAGAAAACACTGATCACAAAAGGAGAAAATCCTTCAATAAAGAAATAGAACAACCAACCAAATAATCGATAAGGACTTGCTTCAGTATTGGGAAGACCAATAGTAGGATGGCCCACTAAATAAACACAAAAAAGACCAACAACGCCGTATACAATACTATAAAAATAGAGAAGTTGATATCTTCTAATCTTATCAACAAGGAAAGAATAAAATAAGATCGCAGGAATAAGCATTAACATCGCCATCATTCTTGCAAGAGGAACATATTCCTTTCCTACAATGCTCATAAACATTGAGCTTTTGAGCTCCCTTACTAGGGTATACGCTCCGATTGTAAGAAAAAATGAAAGTCCTAATAAAATGAGCTTTAATCGCTCTTCTCGCCTGATATTAAAAAATGACTTAAAATACAAACTGAGCTTAGAACTCATTGAGACCCCCCGCACTAGTTAATTATGGCAAAAATATAACTCTTTTTACAGAAGGCCTTCTTATTAATTATTAAACAAGAAGGCCTTCTTTTCATTGAATAACTAAATTAGCAAACAACACGCTTTTCAGCGATTGCTTGTTTATGTGTTTTAGCGAGATATAAAGCTACATATAACCAAATGCCCACCATTCCAAGCGAAGCAGCGGTTGAGAATAGAATAAAGGTTTCGCTGGTAACAAATTGTTTAACAATATTAATACCTGAACCCAAAGCCTTTGAACTACGTGAACCGAACATCTCCATGAACGCTTTAACTTTATATTTTGTTTCAGGCGTTGTAGGAATATATAACTGCTCTTTTGAAGGTTGGTTTAACGCATAGTTAAGACCTTTTGAGAATACCATGATCCAGAATGCAATTGCCAAAGTAGGCTTGAAAGCAAGAATCAATGCAGCAATAGCAATAACTATAGGCATAACTATCAATGCTACGGAAAGACCAAGCTTACGACCGATGTTATTAACACCCAAGAATACGCAAATACAAGCAAGGATATTGGTATAAACGCCATAAACACCCATGTATGAGGTATATGCGTCTGCGCCGGAATACTCTAAGGACGCAAAATATTTAAGATAAAAGTCAAAAATTGTAACAATAACCTCATAAAGCGTAATAACTGCAAAAATTCCAAGCAAATAAGGCTGGGAAAGAAGCAACTTCATATCATCAATAAAGTTTGTTTTTACTTTAGGCTTTGAATGCGCTCCAGCTGCTTGATAACCAGCAAGTTCCTCTTTTGGAGTCACCTTCATAAAGAACCATACCATTCCTCCAATGCCAAGCATTACAACGCTTGCAAGCATAAGTAAATTAGGAACACCAATTTTTTCTGCTTGGATAGCTAAGAGAGGCCCTACGATACCACCTAATTGTGCGCCAAATGCAACTAAAGCATAGCCGCGCTTAGCGGAATCAGGAGTTGTAGTATCTGCAGCAAACGCCCAAAAAAGCGCCACCATGATAGAACCAAAACTTTCAACGAATGTATATGAAACCCAACCAACTAAGCGACCCAAAAAGTCTGCATGGCCAGCTTGAGGAGTAATAGCAGGACTGTATATTCCATAATGCCCATGTAACATCACCAAACCAAGCCCTAATGCAATTAATGCATAGATTACACTTAACGCATAGAAAACTCGCTGGCGTGGAAATGCATCAACCAATTTCGAATATAAAATAACTAAAGGAATAACAACGACAAGGGAAACAAGTTTAGCAGTAGGAATATATTGCGCGCCTACATACTGGTTAAATACCCCATCTTTGATTGGCCTTAAGAGCCAATATACGCCAATAGTGAAACTAAAAATTCCGCCCAAAAGAGAAAATTTCTTCAATTCAGGCTTAGTAAAAGTACCCCACCATGTTTTAATAGCCGAACTATTATCCATACAGTACAGTCCTCGTTTAAAAGTGTTTAATATATGACATTCATCGTTCTTACTGTATCAAAAGATTAATCATTTGTAAAAAAATATTCAAAAATTCAAGAAACTCATTGTTCTTCATTCCGCATTCATAGTTTCTTGCATTAAGAAATGGCCTCATGCCGGCTGGCATAACTGCATTACCCAATACAGTTAACATAAAAGTTTTTTAAATTAGGTATTTTTCTGCTATAAAATCCCTATAACCCTAATTCTTTTTAATAAGATTTTATCTGTAAAGGATTGCATGCCCAATACCTTTAATACACGTTTTTTTAACTTAGGTATTTTTATGTCAAAAATACCTAAAACCAAAAGGACACCTAAGAAGTATCTTAGGAATCTCTGTCGCGCAAAAGGCGGGCCCTCGCATATTCTTGCAGAATATGCTGCTGACCCTTCAACGGTTGCGCTCAAAAGAAACAATTTATAAAATTCTCCGGTAGCTACACGTGGTCCCGAAAACTTAATGCTGTAAGCATTAATGTTGAAGTGGGCCATATTGGAGCGGGAAAGCATTCCACCAGCATGGTGGTGTCCTTGTAGTTAAGGTATATTGGACAAGCAATATACCTTATTAAAAAAAATTCCTGCATAAGGGCCATTTTAAAATACTATTGCCCGAAGGCACTATTTGGATTAGAATTATTACATACTAAAAATACGACATTTACTAGAGAGTCCCTTTTTGCTACGCTATTAGAAAGGGTCGGTCACTTACCCAACTCGATTCCTCCACTTATTAACAAAAATTAACAAAATTTCGAGTAACTTTTGTACTTAAAAAATCAAATAGTACTTATTTGAGACGGGAAAACTTATGAACAAAGAAATTCAAGCTTCACACAAAGAATATTCGACGCACTATTTGCCGCTTTTGCCGCTCAAAAATGTAATTATTCTTCCAAAAAGTATTTTACCTATAATTGTTGGCAGACCTTCTTCAATCCAGGCCGTTGAATTTGCGTTAAAAGACGATAAATCTATTTTTATATCAACGCAAAAAAATGCAGCTACAGAAAACCCGAACGAAGATGATATTTTTCAGGTTGGCACAAAAGCTACAATTTTACAGGTTATGCGCATGCCAAATGGTTCACTCAAAATTCTTGTTGAAGGGATTTGTAGAGCGCGCATCTTACAGGCCGACCATACACATGGGTTTATTGGTGTGACTATTGTTGATATGCCAACGACCCATTTAGAAAAAAGTATAGAAATCGAGGCACTATGGCGCCACTTAAAAGAACTCTATGAAGATTATACTAAACATAATGAAAAAGTACCTGCTGATCTAATGTCCATCGCAAAATCAGTAGAAGATATGGATGCTATTGCTGATACGATTGCCGTGCATATAAACCTATCTTTTGATGAACGTCAAGCAATGCTTGAAACACCTGATTTAAAAGAGCGACTCATCAAACTCAGCGCACTCTTAAAAAAAGAGATCGATATTCTACAAACGGAGCAGCGTATTAAAGGCAGGATTCAAACACAAGTTGAAAAAAGCCAACGCGAATATTATCTTACTGAACAATTGAAAGCAATTCACAAAGAACTTGGCCGAGAAGATCAAGGTGCCGAGATAGTACAACTGCGCAATAAAGCAAAAAATCTTGGCCTTTCTGAAGAAGCTTTTGAAAAGGTTGAAAAAGAGTTTAAACGATTAGAACAGATGCCTCCTTTATCATCTGAAGCTGCCGTTTCGCGCAATTATATCGATTGGATTTTATCATTACCTTGGAAAAAACAAAGCAAAGACTCAATTAGTCTTGAACAAGCCGAAAAAATTCTTAATAAGCAGCATGCCGGTCTTTCTAAGCCTAAGGAACGAATCATTGAATTTATTGCCGCTAAAAAGTTTTCAAAATCTATTGAACGTTCGCCTATTATTTGTCTCGTAGGCCCTCCGGGCGTGGGAAAAACATCATTGGCATCCTCAATTGCTAAAAGCCTCGGTCGAGAGTTTGTTCGAATTTCATTGGGTGGCATTCGTGATGAAGCAGAAATTCGTGGCCACCGAAGAACCTATATTGGTGCACTTCCCGGCAAGATCATACAAGGCATGAAAAAAGCAAAAACATTGAATCCTCTTATTTTGCTTGATGAAATAGATAAAATGGCACGTGATATGCATGGCGATCCAGCATCAGCTCTTCTTGAAGTGTTAGATCCGGAACAAAACAGAACATTCACCGATCATTTTCTTGATATGGAATATGATCTTTCAAAAGTTATGTTTCTTGCAACGGCTAATATGATTGAAGGTATTCCATACCCACTTTTTGATCGCATGGAAATCATTACCCTAGCAGGCTATACTGAAGATGAAAAAAGAGAGATTGCTCGTAATTTCCTTATTCCTAAAGGGCTTAAAGAATATCAGCTCACTAAAAAACAGTTTCATATAACTGATGTAACCTTACATAAAGTTATCAGCGAATACACCAAAGAGGCTGGCGTTCGACAGCTTGAACGCACCTTAACAAAATTAATGCGTAAGACCATTCAACTACTTTTAAAAGATCATACTATAACATCCGTTGTAGTTACTGATGAACTCTTAAAAGAATGGCTCGGGCATCCAAAGTTTAAAAAAACAACACTTGATCTACTCAAAGAACGTGTTGGCATCGTTACAGGACTCGCATGGACTGAAGTTGGCGGCGACGTTTTAGAGATTGAAACATCGGTTCTTCCTGGTAAAGGAGGCTTAACGCTTACTGGCCAACTTGGTGAAGTTATGCAAGAATCAGCATACGCTGCGTTGAGCTATATTCGTTCGCGTGCTTCTGAACTTGGACTTAAAGATTCATTCTATTCATCCAAAGATTTGCATATTCATATACCTGAAGGCGCAACTCCAAAGGATGGCCCTTCTGCTGGTATTACCATGTGCGTTTCATTGGTTTCAGCACTCACCAAAAATCCTACACGCCCTGACGTTGCCATGACGGGTGAAATTACCCTACGTGGACGTGTACTTTCTGTTGGTGGACTTAAGGAAAAGCTTCTTGCAGCTCAACAACATAATTTAACAACCGTAATTGTACCTAGAGAAAATCGCGATGATATTGAAGAGATCACCAAAGATACTCCATTGAATCTCAAAATCATCTTTGTTGATAACATCGATGAAGTTCTTGTTCATGCATTGCAAAAAAATCCTTTTGAAAAAGCCAAAGAAGCTAAAAAGAATGGTAAAAATGGCAAGAATAGTAAAAAGGAAGCTTCAACTTCAAAAAGTTCAAAAACGAAATCAAACGTTAAAGCTAAGAAGAAATAAACAGTAAGCAATTAAAAAACTTTCATTACAATTTTTAAAGCACCCATTTTCTCTAGAAGATGGGTGCTTTAATTTTATATTCTTCAAACAATCTCTCCTTTTCTTCATAAAAATTCGTATAAAACTTGCAATCAACCCAATATTTTTACTAGAGTAACTTCAGTAAAATGTTTAACCAAATTCTTTAAGGGAGAATTTATGAAGAAAATAGTATTGAGTTTATTATGCATCGGAAGCATATTAGCTCTACCAGGATGCTGGTGTTGTCGCAAATCATGCGAACCTGTGTGCCAAGAAGATTATTGCGATGATTATGATGATTATTGCGACAAAGAAAATTATGATGATCGTGAAGTAATCGGACACGAAGAACAACAAGGTCAGGTTACGAAAACCTATTATCGCAAAAAAGGCGAAGCTGCACCAAAAGGCCCTCGCAAAATAATGTACAAATCAGTTCATCCTGTACTTGATGAAGCACAAGCACAAGGCAAAGAATGCAAACTTCTTGACCCAAGATTCCACAAACAAAACAAAAAAATGAACAAAGAAGCAATGATGCAAGAAGAAGCGCCGAGAAAACGTTCAGCACGCAAACAAGCTCCAGCAAAAGAGATGGCTGAAGAACCTATGGAAATGTAATAAATCCATAGTATAGAAATTCTTTTAGGGAAGACCTCTTGTCTTCCCTATTTTTTTTGTTTTTCATTAACAATTTCAAGCAATTTTTGCAATGTCTGCTCTAATGAAAGACTCGAATTATCAATAACTATATCATCGGCATGGATATGCAAAGGCGCATCTATTCTATTACTGTCTCTATCATCTCGTTCTCTAATAATTTTTACAGCTTCTTCAAACGTTGCTGCATTACTAGTATGATTCTTACGTTCTTTAAGCCATCGTAATGCACGAACTTCAGGACGCGCTGTCAAAAAAAATTTTATATCAGCCTGAGGAAAAACAACTGAACCTGCATCCCTGCCTTCAGCAATAGTATCATAATCATTAGCTAAAGTTCGTTGCAAATTTAATAAAAACAGTCGTGCTTGTTTATTTTCTCCAACAAGTGATGCCGCCTTATCTATTAAAGGATCTTTTAAAAAAGCAGTAACATCAACATCATTAATAAACATTGCCATCGTACCACGCTCTATATCATACGTATATCGCAATGCTTCAAGACATTTTTGACGCTTCTGGATATCACATCCGCGTAATAGTTGTAAGGGAACTTCTGCATTATGCAGCAAGCAGTAGCCCAATGCGCGGTATAACATTCCGCTATTTAAATAGTAGTAGTGTAATTTTTGTGCAAGCGCGCGAGCAGCAGTTGATTTTCCACTGGCTGCCGGGCCATCAATAGTTATAATCATACTGCTTCCTTATAGTGCAATATCATATCCTAAAAGTTCAAGACTCGTTTTATTATTCCAATGATTTTGAGTCACTTGTACAGCAACATCAAATGGCTGATCACCATGCGCAAGCAGAAGCTCAAAAAGCTCCGGTCTATTAAAAAAGACCAAGGGCTTGATAATCCCTTCTGAAAAAACTGAACATTTAACATGAGCATCTTTCATTAAAATCGGTGCCTTCAGCACAACGACATTTTTCAGATAAAAAAGTGGTTGGCTATTTTCATTACCAAAAGGCTGTAAATATTCAAGATCATGCATAAATTTATCAGTAACATCTGAAAGCTTTATTTCAGCGTCTAACGTAACTTTCTGTTTTAAATCTTCAGGTGTAATAAGCGTTAGAAGACGCTTTTCAAGCCGTTCTTTTAACGCAGAAATATTGGCCGTCGGAAGCGCAAGACCTGCTGCCACCGAATGACCACCAAACGTATTTAAGAGATCACGAGAATCATGCAAAGCATCAAACATGTTAAATTCTACTATTGAACGACATGATCCTTTTGCTATCCCTTCTTTCGTAAGATGTAAAAGTATCGTCGGCTTTCCATAAGCACCCACTACGCGTGATGCAACCAATCCAATGACTCCGGGTGGCCATGTATGACTTGCTGCAACAATAATATTCTCTTTGGTTATATCAATGGCTCCACTATCAATTTCACGCTTTACATCAGCAAAAATGGAGCGTTCAATTTCTTTGCGTGCTTGATTGAGTTCATACAATGTTTTGCCAACCCGATCAACGTCAGCCATATCAGAACCAATCAAAAATCGTACACCTTCTCGTGCATCTTCCAATCTTCCTAATGCATTAATCTGCGGTACTATTGAAAAGCCGATATCGGTTGAAGAAAGCAATGGCTTTATAACCCCACCATTCTGCTTTAAAACTTTCAGTGAATAACTTTCAAAGCCATTGACATACTGCAATCCATGCCGCACCCAAAAACGATTTTCTCCTGTTAAAGGAACAACATCGGCAACCGTTCCTAGAAGTAAAAGCTCATAAGCCTTTTTAGGAATTTCTAAGCCAAGTTTTTCATAAAGCAGTGTAATAATTTTGAAAATAACACCAACGCCGGCAAACTTTTTATAGGGATACGGACAATCATGTTGATGAGGGTTTACCAGTGCAAACGCTTCAGGAACATGATCATGCGGCCTATGGTGATCAGTAATAATGAGGTCAATGCCCAGCTCTTTTGCCTTTAAGGCAGGCTCAAAGGCCGTTATGCCATTATCAACCGTAACAATAATTTTATACTTATTTTGTGCTGCTCGTTGAACAACTTTTACGGAAAGGCCATACCCATCACGAACACGATGTGGCAAAAAGAAGTTCACATCCGCGCCCAGAGGCATCAAACAGATCATCATCAAGGCTGATGATGTTATGCCATCCACATCATAGTCACCGGCAATAAGAATTTTTTCTTTATGTTTTATTGCATATAACATACGATCAACGGCTTTTTCAGCATCTTTAAGCAGCGAAGGATGTGCGACTTCTTTTTCATATGAGCTGAAAAGAAAGGCATTAATAGCATCTTTTGTACTAAACCCTCGCGCCAGTACCGTTTGAGCAATAGGTAATGAAAGGTTATAGGTTGATGCAAGGTCAAGTACTGCTTGATGATCAACTGATGCTAATTTCCACAGATATTTTTTGCCTTGAACTGTTTTCATGAATGCACATTCCGATACTTATTTTAAAAATAATACGTTGTTTAGTATGACATTATTTGATTTTTTTTATAGAGCATGAGAAAACAATTAGAGGAAAAAAACTCAAAAATATTTATTAAGTATAATAACGTTGTAATCAATTTTGCTTTATACTTGCTATTTTGTTAATCTTTAAATATTCATTTATAATAATAAGAAATTAAAAATGTTTTACAATATTATTTCATATTTGAAACCAACAATAATACGTTTTATATTACTCACCTTTATCATGCCAATGAGCATATATGCCATGGAACAAAGCTCAGAAGAATCCTTTTTTGATTCTGTTCCACAAGAAATTAAACAACACATGGTTCTTTTTGGTATTTATGCCTGCAAAAATCTGAAAGAAGTAGCTTCACTAGTAAATACATTAAAGCTAATCAGCTGGGAATGGAATACCAATGTTGAAGATCCTCTTATTGTGCATGACGTTGTACAAGACTTACACAAAAGATTTGAAATTGAGATATTAGATGCTCATTACATCTTCCATACAAAGGCAGCACAAAAAAAATTGCAAACAAAAATGGAATTGATCACAAAATATGCTTTTTTACATCATAATAATTTATTACGTCAAAATGGTGGTATAAAAAGTTTACCTGTTGGAACTTCACTAACATATATTGCCTTAACACTAGCATATAAAAATTTGCACCCACAAAAAAAAGAGAATCCAAATTTATATAACACTTTAGAAGATACTTATACCATAACAACAAAGGCAAATCTTATCGATGTTATTGTTGATGCTTATGGTGCTGATAAAACTGGAGGCCACGTTGCTAGTGCACGGCTTCTTTATTTATCAGAAAACACTAATACAGCTCTTAGTGCTATTCAATTAAAAAATTATTTAAGACATAAAAACTTAATTTCATGCTTAGCATCACGCGCATTTAATGTTTTTCATCCCGACCCTATAGGTATATCCCCAATCGGTGAAATGATGGAAAAACGTATAAATCCGATAAGTTGAATCTACATGCAAATATTGCTTTGATGATCAATGGTAGCTAATTTACAAAGATACTTTTTGCCTTGAACTGTTTTCATGAATTAATAATTCGCTCATTTTTTTTTGGAAAATAATACTTACTTAGTATGCCATTATTTAAAAATTCTTAAAGAAACTACCCTTTAAAGGTATTTTTGCGTGTATAAAAAAATTAAGTAAATGCCACGCATAAGTAAAGATTTAATTTTGTATTAATGTAGATAATTTTGTTTAAGAGTTTATAATTACCGTAGTAATCTAATCTACAATTTTTGCTCATGAAAGAATCTAGCTATGACCATTTCTAAAACAATCAGCTTGGACAAAAAAATTATTTTCTTATTATCAATTTGCCTTATGCAAAGCTTACTTAAAGGCATGCATACTGAAGAAAAACTTTTGATAGATCCTGATAATAAAAATAAATATACGATGGAAATGGGAGCAGTTCCGGCTAAAAAAGATAACTTTGATTCATTATGTAATTGTAGTGAATTTTCATGGTTATGTGATTGTAGCGAAAGACAACGAGCAAGCAATTTACTGTGCTGTTTGATCTTATGTTGTCCTCATTAATTAGAGAAAATGGTATACTATTACCTATATAAAAAACTTTAAAACTAGTTGAATTGTTAATGAAAAAGTTATCCATCGGTATAATAATTGAATTCAAAAAAGTCTCAACATTAGGCAATGAAACCATTGAAGCTACTGCACAGCGCGCATTAGAACAAATTAATGCTAAACAGTATGCACAAGAATTAACTTCATTAGGAATTAAACAAATTAAAAAGCTTGGTATTGCATTTCAAGGCAAAAAACTTTTGGTTCTTGAAGGTAATTAATTTAATAAATCAACAACTTTTTTCTTGTAATTTTTCTGCAACTTCTTTGTAATCAAATGGATCAGCAAACTGTTCCCAAATCACTTTGGGCAATTGTGCAAAAGTCTCTAAGTAAAGAGGATTTGCAGGCAATTGTTGCAAGGTGCCCTGCTTCTTGTGATGGTTTAAATATTTCAAAATTAACAATGTTGAGAGAGTAAAATCATTTTTAAGAGTAAGGAATGTATAAATACGTATTGTTTTGTCTTTCGAACCTGAAGCAATCTTATCACCTTGAGGAGAAAAGCAAACTGTTTCGACAATATCGGTAGATTCTTTAAGCGTGTTAAGACATTTCCCGGTCTTTGCATCCCATATTTTTACCGTTCGATCCCAAGAACCCGATACAAGCTTTTTACCATTTGGGGAGTAGCGAACTGATTCAACCATATCAGTGTGGCCTTCTAAAGTAAAAAGGCATTTTTCACCGAGAACATGTACACTTGCACCACACATTTTTAAAAATAAAAAAGGAAGGGAAATAGATCTGCATACTTTTGCCGTTAACCCTTGCAAGCCTTATCAAGTTGTTCTTTGTACATTAGAAGGCAGAATTTTTTATTTGAATCTTAAAAATTGTTTAAAATCAAAGCAAGAAAAAAAAGCAAGATTTTTGATGAATGTAAATGAACTTCCCGATTCAATATGGTTTTATGGTACAAATTTATGTATAGGAAGTTGCGTTTATTCGATTGAAACTGAAAACTACGCACTAGCTGATTTAGATTTGCGATTTTATAAGATCTAATTAACAGATGCATTGCATACCCAATAAATTCACTATAAGGAATTAGATGAATTCTTTAAAAATCAGCTTCTTGGCTCTATTATTATTACAGGACTTCCGCAGAGTATTTAAAGATTTGATCTAGACGTATTTTTAAAAAATAATAGACTCTCCCAAAAAGCCTAATTCAAGGGAGAGCCTAAAATGATCATCGTTAATACTATAGCAACTTATCCATTTCTTACAATTCTTACAAATATTGGCAAACGAAGTTTTGAGAATATGGGTAGGGTAATCAAAAAAAGCGGAGATACCATTAGCCGAATGTTACGGCCAGGTCATGAAAGCCTTGAACAATCAAAAAAAATTGCACAACAAATTTTCGCTGATAAAAAAGAATTATTAGCAGTTATAGATGAAACGGCTATCAAAAAAATTCATTCTCAAATGATGGAAGGTACGGGATGGCTTTTTGATACTAAGATAGGCAGGTCGATTAATGCATACAAATTGATTATTGGTGCTATTTCTGATCGTAAGTTTGTTGTGCCTATAAATGCTGCTTTTACTTTTGGTAAGGAATTTTATACAAATCCAAGCGAAGCTTTAAGAATTACTGTACAACATTTCATTAATACCGCTCAAAAACTTTTCCCTAATACACGAATTATTGCTGTTTTAGATGGTGCATATGCTACTGTAAAGTATCTACAATGGGCTATTGAAAATAACATTGAAACTGAAGTGCGCATGCATAGTAATCGTGTTGTTGAGTACAAAGGAAAAAAGAAAAAGCTGCGTGAAATTAAAGAAATACGTCCAAAAGGCCGCCAAATGGCTCGAACTGTACAAGTTATTTGGCGCGGCCTTTCTTTATATATTACCGCTGTAAGGCGCATTGATAAGCATGGCAATGAAACAATTGTTTACCAAGCAGCAACCTATAAAGCTACTCCAAAACAACATGCTATGAATTATAAAAAGCGATGGGGCATAGAGAAATTAAATAGAACTACTAAGCAAAGTTTAGGTTTACAGGAATGTTTTTCTCGAAAAATAGTTACACAATATGACCATATTTGTGCCGTGCTTTTAGCATATTCTCTCGTTCAATTGGAAATGAAAAAAAATGGTTATAAAAACGCAGAAACCGCTATCAGAGCTCTTAAGAAAAAAAATCCTGCTTTTTTAAATCGATGCATTACGGCTCTAGATCAAAACAATGCTAGTGTTTATGCGTAATTCCTGTTATTAGGAAATTATTCCTTACCAATCTACGGAATGGATGCTCAGGAAAATAAATAAACAATGTTCTTGGTTACAATAGCCACTATGTTATGCATCAGAATATATCAATTTGTGTCAGTTATTTTTATTTGTCATTAAAAACAAAACATCACAATCATTTTTGTTTTTTAAGCAAAAAAATGATACTATTAAAGCATAATTAGATTTCTACGTTTACATGGAGAAGCTATGTTTATTTCACAATGCAGATTAATTCTTCTTATCATATTAGCGAGTTATGCATCCTCAACCTATGGCATGGAGCGCAAAAATAATGCTCTAAGCGCAAAAAGATTCATTGTCGGCCTTTGTGCAACTACACTAGGGGCTTTGAGCCTCTATGATCAACTACATAATGAAAAATATTCATGGAAACGATCATTCTTTACAGGAAGCTGTTTATTAACCGGGTTAATAAGTTTATTTGGTAAGTGTAATGTAGCAGGATTCAAAGTTACTCCTCCAACCACTACAAGCTTTACTCGCACCGAAACATCTTATCAACAAGGTGATCATTGGGTTACCTTTGTTACGCAAGAAGGTGACATACCCCAAACCAATGAAGACCAGCCATCCGAAGCGCCTTTTGATTTATCAAGCCTTCGTCAATATGAGCCTTACTTACGCGATATGCGACCAACGAGACCCACACAACCACAACGACCCCATGCTTTTATTCCACCAATGTCTCCTATCATGCCAATGTCTCCCGTCGCACCTTTTGCGCCGTTTTTCACGTTTGATAATAATGGCGAAGAACAATATACACGAAGAACCAGAAGGCATCGCCAAACAATACCAGGGAACTTTAGTATAAGCTGTACACTTTTTTAATAAACAACACACTGGATGTCCATGTATAATCTCTATATACCTACTCTTTGTTCGCTGCTCAATCTAGGAAGCATAAACGGTCCGATCATTCCCGTATATGGCGGATTATTAAATGCAATGTGGCATGTTGTAACAGACTCGAGAGAATATGCAATTAAAGAGTTAAACCCTACGGTAATGGCGCGACCTGATGCTTTGAATAATTATGAAATAAGCGAAAAAATCGCCAAGATATTTTTTGATGCAGGAATTCCGGCATTAACCTGCATCACCTACAAAAATAATGCCGTTATTAAACTTGATGAAAAATATTTTATTGTTTACCCCTGGATTGAAGGTAGTGTACTTAAACCTAATGATCTCAGTAAAGAGCATGGTGAAAAAATAGGTGCAATTCTGGCTAAAATGCATCGCTTAGCAATCTGCGTGCCAGAACTTAATAAACTACAATTCAATGATCTTCTTGCAAATATGCATACTGATGACTATTGCTCAAATCTTTTAGATGCTGCATGCAAAACCACTCTTTCTTTTGCAAACGATGTAAGCGGACTGCGCAATCAAATAATAATCTTGTACCAAACCTATAAAGAATCGATACATCTTTTAAACAACACAGTAGTCATAAGCCATGGAGATCTTGACCCGCGAAATGTTTTATGGACTCATAATAACAATCCCATAATAATTGATTGGGAAGCTGCTCGTACCATAAATCCTACACAAGAAGCTCTTTCTGTAGCACTTGATTGGAGCGGATTGCAAGTCGGTGTGATTAATTTTGAAACTTTTAATGCTCTTTTAAAGGCATATGAAAATGCCGGCGGCATCTTAGATAAAAATAGTAGTGAACTTGCCTTCGATTGTCTTATTGGTAATTGGTTAAATTGGCTCTTTTATAACATCGAACGAAGCTTCAATACGACTATTCATGAAGATGAACGCAGTTTAGGAATTGATGAGGTACAAAAATCATTAAACATTCTAAAATTTTTGGTAGATAATAAAAAAAGAATTATTGAAGCTTTATAAAAAAGGACCTCGATGTACAAAAAAATATTACTACTTTTCTTACTCTATACTACCTTTACCTCTCATGCACACTTTGATCTTTTTTCAGAACCTGCTTTATTGAGCAAAGAAGAGTTCTTTCAAAATCAATAAAGCTCTTCTTTAGAGATGAACTTTATTTTTAATAATCAAAGCGATTGTAACAACAGGCAAGAACTTTGTTTTTTTTATAAAAATAGTAGGACATATCTGTTATTCAAATTTTATGGTCCTCTGCACAATCTTCCTTGCCAAATACAAGAAAAGTTTATTCAAACAACAGTTGAATCCGTTGATGGCGGCACTCTATTGTCTCTTTATGGATTCCCTTCTATTGATAATGAAAAACCTCTCTGCGAAAGTGCATTATTTACTGGAGATTATCATATTCATGAACCACGAATCATTGCTGAGCAAGAAGCATCTCTTGTAAAAGAATGCGCTCCTGAAGATCTTGTTCCAATCCTACAAACAAAAAAACTACTTTTTTATACCGGTGCAGGAATCTCCGCCGAAGTTGTTCCAGCAATGGATCCATTGGTTGCATCATTAGGCCTTTCCTCGGTTACCGGTAAAGAAATGGTCGATACTTTTATCATTGATCTAGTAACTAATCCTCAGCACTATGTTAAGGTGATGGATGCGTTTTATACGTCCTGCTTTTATGGTGAACCAACCTCTGCTCATTATGCTCTAACTGCATTAGCACACTCTACCAAAAGTAAAATTATCACTGAAAATCTAGATTTTTTGCATATGAATACCGGCATTGAAGTTCCTGTTGCAGAAGCCGAATGGATTCTTTCTAACATTGATCCGCACGATTTAAAAAAAATTGATGCTTTAATTTGTATAGGTCTTAAATGGGATGAACGAGGCTTTTTGGGATGGTATAAACACCACAATCCTACTGGCATTATTATTGCTCTTAATCTTGAAAAACCATGCTATTTAGGAACGAATGATCTTTTTATTCGCGGAGATGCTCAGAAGATACTGCCTCATATTTCAGTTCTTCTAGAGAAAGCATCTGCATTGTATAAGCCGTTTGTGCTGAAATAATAACAACTAATAGTATAAAAAACTTAAAAATTTTAATATTCATGACTTATCCTTATTCCATGATGCTTATCAATTTTTCAAACACAATAAAACATTGTTTTGAGATTTTAGCAATTAACTTGTAAACCAATCAATTGTTGTTACAATAAAGACAGATTAACATTCATTAACCCATCAGGAGCATCTTATGAAATTTTCAAAATTACTATACATAACTATAGCGAGCGCTTCACTAACCGGAATATCTTTCAATGCTAATGCATGTCTTTCAAGAGCAATGCTCGAAGAATATGAAAGCAAAAAAACACAGCAGCATAAACCTACAACTAATGCAACAAACAGCAACCAAAAAGTCAAAGAACAAAAAGCAGAAGTTGTACTCGCTTCACAGCAACCAACGCAAGAATATCGGCCAAAAACATCAGGATCAGCGTTTATTTTTCATTCAAAAGAAACAATGTAATTTTGAAAAATAGTTTTTTGTATCAAAAATAATTTTAATCACATGAAGGAACTTTCTTATGAACAACTTATTCTATACCCTTACAATTAGTTTGTTTTTTTCATCAACTTTACTCAGTATGGAGGAACCTAAATTACTCATAGAGCAAAAATATGTAGAAAAGACATCGTATTTTCTTAATTTTAATACTTTTGCTTATTTTTTTACAAGAAAGCTCCCAGACAGAATAATGGATCAGAGCAATCTCAAAAGTTATAAAGACAGAATTGATAGCTTAAAAGAAACCCTGAAACAATCCCCTGATCAACTTTTCAGGACAATCCGAGATTTACCAAATAGTGATCCTTTCTGTACAACATGTGAAGCATTGGGAATTTGGGAAGAATTCAGCAACCTTGCCTATGGATATTGCATAGAAAAAGAAGGCCACTACGTTGCAAAAACCTTTGATGCTCTAAAAAAATTGCGTTTAGATTATGAAAAAACTAACAACGCCGATACACCTGGTTATTCTGAACAAAAAAAGGTTACAATAGAAAGAAAAATTGAAAAAATTGATACCTGGTATCATAAGTTACAAGAATCACCCGAAGAAATATCCGATGTTTTAAAAGAAATTGCTGATTACTTTGGAGAAGCACATGAGGCATGCATAAAATTTTTAAATATTAATATTAAACAGTGTGAAAATGAAGAACAAAGAAAAATATTACCAATCTTACAAACAATTGGTACCTCATTGAATACGTTGCTTAATTTAAGAATCAGCTATCTAATGACGGCACTTAATATGGCTACAAACAAAGTTTTAGAAAATTAAGTTTAAACGCTCTTTAATGGCTACCGTACATTCTAAGACGGTAGCCTATGACAATATAAATTCGTTCAAATTTTTATTTTTCTTCTCGCAATTTATTAATTAGTGTTCCCGATGATTGCCAACTAATAACCTTTGCATAAGGCCACGGCTGATCCTCTGACCCACCATAAATAAGGTATCGTGGTGCTTCAGGATGGTCGGTTATGCTTTTCCAATGCTCAAGTTCTTTAAAAAAATCTGTTGCTATAGTCTTACCCGATTTAATTTCTACGGCTATTGGGTATTTTGATTCGTCTATAATACAATCAATTTCATGTTGTGTCTGATCGCGCCAAAAATAGAGGCCTGGTTGTTGTTCTATGTTATATTGCTGCTTCAATAAATCAGAAATAATAAATGATTCAAAAAGTCCACCACGCAAATAATGATCAAGGATATTTTCAGCCGATGGAATTTTTAATAACGAGCAAGCTATTCCCGTGTCTATAAAATAAAGCTTTGGAGCCTTAACCACTCTTTTACCAAAATTTTTATAAAAGGGATACAAGAGGAAGATCACGTAACTTGCTTCAAGCAGTGATATCCATGCTTTGGCTGTATTCTGATTGATACCGCAATCATTTCCCAATGAAGTTAAATTAAGTTCACGCCCTATCCTCCCTGCACACAAGTGCATAAATTTCTGGAATGTATTTAAGTCAGCAACATTCCTAATTTGGCGCACATCTCGTTCTACATACAATCGAAGATAATTGCTATACATTCGCTCTATAGAAATTTTTTCTGCATGTGCTCTTGGATACGAACCTTTATATAGTATAGTCTCAATTTTGGCAGGCAATAAACTAGCAGATTCAAGCTCGCTTATTGATAATGGTAACAATGTTAATACGGCCATACGGCCTGCTAAAGTTTGCGTTATTGCTTCATCAACCAAAAAATTTTGTGATCCGGTGACAATAAAATAACCTTTCTTTTTTTCCCTATCTACAATTGTTTGCATATACGAAAGAAGAGATGGCACATGTTGAATCTCATCAAGAATTATTCCCGATTCAGTTGGGTAATCTGTTAAAAACTTTCGAGGATCGGCCTGAGCAATGGCTCGCAAGTCATAATCCTCCAATGATATATATTTATGATTGGGAAATACCGTTTGTGACAAGGTTGTTTTTCCAGACTGGCGAGGTCCAACGATAGCAATAACGGGATACTCCAAGGAAGCTTCAAGCACTCTTGATTGCAAAGCTCTTTTTATTAACATGTTTTTCCTAGTTTTTTTGACAAATTAAGAATTGAATCATGGATCTGTCAAAAAATATACCATAAAAACAGGAGAGAAGGCAAAAAATGTCAATTATCGTTTTCCATCAAATTTCAATCTATTAATTTTGTTCATAGCGCCCCATCTTTATATCTAATTGCCAAGTTTTACAAAATTTTTTCAATTGAGCGCGCGCTTCTTCAACACTGCTATTGAACGCCCGGTAAAGATTTTTTAAATCTTCTTCAAGTTTTTCATTTCCCTGTGCCATCTCTTTCCAATCCCTACTTATAATTCCCATTTCAAGGACAAACATGCAATAAAGATCTTCTTCAATATCACGCGTTAATTTTTGCCTATCTAGGGCATACTTCCCTTGTTCTGCTTGAAGAGGTAAACTTTTTTTTGCATAAAGCATTCCACTATACCCGCAAAGCGAAATGTATATGAAGGTCATAAAAAGTGACTTTTGAATAAGCATCGAATTTTCCTTCCATTTATTGAGAATAATTACACTATCATAGTTTATAACAATCACTTTTTTTATCAATTGCATCGCAGTTTCATACTATTATACTAGTAGTTTTTATACATTATTTCCTATTTGGATTTTTTAAACTATATGATAGGTCATTTAGCGTTTAGTCATACTATATGTTAAATGCACTTAACATTTGGTTTAAAATCTCGAATGTAAGAAATCATCAAAAATATAGTTTAATTGATTTTCATACATCAAATTAAGTAATTTTATCATTGTTGATTCATCTAAAAAAAAGGGGCCTATTATGAAGCATATTCTATATTACTTTATTCTGACTAGTGCATTTGCTTGTGCACCGCTCATTGCTCAAAGAAAATTTAACAATACCCAAAAACCAATCCGCGATTTTGAATTTAACCTTAAAGATCTAGTTCCTATTAAAACCTTTGATTTCCAGCTCAAAGAGCTTACTCCCGCTAAAGCATTTTCTCACATCAAGGATCTTTCTCCTGAGACCCTCTTAACCTATTTGCCTCCTGTCCCCCAAGTTTTGAAACAAACAATCGACAATTGGAGACGCCAGTTTTATACCAAAAATAAATTTGATATTTTAGAAAAACTCAATGAAATTTCTTCTTTTAAAAGTGATTATGAAGATAAAATAAAGCTTCTAAAAAAATATAAAATTAACTACAAAGAATCAGCTGGAAACTTCATCATACCTGTTCCCGGAACCAATTTTTTAATAAAAATAGCAGGCACCAGCAACAAACGCTTTAATTATGCTGCCAATGATTGGACAAATATGATGAATCCTATTAATAATAAAATTGGCCCAAAACTCTCAAAAGACCCAAATTCTGAAGAATTCAAAAAAGGATTAGAAGAATGGTACGCGCTTTGGCAAGATATTTATACTAAATACAAACAAAATCCCGTCCCCTTTTATCAAACGGTAAGTAGAGCAGAACGTTACATGCTCATTCAAAAAGCAATGGATTTTCATAAGATAAAAAATATAAAACTTCCAAAACTGTATCTTGTACCCTTTAATGACAAAATAACCTCACCAGTTTCTGATGAAACCTATTTTGTTATTGAAGAAGCGCCCGGTAAAGATATTGAAATGATTACTAAAGAAAATTTTAAAAACATACCTCCTGAAACCATTAAAGATCTTCTTATGGTTTGCAAAGAAGGTTATCTCTGGAATGTGCCTTTTGGTGATAAAATTGGTTTAGCACCCGATAAAAAAACACTGATCTTATATGATTTAGAACAACCAAATCGTTTTAGCACCAATGGTGCATTTTTAAAAGATCGTTCTAATTATGAACTTTTTGCTTTACAGGGAATTGGGCTTATCATTCAAGCAATAAAGGATTACGGAACTAAAGCGCAGCTTGATGCAGCTTCTGAATTTATTAAAAAAGATGAAGCCTGGACCACAGAACCAAAAATAGAAGAGTTTCATGGATATAGTGGCTATAAAAGTAAAATTGATCTACAAAAAAAATAACAATATTGGTCGAGAGAACATTTAAAAGTTCTCTCGACTATCAATTTATTGTTTTTCAATGAATTCCCATTCTTCATCATCCTCAGGTTCGCTTTCAGTTGCAACTTCCCATTCTTCACCCAATGAACTTCCATCAGCTGATTCCTCATCTGAATCAGGTGAATATTCTTCTATTATTTCCCATTCTTCTCGTGGAACATAAATTCTTGGTAAAAGACCTGATTTTCTTTTTTCTTCTTCTTCATGTTTTTTACGTTCAATCTCTCGTGCTTCTTGTGCTTTAAATCGAGCTATATTCTTTGCATTTCTTCTATCATAAGCAGCTTTTTTTTGCGGATCTGATAACGTATCATTTGCATTAGATATCGCTTTAAAAACGCTCCCTGCAATTTCGGCATTCTCATAACCGATTTTTTTAAGCTCTTTCGCTTTTGAAGGATATCTATCTGGATGAAATAAAAGACTTAATTTTTTATATGCCAATTTTATGTCATTAGTTGTAGCATCATAACTAACATGTAAAATTTCATAAAAATTCTTCTCTTTTATGGCTTTGTCCATAGATTCTTTTGTTAATTCTCTGGTCATAGCAAAAAGTTGCTGACTCATAAGAACAAAAACAAATAATAGTGCAAATCGATAATACCTGTTCTTCAAATTACCTCCCTTTAAATATTTAGTTATGGATTCCCATATGTTGGAAAATCTATATCTTCTTTATTCTGCAATTCATCTCGAATGAATGCTGCAATCACTTCCTTATTTGCTCTAACATTAAATTCAGCAATTCCGGAAAGCTGTTTAAAATCATCAGCTGAATATTCAAAATTAAGCGTATGGCAAAAACCTGGTTTACCATTTTTTCCATTAATACAAGCAATAGGATCAAATGAATCAAGCTTTTCTGATTTAATAAATCTGCGTAGTTCTTCACGTTCGACTTTTTCTTGTGTTGTTAGTTTTGCAACTCCTTCTGGCCCTGTTAATGCCATTAGGGTAGGATCCTTTATATAATTTATATAAATAATTCGTGGCGCTTCCGCTTTTCTTTCTCTTTTTTCTTCATCAGTATAATTTTTCATATCTTTATATAATCGCAAGGTTGCATTCGAACCATCATCAACGCGCGCATATTCATAACCATATGCAGCTTTGGCATCATCAAAGAACCTTTTTAAGTCTCGTGCTGAAAGGGCTGTTGTTGAAGATTCACCAACGATAATAAATTTAATTTTACGCTCAGGCCATAAAAGCGGCATCAGAGGAATATTATTTGAAACTCCCGCGTCAACAAGCGTTAAATATTTTTTCTTTCTCAACCATTCAGCAGGCATATTACTATAACTCTTAAATGGATTAAATATTTGCGTTGGAGAGATTCGCGCTGTTCCAACACCTTCAATTGATTGAATCATACCAATAAGCAATGATGCGGCAATGTTCATAATACCGGTAATCGATGTTAATGATTCTTTCATGCCCGCTATACCATGAGCAACATATGCATCAATATCTTTGGAATTAATTGCAAATGCTGAACCAAATGTTCCTAACCAGTAGCCAAACATTTGTTCAGGAGCAGCAGAAACAAAACCGGTTGAAACGGATTTACCATTGTTAAATTCACTACCAAAAGCTCTAATAGGAACCGAAATATAAGTGCTTTCTTTGTCATCCTTTTCTTTTTTAAAGTTCACTAAAACTTCAACAGGATTAAATTCATACCAATCATAAGAATAGGAATCATCATCCTTCTTACTCATAGAAACCGCTGTGTAAATGGGAAAAGGATATCTTCCGGATCTAATAGTTTCATATTGATCTGATAAATGTTTTTTATAACCATCGTTACCCAAAAGAACTTGCCCAAGTAAAAAACCGTAAAAATCTATTGAACGAATTGGCTGTCCCCACAAAAATTTTGGCCATAACATATATTTTACGATAATTCCAATATTTTCTGAACTTGATAAAATTCCGGGTCCCAATTTCATAACATTAAACTGCTTTGAACTAATCTTTTGTAACAATGAGTGTTTATACTGCGCAATTGTTCCACCTGTACTGATCCAAGGACCAATCATCCACGAAGATCCCGATAAACCTGCTGTATACATGATACCATCAGAAGACCAATTTTTTCAAGCCCAGCTAAATAACCAGTTGTTAAAATCATTGCACGATAACCACCACCGGTGCCGGCAAATGCAATATTAGATTCAGTTACCATTTGTCGTGTTAAATCTTCACCAAGGAATTTTTCAAGAGTTTCTCGAACGCCCACATAACCCAATTCAGAGTTTCCTTCGAGCCGTTTTGATCTGAAATCTCTTTCTTGACGAGAAAGCCCTTCACGAACAGAAACAAGCGCTCCCGAAGTTTGGTTGTTTATATACTCGTTAACATTTTTTTGTGCCCAAATGAGTGCCAAATCTTTAAGTCCTTTAGTCAAACTTGCAACAAAATCTTGTTCAGCGATTCTTTTTTTCAATGCTTCTATATTCTTTTCCCAATACTTTTCATCAATATCTTCATAATCGGACCATGCTTTTACTTCTTCGATTTCGCTATCTTCTAGCAAAGTATCTTCGCTAGGGGTTCCTAGCCCTTTTTTAACAGAATCCCAAAGACCCGGTAAAAATTCAGTCTTTTTTTCCAACGGCGCTACAGTTGTTTTTGCTGGTGTAGTACCACCTTTGGTCAATAAGCTATAATCCGGTTGTTTTAGGGAAGCAACAATAGAACTGCTGCACATCAATGTAGTTACTAGAATCAGTGAATAGAAAATGGATTTCTTCATCTTTTGACTTCCTTTTTTACTCTTTTTATACCTCTTATTGTATTGGTACTCCATATAGTAAGTTTAGTGCTTTTAAATACAAATAGTCAATAGAAATAAAAATCCCCGCAGTAAGCTGCTGAGTATTTTTCTATGAAACGAAGCAAGCTTCGGGGAATTGAACCCGCAAGGGATTAAAAGGTGCAAGGAGACAAGATTGTCATTCAGAGGATTTCACGCAATGAAGATCAAAGTATCTACTTTTTACGCAAAGTCGGGAATAGAATTACATCTTTAATCGAGGTGGTATTGGTCAGCAACATAGTTAAGCGATCAATACCAATACCAACGCCAACTGTTGGCGGCAACCCATATTCAAGCGCATGAATATATAATCAGCATCATAATGATGTGCTTCTGCATCACCGGCAGCATGTGCTTTAACTTGTTCTTTAAATCGTCATGCTTGATCAAAAGGATCATTAAGCTCATTAAAGCCATTTGCTATTTCCATACCGGCAATAAACATTTCAAAGCGAGCGGCAATAGTCGGATTTTTTTCATCCCGTTTTGCAAGTGGCGAAACTTCGATAGGAAATTCAGTTATAAAGGTTGGTTGAATCAAGTCGATGTTCAACAATTTTTTCAAATAATGCAAATATTTTTTCGCCCCATGATGCATTTTTATTTGCCATGAGTAATAGCATGTTCTTTTAAAGTAGCATCAATAAATTTTCAGATCAAATCTTTTTCATTATAATTCCCATATATCAAGAACCGAATCTTTAATACTTATTCTTTTAAATGGCTTTTCAAAATCGATCATAATATCACCAAATGGAACTTGTAAGCGAACCAGCAGCATTGCTGAATCATTTTTCGCAACAGTATCTTCAACAAAACCCATAATAAAATGATAATCGTGATGTGCCATATAGATTTCCACCATGGTAAATTCAGGATTATGCCGCGTTGAAATACCTTCATTTCTGAAATTACGATTAATTTCATACACCCGTTCAAAACCACCAACAACCAATCGTTTTAAATAAAGTTCAGGCGCAATACGCAAATAAAAATCAGTAATTAAATGCATTATGATGCGTAATAAATGGACGTGCTGCTGCGCCACCGGGAATTGGGTGCAGCATTGGCGTTTCAACTTCCATAAATTCATGATCATCCAAATAATTGCGTAATGAACGAATAAGTGTTGATCTTTTAATAAACTTTAAGCGAGCTTCTTTGATTGGTAATTAGATCTAGATATCGTTGACGATATATAGTTTCAATATCAGTAAGGCCATGAAATTTTTCCGGCAATGGATATAAACATTTACTTAATAAAGCAAATTCTTCAACATGAACTGTTATTTCGCCCATTTTGGTAACAAAGGAAAAACCTTTGACCCAAACAATATCCCCAAGATCGATACTATGCTGTATTAAATCAAAAGTTTCATTACTCACTTCATCTTTGCGAATATAAATTTGCAAGCGCCCTGTTCTATCTTGTAAATCTGCAAATGCAGTTTTGCCATGCAAGCGAATGGTCATTAGGCGCCCTGCCAAACTATACTCCTTACCTTCATTGCCGGCAGTATACTCATCAATAACTTGTTTGCATGTTGCATCAACAGGCTTTGATGCCGGCCACGATTCAATACCCTCATTGCGAAGTTTTATAACTTTTTCAACGCGGGTTTTATGCTCAAGACAAAGATGCTCATCAGCTGCTAAATCAATAAGTTCTTGAGGAGTAGGATTTGTTTTCATAGGGGATTTTTTCTTACGTACAATTGATTACATACTTTCATGTTTACTCAGGTAGTATAACAAAAAAGAACCTATATCAAAAGCATATGATCAAAAAAAGCTATTTTAAGAGATTATATACGATTAATGCTACTGCAAGCAATGTTGTATAACCCGGATTTTCTTGTGCCACTTTCGAAATAACAAATGACCCACCAAATGACAATCCAAGCTGTGCTTTGGAATCTAAATTACTCTTATTTTTTTCCAAAAGTTGATTGAGGATGAAAAATGAATAGATACCGGTAGCAACAGTCAATCCATGTCTATAGTAAGGATTGGTTTGTACAAAAGTCTTAATATCGTGCCAAGGACTATCAGCTTTACAAGGAATCGAAACTGCTAACATAGACGCTACTGTAACCAATAATACATATCTTCTCACCATTATTTTTCCTTTCATGTAACAATTTTTGTTAACTCTTTAAAAAATTAGTAGAAAAATCTAAAAAAGTCGAACTCTTACAAAATAAAAAAACATGTTAATTATATTATATATTTTATTGCTGTTTGAATATATATTATGGTATTCTGAAGAGTAGTCTATATCATTAACCTAGTAAAAAAGACCAAAAAAGGAGACCTTTATGAAAAAATTAGTAGTACTTATGACCTTGTTATCTTTTGCCCAGATCTATTGCTTTAACCCACTCACTAAAAGTGATCAACTTCTTAAAGAAGCACAGGGACAAACTTATAACGAGTTTAAAAATATTTATAAAACAATAACTCTTGATGACCTGCGTAATTTTATCAATAATCTTGAAATTGATGCTCAACAAATTCCGGCTGGAAAAAAATTAGGTTTAACAAGATTAAAAAATCCATTATTAGCAAAAATTTATGAAAAGGTTCTTGAAACCTATAAAAAGATTCAAGATGAAGATAGTAAAGCTTATTCTCAATCCAAAGGAATTTATACAACGGGTGTCGTAACTAAAAAATATGATAATAAACGTGCTAATGAATACCTTGCAACGGTAATTCTTGATATCATCAAAGGATCATCAGAAACCGGTCCACTCCTTTTGATTACTAAAAGCATTACCTTAACACCCGCCAATCTTAAGGAACTAGAGCAATTAAGCGAAAAAATTAATAAAGAAAAAGCTGCAATCGAAAAGATGGGTTATTAAGTAAAACTTAATTATTTATTTTTTTATTGCTATTTGTAACGAAAAAATGGTATTCTAAGGCTATATTAAGTTATTTTAACCATTTTAAAGACCTAAAATAGGAGGCATTATGAAGAAATTATTAGTAATCACACTCGCATTAGCTGTTCCGCAAGCATTTGCTGCATTCAGAACACCCGGGAAAACAGCAGAACAAGTTGAACAACAAGAGAGAGAAGCCGAAGAAGGTTCTTGGCTTAACTTAACGGGACCTGCTTTTCAAAAACTACTTGGAACAGTTGAGGAACAATTTCCACAATGGAAAACTACTATAAACAAAATCGCATCCGGAGATTATGCCGGAAAACTTACTGAATTAGTAGGCGACCTGAAAAGTCTCGTTAAAAGTTCATTGCAGAATCTAACACCTGCTCTTCAAAAACCTGAAGTTATACGATCGCTTGATACTGTGACCGTTCAAGATATTCGTGGATTAATCAATGCACTTAATGGATATGCTAAAAATGCCCCTACGGGAATTTTGAGAAATTCAGCTTTAAACGAAATCTATAACAAAATAAAAGATACTTACAAAAATTTGGTAAAAATTGATAATGATATTTTTACTGCACAGCAAGGTGGTGTTTACTCCACTGTCGTTCAAGCACCATCACATAAGCTTGCAGATGATTTCTTAAAAGGATTAATTTACAACCATATTATTGAAGGTAAAACAATTGAAGAGATATTGCCACTCATAACTTCAAGCTTGGAGCTAGAAAAATCTCCCTTTGAAACAGTACAACCTGCAAAAGGTTCAAAAACAGCAGCTGGTCAATTCCAAGAACAATAAGTTATTAAACTCGTAATAATTATTAAAGCCAAAGAATAGTACTTTCTTTGGCTTTTTTTTATTTTACTAAACGATAATTTTCTTCAACATGATCCCAATTAACGACATGCCACCATGCTTGAATATAATCAACACGACGATTATTATATTTTAAATAATAAGCATGTTCCCACACATCAATTCCCAAGAGCGGTCGAGATCCTTCAGAGAATGGCGTATCTTGGTTTGCTGTTGATGAAACTTCTAAATCACCTTTTTTATTCATTGAAAGCCATGCCCAGCCACTCCCAAATCGTGATTTTGCTGCCTCATCAAACTCAGATTTAAAAATCTCAAAGGTTCCAAATCCTTTTTTTATAGCTTCTGCAACTATCCCCTTTGGTACGCCTCCGCCGTCTTTTTCATCATTAACCAAAACATTGAGTGGTTTAGTTGGCCACCACCATGATTTCTTACTGCCGTTCTAATTCCTTCAGGGATCGCAGATAAATTTGATAAAAGCTCGACTAAAGGAATATTCTGTAGTTCTGGGTATGATTCCAACGCTTTGTTAAGTCCATCTATGTATGCTTGTTGATGTTTATCATGATGAAGCTCCATTGTTTTAGAATCAATGTAGGGCTCTAATGCATTATAAGCATAGGGCAATGATGCTAAACTATATTTCATTATTCTCCTTAGATATTAAAATAAATGACCTCGTCATTACGTACCATTTGTAACTGTTCACGTGCAACTTTTTCTTTATAATAGGGATATCTATTCCATTCTAAAAGCTGCTCCTCCATAGCTATTAATGATTCTTTAATTTGTTGTATTTCTTTCATGAGATGTTCATTTTCATGTTGCAACGAAAGTATAGCCGGCAAACCGTTTTCTGCATACAAAAAATTAATCAAAAAAAATAGTATTTCTCCCATACATAAAAAACGAATAATTATTGTTTTATAGTATACCATGATTCTCCCCCTTCTTTTGTCAAATCATTGCTCTAAAGTATGCTGTAAAATATCACGATGCTTTATACCATAATGCACATTTTCTAATGTAAGTGTTGCAAGCTCATGAACAAAAGCAACAGATCTATGCCTACCGCCCGTACATCCAATGGCAATATTAGTAAAAAAACGACCTTCATCATATGATTTTTTTATTGAATAATGAATAAACTCTTTAAGCTTTACCCAGTAATCTTGAACCTCCACCTTGCTAAAAAGAAACTCTCTTATATGCTCTGACGTTCCATCTAAAGGACGCAGTTCAGGAACAAAATATGGATTGGGCAATGATCGAACATCATAAATAAAATTGCTTTCAGGAGGAATACCATATTTGAACCCAAATGATATTAAGTTCACAAGAAGCTGTGGCTTATTTGATTCTGAAAAAGAACTCCTAACAAATTTACGCAGCTGATGTATGGTTAATTGATCAGTATCTAACACAAGATCCGAAAGCTCCATCAAAGGCTTTAAGAGCAATTGCTCGTGCCGAATTGCATCTTCCAAATTGCACGTATCTGCAAGAGGATGTTTTCTACGAGTTTCTTGATATCTTTTACATAAAACATGCGGACTCGATGTTAAAAAAAAGATCTTTACAAGATAATTTCGCAACGATTCTTGCTGTAGCATATCAATAAGTTCATGCATTGTTTTTCCACTGCGAACATCGATTCCCAGTGCAACTTTTTGCCCAATCATCGTAGATTGAGTAATAAGTTGAAAAAAAGAAGTAAGCAACGGAATGGGAAGGTTATCAACGCAAAAAAAACCTATATCCTCCAAAGCTCGTAAAACCGTACTTTTACCAGCACCGGAATAGCCAGTCACTATAAGCAACTGCGCTTGTGAAGGCATCACATTATTCTCATTCATAAGTATCTACACCGAAGTTAAAATTCATATATTTTTAATAAATTTTACCATGTAAGAAACCGTTAAGGCAATCAAATAATGCATTAAACTAAGAACTGCCAAAAATAAGTCTCAAAAACAGACCCGCAATATGCATTATTGACTAGTATATAATTTTTTTTGCAATATATTTATTTCATAGTATAATTAAATATATACTATTTATAGTTAAATAAAGGGGTTACCGATGACAAAAAAATTTTCAACACTATTCATTTTACTATTTTGCGGATCTTTATTTGGTATGCAAAATAATGATTTTTTCTTAGCAACTAAAAAGAAAAGAAAAAAGAAAGAACCTTTTCTAACTTTTTTAGAGCAGAACGTTCAAACAGGCTTATATAAAAAAGAGGAAAAACAAAAAAAGAGTATTTATTACACAAAAAAAGATGCTGATACCAATGTTCAAATAGAAACGGTAATTGATGCTTATCAAAAAATTCAAGGCCTCAAAACAATTTCATTGGTAACTACAGATATTCCAACGGATTGCAATCACATAGCTTCCATGAAATACTTAATTTCAAACAATATCTGCACAATCTCACTTATACAAACCGATCCAGAATTCCAAAGACAAGGCTTTGGTAGCTTATTGCTTACTGATCTAGAGCAAGAATTGCGCCAAAGCGGATGCAAAGCGATTTCATTAATCGCTCTTGATAGTGCTGAAGGATTTTATGATAAACATGGTTTTATTACAGAGAATGCCTTTGGGCGTAAGACTAAAAAATTAGATTGAAAGTAACTTTTCATAACTTATGCTTTTAAATTTTTAATTAAAGCATGAAAATTTTCACATTTATTCCACCACATAAGATCAAAAAATGATTGTACTGCTTTATAACTGCCAAAGGTAGCACTGGCAAATGACACAAATAATGACAAAGCAGTCAATGAACTTCGTACCAACTCTTTACCCTTACTAGCTTCATATAATGAGACACCTAATCCTATGAATCCACAAAGACCTAACGCAGCATACCCAGTAAATGCTAATTTTGAAGGAGAATGTTTTCTAATATATGAAAGCAAATTTTGTTTACGCAGTTGATCTAAACGTGCTGCCATATAAACGAAAGTTACGTCTTTACCTCCCAAGGAAGGTTTTAGAGCTTCTACAATAAATTTTCTCTTTATCGAAATTCCCGAATCTACTACTCTCTTATAACCTCCTGGATTATAAGTATTCCAATCGTCTTCATTAAAAAAAGTTTCAGAAGCGTGAAAATTATCCTCAAAAATCGGACTTCTTCCAGCATATTCCACTATATCTATGTGCTTATTAGGAAAATCAACACCCTTCCTCAGAGCAACAAGAGCGATTTCCTTTATTGCAACTTCTACTGCAGTTTGTTCATCTTTGTCCATCCCAACTATAAAAGCATGGGGAGCAAGCATCATAACAAGAATTAACCGAAGTTTTATAAAAAATCTCATTAAGTCCTTAATTTAAACTAAATTTATATAAATTCTAAACTTTTAATTATTTACCGTATAATTTAAAATTGGAATTCGAATTTCAGGTGGTAATATACTTAAATATGAATCTTGGTTGCTAAAATGTTTCCTTGCCAGAATTTCTTTTCGGATCATTTTTTGTATCGCAGGGCTCTTTGCATGATTCAATAATGATTCTCCAGCATCAGTCATAACTTCAGGATCAGCACCAGCTTTAATAAGCAAATCTACCATCGCAATGCGATTATATTTTACAGCAGCCAATAATGGCGTATCACCAAAGCCATCCTTTGCTTCAATATCCATTTTTAAATCTATAAAAGCTTCAAGCATATAAATGGTTCCGAATTTAGCTGCATGATGTAATAAAATTTTATTTTTATGGCTCGGGATTTTAACATCAAAATTATCAAGAATTAAATCAAAAATTTTATTGGTAGTGCCGACCATACTACTATTAGTTGGACAAATCGATATTGCTGCGTGACAAGATTTAATTTTTGCGCCATATCCAATTAATAATTGGCAAGTTTCAAAACTACCTTTATCGATAGCGTGCCATAATAAATCATTATTAAAAACAATGTCATTAGAACTGATTGCAGTTACGTCGAGAAGCTCTTTTATTTTTCTAGAATCATTAGATTCAATAAGCTCAGAAATCCTTTCCTGAGAAGGAATAATCTTTTTAGCGATTTGTGCCCTGATTGACATATTGTGACTATTAATTTGTTGCAGGTATTGAACTTGAGCATATTTATTATATAAAAAACTTGCTAATCCTGAACAAAAAAAGGTTCCAGTAACTATCGATTTCTTAAAAGAATAATCTTTAGTATACAATTGCCAAACTAATGAGCCAACACCAAGCGCAGTAGCGCCAATACCAACAGTAAAACTAGTTTTGCGGCTCATACAATCTAATTGACAAGCGCTATTCAAAAAAAAGAGCAAAAACAGTACTATTAATTTCATAACAATTCTATATTATTTATACGTAGCAAAACTTATAACACGATCTAAAAGCTCTTGTGGCATTGCTTGCGGTTTTCTATCTCTATACATCAAACTAGTTGGACTTAACGATTCCATAGAAATCATTTTAGCAACAATCAACTCTTTTAACCCTGCATTTATAACTTTATTTAATACAGAATCTCCTGATAAAGTTGTTGCATTTAAATCAGCGCCAGCATTAATTAATGTTTTTGCTGCCGTAATATTATTATGTGCTGTAGCAATTAATAATGGTGTGTATCCAAAATCATCACGAACTTCAAGATCAAATCCAAAATTAATAAAAGTTTCAACCATATGGGAAGTTCCATGACTAGCAGCATTTAATAATAAAGTTTCACTCTTACGCTCTTTAAGCACGGAACGATCAAAACTATCCAATATTAAATCAAAAATATTATCATTAGCCAAAATTGAATTCTCTAAATCTCGTAAAGTAACTGTCGCTCCATTGTCAATAACCAATTTACAGATATCGAATTCACGCTTCACTATTGAATAATGTAAAATATCTCCGCCAAAAATTTTCTCATCAGGACCAATTATACCTGCATCAAGAAGCCGTTTTATTTCATCATAGTTATTAGAAGCTGACACAAGGGCATAAAGAGTTTCTTCATCTACCTTTGCCTTATTGCTCAATTGATTGTTCTTTGTTGATCTAGGCAAACTTGTTACCTTCGCATAGTTACTATAGATCAAACTAGTTATTCCCGAAGTTATCAAAGTTCCCGTAACTATCGATTTTTTCAACGAATAATCTTTAGTATACAATTGCCATACTAATGAGCCAACACCAAGCGCAGTAGCGCCAATACCAACCGTAAAACTAGTTTTGCGGCTCATACAATCTAATTGACAAGCGCTATTCAAAAAAAAGAGCAAAAATAGTAGTTTAAATTTCATAAAACCTCACATTAATATATTTTTTTTAACTATAGCTTCTAGAATAACACAAATATAAATCATTTCAAGCTGAAATATTAAAAATAGGCGCACTTAAGGGTACGCCTACAAAAATTCAGGGTAACTATAGTTTAAATATCTAAGTTTTTAACAAATTGACCGTTATCTTCAATAAAAAGCTTACGCCCTCTCACGTCATCGCCCATAAGGGTGGCAAACCAAGAATCGGCTTCAAATTCATCTTCAATATTTACTTTAAGCAATATACGCGTCGTACTATCCATTGAAGTTTCCCATAGCTGCTCAGGATTCATTTCTCCAAGACCTTTATACCGCTGTACCGTCATATAGGATTTACTCACCACCGCAATAGCTTTCAAGAGCGCCATTACCCCTTTAGCTTCAACAGCCTTTTCACGATCAATGACCTGTAATCTCCATGAAGATTCTTCAATAAAGGCGATTGGTTGATAGAGCATTAAAAGATTCATAAGCTCAGCAGAACTAAAGAAATTGACATCAACAGTCCATTTTTTATTAAGAAGCTTAAACGTGACAACAGTTTCTCGTGGAGCAGGTTCTGGCATATCGCCTTGAACAACATCAGGATCCAAAGCTTGTTGATCGATAGAAACCGTATAACGTTTAAACCAATTTTTTAAGTTTTTAAGCAACCCTTCATGGCCTTGTTCGGGTAAATATGGGAAGCTGTGGGCAAATACAACGAGCTGATGAGCATTTTCGTAAGCCATCTTAAACTCTTTTGCAACTTGTTGTAACTTCTCTTCATAAATGTTCAGTTTATCCAATGCTATTTGCCATTCATCAAGCGTTAACAACTTTTCATTAACAAAAAGATTCGTCGCTTCGCGAGCCCAATCAAAAAGAAAATCCTTAAATGCTTTATCATCTTTTAAATATTCTTCTTTTCTTCCTAACTTAGCTTTATAAAGAGGTGGTTGGGCAATATATAAATAACCATTTTCGATAATTGGCTTCATATATCTAAAAAAGAAGGTTAAAAGCAAGGTTCTAATATGAGCACCATCAACATCAGCATCAGTCATTAAAATAATTTTATGATAACGAGCTTTTGCTGCATCAAACTCTTCATCAATACCGCAACCAATAGCAGAAATCAGTGTCTTAATTTCCTCATTGGAAAGCATTTTATCAAGTCGAGCCTTTTCAACGTTTAATATTTTACCTTTTAATGGCAATATCGCTTGATTGTTACGATCGCGTGCTTGTTTTGCTGAACCGCCTGCAGAATCCCCCTCAACGATGAAAAGCTCGGTTTCAGCTGGATTTTCATTTGAACAATCAGCCAATTTACCGGGCAATACTAATGATTCCAACGCAGTTTTACGACGAGTAATATCACGTGCCTTTTTAGCAGCTTCGCGAGCTCGTTTTGCAAGCTCTGCCTTTTGAAGAACCAATTTTGCAATAGCGGGATTTTCTTCAAAAAATGTATTTAATGCAGCAAATGATGCTGAATCAACAAAGCCTTTAATCTCGCTATTCCCTAGCTTCGTTTTAGTTTGGCCTTCAAATTGTGGTTCAGGAACTTTGATGTTAATAACACATACGAGTCCCTCTCGCACATCTTCGCTAGAAAAATTTTCTCCGCCTTTTGACATACCAAGTTCAGTTGCTTTTTTATTACATGCTTTTGTTAATGCTGATTTAAAACCCGCAACATGCGTACCGCCTTCAATGGTATTAATATTGTTTACAAAAGAAAAAAGCTGTTCACCATAACCATCATTATATTGAAGTGCTACTTCAAGAATATTCTCTTCATCTTCAGAAGAAAAATAGATTACGCGGTCAAAAAGTGGCTTCTTTTTTTGGTTAATATGCTCAACTAAAGAAACAATACCACCTTCAAAATAAAATTCATGTTTTTTATTATTAATCTCATCAGAGATTGTGATTCTTAATTTTCTATTTAAAAAAGCTAATTCTCGTAAACGAGATGAAAGTGTATCAAAGCTAAAGACGGTCGTTTCTTTAAAGATTTCAGGATCAGGCGTAAAACGAATATAGGTACCACGTTTTTTTGTCTTACCAATAACATGCAAACTATCAAGAGGCTTGCCCTGTGCATATGATTGTGCATAAACGTTACCATCACGATAAATTTCTAAATAGAGACTACTAGAAAGCGCATTGACAACGGAAATACCAACACCGTGAAGACCACCAGAAAACTTATACGTATCTTTATCAAACTTACCACCGGCATGCAGCTTAGTCATTACAACTTCTGCAGCAGAAACTCCCGCTGAGGGATGAATATCGGTTGGAATACCGCGACCATTATCTTCAACAGAGCATGAACCATCAGGATGCAATACAACGGTCACAGTATTACAATAACCCGCTAATGCTTCATCAACTGAGTTATCAACAACTTCATACACCAGATGGTGTAATCCTTTAACTCCTGTTGACCCAATATACATTGCCGGTCTTTTTCTTACCGCTTCAAGTCCTTCAATGACTTGAATCGACTGGGCGCGATAGCTTTCAGATTTATTATCAGACATGCAATTCTCCTGATCAGGCATAGAATAATTTATCTATTTTTATATATTTTTAGTGTATAATAAAAATAATTATTTTTCTATTTTCATTACAAGCATTTTAGAAGAAATGTATACTATACTTTACTATTGCAGCAGATTTTCTCAATTTTGGAGCAAATTAACGCAGAAACAATATAAAAACATATCGATAACTGCTTTTAAAGCTCTATACCTTCATTAAAATAGAAAGGAAAAATTTTATGAAATATGTAATAACTATATTCTTTACAACATCATTGTTTCTTGCACCAGCGTTTGTACAAAGCATGGAGAAAAAAGACTCTTCAGCAGAAGTTTCACAAGAAGAATGGCCTTATGTACGAGCTATCATGACTCTTCCAAACGAAACATCAACAGTAGAGCTACAAGAATTTATAACACTATACACACTTCCTTACATAGCATATGTTTATGATAGACGTGATGAAAATACGTTCAAATCTCTACTAGGAGCTGATCCCGAGGAAATTTTAAAGGGTCGCTACAAAGAATATCTGGATCTTATAAAACACCAAGAAACTATTATAGAAGAGCTTGACCAAGGTCTTGGCAATATCGACAAAACTCGTTCTGACAACAAAAGGCTATTCAAAATTGGAAGCTATACCCTCTGGAGTGGCATTCTTACATTATGCGCAAATCGACTTTTTCCGATGGTATCACCATTAATGAAAGAGTTCTGGTCTAAATATCCTACATTTTCATTAGTGTCTTGTACAACCGGTGTTGCCCTTAGCGGATATGGCCTGTTTACACTATTTACATATAATAACCATAGAAGACAAATAGATGGGCTTTTAAAAGCAAAAAGCGATCTTGTTACACTAAAGATGCTTGGCGTTTTTTTCTCAGAAGAAAAAGACAAATAAAGTAATAAAAAATAAATACTCCACTATGGAACAGAATATAATCCACATTTCTTACATGAGTAAAGCGCTTCAACAAGCACAAAAGGCATTTAATAAGAATGAAGTGCCCATTGGAGCACTCATAGTTGATCCACAGGGCAACATTATCGGCCGTGGGCACAATCTTGTAGAACAAAAAAAACAACAAACAGCTCATGCAGAGATTCGCGCAATTGAACAAGCATGCAGGAAACAAAAAGATTGGCGTCTGGATGGCTGTTGGATCTATGTCACTCTTGAGCCCTGCTCTATGTGCATGAATCTTATTCTTTTAAGTAGATGTACCGGTTTAGTCTATGGAGCATCTTCTCCTATTTTTGGCTTTGAACTTGACAATACTGGACCTCTTCAGCTATATAGAAGAAACAAGATTCAAATAATCAAAGAAATTTGCCAAAAAGAATCTATCGAATTACTAAAAAATTTTTTCAAAAAAAAGAGGAAATCGAGTGAGTGACGAAAAAAAAATCAATAAAGATATAAACATCGAAGAGATAAAAAAACAGCTCCTTGAAAGAAAAAAAGAGCTTGATAGAGATCTTGGAGAACTGTATAAACCAACAAATTTTAGCGATGTGCAGGATGTCGGCGATCAAGCATTATCCTCATCGATGGAAACAATAAAAATATCATTACAGGATGCTGAACTTGACGAATACAATAGGATTGCCAAAGCACTTGAAATGATTGAAGAAGGCACCTATGGGATTTGCGTCGATTGTGGACAGCCGATTTCAGAAAAAAGACTAAAGCTATTTCCCAATGCTACCAGATGTTTAAAATGCCAAGAACTTCTTGAGGAAACAAAAAAAGAGTTACTATAGCTATGCTTTTTTTATAGAGATGGTATAGTATTTGTAGCCTAATTGGCTTTTGCCGATGTAGCTCAGTGGTAGAGCAACTGATTCGTAATCAGTAGGTCGTCGGTTCAACTCCGATCATCGGCTCCATTAAACAACTATTTTTGTATTTGAATCCTATTTTTTGACAATTTTGCGTAATTTTGACATTCTTACTAGTAGGTAAATTATTTATTTTATATGCCAAACAAGGACACTAACCTCCCCATGGATAAACTAAAAAACATTAAAACTAAAGGTTCCACAGCTAAAACTCATACTACAAAGAAAAATGCGCCCCTCGCTCATGGTGTTGGTCGTCGTAAAAGTTCAGTAGCACGCGTTTATATTCGCAGAGGAACAGGTAAAATAGTAGTAAATGATCAAGAATACGCTACCTATTTCACTACCGATATCGCTCGTCTTGATGCAACTAAACCGTTCAGAGCCCTTAAAACTACAGCTTACGATGTAACAGCCGATGTTAGTGGCGGTGGGATCAACGGTCAAGCAGGTGCATTGCGTTTAGGTATTGCGCGTGCTATGGTTTCTCTTGATGAAAACTTGCGTCCGCTTTTACGTTCATTTGACCTTTTAACTTCCGATTCACGTGTTAAAGAGCGTAAAAAATATGGTCAAAAAGCTGCACGTCGCAAATTCCAATTTGTAAAACGTTAATTTCTATTATCAACGCATAATAATTTTGGCCTAACTATACTTAAAGGAGTAGTAAGTATGTGTGGACTTGTTGGTTATATAGGCAATAATTTTAGTAGATCACATATTATTAAAGGGCTTAGTCGATTAGAATACCGTGGATATGATTCTGCCGGATTTGCATGTTTAAGCCCTTCTAATAACCATATTATTTACAGCAAAGCTCAGGGTCATCTTAAAAATCTCATTAAAAGTTTTGATGAAACTCCTATAGACGGTCATATTGGACTAGGGCATACTCGTTGGTCAAGTCATGGTATAGCTTCAACGGAAAACGCCCATCCTCACTTTGATTGTCAAAAGAAAATTTCTGTGGCTCATAATGGCATTATAGAAAATTATCACGAGCTTAAGAGTGCAATTATGCAAAGAAGGACACATTTTCGCATCTCAAACAGATACGGAAGTCATAGCACACCTCCTTGAAGACTTATTAAAAAAAACGACCTCTCTTCACACTGCATTACTTGGTTTAACACAAGCTCTACGCGGTGCATATGCCTTAATCTTTATAAGTGAGCTTTTTCCCGACCAAATGATCGTAATACGAAAAGGATCACCGTTATGCCTTGGAATTGGCATTCACGAGATATTTGTTTCCTCTGATCCCTTAGCATTTGCAGAAAATACTAATAATGCCGTCTATTTACCTGACCAGAGCTTTGCTATCCTTAATAAAGATTCTATTGATCTGTATGATTTTTCGGGTACTGCTTTGACCCCTTCTATACAAAAGATCAATGCATACTGGACCAATGTTGATAAAATGGGCTATAAGCATTTTATGCTTAAAGAAATTTATGAACAAAAAAGCGCAATAATAAATACTTTAGAACATTTAGATGCAGTCCCTGAGATTTGGCATCAAATGGGTATTTCAGCCGATACATGCAAAAAAATTGATTCCATTGCTCTCATTGGATGTGGAACATCATGGTACGCTGCAAGAATTGCTCAATTTTATTTTGAACAACTCTGCTTAATTCCGTCAAAGATTTTGCTTGGGTCAGAATTTAGATACATGCCTTTTTTCCCTGAAAAAAATACCCTCTATATTGCAATCTCACAATCAGGAGAAACAGCAGATACCCTTGAAGCAATACGCTTAATCAATTCATTTAATTTACCAACAGTCGGATTAACTAATGTTAACTCGAGCACACTTGTGCGTGAAGCCCAGGGCTTTGTGCTTATGAATGCAGGACCTGAGATTGCAGTTGCCTCTACAAAAGCATTTTCTTGTCAACTTGCTACCCTATTTTGGCTTGCAAACAAAATAGCTTTAGAAAAAAATCTTATTAAGCAATCCCATATGGAACAGGCACGTAATGATATATTGTTGGCTGCCGAAACTTTGGAAAATACTATCTCAACCTATCAAGATAGTATAGTAGCTAAGCTTGCTCCCTTTTATGCGCAGTTTAAAAAATTTATCTTTTTAGGTAGAAATATCAGTTATCCTTTTGCAATGGAAGCAGCGTTAAAACTTAAAGAGATTGCTTACGTTTTTGCGCAGTGTTATCCGGCTGGAGAACTTAAACATGGCCCTATTGCCCTTATTGATAGCGAAACTCCCATCTTAATTTTTTCAACGCTTGATCCATTAATTTATCAAAAATTGGTGTCAAATGCTCAAGAGGTTAAAGCGCGTAATGGACATCTAACTATTTTTGCATTTGAAGGGCAACAAGAGCTCATTGAACTCGCTGATATAATTTTTATTATCCCGACCGTGAATCCATTGCTCGCTCCACTTGCAATGACGGGATTAATGCAATTTTTGATGTATCAAATTGCTGATAGCCTTGGATGCCACATTGATAAACCAAGAAATCTTGCAAAATCTGTTACGATAGAATAAACAAGTTGCTTTACTCTATACTGCGCACTAGCCATATTTTATAACAAAAAATAGTACAATGTGCATCACAAACCATGAAAAATGGTATATAATAGTCACATGTTTATATAAAGAGCGGGTTTACTTTAACATCTAGTTCTTTGTATACTATTCATTAATTGCTAGTATGCATATAAAAAAAACAAAAAAAACAAAAAAAATTAAAAAATCTCTGGAGCATAGAGAAATGGCAATCTTTCGATATTCTATAAAAATGATCCTTCTTGCCGTACTCTATCTTTTTGTAGTAAGAATAACAGCGCGAGAAAATTGTTTTCAATTGGACAATAGTTCTTCAAATGAATTTTGGATTACGGTCGTAGTCCATGGAATTGTAAATATAAAACCGCATCTTTCGGTTTCAAACTTAATTCGTTTCATGCGCGATCAAATTACAGATTCAATTTATGCACGAGCAGTAGAGATAATGAGAGTAGATCCCTTTTTTTTCCAATATTCTGCTATGCAAGGCCTTGGCTTAGAAAAAATAGACCCAACCCTAAAACGAGAAGGTTATGCCTCGGGTGCATTTGCCTTGAGTTATACTAGTTTTGACCAATTAAATAATCAAAATAATGAAAAGAATATCTTTTATACCTTTGGCTGGTCCGGATTACTCAGCACTCAAATACGATATTATGAAGCTGAAATTTTTTATCGTGCACTCGAAAATGAGATTAACTATTATAGAGCGCAAGGACTTAATCCAAAAGTTAGAATTATTGGCTATAGCCATGGAGGCTATATTGCTCTTAATTTAGGAGCAGTATTTAATAATAAAAAGAAAGACGCAGTTGATTGGTGTGTCGATGAACTGATTCTCCTTGGTGTCCCTGTCATTTCAGATACCGATTTTTTAGTTGATAGTTTGCTCTTTAAGGAAGTATATCATGTTTATTCGCCCGGCGATCGCGTTCAAGTTGTTGATTGTCTTGCAACTAATAGATTTTTTTCTCACAGAATATTTAGATCACGGCTTGGGTTTTTACTTCCACAAAAATTGAAACAGATTCAATTCCGAGTAAAAAGAGTAGCAAAAACAAGAGCAGCAAAGCACCATTGTAAACATCATGCGCAAGAATATCCAGCAAAGTTACTCCGCAATGCCGATCCTGGGCATACAGAACTTTGGTCTTTTGGATGGTCCATGGGCTACCGATCCCATTTACCTCTTTATCCTTTTCCTGCAGGAGTATATCTTGGTTATCTTATAAATAGTATAAAAAATAATTACATTGGCAACAATCATCTTATTATGGATATTAGACCTTTTCAAGAAAAAATATGTATCAGTGCCTATGATTCATCATTCAACATGGTTGTTCCTTTTCCATCAAAGCAATTTCATGAAGAAGTTGTTCAGCAACTTAATCCATATGTTCCAATCAATTGTTCTCGAGAGGCATATAAACAAAGATCTGACCATGCTTTAGAAATTGCTTATGAACAAAAGAAGGATGAATGGCGTCGAAGGCGTCGATGCCTGCCACGATTTAAGAAAAAATTTATGGCACAGAAGACACAAAAAGTAGAATGTTAACAACATTTATAACTTTATACGTTATGTTATGCTTAAGATAAGAGATATATGAAGTTAGAACCTGAACCGAAAAATTTTTGAGTAAAAAAATGAAAAAATTACCTATTGGCACAAGTGATTTTAAAAAACTTATTAATGAAGATTATTACTACGTTGATAAAACTCTCTTCATCAAAGAACTTATTGAGAGTTCAGGTGAAGTACTCTTAATTCCTCGACCTCGACGATTTGGCAAAACGCTTAATCTCTCAATGTTACGCTATTTTTTTGAAAAAACAGAAACTGATACGAGCATTCTTTTTGCACATACCGAAATTTGGAAACATGAAGAGTATAAAAAGCTGCAAGGAAAAAACCCTGTTATATTTCTCACCTTTAAAGATATAAAAGAATCCGATTGGCATAAAGCTTATGAAAGTTTTAGAATAATTATTGCAAAAGAGTTCAAGCGACATGAATCAGCACTCCTGCCAACGTTATCTGATTTTCATCGAAAAACTTATCAAGCAATTTTGGAACAAAATGCAAGTGAAGTTGTTTATACTCAAAGTTTATCGTTATTAACAGAGCTTTTGTATAATCATTACCAGAAAAAGGTTATCGTATTACTTGATGAATACGATGCTCCAATACATGCCGGATATAATAATGGATATTATAATGAGGCTACGCAATTTATGCGTTCGCTGTTAACCGCAGTTCTAAAAGATAATAGTTATCTTGAACGCGGGGTTTTAACAGGGATCTTGAGAACTGCAAAAGAAGGTATTTTTTCAGGACTTAATAATCTTAAAGTTTGTTCGCTTCTTGATAATGCCTTTCAAGATAAATTTGGTTTTTCGCAATTTGAAGTAGAACAATTTTTGAAAGACTATAACCATTTAAATAGTTTGGATGATGTGCAACAGTGGTATAACGGTTACACCATTGGCACCACGACCATTTACAACCCCTGGTCATTATTAATGTACAGCGACAATCAATGGAGATTGCAACCATATTGGGTTAATACCAGCGATAATCAGATAATAAAAAAATTAGTTACTCTTTCGGATTCTGAAGTCAAAGCAGATTTAGAGCTTCTCTTGTCCGGTGCTACCGTTACCAAGATAGTTGATGAGGCAATTATTTTCCCAGGAATAGAAGATAATGCACAGGCTGTATGGAGTCTTTTATTATTTAGCGGATATTTAACCTATACTTCTTGTAAACTTGAAAGAGGAAAATCATATTGTAATTTAACTATACCTAATGAAGAAGTTAAAATTCTTTACGAGACCTTTATTCAAGAAATCATCGAAAGTATGTTAACAAAAACCAAATTTAAGAGCTTCTTAACTGCAATAATCTCAGGTGACATAGAAACTTTCTCCCTCTTATTGCAGGAGTTCATAGTTAACAGTATGAGTTTTTACGATTTACCAAATGATGAACCGGAAAAAAGTTACCATTTATTTGTTCTAGGTTTATTGGTGTTACTTGCAGATACCTACCAGATAAAATCTAATCGCGAAAGCGGTTATGGCCGCTATGATATCATGCTAATACCTCATGATAAAAACAAACTGGCCACAATCATAGAATTTAAAAAAGTATCAACCGAATCATTAGAAAAAACTGCGCAAAATGCATTAGAACAAATTACTGCGAAGCAGTATGCACAAGAATTAAAAGCTTTAGGAATTACGCATATTAAAGCGCTTGGTATTGCTTTTCAAGGGAAAAAAGTTCTGGTTCTTGAGCAGGATTTAGCTTAAATTTTGATAAGACACGAAAATTACCCTCTATCACTACTCGTGTTTTTAATGAGAAAAAAATAGTATTTTTTACCCCACTTTAATCTCTTTGCTTAAAATCAATAATAATTTCTAATTGACATTTATATTATGCCTGATATACTTATAATAAAAGGTTAATTAAGAAAAAAAATGGAGTTTATGTATGAAGAAATTATTACAAAGATTTGTTATGATTTTCATAGCAATAATTGCTATAAATCATTCATTACAAGCAATGAATCAAGAAAAGATCGTCCAAGACGCTCCTTTTAGCATGTATCAAATGCCTAAAAAAATTGCTAAAGGCTATACACAAGCCTACACAACTGCTTTTTCCTTAACATTTATTCATGAATTAGGTCACTGGATTGCAAATAAAGCAATCTTGGGCAGAAAAGGAATTATTTTTGTAAATCCTTTCCAAATTTTGCCTAGGGAGGGCGGTTTGATGACGTATAAGACCCCTCTTAGTAAGTTTTTTGAAGAATATAAAAAATCTAATAACTTTACACAAGCACTCAAACAGTTTGCACAATTGAACGTATTTAAACCAGGAATTGGCTATGGTCTTATGTGTTTAGCCGGTCCGTTATTTGGAGTTTTAGGTTCCCTTGGATTTTTAAAAGGCAGCACAATATACACTGAATATAAACGTAATGGAAAATTGTTTGGTCCAGCAGTTGACTATGGCATGAAACAACCACTTTTTAACAAAGATCAAAACCTTATTTCACAAATAATACCATCTATGGCTATAATACAGAATGTCATGAATTTATCACCTGCATCAACCCTTGATGGCGAAAAAGCTTTACGAGGATTTAATATAAAACTTGGTGAACTTACACGTGCTAAAATAACCTTAGCGATTGCTTCAACAAATATTGGTCTGGCTGGATTACTAGGCTATTTGATCTATAAAGCAAACAGCTAAAAATTTATCATAGTTTAAATCAAAAAAATGGAGATTATTAAAAAAATAACTGTTTAAACAATAACCCGTGTTCCAATCTCCTTTCACGGGTTATTCCAAATCGGGCAATAACTATTGTTTAAAATCTATAATCGAAATAAACAATTAGCTCGCTTTAATCAATAAAAACCTTGCATAAAATATATAGTTTTTCTATTTGACATTATCTTGTTTTATAGTTATTCTATATTTAAAGGAGATTAAGGTAAAAATTTGGAGGTTTATATATGAAAAAATTATTAGTGTCTATATCAATCTTAACCTTTTGTATTACTCTTGGCTCAGCAGTTTTTGGAATGTTCCGTCCAAAAAAATCGATACTTTTAAATACTTATGCTATTTCATCTAATTTGAGGACAAATTCAACTATTTCCAAACTGCTTACAAGCTCGGTTTATTCAATACGAGTTTCTTCGCCGATTAAAGAATCACCACAAACGCATCGTTCAGCTAAATTGCCGAAACTTGAACCTATTAAAAAAGATAGAATAACAGCTGCAAAAGAAGATTTGAAGAAGCTTTTAAACACACCAATTGAAAATCTTTACCAACAGCTCGAAATAGTCGTTTCACCTACAACCAAGCTGGCCCTTAACTATTTTACGTATCTTACAACAAAAAATGATATTAAGACCTTATATGATCTAGGATTAAAGGTAAGCACTAAATTTAAAGAATCGTTAAGAAAATTAAAGATGTTCTAAGAATTTCATCTAAAATCAGTAATTATTCGCTTAAAGCCAATATTTTATTGCTATTTTGAATTAATATTTGTTACTATTAATATTGGAAATGTATTAGTAAAAAATTATATTATTTCAGGAGACGCTATGAAAAAGTCACTTATCTATTCAGGATTACTGTTTTCACTCTTTGCTGCATCATTTGAATTGGCAGCAGAAGATCTAAGACCAATCGGAGACCTTGCCTTAGAATTTGTAAAACAAAAAGCATTTCAGGGTATTTTACATGCCAAAGAAAGAAACAAATATTCAACATTCACAACTGTAAATCAATTTAATCGTGAAAATGAAATTGTACAATCAGCCGCAAAAGACGTTCAATTAGCATCAGCATTCATGAAAGATGCAGTTGAAAACCTAAAACATTTTAATGATAGTCAATCAAAAATTGAGTTAAAATATCTTGAACCTATAATAGAAGAAATCGAAAAATATAAAGAAATATTAAATGATCATATATCAAGCAAAAAAATAGGCAAACAAAATTAAAGATTACATAACTAGAATCTTAAAATGGCAGCTCTTATTTCAAGAGCTGCCACAACTTTAAAAAGTCATCAATATTCATTTGTTGAGCATAAAGTATTAATATTTCAAAGGAGACTTACCATGAAAAAATCTTTTAACTATAGTATCAAAAAATGCATTAATTTTAGCACATTTGCTCTTCTCATAGCCAGCTCGGCGAACTTTTTTTATTTAGAATCAAAATGCACCCGCTTCCCATGCCAAAATGCCCACCGCTTTGACAACCATGAATTCGTTAAAGGAACTTATCTTTTGGACAGACTCATTTTTACAAAAAATTTCCCTAATAATTTAAAACTACAAGTAAATGATGGTGGTGATTTTAATTTTCCAATAACAAAAAATAAATTAATCGACAATGTTTTCTATTTTAATAAACAGGGGCATGGTGACTTATATTTACACGACAATTCAACAGTTGTGATCAGTGATAATCAAGGCAATAAATTGGTTGTAACACGACGACAAGAAGAACACAGAGGAAATAAGCTCAATTTTCCCGATACAATAACCATCTACCTTTTTAACAAAAAGAATTATGAGGCTAACAAAAAAAATTATGGAACAAAAATTGTATTTGATGTTAATAAATTTGAAAACCTTCTCACGCAAACCACCACTTTTGATAATTTACCTGGAAGGGTAAGAACAGTAGAAAGAGTTGGCGGAAAAGATCCAAGACCTGCGATAGGGAGCATGAAACTCAAACTATCATTTGACCCAAGCTATAATAATATCGACTTAGAAATAGCATTTGAAAACCGTTTTGATAACAAGATTGAAGTAAAAATAGAAAGCCATGAAAACCCCCTTATCGAAGCCACGTCAAGCACCTCTTACAAAAATTATGATATCACAACTTGGGATAAAGATTCTCAAAACAAAATATCTTATTACAATGATTTATACAAAAATAACATTATTGTAAAAGAAGCAATGACGCAGGATGATTATAATGCAATAAAATACGTCTTAGAATAGAAAATGACAATTTTATGGCAGCTCTTATTTCAAGAGTTGCCATAAGTTTAAAAAGTCATCAATATTCATTTGTTGTGCTCTCAATGCAAGGGTTTCATCAGAAAGTTTGGAAAGATCATAATGCGTTGATACCAAATTATTCCGCAAGGTCCTTCGTGGATGCGCAAAGCATAACTTAATAAATTTCCAAAAAGCTTCCTCATTTGGTATCGGTTTAACATCCTTTTTAGGCTTAAAATAGACCAATCGAGAAAACACCTTAGGGGGAGGAAAAAATGCCCCAGGTGGAATCTTTTTCAAAAGTTTAAGATCAAAGTAATACCCATAAAATAAAGCGGGAAATCCATAGCCCTTCCCACCTTTTTTTGTTAATTTTTGAGCAACTTCTTCTTGGGTCATGACAACGCCTTCTTGAATAATTTCTCTGTGCTTATAAAGCAACTGAAAGATTGGGAACGTTATCTGATAAGGCAAATTGGCTAATAAAACCCATGGTTTATATGGTTCAAATTGAGAAAAATCAACATCCAAAATATTTTCTTCTTTAACGTCTAAGCGTTTATCATTAATTGATTCTCGCAAATATGAAACCCATTGTGTATCAATCTCAAAAACCCACAAACGAGCAATATTCTGTTCTAAAATAGCGCGTGTAAGAAATCCATCTCCACCGCCAATTTCAAAAACGGACGTTTCAGGAGTTAATTTTACCGTTTGAATAGCCTCATCAACAACCGACCGATCACGCAAAAAATGCTGGCCAAACTGCTTTTTTAAAGGGATACCTTGCGAATATACTGTCATAAATGCCTATTTCATTAATGTTTCTCTAAAGAAATCAAATTCATCAAGAACCATTCCTGCGCCCTTTACAACACAGCGTAATGGATCTTCAGCTAATCTCACCGGCAGCTTTGTTTCCTTAGAAAGTAAAACGTCAAGCCCTCGTAATAACGAGCCGCCTCCGGCCATTACTATACCGTTATCAACTAAGTCTGAAGAAAGCTCTGGGGGTGTATTTTCTAAAGCAACACGAACAACCTCAACAATATGCGCAATCGTTTCCAAAAGCGCCTCATTAACCTCAGTGCTTGTTAAGGTTATTGTTTTAGGAATTCCCGTTACCAGATCACGGCCCTTTACATTCATTTTTTCAACACTAGAATCTAAAACAACAGTACCAATCGTAATTTTAATCTGTTCTGCTGTACGCTCTCCGATCAATAAGTTATATTTCCTTTTAACGTATTGCACAATGGCACGATCCATTTCATCGCCACCAACGCGAACCGAGCGACAGAAAACAATATCCTTTAGTGTAATAACCGCAACTTCTGTAGTACCTCCTCCAATATCAACGATCATGCTCCCAACAGGATCTTGTACAGCAAGGCCTGCTCCAATAGCAGCGGCCATTGGCTCCATAATCGTATGTACTTCTCGCGCTCCGGCCTGTTTTGCAGAATCCTCAATTGCTCGTCGTTCAACTTGCGTAATACCTGATGGGACACCCACAACCATGCGTGGCCGAACCATAGTACGGCGATTGTCATTAACAGAACGAATAAAATAACGCAACATGCTTTCAGTAAGCTCAAAATTTGAAATAACACCATCACGCATAGGCCTGCAGGCAACGATACTTTCAGGAGTTTTTCCGAGCATTCGTTTAGCCGCATTGCCCGCAGCTAAAACTATATTACTATTGGCTTTAACAGCCACGACGGTAGGCTCATCAAGCACAATACCTTTATTGCGTACATAAATAAGCGTATTTGCAGTTCCTAAATCAATTGCAATATCATTTGAAAAGAAACTAAACAGTCTTTTTGCTGGAAAAAATTTAAATAGTTTTTCCATAATTTTTTAACCTTAACTTTTTGTTTAGAAATTTAACTCAACACCCAACATAATCCGATTTGTTTTAACAGCTCCTTGCGCTGCAAAGAATTTTACAGGAACATCCCATTTAAATGAAACAATTGGAACAGACCAATGACACGACAAAATTTGAGTACAATCAAAAAAGGCATCTACCGTAACAAACTCTGCAGTCCATTGGGATTTCTTTCTATTTGCTTCTAAATTTACCGGTGGCATCTTTACTGCTCTTTCATCGGTCCAATTATCCTTCATATGATGTGCAACTGTATAACCAATTTGAAGGCCAAAACCTTCACGAATATTTTCTAATCGTGCATAAGGTGAAACAATGAAGGTAAATCCAGGATCAATACGTGCAAATCCTTGAACAGCACCATACAGTTGTTGTTCACTGACCACCGGAGAACCTTCTATACAAGGCTGTTGTCCTCCGATCACCGGCATGCGTTCTAATTTAGTTTTTGCAAAGCGTTTATTTACACGAGCATGCATTCCAACCTTCCAATCTTCTTTCAACTCAAACTCCGTGTCTATAGCTGTATAAACTCCCCAATGACCATCTCCACCAAAAGGTATTGATGCGGGATTAGTAATTTTTCGAGTTAGTCCTGTTGGAAACATTACACCAACTTTCAAACCTGCGTCAATACGTCGAAATTTATAGAGATAGTCCCAAATATTGCCAACGCGTAGATAAAAATCAATATCAGAAAACCCTGTAGTATTAAAAACTGCAGCATTCAAACCTAATTGTTTATTCATAACCCGACGCAATTCATCGAGCCGTGCTTGATCATCAGGCGAAATATGTAAAAGCGCAATACTCTCTCTACTTAGTTCAAAAGCATTACGTGAATAAAGATGCATAAAAAAGAATGAACCACCCATCCACAGGTTTCGCCAAATATGCTGATCCCATTGAAATGCAGCACCTTGCGTCTGAATTTTTCCTTCCATAATCCATAAAATATTTTGTTTTCTAAAGCGTGCTAAAGTAGGAAAAAGATCAAACGGATCAGGCTGCCCGATCGCAACAAGTGCATCTGCAACTCTGTTTTCATCATATAAGCCAAAAATGTCAAAAATCCCGATGTCATGTTCCTCATCCTCTTCATTAAATGCTTCATTGCCAACCATCAGCATTCCATCGAAGAATGCCGCTGAAGGACGATCCCAAGTCCTAGAGTAATTACGAGGATATTCCGGGAAAAATCTATTATCTTCTACCATTGAAAATACTTCTTGAAATAGCAAAACACTTATGAGTGAAACAACTATCCAAAAGCTACGATGATTTTTTTGCCTAAACATGTCTTTCCTTTCAAGAAACTAGCTTCATTTCGTCATCGCTATTTTTTAATTCAATTTTTTAAACCTTTTTCGCTTTACAGAACAATCTTACCCTGAGAACGTCATTCTGTATACGTACTTTTACTTCGCTCCTTCTAAGCAACGAAGGAGATGCAAAAATCTTCTTCAATTCTAGCATCGATGCTAAGAATGTCATTGCGAGCCTGCGAAGCAACCCAGTTAAAGAGACTTTTCATTTTTTTTACTGGGTCACCACGTCACTACGTTCCTCGTGATGACATGAGTGCTTAAATTGTTAATTTTACTTTGATATTGACTACAATACTATCAAATCTAAATTAACCCCTATCTAATATTTCAATCATCAAATAATGGCGAAAGCCGGTCATTTCTGAAAGAAAAATTTTTTAAGCTCATTAACTGCCCTACTACGCCAAGGCTTCGAAGAGCATACTTAGCTTTCCCTAACCAAATTGCCATTCCCTAAAAAACTGGCCTACCATACGAAGCTTTACGCGAAGTATGGAGGAGAGAGAGGGATTCGAACCCTCGATTCCCTTATACAGGGAATAATCGCTTTCGAGGCGACCGCTTTCGACCACTCAGCCATCTCTCCGTCATAAACTATTACAAAAGTCTACATACTTAATAATAAATGATTCTGCTTTTTTGAGAAGTTTTTAGCATATAAAATTGACAAAAACCTAAACTAACGACTAAGCTTTCCTTAATTGTATGCAATAACCTAAAGGAGATGTATGCTCGAAAATAAAGTACAAGCCATTGTTTTAGCCGCTGGCCGATCAACGCGTTTTAACTCGGGAAGAACAAAATTAGCTGAAAGAATCTGCGGACAAGAAATGATTCTTTACGCGACAACTCTCCTACAGAATATCAAAATACCAACAACGGTAGTTACCGGTTATGCTCGAGAAACTGTTGAGTCAATTATTAGCAAACGTCATGAAACAGCGATTAATTTTGTAGTACAAGAAGAACAAAATGGTACTGGCCATGCACTACTTTGTACAAAATCGGTCTGGAATAAAGAAGCAATACTTATAATTAATGGTGATATGCCCTTAATAACTAAAGATGTTATTGAACAGCTTTCTCAAAAACATTTTGAATCTAATGCACACATTACCTTTGTTACGGCACACAATTCTGACCCTTCATTAAAAGGATATGGTAGGGTTGTACAAGAAGATCACAAAATACGCATTATTGAGCCAAAAGAGTTTCATGGCGATACCCATGAACATTGCTGCATTAATGCAGGTATCTATATGTTTAGCAAAAATTTTTTACTACAAAGCATTGAAAAGCTCAAACGAAGTGCTGTAACTAATGAATTTTATTTAACTGATCTTATTAAAATTGCAAGTGATGAAGATAAAATAATCAAAACGCTCAATGTACCTTTTGATACTGTTCGTGGTGTCAATGATTTTAAAGAATTGTGGACTGTTGAACAGATTAAGCGCTCAGAAATAATAAGCCAATGGATGTCTCAAGGCGTACGCTTTTATTCGGCGCAAAATGTTCATATTGATCTTGATGCAACAATTGGAACAGGCTCACATATTGGCGCAGGTGTACACATCATTAATGGTTCACAGATAGGATCAAATTGCCAAATCGAAGCATTCTCAATTATCAACAACAGTAAAATTGGTGATAATGTTATAGTATATGCTAATTCAATTATAACCGATTCTCATATAGAAGAATCTTGCCAAATTGGTCCTTTTGCTCATATAGAAGCAAATTCTGTAGTAAAGCACCACACCATAATTGGTAATTTTGTTCAGGTCAAAAAAAGTAGTATTGGCGACCATACAAAAGCAAAACATCTTTCATTTATTGGCAATGCCCAAATAGGTAATCATGTCAATATTGGTGCAGGAACAATAACCTGCAATTATGATGGCGTACATAAACATACTACCACAATAGAAGACAACGCATTTATTGGCAGCAATAATACTCTTATCGCACCTCTTACTATCAATAAGAATAGCTATACAGCGGCAGGATCAGTCATTACAAATACTGTTCCTGAAAATGCTCTTGCAATAGCTCGATCTCGACAAATTAATAAAGAAGGATATGCTCAAAAGATAAAAAATAGTGCACCATCGCCTTATATTGCCGCTATCAAAACAAATTCTAGCCATATTGAAGGAACATGATTCGTTTTATCCACACCGCTGATATTCATTTTGGAATGGAAAATTATGGTAAAATCGATCCAAAAACCGGAATTCATACACGATTATTAGATTTTGAAAAAGCACTTAACTTTTGCATTGATTATGCTATAGAAAATCAAGTTGATTTTTTTCTATTCTCCGGAGATGCGTATAAAACCATTAATCCGAGTCCCACTCAGCAACGCTTACTAATGCGTTGCTTTTTAAGGCTCTATAAAGCTAAAATACCTATCGTAATTATTGTTGGTAATCATGATAACCCTCTAAGTTTTGGTAAAGCTAGTTCGCTTGATATTTTTGGAGAACTACCAGTAGATGGATTTCATGTTATAGCAAAACCAACTTCCTTTGTTCTGCAAACAAAAAGTGGACCGATACAAATTGTAGGAATCCCTTGGCCTAATAGATCAAATATTACGAGCACGCAACAACATTCTTCAAAATCAACAACGATGCTTACAGAGTATATAGCAGAAGCAATTGGTAACCTTATCCAAGATTTTGCACATAAACTTGATCCAACAGTACCTGCGGTACTTGCTGGACATTTAACCGTAAGCTCAGGAATATTTTCAGGGTCTGAAAAACGTGCAATCTATGGCAATGATCCTGTTCTTATGCCTTCTCAATTAGCAATTGCACCTTTTGATTATGTCGCCCTTGGTCATCTTCATCGCTATCAAAATCTCAATCCCAATGGTTATCCTGCAATTGTTTATTCAGGCTCTATTGAACGTGTTGATTTTGGTGAACGAAAAGAAGATAAAGGCTTTTGTATGGTTACTTTAGAAAAAAAAGGAACTACTTCTCATGAATTTATCAAAACACCAATGCGCCCATTCATTCAAATTGAAATTAAACTCAACAGCGCAGCAGATCAAACAGAACAGCTGCTTGATGAACTTAAAAAATATACAATCACAGATTCGATAGTAAAAGTTATTTATCATGTTCCAAGCGGCATAAAGGATTCAGTTGATTTGCAAAAAATAGTACACGCATGTTCATCAGCGCTCTATCTTGTGAGCATTACTCCTGTACGTTCAGTTGAATGCCGTGAAAAACGATCACTTATGAACAACTCTATGGATTTTTTAGCCATATTAGAAACATATTTCAATGCAAAAGACGAACTAAAACATAAAAAAAATGAGCTTATACAAAAAACGATGGAACTACATAATGAAATTTCTGACTTAGAACAAGAAACAATCTAACTATTTTTGCCATCACTTTACAAATACCAGCATTGGCTTGCTACTATTTTTGAAGAATCAAAAACAAGAGGACAATCGTATGATTATATATTTTTGTTTTTTTTGCAGCATATATTTTTCAGTGATCGGATGCATGGAAATAGAAAAAGCCTCCGATTATGATCTATCTTCTGAAAGCTTTAGCATCGAAAACCATTATAAAGGAATCTATACTAATCTTGGCGACATTTATAAGGATATACCCTTACTCATTGAAGCAGCACCTACAAATAAAAAAGCCCTTTTATCACTCATTAGTTATTTTGAAACCATTCGTTTCGTTTTTGATTTTTTTGCCTATCAAACACCGCATACGCAGGCTCTACTCACAAACATTCCCTGGCAACAATTTCCTCTTAAAGAGTTACAACAACAAACTCCGGAGACTCCCGATGAAAAATATTATTATGGCATTTTATATTATTGTAACCGTTTAAAAAAGTATCGAATAGGTACAAAAAATAGTAGAAAACGTGGATTATCTTTGCTAGAAGAATCTGCAAACGCCGGTTTTCTCAAAGCGATGCATTATCTTGGAACTATTGCTCGATTAGAAAAAAATAAAACTAAGGCTCTTTCTTGGAACAGTAAAGCAAGCGAAGAAGATTATATTCCTTCTATTTTTGAATTAGGTTATATGATGCTTAAAAATACCGATGATCAACAAAAAATCTCGCAAGCAGTTTCATATATTACAAAAGCAGCTGATAGTAACTATGCAACAGCACACTTTTATTTGGCCCTGCTTTATGATTCTAAAACGCGTTTTACCTCATTTACCGATACTGCAAAAGCACAATTTCATTATAAACATGCTGCCAGCTTAGGTTGCTTGCAAGCTCAACACAATCTTGGCATGATCTGTTTACAAGGAACAGAAAAAAATAATGATATCATAGAAGGATTGCATACTATTAATAAAGCGGCACGTTGTGGATATGCACCATCACAAACCTACCTAGGATTGCTCTATTGTTCAGGAATATATCTAAATAGAAATCCTTTGAAAGGAATCGAACTTCTTACTCATGCAGCAGTTCAAGATAATAGTGCTGCATGCTTTCATCTTGCTAAGATATATATATTAGGAGATATAACTAATCAAGATATCCCCAAGGGAATTAAATTACTCAATAAATCTGTTAATGCAAATAATATACATGCTCAATATCAATTAGGTATTTTTTACCTACATGCTATACATGTAGATAAAAACACCAATAAAGCAGTTCAATTACTTTCAAAATCTGCCTCTAAAGGATATTGTAATGCACAATATGTATTAGGAAAACTTTACACCGAAGGAACAATTATCAAACAAGATAACGATCTCGGCAAAAAATTATTAAATGCTGCAGCTGAACAAAATTATCAAGAGGCCATTGAATACCTCAAAAATCATGAAATTACCTAACGAGCCTTTTCACTAATATGCTTTCGATCATCTACAAAAATAAGTGATGCAGTTTTATAAAGTTCATCAATATAGGTATCAAAGACTTCTTTAAATTTAGGTTCACGCAAATAATCAACAATTTCCCGATACCGCTCTTCCAACGTAAGTAATCTACGTCCTTTTTTATCTTTCAAGCGATAAATTTCATAGCCATTGGAAACCCTTTGTGGTTTTGAAATTGCACCAATTTCCATAAAAGTAATAAATTTTTTATCTTCAGCTAAATCGTTTTCATTAACCCATAACGGGACGCCCCACATTACATCAAGCTCATTATGTTCAATCTGATCCATGAGGTAAGAGCATTGTTCTTCTTGTTTAATAGGATCTCGCGAAAAGAAGGGCACAAACGCGACTTCCACTTGAAAATGAGCTTCTTCATATTTAGGATTTTTAGCATATTCGTTTTCAACATCTTGCAATGCAATAATGATACGTGCCTTTACTTTAAGATCAATCATTGTAGCATTGGCGCCCATCTTTTGTAGTTTAAATCTGCCTTCTTCGGGAGTTAATCCTGCGCCTTCAAAAATATGTTCAACTTCTTTATCGCCAATATTATGATTCTTTTTAATAGAACGAATATAACGATCGGCGTAATCATCAATAGGAATTCTATGCTTTAATGCATCTTGGTAAATCAACTCTTCAATAATTAAATCTTCAATAGCCGGCTTGCGCCCATCAATTCCAACACGATCCAATTCCGATTGACATATAAGATATCTTCGTTCCGGTCCATCAACTATAACCACAACTTTATCAATTGGAATAAGATTTGCCTCTTGAGTCGCATATGTTCTTGGCAACATAAAAAATAGACTCATATATAAAAATAAGCTAAATACGCTCATGATTTTTTTCATAATACCCTCTTATAATCAAAAAGGGAATTTATTACAAATTCCCTTTTTGATCTAATTTAGTTTGTTACTTAAAACTTTTAAGCTGCCTTCATAGGAGCAGGAGCAGGTTTCTTTTCTTCCTGTTCTTTTTGCATTGCTTCTGCAGCTTTTTGCGCTTTTTCTTCTTGCGCTTTTTTTTCTCGTTCAAAATACTCTTTATTGGTAACCGCTTTGTACTCTTTTTTAAGTTTATCGATTTCCTTGGTAAGAACTTCAGCGCCTTTTTGTTGTTTTAAAAGGTTTTCAATACCCGGCTTAACTTGTTCATAAGGAACATAGCTCGGTTCTGTTTTCTTAACTGCCTTTACAACAGCAAATGAGTTACCATTAACGGTAATAAGCTCAACGGTTGGGAACTTTTTCAATTCAATCAGTTTAGAACGAATTGCGCCGTCAACATCATAACTTTGGCTGTTAACTTCACCAAGATCTTTAACGGTGAGATTAGATTCTTTAGCAATTCCATCAAAGTTCGTTTTTGCATCTTTTACTTTAGCAAAGAAGGCTTCTGCCGCATCTTTATTGTCAAACATTACCGCTTTAGCCTCGACACCACCAGGAGCAGCCATTAATTGTGGAATTGAATTCTTATTTTCTTCGTAATATGCTTTTATTTCTGCATCCGTTACAACAATTGGATGTTTTTCTTGGAAATGTTTTACATTTAAACTGCGACGAGCATACTTCATAATTTTATCTAAATCATCCTTGTATGCAGGACTTTCAGCAATTTTATTTTTTGCTGCCCATTCTTCAAGAACAGCCTCATTAACTAAACTTTCAAAAATTTGTTCATTTGCACCAGGCATAAACTCAATTATAGAAGCATAATTTGGTTGAGCTTCAAGAAGTTCATTTTTATAATTTTGAAAATCCTTCGTTGTAAGTCTTGGAACTTTTTCATCATAGAGGGTTAATAAGATTTCGCCACCCGCTACTCCTGTTCCAGTAGCCGGTTTAGCAGCACCGGTTAATGCTTCTGCAGAACGCGTGGCCGTCACCTCTTTTTTTTCTTCTTGTCCTTTAAAAAAATCGCAATTGGGTAACAGAATTAAAGCTCCCACTAAGAATGCGCTACTAAAAACAGTAACTTTATTCATCTGTTTTTCCTTTTCTTTAATATTTTTTGTTTATTTTTTCCTTACTGCAGTCAAGATACCATATATTACTGAGAGTTGCAAAAGTGATCCATCTAACATGTTCGCGAAGCAACAACTGCATCAATTGAGGCGGGTTTCAACTGCTGTAATAGCCGTGCAGCTTTTTTAAGCGTTGAACCCGTAGTCATCAAATCATCAACTAAAAGAAAACGTTTACCGGCATAAACTAAACCATTATTTGCTACGCATAAACTAAATGCATGGGCTACGTTGTCCTCACGTTCATCAACGGGTAATGAAGATTGAAACACAGTTCTCCGATTTCTTTTTAAAAGGCAGGCGACAGGCTTACCACTCTTTCTTGCAAGAATATACGCTATTTCTTCTGCTTGATTATATCCTCGATAAGCATACCGCGTCCAATGCAAAGGGATAGGAACAATATAATCAAATTCTAGAGTAGCCAACGGCGTCATTGACCAGATTAATTCACCTAACTGCTTGCTTGCTAATCGTTGCGATTGAATTTTTGCTAAAATTAAAGATTTTATGGGTTCTTGATACCCCGAAATAGCAAAAACTCTCATCGAAGTTTTTGGTGTAATAATCAAGCTTATTGAAACGATTGGCTGAATGGTAGCTAAACAAACAGTACACAATATTGTAGATTCTTGAAGCAGTTTTTTGCACTGAACACAAAATGGTGGACACACAAGCCATATACAGAAATTTAAAAATTTTTTAATAATTTTAGAAAACATAATAAAGCAGCAAACGAAGAAGAATATTACTGAGTAAACCAGCCACAACATCATCAAGTAGAATACCAGAAGCACCCGGCAATTTTTCCATCCATCCTACTACGCCAAATTTACTAATATCAAAAAATCGAAAGAGTATACAACCACCTAGTAAGGATATCGGGCAAAGAGGCACAGCACAAAACGTAACAAGAGAACCTAGAACCTCATCGATAACGATTTCAGATGGATCTTCATCATGATAGCTGATCAGAATCTTTTGAATACAAATATGTGCAATCACATAGCATAAACCCATGAGTGCTATATAGATATAGTTGGATGATTTTGGTAACAAGCTTAACATACCTACTGTAGCAATCGTGGCTACAGTTCCCGATGCTGGAAAATAACCAAGTGGCCCCACTGTAGCATACCAGGAATACAGCTTAGCGTTCATCAGAAAAAAGCCCTGTCAACATCATACCAAGAATACCGGTAACAATAACGAGATCCGCTATATTAAAAACAGGCCACGAAAATGATTTATAAGAAAGTAAAATAAAATCAACAACGCCACCATAGAGTAATCGATCTAAAAGATTTGAAAAAGCACCTGCGCATACCATGAGTTCACACATCACACCAAAATTGTTATGATACCGGACAAATGAATATAAACAAAACGCCATAATACACACTGCTATAAGACCCGTCAAAATGCTAAAAACAAGTGTACTTTCTGAGTGAAACATTGACCAGGATATACCTCGATTATACTGCAAGGTAAACATGATATAATCATTCACAACATAAGGCTCTTGTAGAGAGCGCATGATATATTTGGTAATTCTATCAACACTAAAGATGGAAAGAACTAAGGCGCTATACCAAAAAAGAATACGATTCGATCGAGAATGTGTAATGTTCATCTGATTTCAACTCCCAGCAGTTCTAATGCATGCACCACATAGCCATATAACGTCTCTATATCTTCAGAGCTCAATGTTTTGTGAGGATCACGTGCAAAAAAACGTATTGTAATAGACCGTTTATCAACCCACTCCTCTTTTTGAAAGAAGTCTAGAAGCTCCACATTAAAAATTGAGGAACTTGCTTGTTTTATCCTATCAATAAGTGCCTGAACCGTAATTGATAACGGTACAAACATACTAATATCGCGCCAAGTATCCTGATATTTAGCAAGCGGTGTAAAGATACATTCTTTAGGCGTTAACCCAAGAAGGACATCTCCATTAAACTCAAAAATAAACGCATCTCCTGGTAAAAATGGCGCAATAAATCCAGGATTGACAGAACCGGCAACGCCAATAACTTTTTCTTTATATACTAAAAATGCTGTTTTATAAGGATGGTACCAAGGAGCATAATCCTCCGTTGCTTTTATCCATTCAATCTCAAGATTGAGTACCTTGAAAAGACGAACCAGAAGATCTTTTTTTTCATAAAAATCTACCGAATGTTTTTCATCAAAAAATATTCCTGCACAACTTGCAACCTCTACTTCTTGGCCATACACTTTTGTTAGAAAATCATCTTGAGGCCAAATCTTGTTCCATTCAAAAAAGTTACACTGATTTTCATATGCTTTATTTACATGAACAACTTTAAATAAGTTAGGAACCAAACTGGTTACCAAGCGAACCATTTGCTCAGAAATTGGATTTTTAAGTGATAACCCTTTTTTGGGTTGCCAATTAATCATTCTTAGAAATTCTTCATCATATAAAGCATAATTACGCACTTCATGAGCTTGGGCGGTGTAGGCTAAAAACTTTTTAATAGTATCTATTTTCTCAAGAACTTCCGAATTTGTTGGCCTCAATGGTAAACAGGGCAGCTGATGAGGAATGTTGTCATACCCAAAAAATCTACCAACTTCTTCAATAATATCTTCAGCAAGAGTAACATCCTTTGCCCTAAAAGAGGGAACCGTAATGGTATATGCTTCTTTTTTTGCATCGTACTGTACACCAAAGCCGAGCGCATTGAGTATTCTTACTACAAATTCGTATTCAATGAAAGTGCCTAACTTTTTTTCAATCATTTCGTGTGTAAGCGTTATATGAACTATTTTTCGATCATAGCCGCTAGATACTATAGGTCCCTGAGCGGTATACGGAATGGAGTTTTTATCCAGAATATGTAAAAACCTCTGCAATGCAGGTATTATTTGAAGCGGATCTAATGTTTTTTCAAACCGAGTTGATGATTCCGTACGCAACTTATACTGCGCTGCAGTCGTTCGTAATGATGCTGCATTATAATGAGCCGCTTCAATAATTAATGAACTTGTATTTTGGTTCACCGCACTTCCTGCGCCGCCCATTATTCCCGCTAGTGATAATGGTTTTAAGCCATTGGTTATTACCAAAGCATGTGAAGTAAGTTCAATAGTCTGTCCATCAAGGAGCATAAGCTCCTGGCCACTATGAGCATGTGCGACAACGAGCTTTTTATCATCAAAAAAAGCACCATCAAATGCATGCATAGGCTGGCCAAGGTCAAACATAACATAGTTTGTTGCATCAACAAGCGCATTAATCGGTTTACTATCTACACGCACTAAACGGTGCGCTAACGATAAAATCGAAGGACGAAACTCTATTTTTGGTATATATAATGCCGATAGATGGCTACATTCCTTTGCTTCTAACGCTATGCTCAAGGGTACGGTTTTGTTGTTCTTCTCTGCATCAACAGTATAAATAGGATAATCGGTCAGAAAATGTTTCTCATCAATTAATGCACATCCCAACAAGGCTGCAATTTCGCGGGCAAATCCTCGATGTGACCATAAGTCTGGACGATGCGTAATTGAAGTATTTCCTATAGCAATAACATAATCATCTTTTTCAAATAGTTCTTTCCATCCGCCGGCTAATTCAGTTTCAGTAACATATAAAGCAGGTAATGCTCCCTCTTTTGCACCACCAAAATCACTAGGGATCGCTAAACGCCATCCCTTTGTTTCTTGTTTAAGGAGATAAAAACTGCTGTTTAGCAGTTGATTCGAGCTATGCAGAACTATCTCTTGCTTAAGCTCTTTGCTGTATGCAGTATACTGTTCCGCTGTTTGTGCCGTTATTTGTACTAAGGTCAAGTGCGAAAGATCGGTTGAATAGTACTCATACCCTTCAACTTCAGCGGTTGTTGCATGCAACTTTTGTATCAAATGCGGTATATCATGTTCGCGCCAGGAGGAGGCTATGTGGTCAAAAATCCAGGACAAAGAGAGCTTCATAGGTTTATTTACTTTCAAGGAGAATAGAACGTTGTAAACTTCTTAGATAGTTCTATTCTACGCTAAAAAGTAAGAAGCTTCAATTGCGGCGTTTAAGCCAGATAGGGTTGCACAATTTCTTGTACAACCCATGCTAATGCAATGTTAAACATCAAGATTATTTACTCGTTGGCAAACCTGGAACAGTATCTTTGCCAAGGACTGCATTATATGCTTGATCAATAAAAAAGGGTCGTGTTGCTCGAGCCTCACTAAAATCATCCTTCCTCTTTTTCAAAAAAGCTTCTTGTGCTTTTTTCCCTTCATTTCTTAATTCAGGCAATGGAATATCAGGATTTTTGCTAAGCGCACTTCCTGTAGCCCAACTCCCCCAGGTCCCCCAATCAACACGACTTCGTGTTCCTTTCGCACTATAGACTGCATTGAGAGAATACCAGTGGTTAAGACCCGGCAAAACTACAAGATCTTTCATTTTCATTTCATCAGGTGGGATAGTATAAACTGGAACCGTTAAATCATTGAGAAATCTCTCTTGTTGCATATCAAGTCGTTCCATTATAGTTGAAAGAGAATTATAATAATCTAACAACAGCTTTAAAGACTCATCGCCCATAAATTCTTGATTATTATTAGTAATTTTTGCGACAATTTGCGATGAAAGCTTATCAGTCAATGCTATAAACATATCTCTAAACGAATCAATAAACTCTAATGCTTTATAATATTCACTAGGTTCAGGATCCCATTTTTCCAAGAAATTCTTTTTTGATGAGAACCTATCATTCATCACTTCTTTGACAGAATCCATTGCATTATTTAGTTCATCCTTACTTTTTATTGCATCAAAATTTTTAACAATTTCTTTAAGTTGATCTCGCTGCTTCATTAACCATTTTACATCATTATCCATGTTAGTATAAACCTTAGGAGTATCAATCAAATCAAAGAGATTATTGCCCTTCATATTATATCCATTAATCATTTGATATTTAACCCTAAGATCATCTGGTAGGCCCGCACCAGTGCGAACGGCCTCTCTATTAGGTGACTTTTCAACTTCAGTTTGGATTGCCTTTGCCCCTCTTGCTGAACCTTGTTTTTTAAAGACTTGATCAGCCTTGATAAGGCTTTCTCTAAAATTTGGGATTCTATTTAAATAATCAATTGTTGCAAATGTTTTTTTAAACAAAAGATTCCTTTTCTTCTTCATTGCAATACTTTTTTGCAATAATGCCACTTTAGTCGCCTCATCTAACTGCGAAAATTGAGGGGAAGTCAAAACATCTTGATATGCTTTATCTAATCTTGTAACCAGATCTTTTAATTTTAATACGAATTTAATCTTGGTGAATTGATCAAATCGTATTTCTCCTGCTTCATCTTTGGTAAGTTGCTCAAGATCAATGCCATCAAGCATCTCAACTGTTTTAATTAAATTTTTATATGCTTCAGTTTTAATTGCTTTAGCATAATCTTTTTGTAATCTACCAGGTTTACCATTTCTTCCAAGCATATCATCAAAATCTAACGTTGAGCTTGCATCAAGATATTCTCGAATAACCTCTTTCTGTTTTTTATGAACTTCTGCACGATCAGCTTCACTTGTTGCAGGCCAAGGCTCTGCTGCGCCTTCAGATTTTTTTCCTGTTGATTCTATAATCAATTTTTTAGCTTCTTCTATTAAACCTTTTGTTTCTGCATCCAATTTTAAACCTTCGACACCATTGAGTTGATCCACATCTGTTAGTTCATCCAAATCTGTTATAGTCGTTGCCAATAAATCAACCGCTTCTTTTCTCTGATATTTTAGTTTATCGGTTTCTTTTTCCATTAACACGCCTTAAAGCTCCTGTACTCGTATCTTTTTTAAGTTCATCAAGTTGAGCATCTATACTCTTTAAATTTCTTAAATACAAATCAATATTTTGTTTATTATCATTTGTTTTTCCAGCAAAATCATTCAACAGACTAATTTCATACGCATTCTTCGCTTGTTTTCTTAGATCACCAAGACGTCCATAAATTGTACCAAGTTTTTCACGTAAATTTATCAATTTATTAGGATCATTTAAGATCGATTCACCAACATTAACCGAAACTTCTAAAACAAATTTTTGTAAACGATCATACCAACGTTTAGGTAATGAAATCTTTGTATTTACCGCTTCCAAAACTTTCTTTGTATTTTTTTCTTGCACCTCAATAGGTACAACAGGAGCAACAGGCGTTTCAACAGGATTAAGTGTTCCGGCAATTTTTTGATTCAAAGCATCAACTATCTGCTTGGTTAATTTTTCTTGTGCATTTATCTGTTTTTCAAGCTCTGCTTTTTGGTTTTCAAAATCAGCCGGTTTTTGTGGTTCTCGTATAAGATTTTCTAATCTAACATCCAAATTGTATGCTTCAACCACAGATCGATCAGCATTTATCTTCATTTCTTCTTCATCTGCGGCTTCTTTAGTTATTTCATTTTTTTTTATTTTTCTTCCAGCTCATTCTTACGCTTATCTATATCTTTTTGCACTTTTTCGGCTTTTTCTTTTCGTAATGCCTCAGAAGTACCTTCAATCGTTGCAAGGGTCCACTTACCCATTTCGCCTGAATAAATCTGTGGCATAAAAAGCAATAATAGAAATATATATCGCATCATATTTTGCATTACATCACCCTTTTTTTAATAGTAGTTATTCATACCCTAGTTTTTTAGGGTTAAGCCTACTAATAACCATCGATCATTTGCAATAAAAATAAAGATACATGAATAGTGGGATAAATAATCTACTATTCATAAAAAACCTTACATAGTGTATGGTAACTTATACATTGTTTTTACCTTTACTAAGGAATTGGGCATGACTAAAACCATTATTTTAACGGGCGACCGACCAACCGGCCCCCTGCATTTAGGACACTATGTTGGTTCACTTGCAAATCGTGTTACTCTTCAAGACACCTGCAAACAGTATGTGATGCTTGCTGACGTACAAGCGCTTACGGATAATTATGAAAATCCTGCAAAAGTTCGAGAAAATGTTCTTCAAGTAACCTTGATTATTTAGCAGTTGGTATTGATCCTTCCAAAACAACCATTTTTATACAATCAATGATTCCCGCAATCGCTGAGATAACAATATTTTATCTTAATCTAGTAACGGTTAGTCGCCTTGAGCGTAATCCTACGGTTAAAACTGAAATCAAGCAAAAAGGCTTTGGTTCATCTATTCCCGCCGGATTTTTAATTTATCCGGTGAGCCAAGCAGCTGATATTACCGCCTTTAAGGCAACATTGGTTCCCGTTGGAGAAGATCAAATTCCTATGATTGAACAAACCAATGAAATTGTACGTACCTTCAATCGCATCTATAACTGCTCAGTACTGCCCGAAACAGCCGCTCTTATTCCTAAAGTTGCACGTTTGCCCGGTATTGATGGAAAAGCAAAAATGAGCAAATCGCTTGGAAATGCCATCTTCCTTTCAGATCCGATTGATATTCTATGGAACAAAGTAAAATCAATGTATACCGACCCAAATCATATTAAAATTACCGATCCGGGGACCATAGAAGGTAATGTTGTTTTTTCTTACTTAGATGTCTTTGATCCAAATCATGCCGAAGTTGCTATATTAAAAGAGCAGTATCAACGAGGTGGTCTTGGTGATATGACGATTAAAAAAAGGCTCATGGAAGTCCTTGAAACATTTCTAATGCCCATACAGGAACGCAGAAAAAGATTTGCTCAAGATCCAGCATATTGCATGAAAATTCTTCATGAAGGTACTGCAAAAGCTCGGCATGCAACAGAGGAAACACTTAAGGAAATAAAAAGCGTAATGTATTTGGATTATTATACATAAATTATTATCATTATTTTGCAAAAAAGAAATTTTCATCCATATCTTTGATTTCTTGCATTAATTTTTGGTAACGTAATAAAAATTACTAGTGACAATTCAAGAAAGAGAGTGATGCATGATGGCTATTTCAATAAAACAATCATCTTTACAAATAATGGTAAGTATACTTTTATGTATGCTTTTTATGATCTCGTGCATAACATTCTGGTATCAATCAACCATAGTAACTGATCAACATATTGTTAATGATATTGCCATTCTTGGATCAATTTTTAAGAAGATTAACGAAGCATGCGAAATTGTTGATTTTAAGTTTCAGCAAAACAATGCTATCGACTATTTGCAAGTCATTGCCTTTGAAGGATCTGAACTTGGAAGCATGGCGCTTAAACATCCAAAAAAATGGAAAGGGCCTTATCTGCGTGATAACCTTACTGCCCAAGGAAAGTTTTATCAAATTGTTAAAACAAATGATGGCTATTTTATTGTACCTGGCGATGGCGTTATTTTGCACAATGGCAAAACAGTTGGCAAAGATATTAAATTTGATCTAAATGCAAACATCCCTGCACTGATAAAAGACCCAGAAATGCTTCAGTTTCAAGGTAAGCCATTGGCTGCAAAACTGGAAATCGGCTTGCAAAAGCCTACCATACCGGTTGACGAAGTTATAGAAGAATAGTTTATGATTTTTCAAAATATGCAAATAAAAAATAATAAAATTTTATATCTCTTGATTTAAAGGAATAGTATGAAGATTATTACAATATTCTACTTATTTATTGCATGTATAAACAATATGACTATTTATAGCTCAGAAGCCATTAAGGCAATTGATTGGAGCAAAGAAAGACCCGAAGTTCCTAAGGGCACTGATTCACAAAAAGAACGCCAAGAAAAAGCTTTAATAGCAAAACGAGATGAACTTAAAAGAAATATCGAAGAAGAAAAGACAGGAAGCCTGCCAGATGATCCAAAAATAAAACTTCAGCAAGATATTCTCGATTATTATGAGGCAACATTGGAACAGTTTAATGCTGAAAAACGATTGGAAGAAAATCCACAAGATAAAGAAGCGCAAGAATCAAAAGCAATTAAAGAAAAAGAACGAAATGATTTAAATACTAAAATTACTCAACAAATTGCATCAACATTTAGCCCAGCATCCAATAATGGCCAAGGAGAAAAACAGCCTGCAGGAGCACAAAGAATTATTGAAAAAATAAAATCGGCGATTAAGAATCTCATTTCAAAAATAGTTGATATAAAGTTTTCCAATAAAGCTACGATTGAAAAAGTAGCTACCTCACTTAAAAAATCCATAGCTGATCCAAAAATTGCGAATCTACCTGCTGACTTTCAAACAAAACCTATGATGGAAAAAATAGAACTCTCATTACAGGCATATGACAATCCCGAAAATAGTAACATTCAAAGTTTCTATAAACAACAAATAGAAGAATATGTTAACGCATTACAAAATTCTGATATTGAATTTTCAGTACAAAATAAAGATCCCTATGCCATAGCAAAACATCATAGTGAGATTATTAAAAAATTATATGATATCGGCATTAATCAAGACCAGTTAGATAAATTGACACTTGTTAAAGACAATGCCATTAACACAATAAAAGAAACTTTTAAAACCCCTAATGCGCAAGAAAATGTAAAAAAGTTCTTTACCGAAACTAAAGCTGATAGTTTTAATCGCAGTTCTTTTGAATCAAAATTTGATCAACTAGTTCCAAGAAAATTTCTTGGTGAGGAATTAAACACCTTTAAAAAAAATTTCGATGAACTAAAAACCGAGTTATCTCAATTAGAGAATTATGCTCACTACAGCTTAGATATAGTTAACACAGAATATAGATCTCCATTACTCGAATTTTTACAAAAAAAATACTCTGAGTTAGCAACCATAATGCAGCGAGTCTTAAACTATAATCGGAAAACAGAGGGTATTGACCAACTAGTAACGGATGCAATGATACAAGATTTACAAGCAAAAGCTAAACAAGCGGAAACATGGCTTATTGAAAATGCTGCATCAGCAGAAAAAAGAAAACCCTCAACAGAAGCTATTAAAAAAATCGAAAACGAAAATATAAATGCAAAACCTCTAGACTCGCAAGCACTAATAATTGCCAACACAAAAGCTCCTCATTACATCGATGAGTTTAAAGCACAACTTTCAAAAACTAATGATCCTCTTGAAATAACATTGCAAGAAAAATTTACAAAAATCTCTGAAATTCTTGCTGATTTTATTACTTTTTCAAAAGATGCAGATCCTTCAAAAGCGGGTGTTGACACCGCACAATTGATTCTTGAAAACATACAAAATCTAAAGAACTGGATCGATCTTTACGCAACCACCTTTAACTTATCTGAAGAACAACTCAAGAAACTTGCATCATATTATTCTTCTTTAAACGAACTTTTTGCAAAGATATCTCAACAAAGAAATAATGATATACAAAATATTTTTAGGCGTTTAGATGATGGATCTCTTATATTAGTTGATAAAAGCCGCCGCAAAGTAAGCGGAGAAGTTTATGTTCCCATTATATTTAGCATTGAAAAAATCCAATCACTCGATGAGATCATCACACAATTTAAAGCTGAACGTAAGGCAATGACTACAATCAAAGAATCCGGTGGCCTATAAAAGCTTATTCTGGTCAATTTTATAAGAGATTGTTGGCTGCAAAACTGGAAATCTGCTTGCAAAAACCTACCATATCGGTTGATGAAGTTATGGAAGATTAAAAGTCCTGAATTGTCTCGTATCCCTACCCTTCCCTATTAATAAATTATTTCAATTTGAATATTTTATTGAAAAATCACTTTGTTTTTTGCTATCCTTATACTAAATAGAAATTACTATGAAAAAAGAGTATAAAGGGGCGGCTATGAACTTTTTAAAAAAAATATCAGTTTTTATTGTTTTTTTGAGCTTTATAAATATTTGTTTGGCTGGTGAAGCACCACGCGGAATAATAGAAAGGCCCCAAGAACCTACTACTCCTTCGGCAAGAGATACTCTTGAACTTGAAGGTAAGCGTAATCTTGAAATTGATAAACAAGAAAAAGAAAAACAATTAACAAATGAAAAAGATCCAGCAAAACAGCAGAACTTTCAGATGAACTCAGGATAATTGATAATCAACAAAAATATATCAAAAGTTTAATAGAAACTTTCGATGCCAAAGAGCGGCTAAAAATAAATTCTAATGACCCCGCAGCCAAAAAAACAATCAGAGATAATAAAGAAGCAAGAAAATTCTTGGATGAACAACTTCAAATCCTATCAGAAGCAATTCAAAAAGGATACATACCTGCTGATGGAGAAACAACAAATCAACCTTCATTGGTATCTAAACTAGTTGAAGCAATATTTTCTCCAATACAAAATTTCATAAAAAAATTTAATGTAAAACGAGAATTGCAACCAGAACAAGCAAAAAAAACACTAGATAAAACTATAAAACAATCAACTACCATAGGGGGAGGCCCAATTGAAAGTCCAGAGAAAATACAATTTAGCTTAAAACAAAAATCGGTTGCAGATCAACTTGATTTATGGATAACTGCATATAATAGACCGGAGAACGTCGGTGTACAAAAATTGTATAAAGATTTTATAACAGATTACATAACTAAACTTGAAAATGCCGATATTGAGTATACTTTACAAAATAAAAAGGATCCAGAAGCAATACAAAGGCATCATGAAGAAATTGTTAATGCCTTACGTGCAATAGGAATTGATCAGGCTCAAATAGATGCATTGAATAAATACAAAGATGACGCGGTTAATAAAATCAAAACAACCTTTAGCACACAAGATAAAATTAATAGAGTTAATAAGTTTTTTGATGCAACTTCAGCGGATAATTTTAGCTTAGAGCAATATAACAAATTAGCAGATGCTACCAATAAACTCGATACTAACTCTCCAGAACAGTTGAAAACTATGATTGCAAATGTCGAAACATTAAATGCTATAGTAGATGAGTTGAATGATTATGCAACATATTCCTTAGATTCGTTACCACAAGACATAAGAACCAAGATGCTAGAGTTTGTGACAAACGAGCAAAATTTTTTAATAAATTGTTATGAAGATATCATTCAAGCTAAACTATTAGGAACTTTAGTTACAGAAGAAAAGGTGAAAGACCTGCTTAGAAAACTTAAACGTAACCAAGCATATTTAAGAAAAAACGGAACAATTATTGCAAGACGTTGGTGAAAAAAATTTAATTGCAAACCAAAAACGCCTTGAAGTACAAGAATTAATAAAAAAAAATATGGATGCAAAACCATTGAACGATCCATTTTTAAAATTAGCAAATGAAACAATTCCTTCTGGAATTAGCGAATTTAGCAAACTCTTACGAGAAAATCCACTTGCAACTGATACCAAAGATAAATTTGCAGTTATTACAAGAGCGATAGATAGTTTCGTAAAAAATGCTGGCGAAGCCGATCCTTCAAAAAAGGCAGTAGAAGCTTCAGAAGCTATTCTTACTGAAATAGATAATTTACAGGATTATATACAGCTTTATAATGATGAAACTGAATTGACACCAGAGCAACAAAAACAACTTGTGCAATACTATAAAACTCTCGATGATCTGTATACAAAAATTGCTGGACAGGCAGTTAATGATATGAATAATCTTTTAAAACGTTTGCAAGATGGAACAGTTATTTACTTGGAAAAAAGCAAGAGAAATACTCCTAAAGATCAATTTTTAATTCAACAAGGTTTAACAAAACAGGAGACTGCTGATTTTATAGAATCTAAATTTAAAGCAGGTCGCATTAATATGATTACATCCCAGGAAATTTCTTAATAAATTATCCATTTAAACAAAAAAAAGGATCAATAATGCAGTTAAAATTATTATATTATGCATTCATTGCGTGTTCGCTCGCAATAAACATCGATCTGCATGCAATGAAGCGTAAACATGAAGAAGAGAAAGAAAAGGAAAAAGGATCTGAAGAACAAATTCTTGGAAAAGAGAAAAAACGAAAGTTAGAGCAAGAGCAACAACTTGTGCAAGGAATATTGCAAGAAAAAAGCTTAGAAGAACGTGCTCAAAATTACCTTACTACCCTTATGCAAATAAAAGATGAACAAGCTCTTAACATAATGCTTGAACAGCATTTCTATGAACCATTAGAACTAAAAGATTATCTTACAAACCTAATAAACACACCAAATATAGTGGGTGAAACCCCTTTGCATGATGCCAAAAATAAATACCAAGTGCATGCTCTTTTTGCAATGGGTGCAAATCCAAATATTCGATCACATATTCTTCACTTCCCATTTGATACAATGCTCTTTAAAGGAAATATTGAAGCAGCAGAAGCAGTTCTTGAAATTTTGAAGGTAGAACCTCTTTTAGCTTTGAATTTGACAATTTTTACTACACTTCATTATGCAATTATGAATAATGCACCATCACTTGTACGAAGAATCCTTGCTAATCCCCAAAATCAAGATAATGTTGCAGATGTTCTAGAAGAAAGAAACATTGAACCTGAGGCAATAGCTCTTATTGCAGCCGCTCTTTATTGCCCAGATTGCATTAAAGATCTTATTGCACATGGTGGTAATATAAACCTAATGGACTTAAATGGAATACCATTAATAGTTCACGCAGCTAGAACACAACCTCCTGCAATCATAGAAATGCTCATACAAAATGGAGCTGATCCAGCTGCCGTTGATACGGATGACCTAAATATCCTTGCTTACGCAGTAGATAGCAATAACTATGATCTTATCACCTATTTAGTAGATACTAAAAAATTTAACGTTAATGTAGATCCTCAATCACCGGATTATGAAGGTGAATTCCATGAATTTCTAGCTCCCTTAGGCATAGCAGTAGAAAATTACCTTGTTGAAGAAAATCCATCACAGCTTACTAAGATAGAAGAGATTATACATTTTTTAGTTCAACGAGGTGCAAGAGTTAACACTACCCGATCTCTCTATCAAACACCACTTTTTATTAAATTAGTAAAAAAAGCTACTGAAAACACAAGAAGTTTTAATTTAGTTCGTTATTTTGTAGAACATGCTCATGCAGATGTCAATATCATTTCATTTGAAGAAAGTGAAATCAATCTTAGCAATCCTAAAGAAGAGTACCCATTAGCTGCAGCAATTTTTACTGATTATGATCACACTAAAGAAATCAATCAAATTAATGAAAATCTTAATTATGAACTTATAAACTATCTTATAGCCCATGGAGCAAAAATCAGACAACGTGATTTGGATATCATAGGTCAATTTGGCAATCAAACGTTACGAGAAGCTCTAGCTAAAGCAGCTATTTTTGATGAACAAGAGTTTAATAAAAACATTGCAGGGCAAGAAAAAAAACTTGAAACTCCAATGGAGATTGAAGAGACCCCGGAAGAATTAAAATCACCCAAAGAGGAATTTGAAGAAGTTTCACGCATCTATCAACCGCTTAGTTTAAAGTATCAAATAACTAAACAATTTATTACAAATTTTTTACAAGCAGATCAAGAAGAAACTATCGCAATGCAAGAAGCTTATCAGAAATTGATTCCTGAGATGAAAGAGTATATACGCTTATTAGTAAATGAAAAAAACAGTATGAATCTCACCTTATTGCATAATGCAACAACTGCTCAGGACGTTGAAAAACTCTTACTTCTTGGAGCTGATCCTGCTATTGTGTCAAAAACCGGTCAAAATGCATTCTCAAGCATGCTGATACATGGTAATAATGCAGCAGCTGAAAAATTATTAGAACTTAACCCTGATGAATCTCTTATCTTTTTTGATAAAGGCGGTTTATCGACTCTTCATTATGCTCTCATTGCTCATGCTGTATCTATAGCAAGAAGGATTTTGGATAATCCTGCAAACAAGGAAATAATTAAAACAACAATAAATGAATTAGTTGGGAGAGATCCCGGCGTAACTCCATTGATATTAGCAACACTTTATTGCCCTGAACTCATTGAACTGCTTATTCAAAACGGTGCTGAACCCAATTTGCATAATATAGATGGAGTATCTCCTCTTTTATTTGCTGCAAATAAACAACCCGTAGAATTTATTAAACTCTTAATCAAATATGGAGCAAATTTAGAAGCTACTAATCATATTGGCGATGATGCCCTTTATTATGCAGTAGCTGGAAAGAATATTCCTCTTATTAGCTATTTAGTGCAAGAGCTAAAATTTGATCCCAATATACCTAATGATGATGAAGAGCCTACAACTGCATTTGAATATGCTATTCAAAATATTACAGATCCTGAATATCATAAAACTATTGAAGAGTTATTAAAATATGGCGGTGATACGAATACAAAAAAAACTAACTTAACCATTATTATTCCAAAAGCATATGCGTATACCACTCTTATAAAAGAGTTCATTCATCATGGTGCAGATGTAAATTACACTGATGGAATACGCTATCCGCTAGCTGAGGCGCTATTTCTCTATGATGAAAATGTCAATGATTATGTCGAATTACGAAATCAATTTAATTATGATCTTATTGCTTACCTTATTGAAAAAGGAGCACTTATTGAACAAAAACATAAAGACATCATTATGAAGAGCCAAAATAAAGAGCTTATTAATCTCATTAAGCCCGCTAAAATTTATTATGAACACCTCAAAGAGGCAAAAAGAATTGAACACCAAGAAAAAAATGACTAATCGTTAGTGAAGCATAAACTGTAAATAGAAATGTTCAAAATGTGCAGGAAGACCATTCTTTATATTCCAATCAATTGAATAAAGATGATCATGTGCTTGTTTAAGTTTATCGACTGTTACCAGCTTCCAATCTTTTTGCATAAAAGAAAAAGGGAGTCTATACGCAACCCGTTTTGCCTTGGTAAAGTTTTTATCATGCATCAATAAACAAAATAACGTGGCTTTAAAAAGCTGCTCAGACCAAAACGTAGTCCAAAATGGATCTGAATAATCATCACAAATCATAGTCCATAGCTGAAAAAATTGCTGTTCTTTTTTTGCAAACAATAAGCTACTCAAGGTAAATAAAGATTTTTCAGGATTAAGTAATGTCGGCAACCACTCATGCAAAAATGCATCAGACTTATTACCAACAAGAATACAATAGTGCATCAGCACAAATACTGAATCTATATTCAGAACAGTACTGATTCTAAAAAGCTGCTTTACAATCTGGGTACATTTTGCCGATTGCGCAGGATAAAGAAAAGAAAAAAGTCGCGTAAATTCCTCATACGTTACTTCCTCAGGCACTTCAATTATGATTTCCTGAGTCCCTTCTTGAGCAGGAACTATTTTACTTACGTATCCAATAATATTTGGACCAGAATATGCATGTAATAATGAAGAAACTGTACTATTTTCAGATAAGAGATTCTCACTGAGCCAGAAGACCGAAATTTCCCCTAAAAAGCCCATCATTAACTGTGCTTTTAATGCAGCCTGAGAATCTAATGAATCGATAATCGAAATTTGATTAGAAACAGATTCAAATTTTTTTTTAAAAATCTTAGTAATAAGTGATGAATTTTGTTTTGTAATAAAACAAAAAGTAGACCCTAACTTTGCCGGAGAATCATGAGAAATAAAAGTTACTAAATCCATGGATAATTCACATTCTAAGGAAGCGGTTTTTTATAACTGGGTCACCACGTTTTCGAAGCAACTCCGTTGAATCACTCTATCCGTATATCATTGTTCAAGGATTGAAGCGAATCGCATTAAAAGGAGTCACTGGTTTTTCTTGTTTAGGTTCAGAAAATGTTGCATATACTTCGGAAAAAATCGAATTCGTTCCTTTAAGAGCTAATTCATGCATTGTAGCTACAGTAGACCATGCAATAGGACTCTTTTCTGCTGATCCCTGAATTTCTACAATCTTTCCTGAACGGGTAATTACAAAATTAAAATCAGCCTCAAGAGTACTATCTTCATTGAAGTCCAAATCAACCATAACAATATCATGAAAAGCTCCAACAGAAATACCTGCAATTTCTTCGCGCAGAATCAATGAACCAATTTTTCCAGCACGTAACCATCGATCAACTGCAAGTTTTAAAGCAAGAGATGCTGCTGTAATACATGCAGTTCGAGTGCTTCCATCAGCTTGCAAAACATCACAATCAACAACAATAGTTCGTTCGCCCAAAAGATCTAGATCAACAACTGATCGCAAAACCCTGCCAATTAATCGTGAAATTTCCATAGATCTTCCATTAGGACGGCTCAGGCTCTCACGCTCTTTACGAACATGAGTAGCCGTTGGCAACATTGCATATTCTGCTGTTAACCATCCCGATTTTTTACCTTTTAAAAAAGGAGGTACGGAGTTTTGCAAAGAGATCGCACACAAAACCTTCGTTTTCCCTTGTTCAAAAAGTACAGATGCAGAAGCATATTCAATAACATCATAAAGAATTGATATAGGACGCACTTGATCAAAGGCTCGCCCATTCGTTCGTTTCATATATCAGTTCCAATACAGATTATTGATTATCGACGATTTTAAGACGAACTCTACCTGAATCTGGATCATAATCAAGAACTTCAACTTTAAGCGGATCGTCTATCTTATATTCCTTGTTCAAGTTCGCTTGTTTCTGTTTTGGAATCATCGAAATATGGACAAGCCCATCAAAATCAGGAACTAGTTCTACAAAAAGACCAAAGTCAGCAATACGCTTAATTTTTCCATTAAAGACTTGACCCTTATCAATTTGACCAGCTAAGACTTTTACCCAACCTATAGCTTCATCCATTTTAGGACCAGGATGGCCAAAGATTTTAACAAGTCCATCACTTTCAATATCGATCATAGTGCCCGTTTTTTCAGTAATGCTTCGTATAGTTTTTCCGCCTGTACCAATGATTGCACCAATCTTATCTTGCTTTATTTTAAGCGTAACAATATGTGGTACTAACTCAGAAAGTTGCTCATTCGGTTTGGTCATAACTTTTTGCATTTCCATCAAAATATGATGACGGCCTCGTTTTGCTTGATGCAATGCTTTTTGAAATACTTCTCTAGGTAAACCACCTTTATATTTAATATCCATCTGGATAGCGGTAATACCTTCAGAAGTACCTGCAACTTTAAAATCCATAAGACCAAATGCATCTTCAATGCCAGTAATATCACTTATAGGTTGGAAATCACCTTCAGAACTTTGTAATAAGCCCATAGCAATACCACTACCATTTTTTTAATCGGTACTCCACCATTCATTAATGCCATAGTAGATCCACATACTGTTGCCATAGACGTTGAACCATCAGATTCAAGCATATCGGCAACAATGCGAATGGTATAAGGAAAATCTTCTTTATTTGGCAATATTGGTTCAAGCGCTGAAGCAGCCAAATGCCCATGTCCAATTTCACGTCTTCCAGGTCCACGCATTGGTCGAACTTCACCAACAGAAAATGGAGGGAAATTATAATGTAACATAAATGATTTTTCAACGGTATCACCCATCAAATCTTCTACTTTTTGCTCATCTTGACCACCACCAAGCGTTACTGAAACAATGCTTGAGTTCTACCACGAGTAAAAACGGCAGAACCATGAGTAAATGGCAATAAACCAACTTCAGTAGAAATCATTCGTACTTGTTCAAATGATCTACCATCAACACGTTGACCAAGTTTAAAAATAAGTTCAGTAATTTTTTTCTTGAGAACGTCATCAAAAATATACTCAAAAATCTTAGAGGGGATAGCGAGTTCTTCAATCTGCGCTTTATGTTCCTCTTTAAACTCCTCAAGAAGATCGTCAAGCGCTTTACCACGTTTAACCTTATCAGAAACAAATGTAAGCTTTACACGTTCTTCAGTTAAAAATGAATTAAACTTTTCAGTCCATTCTGTCCAATTAATTGGATCAACAATCGGTTCTTTAGGTATGCCAACCTGAGCCTGTATCTCTTCTTGCCAAGCAATTTGTTCTTTAATCTGTGCATGTGCTTTAAAAAATACCTCAACCAAATCATCTTCTGAAATTTCACTGGTGCATCCTTCTACCATATTAATACCTTCTTTTGTTCCTGCAACAGTGATGCGAACATCGGATTCAAGCGTTTGAGAATAAAGAGGGTTTAAAATCCATTCCCCATCAACACGAGCAACTTCAACTGCACTTACAGGGCCTAAAAAAGGTATCTTGGAAATAGCTAACGCCAATGAAGAGGCACCTAATGCAATAACTGCCGGTTGATGCTCTTTATCAACTGAATAGACCGTAACAATATTTGAACTTGATTGAAATAGTTTTCAGGAAACAATGGTCGAATAGCACGATCAATAAAACGTCCGGTTAAAACTTCTTTATCGGTAGCTTTACCTTCACGCTTATAATAACCACCGGGAATTTTTCCTGCGGCAGCAAACTGTTCGCGATAATCGATTGTCAAAGGTAAAAAACCAGGAAAATCTGTTGATGGAGCTGAAACGACAGTTGCTAAAACAACGGTACCTCCTTGTTTAAACCAGACAGCACCATCGGCTTGTGTCGCAAATTTACCTATTTCAACTTCATAACCAAATTTTTTTAAACTGAATGATTTTACCGTTTTTACCATTACAAACCTATACTAATCAAATTTATATATATTATTTTCGTATCCCTAAACGATCAATTAAACTCTTATATTTATCTATATCTTTTTTTCTAGATATTGTAAATATTTTTTCTTCGGCTTACCATTTTAAAAAGACCTCTTTTTGAACCAAAATCTTTTTTATTATTATTAAAATGGACAGTTAAGTCTTGAATGCGATTTGTTAAAAACGCAACTTGGACTTCAATAGAACCTGTATCATTTTCACTTTGAGCAAACTCACTCATTAACTTTTTTTTCATCTCTTTATTCATTTATATCCTTAACACGATTATTAATCAACTAATGGTAGGCGCGAGCGGAATTGAACCGCTGACCCTTGCTACGTCAAAGCAATGCTCTACCACTGAGCTACGCGCCTTCCTAACCATTTCTATCTACTCAAGCTCTTGACGCTCTGACATTTCTTCCATTTTTGCCTGGCGTTCTAGTTCTGATATCATCATTTCCCAAATATTTTCTCTAAATGATCTAATTCCAGTACCTGCAGGTATTAGTTTACCAATAATTACATTTTCTTTTAATCCATAAAGATGATCTATCTGACCAGAAATCGCAGCTTCAGACAAGAATCTTGTGTAGTTTCTTGGAATGATGCTGCTGAAATAAAGCTTTCAGTACCTAACGAAGCTAGCGTAATACCCATAAGATTGGTTTTGCAACAGCAACCTTCTTGCCTTCAGCTTGTAGCATAGCATTTACCGTTTTAAAGTGAATACGATCAACGCGATCACCAATTAAGAAATCTGTATCACCTGGCTCAACAACACGTACTTTACGCAACATTTGACGAACAATCAATTCAATATGACGATCATTAATAGTCAATACCTTGTAAGACGATAAATTTCTTGAATTTGATTACCAAATATCTTCTGTAAAGCATTCAGGCCCAAAAATACGTAAAATATCATGCAATACTGGAGAACCTGATGTTAACAGATCCCAGCATTTACTCTATCTCCATTCACAACGTTAAGCTGTTTACCACGAGGAACAAAATAATCAATATGATTCATACACCATTTACAACAGTAACTTTACGCAAACCACGATGTAATCCACCAAAGACAACTTCACCATCAATATCAGCAATAATTGCTGGATCTTTTGGCGTACGTGCTTCAAATAATTCTGCAATTCGAGGTAAACCACCTGTAATATCTTTTGTTTTTGATATTTCACGAGGCATCTTAACAAGAATATCACCAACTTCAACTTTTTGATTTTCATCTAACGATCAAATATGAACCAGCTGGCAAATAATATTGAACAATCTCATTCACCATCTTCATCTAACAATGCTAATGCCGGTTGATATTTTTCACCTTTATGTTCAAGAATAATCTTAGTTGATTTATTTGTTGCTTCATCAAAACGTTCTTGAATAGTAACATTTTCAATCAAATCAACATAATTTAACATTACCAGCTTTTTCAGTTAAGATAACACTTTGCTATTACGATCCCATTCAGCAAGCTTTTGTACCAACCTTAACTGCTTGCATTATCTTCAACAAGATATACTGAACCATATTCAAAATCATGTGCTTGCAATTCACGACCATCATCAGAAACAATAACCAAACGTGCTTTACGAGCTCATAACAATATGTTGACCATCACGATTTGTCACCGTACTAATGCCACGCCAGTGCACTAATACCATCATGTTTTGCAACATATAATGATTGCTCAGCCAATACCACTTGCCGTACCACCAATATGGAACGTTCTCATGGTAAGCTGTGTACCAGGTTCACCAATCGATTGTGCAGCAATAATACCAACAGTCGTACCAACATCAACCAAGTGCACCTTTTAGACAAGATCAAACCATAACAAACTGCACAAACACCACGTTTTGCCTGACAGGTAAAACTGAACGAACAAAAATCTTAGAAACAGCAGAATTTGCAAGCTTTTCAATATCTTCACGACCAATAATATCACCTTGCTTAAAGAGTAATTCACCAGAAACAGGATCTTTAACATCAGCTGCAACAACTCGTCCAAAGCTCGATTAGCCAATGGATAAATAATATCACCAGATTCTTTAAGTAAATCTTCAACTCAATATAACCAAGTGTTTTACAATCAGCCATAGTAATAACAACATCTTGTGCAACATCAACTAAACGTCGTGTTAAATATCCAGAGTTTGCTGTTTTTAATGCAGTATCAGCTTGACCTTTACGAGCACCGTGAGTAGAAATAAAGTATTCAAAAACACTAAGCCCTTCTTTAAAGTTACTTTTAACCGGTGTTTCCATAATTTCACCAGATGGTTTAGCCATCAAACCACGCATACCAACAACTGTTTAATTTGATCATTAGAACCACGTGCTCCAGATTCAAGCATCATAAAAATAGGGTTAAATGGTTCAAATAACTTTATCTTCATTTAGAAATGCTTCATGATTTTGTTTTTCAAGTTCTTTAGTCATTTCATTAGCAACATCAGCTGTTGCATGTCCCCAAATACTAATAACTTTATTATAACGCTCACCATTGGTAATAACACCATCCATATAAAGTTTTTTCAACTTTATGAACTTCTTTTTCAGCTTTTTTAATAATCGACATCTTTTTTTCAGGAACAACTAAATCGTTCATAGAAAATGAAATACCACCAACAGTAGAATAATAAAAACCAAGTTTTTTAATTTTATCAAGACAAATTAACGGTTGCTTCATTACCAAAACGATAATAAATACTGTTCAACTAAGTTTAGTTAAATCACTCTTTTTAATAACTTTATTAACCCATGAAAATCTAGAACCTTCTGGCAATGCTTCAAACAATAAGACACGTCCTACAGTTGTATCAATAATCTTATCTGCCAAACGTACTTTAATACTTGCATGAAGATCAACTTGTCCAAATTGAAAAGCAGTAATTACTTCCTCAAGATTTGCAAAAACTAATTCCTTCACCACGTTCATTACAACGAACTTTAGTCATATAATGCAACCCAAGAACCATATCTTGAGAAGGAACAGTAACTGGACGACCATTAGAAGGAGAAAGAATATTATTTGTTGAAAGAATCAAATTTTTAGATTCTTCTTGAGCTTTTTCACTTAATGGTATATGAACAGCCATTTGGTCACCATCAAAGTCAGCGTTAAATGCAGTACAAACAAGCGGATGAATTTTAATAGCTTTACCATCAACCAAAATTGGATAAAATGCTTGAATACCAAGTCGATGCAATGTTGGTGCACGATTTAAGAGTACTGGACGATCTTTAACAACTTCTTCAAGAACATCCCATACTCACTGGCTCAGAATCTTCAACCATACTTTTTGCAACACGTAAATTAGGTGCAAATTCACGTTCAATCAATCCGGCATAAACATATGGCTTTAAATAATTCTAATGCCATAACTTTTGGAATCCACATTGATCCATTTTTAATTCAGGATCAACAACAATAACAGAACGACCAGAATAATCAACACGTTTACCCAAAAGATTTTGTCTGAAACGACCTTGTTTACCACGTAACATTTCACTAAATGATTTTAATGGACGTTTATTAGTTCCACGAACTGGTTGTCCACGACGTCCATTATCAATCAAGAGCATCAACTGATTCTTGAAGCATTCGTTTTTCATTTTTAATAATAACTGAAGGAGCTTCAATTTCTATAAGACGTTGCAAACGAATATTTCTATTAAGAACTCGTCGATATAATTCATTCAAATCAGAACTTGCAAAACGACCACCTTCTAAAGGAACTAATGGACGTAAATCTGGTGGCAATACCGGCAATACATCTAATAATCATCCATTCTGGACTAATATTAGCATGCATCAAACCTGTAAAACTTTAATACGTCGCATTATTTTATGACGTGATGCAACAGAAGTAGTTTTTTGATAATCTTCTTCAAGTTTTGCAATCTCTAAATTAAGATCAACAAGAGCCAGTAAAGATTTTAATAGCCTCCGCACCACTATCAGCTTAAAATTCAATATCTTCTGGATGAGCTTCTAAATAATTCTCATAATCAGCGTTGCTTAATAATGTTTTACGTGGATAAGGAGAATTACCTTGATGAATAACCATATAAGCAATCAAAATAAATAACACGTTCTAAATCTTTAACGGGCATATCCAAAATCAAACTTAAATAGCTTGGAATACCTTTTAAATACCAAATATGACAAACAGGAGCAACTAATTCAATATGCCCCATACGTTCACGACGAACACGGGATTGAATAACTTCAACACCACATTTTTCACAGGTAACACCACGATGTTTCATACGTTTATATTTGCCGCAATTACATTCCCAGTCTTTTACAGGACCAAAAATACGAGCACAAAATAAACCATCTCGTTCTGGTTTTAACGTACGATAGTTAATAGTTTCAATTTTTTTAACTTCACCATAGGAAAGCGATCGAATTTTTTCAGGAGAAGCAATCGAAATCTTCATCGCATTAAATTGAGTCACTGCTTAATATATTCTCTAAAACGGCTTAAACATCTGATTACTCACTGACTTCCTCCTTGCCGCTCTTGAATAAATCTACTTGTAAACCTAAACTTTGAAGTTCTTTAATTAATACATTAAATGATTCTGGCAATCCTGGTTCAGGAATATCTTCACCACGAACAATAGCTTCATATACTTTATGACGACCATTAACATCATCAGATTTATAGGTTAACATTTCTTGTAATGTATATGCTGCACCATAAGCTTCAAGTGCCCATACTTCCATTTCACCAAATCGTTGACCACCCATTTGAGCTTTACCACCCAATGGCTGTTGCGTAACTAATGAGTATGGTCCAACAGAACGAGCATGCAATTTATCATCAACCATATGATTAAGTTTCATCATATAAATAGAACCAACGGTAACTGGTTGATCAAAATATCATCCAGTTCTACCATCACGTAATTTAAATGCACCATTACTGGCAAATTCAAGATCTGTTAATAATGGTTTAATATCTGTTTCATAATGAGCACCATCAAACACAGGGTTTTAAATGAAACACCATGTTCAGCAGTTCTTTGAGCAAGTTCAATCAAACCTTCTTTACCATGATTCTTTTTCATAATCATTAATCAAGCTCTTTACCATAAATATTCAATGAAGTATTTTTTAACTTGTTTAGTACCTTCATTTTCTAATGTTTATCTGCAAGTTTCTTACCAAGTTCACGGCCTGCAAACCCAAGAATGCTGTTTCTAAAATTTGACCAACGTTCATACGAGAAGGAACACCAAGTGGATTTAGAACAATATCAACAGGCGTACCATCATCAAGATATGGCATATCTTCACGAGGTAACAATAATTGAAACAACACCTTTATTTCCATGGCGACCTGCAATTTTATCACCAACCGCGACACTGTCGTTTTATTGCAATATAAACTTTAACCATTTTAATAACACCAGAAGGTAATGGATCACCTTTTTTAAAGCGATTAATACGTTCTTCTTTAAGTCCTGCTAAAATTCGAATTTGATTTTCAAAAGCATCTTTAACACGTTCTAATTTCATCGTGAACAGTTTTCGATTCAATTTTCAAAGCAAAGAAGTTCTTGTAACGAAATCTGCGAAAGTTTTTCTTTATCAAATTTATCTTTTGTTGCGTACTTAGATAATGTTTTTAATGTTACTGGTTGGCCAGAAAGCAACGTTACAATTTTTTCAAAAACCATTTTATTAAGAAACTCTTGATGAACAATAAATTCTTCTTCAAGCTTTTCAATCTGCTTTGCAACGATATCTTTATAGCGCTTATCTTTACGTACACCACTGCGAGAAAATACTTTAACATCGATAACAGTACCTTCAACTCCAGGTGGTACACTTAATGAAGTATCACGTACTTCTCGTGATTTTTCACCAAAAATTGCTCCAAGAATTTTTCTTCTGGAGAAAATTGAATGTCACCTTTTAAGGTAACTTTACCAACAAGAATATCACCCGCTTTAACGCGTGTACCAATTCTCACAATACCATCTTCATCAAGACTTGATAAGGCAATATCACTAACATTAGGAATATCTCTAGTAATTTCTTCAGGCCCAAGCTTTGTATCACGAGCATCAACAATATATTCATCAATGTGAACAGAAGTTAGAGCGATCATCAGCAACCAAGCGTTTACTTAATACAATAGCATCTTCAAAGTTATATCCATGCCAAGGCATAAATGCACAAAGAAGATTCGATCCTAATGCTAATTCACCTGAATCAATAGCAGGACCATTGGTTAAAATATCACCTGCTTCAACAAAATCGCCACGCTTAACATAAGGCGTATGATGAATCCAAGTACTATAACTTGATCGTTGGAATTTTCTTAAATGATAGATGTCAATTCCTTGTTCAATCCAATCTTCAACATTTTTAAATGAAGATTCACCACATTTAATAATAATTTTTTCAGAGCTAACATATTCAACAATTCCTGCTCTTTTTGCAACAATTACTGCACCAGATGATTTACAATTTCATGCTCCATCCCTGTACCAACAATAGGCGGTTCACATCTAATAAGCGGTACCGCTTGGCGTTGCATGTTAGAGCCCATTAATGCACGGCTTGCATCATCATGTTCTAAAAATGGAATTAATGCTGTAGAAACAGAAACCAATTGTTTAGGTGATAATCCAATAAAATCAATTTTATCAGTATCAACGAACATAAAGTTACCTTCATGTCGAGCAAATACCTTTTCATCTTTAATAACAGAATTGACTTGTGCAGTGTTAGCTTGTGCAATAAATTTATCGCCTTCTTCAAAAGCATCAAGAAAAACTACTTCATCTTTTATTACACCATTTTCAACAGGTCTATAGGCAGTTTCAATAAATCCTAAATCATTTACCATCGCATACGTTGCTAACGAAGAAATCAGACCAACCGTTTGACCTTCAGGAGTTTCAATAGGACAAATTCGACCATAATGTGACGTATGAACATCACGAATTTCATAGGTAGCACGATCTTTTAAAACACCACCGGGCCCGAGAGCTGATAATCTACGTTTATGCGCAATTTCTGAGAGAGGATTTGTTTGATCCATAAATTGAGACAGTTGCCCAGTACCAAAAAATTCTCGAAGCGATGCACTTAAAGGCTTAACATTCAAGAAATCTTGCGGCATCAATGCCCCATGAGACTCTTGCATTCTAAACCGTTCACGAACAATGCGTTCTATTCTCAAAAACCCTAAATAAAGTTGATTATTAAGTAACTCACCAACTAATCGAACTCGACGATTACCAAGATGATCAATATCATCAAGTTCACCTTCGCCAAATTCTCTTAAATTAACTAGATATTTAATAGTAGCAAAAATATCTTCTCTGGTGAGTACTTCAATATCATCTGAAATAGAAAGATTTAACTTTCTATTCATACGAATTCGACCAACTTTAGTTAAATCATAAAGACGACTGCTAAATAAAATTCCTTCAAGTCGCTCTTTAATTTCTTTTAAAGAAGAGCTATCGCCAGGCCATATCTTTGAATGAAATTCTTTGAGCGCTTCATCTTGCGTATAACAACGATCTTGTGTTAAAGTAAGAGCAATTGTAGGTTGGAAAACATACCCAGATGAAGCAATTAAATCAAATTCTAATTCTTTATATTTTTTAAATATATTTAAGAGATCTTCTGTGACAGCCTGACCTTGCTCAACAAGTATTTCACCCGTTAATGGATCAATTACATCAGAACCAAAAATTCTATTTATCAAATGATTTTTTTTCAAAGATAATTTATCAATTCCAGCTGCTTTAAGCTGAGAAAGAATGTCTTTATTGATTCGAATACCTATGAAAGGAGCGCCTTCTTTTTCAGGCACCATTCCTTTTTCAAGGCGTTGACCAAGTAAAGTATTATTAACTTTCTTAAAAAATTCACCCTCATGCGAGTATATTTTATCAAAGTTGTAAAAGAGTGGAATAATTTGGTTACGGCTAACGCCCAATGCTTGTAAAAATGTTGTAACTAGGAGTTTCTTTTTTTTATCAATTCGAACATAGAGCAAATCACTACTGTCAAATTCAAAATCAAGCCAAGAACCTCGCATCGGTATAATGCGAGCAATATAATAAGGACGCCCACGGATATCTTTAACTTTTTTACTTTGTGCAAAAACAACACCAGGAGAACGGTGAAGCTGACTAACAACAACTCTATCAACACCATTAATTAAAAAAGTTCCTAAATTACCAAGCCTGAACACACCTTCATGCTCATAAAGATCGGCCATAACGGGAAGATCTGCAAAAAATATATCTTGCTCTTTTATTTCCCTAACCACCTTTTGACCATTAGGATTAGTATCCCAGCTAATTAATTGAATCTTAATTTTTAGTGGCATCGAAAATGTTTGCCCACTTGAGCGACATTCCTCGAGCGTCATTGGTAGTTGCACAGTAACTCTTGATAAACAATTAGCACAGGTTTTATACCGTGCTGTGTTTTTTTTGCAAAAGGTACATTCGAGATTATCATTTAAGCGAGAACAATCCGACTTTTTACAAGAAGAACAACTCCATGTATATCGATTCACTATACCCGTTAGTTTAGTACAGGTGCAAGACCAAATACCTAACTCATAACTAACAAATTCCAATGACATTTTATCATTATAATCTATAGGGAAAATATCCCTCAAAACCTTTTCAAGTCCAATTAACTTACGCTCTGAAGGGAGCTTATCTAATTGGACGAAATCATTAAAAGACTTAGACTGAATCTCTATTAGATCAGGAACTTCAACTATGTCTTTAATTTTTCCAAAAGATTTACGAATAATATTAGCGCCCAGTTGAAGGCTAGACATTAAACTGTTCCTCCTTATACCAAAATATTGCTTTTCACACCCATCGATCAACTCGACTAAATTACTCTTTCCTTAGATTATCAATTAGCTTAATTCAACTTTTGCACCAGCAGCTTCAAGCGCTTCTTTCATTTTTTTCGCATCATCTTTTGAAGCTGATTCAGCAATAACAGTTGGAGCTTCTTCAACAGCTTTTTTAGCTTCTGTAAGACCCAATGTTGTCACAGTTCTTAGTGCTTTAATGGTTTTAATTTTTTCTGGTCCACCATCTTTAAGTGTTACTTTATATTCTGATTTTTCTTCAGCCTTTGGAGCTTCAGCAGCAGCTCCTGCCGCCGGCGCTGCTGAAACAGGCATAGACGCAGAAACACCAAACTTATCTTCTAGACCTTTAACTAATTCAGCCAATTCAAGAACTGTAAGGCTACCAATTTGATCAATTATTTGTTCATATGACTTTGTTGCCATAGGATCTCCAACATACGTTAATATATAAAAAACAACTATTATCTAACTACTTCACAATAAACTCTCGCGCACCAATATCAGCTTGATGCCTTTTTTTCTTCGATTTTCTTAAGCACGAAGAGTAACCTTAAAATCAACATATTGAGAACAATAATGATTCCCGAAATAGGAGATTTTAATGCGCCACATACTTGAGCAAGAAGAACTTCTTTTGAAGGCAATGTTGCAAGAACTTTTACTGAATCTTTACTCAATACAACAGAATCCATACAACCAGCCATAATGGTAAGTTGCTGATTTTCTTTAGCAAACTCATACAATATTTTTGCTATCGCAGGTGATTCATGTTGAGCAAAAACAAGAGCAACCTGATCCTTAAAATAAGGCATTAACTTCTCAATTGAAGGAACATCTGATGCAACACGTCTCATTAATGTTACTTTTGCAACTTTGAAAGAACCACCTTGTTGACGTAACTGTTTTCGCAACTTCAAAACTTGAGCTACATTCAGCCCTTTATACCCTACTAAAAAAGACGCCTGACTGCTTTCAAAATCATGTTTTAGCGTCTCAACAACATCTTCTTTTTGTTGACGGTTCATTGTTTTACCTTTATAAAAATCAAAGTTTAATCTCGTCTAAATTAACAGGAATACTTGGCCCCATTGTCGCAGTAATGGTAACCTTTTTAATGAATCTTCCTTTTGATGTTGGTGGCTTTGAGGATGCTAACGCCTTGAGAAAGGCGCTAATATTCTCTTGAAGCTGTTTGACATCAAAAGATTTTTTTCCAAAGGTAAAATGAACGATCGCATTTTTATCATTTTTAAAGAAAACGCGACCCTTTTTAAGATCTTGTACGATATCAGCTACATCAAAAGTAACAGTCCCAACTTTTTTATTTGGCAAAAGTCCTTTTGGTCCTAATATTTTAGCAAGTTTTCCAACCATACCCATTATATCTGGTGTTGCAACAGCATAATCAAAATCAAGCCATCCATTCGAAATTTTTTCAACAAGGTCATCTGCACCAACAAAATCAGCACCAGCTTTTTTTGCCTTCTCTGCATAATCACCTTTTGCAAAAACAACCACTCTAACTTTTTTGCCGGTACCATTTGGCAACAAAACCGAACCGCGAACAGTTTGTTCACCTTTTGACGGATCGATACCTATATTTATATGCGCATCAAGAGACTCATCGAATTTTGCATGAGCCAACTCTTTTATTTTTGAAATACCTTCAGCCAAAGCATACTTTTTATCTGCAACGATCTTTGCTTCAGCTTCTTTATATTTTTTACCATGCTTTGCCATTTAAAAATCCTAACCTAAGGTCAAAATACATCAATTCCCATACTTCGCGCAGTACCAGCAACTATTTTTTTAGCTTCTTCTAATGTTGAAGCATTAAGATCAGGCATCTTGATCTTTGCTATTTCCTCAATGCCCGCCCAAGAAATCTTACCGACTTTATTGGTATTTGGCTTTGAAGAACCTTTAGCTAGATTAATTTGTTTTTTTAACAACTCAGAAGTAGGAGGTGTCTTACAAAAAAAATCAAATGTCTTATCTTTATAAACAGTAATGATTACCGGAACAGTTTCACCTTTTCGATTTGCAGTTTTAGCATTAAATTGCTTACAAAACTCCATAATATTAACGCCATGAGGCCCAAGAGCAGAACCTACGGGAGGTGCGGGATTTGCTGATCCACCTTTTATCAGAACTTTTATATTTGCTTTAATCTCTTTTGCCATTTTTTAACCTTTAACGTTTTATTTGATCAAACCCTAATTCTACAGGAGTCATCCTACCAAAAATACTTACCATAACGGTCATCTTCTCACTCTCTTCATCTATTTTATCGATAATGCCCATGAATCCAGCGAAAGGACCCTCTTTAATTTCAATTTCACTCCCAATAGAAAATTCACTTTTTTTGGAAGCAATTACAACTTCACCTTTGATTTGAGCAATTATACGATTAATCTCTTGTTGTGAAATTGGCGTTGGTTGAGCACCTCCTAAAAATCGCACAATACGAGGAATCGACAAAACAAGTCGTACTGCTTCGGGAACTGCATCCATCTGAACAAGCAAATATCCAGGGAAAAGCTGCTGATCAGTCTTTGCCTTTTTATCAAGAGGAGCAACATCAAACATTTGCTTTGATTTCGCAGAAGGAATAAGCACCTCTCCAAAATATTCTTCGAGACCCGACTCTGCTATATGTCGCAAAAGATCCGCTTTTATCGCTTCTTCATACCCTGCATATACTTGAGCAACATACCAACGTTTCATTATAGTATCCGTTCTGTAGCCATTTTTAACTAATTTTCTCTTTTATCAAAAAATTTGTTGGGCAAGTCTATAAAACACAAAATCAACAACCCCCAAATACAGTGAAAATGCAGCAACTAAGATTAAAACAACAATTATCGACCCTACGAGCTCATCGGTGCTCGGCCAGACAATTTTTGAAAGTTCAATACTTACTTCATTAAAAAACTGCGTTACATTTTTCATTACATCACCAGGCATTTATTCGTATTTAACACTATCTATACCATTGTTTGGCAGGCCAGGAGGGATTCGAACCCCCAACCCGCAGATTTGGAGTCTGCCGCTCTACCAATTCGAGCTACTGGCCTCCGAAATATATTATTTGGCTTCTTTATGAGGATTATGCTTACGACAGCGGAAGCAGAATTTTTTCAATTTTAAAGAGCCCACTGTTCTTTTTCCAACAACTTGCGTATAATTACGCTCTTTGCATTCCTCACACGATAGATGAGTTGTCACTCTATTTTTTGCCATAAATCACCAAATTAATAAACTTTCTTTGTAGGTTTTCCTGGAGCCCGCGACTGGATTTGAACCAGTGACCTCTTCCTTACCAAGGAAGTGCTCTACCCCTGAGCTACGTGGGCTAAAATGCCTGTACACATGAGTATGTTATAGAATAAATAAAAAAAAAGCAAAACACAACTCATTTTTACCTATAAGCTATTATTTTTTTTATATGGAGCTGGCGATTGGATTTGAACCAACGACCTACTGATTACAAATCAGTTGCTCTACCACTGAGCTACGCCAGCAAAAAAATCAGTACTTATTACAAGTAATAAATACTTGGAGCGGGAAACGGGGCTCGAACCCGCAACCTACAGCTTGGAAGGCTGTCGCTCTACCAATTGAGCTATTCCCGCATGCTATTTCAACAAGTCTATGAAGTTTTTTGCAATACATCTTACTTCTTTTTGAGTAGATAGTCCATCTTCGCTTTCGGCTATCTTGGACCACCCCTTCACTCATGGCAAAGACTGACGAAATTGCTAAGCAACGAAGACTGGTGGCGAGAGAAGGATTCGAACCTTCGAAGACATAAGCCAACGGATTTACAGTCCGTCCCCTTTGACCGCTCGGGAATCTCGCCAAAAATTTCAATTTTTTTAACTATAAAATAGTAGCAATTTTTTTTAAGTTAAGTTTATAATATTGTTTTTCCGCAAGGATTTCAACTTTTTTTTAGTTTTCACCACAACTATATTCCAATAAATCCTACTATTTAAAACAATAGTAACAATAATTTTTAAATTTAGTAGTAAATTTCTTGCTAACAAATGCAGTTGTATACAGCAAAAAGAAGCACAAGTAGGCATTTAATGGATTTTTTTATAAATAATGGTATAGTAGATAATTGCAACTCAACAATTATCAATAAGAGGAAAAAATATGAAAAAAACATTAAATTTTTTATGTGCAGCGGCTTTACTTACTTTTGTTCAACTACAATCAATGGAGCACAATGAAACATTAGAGAATTATAAAACTAAGGGAAAATTCGCAACACTACAAGAAATAATAGCTAGTTATGAAGGTCGCGAGAATAAACATGCTATGTGGTGGGAGATGTACAAGCATGTACCTTGCATTGAAAATGCAGAAATACCACAAACCTATTTATTACATGAAGCAATCTCACATAATGATTATGATGAAGTAGAAACTCTAATTAACACGCATGGTGATACTATTATTGTCGCAACTTTTCAGAGAAGTACCTACATACATGGTTTTCAAGGCGCTACGTATAACCTCGCTGCAACATCAACCAAAGAAATAAAAGCATTAATCACATTGCATGCATTCAATAAAAATAAAGATAAATTAAATTAAAATCCATATTCTTTGAGAGTTTTAATGAATACAATAAAAATAATCTATATAACAACGCCTTCGCGCGAAGAAGCTGAAAAAATTGCATGCAATCTTCTTGAAAAAAAGCTGATTGCATGCGCTAATTTTCATCCCATTAATAGCATCTATTGGTGGCAGGGGTCACTAACAAAAGATAATGAGTTTGTCCTTATTGCCAAAACAAGCGAAGAGCAGTATCCCCTTGTTAAACAAGAGGTAGAAAAAATCCACTCCTACGCTGTACCTTGTGTGATTGGAATTTCAAGCCATGTAAATGAAAAATATTATACTTTTATAAAAAATACCGTTTCATAAATTATATCATGAGAGAATAATGCATCTGCCTCTCATCTTGTGACTGGCCATATGCTAAAGTAACATGGCAAGCCTTATTGGTAATTAATGGCAAAATAAGCTCAGGCCATTCAATCATCGCCCAACTATTTTCAAGAAATAAGAGCTCATTAAATCCTGCTTCCATAAATTCATGAATATCTTTAAGCCGATAGAGATCAAAATGATAAAGAAGCTCTCCCTTGCTATTTTCATAAACATTAACGTAACTAAATGTAGGGCTTGTAACAGGAACATGTATATCGAAATTTTGCAATAAACCTTTTACACACGTTGTTTTTCCTGTTCCGAGAGGACCCGAAAAGGTATATATTTTACATTCATCTTTCAAAGAATAAAGTCTATTTATGATATGGTCGATACGATCAAGTGAATAGAGTAATTTTTCTTCGTGCAGTTTAGTTTCCATTTTTATCATCTCAAATAAATAACTTATTCAATAACGTATTTAATCGAACACTTTGATTTTCTTGCTTGATGTATAGTGTTGTATATATTTCTTAAAGAATCAACCTTCATCGATTTAACAAGCTTTTTAGAATCATTTTTAAGCTTTCGAGCTTTATCAAGCATAGTACGATAATCTTTTAGTAATTTCTCTTTGCTTTTACGAGCTTCATTAAGCATTAAAGTTTTATCGCCTTTCATCTGCATTATTCTTGATTTTTCATGAGTCAATTTTTTTATGGCATTGGCAATACGCCGTTGTCCATTTTTTATGAGTGCATTATCAGAAAAAATCAACTTATCTTTTAATCTCTGTATTTTATTTTCTGCTTTTTGAGCCACTTCTACAAGTTCTTTTACTTCTCTTTGTTTAGCATATTTACCCAGAGAGATATCTAAATATATTAGATTTGCATCCTGTAATTTTTGGATTAGCTTATTTTGTAATCTGACTCTTTCAGGGCCTACTTGCAGGCCCAGTTTTTCCTTATTCAATTCAGAAATTTTTTCATCAAATGATTCAATTAAATGCATTGAGTTAATAATCGCTTCTTGTTCTTTAAGTAGTGCTTCTTTATCATTCAAAGCATGCTCTAAACGGGCAATTTCCTTTTCCAGTTGAGGAATTGCTTGATCGATCTGTTTTTTACCTATATATGCAAGATCTTTAAAAGAATAATGCAAAAACTTTCTATTTATTTTTAACTGATCATTAAACTTTTTACAGGAATCTTCTTTTATTGCAGAATTGGTGATTAGATTCATGAAAAAAAACAGAACCGATATTCTCAATGCATTACTGTTCATACAACTCCTTTAGCCTATACAACCGCTTTTTTATACAGTACCAAAGAGATAAAAATTTTTGCAATCTATTCAAAATATAGTTATAACTTTTTTATTTTTTTCAAGATTATGCGCTCACTTTTAGAAATCTGTTGTTTCTTTTTATTCCTTTCTAAATCACCTTCCGGCTCTTTTTTCTTTGGAACAGCTAACTGCTCCATAAGAAGATCAAGTTCCTTATGCGCCGAAGCAACCATTTTATGGGCTTTTTGATTTTGTACGCTTTTGAGCGTCGTAGGACTTTCATTTGAATTAATGAATTCAGAAAACTCGTATGAATCCATTGAAGGAATGGCATGCAGCCTTGCATGCGTAACAAGCTCGCGATCACTGGTTATGAGTAAAATATCGAAACTTTTATGCGTTTCTATATACTGTTTAATATAATCATCAGCTGATTCTCGAACACCAGAATAAACAACCTCAAGCACTGTACTTACTTTTTCACGCATTGGCCAATTAAAAGGCCCTCCATCAAAAACAAGTACAATTGATAGTTTTTTTTGGTGACCATAGTGATTAAGCTTTTTAATAAAGTTCTCACGTTCTTTATCGGATATATGCGCCGAATGCTTAATCTTTTTTAGAAGATTATACCCATCAATCAGTAGTTGCATACCTCTATTTCTTTTCTTTTATGTTGTATACTTATTGCCAAATTTAAAGCCAAATTTAAAGATAGTAACAATACAAGTGTAACGTAGAACCGCTATAAGGGTCGAGAACTAAATAAAAAATAGCTAGCCCTCCCTGTGACGCAACTACTTTGTAAAGCAAAAAATTGCAAAATGTCGTTATCATCAGTAGATTAAATAAGAATATCTTTTTTGAACGATAAGGCACCTTCTATGTCACAATTAATTCGCATGCGTCAACGCATAAAAGCAATAAAAACAATTAAAAAAATAACTCATGCACTGCGTTTAATTTCAATGTCAACACATCTACGCCTTCGTTCAAGAAAAAGTGCTGTAGAATACTACAAAGGAACCTTGACTCATATTCTTTATCAAGTACAAAAGAGCATGCCTGAATGGTGCCATTTTTTAACCCAAAAAAGTGAGGATACTCAAAAGCCTCCTCTTGCAATTCTTATCGGATCACAAAAAGGCTTATGTGGCAACTTTAATTCAGAACTCTTTGCTTTTTATGAACGAGAAACTTCTTCTGAGATCAAACAAATAACCACCTTTATAACGGTGGGAAAAAAAGCCCAAGATTTTGTAAAACTAACGGGACATCCCCTTGTTCTTTCTTTCGATGACTTCTCATTTGCAACACTGGAAAAAATAAGCCTTGCCCTTACTCATTATCTCTTGAAAAACCATGAACTATATTCTAGTGCAACAATCTATAGCAGTTATTCAAAATCATTTTTTTCACAACGCCCACATAGAACAGCTCTTATTCCCTTTACATTGCAACCTTCGATTGAAGAAAAAGAAAGTCCTTACCAAGAGGAGTATATCTGGGAACAAAAACCGGAAGAGATCATAAACTTTTTAGTTGAGAAGCTTTTTTACATGACAATCTATGAAGCACTCTTTCAATCACTCATTTCAGAACAAGCGGCTCGCTTTATTGCTATGGATAATTCAACGCGCAGTGCCAGCAAACTTCTTGAATCAATGCAACTTACGTATAATAAAATGCGACAAAGTAAGATTACGGGCGAATTAACTGACTTAATCGGCGGATTTTTTTAAATAATTATTCAGAATAATGTTTATAGCAAGTAGCTAATAATTTAATATATACTAGAAACAGAGAAGAATTCCATCCCCAAAAATTTAGGCCATGCAAAATTCGATACGCACTCGTATTAACAGGTTCTCCCAAATTATCATATTCAATAAAATTTAAGAGTTGTGCGATTCTATCGCCATCTGAATCAGAACGTCCAGGAACAAGCTGAAAAATATTCCCTATATAATTTTTATAATTATAGCTTATACATAATTCTTGCGTTAACCGAGGTAAAAAATTTTGTTTCTTTAAAATATAATGAAAAGCACCTGCTGCAATAAAACCTAACATCGGCCCAGCTAATAAACACACGACACTTGTTGAAGGAACTAAGTCATTGCCATTTTGAATTATTTTAGTAACGCCAGCCTGTGCATTTAACCCAATCAAATGAATGCCAGGCACAGGATTTTCTATAGGATTTGTTGAACCCAAATAAATCGATAGTGGCATATCATGACAACACTTTAATACGAGAGCATGTCCTAATTCGTGAAAAAACATATTAATAAATGTACCCGCATAAGAAATTGCTGCAGCTAAAGCAACTTGCCCAGCAAATTTACCAAATCGTTTTACTTGCTCATTCTTTGACTGAGGTGCAGAGCCAGTTAAATTGCAATATAAAGACTCACCAATTTTTGGAATAAGACAAAAATCCTGGATAACAGAATCCATCCCAATAAGAGAAATATTTTGAAACAATAAGAGCAGCAATAGATATTTTTTCATTGAAATCCAATAATTTTAAAGAAACTCTTCTTTTTTTCATATTATCAAATTGAAATAAATTGTCAACAAAAAAAACAAAATTCCCTCTATAAAACAGCTAAATCGCCTTTAAGCCATAGGGTTGACCACAAATACACATTTGTGGTACAATGTAATAAGCGGCGAGGAAATACTAAAGTTAAAAATAAATAAGGAATAAAATGGCTGCAAAGGAAAATAAGGCTCGCATTTCTATAGATGTCACAAAAGAACAACACAAGCTCCTAAAAGCGCGAGCTGCTTTGAGCGGAAAAACATTACAACAACTTATCTTAGATTCGGTTGGTGAAATTCCAGAGCAAGAATTATGGCTCTATGATCCTGCTAATAAGGAACTCGTAGAACGACTTAAAAATAGTTTTACAAAAGAAGCAACAGTAGAGTGGGATTCAATAAAACATAAGTTTGAATAATAATGTCAAAACTAAAGCTTACTGATAACGCTCTTAAAGATCTTGAACTTTTAAAAAAAGATCAGTCAAAAATTAGAATCTTAAAAGACGTTACTAAAGCGCTCAACCTCATGCAAGAAAACTTGCGTCATCCATCGTTAAATACCCATGAGTATAAAGGAATTAAAGGTCCTAATGGAGAAAAGATTTTTGAAGCTTATGCTCAACAAAAAACATCTGGAGCTTATAGAATTTTTTGGCATTATGGTCCTGAAAAAATTACTGTAACAGTCATTGCTATTGTGCCTCATCCTTAACAACTGATGGCGTTTACGTTAACACTAATAATTCTTTACCCATTCTTTTGTACACTAATGTGCGCACCCAATGCTGCCAACTTGTTTTCAAAATGATCATACGCTCTTTTCCAATGGTGCATTCCTGTCATTACTGTAGTTCCTTGTGCAGCCAAACCGGCAATTACTAACGCACATGAACCTCGAATATCGGCGGCAATTACTGATGTACCATACAACGTTTCAACTCCAGTGATTGTTGCTCGATCACCTTTAACAGTAATTTGCGCACCCATTTTTTGTAGTTCACGTACATGCAAAAATCTATTTTCAAATACCGTCTCATGAACTTCACTTGTTCCCGAAGCCAAACATTGCAATGCCATCATAGGCGCCTGAAGATCAGTCGGGAATCCAGGGTATGGTGAAGTTACAAACGATACAGCACGAGGCGTTTTGGTTGCAACTAAACGAATACCTTTGCCGTTGCTCCCAATCTCAATACAATGTCCCATTTCTTCAAGTTTTAATAAAAAGACATCAAGATTATGCGCTAATGCTTGAGGTAAATAAATTGATCCTCCCGTAATAGCAGTAGCCGCTAATAGTGCCCCAGCTTCTAAGCGATCAAACATGATCTGATGCTGTAGAGGCAATAACGTTGAAACTCCTTCGATTTCAATAGTTGCAGGTGGATATACCGTAATTTTTGCTCCCATCTTAGTAAGCACTGCAATGAGATCGATAACTTCTGGTTCAAGCGATGCATTAATAATATGCGTTATTCCCGGAGTAAGAACCGCAGCCATCATTATATTTTCAGTGGCACCAACACTTGGATATTCTAAAACCAAATTACCCGATTTCAATTGCGGCGTTGAACCAATTATAGTTTCACCATCAACTACAAAATGAACGCCCATCTTTTCAAAATTTTTAAGATGAAAATTTATAGGCCGAGTCCCAATTGAACATCCGCCCGGCAGAGCAATTTCTGCTCGCGCAAATCGAGCAAGCAACGGCCCCATAACTAATACAGAAGCTCTCATTTTTTTCATAAGGGCCGATGATACTTTACAACGCGAAATCATACTCGTATCGACTTCCAATTTTTTTGAATCTGTATCAAAGATGATGTGAGCACCCAATTCTTGCATTAAAGCGATCATTTGAAGAACATCATTAGAATGTGGGACATTTGTTAAAATAGATTTGCCTTCCGTTAACAATAAGGATGCAATAATAACAAGCACCGCATTTTTTGCTCCCGAAAGTTCTACTTCACCGGAAAGATTATGTGATTGTTTAACAATAATTCTTCCATCTACACAATCCTGATCCAATAAAAACTGTCTAACGATACTTTCAGTTGTTTGAGAACTACTATTCATTCGGGGTCCCTAAAAAATTTATACTCATATTAATCTGCATTAGTTGTAGAGTGCACTATGCAGCTTATACTAATAAAAAAACAAAAAAAAATACATTATTACGTACGTTCAAAAATCTATCCATATTATTTTCAAAAAAAACAATCCTGGTATTCTAATACATTGCGTATTCTTTACTCGTTTGACACTTTAACATAAATGCGACCTATGAAAAAAACAATACATACAAAAGGAAGTTTGGAAGTAATCTGTGGATCAATGTTCTCCGGAAAAAGCGAAGAACTGATTCGTCGTCTTAATCGTGCAACCTTTGCCCGCTTATCGGTTCAGACCTTTAAGCATAGCCTCGATAAAAGAACAGCTATAGAAAATGTTGCTTCTCACAATGGGAATACTTTTACGGCAATCCCCCTAGAAAATCCCGATGAACTGCTTTCATTAATCAAAGATGAAACAAATGTGGTTGGTATTGACGAAATACAATGGTTTTCTCTTGATATCATACCAGTTGTTTGCAAGCTTATAGAATTAAATAAACGAGTTATTGTGGCAGGTCTTGATTTGGATTTCAAAGGAGTACCCTTTGGTTGCATGCCTCTTTTAATGTCAATTGCCGATGATATAACAAAACTTAAAGCAATTTGTATAGTTTGTGGCAACGATGCACATTTTACTCAACGCCTTGTTAATGGGAAACCTGCAAAATTTGATGACCCCATCATTTTAGTTGGCTCACAAGAATGTTATCAAGCACGCTGCAGATCATGCCACAGTATTGATAAACAACCAACCTTTTAAAGCACAAAAAATAATTCTATAACATTTTGTAAAGCTTTCAAAAAAATTGCCACTCAGAGTAGATTCTACTTGGTGGCAATTTTTTTTGCCTGTACGGTTATTAGTCTTGCTCGTATATGTATATACTATTTAAAATATTTATAATGCATTACAAAGAGGCTTTCGATGAAATATTACAAAAGTGCAATTTATAGCATCGTATTTTCAATCACTTCATTCACTTTTTCGATGGAAAATATCGTTTCCTTATATGATTGCTTGGCATTATCTCCACAGCTACAATAAACAATGTTGAAAAAGCTTTTAATAATTTTTGTCAAAATCAAAGCAGTAAAACAATAAAACAGATCTTAAAAGAAGAATCTACATCAACAATCATAGAGTCTTACATCATCTTAAGTTCGCCTATTTGGAAAGAGATATATGACAAAACTTATAATCTTGATTGTTTTTATCATGAAGCCTCATCTGCTTATTCTGAAGAACAACTTGATCTTTATCGTACGCTTCAAGCTCCAAAAAATGCCAGCAAATCTGAACTATTAAAATGTTATATACTACAAACCAAACACAAATAGTCCTTATAAATTTCCAGAAAATTCTCAAGAGGCTAAAGAAGCAGAAGAAAGATACGAAGAGATTATATACAGCTATGTACTACTAAGTAATAAGGCTTTACGCGCCATATATGATAAAGACAATAATAAATTTCGGTTTCTAGTTGCGCTCAAAAAACATGATGCTTTTAAAAGAATAAAAAAATGTGCTAAAGTTAAAGACCAACGAAGAGGAAATTATCGATCACTTTCGTTAAATTTGACAGATCTAAAAGAAACTCTAATTCTCGATTTGGTTAAATCTAACCGGTTTAACCAAATAAAAAAGCTTATTGATGAACTCGACAATAAAGAACTCAACCAGAATGAAAAAAAAGACTGAATTCTATTGTACTATGCAAAGACTACTGTCCCTTTTTTTATAAAGGTATCCGTTATCTTTTATTAATTTACAGCTTAGTATTTGTACCAAATAATTAACGATCCCAATCTGTACCTAGCACATAATTAATTTCAAATAAGATTTTTTTATTATTTTCTCACATTGCTTATTGCTTATCTTTATAGTACAATATAAACACAGTGAAAATAATTTTATACTTAAAATTAAAGGATATTATGAAAAATAATTTCAAAAAATATTTAATTTTACTCCTAGCTTCGTGCGGAATATTAAATGCCATGGAATATAAAGAAGATTATTACGCCCTTCTCAATCTTTCTCAAAATGCCTCGCCAATAGAAATAACAGAATCTTTAAATAATCTTTATAAAGCTGCATACCCGAAGATAGTAATCAAAGAATCAAGAGAATCAGCGCAAAATGAGTTTTTCAGGAAAAGCGTAATAGCATACATGGTGTTAAGCAATCCTGAACTTAAAGAAGCTTATGACCAAAATTCAGCATGCTTTAATGAAGAACCATTCCAGTATTATTCTCTTTTAAATGTCCCCTTAGAGATCCCTCAAAATAAAACAAATAACAATAAAACACCCCCGGCAGCTCTTGATGAAAAAAATGTATATGATCTTTTTACCTCAATTCAACCAAAAACTATTTCTGAAGCATTACATAATTGCGGCAATGATGCCGAATTATATGCTTATGATCTGTTAAGCGATAATGCCTTACGTTCGTTATATCATCAGAATCCAACGCCCTCAAAATTTGCTAAAAGTTTAGACGAATATCGTAAAACATTAGTTCCAAATAGCTCTTATATATCCCAAGAAGAAAAAGAATCACCATTATCTAAAAAAAAATCAAAAAAGAAGATAAAATTATCGCATAGGTTGACTTTATCTGGAATAGTTTCAAAACTAAAACGAACTCCAAGTTATCGTTCAAACACAGGAAAAATATAATAGAGCCTATGAAACATAAAGCTGAATTTTTTTGTTCAGAATGCGATTATCATCCCGCTAAATGGCTTGGATGTTGCCCTCATTGCCAAACATGGGGAACAATTTCTGAAAAGGTAGCGCCTACTGCCAATGCCACCGCTTCTATCTTGCGCCCCGGTAGCAGCCTTACCTTAACCTCGCTTTCGGATGTTTTAACCGCCCCAAAAGAACGTATGCTTACTAACATCTCAGAATGGGATAGAGTTCTCGGGGGTGGCATAATGCAAGGATCTTTTATTATTGTCACTGGAGACCCAGGTATTGGAAAATCAACCTTATTACTGCAAATTGCAGATCGCTTGTCACAGAACCATACCATTTTTTATTTTTCTTCAGAAGAATCCCTTGAGCAAATTACTGCACGCGCTCGAAGACTCAATTGCTCTAACAACAATCTTCTTTTTTCGGATGAAGGGAATCTTGAATCAATCATAAAAACAGCACAAGAACAAAAACCTGCAATCATTATCGTCGATTCAATTCAAAACTGTTATTCATCCACAGCCCAAGCAATTCCCGGAACGGTAGGTCAATTACGTGAATCCGCCTTTCATCTTATGCGGCTAGCAAAGGAATATGACATCGCCATTATTGTTACCGGCCACATTACTAAGGATGGAACGATAGCAGGACCAAAAATGTTAGAACATATGGTTGATGCAGTTTTTTATTTACAAGGCGAAGATCGCTGGCAAACGCGTGTATTGCGTTCAGTTAAAAATAGATTTGGTGCAATTAACGAAATAGGCTTTTTTGAAATGCAAGAAAACGGACTTCAAGAAGTTGCTAATATCAACCAGCAACTACTTAATGAAGCATCGTATGCACCAGGCTCAACGCTTATAAGCTATTGCGAAGGGTCGCGACCTTTACTTTTAGAACTTCAAGCACTCGTTGTCCCTTCAAAGTTTGGTATTCCTCAACGTGTTATCTCAGGTCTTGATCAAAAACAGGTTGTCATCATTGCAGCTATACTTGAGAAATATCTACAAATCCCTTTTAGCTCACATGACATCTTTTTCAAAATTAGCGGAGGCTTTAAAATAAAAGAAAGCACCGCTGATCTGGGCATAGCATTAGCCCTTCTCTCCAGCTACTTCAAAAAACCAGTTCCTAAAAAATCACTTATACTTGGAGAAATTAATTTAACCGGCCAAATAAAACCAATTAATCACATAACTATCCACATCACTGAAGCACAAAAGTTCGGTATTGAACAACTGATTCTTGCAAAGAATCAAAAAATTGAAAAAAGCTTATCAACTTCTTTACACAAATTTCAATCCGTATATGAACTCGTATCATTATTTGATGAATAAATTCAATACTTTCACAATTGTAAAAATAAATTTAAGATAATTGCCATTTTGTACTATACATAGTATTCTTACTAAAGAGCATATAACTTTAGAATAGTGTACTGAGTTTTTATTATTTCAAAAACTAAGTACCTTAAGCCAAAAGAGCTTATGATATGAACTACACTTCCTTACTTTTTTTATTTCCATTATTATTTGTATGCTCGGGTTGTGTCCATTCTCCCTCACAGCACTATTATTCACACATAATTACTTGTACTACACCCGAAAAGCCGCTTATTTTTACAGAAAAGCCTCCTCTTCATTCCAATGAGAGAACCATCACTATATGGATACATGGAACAAAAGCGTTTTTTTCTAAATTTCTTTACACAAATTTTTTTTATACACGAAAGGGAGTTCATAGTGCCTTGAGCTTTGAACCTCACTACCATCTTCGAGAAATCGCAGAACTTTTATACGCGCAAAACCCACAAAAGTTCCCCATCGATGACTTTTATTTTTATGGTTGGTCAGGGAAATTAAGCTTCAAAGCACGATATAAAGCTGCTAAAAAACTGTATATTCAAATACAGGCACTGGTAAAACAGTATGAAGATGCGTATGGAATAAAACCTTCAATTCGTATCATAACGCATAGCCATGGCGGTAATGTCGCGCTTAATTTAGCGTGCTTCAATAATGATATGCAGCTTTTTATTGATGAACTCATTCTTATGGCATGTCCAGTGCAAGAACGAACCTGTAATCTAACGGCGCATTCTATGTTCAAAAAAATTTATTCACTTTATTCGCGGTTTGATTCGATTCAAGTTCTAGATCCTCAATGGCTTTATTATTTGCTTAAAAAAGACTTTACAGAAGCTCCGGTAAAACCGAATAGTTTCTTTTCTAAAAGGGATTTTCCACCCTTAGAAAAAATGGTGCAAGTCCAACTAAAACTTAACAATCGCGGTATCATGCATATTGAGTTCATTACTAACAAGTTTGTAGGTCTGCTACCAATTATTCTGCATGAAATCAATCAGCTGAAATCTATTACCCCTTTTTCAACTAATGTTATTACTCTTAAGCTGCTTTAAGAGCTCGCTCTTGTATTTCACAATTTTGTGCTCTAACTCTTCAATCATTTTTTCTTGTTCCTCAGTAAACACGATGCTTATATCAGTTCCAGCATCACTCAGATAATAACGCAAGCTAATTAATTGTCTCTTTTTAAGAGCATCGAGAGCATCTTTTACAATTTTCAACGGTTGTTTGAGTCCCATACAGTTATAAAATGGTTCTCCTTTGGTCTGCTTTAAAAGTTGATCAGAAGCATTAAGAATTTGATCAATTAATAAATTAGGCAGTTGATTAATTACAACAAAATCGCCCTCAGAGCCTTTTGGATTTGAACATAAAGCATAAAAACCATCTCTGAATGCTTTGCTAAATTCAATTTGTTTAATTAAATCTTTTAACTGCTCCGATTCTTTCTTTTTTAATTTTCGAAAACCACGCTTTTTATGCATTAATTTTTTAAACTTCCTGTCGTTGTAGTCTTGATCTCCTAATGAATCCATAACTTCGTAATATATTTTTCCATCTTTACTTATTTGTTTTATAGCGATCCAATGTGTAAAGGTTCGATAATATTCGGATTCTTCGCTATACCTCCCATTTTGATCCCAACTAGTATCTTCGTCAGCTAAGCTTACTAGATAGGCCCTTTCAAAATCTTTACCCTTATCAATATCATCATGGATACGAGCAATTTGATTAATAACAGTTACATCTAAACCATACTTTCCTGCACAATATCTGCCAACATCAGGTATAAATATGACAGAATCCTCAGAAGAATATTCTTTATGTAATTGAGCAATTTCTTCTTCATTCAACCATTGAACGTCACCATCATCGCGCTTTTTCTTAATCTTCTTTTTACAGTTCTTAAGAAATGATTCCAAATTAATTGTTATTTTATTTACTGAGTTCAATGCATTATATAATGCATGATACCCACATTCAGCATTATTTTGCCTTTTTACTTCTACATGATTAAAGGTAATAGCATCTTGCATTTTTTTTCCAGAATTTCTCGTTGTAACAGGAACAGAAATATTTGATTCTGATATATATGGCACAGCTCTTTCATTATCCTGAAGTAAAAGTTTAATCAAGTTGTACCAAACACGCTGCTCTTTTTTTTGATCCTGCAAATTTTTATTCATAGCGGTTGGTGCAATAAATTTAAAGGGGCCTTCGCTTTGCAATAAAGCATTATCCTTAACACATTCGGCATACAAACTATTTTGGGACTTAACCATTAGTTGCTGCTGATCACAATAAATCGGAAATCTTCTCTTATAAAAAAAATAACACCATGCAGCTATTTTCGTTTTAAAGTCATATGAAGACCATACTTCATTAATATTTTTTTCCTTATATTCTTCAAGGTCATGTTGACTTTTTATTGTTGCAGCCTCTACTTGCTGAATAACTTTACTATTCTCTTCTAATTTCCTTCTATAAGGAGCATGCTCGCGCTCAAGCATATAAATAAACCAAGCATTAAAGATATTTTGAATTTTTTGAGCATCTAATTCATCGTTTTTTTTATAAAACTTTTTAACAATTTTGAAAAATTCCTTATGGTTTATTTGGAGCAATTCTTGATAATAACTATAAATCTCATCTGACAAAGGTGTATCTTTAAATAAAATTTCTAAATAATTACCACCATAAAAATCACGTAATATATTTAATTTCTCTTTTTTTAATAACTTCTTTTGAATTGCATCTTCATATTTTTTTATTTTTTGTTTACACATGTCATAAGATTCATCAATGCTGCTTATCTCTTTACGGCAAAGCTTCTGCTGCTGTTCAAATTCTTTTTGCTCATCCTCTATTAAATCTGCCTTATCATTCTTTGAAAATAAGGAAAGATATCCCCTAGCTTTTACAATCTCATCTTGCACATGTTTATTAACTCGAATTCTTTCAGTACACGCAGCTAATTTCTCTTGCCATACTTCAAACTTCTCGCGCACTTCAATCTTTTTTTCTCTTAATATCCTTTGCTCTTCAAAAAGACTATTTAATGATTGCGATTCTAAGCTACCATCAGCTAATTTCTTTTTGCTCTTCAAAATAGAATTGGCTATATCCTCTTTTTCTTAAAATACCATTAAGAGCTTCCAATTTTTTTTCTATAGAAAGACTATTATCTTCTAGCTTCTTAATCTCAAGTTGTACCTTATTTTCTGACTCATAATGTGCTGCTATAGCCTGAGAAATACGTTTGGCATCTTCCTGATTTATTTCGATATCAAGAACCATTTTTTTACTTTTTTCAAAACTCTCTTTTGCTTCTTTTTTTTCTTTTTTAATAAGAACTTTTTGCCTTTTAGGCACGCCATTCTTACGAGCATTAGCCAATTCCATTCGATATTTTTCTAGATGCTCTTGAGCAGCCTTCATTTCATTTCTTAACCTTAACAAGTTAGGCTGCGATTCGTTACAAAGATCACGAAGCTTACCAAGCATAACCTTTTTACTCTCTACATCCATTTTCATTGAACTATTTTTAAACTCATTACAAAGCAGATCAATTTGCTTTTTTGTGTCCTCACATTTTTTTTCAAGTTTATTCTTCTTTCTTATTAAGAAAGAATCATCTTCAACTCCGGCACATTTTTCTTCAAAAGTATTAGGATTTTTATGAATACCAGCTTTAAGTACTACTTGCGTCTTTTCATAAAATAATGAACCTATCTTAGATAAATAGGAATAAAGTTGATCTTCTAATTTCGGTATTTGACGATGATTAACTGCATCTTGTGCAGCTGAATCGGCCGCAGCCGTTAAATTCCGTATCAGAAATAAACTTTGGTTAACAGACCACAGTAAAGGATTTATACTCGTCTTACCATGATTTTTTAAAAGGGACACTACTACCGACTTCAATTGAGAAGGAACCTTTTCTTGAGCAATTCGTGATATCTTTGTAGGAGCCATATCCTGCTCTATTGCCTTTTCAATATCAGCACCAATTCCTCCTAAAAGCTTTCGAATCCATCCATATTTTTCAATAAGTGGAAGAGCATTTCTTACAACAAAAGAAGGGTTCAAAAACATATACGCTAAACCAGAGATATCCGGCTTGCTAGCTATTTCTTCAAATATTTTTGTTCCAGCAGCTACAGGAGTAAACGCTTTTTTTATCCGCTCAGCACGTTCATCAGCTCTTTTATTTTGTTCTAAGATTTCTCGGTCAGTTTTTACAGTGGGTGGAACAAATTCATACATAATATCTTCAACAATGGAAGAAAACTTTTTATCTTTACACGAAGTAACAGTACGAAAACGATTTACCGTATCCTTACCATTAAAAACAGAAAAAAGAAGCTGCGTATTATATGATAATTTTTCCATAGCATGAACTGCATTCTGAGCATCATTACGTTTTAGGGCGTCATTAAGTTCCCTATAATTACAAGATTCTAAATAATCAAATGCTCTTGCAATTTTTTTACCAACAGAAAGTGTTTGAGGCATCAAAGCATTGATCGCTCTATAAGGGGTTGACGAATTCTTTTCATGCGAGTCCAGCAAAGCCGTTAAAACTTTATTAGTTTTTAAAGAAATTGATTCACTTTGAGTAGAGCTAAGCGCTGTAATTTGAGCGACAACTTTTGAGAAAATATTTCTTGTTGTCTCAAGTTGTTCAAGCCCAACTTCTTTTTTTTTAGAAAATTATGATCTCTATAATCAGCCAAATATCTTGAAAGCCCACACATATTATCAATAAGGCTTTGAACATCAGATTTAGCTTCATTAGAAATTGTATCGAGCCAAGCCAAATGTTTTTGTACTGGTGTTTGCTCCACAGCATGTTCCATTGAATACAGATCAAAAACAAATGCAAAACAAATGATAACTACAGTACCAAATATTTTTTTTGATAGGTTTTTACTATTTTTCATAAAAATTCCTTATTTTTATTTCAAAATACAAAAAAGATACACTACGGTAACTTCTTGCATTGAGCAAGTATATCCAAAATTAATAAAAATTTGAATTTATATGCTTTCGAATAGTAAAAAATTTTATTTCATCACTCTATCACTGCATGAGCTGTTTAATTTTAGTCTCAAGTGCTTTGGCATTTATCTCCTCATATGCAAGCAGTTCATCAGGAGATCCGGATTTTGGTAATTTAGTCACTGCCATTATATGCACTTCAACACCTGTATTTTTCAATGCAGTAACAACAGATTCACCAATGCCTCCTTGACTATAATGATCTTCAATGGTAATAATTCGGTTTTGCGAAGTGCGGGCAACTCTTAATAGTGTAGAAGCATCAAGTGGCTTTATTGAGTACAAATCAATGAGCGCAAATGTTATAGAATCTTTTGCCAAATGTTTATAGGCCTTAAGCGCTTCAAAGACTGTGATGCCAGCAGCAACAACACAGACCACATCATGCGAACTTTGTTTTAAAATCGAACAACCTCCAATAACAAATTTTTTATCAACATCATATATAACAGATGTTTCAGCACGTGTTGTACGCAAGTAACTAATGCTTGAATGATGATTTGCCATAAGCTCAACGAGCTTCCAGCAACTTACAGCATCGCATGGATATAAAATTACCGATTCAGGAATAGCACGCATCATTGCAATATCTTCCAAAGCCATTTGCGAAGGACCATCTTGACCAATGGATACTCCACAATGTGAACCCACCAAACGTAGTGCAGCTCTTCCTATTGCTGCCATTCGAATCTGATCAAATGCTCGCGTAAAAAAAGAACCAAAAGTAGATACAAACGGAATTTTTCCTCGCGCATAAAGTCCAACAGCCATACTCACCATATTTTGTTCTGCAACAAAACATTGTATAAAACGTTCTGGAAAGGCTTTTTCAAAAATTTCTGCATAGGTAGAATTTTTAACTTCTGCATCAAGTGAAACTATATCCGTAGATTGCTTGCCAACTGCTGCTAATGCTTGACCATATGCTTTTCTTGTAGCGATCATTTCATCATGTGCATATTCTGGATTTTCAATTTGTAGATGATCAGTTGCTAAAATTTTTTTCGATGCTGCTGTAGGAACTGTTGGCTTCCATACAAAATCAGGCTTCTCAACATACTGAGCAAATCTTTTTTTTAAATTTCCTAGAATTCCCGGCAACTCTTCAGGCTTAAAAACTTTTCCGTGAAAACCGTTCTTATCTTCAGCCTGCTCAACACCATATCCTTTATATGTTTTTGCTATAATGATAACCGGCTGATTAGTAATTTTTTTTGCCTGATCAAAAGCTTCCAATATTTCTTTCATGCAGTGGCCATCAACCACTAAAGCATACCAGCCAAAAGCAGTGAATTTCATAGCAAAATCAACGGCATGATGCCCTTCAATTGTTTCTGTCGTTTGACCCAATCTATTGCAATCTAAAATAGCTACAAGATTATTAAGTTTATAATATGAAGCGATCTCTGCCGCTTCCCAAACGGATCCTTCGGCACACTCGCTGTCACCAAGTAAAACAAATGTTTTATAATCAAGTTGATCTAATCGAGCTGCAAGTGCCATACCAACCCCGATGGAAAGACCTTGACCTAATGAACCGGTCGCTACTTCTGATCGCGAAAAACGAGAAGTTGGATGTCCCTCTAGCGCCGAGCCAAATTTTCTGTATGTCATGAGATCTTCTTCAGAAAGAACTCCTAACTCCTTCCATACTGCATAAAGAACAGGCGAAGCATGACCTTTTGATAAAATAAAACGATCATTATTTCTATTATAGGGATCAACGGGATCAAAACGCATAGCGTAAAAAAAAAGAGCTGCAACAAGATCTGCTGCCGAAAGAGCCGAAGTCGGATGGCCCGAGCCAGCATGAGTTGTCATTTTTAATGACGAAATACGCATAGCATAAGCGGTATGATTAAGAAACTTGATTATAGTATCCATTACTTTCCTTTTTATAATATCTCATATCAATATAGCTAGTATATCATTACAAAAAAAACGGGGAAACAAACAATCGTCTGTTTCCCCGCTAATGTTTTTTAAAGTACAATCAGCTTATTGAATAATAACACCCGCAGTTGTTGTAATATGTACCCATTTAATAACTTCTTGAGCTAAGAGTTGTTTCAAGAGAGGTTTCAGTTCTAATAACATAACTTCCATCTCTTTTTCTGCTTGAATCTCTTTTAAAACCTCAGATAGAATTGGATCAAAAACCGAATCATTATTTGTTTGTGCAATTATTTTTTGTTCCACTGCAGCAGAGTCTTTTTTGTAAGCCGAAATTATTGATAAGCGAAATTTCGGGAATTTAGCAAGAAATTTTCCAACCATCATTATACCAACTGCTTGCAAAAGCTGTTCCATTTGTTGCATTTCTTGCAGTTGATCCATAGAGATCATCTCTGATTTGCCACCTTTAGTACCCATTTTTCCCGGTTGTACCGCTTCAAGGCACAAAGAAGAGAATGTGATAGCTGTAAGTAGTAATAATTTTTTATTAATTTTCATACACAAATCCTTTAACCGTTTTTTAGATATTTCAACGTTATAACTTTATCTAATATAGCATAGATATATAACAAAACCAAATGAGCCGATTTTTTATAGCGCACCTGACTTTTTAGTTTCTATTTGCAATTTTCTTTGCTCTTTAAGATTTGTTATAATTTGTATTTTAAAAGTTTTAATAAAAGATACTTTAAAATCATTAACAAAATTTTCATAACCAATACTAACAGGTAAATACCCATATAATTCACTTGTATGTGAAGCTATCAAATTAAGATAGTTTGTCTCAAACTTTTTTATGATCTCATCAACTATGCCATTTTCGTTCTCATTTAATTCGACAGTTTCCCCTGTTTCCAACTTTGCAAGAACTTCATTATGGTCATGTTTAAATTCATCGACTAAATGAGTAATAAATTTAAGAACTTCATCTATACGATTAGCTTCAACTTCAACTGGCACCTTTGTAATGGATGCTAAAACTCCTATTCGTTCTTCTAAATCATTGCTTTCTTGATGATGATGCTGCCCCTCCATAGATAAAAGTGGATTACACAAAACAATCAAACCTAAACAAATTATAAATCTTTTCATAAACAAACTACTTTCGTACAATAATCTTTATACTCTAATAATACAGGCCAGTAGCATTAAGATCGAACCTCACTTTTTTTTGCTTTATTCCTTTATCTCTCTGATCATCCAAATCATTTTTTGCTATTGATTCTAACCATATATTTTGTTCAGCTTTATAAACAGCTATGAGATCTAATAAGAGTTTATTTTGTTTAATATTGTAGTTAATACTATCAATAGCAAATTGCTTTTCTTCCTCTTTACGAGCAAAAAAAAGTGCTTTGAGATAATAATCAACCAAATCATTAGCATCAATAATCAATTGTTTATTTTCTGTTGCTTCGCTATTTGTACAATTATCTCTTTGCTCCATAGCAGACAGTTGACTACTTGTGAATAAAATAAGACCAAAAAAGATGTTTCTACTATTCATATAACTCCTTTATGTACTACCATAAATTTTATTTAATACCAAAAAAAAAGGCGATGTATTTAAACATCGCCTTCTAATTTTTTAACCTGGCAGTACCTACTTTTCCAGTCCGTTACCAAACAAGTATCATCGGCGTTGTAGACTTAACTTCCGTATTCGGGATGGGAACGGGTATTTCCCTACAACTATATCCACCAGGAATTTTTTAGATCATCTTATTCTTAGATAAGTGATCAAACTTTTCAAACTTATTCTTGTGAATATTTGTAATTTAAATCTCTATTTACTGATCACTTATCACCATAAAAATTTGTAGTGTGATTAAAACATTCGATCTATTAGTACTGGTTAGCTCAACACATTACTGTGCTTACACACCCAGCCTATCAACCTTGTAGTCTTCAAGGGATCTTATTGCTAACCGAAGTTAGCAGGGGTATCTTATCTTGAGACGAGTTTCCCACTTAGATGCTTTCAGCGGTTATCTCTTACAAACTTAGCTACCCAGCGTTGCTCTTGTTGAACAACTGGAACACCAGAGGTTTGCCCATCCCGGTCCTCTCGTACTAGGGACAGCCTCTCTCAAATACCCTACGCCCACGACGGATAAGGACCGACCTGTCTTACGACGGTCTGAACCCAGATCACGTACCACTTTAATTGGCGAACAGCCAAACCCTTGGGACCTTCTTCAGCCCCAGGATGCGATGATCCGACATCGAGGTGCCAAACCTCCTCGTCGATGAGGACTCTCAGAGGAGATCAGCCTGTTATCCCCGGCGTACCTTTTATCCGTTTAGCAATGGCCCTTCCATTCGGAACCACTGGATCACTAAGTCCTGCTTTCGCACCTGCTCGACCTGTATGTCTCACAGTTAAGCTCCCTTATGCCTTTACGCTCTACCGACGATTTCTATTCGTCATGAGGGAACCTTTGAACGCCTCCGTTACATTTTAGGAGGCGACCACCCCAGTCAAACTACCCACCAGACACTGTCCTTTGCCCGGATTACGGGTCAAAGTTAGATTTTCAAACGGATAAGGGCGGTATTTCAAGGACGACTCCATTACAGCTAGCGCCTCAACTTCAAAGTCTCCCGCCTATCCTACACAAATCAATCCAAAAATCAATGTCAAGTTGTAGTAAAGGTGCACGGGGTCTTTCCGTCCAGTCGCGGGTAGCAGGCATTTTCACCTGCACTACAAATTCACTGAGTATATCATTAAGACAGCGCCCAACTCGTTACGCCATTCATGCGGGTCGGAACTTACCCGACAAGGGACTTCGCTACCTTAGGACCGTTATAGTTACGGCCGCCGTTTACTGGGGCTTCAATTCAAAGCTTCGCGCTTACGCGCTGACATCTCCTATTAACCGTCCAGCACTGGGCAGGCGTCAGACTCTATACATCCTCTTACGAGTTTGCAGAGCCCTGTGTTTTTGTTAAACAGTCGATTGGGCCTCTTTGTTGAAACCTCTAACTGCTTCTCAAATACGTGACTTAGTAACAGCACAGGCACTCCTTATCCCGAAGTTACGGGGCTATTTTGCCGAGTTCCTTAATGATACTTATCTCAACGCCTGAGCATTCTCAGCCCGTCTACCTGTGTCGGTTTGCGGTACGATCACTTATATAGCTCGCTAGAGGTTTTTCTAGTCAGTGTGGGATCAATCAAACATACCTCTTCTTAAGAATTAGTATGCCCATAACACTTCAAGGATAATAGCTCTGCGGATTTACCTACAGAACACCTCTAAGTGCTTAGCTTGGCAATCCATAATCCAAGTCAATTTACCCTCCTGCGTCACCCCTTCACTCAAACGCTGATAAGTGGTGCAGGAATATTTAGCCTGCTTTCCATCGCCTACTCCAATTGGCCTCGGCTTAGGTATCGACTAACCCTGAGTGGATGAACCGTTCTCACGGAAACCTTAGACTTACGGCGAACAGGAATTTCACCTATTTTTTCGTTACTTATACCAACATTCTCACTTCTTTGATCCGACACTTGTCCTTACGGTCAAGCTTGTATCTATCAAAGAACGCTCCCCTACCCCATATCAGAACCGAATTCAATACAAGCCATAGCTTCGGTAATTCGCTTAGCCCCGTTCGTTTTTCAGCGCAAAAACACTTGACCAGTGAGCTGTTACGCTTTCTTTAAATGATGGCTGCTTCTAAGCCAACATCCTGGCTGTCTGTGTATTTTCACTTCTTTTACCACTTAGCAAATATTTAGGGACCTTAGCTGATGGTCTGGGCTGTTTCCCTCTCGACTACGAAGCTTATCCCCCGCAGTCTGACTCCTGTCTTCAAAAATTATGGCATTCAGAGTTAGTAAAAATCCGGTAAGCTTGCGCCCCCAAAACTTAAACTGTGCTTTACCGCCACAAAGAATTCAACAAGGCTATACCTAAATATATTTCGGGGAGAACCAGCTATTTCCCAGTTTGATTAGCCTTTCACTCCTACCCACACCTCATCCGAGAAGTTTTCAACCCTCACCGGTTCGGACCTCCATCTCATTTTACTGAGATTTCATCCTGGACATGGATAGCTCACTAGGTTTCGGGTCTATCCCACGTTACTTGTCGCCCTATTCAGACTCGCTTTCGCTACGGCTCCGCTCTTTCAAAGCTTAACCTTGCAACGTAGGTATAACTCGTTGGCTCATTATGCAAAAGGTACGTGGTCGCGCATACGTATATATCGCTTCCACCGATTGTAGACAATTGGTTTCAGATTCTATTTCACTCCCCTCCCGGGGTTCTTTTCACCTTTCCCTCACGGTACTTGTTCACTATCGGTCATCAAGTAGTATTTAGCCTTACCCAATGGTCAGGGCGGATTCCCACGAAATTTCACGTGCTCCGTGGTACTTGGGAATACAAACTATTGCTTTATTTAACTTTTTGCTTACAAGGCTGTCACTTTCTATGGCTGTCCTTTCCAGAACAATTCAACTAAAATAAAAAATTACAACTCAAGATCTGTACATCTTAAACGTTTATATCCCGCTACCCCCATTATACAACACACACAGGTTATTACATATAATAGGTTTAGGCTCTTCCCGTTTCGCTCACCACTACTTAGGGAATCACTTCGTTTTCTTTTCCTGGCACTACTTAGATGTTTCAGTTCATGCCGTTCGCTTTTTTACCCTATGTATTCAAATAAGAATGTACTTGGTTTTTCCAAGACGGGTTTCCCCATTCGGAAATCTTCGGATCAAAGCTTGATTGACAGCTCCCCGAAGCTTATGGCAGTCTTCCGCCTCCTTCATCGCCTCTTGATACCAAGGCATCCACCAAAATGCTCTTTTCAATTAATCACAAATTTTTATGACTAATGTAATCAATAGGTAACAAACTCAATATGAATTTGTAGAGATTTAAATTACAAATATTTCAAAGATCACAAGAATTTAACTTTTATATCTATTAATTTTGTATTCGAAAAATCCATTTTATAAACCAATGCCAGCTTTAAAAAATCTGGTGGAGATGAGCGGAATCGAACCGCTGACCTTCCGCGTGCAAAACGGACGCTCTACCAACTGAGCTACATCCCCTTATTTTATACAAAAGCTCAACTGAGACATCCACTGAAAACAGTTACAGCCATTCAATCAACACCCACCAACTATAATGGTGGGCCTAAGTCGACTTGAACGACTGACCTCCCCGTTATCAGCGGGGTGCTCTAACCACCTGAGCTATAGGCCCAGCATTGTATTAACTAGTAACCCTATCAATAATTACTGATAAAAATTAAACACTTATGAGTCTTACGAACTCTTTCAAATTTATATACACCTTTAAAAAACAAAAGTATAAGATACTTTTGAATCACATAATCTCCCTCGAAAGGAGGTGATCCAGCCGCAGGTTCTCCTACAGCTACCTTGTTACGACTTCACCCCAATCACTCCCCATACCTTAGACATCCGCCTCCTTTACAGGTTAGCTAAGATGGCTTTGGGTACAAACAACTTTCATGGTGTGACGGGCGGTGTGTACAAGGTCCGAGAACGTATTCACCGCGTCGTTCTGATACGCGATTACTAGCGATTTCAACTTCATGAGGTCGAGTTGCAGACCTCAATCCGAACTTAGACTAGTTTTCTGGGATTAGCTTCACTCTTACGAGCTTTGCAGCCCTTTGTACTAGCCATTGTAACACGTGTGTAGCCCTAGACATAAGGACCATGAGGACTTGACGTCATTCCCACCTTCCTCCTGGTTTCCCAGGCAGTCCCATCAGAGTGCCTTCCTTACGAAGTAGCAACTGACGGCAAGAGTTGCGCTCGTTAGAGGACTTAACCAAACATCTCACGACACGAGCTGACGACAGCCATGCAGCACCTGTGTAATTGTCCGAACCGAAGCCGGAAGATTGTATTTCTACAACTGTCAAATACATGTCAAGCCTAGGTAAGGTTCCTCGCGTAGTGTCGAATTAAACCACATGTTCCACCGCTTGTGCGGACCCCCGTCAATTCCTTTGAGTTTTAATCTTGCGACCGTACTCCCCAGGCGGATCACTTAACGCGTTAGCTACGACACTAATCCTGCAAAGCAGAACTAACATCTAGTGATCATCGTTTACAGCGTGGACTACCAGGGTATCTAATCCTGTTTGCTCCCCACGCTTTCGTGCCTCAGCGTCAGGAATGGACCAAGAAGCTGCCTTCGCCATCGGTGTTCCTCTCGAGATCTACGCATTTTACCGCTACTCCGAGAATTCCACTTCTCTCTTCCACCCTCTAGCACGCCAGTATCTACCGCAGATCTCCGGTTAGGCCGAGGAATTTAACAGCTGACTTAATATGCCGTCTACGCACCCTTTACGCCCAATAATTCCGAATAACGCTTGCACCCCTCGTATTACCGCGGCTGCTGGCACGAGTTTAGCCGGTGCTTTCTCTAATGGTACCGTCATTATCTGTTTCTATTAAAAACAGACTTTTCTTCCCACTTAACAGAAGTTTACAATCCGAAGACCTTCATCCTCCACGCGGCGTCGCTGCGTCAGGCTTTCGCCCATTGCGCAATATTCCTCACTGCTGCCTCCCGTAGGAGTCTGGACCGTGTCTCAGTTCCAGTGTGACCGTACACCCTCTCAGGCCGGTTAACCATCATCGCCTTGGTAGGCCTTTACCCCACCAACTAGCTAATAGTACGCAAGCTCATCTTTTAGCGACAGCAAAGAGGCCATCTTTCTCCCCGAAGGGACGTATGCAGTATTAACCCCGATTTCTCGGGGGTATTCTTCACTAAAAGGTAGATTCTCACGCGTTACTCACCCGTCCGCCGCTGTACTCACTCCCGAAGGAGCTTTCTCGCTCGACTTGCATGTGTTAGGCACGCCGCCAGCGTTTATTCTGAGCCAGGATCAAACTCTCCATCACAAATTTATGTGAAAGATTTACATCGTAAGACTCATAAGCGAATTTTTAGGATTTTTCTATACATTTCAAAGAAAAATTAATTTTTACTTTAACGTTCGACCTTCGCTTGTTAGCTGCTGCGATTCGTGTTGTGCGTTTGTTGTTTCAATCGTTAAATACAAAATAAATTATATAGGTATTACAGCTTAAGTCAACACTTTTTTTAATTTTTTTTAAAAATTTTTTTAAAAATTAAAAAAAAACTATTTTTTCTCCAATTTTTAAGGTTAAATTATCGATTTTTTTAGCTCTAATTTAATAATAGATTCAAGCTCCAGAACGGCTTTTTCAATATCTTCATTAAGAACCCTATAGTTAAATAATAAACTTTTCAAAAATTTTTCATTTTCCCTGAAAGAAATTGAAATTCTTTCTTGAATTTGTTCATTATTTTCAGAATTTCTCATTAAAAGTCTTGTTTTTATAGTTTCTTGAGCAGGAACTTCTATCCAAATAAAGACCGAAGATTGGATCTTTTTGTTTATAGAAACCGCTCCTTGGATATCAGTAATAATGATAAAATTATTTCCCGCCTTCAATCCTTCTATAATTGAAGAAGGTGACCCATAATAATTACCATACTCGCCACTCCACTCAAGAAAATAATTATCATTAATTTTTTCTTCAAACTCCTCAGGAGATAAAAAATGGTAATCACGCCCATCAACTTCTTCCAAACGAGGCTTTTTTGAGGTATAGGTAATTACGCGAGATAGTGGATATTCTCCTGCTAATCTCGTAATAACTTGTGAAACTAACGTTGTTTTACCCGCTCCTGAACATGCAGAAACAACGAACAATTTTCCCGACATTGTATCCCTTTAGTGTATCGCACAAAAATCATTCTCAACACAACTTTACAATTTGGTACAAAAAACGGTAATTTAAAGCCAAACTTTGTAATTATTAATACTAATATAGATTTTACATTTTTTTGTTATATTAAAAATAATTAATTAGTTTTATTTTGAAAAAACAGTATGAATTTAGCAAAAATTTGCTTACTGGTTACACTTTTTTTTAAGGCAATAAAAATCAATGGAGTAATCAATTGCTTTTATATTCCCTTTCAAATCGCATTCTTCATTTTCTAATGCTATGCGCAAATGCCTTTTTTAAGCAAATGAACCGCTAATGTATCATGAACAGCATTGGCCATCCCTTTAAGAGGAGCACAGTTTTCCAAATTAGAATAATCAAATGTGCAATAGTGCAAAATCTGTATACCGGTTCTTGCACCAACTAAGGCTCCTGCTAATGATGCAATCGAATCACTATCTCCAGGCGTATTAGCACCTTCAAGAAGAGCAGCCTTTAGATCATCAGAATGGCGTATAAAAATGTATAATGCTGCTGCAACTGCTTCATCAGCCGACCATCCCAAAAGAGCTCCGCTTCTTGAGCGAAAATTAGCTTGCTTATCATTTACCATTCCTAAAATCGATTCAGGCATATTTCCTTCTTTGGCCATAGTATAAGCATATCGAAGCATATCACTGGTTACTAAGCGATCATTTGAAATCATTGAGGGCTCAAAACAAGATTCTTCAGGTAATTTGCGCGCTCTTGTCTTATAATGCAACTCACTCTCATCATATTCTTGAGCTGCTTGAATCATTGCTTGCGCAACTTCATCAGGAGATTTTTGCAATAATGCTTGACTAACACCAACTGCAAGAGCCACCGATGCTGCACGAGCCATTGGATGCCTGTGAGTGAGTATAGATTGCTTGTCTGCAATTTCTTTAACCAAAGCAAGATTATCAGCAAAAATAACACCAATCGGCCATGCGCGCATCACAGAGCCACAACCACCTTCTTGAGCAATTACTTTATTAAACTTCATATCAAGAACAGTATCATACTGATACCAATACAATGGATTTTTATCGGCTATACCATATTGTATATACTGCTCCAACTTTAATGCTGCTTTTAAATTCTGTGCACCATGAGCGCGTAATGAAAATAAAGGGTCTACAGCAAAGCGATTCTTACCCAATATTCGTGCATAACTTCGAGCCAATTTATCCATCATAAGATGTACAGAAGAACTTTGTTGCCGCCCCTCCAATACTACCTTTGCAACTTCTATCGCCATAACCGTATCATCGGTATAAGGAACAACCGTAGAACCCACAAGAGGATGATACACTTCCATACGTTTATCAAATCCTGTAATACCGTCAGGACCAAATTTTTTATGAATCTCTGCAACTGACGGAATAAATTCGGTTAAACGGCCAAGGGCGTCGCCAATTGCCGCACCAAGGAATACCCCAGCAATTCTATCTTTTAGTAAACCACATGAATCAGAATCAAAATTTTGAGCAAAAACAGAAGAAAAACTTCCAAAAGACGTTATCAATAATGAAAAAAGGACGAATACATACATCATAATTACACCTCACAAACCTATACGTTTTGTATTCTTTAGCACTATCTAGTCTACGCTACCTAATTCAAAAATCAAAAGGGTATGCTTAAGAAGCTAAAACATAGACATTTATGAAGTTATTCTATTGGACTTAATTTTCAAAGCGACAGCCAACATGTTTAGACAAAAATTTCTCAACAGTAGCATAAAATTTCAATCTATTTTGTGGCCTAACTAATCCGTGCCCTTCATCAGGAAAAAGCAAATATTCGTATTCAAGGCCTTTTTCATTCATTGCTTTTACAATTTGTTCAGATTCCGCTTGTTTTACGCGCACATCATTTGCCCCATGTACAATTAAAATTGGGATTTTAATGTTTTCAATTTTAAACAATGGAGAACGTGACTTTAGAAATTCTTCATCAGAAATTTTTCCAATACGTTTTTCCCATTGTGACAATGACCAATAGGGAGGCAAATTTTGTAAAACCGTTAACAAATTACTTATCCCGCAACAATCAATTGCACAACAAAATAGATCGGGTGTAAAGGTCGCACCCACCAAAGCTGCATAACCACCATAAGAACCACCAAAAATAACAATTTTTTTAGGATCCGCAACTCCTTCATCTATCGCCCAATTTACCGCATCGATAAGATCATCTTGCATTTTACCGCCCCATTCTCCATTTCCTTTTGCTAAAAATGATTTTCCATATCCAGCTGAACCGCGATAATTAACTTGCAAACAAGCAAAACCGCGATTAGAAAGTAGTTGCACAACGGGTGTAAATTCCCAGCTATCGCGCATAAAAGGCCCACCATGGACTAATAACACAAGGGGCAAATTTTTTCTTTCAACATTAAGCGGACACGTTAAATAACCCCGAATTTTTAATCCGTCTCGTGCTATAAAAGAAATTGGTTCCATTGGTGATAGTTGATACTCATTAAGCTCAGGGCGTTGATGGAATAAAAATCTACTTTCTTTTGTATCAAAATTATACAAATAATATTCGACCGATTTATTATCAAAAACAAAAGCAACTAATGCTTTTTTATTATCATAGGTTTTTCTTATCGTATATAAATCACCATCACCTAACGCTTTAATACGGTCATAGTCTTCTTGAAGTGCATTATTTAGTAGTTTAAAGTTACGCCTTTCTTTATTCCATATTATAATTTCTGGTTCATACGTAGTTGCATCAAAAATAACATTAACAATATCAAATTCAGGATCTTCTGCCCTTATTTCTCTTATCCCTGTTTTGATATCAATACGTTGTAAACTACGCGTATTTGTTCCTAAAGATGTATTAAGATAAAGATGAGTGTTATCTTTATCAAATCCTAAAATTCCTGAATACAGATCATCTTTTAAAGTATCTTCAAAATCAGCAGTTAGAAGTTTTTTCCAATCCTCGTTATTACTAGCACGAATGAATAGGTCTTGAGATCCATCACTATTTGTTTGTAATGCACCCAATAGCTGCAAATGTCTGCCAACAATCCAACGGGTATAGGTTCCCGGATTTTTTGCCACCAAACTCAAATCACCAGTAATTAAATCAAGATGATAAACATCAAAAAATTTTGGATTTTCTTTATTCATCTCTATTAAAATTTCATGATGATAATCTTTATCTATGGCTAAAATACGTGCTTTAACACCTGAAAAGAGGGTAAAATCTTTAATCTCTCCTGTAGTGCTATCAACTGCAAATAGATGATAATTTTCGTCACCATTTGTATCTTGAAGATAAAGGAGTTGTTTTCCATTTGACGCCCAGCTAAAACTTGAAATCCCCCGCTTTGTTTCATGAGTTATTACTTTATCATCTTCTTTACCAACCGTTTTAACCCAAATATTTAATATACCATCTAACGGAGCACAATAGGCTAACCGAGTACCATCTGGAGATAAGGACGGGTAAGATTTTACTGGATTTCCAAACAAAACTGCTCGAGGAATAAGAGCAACATTATTTTGAGTATTTAAAAATGATACAAAACAAACAAAAAAAGGTATTACAAGCATCAATACTATTTGCATAAATCTTGAGTTCATCATCTTCTATTTTACCCCAATACATTTTTTACACTAAAAGAATATATATAAGTATATACAAAATGAAAAAAATTTCAATTTAGCTTACTGCTCTCCTCTCTGACAATTTTTGATGATTTCATTATTATTCTAAGCCAACATAACCAGAAACCCTTTTTTTAACTTAAAAAGAGCGAATAACCACCAAATCTTAATTGATTTCTGTCAACGCAACGTGAAAAGTTCCGGTATTTAGCAAAGTAAAAAGTTCCTAACATTAAAGCGCCTCCACGGCCGGCGCGACCGGCTTCAACCTACTCTCACTAGGGGGCAACCCGCCTGCCCAACGTTGGCTATTTTTTGAAGGCTTTCTTGGTATACAGTCAGATATTTTTTTCTCCTGAATTTGGGGGGTTGGTCGTTGGTAGATTTCGCTAAAAGAAAGTTCTGTTTTTCGAATCCACAGTTTTATGGTTCCATTTAAATGTACTTTAACAACAATGGTATTTTTTGGAAAAATGATTGTTTTTTGCTGATCGCTTAATTGAAAAATCTGTTTTTGGTAGGTAATAGTAAAATCATTCGTAAGAATACGAGTCTCTTGTGTGCTAAATATATCGTTTAAATCAAATGATTGAGCGCTAGCATGGGCATCGCCTTCTTGGGCAGCAGGAACTTGAAATGCAGCATTATGCTTTGCAATATAATTGCTTGTTCGCAGATAATTATTTGCTTGATCTATTGATGATATCCCAGCAAGTCTCATTTCCTTAATAAGGCGATCTTGAAGGGTTTGATTGCAACGTTCAACGCGGCCCTTTGCCTGAGGACTATTGGCATGTATAACATCAATTCCCAAATCTTTACAAGCGCGCTCCCATTGGGTCTTTTTAATATTTTCTTGATTACTCAAATTAACATGGAAAACAGAACCGTGGTCAGTATAAAAAGTTTGAGGAATCCCATATTTTTCAACGTAATTTTTAGTTGCGGTCATTAAAGCATGCATCGATTCAGAAGGGGCAAACTCAAGCCAAAGGATTTGGCCAGTAGCATCGTCAATAAAAACAAGTAAGGTACATACCCCAGCACGCCCTTCAAACCAGTCATGTGGAGAGCCATCAAGCTGAATCATTATGCCAAACATACGCCTTCTTTCTCGTCGCTTGCGATGCTTGCTGCGCTGTTTTTTAGGTTGCCATATTCCTGCCTTAATCATGACCTTTCTAACAGCTTCTCGACTTATCTTTATTCCATGCAACTCTTTAAGTTTTTCAGCCGCAAAGGTTGGCCCAAAGCCTTGCCAATCGCTTTCTAACAATGAGATTAACAATCGTTCTTCTCCTTGATCCCATCTATTTGGGCTTTCTTTTCCCCTATTGCCATGTACAAGGCCAAAGTCGTCAGATTCACAATATCTTCCATATTTTTCTCTGACCCACCGCTCTGTAAATCTCAGACGGGCTGCAGCCTCTGCCTGTGTCATTTTTCCTTCTTTAACCTGAACAAACACTTTTGCCTGTTCTCGTTCTTTGCGATTCATGGTAATATATTCCATATAAGTTCCGTTGCATTTTTAGAGTTTTTCTTTTTGTTTACAAGATTAAGTTTACCCTAAAAACCGGAACTTTTTACTTTGCGCTATAATAGGAACTTATCACTTTGCGCTAACAAAATCTTAATTGATTTCTAGTTTGAATACGTCATTTATGGTATCCTATATTATATAACTATAAAGGATGTTAATGCTTGTTGATGAACTAAAAGAAAAACTGAAATCTATAGAACCAGATCTTGCCGTTATTAAAGAATATTGGAATAACTCAGGCTCAGAAGCTGAATTTGAGCGGCTAAGCGCAATAAGTAACCAAGAGAATTTTTGGCAAAATCCGAATCAAACTGAGATTCTTAAAGAACTCCAAGCAATTAAAACACAACGAGAACAGTATCTTTCCACGTTAACCACCTATCAAGAACTGCAAGAACTTATCGATCTTTTTGCTCAAGATGAAACAGAATTGCAAAAGATGAGCAGTGATGTTTTCGATTTTTGTCGCAACCTAAAGAAGTTTAAGATTGAAATGCTCATGAGCGACCCACAAGATAATGCAAACTGCTTCATGACAATCAATTCAGGCGCTGGCGGAACAGAATCACAAGATTGGGCCGAAATACTTCTGCGTATGTATGTACGTTTTTGCGAGCGAGAAAAACTTACTGCAACTATTCTTGATTATCAAACTGGTGAAGGTGCCGGAATAAAATCAGCGACCCTTTTTATCAAAGGAAAAAAAGCTTACGGTCTTTTAAAAGGCGAACAAGGCGTACATCGTCTCGTGCGCATTTCTCCTTTTGATGCTAACAAACGTCGCCACACCTCATTTGCAGCAGTAAGCGTTACTCCTGAAGTTCCTGAAGTAGCTATTACTATCGATCCTAGTGACTTACGAATTGACACCTATCGTGCTGGCGGAGCTGGAGGACAACATGTTAATAAAACAGATTCTGCTGTCCGTATAACACATATTCCAACTAATACCGTGACGCAATGTCAAAGCGAACGTTCTCAATTGCAAAACAAAGAAACCGCTATGAAAATGCTCATGGCAAAACTTGTGCAAAAACAAAAAGAAGAAGAACTCGCTAAAGCTGCTTCAGTGCAAAAACAGAAAATTGAATGGGGTTCACAAATTCGTTCCTATGTTCTGCATCCATATAAGATGGTAAAAGATCATAGAACTGATGTTGAATCACAACAACCGGACCTTGTTCTTGATGGCGAACTTATGCCATTTATAGAAGCTAATTTAATTTTAGAAGGCTCCAAAGCATAAATTTTTGGCTTAAACAGCAATAACTTTGGTATCAAAGCAGGAACAAAAATCGGATTTAAAGCCAACACCATTATTCTTTCAACAGATTCTCATGGTTCAGCTAAACTACTACTTCGTTCGAGATTAGAAAATAATCAGATCGGTATACGTCATGGATAGTAGCATCTTTCCAACTTCTGTAGGCGCAAATCCAATGCAATCAATTTACACATTTGCTAAATTATTTGTTGATAAAATTTTGATATAATTTTTACTTATTTTGTTGCAAATACTCTTTGGTTTTAAATTTTTTAAAAGGGCGTTTTTCTTTTCTCTTTTTTTGACCTTCTTCTTCGCGTTCTTTGCGTTTTTCTTTTAAAACTTTTATAGGAGACTGTTTTTTTGGTTTATATGGCAAAGGAAAACCAGCGGCTGAGCCGATCAATTCAATATTTCTGTTATAAAAATATTCGCGAATTTTTTTTGGCAATGCTAAAAATGCTTCTTTATACCCCTTTGGTATTGCTACAGGCTGATTTTTTTCTTCCCCCATTACAAAATACCTTAACAAAAGTGCACCTTTTAAAGATAATGTTTGAAGTTTTTTAGGAGCTAAAAAAGAAACTAAAGTTATTATTCCATCTTTATCAAAAGTATTATGTTGCTCGATATATGATATTTTGCTTCCATCTGGAGAAAAACTTACTGAATAAATATTATGATGATTGCCGCTCATGGATTTTACTAACTTACCACTATGCATATCCCAAATTTTTACATCTCTATTACTTATAATTAATCGAGGTGGCCAACCCTTACGTTCTAACGGTTTTGAGTCACTAAATCCTGAAATAAGAAAGTTACCTTTAGGTGAAAAAGCTAATGATGGATAATAAATCCTCCAAGCAAGATTATCACCATCAAGAATCTTTGTTACTTTTTTTTGATTTATATTAACTATTCTTATTTTTCCATCACTCCATGCTGAAGCACAATAGTTGTTGTCTGGCGAAAAAACTACAAATTTTATTGATACATCCTGCTCGTCAATCTTTATAAAATCATTTTCTTGTAGATCCCAAATTAATAACTTTTTATCATCTTCATAAGCACAAAAACGTGAATTTGCTGATAATGAAATAGTATTAATGTTTCGACCGTTAATTGTATGTTTTATTTCATATGTCTGAGCATCTATAATAAAACCTGTATCATATAAGCCAATGGCAATTAATCGATCATCCGGAGAAAAACAAATCGAACGAACAGTCCTTCTCTTTTGGTCACTTATTTCTTTTACAAGTGAACCATTATTAATATCATAAATACATACTTTCCCATCTACTAAACCAATAATTAGAAACTTCCCCGATGATGATATTTTCATAGGAAAACTATACTCAGGCGGCCAAGATCCATCAAATTTAGTCTCAAATTCATTTAATTGCTTAAGCTGCTCCAAGTCATGGACTATTACAGAACTTCCTTGATAACTAATAATTTCTTTAAAAGTTCCTACTAACCATTTTTTGCCTGCTACACAAGTACTAAAAACAGGAAATCTAATAGGTATTTTTTCTTCTGTTACAGAAGAATCACCAAACCTTATTAGCAAACCATACATTTCAGAAATTTTATTAATTTCAGGAACAATCTTTTGCTCTATTTCTGGAATATTTATCATTCGACCTAATCGAAAAAAAATATCCCATTCATTTTCTACTGCAAGCCTATTAAGTACTTTTTGAAGATCTTTACTACTAACTTTTAAGAGACCTTCATGTCCAATAAAATTTGCAATAATCATTAGATCAATAAGATTGCTAAGATTTTTTGGATACCATTGTTCAACTAAATAGTGTACTGTTTTTTTTACTGAGTCATAGTGCAATAATGTCTTTGCAACAGCTTCAAGGGCTTTCAATTGGTCAATTGTTACTGCAGAAGAAGGAATTTGCACACTTAATTCCTCTCCCTCCTCTTCTTCCTTAAATTGCAAATTATTCCATATAACTGATGATTCTTGGGCAAATGAATAAGGAACTTGAATTGAATATAAAGGCACACCGCGCTCATCTATTAGTTCAAGTCTTACAAACTTATTCTCTAATGCCTTAGAGACATCTTCAAAAGCCGCTGGAGGTATTTGTTGAATAACTCTTCGTTCTTCCATTGAATTTACAGATGAATTCAACAATAACAAAGATCCTAATAGAAATAACTTCAATATCATTTAAACTACCTCTTCTTTATAATTTCAGGATTACTTGTTTTATTGCAAATACTCTTCGGTTTTAAATTTTTTAAAAGGGCGTTTTTCTTTTCTCTTTTTTTGAGCTTCTTCTTCACGTTCTTTGCGTTTTTCTTTTAAAAATCTAATCGGCGATTCTTGGGGTTTTTTATATATAGGATAAATATAGGGAATCGATGCCGGCGATTCACCCAGTTCTATATTTCTCTCGTGAAAAAACCTTCGAATTTTTTTAGGTAATTGATTAAATACTTCAAAATAACCTCTTGGTATTTTTAATGGTTGATTGTTCTCTGATTGCTCAGCAAAATACCAAAGTAATAAGGATGATTGCAAAGTAAACTCTTCAAAGTTTTTAGGGGAAACTTTCATTATATACAAATTTCCCTGATTATATATCGAGCCTTCCCCAATATAAGCCAAATTTTTTCCATCAGGAGAAAAACTCACTTCATAAATATTTCGATCAGCACCTTGGATAGGAATAGTTCTTGCAAGAGATCTATTTTGAATATCCCAAATTTTCACCTCTCGTTCAAAGGGTATAATTGTAGGATTGTCTAAAGGCAAATAACTAAATCCCCTTGCCAATAATTTACTGTCCGGTGAAAATGCTAATGATACATAGCTAAGATGAAAATGTTTATCTTCGGCCAGCTCCACTTCAATAATAAATTTACTCTTCATATGTAAAATTTTTACTTCTCCATTAGCCAGTGCATAAATTAAATAGTTATTGTCTGGTGAAAACAATAATGATTTAACTTCATAATAACGAGGACTATGTCTTTGTGAACCAACCTTGATTTTTTTGAACAAATTATCATTCTTTAAATCCCAAATTTTAACATTGCCTGCAGAACTTTCATAAAAACTATTAAATGCGATATATCTTGTATCCACAGAGAATGCAAGAGCTTGAGCATAAGTCTCGGCAAATTCTTTTTTCGTTTCAAAAGTAAGGGCATCTACTATAAGAACTCGATTATCCAAACAAATTCCAATATCCAGATCATCAGCAGAAAAATACAAAGATCTAATAGGACTTGGAAGCTGCAGCTCCTTAAATAACTCACCAGTTGAAATGCTATAAACTAACAACCTATAACCTGAAGCTATTGCTAAGTATTTTCCTGAATGAGAAATCTTAAAAGGCAAACGATAATCAGGAGGATTAACCCCATCAAAACGAATCGGGAATTCATTAATTGTTTTTTGTGTTTGCAAATCTACAATTTTTGCAAAATAGTTTCGAAATCCGTGTCGTTCCAAAGATTCCATCGTCCCAGCTAACCATTGTGCTCCTGAGCACAAAGTACTAAACATTGGCATGTGTATGGAAATCTTTTTAACTGATGAATACAGTTTTTCTGCTAATGCAATCAAAATCTGATTTTTAATTATCTTATTTTTTAATCTATCCTGCACATCCAAAATTTTAATCATCGCTGGGATCTGAAAAAAAAGTTCAAATTTTTGTTCATCAAGCATTTTTTTCAAATACCGAGTAAACTCTTCTAAACCCATATCAAATAATCGTTCATTTCCAATGAAATTTGAAACATATATAAGATCTATCAACATTCTTATATTATTTGGATACCATTGCTGTACCAAATACTGTACCGTTTGTTTTAGATTTTTACGCAAATAATTTTCATGAACAAAGCTTCGAAGCGCTTTAAGCTGTTCTAATGTTACGACTGAAGAATCAAATTGCACCGTAGGCTCTTTGCCTTCTTCCTCTTCCTGAAATTGTAATAAGTTCTTAATGACTGAAGATTCTTGTGCAAATGAATAGGGCACTCGAATTGAATAAAGAAGCTTTTCATTTTCAACCAACTCGAGAATAACATATTTGTCTTCCTTTTCTATTTCAGATTCCGGAACTAAAAAAGGCATTGGCCGAGATCCTTTTTGTTCTTCCATTGCCATAAGAAATACATTCAAAAATAACAAAGACCCGCACAACAATAATTTCAGATTCATAAAGATCCTCTGACTTAAAAGCATGAATAAATTCTGTTTCAGTATACCTATTTGTAGATATCAAAAACAATGATAAGCAGCTAAATTAATAAAAAGATTTTATTAATTTAATGTGAATTCGACGTAAGCAAAAACTAAAAAAAGAATATTATTCAACGACGGGAATGTCACCCAGAGGTCCTTCATGCAATGAAGCCCGTGGGGTCCAGCTATGAAAAAAAGGTCAAAATAATTAATAATGAAAAATTTATAAACTGGATTCCACGCCCTGGAGGGCTCTGAATGACATATCTTTATCATTTTCTTAGGCGTATTTTTCTTCGTATCAATATCATTATTTAGTCTTGTATAAAGCGCTAAATTACTCACCGTTTAGATCGAATTCACGTTAATTTATTTTAAATACAGCTTAATTTTTTTCCAATTTTATGCTTCCGATTTATTGAAATCATCTATCCGGAAATATCATATTTTCTTTAAAGCAGTTGGTTTGCAACGCAACTTTATTGTAGATTCACTCTAGAATTAAAAAACTAAATGTAAGGGAAATCTTAATGAAACAGCTTTATATCATACTATTCATAATTTTTTTTCAAATCACACCTCAATCATTTTCCAAGCATATTCCCAATAAGAAAAACCTTAAAGCGGTGCACCAGGCTCTTTTTAATCTTTTTCTACCTTTGGAACATTCATTTAATGAAATCGAACTGGAAGAAAGAAACAATTCATATGAAACTAGTTGGAAAGGGATCAAACAAGATACAAAGCTTCAATCATTGCTTCAAAACCTAACTCCTGAAGGAATGCAATTCCCACAAGATATCAAACTCATGTTTCCATCAATTTTTAAATATGGATTTGCTCAAGCAACAGCGCAAGAACAAGAAGAGTTTCTTTTAGCTTTGCGAAGACATCACGATAATGCTCTTCGTTTGTATGCTGCTACTTTACGCACTGTGTATATTTTTATGATCTATTCTGATTTATTATGCGATCAGCTTTCAAGCATAACGCTTACCTGCCAACCACCAAATCATGTCGATCTCCATCTTCCTGCAAGCCAACTACATATTGAAAATCAAACAGTTGTTCATAATAATGGGCCAATCGATTATCTCATTATAGGAAGCGGTCCTGCCGGATGTTTAGTAGCACATGAACTTGCTCGTCTTAAAAAGAATTCTACTATTGTTATCCTCGAAGCCGGTTCTTTTGTCAAACCTCAATCAATTATCACCGAACTATCAAATGAACTCATGGAATCTCATAATCAACGATCAAACATAACAGGTGGCATCGTATTTCGAAATGGATGGACTGTCGGTGGAGGAACGGCAGTAAACATTGATTTAGCATTTTCGCCCTTATTGCCAAATATAGCAGATACCATAAACAGATGGATAGATAATAACTGGGTCGCTAGAGAGCTCTTTCATAAAACCGATGAAACTGATTGGCAGTATCTAAAAGAGACCTATCAATGGATTACTGAAACTATTAAAACCCGCGAAGTTCATGAGAGTGAAGTAAACAATAACAACAAAATTCTATTACAAGCCGATGACTGCGCTATGACTTATAGCCTTAACGAAAAAGTGCCTACAGGAAAACCCGGTGAAATTTTAAAAATATCGGCAGTTGATGCTTTCTTGCTTCCGGCATTGCTTGGTGGAGAACCATTTCAAAGCAATGTTTCTCTTATTCCTGATGCAAAGGTCACGCAGATTCTTTTTAATGATCTTCATGATAATCGCATTGCATATGGAGCAGAACTGGTTATCCAAAAGCCAGTTGACAAACCATATATCTTAAAGGATCCCAATAATTTTGAACTTCAGCCCGGCACTAAACTTTCCGTCTTTGCAAATAACATTATTATCTGCGCTGGAACGCTTGGTTCAGCTGAAATTTTGTTACGGTCAAATCTTGATAATGATGCTATAGGCAAGGGGATTATTATTCATCCATCAATTGGACTACTTGGAAAATTTAATCATCCCATTAATGTCCTAGACGGACTTTCTGCCTCTGTGTATGCTCCTTCACATATCAGGAGTGATGAATATTTTTATGAAGCAATGTCTGCATTACCACGGTTTATAGCAGCGCTTCACCCCGGTTCAGGTAAACAGATTATTAGCATCCTGCGCGATTTCAATTATTTAGGAGGATTTGGCATAATGCTGATTGATGAAGTCTTTAAAAATAATAGAATATTTATTAATCCAGAAACAGATGCCCTTGAAATTGACTATCAACTTACTCAGAATGATATAGAACGTTTACGCAAAGCATTAAAAATTGCGCTTGAAATGCTTTTTGAACAAGGCGCACAAGAAATTTTTTTACCCACCAGCGAACCGATTCTTTCAGATGAATTATACTATATACCTATAACCGATAAAAGCCAAATCAATACCGTTATTGAAAATTGGCATTGCGTAGAAAATCAAAATTTTGTCAGCTCAGCACATATGCAAAGTAGCACTAAAATGGGCCCTAACCCGAGAGATTCGGTTATCTCTCATAATTTTCGTGTGTGGAACCCTAAAAACAATACCGAAATACCCAATTTATATTGTGTGGATAGCAGCATATTTCCAACTTCAATTGGTGCAAATCCAATGCAATCAATTTACACGTTTGCAAAGCTTTTTGTTGATGCTATTTTGTAGGATGCTCAAAAACAGATTGATTATATTTTACAATTTTTAAACTCTGAATAACCCTTTTGGGCGAGTTCAGGATCATGAGATAATCCATATTCTCTATAGAATGCATGAACTACCTGTTCGTAGATCAATGCATCATTATGAAGATCATCCTTCAAATAAGCTGAATGAGTGGAATTTTTCAGTGTTAGACAATAGATATCTTTAACACCCGCTTTTTTAAGCGCATCACACAGATTAAACGTATTTTTAGCAGGTACTCGTTGGTCTTTTAAGGATGTAGTAAAAAGAATAGGTATTTGGTAGTAATTAGATATCATAGTAAATAAGCGAACGATTACCGGGCTTATAGGCGAAATTCCTTGATACTGATAACCCGTAAAAAACGATAAAGGATAGCCTAAACAGGTAAGATTATCGAATGAATCAAAACATCCCTCTAAGACAATGGCTTTTACCCTTTTTTGAGGCTTTTTTAGATATTCTAGGGCCATAAAATTAATGGTCGCAGCAGCACCCCGTGAAACTCCAAAAAGAATAATATCTTGGTTAGGGCATCCGGTACATATCTTATCATATTCTTGAGAAACGATTTGAATATCGTTTATTTGACCAAAATTAAGCTTTTGAAGGTCTAATATATAAGGATTTAGGGTTAACCCCTCATTTGGTGTTTCTTCTGGTGTTTCTTCTATTGAAACCTGATACCTGTTGTTACTCTTTGTAAGAATTGATTTGCCAAGGCTGTATACACCTTTCATGCAAAGCGCACGTGGCCACCATGAACTATCTGCTTCTTGTAAAGCAGCCAATTTTGTAAGCCTGATTTCAGAAAAATTACATGCTCCGGTATATTCACCATTAATAAGCTCAAAGCCATGCTTGCCTACAATAGTTTGTCCCGTTGAAGCGGTATACCTTGAACAATACTTTGCCGCTTGATGCTCTGAGGACCAGAGGCCTGGAGCAAAGAGATAGGCATTATAAGGATTAGACCATTGGTGCGCTTTTAGAATGCACCAATGGTCTAATAAAAATAGTATAGAAATAAGTTTTAAGAGCTGATTATTTAATATAACCTTCACAATGATTTTTAATTTTTTCACAAATTTCATCTCGTGTTACAGATTTACCAATATTTGCATAAAAATTTTCAACAAGAGAGACCAGTGTAGAATCTTGGCGTAAATATAACCATGAGGATCGGTTACATAATTTAGCAAGTTTTTTAACCTTCTTTATTTCTTCATTATTAGGCATATAACCCCTTAGAGCAATTTCGCAATGCAGTTTAATAGTCTCTCGAATATAAATGTAATGACTAATTTGCCTATTGTATGCTCTTTTACCACATAATTTCCATAACAACCATGGAGTTAACGTAAGAGCTACAAATCCAACGGATTGCAAACATGCATATCCTAAGCGCTCATTACATTGTTTTTTAGCACAAGCTTCTACAACTGCACTACTCAATTCTGAACCAACAAACCATGCAAACTTAGCATATCGCTCAGGAAGCTTCCATGGATTACAAATATCAGCACAACTATTATAAGCATCTACTAAACTTTGAACAATAGTAACCTCTTGGGCCTTAAGGGGCTCACATGACGCCACACCTATAAGCGCAGCCAACAAAAGTGAATATGAAAAAATTTTCATTGAAGAACCTCCATTATAGGTCATACCAAAAATATTTGATATATAAATCCATTTGTAATAATTAAAATAATAAAATTTAATTATATTCACTAATAAACTTACTCAAATAAAAAGCCCTTGTCAAACGGCGACAAGGGCTTTTTATTTTTAAAATTCTATTTGATAATTATACAATAATCTTTGTTTATTTTATTATGCGATTTGAATCAAAAACACAAAGTTCCAATTCCTGCTGACCTGCAAAAGCAAGCATAGGATTATGAGGAAGATTGAATTTTTTATAAAATGCATGAACTACCTTTTGGTAGCGCTGCATATCTTCGCCATTATCACAGGTATAATCTCTATGCCCAGAATTCTCAAGCTTTAAAACATAAAAATCTTTCAGCCCTTTTTCTAACAATGCATCGCAGAGGCGCATGGTATTCTTATAAGGAACAATAGTATCAATTTCAGAGGTAACAGCCAAAACAGCAATACCGTTTTCATTACAAACTGTTACAAAATCATCCACCAAATCTATAGGCGCTTTGCCATATCTTTTATAACGTGGTAATAAACGAATAAGTGTCTCAAAAGTAGTTACATTACGCACAGCATCAAAACAACCTTCTAAAACAATCGCTTTTACACGCTTATCAGATTTATTTTTATATTCCGTTGCTATAAAATTGAATACAGTTGCAGCACCACGCGACGTTCCATAAAGAACAATCTCCTTTTGTTCATTTTTAGAACAGCACTGATCATACTGCTTGGAATATATATCAATATCTAAATCTTGACCTATATTAAATTGAAACGGATTTATCAGGTAAGGCTTTAAGGTTAATCCATTATGTGACTCACCCTGAACAATAATTTTATAAGGTTTTTGAAAACGCCATGTTTGAAATCCTTCAGCAAGATCATTCAACTTATTTCTTAGAATACCAATCTTGTGGCCGGCAGATTTTGTCGTTGATAAAACGATTTCAGCAAAATTGCATGAGACAGTGGCTGCACCATTAACAAGCTCAAGCGCTTGCGAACAATAAACAGATTCTCCTGTAGAAGCTTTATACTGAGAGCAATATTTTCCTACAATATATTCAGAACAGAGAATGCCCGGGGCAAAAAGGTATTGCGCGCCTTGACCAGACCAAAAATGTTGAACTTCAGGTTGGGATACTTCATTATTAGTAATTTCCTGGCTTTTTGCCTGGAAAATCATTAAAAAAAGTGCTCCATAAAGGAATTTGGGTAAAAAAACAGTAATTTTTTTCATATACGCTCCATTTAGTTATCGAAATAATTCACATTTGAATTAATAACCTATAGCTCTATAGTATAATTTTTTACCATTCTTGTCAAATCATTTAAAAAATAAATAGCCATACCAAGAGATTTCATTTGACAAAATTTACAATTTGTCTTAGGATTAAAGAGAATCCTATGAAGGCGCACAACGGTATGCCCTTCTGGGTCACTGTAAAAGCGTTAAAAAACAACTATTCATGATAATTCAACAAAACCGTAATCAGCGTCATTTTAGCTTACTTATCAGTAATATCTAAGGTGTATGTTATTTTCGTTGAAAAAATTCAGAGAATAGCCTTATAGGATATATTATGCCAGATAGAACATTTAAAAATTTATCTTTATCCCCAAATATTGCAAAAGCCCTTGATACTCTTGGCTTTTTGAAACCAACCGAAATCCAAAGCAAAGCAATACCCATGCTTCTTACCTCTAAAAAGGTGGATTTCCATGGTCAGGCACAAACAGGAACAGGAAAAACTTTAGCTTTTGGGATACCTTTAATTCAAACAATCGATGAATCAAATAACACCACTCAAGCTCTTATTGTAGCCCCTACACGCGAACTTGTTGTACAAATTTGCCAAAGTTTAAAGAGTGTTGCTCAATATATGAATATTTCAATAGAAGCCATTTATGGTGGCGTTTCTATGGAAGATCAAATACGTGCGTTGAGAAAAGGTGCTCACATTGTTGTGGGAACCCCAGGAAGACTTAATGATCATTTACGTCGTAAAACCCTCAATCTTCAAACATTAAAAACCCTTGTTCTTGATGAAGCTGATATTATGCTTGATATGGGCTTTAAAGAAGAAGTTGATGAAATTTTAAAATATGCTTCAAATGATCGTCAAATTTGGCTTTTCTCTGCTACGGTAAAGCAAGGGATTCACGATATTATGCAACGCCATATGAAAAACCCAGTGTCGGTACGAGTAAGCCAACAAAACGTGGGAACAAGTAATACAGCACAATTTTTCTCAATTGTTCCTATGCGCGATCGTATTGCAGCATTAAGCAGATTCATTGATAGCGTTCCTGAATTTTATGGATTTATTTTCTGCCAAACAAAAATTTTAACCGCTGAAGTTGCTGAGCATCTTATGCGCCGCGGCTATAAAGCTAATGCACTTCATGGCGATATGAGCCAAGTACAAAGAAACCGTGTTATTAAACGATTCAAACAAAGAGAGTTCACTATTCTCGTTGCAACTGATGTTGCTGCTCGCGGGATCGACGTCTCTGATACTACACACGTAATAAACTACTCATTACCTGATGACCAAGAAAGCTACATCCACCGCGTTGGAAGAACAGGCAGAGCTGGTAAAGAAGGTGTTGCAATTACTTTTGTTAGCCATAGTGATGTACGCCGTATCGGTAGCCTACAACGCATGTTTAAGCTAACAATCAATCCTCTTGATGTACCAACTGCAGATACTATTGCGCAAGTAAGAATCAACCAAGCTACAGAATATTTAGCATCTACAATAGCTCATCAAGAAAAAACAACCCCTTACCATTCTCAACTACAAGCACTCGTTGCAAACTATTCACAAACAGAGCTTGCTCATGCAGTTGCTTCTTTCTTAGATGAAAAGTTTCTCGGTTATATAAATTCTGATCAAGAAATAAAGTTTACATCATCAAGTCAACCTTCACACAATTATAGCTCCGATTCCAATGAGAATTCAGGATTACAGGAAATATATTTGAACGTTGGATCCGATGACGGTTTAACCAAGCAAGATATTATTGATTTCTTGAAGAAAAATTCAAGCATTCAAGAAAATCAATGCGAAAAAATCAAAGTTATAAAACGAAGAACATTTATTGTTGTTCCTATCGATCTTGTTACATCAATAAAATCAACACTTCAGGGTCAGACTCTTGGCGGAAGAAAAGTACGCGTTGATCTAACTCAGGATGATTCAGGTTCTTTCCGCGGTGGCGATACCCGCAAAAGAAGCGATTCATTTGGCGGCAACAGACGCGATAAAAGGCAAGGCGGTGGCAATGGCAAACGCCGTAGCAACAGCAAAAGAGAATATTCTTATTAATAGTAAAGAATATAGTATAAAATGATTAAAAGGCTCCTTGAAAAAGGGGCCTTTTTTCATTCATATCTCCCAAAAAAAGTTAAAAACACGTATCCTAAAAAGAGAGAAATAGGGTTAAACAATAAAGGATACAATGCTTCAGATACTTATCTTCTTTTTCATAGTTACACCTTCATCTCTCTTTTCAATGAAAATAACAACGCCAAGAGTGGAAGAGATTACCACTGAAGATCTTTTGAAAAAAGCAGTTGGAATCTTACATAAAAAGAATCCACACTATAAAATTTTTAACCCTTCAAATGACATTAGGAATCTTTCGTTTTTGTCACCTCATTTAAAAAAATATAATCCACTCAAAAAAAAGCTAAAAAAATATGAAAAAGAACTTTCAACACTCTATTTAATAACCATGCAGCATCTAAATTCTGTTGGCACTGCTCAAAATGAAACCAAAAGTTTCCTTGTTGATATTAAACGATTTTATATCAACTGTTTACCTAATTATCCGGAAAATGTTGAGCAGAAATGTACTGTATTAACCAATTATTTTTCAAAATCATCGATTAACTCCACTACACTATTCCAAGAAATCCCTTCTGCTTTTCACCAACAGCTTAAAAGCCTCCTCGATTCCTTTTTAAAGCAGTATCCACATCTTAAAATTAGCACCATTATTACGCTCGACAGATCTGAAGAGGCGGGATATTTTGCACTCTTACGATTTACAGAAAAAGAAAATCCTGCAGTGCATGAAACAGTTTACGAACTACAAAGCATGAAACAGTTTTGCTGGGATATTGGCTGCAGTTCAATTAAAGAATATTATGAAAAGCATCGTCTCTTTTTTATACATGAGCTTCACAAACCACAAGGACACCGTGTATAATAGTTGTAAAAAACATTATATAGTAAAGGATTTTTTATGCTCAAGCTCATTACACACTGTATTCTTATTGCTTGTTCATACACAAGCTATGCTATGAATCAACCACAACAACAGCAACCAAATAATAACCAAACACAGCAGCAACAATATCCACAATTTACCCCAGCATCTCACTTTACTCCAGCACGAGAACAGAAATTTAAAACAGTTGCAGCTAATGCAGTAAATGCAGTAAATAATCAAAACAGAAACGGTAAGCCTAAAAAGTTCATAAACTAATTTATTAAAAAGTTACTTTTCAGCTTTCACAACAGGAAGCGAATCCCACCGCGTTGTATATGCAGGTGATCGTTGAGTTTGAGTAGGCATTAACGAATTTTTTGATCCCTGCGCAGCAGAACGGACCATCTGAGAACCCCAAACACTGTTAAGTTCATCAACAACAACCATTAAACGTCTCATACGGTCATTAGGCGCAGCATCATCAAACAAAGGTTTTTGCCATTGCTCAGATGAAACAATATCAGAAAGAATAACCCCCGCTCTTTTATACTCATGTCCTTGCCTATAGAGCAAATTCACTACCGTTTGCGCATAATTAAGAAGTAATGGCGTCACATCAGTCGCGTAGGGCAGCTCCAGTTCACGATATGGCGCATATCGTTCTTGCTTGTCATAGCGCCCCGTTGCTATAAAAATGGTCATGCATTGTGCTAGCGAATTTTGCTGCCGTAACTTTTCCGTTGCGCGTGCAATAAAATTTGCGATAGCCTGCTGCATCAATATTTCACTCGTTATAGGAATCTTAAATGAACGTGTACATGCAATTGATTGCTTAGATGGAACGTATTCAAGCAACTCATTACATTGAACTCCGCGCAGTTCCCATACTGTTTTAAGGCCGGTAATATTCATAAGCGATCTAATAAAAGCATCATCACGCTGCACAAGATCATAGGCTGTTTTGATAGCATAATGCTCCAATGTGCGAGCATAACGCCTACCTATTCCCCAAATATCGCCAACGGGAACAGCCCTTAGAAGTTGATTAGGATCATCTAATTGCGTACTATCATAGACGCCTTTCAAACTCTGATTTTTTTTTGCCCGTTGATTAGCTAATTTTGCCCGAGTTTTTGTAGAACCAATACCAATGGAAACAGGAATTCCTGTCCATTGATAAATAGTAGTACGCAATGATTGCGCAGCATCTTGGCCGTTAACACCTGGCATAAAGGTAACAAATGCTTCATCAATTGAATATATTTCACAGGTGACTACATTCTTTTTAATAACATGCATCACGCGCGCTGAGAGATCTGCATATAAAGCAAAATTAGCTGAACATGCAACACCATTTGTTCGCTTCAATAATGATGAGTATTGAAAATAAGGAGCTCCCATTGGAATGCCAAGGTCTTTAGCCTCTTGCGAACGCGCAACAACGCATCCATCGTTATTGGATAATACAACAACGGGACGATTTTTAAGCTTTGGATTAAATAATCGCTCACAAGAAACATAGAAATTATTACAATCTACAAGGGCTATAGGAGTATTCATTATATTACGAAGCTTTATGAATGATATATGATACAACGCCCCAAATCTCAATATCCATTTCAGGCGTCAATAATAATGGTTTATAATTTTTATTAGCAGGTACTAAATAAACCTGCTCACCACGCTTCTCAACTCTTTTGACGGTAAATTCGCCCTGAATATGTGCAATAACAATAGTTCCATGATTCACCGCCAACGCTCGGTCAATAATCAAAATATCTCCCGATTGTATTCCGGCATCAATCATCGAATTTCCTTCAACACGAACAAAAAAAGTTGCCGCAGGATGTTGCACTAAATATTCATTAAGATCAAGCTTTTGTTCAACATAATCATCAGCAGGAGAAGGGAAGCCTGCTGAAATATGATTCATTAAAAGCGGAAATGCTATCTTTGGAGCGCTTCCATCAACACCAAAGATTTTTATGTCAATTAAATTTTTATTTTTTTTATATTTTTGTTCCATATGAAAAATAGTGTAACACAAACTGTATTTTTCACAAGAAAAAACGCGGCGTACAAATAAAAAAGCGCTATCGAAAAACATCACTCAAAGACTTTGATGTGCATGTTACCGTCAACTTAGAATCTTCATGATTGCAAGAAAGACCAACAAGCACAACCTCTTTTTTCTTTTGTGCTAAATACCGTTCATAATATTTTTGCGATTCTATCTGATTCATCGCTTCTTGTGCGCTCTTTTTGAATTTTAACTCAAAAATATACACATGCGTTTTGGTTGTAATCACTAAATCGATTCTTCCTCGATTGGTAACCACTTCCGATTGAATATCCATTCCAAGCAAATTACCAAGTAACTGGAAAAGTGAATGGTAATAGCGTTCTTGCGCAATATGAAGGTTATACGGAATATGTGCAAACAAGCTTTGCAAAATAGTACAAAACTGCTGAATATTATTGTTTCTAAGCGCCATGCGCAATTGTGACGTGCTATGCTCTACTGCAAAACTAGTTGAATTCACCAGCGCCGCAAAGATATATTTTTGAAATGAATCGCGTGTTTCTTGATTAGGATAATCAAGCATATATTTACGCGTGTGTTTATCATAATCTGCTATGGTTAAATACCCTGTTTGAAAAAGAACAATAATAAGATGAATATAATCAATATCAAAGCTTCCTAACGTTTCACTGCTCCACTCTATTTCTTGAATATTATCAAGCGATTCATACTCTTTTTTGAGTAGCTCAACTAAAAAACTGGGTGTTCCACTTTCAAACCAGTAGTTACTAAACTCTTTATCTTTCAAATAATAGAGCACTGAAAACGGATTATACACTAATGATTTAACACGTGAAAAACGATAGCCATTATACCAATGGCGCATCTCTTGCACAATAACTTGTTTTGATGTTTCGTGCTCCTTTGCAGCTGCTTCAATATACCCTGAAAAATAGTGTTTTAACTCATCTTCTGTATAACCCAATAGAGTTGCTGCTTCAGGCTTCATCGAAATATCGTTTAAGTTGTTAAGACCTGAGAAAATCGATGTCTTTGAAAATTTACTGACGCCAGTTAAAAGTATAAAATGCAAATATGCATCAAGACCCTTGAGCACTCCATAAAAACTTCGCAAGACATCGCGTTGTTTTTGTGCTTCTTCAATATTTTTTAGGTGATCTAAAATAGGTTTATCATACTCATCAATAAGTACCACCACTTTATTTTTTTTTGATAACTCAACAACTAATCGATCAAGAGTCCATTCAGGAACATCTGAATCTTCAATCTCAATAGTATATTCTCTGGCGATTTCTAATAACTTTTTGTTAATACTCATTCTTAGTTCAAGCGAATCTAAATGCGCAATACGTCCAAAATCTAGATGAATAACTGGATACTCTTGCCAATTATAATCACTTGAATCTATCCAAAGATCGGAAAACAAAGCTCTTTTATTAGAAAAAATTTCTTTAAGTGTTGAAATGAGCAACGATTTACCAAATCGACGTGGGCGTGATAAAAAATAGTAGCGACCCGCATTTATAAGATTATAGATAATCTCAGTCTTATCGACATAAAGATAGTCATTCATTCGCATTGTTTCAAAAGTACTAACATCAATCGGCAATTTTTTCATCCAACACCTTATTCATCAAAATAGTTCACAAAATCTCGTGCATATCGTGCGCAAAGCTAGTTACTATAGCATCGCGAGTAAAAGGCTCAATCGATTTTTTAAGACAATAACGATATACAATCAGATGAAATATGCCTTCTAGACTACGTATTATACACATTATGAGTGCTAAGAACAAAAAAAAGAGCGCTATACCCGCCATTCCATTGGTTTTTGCACCAATAAGATGCGCAAGAGGACTTGCAAAACACAATGCAAGGAAAAAAATAAGCATTACAAATGAAAATCTTGCCATTACCTTACCTCCAAACAACTCTTCCATAACTATTCTTGATTTTTCTATAGCCTTTCTCAGAGAAAGCCGATTCAATACCAGCAAAGGCACAACTAAAAATGTTGCTTCAAGCCAATTATCGGCTCGTGCTTGATAAATATAATCTCTACCTCCCAAAAGATCCACATGACGCCTCAAGAACTTTTTTATTCCCGATTCTCCAACAATGACTAATAACGTTTTTAAATATGCATATTGCATAAGCTCACGATATGAAAAAACTGCTCTACAAAAACTTTGATACCATGAAAAATGTAATTGATCCTCATAAAGAGTAGTGAGTGCATCTGCTAATGCTGCTTTTGCAAGCAACATAAAAAAAGTCACAAAGCATGATAGGGGCGCTATAAACACAGCAAATAAAAAACCTAGCTCCCACAACGATAAAAATCCCCATAACTCTAGTGTTTCATGATTAAATATATGAATCCCATACCGGAAATAAATGAAAAAAAGCACAATAGCTTCGAGCAAAAAACATAATAAAAAAGAAAATAATGGATAGAAAAGCAAACTGGGATGTTGCAGAAAAATCTTACTGCCAAGCTTACAAATTTTCATCGTTTGATTAAACATCGTAACTAAACGCATTACTCATCTCTCCTTCTTTTATTTTTTAAAAGCTTTGCGCGATAACCGAACAAAGCATCATGTGTATCGTGAGCAATGCACCAGTCTTACTGTTCTTTTTTAGTGAGTAAAAACTCGTACACAATTTGGCTCCATGTTTCCATGGTATTAAAATAACTTTTACATTCATCTAAAGTCACTAATTGTCCATTTTTAAGTTCAGATTTTACAGAAATATGAGGAGTAGACCCCTCAATTAAAAAGACGAATCCTACATGCACTTGCCCAACAGGCGTTGCATCGTCATTTAAAATTCCCAGCGGTTTAATGGTAAACGAATCATTATAGGAAACCTCTTCATGAAATTCTCGTTCAGCCCATGAAAAAATCGAGTTGTTCGTTAAATCTTCTTCACGAATATGCCCGCCAATACCAAGAGAATATTTATTTTTTAATCTATTTTCTGTTGCATTATCACGCCGTTGCATTAAAAAATAGGAATCTTTATGCGAAAAAATCAGATAAGGAATAATTTGTTTATAGGAAGGATCAATTTCCATTGCTGAGCGAGGTAGAAACTCTTTTTTTTGGTTAATAAGTTTCAAATAAGAATCAAAATCAACCTGCTTTAACCCAGCCCATGAAGCTTCGTGCTTAAAAAATTCAGCCCTTTTTACCACTAAAATCATCTCATCTTGTTTGCTAACAACCGGTTGTCCTGTTTTTTGAATTTGTAATGATGCCATACTTTTCTCTTATAGTATAATTAAAGAAAACTTTTACACTCGATACTTTTTATTCTGCTTTTTTTATCAATAAAGTGCAAATAAAATATGGAAGGGTATACAATACTCCTTTTGGCATCACTCATTCAAAATACTAGAGAAGATTCGCTTTCTCCATCATTTCCTTTAATTCTTCAGCCGTAATCGTTTTTATGCCACGTTCATGCCATGTTTCTTGACGATTCAAATACTCTTCTTGGCATGCACCGGCACACGGCAAACCCTTTTGATTCCATTCAGCAAGCCCACCCTCATATGCCCAAACCGATTCAAAGCCTAAGGCATCAAAAATACGCCATGCTTTTTCACTAATGGGACAATTATACGATCCACAATAGACAACAATGGGTGTCTTTTTATCAAGTGTCCGTGCATAACTTTCAATTTTATCTAAAGGTACGCTCATTGATCCAATTATATGACAATCATCATAATATTTTTTAGCCAATGCATTAATCACAATCAACTTTGCCATCTATTCTCCTTTACGTAGTAACGTTACTTCTTATGCCCAGTAATATCATGATGGTTGAAAAAAAGTATAGAGTTATGGTATAGGAAACATCACAAATATTTTTGTAGATCTTTTTACCAATTTTTTACTATGCTTTACACAAAAAAAGTTAAAAGGAGGAACCTGCATGACCACTATCATTAAATATATGCGTAATAAGATCTATATTTATTGGCTTAAATCAAAAATGACCTACTATTTTTTTCGACATATAAGAAAATTGTAATCATGGAATTCCTGATTTAATAGGCCAACTCTAGATTTTTATGTAATATATTTCATCAAATAAAAAAATATCGTATCCTTTACAAAGGAATTTCTCCTAAGAACATTACCATTTTAGTAGGAGCATATGGAAAAAAGGTTGCTAGTATTTAGTATACTTTTATTACTCTATGCCCAAGCTATGGAAAAAGAAGAAACCGATATTAAAGAATGTTTAGATCGATATTTTCATGAAAATTCCGAACCCTATATAGTAAGCCAGCTTTCTTTGTATACGATTTTACAACCAGATCCTGATGCTCATCCTTATCAAGTGCAACAACTCCTTTTTACACAAGAGTATTATTTAAATGATTCTGAACTAAGCTTACTTTGCACAACACATGATAAAGAACCCACTCAAAGCTATCCACTAAAACGCATCCTGCAACATAAGAAACTGCAGAAAAAGCTTATTAAAGATCTTATAAAAGCCAAAGCTGATTGGTATACAATAAACAGTGCTTTGTTAGTATTTTATGCTTATTGCGATAATCTCTTTAGGCTCTTAACCGATAGCTTTAGTATAAAGCATGAACTAAAACGAGTAACAGCCCGCTTGACCTATCATGTTGCTTACTCTTACTATAACAGAAACTCCCCGGAAATGGCGCAAAGAATTTTAAATGCGTACATGAAAGAAAGAATATTGATGATAGAGTGCCACGATATTTATCAAGATATAAACAAGCTTTTAGAAAAATGCGAATATGTAATTAATCAACAAAAAAGCTAAAGCCTTTCAGTTTTATAAACTGAAAGGCTTTATTGTAATCTATAGTATTAATAGTGATTTATTAATCTTTCTCTTTTTCTTTTTCATAGGGAAATAGCTCTTCTCCCTCCTCTCCCGATTCTTCACCAGTTTCAACGCTCTCTTCTATTGCTTTTCCGGTTTTAAGGCTTTCTATTTTGCGATAAAGATTATCCAAAAAGGCCATATCTTGGGAAATATTTCTCGGATCGTAATATTTCTGAAGTCCCGTTATGGAAATAATATCAAAATTATTTCGCACATCTTGGAGATTTTTTTTCAATTTTTTAATTTGTGTCAAATCTGTGTCATACATTAATATGCTTTCTTTATTAATATCTAATTTTTTAAAAAAATCCAAATCATTCTTAACATTTAATAGCACTCTTTTCAATTCTTTGATTTGCTTCTCTTGGGCAATTCTCTTCTGATTTTCTTGATATTCACGATCTTGTCTTTCAACCGTTTTAATAACGTCCTCAATTATATTTTCATATTTTTTTCCCAAAATCTTTTGCTGCTTTTCTACACTTTGCTGAGCGCCTTCTAATTCATTGATATCTTTTACAAAATCAGATTCAATTCTTTTTAATTCTTCATTCAGTTTTTTTTGTTCTTCTGTTTTTCTAGTTTTAGAATTGAACTGGTATTCCAATGCATTCCTAAAACTATATAAAGGATTAAGATCATCAAGATATGAAGAGAATTGCGAACTCTTAACTTTATTGCTATAAAGATCATCTAACATGTCATCATAAAGTCGATTTAAATCATTATTTATCTTTTTTAAACGTTCTATTCTTTTTTGCATTTGTTCTGTAGAGGGCAATTCATTCTTTGTTTGAAGCTTAACTAACTTCTCCTTATATTGCTCTATTAATCCAGCTCTTCTTTCCTCTTTTTCATTCTTCCGAGTTATCAATTCTTCAGCACTTTTCCAAAGCCTATTTAAATAGCCACTTCCCCAACGAGTCAATCTTTCCATACCCTGTAATGACATCCCTGCAGAAAGCGCTAACAATACCGCACATAATACTCTCTTATACATACTAAACCCTTCCTTTTTTTGAAAATACCTATCCATTTAATAAAATTACTATTATAATTAATATATCAAAAAAGCATTATTTTATTCAATAATAAATATTTTTAACTATTTTTTTAATGAAAATTAATATTTTTAACTATTCTGGTACCATCTATCACTTTTTTGGCGTATACTCTCTATAAAAAGGCATTAAAAAACAGTAAAAGACTCCCTATAAAATCAAGGAGCTCATGAAACTACTAAAAAAACGACTTTTATACCCCATAATAACCTTATCTATTATTTCTTTTTTCATGTATGCGAATGCATACGGCTCTCTTATTGATTCTCTAGAAGAAGTTGAATATATGGTTGGACTCAATGCCCTTGATTGGATAAAAATGGCTATTGGCATCATTACTATAGTTGGTGGCGTAGGACTTTTTATAACAACAAGCGACAAACGTTCTCATTGGCCCGCATATCTACGCAGAACTTTCTTTGGCATTTTTATATTTTGCAATGTTTCTTTCCAAATGCTTTTTCATGTTATTAATGTTCCTAATCGGCGATCAGTTGTTTGCTTTTTAGGCTCATGCTTGAATAAACATTTAAAAACTCAGCTTCATACCCAAGGAGTCTTATGAAAACCATATTTATTGTATTCCTAGTTTTTAATAGTGCGCTTCCATTAAATCTTACAGCAATGCAAGAGCAAGAAATAAATCTTGAATCTGAAAAAATACCTAGCTTAAAAAACCTGCTGTGCACAAAAATTATTGATGATATTGCTCAAAACAGACTTTCATTGGATATTCTTGATACCATACCTTTTGAATTAGCTCAAGAACTAGTTAATACATCCTTTAAAGACAGAAAAGACACGCTTGCCCATTTTTATGCTCAAAAAGCCGTTAAAAATAAATCACAAACCATTGAATGGTTAGAAAAATTAAACTACGTACTCTCTAAAGGGTTTACTAATGTCAACTCTCATGATACCATTCCACTTACACACAGCTTAGTTACAAGCACAACAACAGATCGTGCTTTAGATCTTTTATGGGTGCTTCTTAAAAGAGGTGCTTGCATAAATAAATTATATCTCCATCAAAATCTCTTAGAAGCAGCTATTTCACATCGCAACTTACCAGCGGTAAAAATTCTTACTGAAAATACCAATGCTACAGTAGATCTTACTATATCTGAATACCCACAACCATGTTTAATGCGACGAATTAATGAATTTTTCAAAACTGATCCTGTATATAGTTACGTACATGATCATGTAGATCTGTATAAATCACGCAGTAATAATCGTTATGTCCTTGCCCCCTGTTGTTCTGAAGGCGGCCATGAGCCTTATAGCTCAGACCAAAACAAATATTTCATGTAAGGAATCTATTAAATTAATTTTGCAGTAAAACAACAGTTTTTTCACACAAACTGAAATATTTGTTGCAAATATATATTTTTCTGTTAGAATGGAAATAGTTGATTATTAATTTATTTTGTAGGAGTTACTCATGTCATTTGATATGAAAACTAATTATACACAAAACGTACAAAGGTCGTCTCAGACGTCTTTTTGTCATGCTTTTAATTCACTTTTCTTTTTCTTCTCAAAGATCAACAACGTCATCTTATTACCTGTCTTAGGTTTATCAATTATTATTGTGCGATTAGCACTGTAATATATTCTATTTTCCCTGAATTTTTTCTATTTTTTAAAAATTTTTCAGCTACGTAAAAACTGAAAACGTTAAAGTTTTTACCAGCTTTGTTTTTCGATTAATCGAAATAACCTATTGGTTTAACACCATAGTGTATAAACGCGTTATACCTATGCTGTTAGCCCAGCGAATTTCCGGCCGGATTTTCGATTTATTGTATTTTTGTAATTTTAATATTGGTTTAAAGGAATTTTATTATGAAAAAAATAACTGTATTTTGCCTATTCACTGCGTTCTATGCATGCAATACCATAAAGGGCATGGAAATCAAAAACAGTAACTATGCCTATACTACGCAGGATGATTATATGACCGGTAAAGCGGTAATCACCCATACAAAACAATGTGCGGCTATGGGTTCTGTAGCATCGGGATTTGCTTTTTTCACCGCAACAGCAGCACGTCATATGCATTGGCCCTATTGGATAAAACGAGCACCGCTTTTTGGATTCATATCTTTCAATGCAATTGGTCAAATACCAACCATAACCGGCATGGATCAAGACCCTAAAAAAACAACTTTTGTTGGACAGATGTTTAATTATATGGTTAATGGAAAACGGAAAGCATAAGGTGAATGGGGTGTGATTTTTTATAAAAAATCACACCCCATTCACAAACTTACGATAAGGAATTTTATGAAAAATAAAACATTAAAAAAAATGAAACAAGCAATTTTCCAGACGTTGGCGCTATTAACGGGCACCTTAGCGACTTTTGCTCTTAAGGCAGAGGCTCTAAACGATACCCTTGAGCATTCTCATGGATTATATGCACTAGACATAATAAAAATGGTTCTTGGAATCATAACAATCATCGGCGCCTTTGGTTTTTTTATCACAACAAGCCAAAAACGCGCTCATTGGCCAGCTCATTTTCGACGAATATTTTTTGGCATTTTCGTGTTTTGCAATATTATCAGTCAAGCTCTTTTTAATGTTGTTAATATCCCGGCTAACAAAAAAATAATCTGTACTCTTGGTAAATGCGTAAAAATGTTATCTAAAAAATCTCTCTAATGAAAGGAAAATCGTGACAAAAACAATAACTAAAAAGCCATTTGGAACTGTATTCACTGATCATATGTTTGTCATGGAATGGACAAAAGAAAAAGGCTGGCATAATCAACGCATTCAAACATACCAGGATTTTACAATGGATCCGGCTTCATCAAATCTGCACTATGGACAAGAAATATTTGAAGGCATGAAAGCATTTTGCACTATTGATAACAAACCAGTTCTATTTCGACCCCGCAACAACCTAAACAGAATGAATAATTCTGCGCGCATAATGTGCATGCCAGAAATTAATATTGAAGAGGTTCTTCAATGGTTAAAAAAAGTTGTAGTACAAGATCGATCATGGATACCCAATGAAATGGGAACTGCTCTTTATATTCGCCCTACGATGATTGCGTCTGAAAAAACTCTTAATGTGAATCCCGCATCACACTATCTTTTCTTCATTATTTTATCTCCTGTAGGAGCACTTTATGAACAAGGATTCAATACGGTACCCATTCTAGTTTCTGAAAAATATACCCGAGCATCATCAGGTGGCGTTGGCCAAGCAAAAGCTGCAGGAAACTATGGTGCCAGCATGCGTGCAGTGCAGGAGGCCAAATCTGTTGGCTGTGCTCAAGTTTTATGGCTCGATCCTATTCAACGTACGTATATTGAAGAAGTTGGCGCCATGAACATTTTTTTTGTAATCAACAATAGGTTAGTTACCCCATCTTTAACTGATTCAATTCTTGCAGGCATCACACGCCTTTCTCTTATTGAGCTCAGCAAACAGATGGATATGCCTGTAGAAGAACGTCGAATTTCTATCGATGAAATCGTTAATGGAATAGAAAATGGCACGGTCACAGAAATATTTGGCTCAGGAACTGCTGCAGTAATTTCACCGGTTGGTAGCTTACGCTATAAAAATAAAGTTTATATCGTTAACAATAATCAAACGGGTCCAATCACGCAAAAATTGTTCACAATGCTTACTAATATTCAATATGGCATTAGCGAAGATAAAAATAAATGGATAGAATTAGTATAATGAATCTATACATATGACCACCACTTATTTAATAGTCATTAAAAATAGACTTTACATGGATAAAAAATATGAAGTTACTTCCAACTGATATTAGTTCTCTTGATACTATGCTAAAAAAAACTATCTGTATATAGATAAAACACACTATATCTATAACCTCTTAAAAAGTGGCAGCAGATTTTATTTCCTTTCGCGTCCTCGTCGTTTTGGTAAATCCTTACTGATTTCAACTCTACAAGAAATTTTTTCGGGCAATAAACAATTATTCAAAGATCTTTGGTTAGGATCAAGTGATTATTCTTGGCAAGAATATCCTATTATTAAACTTGATTTTTCAAGAATCGATCACTCAACTGATGAAGAATTAAAAATTAATCTTATCTGGAAATTAAAAACAATTGCGCAAGAATATAGTATAAACATTGAACAAGCGCCTAGCGCAGGTTCAATGTTAGAAACGCTCGTAATTGAACTTTCCAAAAAAAATCCCGTTGTTATCCTTATCGATGAATATGATAAACCAATTCTTGATCACCTACGAGATCCTGAACAAGCACACAAGCAACAAGCAATTTTAAGCAGCTTCTATACCACTATAAAAAGCCTCGAACAGCACTTGCATTTTGTTTTTTTAACCGGTGTTAGTAGGTTTGCAAAAACGTCACTTTTTTCCGGAATTAATAATCTCAATGATATTTCACTCAAACCAGAGGCGGCCACGCTCTTAGGCTATACACAAGAAGAGATTCTGCAGAATTTTCAACCGTATCTTGAAACAGTCGCGCAAAAGCATAACACCTCAATAGAGGTTGCAATTCAAGAATTACAACGATGGTATAACGGCTATAGGTTTTCTAAATCGCCACAAAAAGTATATAATCCTTTTTCCGTGCTTTACTGCTTAAAAGATCAAGAATTTTATAACTACTGGTTTGAATCGGGAACGCCAACCTTTCTAGTTCATCTGATTAAAAAACAGTATGATTCACTTGAGGCAATAGACACTATTCAGATCGATCGTGACAGCTTGGGCAATTTTGAGATTGAGGATATTCCGCTTATCCCACTCTTATTTCAAACAGGCTACTTAACTATTTCTGACTATAATGAAAAAACAGATCTTGTTACCTTACATTTTCCAAACCAAGAAGTGACTGAATCATTTACCAAATTTCTTGTTTCAATTCTTGCTGAAACAACAACCTCAACGGTAAAAAAATTAAGCATTCAACTTGTTGAAGCGCTTGAAGAAACAGATCTGGATAGATTCTGCACACTCTTGCAAGCTTTTTTTGCCCATATTCCCTGTTACTTGCATACAAAAAAAGAAAGTTTCTATCATGCTTTGCTACAAGCACTTTTTACTCTACTGTCTCTTGAAGCCCAATCGGAAATTTTAACTGATAAAGGGCGTATAGACATGATACTAAATTTTAAAAATACTATTTTTTTGTTTGAATTTAAATTCAATGCCTCTCCTAAAACTGCTTTAAAGCAAATCAAAGAAAAACGATATTATGAACGATACATACACTTAAACAAACAGATCATTTTAGTTGGACTAGCATTCAACCAATCCGATAAAATTTTACAGCTAAAACATGTCGAAGAAGTTTTACTTTAAAACTTAAAAAATTTTCATATAAGGATTTTCGATGAATTATGATATAAAAAAAATAGAAAAAAAATGGCAAGAATATTGGCATGATCATAAGATTGGTCAAGCAAAGCCAACAGGCGATGGGAAAAAATATTATTGCTTAGATATGTTCCCTTATCCTTCTGGCTCAGGGTTACATGTTGGCCATTGGCGCGGCTATGTTCTTTCTGATGTCTATGCACGTATCAAATGGCTCCAAGGATATAATGTTTTGCATCCTATGGGTTGGGATGCATTTGGACTGCCTGCAGAAAATGATGCAATTAAAAAAGGAATTCATCCAGCAAATTGGTACAGCGCGAAATATTGCTACATTTTAAACAACAACTGCAAGAAGTTGGTGCAATTTATGATTGGTCAAAAGAGCTTAATACCACCGATCCAAATTATTATAAATGGACCCAATGGATTTTTTTGCAAATGTATAAAGCAGGTCTTGCATATCGAAGCGAATATGCCGATTAACTGGTGCCCTTCTTGTTTGACTGGTCTTGCAAATGAAGAAGTGGTCAATGGCGGCTGTGAGCGTTGTGGCACACATGTTGTACAAAAAAAAATTCGCTCAATGGGTATTACGAATTACCGAATATGCAGAAAAACTTCTTGCATGGTCTTGATAACCTTGAATGGCCAGAAAAAGTTAAACTTGATGCAACGAAACTGGATTGGCAAAAGCGAAGGGATTATTTTTACTGCACCGGTTAAAGATAGCGATTTGACAATTCAAACATTTTCAGCCCATTTTGAAGCATGCTATGCCGATACATTTGTGGTGATTGCACCAGATCATCCGTTATTGCAAATGCTTCTTGAAGGTGAACATAACATGAAAGAAAAGTTCTCGATTTTTGCAAAGAATTAGTTAAAAATCGTGCTGAAACAAACATCGTATGATACAAAGAATCAGAAGGATTTTTACCGGACGATATATTATTGATCCCTTGGTAATGGCGATCTTCCTATTTGGGTTGCAAGTTATGCCTTAGCAGATTATGGCACAGGTATTGTAAAATGTTCCGCGCATGATGAACGTGATTTTGCATTTGCAAAAAAATATACCATTCCGCTCAAAGTTGGTTTAATTCCTGCAGATAGATCCTGAATTGCGAAACAAGTTAAAACTCAAGAAGTGTGCTATACCGATATGGATCAATGGTATTCTTACTTGAACCTGCACCATTTGCTGGTAAAACGCAGGTCGGTACGCAATACAATTATGCTGATTATTTAGTTGATACATAGGCTTAGCTGCAACGAAAAAGTTAGCTATAAACTTACGTGATTGGATCTTTTCGCGTCAGCGTTATTGGGGCGAACCAATTCCTTTAATTCATTGTCGTCAATGTGGCATTGTTCCGGTTCCTGAAGATCAGTTTCCTGTAATACTTCCTGAAGTTGAACATTATCAACCAACTGGAACGGGCGAATCGCCATTGCAGCAATTACCGATTGGGTCAATACTACCATGTCCACAATGTGGAGGACCTGCAAAGCGTGAAACAAATACTATGCCACAATGGGCAGGTTCATGTTGGTATTTTTTACGCTATCCAAATCCACATCTTAAAAGATGAACCATTTGATCAAAAAGATATGAATTATTGGTTGCCGGTTGATTTATATGTTGGTGGTGTTGAACATGCAATTTTGCATCTATTGTATTCACGCTTTTATGTAAAAGTTCTATATGATCTTGGTTATTTGCCATTTCGATGAACCATTTACGCATCTTATTTAATCAAGGAATGGTAAATCAAGATATTCAGAAAAATCTGGCGCTGTTGAAAAAATGTCAAAATCTAAAGGCAATGTGGTCAACCCTGATGAAATCGTGCAAGAGTATGGTTCAGATGTATTGCGAATGTATATTCTTTTTATGGGACCTCCAGAACTTGATTGTGAATGGCAAGATGCGGGCATTGAAGGTATCAAACGATTCCTTCATAAATTATGGGATTATGTAACAAATCCTACGACAATTTTGCAAGATAATGAACAAGAAGATAGTACAGTAACAAAGCGGTTCCATAAATTTTTAAAAGAATTTCAAGAGCGCCTTGATCATTTTAAGCCAAACACAGCAATTTCTGCTGCCATGGAATGGCTTAATGATGCAACAACAGGGCATATGAAGTTGAGCAGAAAAACAGCACAAGAACTTTTTGTTGCCTTATCATGCATGATTCCTCATATGTCAAGCGAACTTCTTGAGCAACTGCTTGGTAAAAAACTTGAAGAGTGCGCATGGCCCGTATTTGATAAAAATTTAACAATAGACGATACTGTGCCACTTATTATTCAAGTGAATGGAAAAATGCGTGGAGAACTTACCATTGAACGAAAGAGCACACAAGAAATTGTTGAACCTCAAGCCCGTGAACTCATTGCAAAATGGCTTGAAAATAAAACAATAGTAAAAGTAATTTTTGTACAAGATCGTTTAATAAACTTTGTTGTTAAGGAATAATGCTATCAAAAAATCTGCTAATGTAATTATTAGCAGATTTTTTTTCTTCTGAATTTATTCAACATTGAACACCAAAAATTAGCCTTTTTTTCTTGTATATCCCTCAGTGCAAAAATTGATGTATCAAAAAAGCCAACACCAATTTTCAGTAGTTTGTGGCCTACCGTGCGCTCGTATCATAGCAGCGTACAATGCATCTGCTTGTGTAATTCTTTGACCCATCTCATTTTGTTGTTTTGCAACTGCAAGAGCAACTTGAATTTCAAAAAGCGAAGGTCGTTCATTACCATATTCATCAACTTTATTTTCCATACTTTTCAAAGAGGCAACGACACTCAAACAGTAAATAAAACAGATAACAATTTTATTCATACTACTCCCTCGTACTAATAACCTTAGTGCTAGTTTATACCTAATTAAAAATCTTGTGCAATGCTTCATGCCTACAACATACTAGTATTTTATGGAACAGTTTGTATGATTAGCTATAGTCTCTATAGTAAAAAAACGAAAATAATCTCTATGAAAAAAAATATCTTCTTGATCTTCGTACTTTTGTTAACTCAGTTAAATTCCGTTTCATGCAACATATTCGAACTTCGTGATTTAGAATATTTAATAATTGGAACCATAGTTAATAGAACGTGTAAACCTAATTTAATAGATACTTTCGATAAAATAATCACGAGTAAAGCATTAAATTGCAACGAAAAGATGATGGCCTTTGCGCTCTTTAAGCTCCATGAAACAGCTCCTGTAATTCAAGAGGTAATGGAAGAAACAAGAGCTCTCCATAAAAATAAGTTTGACTATCTGGATACTCTTTATAGCTTAATGATACATAACAAAGATGTTGTACCAATGAATAGCTGTAACTAATATGCTCTAAATTCTATGACAATAATTTTATGCGCCAACCGGCTTCCATATACCGCTTAACCTCAGTATAATTTTTATTAAAATCTTGATCCAATTCTGTTAAACGCATTATACCTTTATCAGTTTTAACCCATGGATTGATCCCGCGAAATTTATTTTTAATAAGCATATCATACTCATCGGTTTCAACGCACTTGATATGTTCTTCAACATGTAATGCTTTTTGTAAATGGCTTTGCAATTCTGTATCATCCGATTGTATCAGCTTATTCCAAACTAGTTCATCCGTAGAAAAATAGATATCATCAAGTGTTATTAATCCAATTGCCAATGCACGTTGTAATACTGCCGCGCTATATTCATTTGCCATATAACATTTATAATTATTCCATCCATTTATATTTTGCATAAAATAAAAAGGCACGTGGGCAACTTTTTTTGCTAACTCGGGATCAGTAAAAATCCACCGACCATCTTCTACAACAATATTGTTTACAATCTGCTGAATATCATCAGACGTCAACAATCCATCAACAAAACCACCTTGTAAATTATATTCTAAGCGATCTGCACAAACCTCAGGTAAATTTTGTTCAAGCAGGGTAAATCCATCATTTTTATGCAAAATGTCTTGAACTGAAATACCATGTTTTTTCAAAATCTCAGGGATACTGGTACTCTTAATAAAATTTTCATGATTATTATCTTGATAAGAATTTTCACCCAATTGAGAAATTTTAAATAAAAAGTCCCCTACATGTGAAAATACCGTGTGTGAGACATCATGCAACAATCCGGCAATTTGTTCATTGAGGGGCGCTCCAAATTTACGCAAAAGTACAAAAACGCCAACTGAATGATCAAATCGATTATATTCTTGTTTTTTTACTGTATAATAATTTGTTCCATATTGTCGTATATCTTTTAATCTCTGTACATACTTATCATTAATCAAATCGATCAACACGGGTTCAGTAATAGTAAAATCACCATATAACGTTGATAATACCAACTCTTTGCTTACATTATTTTTTTCACGATTTTTTTCACGCAAAAAATACAGCCCTCCCACTACACATACAACTCCAATAATCACAAACACCGGCAGTATTTTTTTTAACATAAAATCATTCCCATACATAAGATTTTTAAAATGAATGTACTATAATTTAACATTTATAAAGATTAATGGAAACTAGATTCTACAAAAACTAATTCAAAGATAAAAATTAATAAGCTATTTTGAAGATGCAAAACATCTAATAAAATAATAATTTCTTGTTTTTTTGTACTATTTACCACTAAGGTAAACAGGACAATAATTTTGAGGAGAAAAACCATGAAAATATTTTTAGATACCGCCCATAGTGGAGATATTGAACAATGGAGTTATGTAATTGATGGTGTTACCACCAATCCTTCACACCTTGCAAAAGAAAAAACCAACCCGACTAAACAAATCTTAAAAATTTGTTCCCTCATGAACCCTAAAGAGGTTAGTGTTGAAATAACAGAAAATAATCCTAAAGCAGTTTATGATCAAGCAAAAAAAATAGCACAACTAGCACCTAATGTTGTTGTCAAAATACCATGCTTTGCAGCGTATTATCAGATTATTAAAAAGCTGGTAGAAGAAAATGTGCCACTCAATATCACCTTGCTTTTTTCACTTAATCAAGGTCTATTTATGAGCAAACTTGGCGTACGCTATATTTCTCCTTTTGTCGGTCGAATTGATGATAATGATGGCAACGGCATAGAACTTTTATATGAGTTGCGCGAAATGATTGACCGCTATGGTTATCAAACACAAATTCTAGCGGCATCCTTACGTCATGTACGCCATCTTCATGAAGCTATCGCAGCCGGCGCAGATGTTGCAACAATACCACCAGAACTTTTAAAAAAAGCTACCGAGCATATTTTAACTGATAAGGGCATTGAGCTTTTTAATGCCGATTGGAAAAAATTAGGAATATCTCACTTTCCTGAACTATGAACACAAAAAAGTTATCGGTTGTATTCGTTACCAATAATTATATCCCTTATCAAGGCGGCGTTGTTAGTTCAATTCTTGCAACAAGGGATGGATTACGCAAAAATGGCCATACAGTGAATATCATTACGCTTGACTATACCGGCAATCATGCTCACGAAGATGGTGTATTACGTATGAACTGCCCGGTGCGCTTTATATATAAAAAAAATCATATGGCGCTTCCTTTATTCCCTCATCTAAACCTTGATCGACTTTTTAAACAATTAAAGCCAGATATTGTGCATATGCATCATCCATTTTTATTAGGGCAAGCTGCACTACTAACGGCAAAAAAAAATAAGATACCGACCGTTTTTACCTACCATACCTTGTATGAATATTATTTACACTATGTACCTTTACCTAAACAAATTTTACATCACGCTCTACAAAAAAGAGTTCGCTCATTTTGTAATACTGTTGATGGCATAATTGCACCTGGAACAGTTGTTGAAGAACGAATACGAGAATATGCACCAGAAAAAACTGTCCGAATTATTCCCAGCAGCATTGCACCAATTTTTTTTGAGCCATCGCAAACTCCATCAAAAAATCCACACATGCCTTTAACCCTTTTAACGGTAAGCAGATTTACACACGAAAAAAATATTACCTTCTTACTTGATGTTATGAAACTTCTTGAAAAAAATAGCCTTCGCTTAATTCTTGCAGGATACGGCTCTGCATATACATACCTTAGAAATTATGCCTATTGTATCAAAAATTTATCACCCAATCAGGTCATTTTTATTGAAAAACCATCCAAAGAGCAACTCCTTCAGCTCTATAAACAAGCTCATCTTTTCCTTTTTGCCTCAACAAGCGATACCCAAGGGCTCGTTTTAGCTGAAGCTATGTCCCAAGGAACTCCGGTTATTGCCCTTTATGGACCTGGTCAAAAAGATATTATCAAAAATGGCATCAATGGTTTTTTAGTGCAAACAAGTGAAGAAATGGCTAAAAAAATAGTAGCTACCCTTTCAAATCATCAACTCTTACGTGATTTACAAAAAAATGCCTTAAAAACGGCTCAAAATTACACCAATGACTATCTTATTGAAAGCCTCACAGATTTCTACCAATTTCTTATAAAACAGTAAAAACTCCTTAAATTACCTATTTTTTACGACTTTTACACTAAAAAGTTGACAATCTCTCCCCTTATGATACAATTAATTCAGATAGAAAATTTTAATGAAATGGGGCTTATATGAAATTGATTAAAAAAACCAAAATTTTACTCTTATTTTTATCCCTAACCATTGGCTCACAATCTGCGCAAGCATATTGGCTTGAATCGGTTACTAAACCATTAACACCATTATGGAAAAACCAATTTGCTACTCTTATGACTCTTTCAACGGTCATTCTTGCATATACCTGCTACAGTTTTTGGAAACAAAATAGAATAATCAAACACAAGCTCGAAAAGAAGTGCAAAAAATTAACAATTATAGCAGAAGAATTTAATTCATTGAATAAAAGCATTGCACAATTTAAACACATGATGCTTCATCAATCAACTCAAATTAGAAATGGAGATCCTTCAAGTCCTGAAGACATAAATAGACATTCAAGAGATATTCAGCCATTTGATTCTGTTGCCGAGGCTTACTTAGCAGTTCAACAGTTTCAACGGATAAAAAGAAACGAAAATTAGCCACAACCCTGTGGTCGATTTCTTATTTGTCTGCTATACTAAGGAGTATTATGAAAAATAAACTATTTAAGCTTCACTCTCCTTTTGCACCAGCCGGAAGCCAGCCAAAAGCAATCGAAAAACTCAGCACCAATAGACCAGGCAAATCAACCCTCGTTGGGGTGACCGGGTCAGGAAAAACTTTTACCTTGGCTAACGTAATTGCAAACCAAGATAAACCGGTTCTAATTTTGTCTCCCAATAAAACATTGGCAGCACAGCTTTATGAGGAGTTTTCACTCTTCTTTCCTGAAAATAAGGTCTGCTATTTTGTCAGTTATTATGACTATTATCAACCGGAATCGTATTTACCTGCTCAAGATATTTATGTCCCCAAAGAAACAAAAGTTAATAGCGAAATTGAACGGTTGCGCGTTGAAGCTGCTGCTTCAATAATAAATCGAAAAGATACAATTGTTATTGCTTCGGTTTCAGCTATTTATTCGTTGGGAAATCCGACCGATTATCGAAATTTAACCCTACAGCTTGCCATTGGTCAAAAGATTAAACGATCCGATTTACTGAATAAATTGATTTTTATTCAATACAAACGAAATGATATCGAACGCAGTTCAGGAACCTTTGCCGTTATAGGCAACACCATAGAAATCAATTTACCTTATCAAAAAGAAAAACTTAGAATTGAACTTTTTGGTGATACGATAGAATCATTGCAATGGATTGATAAAACTAATAATAATGTGCTTATGAATCTTGATAACACCTTAGTTTTTCCTGCAAAGCATTTTGTTACAACAGAAGAAAAGAAACAGGCCGCAATTGCAAGTATTCAGAAAGAAGTTTCTGAATGGGCCCCTAATATGCCCAATGCACTCTATCAAGAACGCATTAGACAGCGCGTTGCGCATGATCTAGAAATGTTACAGGAAGTGGGATATTGTTCAGGTATTGAAAACTATTCTGTTTATTTTGATGGCCGATCATCAGGTCAAAAACCGTATTGTCTTTTTGATTTCTTTAGTGATGAGTTTTTACTTATTGTTGATGAATCACATATTGCTTTACCGCAACTTAAAGGCATGTACGCTGGCGATAAAGCGCGCAAAAAATCGCTCATCGATTTTGGTTTTAGATTGCCTTCTGCAGCCGATAACCGTCCTTTAAAATTTGAAGAAATTGAACGATTTTTTAACGATACGATTTTTGTTTCTGCTACACCAGGTCCTTATGAGTTACAACATTCTGACCAAATTGTAGAACAGATTATACGCCCTACTGGATTACTTGATCCGCTTATAGAAATTCATCCAAGAACTAATCAGATTGAACATTTAATTAAGCAAATAACTGAAACTAAAGAAAAAGGATTCAGATCGCTTGTTATGGTTCTTACCAAAAAGTTAGCTGAAGAGCTCGCTCATTATCTTGAAGAGCGTCAGATTAAAGTATGCTATTTGCATAGCGAAATAAAAACGCCTGAGCGAAGTGAACTTTTGCATAAATTACGACTTGGTGTTTTTGACGTACTTGTCGGAGTCAACTTATTACGCGAGGGTATCGATTTACCTGAAGTAGCATTAGTTGCTATCATGGATGGCGACGTAGAAAGCTTTTTGCGTGATAAACGGTCACTCATTCAGATTATTGGACGTGCTGCGCGAAATAATGAATCACGGGTTGTTGTATATGCTGATAAAATGACCGATTCACTCAAAAACACTATTGAAGAAACGAAACGAAGACGCGAAATTCAAGAAGCCTACAACCTTGAACATGGTGTTACGCCTACAAGCGTTAAACGCGATGTAACCAAATCAATTTCAAAACTTCAAAGTGCAATTGCCCTTGCTTCAAAAGGCAAAAAGGCACAAAAACAACATCAAACACTGGAAGAAGCAGAAAAACGCATTGCAATACTGGAAACCGAAATGCAAGAAGCTGCTGAAGCATTTAACTTTGAAAAGGCTATTGCGTTACGACAAGAATGGTTTGATTTGAAAAAAATGGTTAATGAGACCAAAAAATAGATCTTTTTGATCGCTTATAAATTTGACAAATTGAAATTATTGTCATAAAATAATTAATAGATTATTATTTTAAAAAAATATAAATATACCATAGCGAGAATTCATGAAAAAATTAGTATTATCCTTGAGCTTGATGCTTCTATCACTATCCCAGACAAAAAGCATGCATTCAGAAATTTTTAAAAATATCCCAACTTCAAGCGCTTTAACTATAGTAAAAAAAATGGTCTTAACCGTTTGTGGAAAATATGCACTTGACCCTCTAGTAAATAGCATTCATGAACTAGGACACATGCTCACTCTAAAATTATTATTAGGAGTTGATAGTACTATTCATTTAACTATAGTTCCTTGGCGCCCACCATATTTTCAATTAAAAGAACCTATGGTTCTTCCAAAAGGATTACGTCTAGCGTCAGTTTATGCTGCAGGACCATTAGCTGGATTATTGGCGATCTATTCGCTCTCTAAACTTAATAATATTCGTTATGAATATTTCACCGGAACGCCAATCATGCAAGCAGTAACAACCGGTTTAATAAAGCCATTTTTCAATAGTGACCAAAGCTGGACAACAAAAACAGTATTAGGTTGGATGATAGTAGACCAATTATTTAATTTTATTCCCTTGAAACTTTATTTGCCACAACTAGGAGAGTCAAAAAGTGATGGATATCAAATACTTGAAGCATTAGATTATTATCAAGAAAAATAAAATTTAGGAAAATAATGAACAAAAAAATAAACATGGTTGCATTCCAGCTCATTCTTAGCGCAACCTTTATTTTTCCCAAAATCGAGGCATCTTTAAAAGATACAAACTCTCAACAACTAAACTCTGCAAAGCTACCATTTATCATTATTGACGCATCAGACATTAAACCTGCAATTAACCCTGCTTGGCAAAAAATCGATAAACATATTACAAAAAAGTACGCCTCATATGGAACTGATGCAATAGGAAAAATAGCATTTCAAACAATGCTAGGACTTGCCATTACTAAATTAAGTTCAGTGGTGCATGAACTAGGCCATGCTACAGCCTTTAAACTTTTATTAGGCCTATCAACGTCTCTATATATACCTTTAACCTTGAAACCTGCTTTGCATGGCTGTATTGTTTTTGATCAATGTCCTAAAGAAGGTATTAATATGGCTCTCATGTATGCCGCCGGCCCTTTATTTGGCATTGTAACAGGCTTTGCTGCTTTAAAAATAAATTCAATAATTCACGAACTTATAACCAATACAAAACTACCTATAAAAGAAAGATTACTAGTCGGTTTTAAAAAACCCTTTTTTCATGAGAAACAACAACCCGGAATTACTATATCGGCGCTTTATATATTTTTTAATCAAATAACTCAATTTATCCCACAAAAAGCTGTTCTTCCGCAGATCCTTTCAACCGATAATAATAATGGCATAACATTCTCAGATGGATATGGTTTTTTGCAAGCCCTTGGGTTCAACAACATCCCTACATTTTAAAATCCAACATTTTAAAAAAAATTATTTTCACTATACTTTTACTTTAATCATCTACGTTAAACTATTAGGTAAGGATTTATATGCATCTCAAAAAATTAATAGCTTCTTTATGCTTCCTCTTAGCAGCAAACCATACGTCACAAACTATGAATCTGGAATATTTTAAAAATATGGCCTCTCAAGAAACTATAAAAACAGTTGGCGTTGCATTAGGTGCATTTTGCTTGATCAATCCTCAGTTTTGTAATTTTCATGAACTATGCCATGGCCTTACGGTAAAAGCATTGTTTAATCTGCCGGTAACTTATAAATTCGAATTTCTTCCTTGGAAATTCCCTGCCTATGACTATGATAAATCAAAAGTTCCACTAAAAGGATTACGCAGAGCTCTTTTGCATGCAAGTGGCACCGTAGGTGGATTAGCTGCGATTTATGCAGCATCAAAATGTGTCAATATTGGCATAGAATACTATGGCGGTCAATCACTTATCGAAGCTGTTTCCAATGGATTACAAAAATCATTTTTTTCATGCGATCAGCATTTTGCAAGGCGACTGGTTTGCGCAGGCTTAATTACGACACAACTGGCAAATCTAATTCCCTTCAAGTGGCCTTTTGAAAGTGATGGTTATCGCACTCTAAAGGCTTTGAATATTATAGAATAACCCGAATTCGATGAATAAACGTAGATTCCTGCAAGCAAAAAAATATTGTGAACATCAATGATGTCATCACGAGGAACGAAACAAAGTGTAGTGACGTGGTGACCCAGTAATAAAATGAAAAGCCTTTATAACTGGGTTGCTTCGCAAGCTCGCAATGACATTCGTAAAATTATTTTCCACAGCAAAGCATTGATTTGATGCTATTTTTTCATTTTTTATTATCATCGAATTCGCGTTAGAATAGCAAAGACTATAAAAAATAGTATCTCTAGAAATTTAGAAGTGTTGTATCGCTTACTGCATACAACACTTCTTTTTTTCATTTCCTGAAATTTCATCTGACTCTTTTATATCAGCGCTGCTGATATCAATACATATCAAGAAAAAATCATAGGTAATACAATAACAAGTAAACGGCTCATATAAGGTAACACGTGATTCATGTGCATCAAATACTGCTTTCAAACAATTTGATTCAATAACTTTTTTGGGTACCTGTAAATCAACCGATTCTTGCATAAGTTGCTCGGCAATATCTTTTTTTGTTACCCATGGTTCTACAGCAGAAACTATTTCATCAAAATTCAAGAGCATACTGCTACATGGCTTTGATATAAACAATAAAGCTGTACAAGAAAGAATTTTTACATAGTGAGCTTTTTGCATACTATCTCCTTAGAACCTACCTCAATTTCTACTATTTCAGATATAAAGCATTATTTAAAAATTATGCATACATACTAAAAAATAATATGTATGCATAATTTTATTAATGAGCAAGAATAATAATCATTAATATATACAACAGGCATCATAATAATAGCGTTGATATAGAGCTTCTCTCATTATTTTCTCATTTTTTTTACAAGCATTATCTACAGATTCATCTATTTGCAGTACGAATGGCAACAAATCTTCTGCACCCTCTTTAGGAGAAATATCCGATGTATCAAGTTTAAAATCATAGTGCTTATGATCATCCACAATCTCTTGTAATCTCGATCCTTTTCTATAATGTTGCTCGAAATAACATTCTAATCTATGTTGCAACGTATCATCCGATGCATTTCTTTCTTGTAACCTCTTTTTTGCAATTTCATACGAACAAAAAACTTTAATCAAAGCAATAGTTTGAAGCTTCTTTCTAAAAACATATAGAAAATCGAGGAAACTTCCTCGATTCATAAAGCAATGATCTACTATTACCAACTTTCCTTCAACCATTTTTTCCAAGATTTGATTGTAAAAAATAACAAAATCTTGTTGTATTTCCTGTTTGATACCTTTTAAATAAGGATCTGCAAAAATATGAATTCCCTTATTTTCAAAATAAGCTATTTGTTCTTTGGTATAGTTACTATTATTGGACACTTCTACTTGATATCTATCAAAACTCATATGAGATACATTATTAATTCCTTTTTCATGAGCAAGATTCACCAACGACTTTGCCAAAGATGTTTTTCCTGCGCATGAAGGACCGTTCAAAAGCGCAAGACGAATATCATTATCATGCCTTTCTTCCATACAAAAAGTCGAAGCGCATGCAAATAAAAATCCGCTTAATAAAACTTGTATACTAGTACTGTTCATTGTAAATTCCTCATAAATTTCAAATGAGTGCATACCTAAAAAAGATATGCACCCATATTTTTTTTATTTAAACATAATCAAGGCGTCTTTTAAACTTTCTTAATGCATGTGCATAAAAAAGAACTATAAACAACCACAACATTCCTAAACATAACCAAAAATTAATAAAACCATCTTGGCCCAATACCGCTGAACGCGATGCTTCAAAAGCATAGATCATGGGATTAAGCAATGAAACATAACTCCAAGATGGATATGCCTTATTAAGCGTGTTCCATGAGTATTGGTAACAACCAAAAGTCCATAAAATAAGAACAAAACGCATCCAGATATGGGGAAAGTTCATACTTTTTTTAACCCAACTTGCAATCCATAAGCCATAAAACCCAAAAAATATATTTATACTTACAAAGGATAGTGCAAGTTTTATTATTGAAAGATTACTCAGATTAAATAAAGAACCTAATAGAATTTTACCCACCGGCAACGTAAATATATTCAGAAATAAGGAGGTTAATGCAAAACCGATGCCAATTTTAATAAAAAGCAGCCATGCAGGTAAAGGCAAAGCCAATTGATAGGAAATACTATTAGTTCCTTCCATATCAGCAACCATAATTTGTGCTTTGTTTATTGCATTAAATAAACACATACTGGTCATAGTTCCCACCAGAATAAAGCTGCCATACTCATTTCCAATACCCATATGAGGTAATATATAACTACTTACCAACACAATTGAGGCAGGAAAAAGGAGTGCATCAATAACATTTGCAAAAAAATCTTGAAAAAAAACGCGTAATTCTTGCCAGAGAAGCCAGCCAAAAACGGCTAATGATCTTCTTTTCATAAAGTTCCCTCTGTTTTCATAAGTTCTAAAAATACTTCTTCTAAATTTGCTTTGTTAAAACTAGTTTTTAACGATTCAGGTTTATCAATGAGCACAACTTTGCCTTTATCAAGAATACAAACTCTATCGGCCAAATATTCTGCTTCATCAAGATAATGTGTTGTTAAAATCACCGTTACGCCAGTTTCTTTGAGACTTTTAATAAGATCCCAAAGCTGTCTTCTAATATGTGGATCTAAAGCAACGGTCGGCTCATCAAGTAATACTAAAGAAGGTTTGTGCATCAAAGCGCGCGCAATTAAGAGACGTTGTTTATAGCCACCCGATAAAATATCAACCTTATGCTGCGCATAGCGAGTGAGCTCAAACTTTTCCATAAAAAATCGTGCATTATGCACTATCTCTTCTTGTGATAATCCATAATATCTACCGGCAAAAATCAAATTTTCTTCAACAGTTAATGTTGATTCAAAATTTGGTTTTTGAGGGCAAAAACCAATCGATTGCCGATACCCATTAATATCTGAATATATTGAAGCCTGCTTATAGCGCAGTTCTCCTTTGGTTGCAGGATGAATAGTTGCAATTATGGAAGACAGTGTTGTCTTACCAGCACCGTTGACACCAAGAAGGCCAAAAATTTCTCCTTGCTGAATATCAAAAGAAACATTTTTAAGCGCTTCAATAGTACCTTTATCAGTTTTATAGGTCTTACAAAGATTCCTAATTTGTAAAAGTGGTAGCATAGTTCTACCTTTCAAAAATAGTTCAAAAAAATAATAGTATCGTTTAGTACAAGCATTAGTTACCTAAGCTTGCAAAAAAATTATGGTAATTTGTGTAAGATGAGAAAAAGAGAAGTAGATTAGAACAAAATATGGTAAATGCATATCTATTCTATAGAAAACAAAATTCGTTCTCAGTAAAAATCAGTTCATCATTCCCCCAGGACACGTTTGGTGTGCTGGGATTAGACAATTGTGGGAATAATAATCGGAAATTGTAGATTAATCACGAAAATAACCTTTTTTAGTATTTTTACAGTTTATTCTGTCCTTTTTTAGATTAATACAAATAAATAATAAAATCAATGCATATTTTATATAAATGCAAGCTTCAAGCCATATAGTAGAATATTAGCTCAGTAATCATAGCTCTTGAAGATAAAACATAATAGATTAGTGTTGCAGTTGCTCAAGTTCCTGATTTAAAAAATAGGTCAATACTGTCCGAATTATAACCAATGCTCCAAGCATCCCAATCTCATAATAATCGGGAGTGACAATAGTTTTGATAATGTCAGCAGCAAGAAGAAACTCAACTGCCAATACAATAGTGCGGCCTAAATTGAGGCGCATTAAGTCAACGTCTAAAGGAATTCGATAGATACAATGTTGTAAAAAATATACACATGCACGAATAACACCATAACAAATTATTCCAACGCCAATTAAATCAATAAGATACATAATCCACATAAGAATAGTAGTAATCATTCTCTTTCCTTTTTGATGATTCATTTGCTATTTTTAAGTAAGAGTAATGATGAAATAGTTGGAAATGCAATACTTTATCCAAACACCAAGCATATAAAAGGACTCATAGTCGTTACTACGGAGAATTCGTTAAAAATCGATTGGACCTGTGCTATGAAACAATACTTTTTACCAACATTTTTTATTTTTTTAAATGTCTTTAAACCAACTCTCTGCATGCAAAGAGATTTCGCTCTCCATAAAGAAAGAAATCTGTATCGTTGGTCACAACTTATGTATATTCAAGCACTTATGGAGCCAAACCTACTCGTTCAACAGGACCTTTTTAATCAAGCCCATACCTTAGCAACGACAAAAGACCTTAGAAAGAAAATCGAAAAATCAAAAAGATTTGCGCAAAAAAGCTATGCTGCCGATGCAAAAAAAGCCCTTCTATCAAAGTTAGTTGCTCAACAACTAGTAAAAGAGGCCAAAAGGAAAAATAAAGAATTAGCGCACAAAAAAGCAGAATTATCAAAAAGCAAACAACGAAAAATAATTCGTCAAGAGTATATTCGATTAGTAGAAGAAAAAAACAGGCTCTTGGATCTTGCACAAAAAGAATATATTGCTGCAGCAATGTTCTATCTTTTAGTATATGACAATGCACAAAAAGAGCGGTATCTTTCATATGCTGAAGATATTGTCAGCAAAAAGATATATGAAATTGAAATTGAACAGATGTCAACCTCACATATCTTTACTATATATAATGAAAAAATTAATCTTTTTAAAGAAATACAAAAACGCAAAGGAAATTAGTTATGAAATCTGGTAGTATACTAGTGGTTGCTTTACTAATACTCATAAGCGGCCTTATTTTTTGGCATATAACACTCAAAACAGAAAATTACACTATGATATATTCAATAAAAACAGTAGATGATATTCATAAAATTTTTCCACATGATATCGCTGGAATTAAGTCACTAGCGTCTCAAGCAATACAAGAGGCAGAACAAAGGATCGCAGAGCTCATTGAACGTACACCTGAAAAACGAACTGTTGAAAATACTCTTTATGGATTCGATACGGCCTACATGCATTTTAGGCAAGCAATTGCCACGCTTGAAGCCCTTGTGTTATTAAGTCCTGATGATGCAATTCGCACAGAAGCAGAAAAAGAATCAGTCGTACTTCAAAAAAAATTTATAGATCTTTTTGCCCAAAATAAAGCATTATATACTGTGCTCAATGAGTTTAATGAAGCGTATAAAAATAGCCCTTTACTCTCAGCAGAAGAGCATTATTTTCTTAACGAAACAGTCTTGGATTATCAACGAAATGGCCTTGATCTACCTGACGAACAACGTAAAAAGGTTATCGAATTACAAAAAGAGCTTGCTGAGCTTTGTACTGAATTTTCTCAAAATATCGCAACCGACAAAAGTTCTATAACGGTAACGCGTAATGAACTTGCTGGCTTAGAAGATTCATTTATTGATGCTTTAAAAAAGACGGACGATGGCCGTTTTATTCTTGGCGTCGATTATCCAACATTTTTTGCTGTAATGTCATTTGCACAATCAAGCGAAACGCGAAAAAAATTATACAATGCCTTTAATAATCGCGCATATCCTATAAATACCCCCGTTTTACAAAAAATAATCGAAAAACGACATGAATTGGCTCAAATGCTTGGGTTTACAAGCTTTGCACATCTTTCATTGGCAAGTGAAATGGTGCATAATCCTGAACGAGCATTGCAATTTCTTACTGACCTTCTTAAAAGAATCAATACTAAAGAAGCATTAGAGTTTAAAGAATTAACCAAAGAGCTTCCGCCTTCTGTCAAACTTTCAAATGGGAAAATGCATCCTTGGGATAAAACCTATCTTATTGAACAGTACAAAAAATCACATTTTAATCTCGATGAAAACCTTATAACTCATTATTTCCCCATGGATAACACCATTAAAGAACTTTTATCAATTTATGAACAGTTTTTAAACGTTACCTTTAAAGAGGAACCAATAAAAGGTTTATGGCATCCCGATGTCCGCTGTATTGCCGTTTACAATAATAATCAATTAGCTGGATATCTTTTACTTGATCTTTATCCTAGACCCAATAAATTCAGCCATGCATGCCAAACAACTATAATACCAGCACGAATCAATAACGATGGCTCAATTGAACCAGCACTTGCAATTGTTATTGCAAACTTTCCAAAAGCTACAGCAACACAGCCAGCCTTGCTTCCACGGCGCGATGTTACGACTTTTTTCCATGAATTTGGCCATGCATTACATGCTTTACTTGGCGCTACACATCTTGCTGCAACATCAGGAACCAATGTAAAAACAGATTTTGTTGAAATGCCATCACAGATGCTGGAAGAATGGCTTTGGGACAAAGATATCCTAAAGAAAATTAGTTCACATTATCAAACAGGGAAACCACTTTCTGATGATGTTATCAATACCCTACTAAGCATTAAAAATATTAGTACCGGCAATGATCTACAGCGTCAAATTGTCTTTGGTCTTTTATCACTTACACTTTTTAATGAAAGTGATAAGAAAGATATTGATGCTATTTTCAAAAAGATTTATGAAAATACCCGTGTTCATGAAGAATTTGACCCTAACGCACATCCTTATGATTCTTTTGGCCATTTAACCGATTATGGTGCAAAATATTACAGCTATTTATGGTCAAAAGTATTTGCTCTTGATCTTTTTGAAACAATAAAAAAAGTTGGTTTATTAAACCCGGAAATTGGGGTTCGCTATAAAGAGATGATTCTTGCACCGGGCGGTAGCAAAGATCCTAATGAATTATTAAAAGATTTCTTAGGTCGTGAACCTAATAATGATGCGTTTATGCATGATTTAGGATTGTAACAAAAAGAAAGAGGCGTTTATGAAGAAATTTTCATAAGCGCCTTTTCTATTTTTTAATAGAATATATAGCCTGATTTTAAATACCATGATGCAATAAGCCAACGGTGACAGCCCATGCTTCTGCAGTAAATGCATTTGTTATACCACCACTCAGTCCTCCAGCAACAATTCCAGCTATCACAGTTTTAGTAAGCACCTCAGTAGCTACTCCGTAGCGAATATTCTATCCATTTCACTATACGTAAGCGCTGCTGGAATAACAAATGTTGGAATTACAGTAGCAGCAATTGTTACAGCTGTTTTCGCCTTAGGATGTGTTGCAAAATAGTTTCTAAGATCTTGTAACCCAATACCAAAAGTCTGGGTTGAAGCCGAAACTAAAACTATCGCCAATGCTATTTTAGAAATTAATGATTTTTTCATCATTTGTCCTTTATTTTAACTAAAAAAATAACAATTTTACTCTATAATTCTATAAAATATATCATATTTGTCAATTTTCTATAATGCCTTCAAAAGGCTTTTATTTGTTAATGATTCCTGGTATAAAGAAAAAACCACATAATGAGGCTAAGCTTACACCGGCTAATCCTGTAGCAACACAATATTCAGCAGGGTAGTTTTTAGCTAAGATACGATACGAATGCCTCCAATACTCTACCAAGAAGGTTAACAAATTCATTCCTGTGTTTACACGTTGACGTGCAACCATAATATCCCATAAAGTCAAATCGACGGGAATTACAGTAGCCGGTATCAATGTTGCTGCAGCAACCAAACTGCCTTTAATTACTGGATGCTTTTAAACCACTCAATACCTGAACCACCAAATGCCTGAGTTGAAGCTGAAACTAAAACTATCGCTAATGCTATTTTAGAAATTAATGTTTTTTCATCATTTTGTCCTTTATTTTAACTATAAAAAATAACAATTTTACTCTATAATTCTATCAAATATATCATATTTGTCAATTTTATATAATACATTCAAAAAAAGTACAAATGTGTCCATTATATGCTCGTGAGCCTAATAATGATGCGTTTATGCACGATTTGGGATTATAATAAAAAAGAGGATATTGCACTTAATGCAATATCCTCTTTGTATCTCTAAACTACAATCTATTTTTATCAATAATTAGCTGCAAAAATCAATCCCGGTAATGCATCACAAAGCATTACTAATGAAAATAGTTGCAAAAGTTAATGCTACAGCAGTTACATATCCAGCTGGATATTTTTCAGCTAATGTTCGTGAAGCAAATGCAATTCCAGCACCAATACCACAATCAACTGCTAGCATAGTTGCCGAAAGATTATGCCCATCAGCCTGTTGTAAAAAAGCTAGCATTACAGGAATGTAAGTCGCAGGTACATAAGTCGCAATGTTAACAACTGTGGATTTAACAAGCGGCTTTTTAAAAAATTTTTTAACATCTTTTATCCCAATACCAAAAGCCTGGGTTGAAGCCGAAACTAATACTATAGCCAACGCTATTTTAGAAATTAATGATTTTTTCATCATTTATCCTTTATTTTAACTAAAAAAAATAACAATTTTACTCTGCAATTCTATCAAATATATCATATTTGTCAATTTTTGTTAAAAATAAGCTTTTCAGATTCCCCCAGGAAGGCGACAGCGCTTCGATGCTTTTGACAAAATAGTCAATTTTATAATAATCTATATTTGTATTATTAAATATATATAAAAAATGGAATAGTTTCTATGAAAAAAATACATATACTTTTAACACTCTTTCTTGGGGTGACCGTGCTCACCTTAGTTAGTCTCAACAATAGACAGGTACCAACCTCAGGTCACAAAGCTTTATTTCAAAAAATGTTTCCTAAGACAGAAAAGGAAATTGTTGCTCTAGCAACAAAGGCTATTCAAGAAGCGAAAGAATCCCTGGCTAAATTGACTTCAGGAAGCCAGGAACAGAGAACTTTTGCCACTACAATTCAGGCGTATGATACCATAAAAAATAACTTTCTAAATACAAGCCGTATTATAGGAGCAATCCCTATGGTATATCCTCAGGAGGCTTTAAGAACCAGAGCCCAGGAACAATTATTACTCTTACAAAAAGCAGAAATTGAGCTTTTTGAACATAATCATGATCTTTTTACTACACTTAAGAGGTATTATAAGGAAAAAGCTCCTTCTGAAAATCTTACTGAAACGCAAACCAATTTTCTTGAATCGGTAATGCAAGGTTTTAAAACAACAGGTCTTACCTTATCTCCTGATCAAAAAAAAGAAGTGATTGAACTCAAACAAAGAATTACAACCCTGTCTATCACATTCCAAAAAAATATTTCAAAACCTCATGATAAAACCTTATTAGTTTCTGGCCAAGATCTTCAAGGTCTTTCTGAAAATTTTATAAAAAATTTAAAACAAACCGCTGATGGACATTACATACTTACGTGCGATTCTGGTACGTATACAACAATTATGATCTCATGTTCAGTAAGTTCAACACGAGAAAAAATTTATAAGCTCTTTCTTGATCGTTCATATCCAAACAATATGGATGTATTAAAAGATTTGCTTACCTGCAAAAACAAGCTTGCTCAGTTGCTGGGATATGCAAGTGGAGCAGATCTTGAATTGTGTACCACTATGGCAAAAACACCTGAATGCGCTGAACAGTTTCTTATGAAGCTTGCACACGACATCGAACCTCTGGAAACGCAAGAATTTAAAACTCTTATACAAAATCTTCCATCAGATGTCAGATTATCACCAGATGGAAAACTTTACCCTTGGGATAGAACCTATCTCATGGAACAGTATAAAAAAAACAAAAGCACCCTCGATGAAAATCTCATTGCAGAATATTTTCCTCTAGAAAACACGCTTAAAGAACTTTTTTCATTATATGAAAAGTTTTTTAACATACAATTTCATCGTGAACCAATTCATGGTCTTTGGGATCAAGATCTTCAGATTCTTACTATTTACCAAAATAATGAAATCGTAGGTTACTTACTCCTCGATCTTTTTGCAAGACCAAATAAATTTCATAATGCCTGCCACACAGCGCTTATTACTCCACAACTTTTAACCACAGGTGCAATCAAACCGGGTGTATCATTGGTGCTTGCACATTTTGCGCGACCGCTTAAAAACCATACAACTCTTTTAAAACATGATGATGTTTCAACACTCTATCATGAATTTGGGCACGCACTGCAGCGTTGCTCGGCGCATCACCCTTTGCAACAGTTTCAGGAACCTTGGTAAAAAGAGATTTTGTTGAAGTACCATCGCAAATGCTTGAAGAATGGTTGTGGGATAAAGAAATTTTACAAAAGATAAGCTCACATTATAAAACAAAAGAATCTTTGCCGGATACCCTCGCTGACACACTCATAGCAACTAAAAAAATTCATGCGGCAACACATGCACAAACCCAACTATTCTATTCGCTTATGTCATTACTCTTTTTTAAGGATGGTGCACGTGAAGATTTACATGGCTTGTTTAAAAAGATTTACCAGCAAGTAAAGGTTCATGATTATTATTGCTCAGAAGTCCACGGCTACCTCTCATTTACCCATTTTATTACCTATGATGCTAAATATTATAGTTATGTATGGTCAAAAGTATTTGCGCTTGATCTTTTTGATTCTATAAAAAAAGTCGGTTTATTAAATCCGGAAGTTGGCGTTCGATTTAAAGAAATTGTTCTCGCACCGGGTGGCAGCAAAGATCCTCATGCTTTACTTGTAGAGTTTCTAGGCCGAGAGCCAAATGATACTGCATATCTGAATAATTTGAAGCTTTAAAAAATAAAAGCCGCTGTAGATAATAACCACAGCGGCCTAACAAATATAATACTAATAGTAGATTAGTTCACACGATACTCATTAATTCCACGATAAACTAAAGCACCACCCACTAAGGAATAGGGAAGCCATTTACTAAAAGACCCCGCAAATGTAGCAACCATTCTTAATTTTGAAGTTTTTTCTTTTCTTCTTTTTGCATCTGCACAATAAGCAAAAGCATTCTTTAAAGCAGGAATGGAAATAAGTCCTACTACAATTGCTGTTGGCTTAATCAAAGAAGTTAATTCTACTTGTTGAGACCATGAACAACAGCGCGCCGCAAGAGCACAGCCTATACCTGCAGGAAGTCCGTAGCAGAGTGTATCTATAAAACTTTCACCCAAAATATCTATTTTTTTGCTCATAAGACGACCCCATAAATCAGTACGTTGTTTATAGAAATTGATCCAATCATCTGATTCAACTAAAACTTTAGTAACTAATTTACTAGCACCAACAAAAGCGGCCGCCGCAAGAGCTATTTTTCCAGCTTCTTTGGTTAACACGGTATTCTTGAGCATTTCAGCATACTGCATAGAAAAAACCGTACTTGACGATCCAACAAGCATTATCCCCATAAAAATCTTTGAAAATTGAAAATTTTTCATAATAAAATCCTTTATGTATATATATTTTTTCATTTTCAAAATTGTAGGATAAATTGATTGGTCCGTCAATTAATCGATTTTTTTGTAATCAATTTTTTTGAGGTTCAGCAATCAGTTCATAGATATACACAGAGGTTGATGACGACCACGTCATCGGTAATTGTAAGGTATCTTGCAATACAAAACGCTTATGTGCTGGCAATTGCTTTAAGGTAACTATACGAAGTCCAGGTTTTAATGTTAAAAGCTTATTGCTAATCTTTTGCATCAACTCCGGGCTAAAACAGGTAGAGCACATAAAAAATATCGTTACATCATTGGGAAGCGCATCAAGAATATCCGCATGATAGAATTCTAATGAACGATTTCGAGGTAAAAGGTTATCTTTTGCAAGAGCATTTTTAATCTTTAAAGCTTTTTCAAATCGTTCTTTGGATAATTCTATACCAATACTTTTTACAACATCAGTAGCAAAGAAAAAATGAACAACAAGTTTACCAACTCCCGAACCTGCATCAACAAAAACATCAGTTTTTTGCGGCTTAAGGTATTTTATGAGCTCATCGGCACCCTCAACGGTCATTTCACCATAGGTAGGAGCACCACCATGCTTACGTATATGTGCCTCATCTTCATTGGGGATGCCAAATCCGGTAACATTGGTATAGTATCGATCTATAATCTCTTGAGCATCAAATTTTTTTAATGCTGGAACAGTAAAAAGACCCACAATCAAAAAGATCAGTACCAAACATACACAATGAATATTTTGCTTCATGCCAAAAACCTTTTTTAACAAGAGGGAGCGAACAGCAATTCGCTCCCTCTTGTATAGATTAGAAACTATTGTACGGCAACTTGAGATTGAGCCTCTTGTTGCATTCCTTGCAGCTCTTCTACGCCTTCAGGAACAATCCCAACTTGATGTTGTAATCGAACAACGACATCGGCAATCTGATTTAAAGCGCGTGCTTGATTACGTGCAATCTCACGATAACTATTAGCTTCTTGTGCAGAATTTGGTGAAGCTGCCCGAGAAAGATCAATTCCTTGAAGATCGACCGTTCCAAATTGAACGCCCAATTTTTGTTGATCTTCTTGAGCAATTTGCGCCAATGCTCTAATTGCATCTGCGTCTGCAGCAAGATTAGTACCAAGCTCACTTGATGTCTGTACTGCAGGAGGATTTTGCACTTGCTGATGTTGTGCACCAACATATGATTCTAACTGATTAAGCTGGTCTGCCAATGAAACAATTGCATCAGCTTGTTGCTGCAATCCAACATTAAGTTTATCGACTGCATCCTGTACTTGTTCAGACTGTTGTTGTACATAGACAACACGTTCTTGCTCCGGCATTGATTCATACTCAACATCCGAAACAGTTTGAACCGGCTGAATATCATCAAAATACCAAGGATTATAGCCAAAAGAGTTAAAGCCCCACCACCACCACGGTGACAAGAAGAAGTTCCATAATCCCCACCAGCCAAAGTAACCAAATCCGCCGCCCCACCAGCCATTATTAAAGTTATTAAAATTATTACGATTATAATGGCCATGTCCTGCATGATTAAGCCCATGCGCATGCGCAAGATGACCATGAGTACCATGTTTTCCTAAGAGGTTTTTGCCCCCCGCTGCTCGTCCTCGAGCTCCCGCACCTTTGCCACCGGCAAGCCTACCTGCCCTAATCCTCTACCGCCTTTTGTAATTCCTTGTCCTTTAGCAACGCCAAGGCCTCTTCCTGCTGCAAGTCTACCTGCACCGGCCCTTCCTCCTGCGCCCCCCAAATTACCATGACCAATTTGACCTATACGAGCTCGTTGTGCCGTTGAAAGTCTACCTCTACCTGCACCCGCACCTCTACCTGCTCCTGTAAATCCACGACCGCCACCGGCACGAGAAACTGTTCGCACACGGCCTCCGCCATAACCGGCACCGTGTCCAAATCCACTACCACGAGAAACTCTTTGAACATGACTTCCGCCGCCATAACCGCGAGAAACATGTTGAACGTGACCTCCGCCGCCTCTAAATCCACCGCCACGACCTCCGCCGCCATGGAATCCGCCACCGCCATGGCCACCACCACCATGACCTCCACCTCCACGAGCAAAAATATCGTCATTGCACATGTTTACTGCTAGTGCAATGGCAGTTATTAGTAGTAACTTTTTATTCATTAACCACTCCTTTATTATTTTTTATAGGGGCACCATGTCACAATATCATTTTAATTGTACAAAATGCATAAAATATAAATCAACATATTGATATTTATTTTTATTTGAAATTTTGAACTATGAATGCAATGCTAGTTTTTTGTCGTTTGGTAAAATGCAACTCTGTTCATGATGATTCAATTATTTTTCAAATATATTTTCTTCTGATTCGTTTTAAAATAATATTATTAATAAACTGTTACATTTATTTCTTAACAGAGTCCCTTGTATAACCTAAATGAGTTATTTTAATGGAAAAGCATGTAGGCATTGTTTTAAAAAAATATAGTCCTCAAAAACAAAAAATATCTATTTTTGATCGTATATTAGGTAAAATTGAAGTGATGTATGCAAATGATAGGTCTATTCAATCTATTCATCACGGATCTTTGATACACTATTATATAGAACAAAAATATTTCAATTTTTATCACATTACCCAATGTGAAGTGCAAGCAGTTCCCTTTGAATTAGCTCAACACGATATTAATTTTTTACATCATATTCTTGAATTAAGTTATTATTTTTTACCACTTAATAGCGCATACCCCGAGACATTCGAACTCGTAAAAAAAGCCCTTAATAACGCCATTCTTGATAAGGCGATTATATTGTTACGTTTTTTTTCTTCTCTTGGTATTTATTCAGAAGATCTTCCTTTTGAAAAAAATTATTTTCACCGTTTACTTTCTGATCATTTTGAAACTATACTTAAAGAAAAATTTAATGAGACACAACTAAAACAAATAGATTTGTGGCTCATACGGTGTAAACAATTGCACCCTTATAGTAAAAATTTTAAAACTAATTATATACTGACAAGATGCAATGATGAAAAAAAATATTAACGGTTTAGTCCTACTTTTCTTAGTCTGCTGGACAGCGCCAACTTTTTCTGGAATTTTTAATTATTTTGGTTTTGGATCATCGCAAAGCGAAAGTCCCGGTAAACTAAGAATACCTCTTGGAATTAACGAAAAAAAAGAGCAGCTCGAACGATTAAAAAACGATTTAAAGGACCTTGAAGCTACACAAAGTGAGTTTTTGGCAACTATTCAATCACATCTCGATCAAAATAGTATCGCTATTAATGAAATAAAAGAAAAACAGATAGGCGCTTCAACGCAAGAACTACCTTTTTTAAATAAAGTACTTTCTATTCTTAATGAAACCTATCAAACGCTCTTTAATCTACAATTCTTTAGAAAAGAACTGATTAACAATATTGAACAACATATACAACTTATTGAGTCATACCTTAAAGACCCGGAATTCAAATCGATAAGCCTTAATGTCCAATCTTTCTACTCCTTTAGTGATTTACAGGATGTAGCGCAGAAAATCACTGTTGAAGAAGATCTTCTCAACCATTTAATTGAACAAAAAAATGAAGCCACTATTGATCTTGATACTGCCAAAAGAAAGATAATTTCGCTTACAAAAGAGTTTGAAGAGAGAAAAAAGCAACAAGCAGAATTTAGCACAAAATTAAAAGATCCAAAAGCACGATACGCCAGTTCAGATTTCGATTTTAAACAACTTGGTAAGCTGGTTGATCTGGAAAAAAATTTTCTATCTTTTGAAAAACAACTGGCTGAGCTTAAAGTACAAACGATTACGCGCAAACTTTCATTGCTTGAAACAACACTCGCTCTTGAGGCTGACAAATTAAAAATTTACAAAGCAAATTTAGTTAAAATTAAAGATGGATTAAGAATAGAACCCAAAGATATTCAAAAAGCAAAAGATAAATTGGAAGTAGTTAAAAAAGAGTCTCTTGCTACGCGCGATAAACTTTATGCAACCATTAAAGAACTTTCTGCACAACGAGATAGCACCCTTAAAGAACTTGAACAGTTAAAGAAAAAGTATAATTTAAGCGATTTGACTGCATTGGGAGTAACCACTTGGAACACTATTCCAACTTCTCTAAATGATTGGGTAAAACTCAGTGAAATCGGTTTAAAAGATAGCCAAATATCATTACTTGAAAACAAAATTGATACTATACGCGCAACTATTGATTTAGAGGTGTATAAATTTAAGCGCAATGATATTGATTTTGAAATATTAAACTCATGGTATAAAATAACACGTCGTCAATTTAAAACTAATGATGAGATTCTAGAGGATCTTAGAAATTATCAAACACTTATTACAGAATTCACTCGAGAAGAAGCTAATATAAAAGATAAGCGCAATACACTTGCCAATCTTATTGCTATAAGAAACAAGAATTTAACAAATCTAAAAAATCTTATAAGCGAGCTAAAAGGGGCAAAAAGCATTGTTTTTAAATCTGCTAACAATAAATATATTTATTGCTTAAGTCGATTTAACCAGACAGAAAAAATAGTTGAAGAACAGATCGAAAATAATAATCAGCTTCTCAAAAATTACGCTGATTTAATTACACTCATAAATAGCACACAACAAGATCTTACCAATATAACCTCGGAACTAGAAACTAAAAGCATTTGGCAGCGTTCTGAATATGCAATTTCATGGAACGGCGTAAAAAATATTGGATCTGACTTAGGTTTCTTCATTAAGGATATGCAAAAACTTTTTGCTCATTTTATTTTTGGCCTTTATTCTTCACTACGTTCTACCCTCTCTAAAATTATATATCATCCCTTTAACCTTATTGTATTTCTGATAAAAATTATTTTTCTGCTCTTTTTATATTGGTTCCTAAGGTCTCGGCTTTTATCTTTCATTGTTTCAAGCGGAAGTTATAAACCCCAAAACCAATCAATGCTTATTCTTTCAAAGCTTATTGAATTTTTATCAACCTTTGCTTACTCATATTTCACCTGTATTTTTATTTGGTGTACATGCTTTTGCCTCATCTATTTTAATTATATTACCGATAGTTTTCTACAAGTACTCTTTTATTTAGGATCAATACTATTTCTCTGCTATTTGGTTTACCGTTTTATTAATTATCTTATAAAATTTAATGAAAAAAATGAGTATGTTCTGTTTAACCAATTTTTTCAAAAGCGATTCACCTTTGTATTTGGGCTATTTGCCTATTTAAGCATTATTCTTTTATTTTTCAGAGAAGCATTTATTGTCGCAACCTATCATGCATCAGAATTCCCTACAATTCTTTTGGCTGTTTACTCTGTCATTATTAGAACACTCATTATATTTTCCATAGGCAAAGATGAGATAATTAGTTTTTTACCACAACGCGGCGCAGCATGGAAAACAGTTGCAGATTTTATTAATAGATACTATTACCTTCTTTTAGGAATTATAATTGGCTTAATGCTGATAAGCGATCCCTATATTGGCGGTTATGGCAACCTCGTTTCATTTATTCTCTGGGGATGCATTGGCACTGTTGTTCTTCTAAAATTACTTCTTATTCTTCAAAACTATATTAAGAAAAAATCTTCAACTATATTTTTCAAAATTGATGAAGAATCGATTCGTGAACGATTTGTCTATGCAAAAACATGGTATGGCCTCTTTGTTGTCGCACTCTTTGCTCTTTTTGTCATACTTGGCATTGTTTTAAGCTTAAAGATCTGGGGCAAATCGATTTCTATACAAGAAATCACCTCCATTTTAAATTACGGCTTATTTAGTACGGGATTTGACCAAACAATACAACAACATATTTGGCTTACTCCGCTCAAAGTCTTCGTCATTATCTTATTTATTTTTGCGGGATTCATAGTTGCTTTTACTATCAACCGCTTCGTTCTTAATAGAATATTTCAACTTTTACCGGTAGACATTGGAATTCAAAATACTATTACCAGTTTAACGCGCTATCTTATTTTCATAGCCGCTATTTTCTTAGGGTTTAATTGGGGCGGGCTGGGTAGTCTTCTTCTTGGATTAGGTTTGGTAATTGCCAGTATCGGTTATATTGTCAAAGAACCAATTGGAGACTTCATCTCATATTTTATAATTTTGGTTCAAAGGCCATTAAAAATAGGTGATTTAGTAAAAATCAACGATATTCTTGGTGTCGTACGCCACATTACACCAAGGTCAGTTATTATACGATCAAAAAATAGTTTTACCATTGTCATGCCAAATACTATGGTCATTAATCAACCGGTTCTCAATTGGAACTATTCACGAGGATTTATTGCATTTGATGATATACTCTTCACAGTTCCTTATAGCGTTGACCCGCTTTTTGTTAAAACAATAGTTGCTGAAGTACTTGATGCTAATACCGATATTTTAAAAAGCCCTCGTCCCATTATTCGTCTTGAAAATTTTGGTGAAAATGGATACGAATTCCTTTTACGTGGCTTTTTAAGCAGTAATAAAACACTTGATATTTGGGATATTGCAAGTAACGTGCGTCTCGCATTAGTTCAGGCATTACAAAAGAATGGAATCTCTCTTGCAGTTCCTACTCGATTAGTTCTTACAAAAGAGTTGACTCATGTTTCTGATACTGAACCTATCAAAGAACGGTAATATTAAAGGTATTGTGCATGCAATATATTTAATACAAAGGAATTATATTTAACAGTATTTTACTTGTCTAAAATACTGTAGACAAAAGGACACCAACGTTCCGTTGGATCGTTCTCCCGCTCCAATATGGCCCACTTCAACATTAATGCTTACAGCATTAAGTTTTCGGGACCACGTGTAGCTACCGGAGATATTTTATAGATTGTTTCCTTTGAGCACAACCGTTGAAGGGCTTGCAGCATATTCCGTAGGAATATGTGAGGGCCCGCCTTTTGTGCGACAGAGATTCCTAAGATACTTCTTAGGTGCCCTTGTATTAAAGGTATTGGGCACGCAATACCTTTATAAATAAATTATTATTTTGGTTTTAGGTATTATTGACATAAAAAATACCTAAGTTAAAAAAATGTATTATAAAAAAAATGTATTAAAGGTATTGTGCATACAATACCTTTATAAATAAAATCTTAGTAAAAGGAATTAGGGTTATAGGGATTTTATAGCAGAAAAATACCTAACACTAATTATTTGGAGCTTTTTTTAAGTAATGAGCGAACAGTCTCAACGCCACCAACTTTGATAAAACCATAAGCAGCAAGTAAAACACCACCAATAATAACAATCGTGTTAAGCCATGTTTGAAAAAAACCAAATGCATATAAAAGCACTATAATGCCAAGAATTATATACACATATCCTTTTTGGCTTTCATTTAAATGAAACTTATTAGTCATATCTTCTCCTTTTAGAATAGTTCATTACAACCTTTTAGAAGCATACTAAACTATACTTTTATAGTTCAATATTATTGAAAAAAATTAATTTCACCTTAAGCAAGATACGCAGTCATTTACTTTTTATTCAATTTGTATATAATATTAGTAGCTTATAAAAGGAAACAATACTGTTTTACCCTATAAATCTTAAAGAATTGTGAGTTTTATGAATATTTTTAAAATAAGCATCCATGTACTAGTTATCTTATCACTGGGTAGTTCAATAAATGGTATGGAAAATGGAAAAGATCAACTCTTAAAAAAAGTAGTTATCGGAACCTATGTTTCAACAATTTTAGCTGAAATAGCTTTAATCGCATCACCAGCGTTTCAATCATTCATCTTTGGTAATGAAACTGTCAATGAAGCAACTAAAAATCATATTCAGTTGCTAGCAAATTCATATAACATAAGTTCAGTTCCAACTATACAGCAGGGATATTCATTGTGGCACAAAATTGTTGGTTCAATATTTTCCAACCATGCAACGTTATTTGTTAATCCCTCTGCAAACATTCTAACCTCCGATGCTAAAGACGATATTAAAAAAAGCCTTATCGCTATAGAATTCAATCGAGATCGAAACATTCTTATAGCAGCTTTAGCTGTGCCTATCTTTGTATATGGAACCCTTACGGCAGGATCGTTATTTCTTAAAAATATAGTCCCAACAGAGAATGGTATTCTGAGTAAAATCAAAATAGGGATCGATTATCTTTCTCAAAATTTTAAGCTAACGGCTTTAATAACCCTTGGAACAATCTACGGATTCATTAAAGCACAGGATTATTATTTAGCACGACGCTAATAACCAAAGTAATATTTTTCAATAATTTCTGGCTTTATTCTATAAACTCTCTCTATACTGCTAATTTTGAAAAATTATATACTATCATATATCATAAATAAGCTGATTCATAAAAATCTAAAATTTTCTAATCTATTGAATACCCTCAAAAAAATATGCTATTATAAATATAAATACTAAAATGGCAAACCATAAAAAGGGGGTTAAAAACATGAAGAATAGTAAAAAATTTCTACTTATATTTATTCCATTATTCGTATCATCCTATGCTTTGGGTATGGAAAAATCTTTAGAAGAGCGGATAAAAAACCTGGAGGATAAAGTTGCTTTACTGGAAAAATCAAGCGAAGCACCAACCTATGAAAAATGTTCTCCAGATGGAAAAAATTGTAAAAGAATTACTCAAAAAAAAGCTTCTACTATAATCCGTAAAAAAGGGAAACGTCATAGAATAAGAAGATGTCGCGGTAGTCGTTGTGATTGGTTGGCTGGTCATGGAAATGTACAACAAAAATTCCAAGAACTACAAAAAAAATATGGAATAAAACCATTAACTTCACAAGAATTTGCTGCGGTACAAGGTGGAAAGCAACAACCGGGAGTAACACAGGCACAATTCAATAAACTTCGATCACAAATTAATGAACTGTTATCAAGCAAAACTGCAACTGAAGAAGAAATAAACAAAAAAATTGATGAATTTGCACGATTAAATCCTGCGCGTAGACCTTCTCCTGAAGATTATAGAGAAGTTTTAAAAGCAAAAATTGAAGCAGAACGAGAAGAAGTAGAATAAGAATTTAATAATGATTGTTGCTCGGCAAGAGCAACAATCATTATTGCAAATTAATAAACCTAACGAAAAATGCTTATTCTTACTAAAACTAACTCTCTATAAATCCCGCAATTGGCCAAGGATTTGTAAAATCTAAATGAAAATCAGATAATGGCTGATGATGCACTAAAAAATGAATCATTTGAACTTTAATACCATTTTCTCGAATAGTTTTTAACAACCCCTCAACCCACATTAATTTTGCATACGTTGATTGATTTTTGGTAAAAGGATTACGATCAAAGGAAATGTATGCTTCGCAACCGGATGGAGATACTAGTACCGATTGCAACGATACCTTTTTTTCCATAACTTTTTCTTCATCAAGTAAGGCTAACCAGCATGTTATCACATGAATCAAGGTATCTGCTTTATCATCAGACCACAAAAGTTCTGTCTCTTCAGCATGCCATGCATCATTGTTCCAATAAAATCGCGTTATACGTTTTTTTGTAATCTGAACGACATTCTGCTGCTCTTTCTGTGTTGCATTTTTTTTTGGTAGATTGATAATAATCCATTGTTGATTATAGGCAAAGTAGCAGAATGAAAAGAGCATACAACCAACGCCGCTTAGTACCCAATATAGTAGATGATTCTTCATAAAGCAGTATCCAATACTGATAATACCTGCAGCAAACTCTGCATAAGAGGAGTTACATATAAACTCCATTGATCCTTTTTTTTCAAACTTATTTCAATGCCAATTGCCGGACCAACAATACCTATTAATGGTTTAAAAGGTACTCCAATTGTCCCTTTATATTCAAAAAGTGAAGCATACGATTTTTGCTTTAAAGATTGTTCTAATGCAGTTGCTATCTTTTTTGTCGTAGAAAGCTTCGTTCGATGTGCCTTATCATAAGGAATAAAAGCAAGGTCAACGGTTGGTTTTTGCCAACAATCAGTACTATCGTTAAGAAAATAATAAACAAAAAGCTCAGGCTTTGGCGCATCTTCATAATAAAAATGAAAACTTACATAAAGATCAACGTCTAATCTATTTGCAAAACTTGCATTCTGCAAAGGTTCTAATGATTCACCGGGAAATCGTGTTAAAATAACTCGTAATGAAGGATCATGAATCTCAAGATATTTTTTTAGCTTTTCAGCAAATTGAAGCGTAATTCCTCGCTCAAAAGAATCTTCGATTATCCGCCCTGCATGTTTAGCATCACCGGCCGGATCGAGCATAAGAGTAAATTGCCGCGCACAAGAGATCTGAAAAAGTATGCTCCAAAAAAATAGTTGTAGAAATTTTTTTATCGACATGCCAAATCACTCGTTAGATACTGTTGTAAAAAGGTAACTCTCTTCATCATCTTATTATTTGTTACTGCCATGGCAACGGCCTTTGGCTGACCTATGATAATACAAAGTCTTTTAGCTCGTGTAATTGCAGTATAAAGCAGATTTCTTTGTAAGAGCATATAATGCTGCATAAATAATGGAATTATAACTGCTGAATATTCTGAACCTTGGCTTTTATGAATCGAAAGCGTATATGCTAAAACAAGCTCATTAAATTCATCAAACTCATATTCCACACTCCGTTCAAAAAAAATAACACTCATTTTTTTTTCTTCAAAATCAAGACCTTCAATAGTTCCACAATCACCATTAAAAACAGATTTATCGTAATTATTGCGAATTTGCATCACACGATCACCTACTTTAAAAATGGTGCCACCAAATTGGATTGAGGGTCGATCTGCATGAGAATTCAAAAGAAGTTGCAGATCTTGATTTAGTTTTATTGTTCCTGCAATACCTCTATTCATAGGCACCAATACTGTTGCATCATCAGGAGCTATGTTAAAAGTTTTAAGGGTTGTCGAAAATATTTTTTTAAGATGCTCAATTACTAGTTCCGGTTTTTCTTCCTTGATAAAAAAGAAATCTTTTTTTACATCGGGTAAGTATGAAATAGGAAATTCACCATGATTAACCTTATGTGCATTAACAATAATCATACTGTTCTGCGCTTGCCGAAAAATCTGTGTCAGCCGCACTATCGGGAATTTTACCGCTTGCAATCATATCATTCAAAAAGTTACCCGCCCCTACTGAAGGCAACTGATCACAATCGCCTATAAAAAGAACGTGTGCATGAAAAGGAACCGCTTTCAAAAGAGCAAGCGCCAAAAAAATATCGATCATTGATGATTCATCAATAATTAAAAAATCCAATTGCAAAGCATTTTTTTCATTATGCACAAAGCTCATCGTACCTACATCAAATTCAAGCAAGCGATGAAGCGTCATTGCATAGCGCCCCGTCCCCTCAATAATGCGTTTTGCAGCGCGCCCGGTTGGTGCTGCTAAACGATAAGTACAGGAATTTTCATCAAGAATTTCCAGTAACTTTTTAATTAGTGTTGTTTTACCAGTTCCCGGGCCACCCGTTATAACGGTTACCTTATTTTGCAAACAGGTCATTATACCATGCTGCTGATCTTCATTAAGGCACAGCGTTATGCCATCGTCACACGAAATTTTTTTGTACACCGCATCCAGATCAAACGATTTTTCTGTTTTTTGCTCCAATAAATTGTGCAATTTTGCCGCTACTCCTTTTTCAGAAAAATAATATTGTGATACAGTAATATAATGATTATTTTCATAGGAAATAAGTTTAATTTTATCTTGATCATAGAGTTGATGTAGCGCCATTTTTAAAAGATCGGTACTTTCTTCTTCTAAAAGCTCAAGCAACTCTATCGTCTGTTTTTTGAGATCATCAAGCACACAATACAAATGCCCCTTAGTGGTTGCTTCACTGATTACAAAAATCATCGCAGCTTTAATACGTTTGACCGAATTTTTTTCTAAACCAAGCTTAAGAGCAATCGCATCCGCTGTTTTAAAACCGATACCCCATATATCTTCTGATAACCGATAGGGATTATCAGTAACCAATGCGATCGATTCTTTACCATATTTTTTATAAATTTTGAGTGCATGCGCTGTGGAGACTCCTTTGTCTTGCAAAAAGACCATAAGGTTTGAAATCTCTTTTTGATCATGCCATGCGGTAATAATCTGCTCAAGCCTTTTTTGTCCAATTCCTCCAACCTCTTTAAGTCGTTCCGGAAATTGATCAATAATAGTAAGAACTTGTGCACCAAAATAGTCAACCAACTTTTCTGCGTATACTTTTCCTATACCCTTAATAAGGCCTGAACCAAGATATTTCTTTAATCCAATGATCGATTCGGGTAGTTGTATTGAACAGCTGTGAATCTCAAATTGCCGGCCAAACTTCTGATGCATGACCCAGACACCCTTCAAGCATACTTGCTGGCCCGGTTGAAGATGCGATGCATTACCCTTTGCTATAGCAGAACTTTTATGCAATAAGGTAAGAGCGACAATGGCAAAATTGCTCTCCTCATTTTTAAACAAAATCTTATCAACAGTTCCAATAAGTTCTTCAATTTGGTTCATAAAAGCACTTTTTTAAACACTAAAAATAGAGAGTATCATAGTATAGAGTACCATTTTTAATTTTTTTTTATATTACGGCTTTCATTGCGTTTGATTGACTATTTATTATAATTACTTACGATATAACTAATTTGTACAATTAATTTTATACCATAAGGATTTTTTATGAAAAAAACTATTATTGCTCTAGTCCTTTCTTTAAGTTTTTTAAATACATCAGTTTATGGAATGGAGAAGAAAGCACCAAAAGCTGAAAACCTAACCCCTGAAGAAATATTTGAAAGAATATATCCATGCATTATTGATGAAGAAACAGCTTTGAACGCAACAGTAAATGTTAAGCCATTTCAACCAGCTTTACAACCACTTCTTCATACCTGGCAAGTTAACTATGCTCGAGCTGCAAATAACAAAAAATTTTCAGAATCAGATATTTTAGCGGAGATTAAGCTATGGACCCGCATAACAGTAGAACAACCGTCTAATCCTATATATACATCCCCATTACATAAAGAAACAAACTCTGACAGAAATTCTTATCAGTTCCGAGAATTTTTTATGAAATTAGCCTCAACAATTTATGTAGCAAGTGATGCTATTGCATTTTATAAGACATATGATGTAATTCGCCAAAATGAAGACATTATTGATCAAATATTAGAAAGAAAAGAGTCTTCTCATTCTGCACCTGAAGGTGGTGAAAAGGAAGAGAAAACGTTTCGATTCCAAAAGACTAATGTATGGGAAGTGTTAACAAAGGGCTATCCAAAATTAAATGCTAGTGCAAATGTTGCAGAATTTCTGAATCATTTGTCTTTAGATTTTAATGAAGGAGTGTATGTGGTTGAGCAATCTCATGATATAAGACTGTCGCCACAATCTACACGAGAAAAAGATTCCACCGATGAAAATATAGATGGACTCTCTATTTTGAAACTTATCAAAAAAAGGTTTCCTGGAAAAAAAATAGAATCGAACAATCCAAGATTACTTGATAATCTCAAGGAATCAATGTTCAGAACTGAAAATGATACGGTAATGATCAACTTTGCTAGCATTACACACAAACCAATAGAACCCAAAACCGAAAAAGAAGCAAACAAAAAACAAGCTCCTCTTGAAAACACCTCAAATACCAATAACACGGCAAAAAACAGCTCTAAATTCACACCTAACTCTTTTGCTTGCGGTGCTCTAACAACATTGGGAATTGTTGGCATTTGTTATATACCAAAATTATATCATTGGTTTCGCTCATAAATAAATTGTAAAGAGGTCATAGTATTACGCTATACTATGACCTCTTACTATTAGCTGAAAGAATTTCCTATGCGTATAACAATTTTGGCACCATGCATCATCATATTTTTTTCACTGGCTCTTAATGCAATGGAAGAATCAAATGAAGAAAGTCATACAGCGTTAAGCTCTTCTTCTATCAATACTGTAGTAGATGACACACAAAAAACTCAGATTTTTTTTGGTACGCTAGAAACTATACCATTTCTTATCAAAAATGGAGCATCAATTGCACACCATGATTCTCGTGGATATTCTGTAATCGATCATTTCATTTTTGAAAGAAAATTTCTAGAAGCAGCGTGCGCATTAGAACATGCGGATGAAAAAGCGGCAAATGAAGCAATCTCAAAAAAGACAAGCTATTTATTCACCGACCCCTACAACCATGTGCTTGAATTTTCTGATAACGATGAAATTCAAATTCATAAAATTCTTTATGAAAAGTCAGTGGTGATACAAGAAGGCGTCCTGGGACACTTTCCAAGAATTCTTACCATTCAAGACTGGATCGCTCTTTTTAAAATCATGGCTCCTTATTGCCAACGGCTTAATTATTAAAAATTTATCCCTGCAGTCCACCATGCCAGAATGATCCGTTTAACATTAAATTCATTGAACCGCAGCTCAAATCCATACGAGATTCCCCATGAGATAGCTGCATGGTAATTATTGATCAAAAAGCGATATTTATAATCAAAATAAAAACTATGTGCGCTATAAGCAAAATCTTTTGCCACGTCATCAAGCGATGGCGAAATGGTTGCACCAAAGAAAAAAGTTGGGTTATAGCCAAATGAAACTCTATGTTTTTCTGGTTGCGTGCTAATACGCATCAAAACAATCAAGTCAGCCAGATTACCAGCACTAAATTTAAAACGCGTACCGCTAACTGTTTGCCTTCTTGGAAAGAAATGAATAAATCGTCCCGCCATCCTGATTGAGTAGCCAGGATTAAGCTCAGAAAAATTAAAAGCTCCACTGAGTTGTGCTCCTAACCCAACTTCACCATAACCAAATTGAGGATTTACAATTGATCTATCCTTATGCGTTGGTATGCCAAAAAGAACGGAAAGCGTTCCCTTTGTTCGTTCATTTGGTTCAAAACTATAGCCAGAATAGATAAGAAGGTCGTCAGTTTCTGCCTTTGAAAGATGTAAATCAATGTTTTTTGCTTGCACTTGGGCCGCTGCCCAATCTATTCGTATATAGAAGGGATCTGAAACATGAATATAGGTCGCCATACCTCCTGCATAATCTTCACGTTGACCAGTGTACTGATGTCTGTAAAGATTAAATGCTAATAATGAAGCAACCGAATAAGGCCCGGTAATTTCAGTGCGATGCCGTTTCGTTGTTTCTGCGATACGAAAGTTATAAACAATTGAGGTAACGCATATAAGATACGGAACATAACAAAAAGCCGTATAAAAAATTATAAGTTTTTTGATCTTCATACTTCTTTCTTTTACTTAAAAACTAAAACTCCACAAACCCCATACTGTTATAATGCGTTTGTTACCAAATTCTCTTGGCTCAAAATCAAAGCCATATGAAGCTGCTATCGCTAATGCTGAGGGGTGCATCTTTATATTAAATTTATATTTATAAACACCAAAAAAGCTATTACGTTTAAACTCTGATTGTTTAACTGCATCAACAAGATCAGGAGTAATGGAGCCACCACATAACAATGTTGGGTTATACCCAATATCACAATGACTATTTCCAAATTTGATATGTAATGCAACATAGAGATCTACTAAGGTACCTAAACTAAAATGGTAACTCTTTGAATCTATCTGTACATTCCGTTTAAAAAAATGAATAGCACGCGCAGCAACGCGCAATGAATAATCTTTAGTGTGTTCAGAAAAAATAAATGAACCATCGAATTGGCCACCAAGTCCTACTTGGGCAAATCCAAATTGAGGCTCAATGATACTGTGATCATTATGTGTCGGAACGCCAAAAAATCCTGAAATAGTACATTTTGATCGCTCATTGGGCGCAAAGCTATAACCCGCAGAAAATAAAAGATCATCAGTTTGCGTTTTTACAAAAGTACCATGATCCGCATTAACTTGCGCAAATGCCCAGTCAACACGTGCATAATAGGTTTCAGGACTATAAATATAACTCACCATGTTTCCACCATAATTGTGGCGAGCTCCTGAATATTTATTCCTAAATTGATTAAATGGCGTTAACGCTAATGTTGACGGGTGTTCACCATTTTTGTCAAATGCTTGTCGCTTGGTGGTTTCAGCAATCTTTATGTTGTAAACAATTGAGATGCTACTGTATAGTTGAATAAAGTAAACTAAACAAACAACTGCTAGTAATGTTTTTACTTTTAACACAAACACCTAATTTAGAAAAATTTAAACAACACATCATCACGAGGAACTCTATTTTCTCTTGGCTTTCTCCTTAGCCTCAAATTCAGCGCGTGCTTTTTCGCAACTATAGTAAAGTGCTTCTAAAAAATCAGTTAGATCGGTACAAAATTCATCCAAAGCACGGCAACTTGTCATCTTCTTTTGAAAAGCTACAACTTCTTGGCCTTCATCTACATTTGACCACTCAAGCAAAAAGCTATAGGGCCTACGATATTTCAAACAAAACTCTACTACTAGTTTTAACATCATGCTTTTAGTCCCTTCCATCTTGAGTGCGAATGGTTCATTAGCAGTAACAAAATCTTTGATTGCCATTTTCAGACAAGGAATCAAAGCCATCATTTTTTTCTGATACGTATCAGTTATTTCTTTTAATTCTTTAAGATAAGCATTTTTGTTTTTAATGTGTTTATGCTTTATCTCTTCTTCTTTATTAATAATAGTTTGTTCATGCTGCCTTGTAACTTCTAATTGCATTTTAGTAAACTCGTATTCACATTCATCAGGATCTGAAATAGAACGTTTAATATGCTCACATTGTTCAACTATTTTTTTATCTATAGCTTGATCCAATGAAGATTTTACCATAATCCATTCATCCTTAAATGATTTTACATTTACATACTTTGCTTCCAATGCAGCTTTTTGTTCAGTAAATTCCTTGGTAAGAGCGCGTTCATAATCAGCAAGCCAATGTAAGGTTCTTACCTCTTCTTCAAAAGGATAAAATCCAACAAATTTTTTAGTTGAAGGATCTTGTATACCAAACTGAATTTTACGGATTTCACGTCGCACATGCAAAACGTCTCCCATGGCAACTGCATCTAATGCATAGGGTTTATTATCAAGCCACTTAATTATGGGACTCGTTAATCTAGGCTTTGAAGATGGAGGCGCATATACTAAACTACTCATTAAACAAGGAATAATCAGTGCTTTTTTCACAAAAATATTTTTCATAGAAATCACCTTTTTTAATTAAAAAAAATTGTTCTTTAAATAGCTGCAGAATAACGAAACGATAGAGTAAAATCTCTCCCTATACCGCTATTCAAAATTGTATAATCACCATATACGGTAAGATTCCAATCAAACCAATCGCCATCTTCTCGATAATAACAAATCGTTCCAAAAATTTTATTTTGAAATTCACCCGGACGCGTTGCAATATCAGTGCGAATATTAGCTATTTGCAGTGGGTTAGCATGAATTGGTCCTAAACGTTCTCGATCTTGCCACCATAAATCATAGCCGATTCCAAAAGACCATGTTTCTCCAAAATAACCGCTCAGTTCTGATGCAAATCGTACAATAAATCCCGGATAAATACTGGTAGAATATACTTTTGGAATGAATGTATCAATAAGTTGCATATTTAAGAAAGCTAACTTTTCAGGAGCTTGAGCAGGATCTGCACCTTCTTCCGTCGTGTAAGGCTCTCGTGCAGTGAACTCTTGAGGAAACTTCTTTGTTATATAAAATCTTCTTTCAGATGAAGGGAAAAGATATTCTATTTCTCCTCGAGTTGTAATCTTAAATCGTTCATTCAATGGCAAGTCGTTCTCAAAAAAGAATCCGGCACCAATATGACCACCATTACCCATGCTTACCTGCAAAAGATTTGCTGATAATTTATCAAAAGCCGAGACTAGAAAATCAATTGAAAGCTGTGTTACAAGATCAGTATTGGGCGGTGTTCCTAACGCTAATTGAAACAACGAAAGCAGATCAAATGGACAATGCTTTGAATTTTTATTAAAATCTCCACCAATCAAACCTCGCTCAAAAGCAAACGCCGTAGGAAAGGTCATTAAGGCACCAACATTTAAACCAAAATTTTCTTGATCAACTAAAAAACAACCCGCACAAACACGAGTGTCACCAAGCCCAAAGGCATCACTGACAAAATGCTCATGAAGCTCTTTTCTACTTGTTGATCCTGAATTATCGGTATCAAAAAAGTTTGAGTTCATAATGAGAGCCTGTTCCTCAGGCGTTACAAAAAAATTACGTTCATTATAATAAAATGGTGTCCTTAATTCTAGATTCCAAGAATCCCAAACACCAAAAGCACCAAACAGAAAACCTGTTCTACGCTCTTGCATTTTTAACAAACCAAGCAAAGCAATGGCATCCGGAATATTAATACCAAAATCATCCTCATCAATATCACGAATGATATTTTCATCATTGAGGTTCCAATATGAGGTAATATTGGTCCCTGCTTCAGTAAAATTATCAAGACTTGTCTGATTATAAAAAAACCAAGCACTGCCTTGAACACCACATTCAGGCAAGCAAAAATCATGCAAATAATTAAAAGGATAATCTAAAAGGGAACGACGCCGTTGATTTGCGGGAAATGTGAATAAGTATAAATTTGTTTGAAGCCTATCTTGCAATAACAAGGGTGGTGCTGCAATAAAATCAAGAACATCCTGCGCAGTTATATCACTCCCTGCCCGCACAACAAATTTCCATGGTACACTATCTGCTAAAGCATCTAATTCATCAATTTCATATTCAGCAACAAGCTTATTGTGCACGAGGACGAGTAATAATCCCGCGCATAAGGCTTTACCTACATTTTTCTTCATCTATTACTTTCTTAACTTCAATATCAATCATTGTTAACGCTTTACCAAATTCAAAGCTCCTAAATTGGTTATTTATCTTACTGTATTTTTATTCGTATGACAAAAGAAGACAGATCATAATCTTTTTATTATTATTCTTCTATGCTAATCTTTCTAAGAAGTCAAAAAAATAATCATAAAAAAGGTTAACGCAGATGCCCATGAAGCGATTACCAATTTTTATAAGTAATTTTCCAGAAATGATTAATGATGAGTATGCTTACATAGATAAAACTGAACAGATTTATAATCTGGTCAAAAATAAGGGATTTTATTTTCTTTCGCGTCCTCGTCGTTTTGGTAAATCACTCCTTGTTTCTACCTTAAAAGAAGTTTTTTTGGCAAATAAAAAGTTGTTTAACAATCTTTGGATTAGTAACAGCGATTATGTATGGGAAAAATACCCGATTATTGAAATCGATTTTTCACAGATACCGCGCTTAACAACAGATGAGTTTAGATCTGCGCTCAACCGGCATTTAAAAAACATAGCAGCCGAATATACTCTACTCCTTCCGGGCGATTTAAATACTCCTGAAGAAACATTGATAACATTGGTTAAAGGACTGAATAAACATACCCATAATAACATTGTCATTCTTATTGATGAATATGATAAACCGATTATTGATCATATTCATAGCCATGAAGAAGCTACTAAGTATCAGGCAATTTTAAGAAGTTTTTACACAACCATTAAAAGTCTCGAGCACCATCTTCATTTTGTTTTTCTTACCGGCGTCAGCAATTCCAAAAACATCGGTCTTTTCCGGAATTAATAACTTAAACGATATCTCTCTTAAACCTGAAGCTGCTCAGCTTTTAGGTTACACTCATGATGAAATACAGCATTATTTACACGAATATTGTGAAGAATTTGCACAAAAAGCTCATAAACCTCTCGAAGAAATTACGAAACTACTCACCACATGGTATAATGGTTATAGATTTTCAAAATCACCAACTAAAGTATATAACCCTTTTTCAGTACTCTATTGCCTTCATGATAAAGAGTTTCAAAACTATTGGTTTGCTTCCGGCACACCAACGTTCCTTATAACATTGCTCAAAAAAGAGTATGAATATATTGAAAATATAGAAGAGATTGAACTTTCTCCTGAAAGCTTTGGCACGTTCGAACTCAATGATATTCCGCTTGTTCCTCTGCTTTTTCAAACGGGATACCTGACCATCAAAGATTTTAATGAGAGACCGGCATGTTTAAACTTGGTTTCCCGAATTGTGAAGTGCAAGAAACATACAAAGCCTTAATTGGTTTATCATTTATACATACCAATAATGAGATGCATTTAGAACATGTTGAAGAAGTTTTTAACTAACAAAAATTCAATGAATTAAAACGACAAATGTCATTCCGAGGCAATCTTATTGCCGTGGGAACCCAGGCAATTAAATTATTCTTTACAAAAGCATCGCTAACCAATATCAGTACGGTTCTATAGTATCTTTCAATTGCTTTTAATTTTTCTTTAAGCAGTTCTATTTCTTCTTGCAACGACGTAATTTTTCTTTCAAACTGTTCACATTCTGACCCCGATACCATTTTACCTTATCCTGATTGATCAGTATTTTGCAAAGCACTTTTCTCCAAAAGATAATAGACCTCTTCTGAAACTATAAATTTTATGGCATAATCATAATCGATTTATAAAAAAAGGGTAAGCGATTATGAAGTATGAAAAATTAAAAATTTCATCAGAAAAAAACTTTAGAAGAGTAACTGGAGTAAAACGAAAAACATTTGAAGTATTGGTTTCTATTTTAAAAGAAGCGCAAAAAATAAAAAAGGCAAAGGGAGGACGTCCAAATAAGCTCAGTATTGAAGAAATGCTTTTGATGACTCTTGAATATATACGGGAATATCGAACGTATCTTCATATTGCGACAAGTTATGGCATTGCTGAAAGCAATGCATTTGAAGCAATACGATGGGTTGAAAATACTCTTATTCAAAGCAAAGAATTTAGATTGCCTGGCAGAAAAGCGCTACTGAAAAGCGATAATGAATTTGAAGTTATTTTAATAGATGCAACTGAAAGTCCTATTGAACGTCCTAAAAAAAACAGCGGAAATTTTATTCCGGTAAGAAAAAACGTCATACTATAAAAACTCAGGTAGTTGTAAACAAAAAAACAAAAGAAATTGTTTGTACAAATTTTTCAGATGGTAAACGACATGATTTTAAACTCTTCAAAACTTCAAAAATTCACTTCGCAAAATCTACTGAAGTTCTTACAGATACAGGTTATTTAGGTCTAAAAAAAATTCATAATAATACTTCTATGCCAAAGAAAAAAAGTAAAAAAAATCCTTTAACATTAACAGATAAACAACGAAATAGAGAATTATCAAGCCAGCGTGTTTTAAATGAGCATGTAATTGGTATGATAAAACGTTTTAAAATAGTTGCTGACAAATATCGCAATCGACGAAAAAGATTTGGGCTCCGTTTCAATCTTATTGCGGGTATCTATAATTTTGAGTTGGTTAAATGAGTTTCAGAAGAGGTCTAATCTTTAACTTTTCAGGACTTCCGCAAGAGTATTTAAAGATCTGATCTAGACGTATTTTTAAAAATAAATAGACTCTCCCAAAACGTTCAAATCAAAGGAGAGCCTAAAATGATCATCTCAAATAATATAACAACTTATCCATTTCTTACAATCCTAATAAATATTGGCAAAAGAAGTTTTGAAAACATGGGTAGGTTTATTAAAAAAAGTGGCGACACTATAAGTCGAATGTTGCGACCTGGACGGCGAAAGTCTAGAGGCATCAAAAAAAATTGCGCAACAAATTTTTGCCAATAAAAAAACTTTAATAGTCAGCAATCGATGAAACGACTATCAAAAAAATTTATTCTCAAATGATGGAAGGCACGGGGTGGCTTTTTGACACCAAAATTGGCAGAAGTGATTAATGCGTATAAGCTGATTATTGCATCGATTACAGATGGCAAGTTCACTGTGCCAATATGCGCTGCTTTTACATTTGGTAAGAGAATTTTATAAAAATCCAAGTGAAGCATAAGAATCACTGTAAAATTTTTTATTAAAACTGCTCAGGACCTTTTTCCTAGTATAAAAATTATAGCTTTTTTGGATGGGGCATTTGCCACTGTAAACTATCTAAAATGGGCTATAGAAAATAACATTGCAACTGAAGTGCGAATGCACAGTAATCGAGTTGTTGAGTATAAAGGTAAAAAGAAAAAGCTACGAGAAATAAAAGAAATAAGACCAAAGGGCAGACAAATGGCTCGAACGGTTTAAGTTATTTGGCAAGGTCTTTCTCTGGATGTTACAGCTGTAAGGCGCATTGATAAGCATGGCGATGAAACAATCGTTTTCCAAGCGGCTACTTATAAAGCAACGCCAAGCCAACATGCTAAAAATTATAAATGGCGTTGGGGCATAGAAAAATTATATAGAACGACAAAGCAAAGTATAGGATTACAAGAATGTTTTTCAAGAAAAATAGGTACACAATTTGATCATATTTGTGCTGTATTATTAGCTTATTCAATCGCTCAACTGGAAATGAAAAAAAATGGATTATAAAAATGCAGAAGACGCTATCAGAGCTTTTAAGAAAAAAAATCCTGCTTTTTTAAATCGATGAATTATGGCTCTAGATCAAAACAATGCTAGTGTTTATGCGTAATTCCTGAACTTTTTCATTCTTTGCATAATCAATTGCAGTTTTACCTTCATTATCGCGGATATCAACTCGAGCACCTTTTTCAATTAACCATGATATAGGCCTTATAGGATCAATCCTTATTATTTCTTCAGGTGTAGCTTCAACTAAATACATTAACGCTGTTTTACCATGCTTATCTTGAATATTAAGATCAACTGTTCCCCAGTAGGCATCAATGGCTTTTATAAGATTTCTAAATATCGCATGAAAACTGCATATAACATCCGGATGCCTGCTGCAGATATCATGCCTATCGCGAATGTAAAATCTTTCAGCAACAATCATAAAAAGCGTCTGATCTAAATCTCCCAACTGTTTATTTAAATCAAAATATTCAGTTCTACGAATATAATCATGTGGATCTACCCATCGTGCATGTAAACTTTCAAAAGCAGATTCAGTTTCATCATTACGCTTTTTTGTAAGTAATTTGAGATTTACTTCTTTTGCTTCTAATAAAAAATTCTTCACTTTTTTGTTTTTTGCATAATCAACCGCTGCTTTACCTTCATTATCTTGTAGAGTTATATAAGCACCTTTATCTAATAACATCTGTATTGGTTTAATAACATCACGATCAGTTTGTTCCGGAGTTGCTTCTACTAAATACATTAACGCAGTTTTTCCATTGGCATCTTGAATATTTACATCAATCCCGGGGACATCAAGCACCTTTGGTAGCATCCTTTGATTTCTCCAAGGATCGCATTTGCCGTGAGCTGTGCACGGCTCACGATATTCAACCCAATAACTTTGAGCAACAGGCATCAAAACCGTTTGTTTAAGTTCACCAAAGGGAATATTTAAGTTAACCTTACGTGAAATTAAGGTGTTCACTATAATTAAATTTACTGAACCATAAGACGCACCAAATCTTTTCATAGAATTAGCAATACGTATTTGAGAATAATAGTCTTTATTACCAGATTCTGTTTCTAATAAATATTTTTTAACTTTATCATCTTGTGCATAATCAAGAGCCGTCTTACCCTCATGATCTTTTATACGAAGATCAGCACCTTTAGAAAGTAAATTCTGAATTGAATCAATTATGCCCATGGAGCTATAATATTTGGCCCCTGGAGGATTATTTTCTACTAAATAGATCAACGCCGTTTTCCCTTTTTTATCTTGAGCATTTACATCGATACCCGGCTTGTTAGCAAGCTCATTAAATAATCCCGAATTTCCAACACGAACTCCGCCATAAGGCATTGGCATATAAATCGAATATCTTTGTGCAAAAATCATTAAAGGTGTTTGTTCAAGCGGCCCACCGGTTTTATTTACATCAGCCCCTTGTGCAACAAGCTCTTTTACACGATCATATATATCAACCGTTGGCTCATTACTCAGTATAAAATCAACAAGCGATTGATTAGAATCTTCGGCATTAGACCTCATTGTAATGAACAATATCAACATAAAAACAATTTTAATAAGGCTATTTTTTGCCATGAGTGACCCCTGATTTAAAAATAAACTTTCTTTATAGTAAACAGTATAACAATATTTAATTTCTAATTGCAACAATATCAACAACCTCAAAAGAAGGTTTGACTTAATGAAAAACAACCCATGTATAGATCTTGGTATTATTATTCGTCTATGATAATCTTTAGTTAAGAAGTTAAAATTTTTTCCTAATAACCTACGCAGAAACTCATGAAACGATTACCGATTTTTATAAGTAATTTTCCAGAAATGATTAATGATGAGTATGCTTACATAGATAAAACCGAACAGATTTATAATCTGGTCAAAAATAAGGGATTTTATTTTCTTTCGCGTCCTCGTCGTTTTGGTAAATCGCTCCTTGTTTCTACCTTAAAAGAAGTTTTTTTGGCAAATAAAAAGTTGTTTAACAATCTTTGGATTAGTAACAGCGATTATGTATGGGAAAAATACCCGATTATTGAAATCGATTTTTCACAGATACCGCGCTTAACAACAGATGAGTTTAGATCTGCGCTCAACCGGCATTTAAAAAACATAGCAGCCGAATATACTCTACTCCTTCCGGGCGATTTAAATACTCCTGAAGAAACATTGATAACATTGGTTAAAGAACTGAATAAACATACCCATAATAACATTGTCATTCTTATTGATGAATATGATAAACCGATTATTGATCATATTCATAGCCATGAAGAAGCTACTAAGTATCAGGCAATTTTAAGAAGTTTTTACACAACCATTAAAAGTCTCGAGCGCCATCTTCATTTTGTTTTTCTTACCGGCGTCAGCAAGTTTGCAAAAACATCGGTCTTTTCCGGAATTAATAACTTAAACGATATCTCTCTTAAACCTGAAGCTGCTCAGCTTTTAGGTTACACTCATGATGAAATACAGCATTATTTACACGAATATTGTGAAGAATTTGCACAAAAAGTTCATAAATCTCCTCAAGAAATCATGCAACTACTCACTAGTTGGTACAATGGCTATAGGTTTTCTGAATTAACCACTAAAGTATATAACCCTTTTTCAGTGCTCTATTGCCTTTATGATAAAAAATTTCAGAACTACTGGTATGCTTCGGGCACACCAACGTTTCTTATAACACTGCTCAAAAAACAATATGAATATATTGAAAATGTGGAAGAAAGTGAGCTTTCTCCTGAAAGCTTTGGCACCTTTGAACTCAATGATATTCCGCTTGTTCCTCTGCTTTTTCAAACGGGATACCTGACCATCAAAGATTTTAATGAACAAACTGGCATGTTTAAACTTGGTTTCCCGAATTATGAAGTTAAAGAATCATTTACAAAGTTTATTGTAACAACGTTAGCCCAAGCTTCAATATCAACCGTTGATGCTGCACTTGGTAAGTTTCGTGCTGCTTTAAAAAACAATGATCTCGATTTATTTTTTAGGACCTTACAAAATCTTTTTGCTCACGTCCCGTACTCTATTCTTAAAGAAAGCTATTACCATGCATTATTTCAATTTTTATTGCGACTCTTATCTATAGAGGCACAATCGGAAATTTTAACCAATACCGGACGGATTGATACGGTTTTAATCACTAAAACTCATGTTTATATTTTTGAACTTAAACTTAACAAATCTCCGCAAGTAGCATTACAACAGATTAAAGATAAAAAGTATTATGAACGATATCTTTCCAGCGGCAAACAGATCATCTTAGTCGGTTTATCTTTTATACATAGCGATGATGAGATGCATTTAGAACACGTTGAAGAAGTTTTTAACTCATAAGATTAGCTTTTTTTGTTAAACTAATTAGACTAAAAAGAGCTGTTGTATAAAGAGTTTTTCCATCTTTAAGGAATCATACTATGCAGGAAAATCGTCCTAAAAATTTTAGAAGAATCATCGTTGAAGGAAATATAGGCGCAGGCAAATCAACCTTTTTGCGCTTACTCCAAAACCATTTTTCTGCTCAATTTGTTTTCGAGCCTCATGAACAATGGCAAAATGTAGGTGGACACAACCTTTTAGATAAATTTTATACTGAACAAAAACGTTGGGCTTATACCTTTCAGTCCTACGCTTTTGTAACACGCATGAGAGCAGATGAACAAGCTCTCAAAAACAACAACCACAATACACTCATAGTAGAACGATCAGTATTTTCTGATCGTTATTGTTTTGCAAAAAACTGTTTTGAAATGGGCGTTATAACTCCTTTGGAATGGCAACTATATCAAGATTGGTTTGAATGGCTCGTTGAAACGCAAAATTATATTCCTGATGGATTTGTATATCTTAAAACTGATCCAAAAATCTGCCACCAACGAATGATGAATCGCAATAGAAGTGAAGAATCTGCCGTAAGTCTTGAATACCTCACTATGATTCATCAAAAGCATGAAGATTGGCTTATTAAGAAAATTGGTATCCCAAACTATTTACTCCATGTCCCTGTTTTAAGTTTAGAATGCGATACAGATTTTGAATTTGATTCTACTGAACTTCAAAAACATTTTCTTGCTATTGAAGAATTTTTCAACATCCCCACAATGCATAAAGAGAATGATCTATCCTTTGAATCAAGGGCCAATGTGCAATAGAATAATGCTAAATTAGGAAAGTAGTAAAGATGCAAAGAGCAAAAAAACAGTTGGTTCTTAAAAAATATACCTATTATATCTTCTTGAGTAGCATATTTTTATTAAATTTTAATGCTCTCAATACTATGGAAAATAATAATAAGCATAGAAATAAAAGAAATAAAAGTTGTTTATCGACAAAACCCCAACCTAAACTTCAACCTAGTGAAAAATTTTTAACAAGCAATCCCAATCAAATTGATTATTTTAGTTCATTACCCATTGAATTAATCGCTTTTATAACTTTATTATTGCTTGAAAATCCTCTTAACCAAGAGAAACAATATCCTGATTTTGATATAGCGTTACGCGCTGTTTTACAAGATGTTACCTCTTTTGCATTAATAAACAAGGCCATGATGTTGATTTTTTCAGATACTGAATCTGATTTTGCAAAGCAGGCTGCAACTTATCTTACTAACAATATCACCATCAAAATTGTACTATCGAGAGATTTTTCAAAAATAAATAATCGAGATAAATTAATTGTACCTTTTTTAAAAGTTGCCCTTAAAAATCATAGAGATTATCTTTTAAAACAATTTCAAATCAATCTCAAATGGATGGAGTCTTTAAAGCAGCACACGGCAGAAGCACTAAAAACGCTCAAGGATTATCAAGAATTAACTTATGCTCCACATGAATATACAATATTTGGCCTAAATGGCTTTGCTTTAGACAGCATTTCTACTTTATTTACAATTTTTTATAGCGGTGTAGAGCTGAAAAAAATACATTACAATAGTAGTATACAGGTAAAAAAATTCTACGATTGGCATTTCGAAAGGAGATCGCACTATTGCACACTACTTTCATTTGCTCTTGATATGGTTAATTTTAGTAAGCTCCAGGATAAACCCTTTGATTTTATTAAACTACTTATAGCTCAAGGCGCTGATCATAGCAGGATCTGTACAATACCTACGTGTAAATATCCTACACCATGGCAAGAAGCTAAAGAAATTCAAACAAAAGATCCAAGAATTTTAGCTCTATTTGATGACAATACCAATTAATTCCTGACAAAAAGTGAATAAATTATTAAAAAAAACAAAAAAAATGCTTTCAGCCTTGCAAAATTGAAACAAAGAGAGTTACAATGGTGTATTAGTGTAGCTCTTATAAAACGTGTCATTATAAAGGAATACTATGGAAGGTATACTTATCGCTAAAGCGGCAGCACTTATTGGGTCTGCTTTTGTTATGGGCATTGGATGTATTGCGCCAGCTTATGGTCAAGGTTTGATTGGAGCTGAAGCCTGTAAAAATATAGGCAAATATCCCCAAAGTTCTAAAGAAATAAGAACAACTATGCTTTTAGCTATGGGTATTGTTGAATCATCTGCAGTATACGCATTATTAATTGCTCTATTGTTGTTATTCTTACGTTCATAAAAAGTAAATAGTCCTATAGCGTAAGGCATCTATGGATATTAATTTTACCTTTTTTGTACAACTTTTTCATTTTTTTATAGCCTATCAGATTATCGAAAAGCTATTTTGTAAGCCCACAATCAGAGCAATTGAAAAGGAAAAAAAATCGTATTCCGATCTTATTGCTCAAATAACCTTACAACAACAAGAGCTTACAAAAAAAGAGGAATATAAACAAACCGAATGGGATCGAATTAAACTTTTTTTTTCACAATCACTTCCTGTGGTAACAAAGAAAAAAGCTGCTCAACCAACCCAACCTATTCCAATGCCCTCATTATCGGATCATGAAAAACGTGAATATCAACAAAAAATAGAGACTTTCTTGATGCAAAGGCTTCGTAATGTTGTATAAAGTTTTTTCTCTAACAACATTTTTTCGTCTTGTGAATTTTATTGCTTTTGCAGGATTAGCAGTTTATTTATTTAAGCGATATCTTCTACCATCACTTTACAAACAAATTCATGAGAAAAAACTTTTATTACAAAATCTAGAGCATCAAAAACAAGGTATCAAATATCAATTAAACAATCTCGATCAAGCAATTGAACAACAAAATTTTCTTGGGCAAGAACTTACACAAAAAATAAAAATCTGGGCAACCTATGTTCACACAAAAAATGAACAAGAACAGCTTGAACAACGTATAAATCAAGCAAAAATAGATAAAAAAACTGAGATTAAGAATCAAAAGCTACTCTTTGAACATGCTAATAAAGAATTTGTTCCTAAACTTATAAAAACGGTTGAACATGAGCTTGCACAAGAGTTTGAACAACCCGATCAAGCAAAAAAATATAGTAATACTATTTTACGCTTTATAGAAGAAAGCTCACAATGAATAGCAGTGAAATTGTGCTTGCAAAAAAATACGCACAGGCCTTTTTAAATCTTTATATACAAGATATTTCATATAACGATTATTCAACAATCAAAGCAGCTGCACTCTATTTTAATAAGAACCATGCTTTTTTTTCGCTCCTTAATATTCCAACAATTTCATTACAACAAAAAAGAGATTCTCTTTATGCACTATTACGTGAATTACATATTTCAGAAATTTTTAACAAAATAGTTGAACTAATTATCAAGCACCAACGAATTTATTTAATTCCGGCTCTTTTTGATGCCTTAGTGCATGGCTATGAACAACGAAAAAAAATTATATCTTTTACCATTACAAGTTCACACGAGTTATCAGGCGATGATCTTGAAATAATAAAAAAATTTCTTACAAAAAAAACAGATTCACATAGTGTATGTACCTTTAGAATTAACAAAAAGTTACTAGCCGGAATACGAATGCAAAGCGATCTATTTCTTTGGGAATATTCTGTGGCAAAGCAGTTAAGAACAATAAATAAATGTATTAGGTAGTAAGGACCAAAAATGGACATAAAAAGCTCTGACTTAATAAGCCTGTTTGAAAAATCGCTTACCAATTTATCTCAAGAAAAACTTGAAGAAACAGGTGTTGTCATTCAAGTTGGCGACAATATCTGCAAAGTATACGGATTACTCAATGCCGTCTATGGTGAACTTATAGAGTTTGAAGGCGGTAATAAAGGAATAATCTTTAGTCTTGAAGAAGATTATGTTGCTATATTTTTGCTCTATACAACTATCGGTGTTGCTGAATTAGAAGTAGCTAAACGCACAGGCAGCGCTTTTAAAACACCTGTTGGAAAAAATCTTCTTGGGCGTACTTTAAATGCGATTGGAAACCCTATTGATGCGCTCGGAGATCTCAATCCTGAAAGATATCGAACTATTGAACAAACCGTACCGGGTATTATTGAGCGGAGCCCTATTGATGAACCTTTACAAACGGGAATTTTGGTTATTGACGCACTCTTTCCTATTGGAAAAGGACAGCGTGAACTTATTATAGGAAACAGAAATACCGGCAAAACATCAATTGTGCTTGATACAATTCTTAATCAAAAGGGCAAAAACGTCTATTGCGTGTATGTTTCTATTGGACAACGCCAAGCAAATCTTGCACGTTTCATTCGTACCCTTGAAGAAAATGGCGCTCTTGATTATAGCGTTATAATTAGCGCTGATGCTAGTGAATCGGCTCTCAATCAATATTTAGCACCTTATGTAGGTTGTACCATTGCAGAATATTTTAGAAATCAAGGTCAAGATGCTTTGATTATTTATGACGATTTAACCAATCATGCAATTGCCTATAGAGAAATGTCATTATTATTACGCAGACCGCCTGGACGCGAAGCATATCCCGGAGATGTTTTCTTCCTTCATTCGCGACTTTTAGAACGCGCTGGTAAATTAACCAATGGTGGATCAGTAACAGCATTACCTATTGTACAAATTCAAAGTGATGATATCACAGCGTATATTCCTACCAATTTAATTTCGATTACCGACGGTCAAATCTTTTTAGATACACAACTTTTTAACCAAGGAATTCGACCGGCAGTTAATGTTGAACTTTCAGTTTCTCGTGTTGGAAGCGCTGCTCAAACAAAAGCAATTAAAAAAGTGACAAAATCATTACGCCTTGAAATCGCTCAATATAACGAACTCCTTGATTTTTCACAATTTGGAACAGAACTTGATATTATTTCTCAAAAAAGGCTTGCCCGCGGTGCCCTTGCTCAAGAAATTTTAAAACAAACTCAATTTACACATTACTCTTTTGTAGATGAAACGATTATTATTTTTCTTTTAAAAGAAAACTTCTTGCATGATATTAAACCAAAAAATGTTCGACAATATATACAGCAATGCGTAAGTTACATTCAAAGCGTTTATTCAGATTTATATACCACGATTTTAGAATCTAAAGATTTAAGCGAAGAAAGTGCTAAACTTCTTTTTGATGCAGCACAAGAGTTTAAAAAAATATTTGTACCATCCGATGAATTAACATAGGATATGTATGAAGAATTTACCACGAGATCTCAGTACCTTTAGTACCTTAATTACCAATAATTATGTTTATGTTGATAAAACAGAACATATTTATAACTTGTATGCCACGGGTGATAGGTACCATTTTCTATCACGACCTCGTCGCTTTGGTAAATCACTTCTTATTTCAACGCTCAAAGAACTTTTTGAAGGGAATAAAGCCCTTTTTGAAAATTTGTGGATTAGTAATTCTGACTATGATTGGCAAAAATATCCCATAGTGCATCTTGATTTTGCTGCAATAGCGCAAAGAACTCCTCATGATGTAAGTAGCAGCCTTAATTACCATCTTGATGCAATTGCACATTCATATAGCCTCTCAGTTGAAGAGTGCAAACTTCCTGAAGAAAAACTTGTTGCACTCGTTACAAAACTGGCACACTTTAATAAGGTAGTAATTCTTATTGATGAGTACAATTATCCTCTTTTAAGCCATTTAGCAACAGTAAAATTAGCTTCAGAACAAGAAAAGGTTCTCAAAAATTTTTATGGTGTTCTCAAAAGCCTTGATGCTCATTTGCGTGCTCTTTTTATTACAGGGGTCAGCAAATTTTCTAAATCAACTATTTTTTCTGGCATCAATAATCTTATTGATCTTGGTATTAGTAGCAAAACAGCATGCCTGCTTGGCTTTACTGACCAAGAAATTAAACAGTATTTTCATGACCATATTGCTGCCTTTGCTCAAGCAAAAAAAAGAACACAGGCTTCAATCATCGCAGAAATGAAACGCTACTACAATGGATATCGTTTCAGCCAAAATCCTATAACTGTCCACAATCCCTTTGGTGTTCTTTATTATTTGAAAGAACAAGAACTTAGAAACTACTGGTATGAATCGGGCACACCGCTTATACTGGTAAATCTTCTTGATAAACAGCTTACAAGCCTTGAAACCATCGGACGAGTCGAATTTGAAGCAGAAACGCTTGATGCTTTTGATATGAGCAATATTCCTCTCATTATTCTTCTCTTACAAACAGGGTATTTAACCATTAAAGAATATGATCAAAAAACGAATAAATTTATTCTTGATTACCCTAATGATTTTGTAGAAGAATCATTTAAAAAAAATGTTATTGAAGCACTTGCACATTCAAATAGTGTTACTATTGAACAATCCATTACGCTGTGCAGAGAAGCTTTTACCACTAACAATCTGGAAAAACTTAAAGATGCTTTGCATAATCTTCTTATTTACCTTCAATCGCCACTTTCGTTAGAGCCTAAAGATTTTTTTTATATCCTGTTTACTTTTCTTTTTTCATTACTTGATACAAGCATCACTAGTATAATTGTTAAATACAAGGATCATTTATTTCTTTCATTGACAACCGATACTTTTTTCTATGAAGCAATTATATATTACACAAGACCCACGGCAGAAATACAAAAACCAGCGCAATCGCCCTATGCTAACTCAAACAAAACCTATGTACGGTTTACTCTAACTATTAGCCAAACTCCTACAGGAGTCGCTATTGATTATACTCTATGATGCAATTCCCGGTGAGTTTTTCAATGCCTCTTTACATCATATGAAGGATCGAAATTCACTGGTGTTAAGACTTAATTATAAAGATTCTTCGTACGTATTACGTTATTTATTGCCTCTCTGCATTCTTCACATTTAACATAGCACATCTTTATTTTTGCTAGTTCTTGCATTGATACAGTATGAGGACCTCCCTGAAGCTCAATCAAGCTATTAATATAATCAGGACTTCCTCTTACAAGCTTTTTACACCCCTTTTGACAACCATGCATGGCAATAATATTTGAAAAAATCCTTGTACAATGAGGATAATCAAGCAATGGAGAAGTTTTTACATCCAGTTCATACATCATTGCATAACCAACAGAAGCATACATAAACAAAATACAATAAATTCCTTTAATAATAATTCTTATTTCCATATAAATCCTTTTTTGCATACAATGTGCCATTATGTATGACTGTACCAAAATGAATCATCTCAAACAATAGTAGAACTAAATACCTTTAAAAAAAATCAATTGAGATTATCAGAGTTTTTGGCTATACTAATAACTCAAATCTGTTATAACACTCTTTAGTGTATCATTTTCGTGCCCGTAGCTCAGTTGGATAGAGCAACGGATTTCTAATCCGTAGGTCATAGGTTCGAATCCTATCGGGCACACCAATTTCTAGTTTTTACAGATTCAAGTATCATACCAAACACCGGATGTAGCTCTAGATCGAGGTTTCCATCTTTGAATGTACAGTTCGATAGTAAAGCCTCTAAGACTCTTCGTTTTTTCTCTGGATTTCCATTTTTAAACCACAGAGCGGCATTTTTGGCGAGTTCTAAAATAAAATAGGCATTTTCAAGATAATGGCCATCGGCCCTTTGTGCAGAAACAAGCTTCAAACTGAACTCTTCTTTTTCTGCGATCCATTGCCTAGTATGTTTTTGCCAAAACTCCTCACTAATTTTGCCATCAAGTTTATCAAGGTAGGCCTGATCAACTCTTTTTTGTAGAAGCTTAATCTGTTTTTCAAGCTCCCCTACCAAGTTATTATGATATTCGATCTTATCTTTGAAACTTTCACGCATAGCTTCCAAGACAATTTCTTGGACTTCATCAGTGATATTTATTTGGCCTAACAATGCTTCAAATTGCGCCTCTAAAGACTCTTGTCTAATATAACCCTGCTTGCAATTGCCCTTATAGCCAGTGCAATGATAGTAGATGTATTTGTTTTTCTTTAATTCAGCGGTCAATGAGCATCCACAAACTCCACAACTAATGAGATTAGTGTAAGGGAACATGCCTTTTTTTGATTTGCTTTTGCGTGGATTAATAAGAACGTTTTGGACTCGTTGAAATAGCTCTGGGCTAATTAATGGCTCATGTGAAGCGTTTTCATATTTTTTACCATTCCAATAGAATACGCCCGTATAAAATTCGTTTTTAAAAATAGTTTCTATCTTGCTGGTATAAAAATTTTTTCCATTTCTATACACCATACCATCAGCCAACATTTTCTTACGCAGAGCCAATAAGGAGTATGCTCCTGTTGCATACAATTCAAACATTTTTTTAACAAACGGAGCAGCATGAGGATCAACTCTTATCATGCTTTTTCCACTCTCACGTACGTTTAAATATCCATATGGAGCGGATGATGGGTAAGTACCTTGAGAAGCTTTCTCGGTCATACCTTTTTTTACTTCTTCTGATAAGTTATCAACATAGTTTTTAGCCATTAAAGCTCTGATTCCAAAGACAAATTTTTCATTTGAGCGAGAATCCTTACTTAGTATCACATTTTCTTTTACAAGATGAATTGTTATACCTGAATAGATAATAAGTTCTTCAAGAAGAGCATAATCAGATATGTTTCTCAGTAAGCGATCTGTTTTTTCCACTAAAAGATGCTTAACGCTTTTATCTTCTTCAAGATATTTTATCATCTTGTTAAATTGCGTTCGGCCTGCCTTTTTTGCCGTCTCGACATCAATAAACTCTTCAACGATTCTAAAGTTGTTTTTTGAAGCATACTCTTTTAATAGCTTTAGCTGGGCAGGAATGGAAAAGCCTTCGTTTTCTTGGTCTTTTGATGATACTCGAGCATAGATGATAGCTTTATTCATGTTTATAATCTAATTATTATAGTAGCTTTCAAGACCAATTTTTCTTTTGAACCATATCCACCAGGTTGTATTTTTATTATTACGTTTTTCTTCTGGTTTATATGTATAGGTATCGTTTTGACCATCACAATAACCGATGGGCTTAAAATAAATTATTTTTTCAGAAGTCCCCGTGAAATGCTTATAACCATCATAGCTATCTGTTACCCAAGCTTCACCTGTTTGTTGATCAATAACTACAGAACCAGTAGAACTAAAACTTGCAACCTGGTATTTATTATGACTTTGGTTCATAACAAGAAATAAAATAAAAATAACTAGAACTGTAGCCCAATTGATACTATCGATATTATCCATTTTCATCCTCATTTGCTTCTTGCATATGGATTAACAAACTTATATCCATTGCTTGGCTTAAAATGGCCTCGTGTAGTTTTTGTTTTAATGCGACCATTTACGCTACTTTTTTGACCAAATCCAACATAAGGGGCTTTTGTAGTATAGCCCTTATTGACTTTGAATGATGACCTTCTAGCAGCATGTATTTCAATAATGCAGATGCATGTAATAACAAAAAAAATCGGGTTAACAAACCTCTTCATTTTAATCCTATCAATTAGATTGTTGAACAAATTTCATGCCCATTGCTACTCAACATCTTCTTGTGAACTTTTCCTAAATTCTTTCTCATAAAGTAACCGAATCCCCTCACAAAACAAGGTAGATTTATCGGTTTTATTGCGATTTCTAAGCCGCTTAATGAATACCTCATTTAACAAAGTTTCATCTTCCTCTGACATATAAACAGTAGTTTTCATTTTTTTAAGTAATTCTGATTCTTGCATGTTATTTTCCTGATAAAAGTAAATTTTACTAGGTTAAATATACTTAAAATCCAACGATGCGTCAAGCCACTGCGCCACCATAAATCCATAACCATTTGACGGCATTTTTCTAAATGATACGATTAATATAAAACACTATTGATTTATAACAATCTAATACATAATTAATATTTACAATTTGTCGTTATTATTTGCAGCCTTATATGAAGGATATTATGAAAAAACTATTAATTATTGGAATAATTTTTGTGGCAATCTCGAGTACATCATTTATTTTGCTAAAATATGTCGCTCAAATAGATACACAATCCTCAAAATATAATATCGATAATAATGAGTTCATCTTTACAAAAGAAGAAGAAAAAGCTCTTTCACAAAAAAAATATGATTCAATGGATGATTTAATAGTAGATGCGCATTATGGCAATCCTGGAGCTCTATGGATGTTGGGTATGAGCATGCTTACAGGTAGTGCTGGTTTTCATTTAGATACAGAATCAGCAAATAGTTATTTTGCTCAATCAGCCTCTCTTGGTTTTGCTCCATCTATCAATCAGGTCCACTTCATGTATTTAATCGATCTTGAAAATCCTTTTCTCGCCCTTATTTATCTTAACCTTACAGTATCTAGCGGTCATATTGAACTTGCAGGCTATTATAGTAAACTTCGAGCTGAATTCATAAAAATATATGGGCTAAATACTATGAATGAAATCGAAAAAATAGCGATACACAAAAAAACATTAATTTCTAAATTCTGCAAAAAAATTCAAGATGATCCATCAAAGTTTATATATCTTACGATGTCTGAATCTGACGGTCTTATAGGAGAAGATGTTCTTTTTGATATGAATTATTGGGAAGGCATAAGAAATGGCAGCATTGTTACGGGAAATTTAGAAGATTGGCTTAGAATGCCTGATAACTATTGCCTCAAAATTGAAAGGCTCGCTCAAAAAGCAAATCGCAATATTGGAAGATTTGCATCATATGTTGATAATTAATATGAAAAATATTACTAAATCATGTTTATTTATAGTACTTATCTCTGTGTTAACAATGTTCATTAAGCGTTCTAATGAAAATTGCTATGACGATAATTTCATTCCTTATGGAATAAAGGCTTTTGATGTTTTTGTTTACAATACTAAGACAGACAAAGAATATTTCGCTGGTAGTATTGGAACAGATTACACTAACTCTCAAATGAGCCTAAGTAATGCCCAAAGTTTAGCATACGATTTTGCAGAAGCTCATCACCTGAAGAATTGGGACTATCTTTGTTGCACAGTAACTAATTCATCAAATTGTGTTACAAAAGTTAAGTAGGTATAGATTAACCATAAATGGAGGCGATAAATTTATGAATAGCAATAAAGCTTTCTCTTTTCGGAGTTATTATGAATAAAGTTATAAAAACATTTCTTTATATAGTATTCTGGCCATATTTGATTTATAAAATAATTGATAAATTTGATTTATAATTATTTATCTGTTTTTGCGTTTGCTTAGATATTTCGATAAAAGGAAAAATAGCAATGACCCACTGGGGCTGGTACTGGAAAATTAAACGTAAGCATGAACCAAAAGCATTATGTAATTCGTGGCACTTTAATGAAATTGATTCATTTCGAATGTTTAAGAACAAAAGATTAATTCAACTGATTAAAGAAAGCAGCGACCGTACTAGTTTTGAAATTCCATCATATAACCTCAAAGCAACACTACTAGATAATGATAGTTTGAATGTAACGTATAATAATGGTTCTTATGTTATTCCCACAGAAAAAAAGCCTTGCAATTATGGTGGGTATTATTACTTTTTTCATTGCCCCAAATGCGAAAAAAGAATGCGGAAATTATATTGTATGCAAGGAGAGTATCTTTGTCGGAAATGCTTAAATCTTGGTTACCTTACACAGCGTCTTAGTGCTTCAAATCGATCGCTATTAATGGCAGGCAAAATCAAAATGATACTAGAAAACAAAAGTGGTTCTCTTGATAGAAAACCACCTTGGATGAAGAGAAAAACATTCAAAAATCTAAAAGATAAGCACTTTGAATATTATGAAATTAAATTTGTAAGAGCACTGCGTGATGAGCTTATCATGTATTATCCAAAACAAAGTGCATTGATTGGATTATACTCCATTCCCCCCTTCAATTAGTCTCTTCATTAATCTTAAACCATTTTGCAATTCACCTGTTTTAGCGCGGAGTGAATTTGGCCCTAAGCTGATTTCATTTACAAGATCTTCATAAACAAACCTACTTACTGTCCGTTCGCTGATGTAATGTTGTATAAAATTAATTAACGCCTGTTCTTCTTCGCTCCATTCAGGCTTTATTAAGTGTAAATTATTTTGTATTTGTGTTGGTAACTTTTCTATAATCCAAGCTCTAAGATCTAGTCCTTGTTCTATTGCTTCCCCAATATCTTTACCGATGATAGTAGGATATCTTTGTGCGTGAGAATAAAGCTGCTTCCATTTATCAAACATGCTATTTCCGGCATCGTCATTATCATGACAAATAAGCAAAACAGTTTTATTACGAGCCAAATGATCAGTTACAGGATCAGGTTTTTTGGTACAGCCACCGACAGCTACAATAACGGCAAAATCACCTACAGAATGATGTAATGCATATGCATCGAGTTCAGACTCAACAACAACCATTACGGGATGTTTTTTATTGCCAATTATATTAAGGCCATTCATGCTTTCCGATATAGCAACATACTTGGGCAATTCGTCATTTATTTTCCAATCCCTACGTCGAATTTTTAACCGAATAACCTGATCTTCCTGTTCAATGGTTGGTATAACTATTCCAGCAGGTAACCAGATGTCTTTTTTTAGGCCCCAATCAGATCCATACAAGCTTTTGTTTTCAGTAAGCCCCCCTATTTTATATTTTTTGATTGCCTCAATAGGCAAGCCACGCTTATTTAGCACCTGCAAAATATCTTCTTGCGATAGCATGATCTCATGTGCTTCTTGTACAATCCCCCATGCCTGTTGCATCCAACCATTTGAAGGTTTATTAAGCGTCATAATTGGACTTTCATTTTTTTTAGTTATAAAAATAGCCGATTTTTGGTCAAGAAGTTTGGCGCCGACATATTCAGCAGCTTCTTTAAAGGAATAACCAAGAAATTCAATACAAAATTGTATAGAATCACCTCGAGCATCACACTGACGACAAAAATAATAACCGATACAATTCTTTTGTTGCTTGTTCGGTTGAATAACAAAGCGATCTTTACCTCCGCATTCGGGACAGGAAGAATGGTATTCTCCGCCTTGTGTTGTTGCCACCCATTTAGCCACAATACCTATTCTTTTAACAAGCTCGATTAAAACCATAAACTACCTACATGTTATTAATTACCCGAATCTGCCCAGATGATGTCCAAGCACAAGACACACCAAAAAGCTGATCCAATCAAACATGTCCATATGGTCCATACTTACCATCATCATTCTTATTGTTAAATTTCTTTTTGTTTTTACAGGTATTTCTTTTATGTTTTTTGCACAGATAAAATAATGCATGGTCAGTATGGCCGTCATGGACATAGCCTTTTCAATAGGGGATTTTTACATTTTTAAATCATGGACACAATTGGCCACACTACAGTTCATCATTAGAGTTATAGGTGTCATTCCAAATCCTTTCTGTTTCTTTGAACGCCTTACAAAATTCCTTGCGAGTTTGCTCTAGGGATGGAAATATATATTCTCTCACACGCCTGCATTGTATGCTTCTGCGAGTTTCAGATGTCGATGGGATAAGCTTTTTAAGGGTCATACCAAATTGATTATTTGATTCTGCTTTATGGCCATTGATTCGACACCACGCAACATAATCATCGTAAACATCTTTTTTTGGAATTTGTGATTGCCAGACGCCACTTCCAATATTATTATTTTGTCTATTATCATCATCAATCATTCCAATATAGAAACTACCATCAAGTAGAGCTTCATAAATATACATCTCAGCAGAAGTTGAACTGCGAAGTTTTATATCAAATGCAGCATCACTAGCAGGTATTTTGCGTGGGTCAAAATCCGTTAAATCTTCATTAAGTAAATCATAAAGGAGAGCCTCATAACCGCCATCTGTAAGCTGGGTATCTAAAGCCTTAAAATACTCATGATCTTCTTTACGCTCTTCTGATACACGTAAGACAAAAAAACGTCTATCATCTCGATCAAGGTGAACAGGCCAGTCTTCATTACTGCTCATAATCACATGCTTATAGTTTCTTACCAAAATTCTGTCTTTACCTTTTGCTTCTATAAGACATGTCTCCTCAGTTATCATCGCTTTAAGAATACCTATCTCTTTTCTATGACCACCCCAAAATGATTCATTAGCATGAATAAGAACTGCATTTTTTAGATGAAAATTAAAATGCGAAACAAGCTCATATACGTTGCCTAAAGGCGCATAGTGTAGCCCTAATAAAACCCCCAATGGATTAACAAAACTGTTTTTACCAACCCCTTGTGTTCCACAAAGCACTAATGCTGTATGCACCCTATCAGGATGCTGAAATATGTAAGCAAGCCATTTGCGCAAATACAAATAATTACTCGGGTTTTTGGCACATATATTATCGCTAACATGATCCCAATAAAGTGAAGCTGATCCCTGTTTTGGTTCTTTTGCAAAACCTTTCCATATATTATAAAGACCTTTTGCCTCAATAATTTTTGGATCAGTTGCCGGATCGAAAGTAATGTTTATGTATTCTCGCCTAGACGAACTTTTAAGCCAAATCTCTGCTTTAGTCTTCATCTTACCATCGGGACAGCTTACTTGTTTGTTTTCATACTGACTTTTAAAAGATGCCTTACTTTCAAGAACGAAGTTTTTTCCACCAAAATTAAAATCTTCTTTTTCTGTAAGGATATAAAACTGATCGGTGTGCATTACTGCATGTTTTTGATTAAGTTCATTAACAACGTCATCTTCAATCCAAAGAATAGATCGTTCTTCTTCAAGACTACGAAAAGCATTCTGCAACATGATAATGTTCGATGCTTCTGCTTGCCCAATATCATCTTCGATTTCTATTGCTAAAAAATCTTTAATTGATTGAGCACCATATCCTATTGCAGCTTTTTCTTCACATAGCTTCTTTTCTTTTTCAAACCATGCATCTTTGAGAGCGTCAACATCAATTTTTGGTAAACGCGCTTTTGTATCGTGTCTTTTTGTGGTATCATCGTACATATAAAGTCCTCTACTTATTTAAAAAGTCACAGGTTGGAACTATGTGACTTTTTTTATTGGTTATTCAGTTTTTTGCATTACTTCTTCAAATTTTTTAGTTACCGCTTGTTCTATTTGAGTAGCTATTTCTTTGTTTATTGGATAAAAAAAATTCAAATTATTTCGAGTATTTTTACGCATGGGATACGTTAGTCGATACCCACCCGATGGCCGTGTAAATATTCCTATCGAACCCAAATAAACGGCATCTTCAAGAACAAAGCTTGCAAAGCCAACAAGCCCGTTATGGGACTCAACGGGAACAATTTGAATTTCATTTATTTGTATCATTAGTTTTCCCCTTTCTTATATCCTCTTTCGGACGAAGGTCCATAACCGCTGCAAAAAAACCTACAAGCTGCTTACGCTCATCAGATGATAAGGGCCCAGGTTCTCTTGATTGAATATGTATTGTCATGGTTATTTTTTTTTCTTTCATAGAAACGAGTCTACGAAATGATTTGGGGTGCCGCTGGGGCGCCCCGTGAGGCTTATGTAATTAACAAAAACGGTGAATTAAAAAAGAAAAGTTCTTAATGAAGTAAATGACTATTGTATTGAATACTTTGGATTAAGCCATATTTTTTTTATCGGGTTTTTAGCATCGGTGATTCTTGTTTTTTCAAATGCCAATGATAAGCCAATCTTTTTTAGTTGCTTATTTATAGACTTTCGCGTTTCATGCAGCTCATTCTCTTCTTGAATGCATAAATCTTCTGCAATAGGTAATCCAGCCACCTTCGACCATAAAATTTTATATGATATTGGTTCAGATGGGTTTTTAATAAATGCTCGAACAAATCGTCCTGTACGATACTTTGTGTTAAAAGACATTTCGTCGATTCCGTATCGTACTATTACCGTTGTGCCTCGAGAAATAAATGATAGGCATTGTTTTGTTGTTGATACAACAATCTTATTGTCATTGATCTCATTCTGTAAGAGCTTGCTGCTGCGAAAATTAAAGAAGATGTGATATCGATTGACACCCTTGATTTAAGAAATTCCCATACACGATGCATATGAACCCTGACATTCTTCTATATCAAAAAATTTTTCATCAGATTGCGATTCTTCCATAGCTTTATCAAAATTTTCAGCATCTAAGCTTAGATAATAAGCCGCTGAATGATGATTACTTTGCAAGAAGCCCTGTATTTTATTCGGCCTACTCTTAAGTTCGTAAAATAAATAGAACCGAATAAGATAAGCAAAGCTATTATAAAGACTTGATTTTCTATCGCGATCAAAATTTATTATTTCTTGATGCATTCTTGAAAAACTTGGCGAAAATATATACTCAATAATATTATTGCCTTTAGTAAGCCTAATTAAATTCTTTAGAATTTGGGTATGTTTTGTTGGGTGATCATGTTTGATTAAGTTACACATTTGACGAATAATTTCGTACATATCATATATCTGTTCCGCACTGTTGGCTGGGCATCGATTTTTAATTTTGTGAATTTCTTCAATACCTATAGATAATATAGGAATAACAGCTTGATATCCCTCGATTAAAGCTATAGCTATTTCAATCTCACTCAAAGCTTTAACTTTAATCTCGACAAGTGGGATTAATGCTTCTCTGCCCATATTTGCTACAACGTGACGATCATTCTCTAGTATTGGACTTGTGGCAAGCTCTTTGGCAAATTCACTAGCTGCGGGCATATAGTTTTTTGGGCTTAATGCTATAAGGCTACGATCATATGCACCTTGCATATGATCATGAAGTTTTTTTGATTCTATGTTGTTCATCAATACACCTTCTTGAATAATTTAATAAATATCAAATTATTTTATCACAACTTTTGATACCACTACCAACAATTTATATCACCGGTATTAGTTTCTTTATTGCAAAGATTATGCTTTCACTAATCGAGAAGTTGCGGAAGTACTCCGAAGGGCACACCAGCCTACGCCAAGGCTACGGCTGGCACGCCAATTTTTTTAAGGAATGGCAAATAGATTTTAATATGGCGTAGGCTGTCCGCCGAAATAAGCGAGCATTAGCGAGACACGAAGGCTGGACTGGCGAGGTCAATAATTTGGTGAATCCTTTTTTGTGCTACGCTTTACAAGCTTACGGCTGGCGCGGCCAGTTTTTTAAACGAAATGATATTAATAGAAAATTGATAGCGTTTGCTGTCCGCCGGAGCCTTGGCGCAGGAGGACTGGCAGGTCAGTTATTTAGGGACTTTACAGTGCATTATGTATACATAATTCAATCTTTAAATCTTCAAGATCAAATATATGTTGGCTGTACCGAAGATTTAAAAAAACGTCTTTCAAATCACAATACAGGCACTACACCCCATACAGCAAAATATTTACCTTGGAAATTAATTTTTTATGCAGGCTTTGAAAATAAGTTTAAAGCGTATGAATTTGAGAAATTTTTAAAATCTGGTTCTGGTAGAGAATTTAGAAATAAGAGATTGTTATGAATATAAAAAATATTAAGCTCTTTGAGCCCTTATGTAAATTTCTTCTTTCTATTTTGTTTATTAAATTTACAATTAGCATCATGCATAACTCTACTTTTGAAATTTCTTGGCAAAGCTTTCTTTTTATTGTACTTATTTTTGTAAGCATCAATATGCCCAGAATTATTAGGCTATTCATTGGAGCTGAAGGATTGGAAATTGAATTGGATAAAATTGAAACAACAAAAAAAGAGATTATTGAAATTCAAAAAGATATCAAAAATACATATAAACAAATGTTGCATTTGTTTGTTGCTTTCATAGAAAGCACAAAACGGCAAACCTGGAGCGGACCGCCTAATTATGATGAATTAATTTCAATGATTAATGCAAATTGCAAGAATCAAGGCTTTACTAAAACTGACACAGATTATGTTTTTGCGCATAAAACTTTATGGGAAGAAAAAGACAAAAAAACAAATAAAAGAAATTAAACTCTAATTGGATGAACTTTTTTATCAAAAATAATCTTTTGAAAAATATCTTACTTTCTTTTCTTAATGTTTATGGTTATTGAAAACCATCCTTGGATTCGGAACAAATAAAATTGGTTAAGCTGTGTAACAGCTCTCTTGCTCATCAGCATATGTTTCAGCGGAAATAGGATTGCATGAAGCAAACCAATTTAGTGGGGTACGATGCAGAATCTGAGTTCTGTTGAGCAAGGACATGAGCGTTCCTTTGAAGAAGAGAGTACTTTGATTACTACAGGAAGAAGTATATGCGATTTGGAAATAAATACAATGAATACTGAGCAAAACCGTTAATACTGGATACCACTAAGTGACACTTTTCTTTTTTTACTTTAAAGACTTCAAACTAAGATTTTTTTAGGTGATCTTTAATAGCATTAGCGATATCAATATATTTATTACTATCATAGCGGGAACAACCGGCAGCTTTTTTTTCAGCATCGTCAAGCGCTCTTTTGCATATATCAATTGTAGAATAAGGAAGAAGAGCTTTAACAATATCAGTACGGCCATATTCTGCAGCATACATGAGTGCTGTTTGTCCATTATGATCTTTAGCATTAAGATCAGCTCCAGCAGCTATAAGAGCTTTAACAATATCAGTACGGCCATATTCTGCAGCTATTATGAGTGCAGTAGAATAATCATTACTTTTAGCATTAAGATCAGCTCCAGCAGCTATAAGAGCTTTAATGATATCAGTATGGCCGTTTTTTGCAGCTACTATGAGTGCTGTTTTTCCGTACCCATTATCTTTAGCATTAAGATCAGCTCCAGCAGCTATAAGAGCTTTAATGATATCAGTATGGCCTTTTGCTGCAGCATGTATGAGTGCTGTCCAATTATAATTATTTTTAGCATTAACATCAGCTCCAGCAGCTATAAGAGCTTTAACAATATCAGTACGGCCATATTGTGCAGCAAACATGAGTGCTGTGTACCCATCATCTTTAGTATTAACATCAGCTCCAGCAGCTATAAGAGTTTTAACAGCTTCGGTATTGCCATTTATCGCGGCATCAAAGAGTTGATCGCCAAGATCTCTTTGCGTTAAAGCGGATGCAGTAGAAGCAGCAAAAAGCGCAAGAGTTAGCATTAGTAGAGCATTTTTTAACAATTTCATAATAAAAATCCAATAAATAACGTGTTTGAAAAGTGCTATCCGAAATTAAAATGAGCAGTCAAATAGCTCCAAAATTATTAAATTAGAATAGCGGTGACCAAAATAGAAACCCCAGTGAAAAAATTCTGCCTTATTATTTTTGGAAAGTCAAACCCGGGAATGCACCAATCACTTGCAAAGTGTTCGATTCTATAAAATTGATGAATAATAATTCTAGTAAATTTTTAGCTCAATATTTAACTCTCGAAACACCGTCTGGACATGCTGTAACGTAAAATCTATAATTATAGTATTGTTTCTGAATGCATCCACTATGTGACACCAGCCTACGCCAAGGCTCCGGCTGGCACGCCAATTTTTTTAAGGAATGGCAAATAGATTTTGTAGCGTAGGCTGTCCGCCGTAGCTTGCCAAGCCGGAAGGCGTGGATAAGCGAAGGCTGGACTGGCAGGCCATTCTCTAATAAGTTTTTATCCTTTTGGTATATCAAATGCATTATGTATATATTATTCAATCAATTAATCACTCTAATGAGACATATGTTGGTTGCACTGAAAATTTAAAAAAACGTCTTTCTAATCACAATGCGGGTACAACTGCTCATACTGCCAAATACTTACCTTGGAAACTGATTTTTTATGCTGCTTTTGAAGATAAAATTAAAGCGTATGAGTTTGAAGAATTTTTAAAATCAGGATCGGGTAGGGAATTTAGAAATAAAAAATTAATATGAATTTCACTAAAGCTTCAGCTGGCAAGCCAGTTTTTTAATGAAGGTGAGTAAAGTTAAACCAAAATCTTTTATAGCAAAAGCTATTAGTCGAAAGCCTCTGACATGAAAATTATTTTCGCACGGTACAATAAATTATTAGTTTTAATTGTGATTCAATTTGGTTTTGCAAACTATCTCAATGCAGTAGAACATCCCTTTAATGACCCAGAAGCTCAAATTCAAGCTTACGATTTATTCAAAAACTTTGGTATAATGGATACCCCATTCATTATACCAAAGAATCTTTCAAATGTAGCTCTAAACAGATTTGAAGTAGATAAGACAGGTATGCACATCTCCATTATTGTTGACCGTAAATCTTGGAAAATGCTCAATGAAATGGAGCGTGAATTTGTATTATGTCATGAGATCAGCCATATTAAGAGGAAACATTATATAGTAGCGTTGCTTTCTTACTTATTAAGAAATATAGCAGTCACTTTAGTTCCTCTTGTGACGATTCATCATCTTGATAAGCACAATTATAAAGCATTATCTAATTTGACGACCAAAATATCTATTTCTATTTTAATTACAGCAATAATAAAATTTTGCTCTTTAGTTTTAGATGCTAAAATAGCTCGTGAATTAGAATATCAAGCGGATAAAGATGCACTATTTATGACCAAAAATTTACAAACTGGAATAGAAGCCCTTAAAAAAAGAAACCTTATAAAGAGCGATGAAGTAGATTTTTGGGGATCTCTTTTTACAGATCACCCTAGTACTGATGAGAGAATTAAAAAGCTTAATCAACTTGCGTCAAAGCTAAAGCTTTGAATAATATCAAAATCTTTGCTTTTGCAATAGGCGCATAACTTGGGCTGGCAATGACAAGCCCGCTTCTTTTTGTTCTTCTGTGCTAACACGAGCAATGACGATGGCTTTCATGATTAAAAAGCAATTTTAGGAGTATTTTCGATGAGCACAAAATTCCAAATATTTATAATTTCTTTATTGCTTTGGGGAGCATTAAAAACTGAAATTCAACCTGAAGCATATCACGAAAGCAATGTTAGACAATTGAAATTTGCAAAACAAGAACTTAATAAATTAAATTTTTCAGACAAAGAAAAGATTTTAGATATTGGATCTGGTGATGGTCAAATATCATGCTATATAGCAAAAGAGTTTATTCCAAACGGACAACTTGTTGGTATTGATACTAGTGCAGAAATGATTACCTTTGCTTCTTCACACAAAACAAGTCCCAATGTTTCTTATATTTGCGTAAATGCTTTGGATTATAGAGCTCCCGAAGAATACAATGTCATTGTTTCATTTTCTACCTTGCATTGGATTGAGCCCTATTCAAAAGTTTTGGAAAATATCGCTCAATCATTAAAGCCTGGGGGCTATGCCCTTCTTTGTCATGGCATTGAAACTCCACCTTTTCCACCAATAATACATAAATTACTTACTACGCAAAAATGGCAAGCATATCAAAATAATGCCGAAGTTCTTAAATATCCATCTTTAATTAATGTTGCTTCTGCTATTGAAAAATCAGGGCTATCTATTGAAAACTTAGAAGTAAAAAAATATGATAAATGGATATCGCCTGATCTTCTGATCAAAAATTGGCTTTCATTGCCTCTTTTTGATTTTATTCCGGTCAATTTGCGTGAAGAATTTTGCAAAGAGATTTTGAAAGAATATATAAAACAAAATCCGCTTAATGATAAAAATGAATTGCTTCATTGGAGTCCAGTTGTCGTGATGGTTCTTAAAAAGTAATTCAGAATAATTTATATTTAGGAACATTGGAAATAATTGCACGAAGCATTTTTAACTATTTTTTATCAGAAACTTGATTTGAAAAATTGTCATAGTTATATTGTTGTACGGTTGAAATATTTTTTAACTATTGAGAAAATACTTATTCATTTAAAAGCCAAAAAAGGAACATTGTGATACAGCTTGTATGTTTTTTACTTTTGCTATCAGTTTATTCTTTAAGCTTTTTTCCTGCACTACCAATGGAGGAAAGTCGTGAAATATTATATTCTCCAGCATATAGTGCAAATGCAAACCATGGTCATATAGAAGAAATGGCTTATATTATAGAAAGGCATCTAGAATCGGGTGGCTATTTAGATAGCAAAGAAGATCTCGCTCAACAACTCGACACTATCAAAAGAAATGAGCATTTTAAAACAGCTGTTGAGTGGTTTGCGCGATATTACATTAGAGTTCGTCAGGATGCTGCTTGCTATGATGATCCAAAAGCAGTGGCTGATAGGGTGGAAGATTATTTAGAAAAGCAACCATTTGCTCAAGCAATAAGCAGCAATATATCAAAACAAGAACTTAATAAAATATATCTTGAACAACTACCATGGGTTGAGCAAATAACAGAGGACCCTTTCTTTCCTGCTCCTGTCATTGGTTTTTATCTCACAGATCCATACGATCTACATCCAGATGATAAATCTATAATTCTACGCAACTATCCAATTCCACAACACCCGAGTCAAGAAAAAAGACAAAATGCACTTCTAGAATTCAAACAATGGCTAACTTGGGTAACTCAAGAATAATTCTTTATAGCACTTTTATATAAGTAAAGAACTTGCTCAACTTATCAATGGAACTACATTTAGTCGTTGGAAAAAATTTTAAATTGATAGATTTACACTATAATTGATATGGTAGTAAAATTTTGATACATTTTAAAGAAATTAAGAAATATACTTTTAAAAAGGATTAGATATATGAAAATAAAATTGTTCAAAGTATGTACCATGTTAATTAGCAGCTTGATAACGAGCTCAATGATTAATGCAATGGATTTAAAAGAAGTAAGCTGTGAAAGATGGGTTAACGTACTTAAAAATAATGGCATACTAAGCCCTAAAGCAGAACAATGTGCTGCATTATTACCAATTTTTTTACAAAAAAACCCAAAAAGTGATGCCGAGCTTTCAACACTTCGCACAAAGCCTCCTGTTATGCAGTCTTTTATATTGCAAGATCTTTGTACAAAGCTAATGGAAGCATCACAAAAAGGTGAATTATAATCATAGCAAGAGCATCTTTTGACAAAAATACTATTTATCTTTGGGTAAAAAAACTCCACCGCTGTCTGCAATGTTGTTTTTTAAGGTATAACCCCACTCATTTAGGCACAAATATTTATATTTCATTTTTTTAAGAAAATGTTCATATCAGAGTACCACCAATGAACACCAGCAAAAAAGCAAAAAAGACCCAAAATAGGAATAATAACGGGAATTTGATTATCTATTGAAGGCTTAACTTCTTCATATTCAATAGGGTTTTCAGAGGCAATAATCTTTTCTAATTCGAACAATAACTCATCTTTAGATTTTCTACCCTTAATTTTACCCCACACTTTTCCGTTTTTAAAAACAAGAAAGCTAGGAACTGCTTCAACATTATACTCTTTCATTATTCCAGGATGATCACTGCCATCAATAGCAGCAAATACATAACCGTCTTTTTGTTTTGCAAGTTCTTCAAAAATCGGCTTCATATATTTACATGGTGTACACCACGTAGCATAAAAATCAACAACAACCGGTTTTGATTCATTACGCACTAATTCAAAAAAGCTTGTTTCAGTATGGAGCTCAATAACTTGAGCACGATTGGCCTCAGATTTTATTTGTTTGTCATGCTGTGCATTCTTAGGTTTATAAGCACAAACACCATCTTTGCACTTCATTTCATTTTCTGCATGAACAGTTATTTTCGTTTGATCTTTTTCTTCTGTTTCCATGGCTTTTACACCAATGCTTACTGTTGCTCCTAATAATAAGAGCATACATAGGTTAAGTTTAGTTTTCATTGAGACCTCCAAAGGATAATTTTACTATTAAAGAATGCTATATCCTCATAGAGTAGCATAAATCTCAAATTTGTCAATTCAGCTATTAATATAATTTATAATTCATAAAGTATATTTTATTCTAATTGGATTTAACAAAAAGGGCTAGGAGGTTATACTGCATTAGCTTTAATTGTAAAAAAAAATCAGGTTCAAAGTATGTTATCATGAGCCATTATCCTCCTACTAATAATTCAGATCAAGTAAATAGACTGAAAAATGCATTAAACAAGCTGCAAAATCATCCAAATGATCAAATCTCAGATAACTATCTTATTGTAGTAGTTCCTAGCGAATGGTCACTAGAACTGACGCAGCCAATCCTTTAAAAAACTTATCCGTCGAAATTTTTAGGAAAACTAAATTTCTCTTGTAACTTTTTATTTTCTACCTATTAGAAAAATAAGATATTTACTTTTAAATAGTATATTTGTTAAAATTTTAATATGCAATTATGCAATAAATTAATAAATAGTGATTTATAAGGTAAATTAGATGAAAAATTTTATTTTTTATGGCATTTTTGCCCTATTGTTTATGTCAGGAGAAGTTCATGCAATGGAGGAAAGAAAAAGAAAAGAGCCTGAAAAAGAGGAACCAGCGCAAACACGTCCAGAACTACAACAACCTCCCATTAAACGTCGAAGAATAATTTCAAAACCTACAAAAGTTAAAACTTTAAAAGAAATTTCAAAACAAAAGTTTATTGAAGTAGCACCTGAAGTTGAAAATTTATCTGAACTTTTGGCATCAATTCCCGCTGAAGAATTACGACAACAGATAAAAGCTGAATTTCAAAAAAGATTACCCTTTGAAGAAACCAGACTTCATAATGCAAGATCTGAACAAGAAATTGAAAATCTTTTAATACTCGGTGTTAATCCAAATTTGCAAGATAGAAGTGCCAAAACTGCTTTAAATGCTCTTATTGATAAAGGTCACCTTGATGCAGCATTTCATTTAGTTTCAATTGCTCATGAGGCAATTCCTTACCAAAATATTCCTTTAGAAAAATTAGAAAAAGACGAAAGTATAAAACCGATAATTAAAGCACTTTTAATTGCAACACAAGGAAATGGTCTTGATGTAAGCACTCCTGATGTTTATAAAGTTACTCCTTTACAAAGAGCTATTCAACATGAAGATTTAGAATTAGCAGTTGAAATTATTGAAATTCTTAAGCAACAACAAAAGATAGATTCAATTTATGATGTAAACCTAGCAGATATGACAGCATTAACATTAGCTATTCTTTATTTGCCTCAGCTTATTACCACCTTCAAAGAATTAGGTATAGACTTAACGATAAAAGATGAAGCTGGAAATCCTTCACTACTTTTCCTTGCAGTAAAAAATGATAAAGCAGATGCAATAAAATATTTAATTAATGCAGGAATAGATATCAATGAAAAAAACAATGATGGCATCAGCGCTTTAATGGGTGCAGCATCTAATAATTCACCATTAATTAAATTGCTCCTTGAAAATGGGGCCGATCCTAATGCAATGAATAATAATGGCGGAACTGTTTTAATGTTTGCAAGATTGCATCCAGAAGTAATAAAACTACTTTTGGATGCAGGTGCTCAAATTAATAAACAAGATATATTTGGTAACACTACACTTATACATGCAATAGTAGATAATATAGAATCAGCAAAACTACTCATTAATGCCGGAGCAAATATTGCTTTGGAAGATCAGGAAGGTAAAACTGCCTTATTCATAGCAGCGACCGAAAATCCTAGCGCAATAGAACCTTTAATTAAAGCTGGTGCAGATCCTAATAAACCTAATAGTAAGGGAAAGCTTCCCTTATTTACTGCTGCAAAGAGAGGTGCATTAGAAGGTGTTAAAAAACTTTTGGAATTTGGTGCCAATCCCAATAAAAAAAGTAGAACAAGTTCTATGCAATTTAAAACTCCTTTAGAAATTGCTATAATATAATGAACCCCAGAAACTTGACACGATAAAATTAAAAATGTGTTAGTTTTTAATGAACATGAAAGTGAACATTATTATCGGGGAATTTTTATGGCAAGAAGATATAAAAAACATAGTAGTTCATTCAAAGCAAAAGTAGCTATAGATGCTATTAGAGAACAAAAAACTTTAAACGAACTAAGTCAGGAACATAGCATTGCTCCTGCACAAATCTCTATCTGGAAAAGACATGCTGAAGAAAATATGAGCAACCTTTTTGAGGGGAAACAAGAAAAGGACCAACAAGAGGAAATTGATAGGCTTTATCGAGTAATTGGTCAAATAACGGCAGAGCGTGATTTTTTAGAACGCTCGCTCAATCGATAGATTTAAAGCAGCGTAAGGAAATGGTTGAGTGTGTAAATGAAGCAATAGACTTTAAAAGAAAATGTGAACTTTTAGATGTATCGAGAGGATCGATGTATTACAAGCCTAAACCTCAAAAAAATAATGATGCAATTATTATGAATGAGCTACGTGAAATTTATCAAGAAACGCCTTCCTATGGCTATCGGCGCATGACAGTAGCTTTAAGAGAAAATGGTTTTTTGGTTAATCATAAAAAAGTCTTTATGTTGCTTAAGATAGCGGGCATCCAGGCCATTTACCCTCGCAAAAAAACAACCATACGAAATCAGGGGCACAAAGTATTTCCTTATTTATTGCGTGGGTTGCTTATTAATCGACCAAATCAGGTTTGGCAAGTAGATATAACCTATATAAAAATACGGGGTGGTTTTGTATATTTGGTTTGCTTAATTGATGTTTTTAGTCGAAAAATCATGGGATGGAAATTGTCAATTTCTCTTGATACAGCGTTATGCATAGAGGCGTTCAATAGTGCTTTGCAACATGGTATTCCAGAAATTGTTAATAGCGACCAAGGATGTCAATTTACCAGTGCTCTGTGGGTTGAATTAGTGCAACAATATGGAATTCAAATAAGTATGGATGGTAAAGGAAGATGGGCAGATAATGTTTATATTGAGAGGCTTTGGCGTACGATAAAATATGAGATGATACATTTGCATAGCTTTGATACAGTTCAACAGGTAAGAGATGCGCTTGCAAGTTACATTGTTTTTTATAATACACGACGTTATCATTCAAAGCTTAATTATCACGCACCAGACGCTATTTTCGCAAAAAAAATTATTCCATCTAAAAAAGAATTATTCGAAAGTTTTATAGCTTCACAAATTTATAAACTTGGAGCCGCTATGATTTAAATTTTTTTTTAATTTCGTGTCTTGACAAAGGGGTTCACTATATAACAACTAATAAACCTGAAATAGTAAAACTATTATTAGATGCAGGTGCCAATGTAACCCAAAAAGAACTAGAACTTGCACATGATAATTCTGAAATACAAAAATTGCTTCTTGAATATTTTAAAAAATGATTTGCAAATTAATCCACAGGTATAGTTTTTGGGTTAAAAACTTTTATAAAATCAAATAAATATTTGCTTCATGTTAAATAATAAGCTGTTTTAATGGTTCATTTTTCATCAAAGGAAAAGCTATGAATAACCCAAACCAATCACTATCTTGGTGGAATGACCCTCAGGAAAAAATTATTGAATTATTAAATATTAATGCACACAATGGGTTAACTGATTCTCAAGTAAAAGAATATAGAGCTCAGTTTGGATCAAATACTTTTGCTGAAAACAAGCCAAAATCCCTTATATCATTACTTATTGAAGGCATTAAAGAACCAATGATGCTTTTATTGTTAATAGTTGCGGTAGTTTCATTGATATTTGGCAAAATTGGTGAAGCGCTAACAATGATATTTGTTGTTGCAGCGTATATTTCAGTTGAATTAATAAATAAGTTCAGAACTGACCGTACCATGGTAAATCTTAAAAAGCTTGCATCTCCAACTACAAAAGTTATGCGTAATGGCAAAATAGTTGAAATACAAACAAAAGATATTGTTGTGGGGGATATTTTAATTTTATCTGAAGGAGTTATTATCCCAGCCGATGCTCGGCTTTTATCTTCATATGGGCTTATTGTTAATGAAGCTTCGCTTACGGGAGAATCCTTACCTATTGAAAAGGATGCAGATGCTAAGATAGCTCAAAATGCCACCCTTGGAGAGCGCAAAAATTGTGTTTTTTCAGGAACCATCGTATTAAATGGCGAAGGAACTGCCATTGCACTATCAGTTGGGCAGAAAAGCGAATTTGGAAAAATTGCTCAGCAAGTACAAGCGACACAAAAAGAGACAACAGTATTGCAAGAATCTATGACAAAACTTGCAAAAGTATTGGCGATATTTGCTTTATTTGCAAGTGCTCTTATTCCAGCTCTAGGCTATTTTAGAGGACTGAGTCTTGAAGAAATGATTCTTACGTGGCTTTCCCTTACCTTTTTAATGATTCCCGGACAACCACCAATTATCATAACCATGTCTCTTGCACTTGCTGCTTTTGTTCTTGCAAAAAAACAGGTTATTGTAAAACGCCTTCGAGGTGTTGAAATAATAGGTCAAGTAACCTCTGTAATTAGTGATAAAACAGGCACAATAACTGAGAATGCAATGGCTCTCGAAACTTTTTTTACCCTTGATGAAGAAACAAAAAAATTACCCGATAATATACAAGAAAAAATAGTATTAGCTCTTCCTGATTATTATGCCGACCCAACCGATAAAGCTGTTTTTAATGCATTAGCAATGACCAAAAAAAAATTTAAACATATAGGCTTTAGTGGATTTTCAACCAATAAGCCATGGCGTGATTTGACCTATAAAAAAAATGGAATACTCGTGCATGCTCTTGCAGGAAATCCGGAAATTTTAATTTCACATTCAAAACTTTCTTCTGAACAAAAAAAAAGAATGGAAAATATTGCAAAGCAACAAGCCGGTTTAGGCAAAAGAGTCACTGCTTATGCATACCTTGAAAATAATCAACAACAACTTAATGAACTTAAAGACCTTACTTTTGTTGCTCTTGCAGTCATGAGTGATCCAGTTCGCCATAGTGTTAAAGAAGCAATTACTACGTTGGAAAAGGCTGCTGTTAATACGATTATTGTAACGGGAGATCATAAAGCAACAGCGCAAGCTATAGCTTCTGAAATTGGGATTTCGGGTGAGGTTATAACCGGCGATCAAATTGAGAAAATGAATGATAAAGAACTTATTTCAAAACTGAGCCAATCTAATATTTTTGCAAGAATGGATCCTTCCCAAAAGCTGCGCCTTGTTAAAATATTACAACAACAAGGAGAAATTGTGGCAGTAATAGGAGATGGTATTAATGATGCACCAGCACTAAAAGCAGCTCAGGTTGGTATTGCTATGGGCCGGATGGGCACAGATTTAGCAAAAGAAGTTTCAGATCTTATTTTAACCGATGATAATTACATTCATATTCCGGATGCTATTGCAGTAGGCAGAAAAGCTTTGGATAATTTCAAAAAAGGACTTACTTATTATTTATCTGCCAAATCTATATTGCTTACTATTTTTCTCATCCCATTGTTATTAAGGATCCCCTTTCCTTTTGCACCAATTCAGATAATTCTTATTGAGCTCTTAATGGATTTGGCTTCTTCAACGATTTTTGTTACCGAAGAGGCTGAACCCGGTATTATGGAAAGACCGGCACAAAAAATAAAAAATTTTCTTGGAAGACCTCTCATACTTAACATTATACAAAACGGTACAGCTCTTGCCGTTGGCATTCTATTCATATATCTAAGGACTTATCAAAAGTACGATGTAACGACTGCTCAAACAGCAGCTTTCGTTACATGGCTTTTAGGACATATTCTTTTAGCTTTAAATCTTAAGCAAGAAAAAAAGCCTCTTGTTATTCAAGGAATTTTGGCAAATTATTTTGGTTTTTTTTGGCTTTGCGCAATGATATTTTTTTCGTTTCTTATAACTTCTATTTCCCCGCTTCACCCTTATCTCAAAACAACCTGGTTACCGATTTCCATTTGGATAGAGATACTAATAATAGTATGTTTATCAACTTTTTGGATCGAAGTTGTAAAATTAATGAAATATAAGAAAACTTAAAAATAAGACTATTTATTAATCACCGGCGTAAATTGTTCTAATTGATAGATACCAAGCTTTTTTTCGATAGTTGCTACTTTATCTACCATATGTTCAAAACCATTTTGACCAAATAATTTATGCTCTAAATCCTCAAATTTTTCTCCTAAATCTTCAAATTCTTTTTCACTTATTAATGAACGGACTTGAGGGAATAAGACCGTATCTTCGCGCGCTTCATGAGGGCGATACATAGTAATAAATTTTTGCAGCAAACTCTTGATAACTTTTTTATCTTTTGAATCGAAAGATTTTTTTGTAGTAACTATTGTTTTTAACTTGGCCGTAATTTCGCGACCCTTATTATGTTGATTTTTTAGTGTTCTGACAAGCCTCACTTCTTTTTTGTTTTTTTCAAAAAGTGGAAATATATAATTCTCTTCCAACATTTCATGATAATCTTCGATAAAAGATTTTATTATTCCTACTGCATCGCTAAGGACAGATGCGGGAAAATGAGTAGCGCTCTCTATCCTTCTTATAATTTCTTCATAAATTAAGAGAACTCGGTTCAATATGCCATGTTCTCGCATTAAATCTTCCGTTAGAGGAATTTCAAAATCCTCTTTTTTACACTTATTCATCGATGCTTCCTTTTTATCAGCACATACGATCTGATTCGTCGTTATATAAAATATGAACGTTAATAAAAAAAATTTTGCTTTAAAAAATCTTTGCATTTTGGTTTCCTTAAAGGCTACACCCATAGTTTCAAAGATATGTATCTTTATAAGCATATATTCTTTATTTTAGGCCAAGCAAGAAAAGAGTAGTATAAATGTGGTCATAAATTTTCCTTCACAGTTACTAAAAACTTATATTCCAGGATGTCCAAAGAGTAATGTTATATTTATCTAAAGTGCCAAAAAGATATACAAATTTGTTATAGGAAAAAAAATCTTTCTAATTTCCCAAGACATAAAAAACGTGTATGATGAATGGTATTGTAAATGATAAAAAAAAATTGTTTTTAATCATCTCAGGAGTCATTCATCATGATTAAAAGGTTATTATTAGGACTGGCATTATTCAACATATTCGCACTACAAGGTACTACTACTCATTTAGAAAAAACTATTGCATTGCATGATGAGATTGCAGAACATAAAAATTACAATATTACTGTGGAAACTCATCCAATTCTTTACAAAATGGTTGAAGAACTGGTTTTTAGAGCGAACGTTGCTATGCCAAAGTATATAACAATATATGGAGCGGAATATCAGGTTGTTTCTAGAAATGGAGTTGTACAATCAAAAGAGCGCGATATTGGTGCTTATATTGATTTTTTGGGTGACTTGCATATTTGTTATGAAGTTTTAGAACACGCAACATATGATGAAATTAATGGAATCATTGCTTTGGCTATAGCAGAAAAGTCTATTAATAAGCCGGAAAAAATTGCATTAACCGGTTTTGCTACTTTTGGCACTACGCTTTTATTAATTTATCTCTTGAATAAACAGTATAAACTGGGCCTAGGATCAGGTATTATTAATACATTGAATGATAAGTATTTTTGTGAAAGAGAAAATTTTATTCAATCAATAATCTTTTTTCTTATTGCACCCTCGCTCTTAACAACAAAGCTTGTTTCAAATTATTTGCAAAAGAGAATCGATCTTAAAGCAGCAAAATTAGTAACTGCGCAAGATATTGTTGATGGTCTTAAGAGAATATTTAAGATTAAAGAATCTTATTTCAAAGAAAATATAGTAAGTCGAATTGCCTCGGCACTCAAGCTTAAAACAATAGCAAATACAATATTCTATCCAATACGAGCTTTTACTTTTGAAGAACGAATAAGTTATTTAGAAAAAGAAGCGGTTTTGGCTCTTTGAATGGAATACACTTATTCCTAAAAACTTATATTCCATGATGTCCAAAGAGTAACAATATATTTGTTGCCAAAGGTTTGAGGAAGATGGTCAAGTCCATAGGCAGCATAGAACAAAAGTCTGTTAGAAACATTGTTAATTGAAAACTTATACTTATAGACGCCATAAAAGTTACTTCGTATATAATTTGCTTTCTGTACAATTTCATCAAGATTTGGGGATATACGAGCTCCATATCTGTAACGTGATGTATACCCAAATTCTACACCATGATGCAGATTCCAGTTATTTTTGTAAGCCAGAAGAAAATCTGAAATATTACCAAGAGTAAAAATATGTTTTTCTCCAACTGTATCAAGACCCTTTCTTGGAACAAAATAGATGTAGCGCATCCCATACAATAAAAAGTTAGTATGATTCAGTGTATAGGAGCCATCAAGTTGTGCTCCTATTCCAACAAGACTATACCCAAAATCAACATGCTTAAGCCGTAAAAGTTTGTGTGTTGGAATTCCAAATAAACCGGACAACGTTACAACATTACGATCATTTTTCATAAGATTACGCCCAAAGGTAAACAAAATATCATCAGTTTCTGTACCGGAAAAGGTAGTTATATGATCGGCTCTTTCTACTATATGCGATACGGCAGCGTCGGTACGGAAATAATAGGGCCCAAAATCATAAATAAATGAACCAAGGCCACCTACAAAATTCTGTTTTACTCCCGTATATTTCCTGCGAAACTGATCAAAAAAAAGTCCAACGATAGTATGACTTTTTCCATTCGGTTTTTCAAAGATAGGCTGCTTTGTAATTTGTGCAATGCGAAAGTTGTATACCATTGATATCGATACTAGATCTCTACACGATATCATACTAAGAATGAGCAGACATCCATATTTTGTATAGTTCATTACTTGTATCCTATTTTATAATTAGACTACTCTGAATAGTATAGATTAGTTTACTCCAAATAATGAAATGAGTGAAAACAATGAAGAATAACGAATTTAATTCAATGCAACTAGCTGAAGAGCGAACACTCCTTGCACTTGAGCGCACCTTTTCTGCTTGGCTTAGAACTGCGCTTACTGCGATGGCTGGTGGACTTGCGATTTTAAGATTAATCAGTTTTAGAAGTGAAACACATAAAATAATTGCCCATATTATTGGAGAGACACTTATTCTTTGGGGATGCCTCTTACTTGTTCTTTCATCAATTGACTATAATAAGATGCGCAAAAAGCTTTCTATGGCAAAAAATTATAAAGGCTCACAATGGGGATTTATTCTGCTCGTATTACCACTTTTGATTATATCAGCATTATTAATTTGGGTTACTGTGCCTTAGATTAATTTAGACAAGTATTTCGTTAAAAAACTCTCGTATACACATAATAAAGAGCACTTTGTTGATTTTACAAAGTGCTCTTTAATTTTATAATAAAAAAGTTTAGATTTTCTTAAGAAAAAAAGCTCATATGCTTATTTTTTACCTAATGCATATGCAAGACGTTCGCGACTTTTAATAACACCTTGTTTATAGGTTTCAAGATCCTCTTGTATACCTTCTTGCACCGATTGCTTACGTCCATGCTCATTAATAATTTCAATAGAAAGTGAAGCTCCTGCATCAATCAGCATATCAATTGCAAAGGTATTGTTCATAATAAGTGCCATACAAAGAGGTGTTGACTGGCTTTTGCCAACAGCAAATACAGTGTTTACATCAGCACCCTGATCAATGAGCTTTTTAAGCTCTTCTTGACTTGCCATAGCTCGTATATAGTGCATACCAATATCTGGACCACTCATTTTAACTTCTTGCTTAATCAGAGACGGTAAAGCCGCAATTTTATTTTTTATATATTCAAAGTTTTTCTGAATTGCCTCAGTCATTTGAGCTGATGAATCAATATGCTTATTAACCACTTCTTGAATAGTTGTATCCATTTTAGCGCCTGAACCCATCAAGAGGTCAATAATCTCTTCTGTTCCCGTGATAATAGCCACACTCATAGCAGAAAGAGTTCCCTGTGGTGTTTCAACCGTTCCATTAAGGTCAACACCGGAAGCGATAGATTTTTTAATGGCTTCCAAATCGCGTCCACTAATCGCCATAAGCAATCCCATCAAAATCTCAGCTTGAGAAGCTGTCATAGGTTGATTTAAATCTACTATTTTTTTGAATTCTGTAATAAGCTGATCTTTTGGCATTCCACCTTCAATCTTACCCCATTGAACTCCATTTTTAAAAATTACAAACGAAGGAAAAGCTCTTACGCCACATTGAGCAGCTATTGTACGATTTTTATCTCCATCAATTGCAGCAAAAACCATATTTTGTTCTTCTTTGGCTAATTCAGCAAATAGCGGCTTAATCGCTGTGCATGGTTGACACCACGTAGCATAAAAATCAACAATTACCGGTTTTGTACTATTTTTAACAAACGATTCAAAGTTTTCACCGGTTAGTTCAATAACAACTGTTTGGCTTTTTACAGAAGCTTCTTGTTGAGGTTTTATAGTATGCTTATTTGGATCATAAGAACATACGCCATCTTTACATACCATATTCTGTTCTGAACCTATGGCCGATCCTGTCATTACAACAAACATTGCAAAAGTAAATAATTTGATTCTTTTCATAAAGAACTCCTTGCGATAAGAATTAATAGTAGAATCTTCAATCGCTTTAGCATACACTATTCTAATTGAAAAACAAGATGCGCTCATTCATATATAAATAAATATAACCATTTCTTCATTGAACAATCTTCTCTTGCTTGTTTTTAATCCATTTTTCTATGCTTTCAAATGGATCATTTGTTAAGAATTCAGTATGAAGATACGTAAGGAGTTTGCTATGAATAACTCAATAACCAAGCTCATTCTTGATCCTGTTATACAAAAATTTGTTGACGATCTTGCTAAGCAAGGCGGCAAACCGGTGTATAAGCTCTCGTTTGAAGATGCCCGCAAACTACTAGATGATTTGCAATCAAAGCCGGTTGAACTATTACCAGCCGATACCGAGGATCGCACAATATCGGAAGGATCAATTGGGCCTGTTAAAATTCGTATTATTCGTCCAAAAGGAAACACAAACATCTTACCGGTGATTATCTATATGCACGGCGGCGGGTGGGTACTTGGAGACAAAAAAACTCATGATCGGTTAGTTCGTGAAATTGCCAACGGAGCACAAGCGGCTGTAGTCTTTGTGGAATACACTCCTGCACCTGAAGGTCAATATCCAATGGCTCATGAGCAAGGATATGCTACCGTTCAATGGGTAGTAAAGCATAGTAAGGAACTTAATCTTGATTGTTCGCGCATGGTAATTGCAGGTGACAGCGTTGGCGGACTTATGGCAACTGCAATTGCTATGATGTCACAAGAACGCGGCGGCCCTCGTTTCCTTTTTCAACTACTCTTCTATCCGGTAACTGATGCTAATTTTGATACACCTTCTTATCAACAATTTGCAGAAGGGCCCTGGCTGACAAAAGCTGCAATGGAATGGTTTTGGGATAGTTATGTTCCTAATAAAACAGATCGCACAAAGCCATTAGCGGCTCCTTTGAGAGCATCATTAGATCAGCTTAAACATTTACCCCCGGCATTAATTTTTACTAATGAATATGATGTATTGCGCGATGAAGGTGAAGCATATGCGCATAAGCTTACGCAAGCTGGTGTCTCAGTCTCAGCATTTCGCTCGATTGGTGCGATTCATGATTGTTTAATGCTCAATCCAATTACACAGTCTCCGGGTGTACGATCAACAATAACTTTAGCAAATCGAAAGCTTTTAGAAATTTTCACAAAAAAAGAAAAATAAAAATCTATTTTCTGCTATGAACAGTAGATGGATTAGGATCTTCTTCAATATATCGATATCGTTTATAATATCTTTCTCTGCTTGGGCTATCATTAAGAACTCTACCTTGATAATATCTTGCTCTCCCATACTCAGCAGAAGCCGGTCCTTGTCTTAAAGGAGAATATCTGTACCCAGAAACAAGAGCCCTTTGGTCTTGCCCTGCACCAGCAGTACTGCCTGCATAAGGCGTACTATGTATTCTTATATATATCAGTACACCAATAAATAATGCACTATATAACCATTTCTTCATAAGCAATCTTTCTTTTTTTAGATTCTAGAGCATTACAAATCCTATTATTTCTAATTGTAACAATTTGGCTATAAATAATGCAATATAATCTAAACAAAATGTTAGTCTTGCTTAGTTGTTACAACTTGTTCATGAATATGCATAAGCAGTTTCTTTGCAGCACTATCCAGGGCTTGATTAACGTCTGGACACAAGGTACCCTCCATAGAATATTCTTGAGCATCTAAAGAACCTGAAATAATGCTAAAAAAATAATGGCTTTCCGGTTCATCTATCAGTCCACCCTTAATATGAGTTTTATAAATCGGTTGTTCTCTTTTAAGGTCTTTCAACAAATTCGATAATAATAAATATGGCCTTGTGCGTGGTTTTGTAAGCTTATCAGGGATATTTTCAATAAATTTTATTTTATTTTTATCAAGATCAAAACCAAATAGTCGATTTGCGCAATGAGCATAAAGATTCTCAGCAGCACTTTCAATTGCAGCCTTTCGTGTTAGTGCCGGCGTTCCTCTTATTGCCTTGCACAACCTATTACTATGCGCAACACCAATAAATTTATACTCTTTTGATCCATCTTTTTCTACTTCAAATTTTGGCATATCAACTTTTTGTTTATAGGCAATCTTATGCAGCTTAACTAAAGCATTACTGGGTAACCCTGCTAACCAATCTTCTATGGAAAGATCAAAATCTTGATCAGGATTTTTTTGATACCACTCTTGCAAACTTTCAGGAGATGGTAGCAACATTTTCTTAAGCTCATCCTGGTCAGGCAATAATTCAACAAATCTGCATGCAGCACGATAAAATGCAGCACTCTTTATTGATAAGTTTATTTTACTTTCATCACTATGCTCATACCTAAAACTTTTGCCTGCAGTTAATAAGCTATCGCTTATCATTGTACATTCTATAGCCATTATTGTGGTCTGTGCTTCATAGTTCGTCTCATAGTTAATTGTAATTTTTTTGTTATTATTACTCCTCCATTGTGATAGTAGAGACTCTGGCGTCCTAGGAAGCTTGGATTTTTCCTGCAACATTGGTAACCAAAAGCGTAAAATGAAATTTTGAGCTGCTTGTGGACCACCGTCTTTATAGAGTGCAGCAATAAGTGCCATACATGATGCTTTGAGCATCGAAAGTGTAATGTTCCAATTCTTACCTTTAATACAATAGGATTCTAACCCAAGAACCTTTGACAAATCTGCCACATGTTCTTTTCGCATAAGCGCTGAACATGTATGCTCAATATCTTTGAATTTCGCCCCTTCATACTTTTTGGCAAGGACGGCCATTAATAGTTCTTGCACTATCGCAGAACCAAACCATTCATAAAATGCACAATTACGATCTGGACAATACTTGCAAGGCGTTAATGCTTTTACTAACCTTTCAATTTTTTTAAAATTATGCCCAAGGATATATTCTAGGTGTGGAAGATCATAAAAATCAGGAAATAAATAGGCTGCTATTTTTTTATTTTCCTTTTTTTTCGCTGCATAATTAAAAGCAGTGAGCCCTCTGATATCTTTTTGTTTAGGATCAACACCTCTTTCTTCCTTCAATGATCTTACTGCTTCAAAATCATGAGCCAACACTGCTTTTATAAGTTCAGATTGTTCCTCCTCCATACAAAAAAGGCTACAAACAGTACCAAATATTAACAACCAAAGACAAAAGATATTCATGGCAAACCCTAAGATTAAAAAAAGTTGTTCAAAATTATTTTTAGGATATCAGATAATGCAAGATTTAAAAAATTCAATTACATCTTTTAATCTATTTTTGTGTTTCATCTTCAGGATATATTATCTTTTTTTATGCACTACAGCCCAAGGTGTTAGTGTATGCGGTTTGCAAATAGCCTTACTGTATATATCTTCTACCGCTAATCCATACACTAATAATGCATCACCAATCAATGATCGATGGCATCTCCATGGAACAGCTTCAGCACACATAAGCGCTACCGTTTTCTCATTTGCAAGTTTAATAATCTCATCTATACCTTTTTTAAACTCTTCTGTTTGCATATAATCTGCAAAACCTCGAAAAGAAGCATTTCTCCATGCTGTATTAAGAGAATCAGCATGAGCATGACGCAAACCACCTAAGTTTTTTTGATGGCGATACCCAATATGATGATTTCTTAAAACATGCGCTAACTCATGTTCATTAAATTGCGGATTATGACGCGACTTTGGGATTGTACGAATATCAACTAATTCTGTAATAGCATACTGCTTAAGAATTTCTAAAAAGTCCTCTAGTGTTCGTGTAGAATGTCCTATGGTATAAATGCGTAATTTTTTATTCATAAAAAACCAGCCTTTTTTTTGCTACAAAAAAATATTTTGCCCTTGTAAAGATATGAATATTTTTAGTATATTTTTTGTCATCAGTTTATTGTGACAAATAGTCTACCTCATTTGATAAAGCAAAGGATACATCTGCTATGAAGCTAAAAATATTAGTTATTACACTGTTATTTCCTCTTAATTTTTTAATTGCAATGGAAGAAGATTCTTCACAACTACCAGAAAAAGATTATTCTCCTGAAGAATTAGTGCCCATAGTTATGGAAAAAGCTCGAGCAATATTTTCAAAAAATCCTAGTTTTGATAATCGCAATTTGATTAGCGAATTCTTTTCGCAAAATCCTCAGTTCAATGCTCCAAAAGAGATAAGTGAAGGCATTGAATATAACAAAAATCTTAAATCAAAGAACGTAGTAGTAATTGGCGCAGGCCCCAGCGGACTTATTGCCGCTTTAGCACTAGCCAAAGATGGCCATACAGTGGACGTATATGAAAAACGTTCACAAGAAGAATTTGCTCTCCGTTGGCAAAATGTTTCTATTAATGTACCAGATCTTGTCAAACGAGATTTTCCAGAGCTTGATGAACTTTTAGAAAAGCAAAAACTTATACAGCATGAAATGGAATTAGATGATCCCACTAAGATTCGTTCCTATCGAATAGCTATCGGCGATCTCCAAAAAACATTGGCTCAGCTTTGCAATAGTTTCAAGGTAACTATTCACTATGAAGGAGATTTTGAACCAAAAGAAGTTGATGCTGCGCATATAGTTCTTTTGGCTACAGGCGCTACTACATTTGACCAACTAAAACCTTCGTTAGTTGAACAATATAACTTTAAAAGTTTTCCCGAATACACAACTCATGGTGTTGCAGCTTTATACTACAAACCAGAAACCGATCTTCAACCGGGATTAACAAAAAATCGAATAGTTGGTAATAGTACTGTAAACTGGGGCTTTAAAGTAACTTTAGTTGGAAATGGGCTAGAATCTCAAGCTGCACGATTAGCAACTCTTTACCCAACCGTTACAAAATTTAGTTCGCCTTCAATAAATCCCGCCTTATATTGGTATCTTTATGCTACCAAAAAAGAACAACCTACAACACTACCTTTTTCTGAAACAGTCGACGTCCATTCGTTTGTTGATTTTATTCCGTCTCTTGCAACTAAAGGTGCATTAATGCATGAAGGTAAACCATTAATTGTTTGGGGCGATGCTCGAACCAGCGCTCATCCATTAACAGGTGCTGGACTTACTATTCCGTTTCGTTCTATTAAAGCACTTTTGCACTGCGTACGTAATTTTGATACTGATGCATCAAGTTTAGAGCGGTATAATAAACAAACAGAACCATTAGCGCGAGAACTGTTCATTAAAACTCTGTTGGTGACGTTATTTTAAATAACACTCCAAAAAAACTTGGGCTCTTTATAAAACCATTTTTTGGATATCAAAGTTTATTCTTCGTAGCTTCTTTTACTTCTCATTTTCTTTATGGCACTACGCTTTGTTTTTTTCTGTAACCGTGATTCCTTTACCGCTCTAGAAACTTTTGTTTTCATACGTATTTTAGGTACGTAGAGTGCTTTTTTAACTTCAAGTGCAAGCTGCTCAAAAGCGGCTTGTTTATTTTGCTGCTGGCTACGTGATGCACCACTATGAATAATAAGATCGCCTTCAGTGGTTAAACGAGATTGCAAATTGGAAAAAACTCGTTTTTTTTGATCTTCATTAAGCGCTGATGTAGTATTCACGTTCCAGCGAACCGTAACACGAGTTTCAGTTTTATTAACATGCTGGCCACCCGGGCCACCAGCTCTGCTTGTTGTAATTTCAAGCTCATGCTCCGGTATAACTATGCCATTTTTAACCCAAATATCATTCTTCATATAAATCCTAAAGTAGTAATTATACCAACTTTACTCAATTATTATGTTCATTTACAACATTCTAGCTTTTATGTAACACCAAAAAATTTTTGACAGCGTTCAATAAGTCGATCAAATTCATGCTGATTTGCTGTTAACAAATCTTGACCACGCAAAAAAGTTATACCAAGAATTCCAGATTCTTTTGGTGCATAATAAATAAGTTCATCACGCGGCATACCTTTCAAATTTGTCATTATCACTTTTACATTAATCATATACTGTAACTGATTAAGAGGCGGTTGATTTTTGAGTGTAATAAGATGACCTTGCACAGGTATGATTCGTTTATCACCCGTAAGAATTTTTGCACCCATTCCTGCACAATTAAAAATAATTTTTTCTTCAACAGCTTCAAATGTTTCAACTTCTCCTTGAACTATTTTAATTCCTAATTCACGAATATTTCTATGCAACTCTTGCATCATTATAGAACTATTAATAAAAATCGTATCATAGTTCATTACTTCATACTTTTTTCCATTATCAAAATCTATAGTCACCTTTTGGGGCAATGCTAGCAATCCCTCAGAACAATATGGTTCAAATCCCGGGTCAATATCCAACCCATAATATGCCGGCATTACTGAAGAGCCTGAATATATAAAAGGATGTTCACCACGAGAAATTTGAAGATAAGTAGTATATGATTCAATACCAAAAGAACGGAAAAGAGCTTGTTCAAATTCTGTAGAACATTTTCGATGGCGTGGGAAAAAAAATCCTGCAGCTTTTGTTGAAGGAATTCCATCGATTTCTTGTGCAACAATATGCACCATATATCCTTTACGAGCAAGGAGTATCGCTGTTAAAAGACCATGGCACCCTGCACCAATGACACAAATAGGTTTATTTCTAAATTCTAAATTATAGTGCACCCGCTCTTCAAATTGTCGAATTGATTCATGAACAGATCCAAAAAGAAAGGTCCACCCAGCACCTCCATGACCGTAATTATGGCAAATCAATTTGTCCTCACGAATTTCTGAATATACCTGGAATATACGTTCACGGTGTGCACGGATGCAGCTAATCTTTTCTTTAATATGCTCTTCTGAGATTGAGGGCGGCGTAAGATAAATTATTTTTTTAGTATTCAAGATTTGACTATCGAGTTTATAATGCTTTATTAATTTTTAAATATATCGTCTTAATGGATTTAAAGCAATATTCTATCTGGATATTAAATCCAATTAGACAAAAGGCGTTATTAATTATATACTGATTATGATAAAAATAAGCTTTTTAAAACATTACTTTGGGAGTTATATGAATCTTTGGTTAATAATCACAACTGCATTAACAAGTTTTATTATGGGATCAAAAAATCTTTCTGCTTTAAAAAAAATAAAAACACAAAATAGTTTTATTTATTATGCTTTTGCAGCTCTATGCTTTATCACTCCTGCTATAGGGTTTAGTTTTATATTCCTCAACATACAATCATCAATGATCAATGGTATTTTTTTCGGGCTAGCAATAGGCATCGTAATGGCCATTCCGGCCTGTTTCATGCAATTTTATTATAAAAAAAACAATAATTAAGAGGTTTATATGAATATTTTAGCAATTGCTCTTGCCACCATCTCTAACTTTGTACTTGGTGGATTATGGTATTCCCTATTATTTGGAAAAATTTGGCAAAAAGAGGCTAACATAAGTTTTGAGCAGATACAATCTAACCCAATTCGACCATATTTTATTGCATTTATCTGTTCTTTGCTTGCTGCTCTTGGATTTGATTACCTGGTAGCGAATTCAGCATCCTTAGAAAATAATCTGATACTAGGACTTATTATTGGCGGCTTTGTAGCAACATCACTTTGCATTAACTATCAATTTGCGGCTCGCAGCATTAAACTTTTTTTAATTGATGCAGGATATCATGTGGCACGATTTATTATTTATGCAATAATCTTTTGGTATATTCAATAAAAAAGATTATTAGATAATTTTTAAAGAGAGCTTTTAGAATCAAAAATTTCTAGAGGCTCTCTTTTTTTAGTATAAAAAGCATTCGACAAGGTCCTATAGCAAGAGTACAATAAGTATCAAATTATAATAGAAGTAAAGTAGGCCAAAATCGGTAAAAATTCAGAGAATTCCATGCAAATTGTAAAAGATCACATAACAATAGAAGAATTAAAACAGATGTCAGAAAAGATGTTTGGCGATTTAGTAAAAGCAGTAGTTGATATTGAAAAAGAAATCATGGTAGTTGATGCGGAACTTCATGCTGATGAGGAAGCAGTACTGTTAGAATCAGAATCTGAACAAAATAATCTTTGGGGAATTAACTTACATCCAAATAAACTACCCGATGAAAGCTGGATAGAATTTGATTCCATGATAAATATTCGTCCTAGTTGCAACAATAGGAGTCGTTATATAAATAATCCACAAATCAGAGAAAAAATAATAAAAATTGTAAACAAATTGGTACAAAAATGAAAGTATACCACCCTTCACTTGCCTCTGGTCGCTGGTTTAACTTTTCTTTAGCTGAACAATTAGCAAATGTTGGCAGTGATATTGAACGTACAATTCAATGGAAGAAAAAAGGTGATCTTGAATATAGCAATAATGCATTTGAAAGAGCTTTAGAACTATTAAATTTAACTATTGAAGATCCAAAGCACAGAAAAAGACTTAAAGAGCTTTTGCGGGTACGTGAAATCCTTTTAGATTATTTTCTTGGTGATAATATATACTCTTTTACAGATGAATTTTGGCAAGACTATTTTTATCAATTTAATTATGCAGCGGCACTTCAAAAAGGACGATAAAATAAAAAATAAGGAGAACTCATGAAAAACTCTTTAGTAGCTTTATTTTTTTTACATTTTTGCGCTATTTTTAGCATGAATAATATCGATGATTCTGACAAAGCTCTTAAACTTAGAGTGGTTTCAAAAAAAGAAAATTCGGAATACCCAATGTATAAATCCCCAACTATTTTAATAACAACTCACGCAAAACACCCTGATTTTATATTTTCTGAATTAAAGAAGTATCCAGTGCAAGATCTTTTTAATTTTCATTATGCTCAGTATAACAATCTTTTACATTGCCTTGTAGAAGGGTTAGTTGATAAGAAAGATTCTGTCGAAAATTTTGCCCAACTTATTAATGACTACAAACGAATATTTAAATGGCTTGTTAGCATTGGTTTTAATATTAACGAAGTGAATGATCATCACAACACTCCTCTTGTTTTAGCCTACAGTGCAGAAGATCACTCTGTACAGCCTCTTATTAATTTTTTAGAGCATGATTTACAAGCAAAAACAACCTATTTTTCTTTAGCGCCTGAAATGAGATTTTGCAAAAACGTCTTGTGGGAATTTTTTACCTGCCAATGGTGTAAACAAAAACATTCTTGAATAAAAAATTAATTATTAAATACATTATCGATAAGGAATACAATGAATAAACTATATGCACTATTATTATTTTTATTATTTATACCAATTTTTGGTATGGATCAACAAGATTTACCAGAATTTACGTATATAAGGTTTGAAGATTCAAAATATCCAATGTATGAATCACCCGGGCAATTAATCGATAATCATATTCAATATCCAACATTTATACAGATCCAATTAAAAAAATATCGCATACAACAACTTCTAAACTTCAGACAACTTTACAGTCACAATAATCTCCTTCATTGTATTATTAAAAATTTAGCCGAAAAGAAAGAATCTCTTGAAAACTTTAGTGACCTTATAGAAGAATATAAACCAATACTTACCTGGCTTGTTAGCATTGGTTTGGATGTTAATGAAGTCAATGATAATCGTACTACCCCTCTTATGTTTGTTTATAGGGCACAAACTATCGTAGACTTCCAAGAAAAGGGAAATAAAATACAATCATTAATCGATTACTTGGAACATGATTTACATGCAAAACCAACATATCTTTCTCTTGACCCTGAAATAAGATTGTGCAATAATTTCTTGTGGAAACTTTTTACCTGCCAATGCTGTAAAAAACAAAAATATTCTTGAATGTTGCAGCGCAATACAATAAAGTAGTAATGAAAGAAATCATTTTCATTATCATGAAAAGAGATCAAGAATGTTTATACAAATATTGATTCTAACTATGACTCTTATAACAACGGCATCTGCGCATCAAAACCTCTCATTATTACGCGAACATAATCCTTTTTCCTATGATCTTGGCATAAAAATTATACCAAGCAAGATTAAGAATGCTGATGTTACAATCTGTTGTCATGGGTATGGGCATAATAATCAAATTGTTGATGTTGTGCATTCTTTTAATATCATTCCCGGCATCTTAATTGGATTCAATTTTCCTGATTACAATATCACACCGGCTATTGATCACACAAAAGCTGCCTATGGTACCATTAAAGAAATTCTACCGCTTCTTTATATTCTAAAAAGATGCGTACATGATCTTCAACTCAAAAAAATAAATCTTTATGGATTTTCAGCAGGTGCCGGAGCGATTATTAATGCACTTGCAGCATTAAATCAAACGCGCTTTGATACAGAATTACACACTATTGGTATCACACAAGCAATTAAGAAAGAGATCATAAATGCGCTTGAAAAAGGATTAATTATTCTCGATTGCCCTTTAAAATCATGCGAAGAAATAATTGATCTTCGTGGCAAAAGTCCTGAATTTGAAATTTTGGCATCTAATTATAAAAAAAATAGTATGCGGCAAATTGATTCATTACAATTTTTAGCGGGATTACAACTAAACATACTTCTACATTTCCAAAAGCCTGATCAAATTTTAGGCAACCGAGATGATACTCTTTTTATTGAACGGTTGCAAAAAGCCAATAAGGGAACTACCACCGTAGTTGTAGGTTTCGATGGTGGTCATAACACTATGCATAGAACCTTATGGAATGCATATAAAAAGCTTCAAGGCTCAGCGTTAAACTAAGGAACAACCGGACTTTTATGTTTACTGATATTTGCAAGAATAGATTTATCTATATTTAAATGAGCTTGCACAAGTTCAAAAGGAGTAAATGCAAGCCACTGAGCCAATGAAATATCAGCAAATCTATCAGTTCTAAAAATTTCAAGAAAACGTAGTGTCGTAGTACCAATATTTTCAATATAGTGAGGCATTCTGCTTGGAACTGAACCCACATCGCCCGCTTGATAATTAAAGGTGCGTGCATTACTTCTTGGAGCAAATACGGTCATACGTGCATAACCTGAAATATAAAATTGCCACTCATCAGCATTGGGATGCCAATGTAATTCTCGCATGCCCCCCGGCTCTATTTCCACCAAAGCAGCCGCAATTGTTTGGGAAGCAGGAAACAGTTTTGAATCAGTAATTCGAACAGTACCACTCTTTGTTCGTAGTGGTTCTTGCTCCGACATATGGTGGCTAAATGTTCTTGGTACCGACCCACTGCCAACAATTTTATCTTTTGCAAGCAATGGCGGAACTTTTGACTGAAAAATATACAACTCTTTTTCAGGAATACGAGCAAAAGCTGATTCAGCGACACTAAAATTTTTGGCAAGAACTTCTTTTGGTGTATGCGCTAACCAATCTGTAAGAAGAAACGTTTCATCTTCTGAGAATTTACCATCATCAAACACAAGCAAGAATTCACACCCATTATCTGCCAATCCTTGAATTGAATGTGGAATTCCTGCAGGGAAAAACCATAAATCTCCCTCACTCACATCATCCTGAAATGCACAGCCATTTTCATCAACGGCAGTAATACGCGCATGACCTTTTAGTACATATGCCCATTCAGCGGCATGATGCCAGTGCATTTCTCGAATACCGCCGGCAGTAAGATGCATCATAACACCAGCAATAGTTGGCGAACTTGGTAATTCTCGAATCGTTGTTTCTCGAGTCCACCCTCCTTCGTAAAGTCGCATATGGCTATCAGAAAATGACCATTTTAAATTTGGTAAAAGACCATTATCAGTTTTTGGTGGAACAAACATATCGGGATTTTCAACGTCTCTTTCATGATTTGTTGGCCCAAAAATTGGGGCACCTAATCGATCTTTCATTGGTTCAGGTTGAAAACCCTCTCGTAATTTTTTATCTTCTTGGGCCATAAGCAAACCTTATATGTATATACTAATTTCGATACAATACTTTGAGACTAGAGTACCTCTATACACTTTTAAAAAACAATAAGAAGAAGTCGTAAAGATTTTATAGATCTTTAAAAAATCACCAAATACTAGAAGAAATGATGTTGCTTTTTAATTAAAATTTCAGCTAAGTTTGTTATAAATAACTCAAAGTATCTTGAAATAAGGGAGTTTAGAAATGCCTTATAAAGTTGGTAAAAAAACAAAAACCAAAGGATGGCCAATATTAAAAAATGAAAATGGAAAGTGGAAGGTAATAGCGCATTCAGTGAGCAAAGAAAAAGCAGAAGCTAGTATTAGAGCACGTCATATGGGTGCTCATCAAAAGTAAAAAATCCAGCAAAATTACATTGAGCGAAAATGCTGCAAATCATTGAACCCAATATCAAGAAAATAGGAACTACCATTAAGACTCATGTATGCAACCAATGCAGTTGCCCCTAGAGCTCCCAATGTACGCACAACTGATTCAGGACCCTTGCTGTTATTTTGGATGTCATTCATAATTTTCCAGATTACTGCTCCTCCAACCAAAAGTATGGCAGCTCCACCAACAACTTTTCCCGTCCCCTGAATTGCCAAAGAACCTTTCTCACTAATTGGAGTAGTTGTTGCAACATTAAAAAGTAAAAGTGAAAAAAGCGATATGTTTATTATTTTTTTCATAAAATCCTATTTTTATTACTTTAAATCTTTAAGACCGTTGTCCAAGAGATGGATACCACTAAAAGTAAGGGCTATTATCATTGCATAGGACCTTATATTGGGATAAATATCTATATATCCTGGAATAAGTGTCAGTGGTTGAAGATCCTTATGTTCAATAGCGTTATAAATTTTTACATTTAAACCCGTACCCAATCCTAGGCCAACTAAATATACAGCAGCCCCACACACAACTTTTGCCGCCCCTAACATTGCCAAAGAATTTTTCTCACTAATCGGAGTAGTTGCTGCAACATTAAAAAACAAAAGCAAAAAAAGCGATATGTTTATTATTTTTTTCATAAAATCCTATTTTTTATTTAAAAGAGTTATTATCGAACCAGCTTTTATCCATAAAAAATTAACACTTTTCAGTATAAACATGAAACAACATTTTGTAAAAAAAATATTAATTTTTGTTAGCGCAAAGTGATAAGTTCCTATTATAGCGCAAAGTAAAAAGTTCCGGTTTTTAGGGTAAACTTAATCTTGTAAACAAAAAGAAAAACTCTAAAAATGCAACGGAACTTATATGGAATATATTACCATGAATCGCAAAGAACGAGAACAGGCAAAAGTGTTTGTTCAGGTTAAAGAAGGAAAAATGACACAGGCAGAGGCTGCAGCCCGTCTGAGATTTACAGAGCGGTGGGTCAGAGAAAAATATGGAAGATATTGTGAATCTGACGACTTTGGCCTTGTACATGGCAATAGGGGAAAAGAAAGCCCAAATAGATGGGATCAAGGAGAAGAACGATTGTTAATCTCATTGTTAGAAAGCGATTGGCAAGGCTTTGGGCCAACCTTTGCGGCTGAAAAACTTAAAGAGTTGCATGGAATAAAGATAAGTCGAGAAGCTGTTAGAAAGGTCATGATTAAGGCAGGAATATGGCAACCTAAAAAACAGCGCAGCAAGCATCGCAAGCGACGAGAAAGAAGGCGTATGTTTGGCATAATGATTCAGCTTGATGGCTCTCCACATGACTGGTTTGAAGGGCGTGCTGGGGTATGTACCTTACTTGTTTTTATTGACGATGCTACTGGCCAAATCCTTTGGCTTGAGTTTGCCCCTTCTGAATCGATGCATGCTTTAATGACCGCAACTAAAAATTACGTTGAAAAATATGGGATTCCTCAAACTTTTTATACTGACCACGGTTCTGTTTTCCATGTTAATTTGAGTAATCAAGAAAATATTAAAAAGACCCAATGGGAGCGCGCTTGTAAAGATTTGGGAATTGATGTTATACATGCCAATAGTCCTCAGGCAAAGGGCCGCGTTGAACGTTGCAATCAAACCCTTCAAGATCGCCTTATTAAGGAAATGAGACTTGCTGGGATATCATCAATAGATCAAGCAAATAATTATCTGCGAACAAGCAATTATATTGCAAAGCATAATGCTGCATTTCAAGTTCCTGCTGCCCAAGAAGGCGATGCCCATGCTAGCGCTCAATCATTTGATTTAAACGATATATTTAGCACACAAGAGACTCGTATTCTTACGAATGATTTTACTATTACCTACCAAAAACAGATTTTTCAATTAAGCGATCAGCAAAAAACAATCATTTTTCCAAAAAATACCATTGTTGTTAAAGTACATTTAAATGGAACCATAAAACTGTGGATTCGAAAAACAGAACTTTCTTTTAGCGAAATCTACCAACGACCAACCCCCCAAATTCAGGAGAAAAAAATATCTGACTGTATACCAAGAAAGCCTTCAAAAAATAGCCAACGTTGGGCAGGCGGGTTGCCCCCTAGTGAGAGTAGGTTGAAGCCGGTCGCGCCGGCCGTGGAGGCGCTTTAATGTTAGGAACTTTTTACTTTGCTAAATACCGGAACTTTTCACGTTGCGTTGACAAAAAATATTAATTTTTTTACAAAATGATCTCAATAAGCAACAAAACATGTTCGTTCGCAAAAAAATCGGGTATTTGTGGGTATAATTGGATATAAATATGGGTATATTAGCTTAAAAATTTAAAATCTATCCCATGATCTTCTTAATCAATTGGCCAGCTTTAGACCAAGGGATTAAATTTCCTTGCTCTCCGGAAAATAACTTGTCTCCACCATAAACTACATAGGAGTTTTCTTGAGGATGCTCTGCTATAAGATTCCATTTTTTTAATGCATTAAAATAGTTTGAGTTATACATTTCTCCTGATTTAATTTCAATAGGAACAAAATGATCACCTTTAGCAATAAGACAATCAACTTCTATATCTCCATTTTTATCTCGCCAAAAATAGCATGGTGCCTGTAAACCCTGATTGTAAAACTGCTTATAAAAATCGGAGATAATAAATCCTTCAAAGAGGTTTCCATACAAAGAATTAAGAGACAAACTCTTTGCCGAATCAATTTCTAATAATGAACATGCCAAACCTGTATCATAAAAGTAGATTTTGGGAGTCTTGGTGATTCGTTTATTGAAATTATTCCAATGAGGTCGCAAAAGAAAAATAATATAATTCGCTTCAAGAACAGTAAGCCAGCTATGAACAGTCTGTACACTAATGCCACAATTGGTAGCTAAATCGGTATAATTTAAGAGTTGTCCAACCCGAGCAGCACAAAGCTTAAGAAATTTTTGAAACGTACTTAAATTCGTTACATTAATAAGTTGCCGCACATCGCGCTCTATATACGTCTGAATATAGGAGGGATACAACTCACGAGGTTCAAAATCAGAGCTATAGATACGAGGATAACTACCTTTGAATATAATCTCTTCAGGATGATCATTATCCAAAAGTTTACTTTCGGCCAATTCATGTAATGAAAACGGCAACAGGGTCAAAATCCCAACTCTGCCTGCCAAAGACTGTGTAATCGCTTCGTTCATTAAAAAATTTTGTGATCCCGTTAAAACAAAATAACCGGGACGATTTTTTTCATCAACAATTACTTTTATATATGATAATAGCTCTGGAAAATTCTGAAACTCATCAATAATAAGGCCTTGTTCATTCTCATATTTTCTTAAAATGCCTTTAGGGTCAGATTTAATAAGAGATAAAAGTTCAAGATCGTCTAAATTAAGATAGGCATAATTTTTAAAGGCATGCTTAGCCAAGGTTGTTTTTCCTGATTGACGAGGCCCCAAAAGAGCAATCACGGGAAATTTACTATATCTTTCAAAGGTTTTTTCTAAATCTCTGGTAAAAAAAGGCATGATCGGATTCCCCACCTTTATGCTAATCTCTAACTCTTGTTTAAGATTAGCATAAATAAACCTATAAAAGCTAGTAAAAAATAGGCAAATTTATCGGGTTAAACCTGTTTTCTTGAAGAATTGGATATTTGTGGATATAATTGGGTATAATTGGATATAAATATGGGTATCAAACAATGTTAAAAATCTCAGAAATCACTATTACATCAGAAATTTTAAATCTCATTGCTGAAATTGATCAATTTAAAGGAGCGTGGCAACTATTTGGCCAATTAACTCCTGAAAGGCTCAATGCATTACGTCATGTTGCAACCATAGAAAGCATAGGATCATCAACGCGCATTGAGGGGGCTAAGCTTTCTGATGATGAGATCGAAAAGCTCTTATCGGGCATAAAAACCAATTCTTTTCGTTCACGCGATGAACAAGAGGTTGCGGGATATGCTTTTGTATGCCATGAGATATTCACCAGTTATGCATCAATACCTTTCACTGAAAATAGCATTAAACAGCTTCATCGTTGGTTATTACAATTTTCTGAAAAAGATGAACGGCACAGAGGTGAGTATAAAAAATTCCCAAATAATGTTGAAGCCTTTGATGCATCTGGCAAAAGTTTAGGTGTTGTTTTTGAAACAGCGAGCCCCTTTGAAACGCCACTCGATATGCAAGAACTTATTGCGTGGACACGTGAACATTTAGAAACAAAATCATTACATCCCTTACTCACAATAGGTATGTTCACTGTTCTCTTTTTGGCCATTCACCCCTTTCAAGATGGAAATGGAAGACTTTCACGCATACTTACCACACTACTTCTTCTTCAAGCCGGCTATTTATACGTACCCTATAGTTCGCTTGAAAGTATTATTGAACATCATAAAGAGAAATATTATATTGCCTTACAACGCACCCAACGGTCACTAAAAAAAGAACATCCGGATTATCATTCATGGCTTATCTTTTTTTTACGTTCTCTCAAAGAACAAAAAAATCATCTTGAACAAAAAATTTCACGTGAAAAAATGATAGGCTTGCACATAACACCCCTTTCGGCACAAATTCTTTTATTACTTAATGAACATGGACGCCTTACCATCAGCGAGCTGGTTGAGATGACTGCTGCCAATAGAAATACATTAAAAAAACATCTGATTCAAATGGTACAAAGCCTCCATATCGCCAAGCATGGAAAAGGCAGAGGCACCTGGTACACACTTGCATAAAGCAAACTGATATTGCATATTTATCTTTTCTTAATTAGATTCATGCCAAACTGTTAGTTAAAAAGGAGTTACTAAGTATGATAACTACGCATATGGCATCCAACGAAATCTATGATGCTAAAAAATTTATAAAAAAGATTCTGATCTTTTTTTCACCTCTTATTGTTATATTTCTTGTGAATTATATTGTTGACCCCTTTAATCTAAATCGCATGGTGTCATTGCCATTTGATAAACAAGAGATCGCCTGCCACTTTAATGAACGCTTATGGAAACTTACTAATTTTCTTAATCATCCCGTAGAAAATATCATTCTTGGTGATTCGCGAGCAAGTCGACTTTCAGAAAAAACAGTTGAAAAGCTTATGAACAAGCCTTTTACCAACCTTTCCTTGAGTGGTGCTACACTTGTAGAAATTATTGATACCTTCTGGTTTGCATCGGAACATATAAAACTTCAAGAAGTTATTTTATGCATTAACTTTGATCGTTTTAATGACTGGCAAAAGGCCAATGGTGTCACACAAGCAGTGAATAGTATAAATAACCCTCTTATGAACTATTTTCAACCACAAACATGTAAAGCCGCCGGATTGTTATTTTTACAAAAAGTAACCATTAAAAAAGTTATTTCACAACAACCCCCGGTAAGCCGAGATGCTTTTTGGCAATTTCAAATCGATGAGGTTGATATGGGTTACAAACGATTTGTATTTCCAAGTTATGCTTCAAGCCAATTATCATCAATTGCTAACTATTGCAAAAAACATGCTATAAGTCTTTCTTTTGTCATTTTTCCAACACATTATGATTTGCAAAAACGAATAGATCATGCGAATCTTAGGCAACACGAAGGAGCATTTAAAGAATTTCTTACTTCATTAGCCCCGGTTCATGATTTTGATATCGCAAATGATTTCACTTTAAATAGGGATAATTTTGATGACCCAAAACATGTATCTTTTACAGCAATGGATAAGCTTATAACATCCTGCTGGAGTTCAAATATAACCAATGCAAAAAAAGATCAGACGGATGATTAAAACTGAAAATAAATAAATTGATGTCCGCCAAATTCACCAAGTAAAAAAATAGCTCCAATGCTGATATAATACATAATAATACGAAGATACTTTGAAACATGCACCAAATTATACCGAATATGGCCAGTGTAATGCTGTAGCAGTTGAACTAACCAAACCCCTAGAGTAAGCATAAAAAGGGGTAGGATATCAAAGCTTCTTGCCATAACTACTGCTCGACGTAGCTGCAATAAAGAAGACCAGTGCGTAAGATCCATAAACATATGCTGCACAACATACCATGCGTCAGAAAGACTATTTGCCCTAAAAAAGATCCAGGCAAAACAGGTAAGACTAAAAGTAATAACGACACGAACACTATGAGGTAAAGCAGCGTACTAATAAATTGGGAATATAGAGTGCCATAAGCATATACAACCCATGCAATGCTCCCCAAATGACAAAAGTCCAATTTGAACCATGCCATAACCCACTTACCAAAAAAGTTACTATAATATTCATTTGAAAACGTATAAAAGAAACTCTATTACCGCCTAAGGGAATATACACATAATCACTAAACCACGTCGAAAGTGAAATATGCCATCGTTTCCAAAAATCTTTTATGGACGCAGCAATATAGGGCTGCCGAAAATTTTCCATTAACTTGATTCCCATGACTCGGGCAATACCAATTGCCATATAACTGTAACCGGCAAAATCACAAAAAATCTGAAATGCAAAAAGATAGGTTGCAAAAAGAAGTGGCCATCCAATATAGTCATGAACATTATTGTAAACGGCATCAACATACTTTGCCACATTATCAGCTACTACAATTTTTAATACCATGCCTCCAAGAAAAGTTCTCAAGCCGATAATGGCATTATCATAGGAAAATTGTTCTCGTTTATTAAATTGAGCTAATAAATTACGTGCTCGCTCAATAGGGCCAGCAACAAGCTGTGGAAAATAGGTAACAAATAAAGCAAATTTTCCAAAATGGCGCTCAGCTTTTTGTTTTCCATAAAAGACATCCAGGGTATAACTCATAGTTTGAAAAGTAAAAAATGAAATACCAACTGGTAAGGTAAAAGTAAAAGGAGCATAGGAATGTTTTATGACAAAAAACTCTAGCATACTATGCAAGGCATGATAAAAGAAATCGATATACTTAAAAATAAATAAAATACCTAACGTAATTACCATACTTAGATAGAGATAGAGCTTTTTTGCTTTACCTGAAACAGTGTCTTCTATTGCAATACTTACGGCATAATTTACCACCGTTGCAAGGCCAATCAGAAGAATATACAAAGGCTGCCAGCTCATGTAAAAATAACAACTTGCAATGAGTAAGACAAACCAAGAATATTGGGTGGGAACCAGATAATATCCCAGTGTGACAATGGGGAAAAATAGACAAAAATGAAGCGAATTAAACAGCATAGAAATCCTTTTTCAATAAACCACACCAAACCTACCAAGAATAGAAATAAAAAACAATTTTAGCAGCCCAGTTATGTTTTATTCTAAAAAAATGTAAACTAATACTATTCTGCTTGTGTATTTACCGTAGTATACTTAATAACCTAAAAATTTAAGGATCTCCATGGAAGATTTTAAAACAATGCTTTTTGACACTATAAGTGCATTCAAAAACCAAAAAAATGAACCTATTGATTGGACCATTGCATGGGAAGATGCTGATAAGTTCGAAATGATCCTTGATGCTGTCGATGCTTTAATTGATGGTGTAGCGCTTATACCGGATATTGAAGAAGCAAAGCGTATTAACCTACTAGGTAGGCTTGCGTTAAATCGTTCTCATATTTCACATTGTTATGGCAACGAACAGCAAATTGCTCACTTTATTAAGCATGGCCAAAACTTAGAAGGCATCCTTAAAGATGTTCTTAATGCATCTAACTGGTTAAAAACAGCTCAGGATAGATTTGAAGAGTATGTAGAATTTGAAGATACGGTTACTGAAGAAACAGATGTAACCCAAAAACAACTTGATCATTTCCGCCCTATCTTAATGGCTCTAGCTGCAATGGCAATCATCACTATCGAACAAGAAGAATCTTCTGAAGAAGATGAAGATGAATTCAATGTTGAAGAAGAAGATGAAGACGAATGTGGTGAATACTGCGATTAATCATCTACAAGTTTATATAGGTAATCTTGAATAAAATTGAGATTACCTATATTTTTTTATGCTTTTACCATTCTCATTGATAGATACCAACCAAATCTCTTTGATAAGAAATATAACCATGAATTTGGAATAAAACGGTATAGACGACTTACTCCAGGTATGTGGGGCAAATCTTCTCGATTTAGTTTTCTTATATCAGTTTTTATTACCTTAAAGCCAGCTTTAGAACATATTTTTTTTAACTCATTCTTGCCATATACATTCACCAAAGCTTTGCATGAACTTGTAGTAAATTCAATCTGAGATAAACGATCTTTAAGAGACATTTTTAAAAATTTACCGGATAATAACCAATCAAAAACCATAAGATGTAAAAGATAGAAAATAGAATATTTATAGTAAACGATAATCTGAACTTCTCCAGAATCTTTTACATATGCATGCATATTTTCTAAAGCTTTACTCATATTTGGTGTATGATGTAAAACACCAAAACTAAAAATATAGTCGTACTGTTCGGGCAATGACAGTTTTTCAACATCCATTTCAAAAAACTTTCCTTCAAGACCACAATAATCAAGATGTTTTTTTGCAATTATCGGATTATCAGGCGTTATATCAATACCAGTGTATTCTGCACCCGCTTTGCAAAATTGATATGCATCATATCCGGCACCACAGCCAATTTCTAAAACTTTCTTTCCTCGAAAACGTTCAAAATGAACTATTTCATTCATCCATTCACATTCTTGTGTAGATCTTTTTTCCAAAACAGAAAAAAAGAACTCACTCGTTCCTTTTGCGTAACCATTGCCAAATGTCCATCCTGCAGGATTAGTTCCCCAGACATTTTTTGTTGCCTGTTTTATTGCTTCTTCATTATTCACAAAAGACTCCTTTAATAACATTCATTTATTGCATTCTTCTTTAGAGCTCACGCTCCATAATGCGTTCAACATGGCTCTTCCAATCATAGCATTCAAGTGCCTTTTTTCGTGCATTTGAGCCCATCAGTAGGCGTAGATCATCTTCACATTCAATCATTCTACATGCAGCTTGCACAAATGCCTGAATCTCTTTTGGGGGTACTATGATACCCAGTTCATCGCGAACTACAAGAGGGCTTTCTAAATCTTTCATGTGTAAAGCAGGAGAAACAACCTCAGCCACTTGATCAAGGTCAGATGCAATAATCGGTTTACCCATACTTAAATATTCAAATAACTTTGTTGGTGAACCAAAAAAAGGCGTTCCATCTGCATTTGGTTGTGTTGGTGATAAAAATGCATCGCATGCAGATAAATAATTTTTTGCCTCCACAGAAAGGACTAATCCGGTGCAGGTAACTTTTTTTTGATTAATATATTCCTGAACTTCGTGTTTAAAAAATGGCAGAAGATCTCCATCTCCAATCAATAAAAAATGTGCTTGTGGCTTCTGCTTAAGAATCTCAGGTATCATCGCTGCCAAAGTGGTAATACCGTGCCACTGGCTAAATGTGCCTATAAAACCAAAGACAAAAGAATCTTCAATATCCAGCTTCTTTCTGATGCTATAACGCACATCATTCAACTTCATCGGATCTAATCGCGCGGTGTGCACCCCATTGGGATTAACAAGAATTTTCGTTTTTTTTACACCGCGTTGCACAAGTTCATCTTCTAAAGGTTTTGAAACAACTACAATCTGATCTGCACAATGAATATTAATCAATTCAAAAAAACGAAGTAACCATGTTAACTTAATAAACTTCTTTTTAGACCAATGTAGATCAAGCCATACTTCAGAACCGTTATATTCCAAAATTAAAGGAACTTTAAACCACTTGCTTAAAATAACACCGGTACAGTTTAAAACCGCATAGCGTTGGTAGATACAATCAATTTTATTTTTTTTACATACTGCATAGCTTTGAGCAACAAAAAAAAAGTTTGAAATGAAACAGCAAACCTTCCATTTAAGCCATTGCCAACTTTTAGGAATAGTTAAGGGTTGCATAAAAGAAATTGCAAGCCCATCAAATTGCTCAATCATAATCGATGAAGCGACAATCACGGTGTAACCAAGAGCAAGAAATCCTTCAATTACTCCCAAAGTATGGCTAACCGATCCTCCTGCTTGTAATATTTTTTTGCTATAATCTGTTCTTAAATACAAAATTGTTTTTTTAGCATCCATTATCTTCATTATTTTTTTTATATCCCTACTTATTTATATGTGATGAGCCATCAAATTTTGCAATGTCCAAAGCTGCACAGAACCATTAAATGACGTTGTTTGATTTCTTACCATAAGTTCATTAATTGCTGAGATATTTAAATAGTCAGCCCACTTATTATTGACAGAATTAAGTGAATCTAAAAAATGAGTTTTAAAATAGGTTCCCTGTTTAAACCAGTGTGTCGTTGGCGACACAAAGCCCATCTTTTTTCTATAAATAATATCGTTAGGAATAATTCCCTCTGCAGCTTTCTTTAAAATATATTTGGTGACACCATTACGATATTTTAATGCTGTAGGAATTTGAAACGCAAATTCAACCAGTGCATCATCTAAAAAGGGAACTCTTGCTTCAACTGATGTTGCCATGGTTATTTTATCAACGCGTGTTAATAAAAGTTCCGGAAGTCTATGCTTTAACTCTAAGTACATCATTGAACTAAAAAAATCAGCATTCGGCAAACGATTGTATAATTCAGCAAGATGATACTCAACGAATGCATAACTGTCATCGCTTTGTTTAAAATAAGGAAAAATTGCTTTAATAACCGGATCAACTGGTTCTTGAAAATCAAAAGATCTAACAACTTCTTTTTTCCATAGTTCAGAAAATGCTACTGCCCCACTCCAGAAAAAATTCTTATTCTCTGCCCAGTTTTTTATAGCATCGAGTCTATTTAATTTTTTTTGTAAAAATGGTTTTGCAAGAGAATAAATACCTTGTTTTGCTAATGCTGGAAGATATTTTTGTGAATGTTTCCAATAACGATTATAAACATCTAAATAAACACCATATAAAGAATACCCACAAAAAAGCTCGTCAGAACCTTCCCCAATCAAGGCCACCGTTGTTCCGGAATCTTTCAAAAGTTTAGCAATATAATAGAGGGGAATACTAACGGTATCCGCCAATGGTTCATCTTGGTGATAAATCATTTTTTCAAAAAATTCAAAAGCTTCCTTTTCAGAAATTAGAAGCTCATGATGTTCGGTTGAAAATCTTTTGGCCACTGAGCGAGCCCATTCAAATTCACTCAACTCTTGATCATCTGAAAAAGCGATGGTAAAGGTTTTGACTGTGCCAACAAGTTCGCTCATTAAAGCAACATTAAGACTTGAATCTATGCCCCCAGAAAGAAACGCTCCATACGGAACATCCGACATCAAATGCTTTTTAACTGATTTACGTAAAAGAGATCTCAGCAATTGAATACAATATTCTTCGTTGCGCATATGAGCTGAGTCATAATGTTGTTTTGGAGTTAAAGGATTATACCATTCTTTATAGGTGATATTTTTTTGTGCATCAACTTTAAGGTAGTGACCTGCAGGCATCTTATAAATGTTTTTATATAAGGTCATAGGCGCAGGAGTAGCTAAATAGGTCAAATAATGTGACATAGCCTGTACATTAAGTTCTTTACTGATCCATGGTAACTGCCATAGTGCTTTTATTTCAGAAGCAAAACTTAACACATCTCCCAATAATGAAAAATAGATTGGTTTAATGCCATAGCGATCACGAATCAAAAAAAACTCTTTGGTAATAAAATCATAGAGCACAATAACAAACATGCCTTCAAGTCGTTCAAGAGCTTGAATTCCCCATTGTTTGTATGCATGCATAATTGTTTCTGTATCGGAATTTGTTGTATAGCAAGCACCTAAACTTTCAAGTTCACTGCGTAATTGAGGATGATTATAAATCTCTCCATTACAAAGTACCGCAACAGTTTTTCCAGCATCAAAAAAAGGCTGGAATGCAGCATCTGAAAGATCCACTATGCTCAGCCGACGATGAAAAAGTGCTAACTGCTCTTCATCAGACATCCATATTCTATATCCATTTGGCCCTCTATGGGCAACAGATTGTTGCATTTTTTCAAGAAGATCATGATTCGGCCAATAGGATTTTTGAGAAATGTTGATATAGCCACCAAGCCCACACATACAGTCCCCTTTTTTTTGCATTAAACATCACTAACACTGTGCGCTCTATTTTACGCTTTAATCATACGAATAGATAGATATGCTCCAAACTTTTTTGATAACGAATATAACAAAGAATCAGGAATAAAACGGTACAACTTTTTAATAAACGGAAAACCCGGTAAATCATCACGGACTAATTTTCTAACATCAGTTTTAATTATTTTAAATCCTGCCTGTTTGCATAACTTTTGCATCTCTTTTGCACTATAAAGATTCACAAGCGCTTGTGCACCACTATGGGTTACTTCCATTTCAGACCGACGCTCTTTTAGTGACTTTTTTAAAAACTGAAATTTTAATACCCAATCATATAAAATCAGCTTTAGAATATAAAAAATAGAATGTTTATGATAGACAATAATCTGCGCTTCACCATCATCTTTTAAAACACGACGAATATTTTTAAGAGCTTTAGCTATATTAGGCGTATGATGCAAAACTCCGAAACTAAAAACAAAATCATAGCTGTCAGTTAAAGCAAGCTCTTCAACATCCATCTCCAAAAAAGTTGCATCGTAGCCAAAATATGCAAGATGCTTTTTTGCAATTATTGGATTATCCGGTGTCAAATCAATACCCGTATAGATCGCGCCATGGCTACAAAATTGATACGCATCGTATCCTGCACCACTACCAATTTCTAAAACTTTTTTACCCCTGAATCGCTCAAAATGAACGATCTCATCCATCCATTCACATTCTTCTGTAAAACGACGCTGTAAAACTGATTCAAAAAACTCTTTTGTTCCTTTTTTATATCCATTACCATATGACCAACCGGCCGGATTTGTCCCCCAAACTATCTTTGTCGACTCTTTTATCTTTTGATTATCCATTAATGACTCCTTTACCATTTTTTTACTTTCTAACAAACTATCCTACTTTTTTAATGCGACACCTTTCGTTGCTACATAGTGTTTCCAGATGCGCACTTTTGAAATAAACCATCTTTTTTCATCAGGCTCAATAACCTCAAATACCCATACATAAAAAGGCCAAATTAATCCACTTACCGCTACCGCAAAGATAGAATAATGCACATATTGCAAGAGACAATGCATAATAACAATAAAAAATATAATAAAAATAAAAATCTTATTCATTTTTTTTATATTAATAAGTGGATACTGATAAATTTTCTTGCTTAGTATAAAACAAAGAAACGCATACAACATAAATGCAATGCTATTAGAAACAAAAATCCACCACAAGCCCAAATGAACAGTAGTATATAAAAGAAAACATTGCACACCAAGAACAAAGCATGAAATGAAGGGGACATAGAAAGTTCTGGTTGATAATCCAAAAGCTGTCTGAAAAAGTCGAGCAATTTCTATAAAGAACAATGGTAAAAAAAATAAGGGAATATAAGAGAGCACATACTTATACGGAGATGGAAATAAAAACTGTACAGCACACATCGCACCAAGAATTGAATAAAAACAAAAAGTTGTTAATGCTAATGCATAATAGGTAATAAGCCGCGAAATAAGATAATCAGCCGTTTCTTCTTTTTGAGCATTATAGATCAGAAATTGCCATGCATCTATCATTGCAATAGCAATCATTTGAAAAATTGCACCGAATCTCCATAAGATTCCGTATAATCCCAATGATTCAAATCCTAAATAATTTTTTATAATAAGTTTATCAAAAATAAAAAAACTCATATAAATTAGATTATAAATAAGCAGTGGTCCACTAAATAAGAGCTGTTTTTTAAAAATTTCAAAAGAAAAAAAACGATTACGAAAAAATAAGGTGAAAAACCATGGAGCAAAAAGAGCGAAGGAACATACATTTGCATAAAAAAATGCTTTAATGCCAAGGTTATAATGAACACCTACTAAAGTACCTGCTAAAGCTAAAAAATTTTGTACACAAAATACTAAACTATAGACTATTAATTTTTCTTGTACACGCAATAAGGATAAAATTATGGTATACAGTGCAAAAAATGCCACACTACACACTGTTAAGGATGCATATTCTGAAAAATAGCTGTAGTTATGATGAAATACAAATAAAAAATATCCAAATAAAGCCATAACGAGCACTGAGCATAAAACAAATAAAAAAGAGTTTCCTATTGCTTGCAGCTGTTTTATTGATTCATCTTTATATAATACATAAAACCGAAAAAGTGATGTTGAAGCGCAAGAGGTTACTAATAACGTTCCTGTAGAAAAAAAAAGTTGATAGAAATCCCAGATGCCAAATTCGGCAAGCGTTAAATGAGATAAAAAATAAGGTAACATAAGAAAATTGAAAGTGCGTACAATAACTGAACTCATCGTATAAAAAAAAGTAATATAAGCCCCACGTTTAATATACTCTACTAACATACCTCTTTATTTCCGATTATTTTTAAGAAAAATGGTAAATTCTAACTATTTTGCCAAACAATTGCCTGTAAACATTTCTACTTACTTATAACAATACGATAAATTAAAGCAACAGCAAACATATGCATTATAGCTTTACAGCATGCAAAAAATTTTTTATGTTATGGCCTATACATAGTTTATAAAATAAATACACGAAGAGCACAATGAAGAAACTACTACTATTATTTTTATTTTCGGGATCATGTTTTTTGACACTTGCTTCAACTGGACAAAAAAAAGCACTCATCTTTGGCATCACAGGCCAAGATGGCGCTTACCTTGCTGAATTTCTTCTCAAGAAAAACTACATAGTCCATGGTGTAAAAAGGCGTTCATCTTCATTTAATACAGCACGTATTGATCACCTTTATCATGATTTACACGAGCCAAATTGTTGTACCTTTGTTTTACATTATGGCGATGTAACCGATAGCACCAATGTTGTACGGATTATTCAAGAAGTTCAACCTGATGAAATTTATAATTTGGCAGCACAAAGCCATGTACTTGTTTCATTTGAAACACCTGAATATACTGCCAATTCCGATGCTCTTGGTACTCTTCGCATCTTGGAAGCAATTAGAATTTTGAAATTAGAAAATAAAACACGCTTTTATCAAGCATCAACAAGCGAACTTTTTGGAAATTCACCTCCTCCGCAAAGTGAGCTTACTCCTTTCTGGCCACGCTCGCCCTATGGTGTTGCAAAATTATACGCTTACTGGATTACGGTCAATTATCGTGAAGCATATGGTATTTTTGCCTGCAATGGAATTCTTTTTAATCATGAATCTCCTCAACGCGGTGAAACATTTGTAACGCGAAAAATTACACGAGCAGTTGCTCATATCAAAAATGGATTACAGGATACGCTCTATCTAGGAAACTTAGATTCATTGCGGGATTGGGGATACGCTAAAGATTATGTTGAGGCTATGTGGCTTATGCTGCAACAAGAAAAACCTGATGATTTTGTTATTGCAACCGGACAAGCACATTCAGTAAGAGAATTTGTTGAACGCGCATTTGCACATGTTGGCATTACTATAGAATGGCAAGGAAGCGGCATCAATGAATACGGTATTGATGCCGCAACTAAAAAACGGCTCGTTGCTATAGATCCAAAATATTTCCGGCCCACTGAAGTTGATTATTTACTGGGTAATACAACAAAAGCCACGCAACTTTTGCAATGGAAGCCGCGAGTCTCTTTTGATGAATTAGTTGCTCTTATGGTTGACCATGATTGTGCTTTGGTTACACAGAAAAATGCTCCTCATTAATCACGACTTCGGCGTTTAAATCGTGGCAATTTTTTTAATTCTTTAACTGTTTTTTCTACTTGTGAGGACATCCATTGTTTATTATGCTTTTCTACTAATGTTTTGAATTCTTGGGGCAAATCTTCATACCCAAATTGCAAAAGATCATCTATCACTACCAATTTATTATTCTTTATTACATTCAAAATATACGTTACTATAAGTGCTTGATCTAATAGGACATATGACTGATTAAGAAATGAAAAAATAATAACTGGCGATATGTCAAAAAATAACAATTTCTCTACAATACCTGTTGTGCCCATTTCACTCAATTGATACATAATATTATTTCCTATTATCCCTTTAAAATCTAATCTATCTTTTTTGAAATCACTACTTTCAAAAACAGTAAGCGTTCCACCCGTTTCACTACTACAAAATGCAATCGTAAGAGGATTAACCCCTTCAAAAATAATAGAAATTATTACATTCGATATAAAACTTACTCTTACTATTGGATTATCAAATATTCTGGTCCACAACTTCTTCTTTGAATCCATATCAATACATAAAAATTCTCCATTATTTCTTAATAAAAGCTTATAGGAATCTGGGGAAAAATAAGCAGTTTCGTAAATCTTCGATGTTGCCCATATAATTTTACCATCAGTAACATCAAGTACAAAAACACCATTTTCTGTTAACAAAGTTATTAATCTATTATCCGGTGAAAAAACAGTAGTATAAGGCAAATTTTTTAAAGGGTTTAGCAATTTCCATGAAAAAATATCTTCATCATCAACACTATTTTCTACCTTGATAAGTTCTTTGGAAACTGTAATTATTTTTTTTCCATCAGGTAAAATTCTAGTTAGATCCGACTCAGAATTTTGTTTAGTTTTAATTTCCTGTCCCGTCATCATATCAATAGTTCTTACAAAATTTTCATCGTTAGAAAAACACAAATATTTTTTTTCCTCATCAAAGTATAATTCACCGATCCTACTATTATTCAAATTCAATCGAAATACAATTTCGCCCGTTTTACTATCGATAAACAACATTGAATTACCATTATCATCAAAACTTTCAACAATAATCCTTTTAATGGGTGAAAAAAAACCAAGAACTTTAAAACGTGGCAACTTATTTTTTTGCCATACTTGAATACCAGTTTGCGCATCAACAAGCTGCATATTATAATAGTTGTTAAAAATTAAAAGCTGTAAACTATCTGAAGAAAAATAAAAATTATTAGAAAAAGAATATGATGCAAGTTCCCAAATTTTTTTATTTGTTATTAGGTCTACCATAATTATCTTTGAATCAGAGTCAATAAGTGCTGCTAATTTAGTTTTATCGGGAGAAATATTCATGTGATATGCACTATATTCTCTCTCAAGAATACGTTTTATCTCTGATTGAGGAAGAGTTTTAAAAATCAATGCTGCGTCATCACATACACGTTGAGATAAAGGTAGTTGCATCTCTTCGGGCAATCTTTGCATGAGGCTTACATACTCCCCAAGCTTTTCTGCAGAATCAATGCTCTTTAAATGTTTCACCAGAAGATTTTGATATTTTTTTAATAACTTTTTACTATCAAGATAGTTTGCTGCATTAATCAAATCAACCAACATTTCATCTGATAAAGAGTCAGAATCATATGCTCTATTTGTTAAATCTTTATACACATAATCAAATACCTCTTCTGATAAATTCGGTAACGGAATTGGCAGAGTATAATCTTCAACATCTGCAAGGATATTTTTTAAGGTATTCGATTTTTTTGCTTGCGCAATTGATAAAACATACTCTTTATTACCTACCTCAATAGTAATATTTGTTAATCGATCGGTGATAACCTCAGAATATTTATCAATCAATTGTTGAATCTTTAAAATTGAAGCCCCAGCAAGAAGCTGATTCATCATTGTATCATCAAGATCATTTTCATCATAGTTCTGATTTGTTAAATCTTTATGGATATACTCAAAAATTTCACTTGTAATACCATCAGGCAAAACAATTGCTTCCTCAGGATCAATACGCTTTTTCAGCAGTCTTTCTAACGTTTCAGATTGTGATGCTTGCTCTCGAGTCAAAGAATAGACTTGGCCACCAACATTAATTTTTACATCCTCTTTTTGTTCCATTGCATACAAAAAAGAAATAGATAAAAAACAAGCACCAATCATAATTCTTTTACTATTCATCACAGATCCTCGCATCAATTTTAATACTATTATTTCTATTATAATAAGAAATCTGATAAAGGTTTTACAATAAATACTAAAGCTATACAGAAGAATGCTCTTTATTAATCGCGACTGCGGCGTTTAAATCGTGGCATTTTTTTTAATTCTTTAACCGTTTTTTCTGTTTGTGACGCTTCCATTGCTTATTATGCTTTTCTACTAATGTTTTAAATTCTTGTGGTAAATCATCATATCCAAATTGCATAAGATCATCTATCACTACCAATGTATTATTCTTTATTGCATTCAAAATATATGTGACTATAAGTGCTTGATTTAGTGAATTTTCTTTATGATCAAAAAACGAAAAGATGGCTAATGGAGAAATATCAAAACAAATCAATCTCATACTTCCACGATCTCTACTTGTGAGAGAGAAATATACAAAATTATTCTTTATACTCTGAACTCTAACGTTTAGTAAATACCCCTGAAGACTTTGGATTTCAGATGTTATAATACGTTGGCCTGATTGTATTTTGTAAAATTCAATTGCATATTCGTTCTCGGGTAAAAAAACCACATAAGCCACTACATCTTCGGCTACAAAAAATAAATCTCCGATCAGCTGTCCTTTAAACGATTTCGTCCACAATTTTCTTTTTTTAACTAAATCCAAAGCAGTAACTGAATCAGGAAAAGAAATTGACTGTAGTAACAATTCATTCGAACTAGGCGAAAAAAAAGTTAAAAAATGTTTAGTATCTTCATCAAAAATATTTGATTTTTCATACTGGATTTTTCCCGTGAGCATATTGAAAACAAAAATAAAATTTTGTGCTGTAGAACCAAGCACAAATAAACTATTATCTTTTGAAAATGATGTTATACTAGGAATCTCTATTAATGGTTTTTTAAATGCCCAAGTAAAAGGGTCATTACCATTAGTACTGTTTTCCAACGTGAATAATTCTTTTGAAACTTTGATTATTTTTTTCCCATCAGGAGAAATATATAATTTTTCATTTGAAAAATCACTTTTTGCATTCTTAATTTCTTGACCGGTGTCAATATTAATAGCCGAAACATATATAGTGCTCCAATCTTGATACTCTATGATCAAAGATTTTGAATCCGATTCATAATAAGAATTAATAATCCTGAAAGCAGCATGAGGCAAATCAAACAAAATATCGCCAGTCAGACTATCAAGTATCTGTATTTTTTTACTTTCAAGAACTTGTATAACAATTCTATTAGGTCCCGAAAAAAACCTTGGGATATTATTTGGTAATATGGAATAATTCTTTTTCCACAATTGTTTTCCCGTGTAAGTATCAAAGAGTGTTAATTCGCCTTCCTTGTAGCTTAAAAGCCTCGAACTGTCTGATGAAAAAACTATTTTGCTCTTATTTAACGCTTTGCTTTGCCATAATTTTTTATTTTTTACTAGGTCAAATACAGTTGAAACATCAGAAGTGTTAATTACCACACAAATGCTTGTATCCGGAGAAATAATAATTTGTTCACCTGATTGCTCGCGATCTTTTACCAGCTCAATATGCGATTGCTGCATAGTTTGGTAGAGCTCTTTACTTAGGGTGCATATATTTTGAGACAGCGGAATTTGCATCTCTTCAGGCAATCTTTGTATGAGGTTTTCATATTCCTCAAGTTTCTTTGCAGTATCAATGCTTGTTAAACGAATTACCAGAAGATCTTGATATTTTTTTAATAACTTTTCACTATCAAGATAGTTTGCTGCATTCACTAAATCAACGAGTGTTTCATCAGATAAAGAATCAGAATCATAAGCACTATTTGTTAAATCTTTATAGACATAATCAAATACCTCTTCTGACAAATTCGGTAATGGAATTGGCAAACTATAGTCTTCTACATCTGCAAGAATATTTTTCAAGGTGTTCGATTTTTTTGCTTGCGCAATTGATAAAACATACTCTTTATTACCTACTTCAATAGTAATATCAGTTATTCGATCGGTAGTGATTTCAGTATATTTTTCTATCAAACTTGGAATTTTAAGAGTGATCGCTGCATTAAATAATGCGGCAAGCATTTTATCATCAAGATCATTTTCATCATAGTTCTGATTTGTTAAATCTTTGTAAATATAGTCAAAAACTTTACTTGTAATACCCTCAGGCAAAACAATTACTTCCTCAGGATCAGTATGTTTTTTCAGCATTCTTTCTAACGTTTCAGATTGTGATGCTTGCTCTCGAGTCAAAGAATAGACTTGGCCACCAACATTAATTTTTACATCCTTTTTTTGTTCCATTGCATACAAAAAAGAAATAGATAAAAAACAAGCACCAATCATAATTCTTTTACTATTCATCACAGATCCTCGCATCAATTATAATACTATTATTTCTATTATAATAAGAAATCTGATAAAGGTTTTGCAATGAATAAAAAGATCAGATTTATATTACATTTCAACGGCTAGCAAATTTTGAAGCACCCATAATTGTACTGAAAAATCTGAATTAGGATTTTGATTTCTTTCAAAAAGCTTATCTATTTCTTGAATATCAAAATAATCGGACCATGCTGTTTTTGAATGAACAGTATCTAAAAAATGTTGCTTAAAATAGCTTCCTTGCTTGAACCATCTACTTGTTGGTGCAGCAAATCCCATCTTTTTTCGATAGATAGTATCATAAGGCAAGATGCCCTCCGCTGCTTTTTTTAAAATATATTTTGTGACACCATTTTTATATTTCAAAGAAGTTGGAATTTGGAATGCAAATTCAACAAGTTTATGATCTAAAAAAGGTACACGAGCTTCAACTGATGTGGCCATGGTCATCTTATCAACGCGCATAAGAAGCAGCTCAGGAAGCCGTTGTTTGAGCTCTATATATGCCATCGAAGTAAAAAAATCAGCATCAGGATTTAAACGATTAAGCTCCTGCATATGATAATCAACAACAGTATAACTTGAATCAATTTGCTTAAATTCAGGATAAATTTTATTAATAATCGGATCAACTGCAAAATCAAATTCATTGTGCTTAAGAAGCGTCCGCTTCCATAATTCAGAAAATGCTGTAGCACCTCCCCAGAAGATACTCTTGCCATCAGCCCAATTTTTCAAAGTATCTAATCGATTAAATCGTTCAGGAAATAACGTTGAAGCGGCATAATACATACCCTGCTTTGCAAAAGTTGGAATAAAGCGTTGAGAATTTTTCCAATAATGATTATACGCATCTATATAGGCACCATAGGTTGCATAGCCGCAAAAAAGTTCATCAGAACCTTCACCAACTTGCACAACAGTAACTCCTGAATCTTTTAAAAGCTTTGAAACATAATAAAGAGGAATACAAACGCAATCTGCAAGAGGTTCATCTTGGTGATATACCATCTTTTGGAAAAATTCGAATGCTTCTTTTTCTGCAATAATAATTTCATGATGATCGGTATTAAATCGTCTGGCAATTTTACGTGCCCAAGCGAGTTCACTGTATTCTTGCCCGTCAGCAAACGACACATTAAATGTTTTCACTTGGCCAACAACTTCAGACATTAATGCTACATTCAAACTAGAATCAATGCCGCCCGATAGAAAAACACCGTAGGGAACATCTGACATCATCTGTTGTTCAATTGAATTACGCAACATGGCGCGAATCTTTTTTATACAAAATGACTCATCGGCCATCTGCTTTGCATCATAAACTATTTCAGGTCTTAAAAATGTGTACCAATTATGAAACGTAATATTTTTTTTTGCATCTACCTTAAGATAGTATGCTGCAGGTAATTTATAGATATTTTTATAGAGCGTCATAGGCGCCGGAGTCGCTAGATAAGTTAAGTAATGGTACATTCCTTGCGTATTTACCTCTTTGAAATTCCAAGGCAATTGCCATAATGCTTTGATTTCAGATGCAAAGCTCACTACATCATTTTGTAACGAAAAATATAATGGTTTAATGCCAATGCGATCTCGAATTAAAAAAAGTTCATGAGTCAGAAAATCATATAAAACTATTGCAAACATGCCTTCTAAGCGATTGATTGCATCAATTCCCCATTGCTTATACGCATACACAATCGTTTCTGTGTCAGAATTTGAATAATAGATATAGCCAAAACCTTCTAACTCTTTACGCAGCTGTGGATGATTATATATTTCACCATTGCACATGACAGCAACAGTTCTCTGGCTATCAAACATTGGCTGAAATCCTGCATCAGAAAGATCCATAATGCTCAGACGACGATGAAAAAGCGCTAATTGATCTTCATGAGATAGCCATATTCTATAGCCATTAGGACCACGATGTTCTAAACTTTTTTGCATCTTTTCAAGTAACTGTTGATCACAAGAAAAAGAAGGTTGCTTTAGATTGAAATATCCACCGAGCCCACACATACTCATCCTTTTGAAAATATATTGTTATTGGTGCTACGTACTAGCAATTTTCTTGGTTATACCATGAAATACACAAAAGGTGAAATGGATGTCTGTGTTATTTAAACTTAAATTTTTTTAAAGCAATAAAGCTCATGCAAAGAAGTAAAATGCCATGTCTAAAGCGACTAATTTGTGTAGTGCCATAATTTCTATTTTTATATCGAATAGGCATGTCGACAATTTTTAAGTTAAGTTTGGCAGCGCCAAATAAAAGATCAAAATCGCCAAAAGGATCAAATTCTCCAAAAAAAGAACGATTAGCGACAATTTTTTCATAACTATGTTTAAAAAGAACTTTGGTACCACAGAGCGTATCTTTTATTGGTTGCTCAAGAAGCCAAGAAAAACCGATACCAAAACAATAGTTTGCAATGAGGTTTAAAAAACGCATTGCTTCTGATTCCATACCATATACTAAACGAGACCCATTAATGAACTCACCTTTCCCATTCAATAATGCATCATAAAATTTGGGAAGCTCTTCAGGGGCAACGGTTAAATCAGCATCAAGAATCATGAGAACATCGCCCGTTGCTTGGGCAAAACCTAAGCGAACTGCATCTCCTTTACCTTTTCCTTGTTGTACATAATAAGAAATATTTTTTTCCGGGTAAAGTTCACATACTCGTTTAATTTCTTCAAGGGTATTATCTTTTGAATGACCTTCTACAAAAATTATTTCTGTTCTTTTTCCCATGAGAGGACATCGTTGAACAGCAGCTTCAATATTGCCACGTTCATTACGACACGGAATGATTACAGAAACAGAATAGTCCAGCTTATTCAATTTTTTGGGAATTGGGCGAGCAACAATCCATTGGCTCAAGCAAAGCTTGTTTATAAGGGGCAAAGGAGCAATGAATGTATTAGCAAACCATGACAATACCGGAATATAATAGGGAACTAAAATATAACGATCTTTTGTAATAACTTCACAATGTGCTAAAGATAAAAAATTGGCAACATCATGTAATGACAACCAGTTCTTAAACATTGTTGGACGACGCAATGAAAGTTTTTGGGTTATCCATAAAACAGGTTCCCAGAGGCAAGAATAAAAATCGATAATAATTTTTGTTGATTCATGGCTCACTGTATGGATATGTTCAAATAATTTTTGGACATCATCTGTTTCCATTGTTGCCAAATTCATCATGATATAATCAAATGTTTGATCCAGCGTAATATTTTTAAAATCACCAACAACAAATTGATATTCCCGATACTGCTGCTGTGCATCATTAATACACTGAACATCTTCATCAACACCAACTCCCTGCGAAGGGTTTGTAGCTGCAAGTAAAAAGCCATTTTTACAACTTATATGCAATACACGAGATCCTTGAGGTATAAAAGATTGATATAAACGCGCAATGAGCGAATGATAATACCAGTTCTTTTTTATCCAATATGCATATGGTTTTTCCACATGCGAAGTGAGTACTTGTGCCTTCATAACTACCTATCGACTTTTATACGGTATAACGTTACAATTATGTGCTTGTAAATATCTGCTTGTAAAAATTATAGGCAATTACGTAACCAAATCAAGAAGAGATTGTAGATGGAAAAATTTGTAGAACAAGGAATGCTTTGGCTTTCTTTACTCAACCCATGCAGCATATCAATACTTGAAGATACCCAAGAACAACATACCCAAGTTCCGCTAATTCGAGAGCTTGAACATGATACCCTCAAACTGATTTCTTTACTTGAGCGTATAGTACAAATTTATGGCAATGCACTTGAAAATAGTATGCTTGAATATTCGAACAGAATGCATCTTATTCAAATTCAAACTATAATTACCAAATTTCAAGAAAAACTAATCAATAATCACAATCATGCTTATAATATTACGCCTGCACTTAGAAAACTGCATGAAAGCTTGGAGGCTGATTGCATTGTTTGGAAAAAATATCATGAAGAAAACAACATTTCAGATACTCTTTATACTCGATTTACTGCGTCTATAAAAAAATTTGGTAATTATTGTAAGATTAAAACAAAAGTCTCTTAAAATTAATTGTATACTGTATATTTACTCTATATATTGATCATACGCTGTTGAGTACATCTCATGAACAACGTTATATGACTTAACTGCTACATCCAATGTAAAACGTGAACCAAAGAGACATAACGCGACAACTCGTCCAATATAACTTCTTTCATTTTGATTATCTTTATTATAATTTTTAAGAGCATCATAACCCTCTTCATCATAATCTACCAATGAAGCTCCACAAAAACAGGTCTTACGCTTGCACTTATTAACCCATTGGACATAGCAAAGCGAATGTACTGAATGGCCACAATATAAAGTTGTAATAGATCCTTTTCTAACTGACAATGAGTCTAAACAAAAAGAACATGCGGCATTCAAATCAACTTTTATTTCTTCCACATTACGATTGTGAATTTTTTCTATTTCAGTTTCCATTGCACAACCAAAAGAACAACTTATCAAACATATAAATAAAAAATTTTTAATTTGTATCATTATGACCATCGATGTTGAATAGATATTATTTTTAACAGTTATATGCTTCAAAACTACCTTGGATTGATCTCTTTAAAAATGTGGCGCACTTGCCTCACCATTAAAATTTCCACTTTTAATATCGCCGACATCAGCAGAAACTACCGCTAATGAATCATCCATTCGATCAATTATTTTTGAAATTTTTTCTAACTCTTTTTTTTGCGCAAAATCGCTATTTTTCAACTGTGCCAACGCAGAACTTATTTGAACTAAGCATTCTCTACATTCTTTAGTAGCTTTGTTTGTCGCGCTAATATCATTTGATGCATTATTAAGTGTTTCAATTGCTTTTGTCATTCTCTTATTTAAAGTATCTACTTGTTGTGATAAAGCATGATATCCATTCTCATCAAACTCAGTTTGTATCAACAATAATATTGATCTATAGTGTGCAAGATAATTTGCGTACAAAGCACTCGTATTGTCATTAACGGTATTCAATGTTACTTTAGCATTCTGTTCCATCAATTTTATTGAGCTTTGTGCTTGATCTCTAAGCTCAATAATGGAATTTTTTGCCGCCTGCGCACGTTCCGTTTCAAGCCTTGCTGCTTGAAACTTTTCTTTTTTAATAGCAACATCGTAATCACGTTTTTGCTGTTCGGCCAATGCTATTTTTTCATTCTGCAGCTCTTTAGCAACTACATTTTTAAACAAAAGGCTATGAGAATCAAAAACCTTCTTTAAAGATTTTTCTAATTTATCAACAACCTCACGTTCCTCATCAGAAAACTCATTATAATGATCACTAAAGCCTGCAATATCTTTTTCTAATTGACGAGCATACCAAACATGTATAAAGGGTGTTTGATGATTAAAGTGTACCGCTGCTCGAGTATCCAATCCTTCTTGCGTTAATGCAGCACCTTTACCTACAATTTCTATTTCACAAGCATATTTTTTTTGAACATGTTGAACAAACTTTTCTGCTTCTTCACGCTTTTTCTCCTTTTCTTGCTTTGTTTTTTCTTGCAGATTAAGCCTTTTTTGTTCTAAACGTTTTGCTTCTGAGCTCCCACTACCAGCAATATAAGCTATTGGAGTAGTTACCAAAAATACTGCTGCCACAGCAATTCCAACAGCCGGCCTTACAAAATCATTTAGATCCAAAGCCTGTGCATCATTATGCCTTACAAGTATGCTTATACTCATCAAGCCACATAGTACTATTTTTTTCATAAAATCCTTTATAATATTCTCAATAAAATGCGCTACAAAAGCATTTTTTATAAGTGTAATCAAAATAAAATATTTTCATAGGAATCATTATAAGTATTTTTCTGCTATAAAATCCCTATAACCCTAATTCCTTTTAAGAAAATTTTAGAAATAAAGATATTAGACCTCTTCTGAAACTCATTTAACCAACTCAAAATTATAGATACCCGCAATAAGATTGAAACGGAGCCCAAATCTTTTTCGTCGATTGCGATATTTGTCAGCAACTATTTTAAAACGTTTTATCATACCAATTACATGCTCATTTAAAACACGCTGGCTTGATAATTCTCTATTTCGTTGTTTATCTGTTAATGTTAAAGGATTTTTTTTACTTTTTTTCTTTGGCATAGAAGTATTATTATGAATTTTTTTTAGACCTAAATAACCTGTATCTGTAAGAACTTCAGTAGATTTTGCGAAGTGAATTTTTGAAGTTTTGAAGAGTTTAAAATCATGTCGTTTACCATCTGAAAAATTTGTACAAACAATTTCTTTTGTTTTTTTGTTTACAACTACCTGAGTTTTTATAGTATGACGTTTTTTCTTACCGGAATAAAATTTCCGCTGTTTTTTTTAGGACGTTCAATAGGACTTTCAGTTGCATCTATTAAAATAACTTCAAATTCATTATCGCTTTTCAGTAGCGCTTTTCTGCCAGGCAATCTAAATTCTTTGCTTTGAATAAGAGTATTTTCAACCCATCGTATTGCTTCAAATGCATTGCTTTCAGCAATGCCATAACTTGTCGCAATATGAAGATACGTTCGATATTCCCGTATATATTCAAGAGTCATCAAAAGCATTTCTTCAATACTGAGCTTATTTGGACGTCCTCCCTTTGCCTTTTTTATTTTTTGCGCTTCTTTTAAAATAGAAACCAATACTTCAAATGTTTTTCGTTTTACTCCAGTTACTCTTCTAAAGTTTTTTTCTGATGAAATTTTTAATTTTTCATACTTCATAATCGCTTACCCTTTTTTTATAAATCGATTATGATTATGCCATAAAATTTATAGTTTCAGAAGAGGTCTATTGTGTGCCCAATACCTTTAATAAAAAAAATTATGTGGGTTAACTGCATTGAATAATACAGTTATTTGGTCACATCTTGCCAACTATAGCCAAAACGTGTAGTAACTTGAAGGGGAATATTCCAAGAAACAACATGCTCTAAAACATTTTTAACAATTTTTTCTGTTACATCGCGTTCATGCTCAGGAACAGAGATCAACAACTCATCATGAATTTGTAAAATCATTTTTGCATTGAGTTTATGTTCTTCGAAAGCACGATTTAACTGTATCATACCCTGTTTCATTATTTCAGCAGCCGTGCCTTGCGCTTTTGTATTGATCGCAATACGTTTTGCAACATCATAAAGCATCCTATTTGACTCATAAATTCCAGGAACATAGCGACGCCTCCCCCAGTGAGTGGTAACATAACCATGCTCTTTTGTTTCCTCAATTACCAGTTCCATCCATTTTTGAATACCGGGATACTGGGCAAAATACTTATCTATATAGAGCTGTGCTTGTTTGAAAGGAATATCTAAATCTTTGGAAAGACCATAAGGCGTTAAGCCATACAATATACTAAAGTTAATGCGTTTACCCACTTGACGTTGCTCAGACGTCACCTGCGCTAAATCAACATCAAAGAGCTTGGCAGCAGTTTGCGCATGAATATCTTTATCGTGCAAAAAGGCATCAATAAGTGCAGGATCTTGTGAGAGATACGCAAGGACACGAAGCTCAATTTGGGAATAATCGGCTGATAAAAAAATATCACCCGGTTGCGGCTTAAAAGCAGAACGAATATGAATATGATAGCGCGTATCGGTAGGTATATTTTGTAGATTAGGATCAAAACTTGCTAATCTTCCTGTAGCTACAGAGGTTTGGCTAAACGTTGTATGAATTTTTCCCGTTTCTTTATTGACGTATGTAGGAAGCGCATCAATATAGGTGCTTTTAAGCTTAAAAAGTTCTCTATAATGTAATAAAAGTGCAGGAATAGGATGTGTTTTAGCAAGCTCTTGCAACACTTCAACATCGGTAGAATAGCCAGTTTTTTTACTACTCTTTTTTTGTGGAACCAATTGCAAGTGAGTAAAAAGAAGCTGTTCAATCTGCTTAGGAGAATTAAGATTAATATCCGGTGCACAACCACTTACTTCGATTATTTCCTGTTTAATCCGCTCCAAATCTGCAATGACAAAACGATCAAGTTCACGCAATACCGTAAGATCTAAATTGATTCCTTCAACTTCCATTGCAGTGATAATGTCAACAAGAGGTAATTCTATTTCATAATAAAGCTTATCCATTCTCTGCTTTTTGAGTTCTTCATGCAAAATGGGAACTAACTGCAGTGTCTGATGAGCATCCGATGCAGCATATTCAGTTGCCAAGTCAAAAGGGACCTGAGCAAAGTTTTTATAACCTTGATCAGTAACAACTTCAGCGAATGTTAGCATTTGCTCATTAAGATAAAATTCAGAAATAGCCTTAAGGCTTATTTTTTGCCAATCTTTGGTAACTAAATGCGCCGCAAGCAAGGTATCAAAAGAAAGCGAATCCACTTTGAGTCCATAGTGTGAAAATACACGCTCATCAAAGTTGCCGCTATGCATAATTTTTTTTACCGAACTATCCTCAAACAATGGTTTGAAGGCCTCTACAACATCTTCACGTTTTAACTGATTAGATTCATTAAGATGGCCAAAGGGAACATAATAGGCTTCACCTTTTTTAAAACAGAATGAAATTCCTACCATCTCATTTTCCAAAGGATTTAAACCATCAAGCTCAGTATCCAGCGCGATAACTTTTGTGTCATGTGCTTGTTTAAGAATTGTATGCAATGTTTTAAGATCGATAATTGCTTTAAAACTATATCCTTTTGATTCAGAAAGTTTCTCTTTTTTTGTAACAACAACTCCCGTTTTTTCAATTTCTTGAATTAATGATCGAAACCCAAGCTCTTGAAAGAGAGGCAGAGCATTGGTCCAATTTTTTTTATCAAAAATTAACTGTTCTTTGTTTATGCCTAAAGGCAGATACTGAAGCAAAAAAAGCTTCTGACTTAAAAATGCATTTTCTTTATTTGCCAATAATAGTTTTCGCGTACTCTCCTTAGCAACAGCATCAATATGCTCATACATATCCTCAAGCGACGTAAACTGCTCTACTAATTGTGCTGCCGTTTTTGCTCCTATTCCCTTTACACCGGGAATATTATCGGAAGAATCACCCAATAATGAAAAATAAAAAACCAATTTATTAACATCAAATCCTCGATACTGTACAAAGCTTGCCGGAGTAATAAAAATATCTTTAAAAGGATCATATATGGAAATATGTTCAGTAAGAATCTGTTCCATATCTTTATCGGAAGTTAATAAAAGCAGATCATTACCCTGTTTTGCAAAATCCTGTGCTAATGAATTAAGAAGATCATCAGCTTCCACGCCCGATTGTTCAACCTGCTTCAGTCCAATAAGATCAGCAAACTTTTGAATATATTTTTTTTGTTCAAAAAGATCACTTGGTGGAGCTTGACGAGTTGCTTTATAAGCAGGATAGAGCTCATGTCGCGCTGTAGTACCTTTGCTGTCCCACACTAAAGCCATATACGCGGGATTAAATGTCTCAGCAATTTTTTTAATCATTCTACAAAAACTATATACTGCTTGCACAGGAATGCCATGAATAGTATGCAAAGGACGCACACCATAATAGGCTCTATATAAAAACCCTGAACCATCAATCAGCAGTACAGTCTTCTTTGGATCGGTTGCCACGTTATGACCTTTCTCTCTGTGGTATGCTCTACAAACTAATAGGGTTACTGTACCGCAAATAACCAGTAATACAACTATTTTTTTTAACAATGCTCAATAGGCCTTTACAAGCTAATTTTTTTTCATGTATTTTTCAAAAAGTGCTAGAATTTGAGAATCATTTCCAGCATATTCTAAAGGCGTCATCCTGTTTTCATCATGATCAATATATTCCATACGAGGATCCGCATTTTTCTCTAACAAAAATTCAATGAGGTCTAATTTTTTGTCTGAAACATCAATTGCCCATACCAGAAGAGGTATCTTAAATTGCGCGCTCACTATAGTCGCGTTAGCATCCATACCCCTTTCAACCAATTTTTTAATTAATTCTTTATAAAATTTATATTTCTTATCAAAATCTACCGCGCCAATTCTGTAACTGCCTTTTGTTACATCTAAATGAGAATTTTCAGCTAATATTTTTAATGCTTCTTCCGGATGCTTAAATACTCCCTCACTGAATCCTTTAAATTTTTGACTTAACTTATTTGCTTCTTTCAATGGTTCTTTAAAAACTGGCAATATCCTTAACCTAAATGAACTATCATAAGGATTTCTAAAAGTTCTTATTTCTTTATCAATTTCCCCGATCAACTCATAGCTAACTTTTTTATTCAATCTCTTTATAATCTCTGCAGCCAAAAAATCATCGCCTGAACATAGGCGATACATAAACTTATTTATTCGAGCAAGATGAGAGATATCGAGCAAAGTTTGTATGTAATATTTTTTTTCAGAAACACGCGTTGGTATTAAAAAACCCATGATTTCATAAAGTAGTTCATTAGGAAGATCAGAAATACCTAAAATTTTCTCTTCTTCCTGCTCAACTGAGGAACTATTATTGTCAACTAAAAAAGAGTTCGGTACAAAATAATGCTGCAATGCTTCAATTACTGAACCAAGAGGCTTAAATCCTCGCGTTTCTTTTTTTTTAAGTCCACGTTTTTTAAGTTCACGACCTGCTGAAGCATGTTGTATGCATTTTTGAAAAGCAGGTAATATTCTAATTCGAAACGATGGATCATAAAAATTTCTACAGGATTTTACAATGTTCTCCATACTGTTAAAAGACAGAATGCTACTCCCAGCCATTTTTTTAAAAAGATCCAATAGGAAATCTTCATTAGAAGAATAATTATCTTTCATCGTCTTACAAGATTGTGTAAAACTCGTAATATCCTGCAATACCTGTATAAATCGCTTTTCGCTTCCAATAAATTCTGGTATCATCCTAAAGACTATTTTCATTACCATTTCATAAGGAAGCACTAAAAAATAGTTACTAATTTGGCTCGTATCTTGTTGGCACCGTTTATACAAAGAATTTCGAACTATAATCTGCTTATTTGATTCTTCGGGGACCAAGTTATCAAATTTTTTAGCAACGCTTTTTCCCAAAGCAGTTAAAATGGAGAGTGTGTTGTTATCTACAACAACCAACAATCTCTGATCATCCTTTTTTTCTGATTGTTTATCCACCCCAGGAAAGGTATTGCCTTCTTGCATTGCCCTTAAAGTCCCAGATACAAAAAGTAGAGAAATAAACAGGCTACAAACTTTTGCTAAAAAATGGCATTTTATGTAATTCATTAAAAGTATCCACATTGAAATAATAGTAACTATTTTCTTTATATTAGTATATTTTTATATTTTTTAATAGAATACCACTAAAAAATATTATTCAAAATACTCCTCTGCTAAAGCCCCTTTTTTGAGGGGTTTTATCTTTTTCTCCTCATTGCCTTGTAGTAAAAAATATTAAAAGTTTTACACTTAGAATATGTATATACAAGTAAAACTTTTAAATGGCTTTAAAGAACCTCTCCTTTACCAAACATCGCCTGAAATTGATTCAGCAGTATGCATAGGATCATTTGTACGTGTTCCTTTACGGGCAAGAACGGTGCTAGGCTACGTAGAAAAAATATTTACTGAGAAGCCTCAAACAGCATTTGCTATAAAACAAGCCCTTGGGATAGAAAAAATACCTCACGACCGGCACTATTTTACTTATATTTCACAATTATCTCACTATTATCAAACTGAACCAAACCATTTTTTTAAGCGACTCCAGCAATTTTTACACCAAAAAAATCCCATAGAAGTGCCCTTTGGACTTGCTGCAACGCACCTCCATAACAATACGGTACTACTTACTCATGAACAACAGCAAGTCGTCTCTTTTATGAGCAAAGCTTTAGATACCCCAACGTACACCCCAACTTTATTACATGGCGTTACGGGTTCAGGTAAAACAGAGGTTTATAAAAAATTAATTGAGCAAACAATTCAATCGGGTAAAACAGTACTACTTTTGTTACCAGAAGTTACTCTTGCGCTTCAATTTATGCATATCCTCAAGGCCCAGCTTGATAGATCAATCACTATTTCAAGCTTTCATTCAGCAGTGAGCGCTGCAGAAAAAAAGAAAATTTGGCGAGAACTTCTTGCAGAAAATCCGATGGTAATTATCGGCGTACATCTTCCCCTACTTTTACCGATTGCTAACTTAGGATTGATTATTGTTGATGAAGAGCATGATACGGGATACCAAGAAAAAAAACATCCAAAAATTAATAGTAAAGAGGCAGCACTTTTACGAGCACAAATAAGTTCGATTCCCATTCTGCTTGGTTCAGCAACACCATCAATAGCTTCTCTTTATAATGTTACCCATAAAAAATGGCACTTTTTCCAAATCAAACAACGATTTAGCGGTAGTTTTCCTGCTATCAAAATTGTCTCTATGATTGATAAAAAAGAAAGAAAAAATTTTTGGATCAGCACTGAACTTGCTCAAGCAATAACACAACAACTGATTAAAAAAGAACAAACGCTCATTTTTTTAAATCGACGTGGTTTTAGCTTTTTTGTACAATGTAAAAGCTGTAGCTTTATCTTTTATTGCAATGCATGCTCAGTAAGTCTAACCTTGCATGAAAACAATGAACTTGTATGCCATTATTGTGGTTATTTGCTGCAACAACCCCCAATCTGCATATCTTGCCAATCTTCAGAATTGATTAAAAAAGGCATCGGAACTCAACAAATAGTACATATTTTACAAAAAATGTTTCCTTCTGCTCGCATTGCTCGCGCAGATCATGATGCAACGATTAATAAAAAAGCATGGCATGCAACAGTATCGGCATTTTATGAAGGAAATTTAGATATTTTGATTGGTACACAAACTATTACTAAGGGATACCATTTCCCTAAAGTAAGCTTAGTGGGAATAGTATGGGCAGATCTTAATTTGCATTTTCCCATATATAACGCAACAGAAACTACTCTGCAACAACTTATTCAAGTCGCCGGTAGAGCTGGAAGATCAGGCTTGCCAAGCACCGTTATTGTACAAACTATGTCAGATCATGAGATTTTTTCCTATCTTGATGAACTTTCATACCTAAATTTTTACAAGAATGAGTTTGAAAACCGCAAAGTTGTTGGATACCCTCCTGCTCAACGGCTTGCAGAAATTGAACTTAAACATCATGATGAAGAACAGCTCATAAAAGAAGCCACCGCTATAACTCAACTGTGTCAACGACTTATTTTGCAGTATACCTTACCAGTTATAGTTCTTGGTCCTGCAAAACCTCCGGTTTCAAAGCTGAAAAATTCTTATATACGAAAGATATATCTAAAGGGCGAAGCATTTGCACCAATAATTAAAACATTCCAAGCAATAAACAAAAAAAACTATTCATGCATGATCTCTTTTACTCCTAATCCATTAAATTAGATTGGCTCTAAATTCAATCTGTTGTATTTCTGTTAACTAATTTTTTACAATAATATCATAATAGTATTTTTATATTAATATACCATTCTAATGAGGTGCTCAATGAAAATGTGGAACATATATCTAGGCTTATTGGTGCTTTCCTCTTGTCAACTTGAATGCACAGTAAGCAAAACTCCGGCTACGGCAAAACCGGTTAAGCTGCAATTACCCACAGCGTCTCCACAAGCAATCAGCAATGCTCAACAAGAGATTTTATCATTAAAACAACAATTAACGGCTTTAGAAAATAAAAATACAGATCTTAAAAATCTTAAAAAGGTAAAAAAAGAACTCAAAAATAGATTCCAAGTTATGCAAAGCGTACTACAGCAACAACAACAAAAAAACAACCCATTTTTTCTTGAATTACAAGCTACCATGAAGAAAAAAACGTTAAATCCAGAACTGAAAAAGAAGGCTCTTGAAGTCAGACAAACGCTATCTATTGACCATAAAAAACTAGATGATTTACAGAAAAATATACACGGTATAAAAACAAAAATTCTACGAATTGCTCCAGAACGAAAAGCTCTTTTAAAAAAACTACATGAAGCCCAAAAGTATTTAAAAGAGTTACAACTTTCCTCAGAGATGGCAAAAATAAAAGATAGACCTGCATAGGTTAATAAAAGGAGAAACTATGAATAAGACAAAAAAAAATATAATAAAAATAGCAGTTGCAGTAGGAATATTGGGTGGAACGGCTTCAATTTTTGCAAATCTTAATTGGATGCAAGCATCAAACTATTGGTTTGCCGGATATATGTATATAGAGGGAAATCAAAACCTTAGCTACAATATGTATGCATGGAATAACAACAGCAAAAAAATGGAACTTTCTGAAACTCCTTTCACTACAAATACCGTCATTAATGTCCGCGATCTTCTTGGTTCTATTGGTAATTGCCCTTATATGTGGTGGGGCGGTGACCCTGCTACTGCTACAAAAGTTCTTCTTGTTCCAAGCTTACCTTTAGGAAGTGCGTTTACTAAAGGTAGCGCCCAACAAGGTCAAAAGGATCTCAAAGCAGGAAAAATAGCTCCTTACATAGTCATTGAACGAGCACAAAATACCATTAATATATTCATTATAGGGCCAGTTTTCAGCGCGACGAGCGGCACACCGCCTGAGACAGTAATACAATTTGTTTCAAGAAAGCTTGCATTTAATTTCTTACCTTTTGAAAAGTTATGGGTGTCAAAATCACGTTGGTACAATAATCTTGATACCCATTGGCCAACAGGCATTGCATTTGCCTTCTCGTTAACCATCGATCTTCCTAATAGAAACGCATATTTTTTTAACAGCCCTGATGCAAATGAATATCAGTTCGATATAAATAAACCTCAAAAAAAGATTATTTTAAGCGACGATGCATTCTATGTTTATGGGCTTGAAAAAGATAATGATGCGCTTGGCTGGAGTTGGACGCATCAAGGACCTGAAAATAATAATCTTCCAATAAGCACTATAACATATCAATATACTGATGCAAACAATAAAATTTATACAAAAATACTCGGAATAGATGAGCGATGTGCTGATGGCGGACCGGTAATCATGAATAAATCATGTAAAATATGCGATCCGAATGATCCTTCTAAATGTAATATGTATAAACCAATACGATTCGATGACATTGGTATGACCACAAGAAAACTCCAAGAACAAGGCATCTTAAATTACCAAAGCTCATTATCACCTGATGAACTGCAACGCATTATTACATGGATTAATTCTACGGGCCAAGGTAATTTTGAAAGTGTCCTATAAATAGTTTTCTCATAGATATCTTAAAAATAGGGGCGCGTTATTGTTGAAATGCACATAACGAAGCCCCTATCTTTTAGAACCTAACTTTACAAAAAGCTTCTACAAAAGTAAATTACACTATAGTTCAAATATATTTTCGTAACACTTTTTACTTATTGGAGACTGTTGCATGGAAGAACAGATGCTTTTTGGGCTTATTTTTTTAAGCTCATTATGTGGATTAGCCGTCGTCGGCTTTCTATTTAAAAAAATTAGTTCAATTCGGGTAGATAATGCACCGGCAAAAGCTATCGCAAAAGCAATTGCAGATGGTGCAATGACCTTTCTTAAAGAAGAATATAAGGTTATAGGCATTGTTTCTCTTCTCGTTGCAGGGCTCCTTGGATATATTTTTGGACCACTATCAGCGGGTGCATTTTTATTTGGCGCACTTCTATCTTCGGCAACAGGCCTCATTGGCATGCAAGCAGCAACAAGTGCAAATGTAAGAACAACCATGGCTGCAAAAAATAGTGGCGAGCATCAGGCATTCTTGGTAGCTTTTTTTGGCGGTGGCGTGATGGGGTTTGCTGTAGCAACCTTTGGTCTTTTTGGATTGACCGCTATTTTTTATCTTTTTAATACTCATGCACAGTTCATACCAATTATCACAAGTTTTGGTTTAGGCGGAAGTTTGGTAGCTTTCTTTGCTCGTGTTGGTGGAGGAATTTATACCAAATCGGCCGATGTTGGTGCCGATTTAGCAGGTAAAATTGAAGAAGGAATTCCTGAAGATGATCCTCGTAATCCTGCAGTTATTGCTGATAATGTTGGAGATTGCGTAGGCGATACCGCAGGGATGGGTGCTGACATTTATGAATCATATGTTGGCGCAATGGTTTCATCAATCATTCTTGCTCTTTCAAATCCTGCATATAACAATTTTTCTTATACCTCATTACCACTCGTAATGGCAGCAATCGGACTCGTAAGTTCATTTCTTGGGTTATGCGCAAATCTTGTTTTTAAAAAACAACCTGCTGCTATGCTCCGTAATGCGACTTTTGTTGCCGTATGCTTTTTTATTATGGGAGCATCCTATTATTTGCATTATATGACTTTAAATACTGCACTTATCTATTCAATAGTGCTTGGTTGTCTTTCGGGCATTATCATTGGCTTAATTACCGAATATTATACCGGCGGCAAACCTGTTGAACGCTTAGCAAATAGTTCTCGTTCCGGTGCAGCGACAAATATTATCTACGGCCTATCATTAGGTATGGAATCAACTGCTCTACCGGTCGTTCTTCTTTCATTTGCTGTGCTGCTTTCTTATAATTATGGCGGTGGTCTTTTTGGCGTTGCAATAGCTGCAGTTGCTATGCTTTCAACGGTGGGAATTACCATGACGGTTGATGCCTACGGCCCTATAGCAGATAATGCTGGCGGTATTGCTGAAATGGCACATTTTGATCCTAGTGTACGTAAAATAACTGATAAATTAGACGCTTTAGGAAATACAACGGCTGCAATGGGCAAAGGCTTTGCTATTGGTTCAGCGCTCTTAACTGCATTAGCACTTTTTTCTGCCTATTCAGAACAAGCACATTTAGTTGCAATTAATATTATGGATCCGCTTGTTATGGCCGGCATGTTTATTGGCGGTGTTTTGCCCTTCTTAGTTTCAGCATTAACGATGCGTTCTGTTGGTGAAGCTGCATTGAAAATGGTAATGGAAGTGCGCAGACAATTTAAAGAAATCAAAGGACTTCGTGAAGGAACAGCACAACCTGATTATACGCGTTGTATTGCCATAAGCACACAAGCTGCGTTACATCAAATGATTCTTCCCGGTGTTATAACTATTGGCTTACCAATTATCATTAAATTCTCGCTTGGTACCCAAGCTCTTGGGGGGCTTTTGGTTGGCGGTACTCTTGTTGGCGTACTGCTTGCATTAATGATGGCAAATGGTGGCGGCGCTTGGGATAATGCTAAAAAGTATATCGAAGCCGGTCACCTTGGCGGCAAAGGATCTGATGCACATAAAGCTGCTGTTGTTGGCGACACGGTAGGAGACCCTTTCAAGGATACTTCTGGACCTGCGCTTAATATTTTAATTAAGTTAATGTCGATTGTGGCATTATTGTTAGTTTCATAATTGGCTTATATATTTTTTGTTGATTATAGGGCATCGTGATACACGATGCCCTATTTTTATGCTATACTTTCTTAGATACAATTTATATTTATTTTAAATTTAGAGAAGAAAAATATAATGGTAAAAAAATCACTTTTTTTATTGAGCATAATATCTATACTGTGTTTTACGACAGCGCCTATGCAACAAGAACTTTCACGCAAAAAAAAGTTGTCGGCATGTTCATCTCTAATTGCAACTACCATTGGTGTGATAAGCCTCACTGATCAACTCGTTAACAATAAAAAATCATGGCGTCAATCCGCTTTTACAGTTAGTAGCTGTGTTGTAGGAATTGCAAGTTTCTATAACTATCTTTCGTGGTGTAACCCAACGGTCTATTCGTACTCACATAATATGAATTTGATAGGTGTATGCCAAAGAAATTTTTCTTTAGTCAGTTATACGCATGTAGATGTGGTTGAACATACAACTCATTATACAATAGAAGGTAAAAATTATAATAAAAGTAAATTCTTATCGGAGGAGTATGAATATTCCGATGGTATTATTTATAATGCAGTAGGCAACATAATAGAGCCCAATAATTAATAACATGCACTCAATTAATTAATCAAATGGGAGATGCAAAACAGTGCTTTCACATGCTGATTGTGCAATAATTGTTTCACCCATACTATAAATATCGGTGATCGGATCTTGAATTCTTATATCAAGTTCTCGTGGTTCACGTGGCTCTTTATCGCTATGTTCAATAAATTTAAGTTTTCCATCCTTCATGCCCATAAGCAATCCATCATCTCGAACTTTAAGTGTCACTACATTAGTTACATCAAAAGGTGCATAAAACTCTGTACCATTATCTAAATGAATGCCAATTAGTGCATTTTCTGTTAAATAGACAAGAACAGGATTATAAAGAGCTATGCTTTTAACTGCCGAATTACAAGGAAAAACCTTGATATACTTCTTGTCTTTTAAATCCCAAACCTTAATAGTTTTATCGGTTGATCCGGAAAATAGCTTGTACGAATCTTCCATCGTAAATCCAGTAATTTCACCGGCATGCTTTTCTCTAAAAGAAAAGTGTTCATCATCTTTTATGTTATCAATTTCCAATGATCCATTCTCATAAGCACGCACAAGATAAGGATACTCAAAGTGAATTCGCGTTGGACGATTCTCTTGAGCATTAAAATATACTGAAATAGTATGAAACATAAACGAAGGTGGACATAAAGTTTCAGTGACTAAATCAGGAATAGAATAATTTTCATCGGCAAAAAACAACGGCTCATTATTCTGCGTCATATACGTTTTAACTAACAGTTTTTCTTTCAAATCATAACAGTCAACTAATCCATTATGCTGAGGAAGAAAGACAAATCGATCAAAAAAATAGGGCTTACACGCTAAGCTCGAATCAACTTTTACAATAATTGTATGCCTTCTTGGTCCATGAACCTTCGAAGCTTCATCAAGAAGGTGTTCCATAGGAGAAACATCTTTATGATGATCCCTACCTGAATGCATATCGCTATACGATCTATTACGATCATAAAAGCCATTATTATGTAAAGAACTTACAGCAGAATGAGAAGCATTATCATCTAATAACTTTTGCAGTAATTGAGCATATTTTCCTACTTCTTTTGCAATTATGGGCTCATCGGATAAACGTTCTTGTACATTGCGCAATAGTCTAGGTTGATCCTTTAATAGCATTGTAGAATAATTATTGAGGAGCCCGACAATTATATCCTTTGAAAGATCTGAATCATTACATGAAAATATTTCACCACATGCTTTCAGTCCTCCAACAAACTCTCCTGCAATAGAATCTAAATCAGTAGTTTCTTTCTCTTTCTCTTTTTCATAACAAATTTTTTGTGCAATTTGTGCAGAACTGCGTAATGAACACAGATTTTTCAACCGAGTAAAAACTTTTTGCTTCCTACCGGGCAAAATAATTTTCTCTATAATCAGATTGCGTACTATTTCTTCAGATTCAGTATCTCGTATTTTAGACTCATAAAGATCCATAACAACAAGGCAAAATTTCTTTGTCAATGACCAATTTTTATCAATTACCTCATTAATCATATATGATAATGCGTTTACTTGTTCTTTATATGATAAGGTTGTAAGTTCTTTCAACATATCCTGAAATAATCCTAAATACGCTCCATTTTTATCATACATTTCATGCAAGTTGCGAGCAACCATGCTACAATGCTCACCTAAACCATCCTCCATAGAAAAAATTCCACTAAAATTCAAACAAACTATAAAAGTGAATGCTATAATTATTTTTTTTTGCATAAATTCTCCTTTTGCAGAACAAACAAATTAGATTACTTAAGCGGTAAATGAACCATTGCACAATCTTTTTCCGATTGTGCAATAACAATATCTTCTAAACAGGTAAGTTTCATTATAGAACCTTCTATTCCGGTTTTTATGGTTATTGGCTCTTGAATCTTCTTGTCAATTTTAATGTATCTAAGATTGCCATTATTCAAACCAAAAATAAAACCATCGTTACGCGATCTAAAAACTTCGGCCCGATGCGCATCAATATCCATTGGAAATGCTGACCTATCTTCTGGATCACAATTCATTAACGCATTATCGGTTAAAGAAAAAATCATTGTATCAAAAATAGCAATATCTTTAACTGGCCTCCAACAATCAATTGTTCCTTTATATCGTTTTTTTCTTAAATTCCAAAATTTAACAGTCTTATCGGTTGATCCCGATAGCAATCTATGCAAGCCAACGAATATCAAAGAAGTAACTGTCCCATTATGCTTCTCTTCAAAAGAAAAATGTTCACCTTCCTTTACATTATCTATTTCAAGAGAAGTATCATACGCTCTTACAAGATAGGGATACTCAAAAAGCACCTTACTGGGACAAATCAGATCATTATTGAAATAAGCAAAAATCATTTGCTTCCGTAAACAAGGATGCGCTATTTTTTCGCATGTCATTCCCGGAATAGTACAATCTTCTTTGGCAATAAAAAGAGGGTTTTTGCCGGTAAGTTTATATGGTTTATGATATTCTCTTCCCTGAAGATCTAAACAATGAACTGTTCCATTTTTTGCAGGAAGAAAAAGAAGGTGCCCATATATAAAAGGACGACAGTATGCAAAATCAATATCTTTTCCTACAATATGACCTTTTAGTGTAAACTTCTTTTTTTTCAAAGAAGCTTTCGGTGCATTTTCTAATTCTTTCTTTTTCACAAATTTTTGCAGAGAAAGAAGATATCTTTTGAGCTCTCTTTGAATATATCCTTTGTTCATTCTATTTTTTGCTTCTTGAAGAATAGCACACTGATCCTCTAAGGTCACATTCAAGTCATCTAATAAGGTATTAATTATATCACGAGAAACTCCAGAATCTCCGCACTTAAACATTTCAGACCAAGCAACGAGTCCAGTACAAAATCTTTTTACCAATTCTTCTGATTGACCTGAACTCTTTTCTTTTTCTTTCTCATTTTTGCAAGCGACTTTTATTTTGGTCGACCCTTGGAAACAAAGCGCTTCTAACTTTTCAAATATTTTTGGTTTATCACTGCTTTGTAAACTAAGAATCCTTTCTACAATTTGATGTCGAATAGCATCTTCAATGCCGGTGCCTTTTATTTTGGTATCAAAAAGATTCAATACAACAAGGCACAAATTTTCAGTTAATGATCTATTTTTATTAACAACCTCACGAATCATATGTGATAGTGCTTCTATTTGCCCTTCATACGACAACTCATTGAGCTCTCCAAGCATTGTTTGATACAAAGCTGAATATTTTTTATTTTCATAGTGTTTATTAAGGTTACGAGCAACTGTTATAAAATATTCACCAAAATTATCTACATTCATGGAAAAAGTTACACCAAAGTTCAAAAAAACCATAAGAGCAAATGTTGTTCTTATATTATTTTGCATAGATTCTCCTTGCATAATGTTTTTTTACCCTACAGTACCGCTTTTTTGAGCCGTTGTAAATTTATATGTAAAAAGGGAAGACGCTCTAACGCATCTTCCCTTTTTTGTGATTTTGTCTACTACTATTTCTTACTGATTATTGATATTCAATATTGTTTAAACGTTGGCGCTGACGACGACCTAAATGTCTTACTCTTGATTTTCTTTTTTGACCGGACTCTTTTTGGCTCTGCATAGCACGTTGTTGGCTCGTTCCTTGTGCCGTTGGTGTCGCAGAACCGGGAGCATTGTGATACGTTATAACTGGTTGAACATCTTGTTGGATTGCTGTTTGTTGCACATTCCTTTGGCTAGCCGGTTGTTGTACAGATTGCTGCATCATTGATTGCTGTTCATGCATAGGTTGCCCTTGGGCTACTTTTCCTTGCATTTGTTGAGGTGCTACATTGTGTGGCTGAGCCATTCTACCTTGCGGCGCAGCTGGTTGTTGCATAGTCGATGGCATTTGTTGTGGTTGCCCTTGATATGAAACCGTTGATTGTGGGCAACTGCCGCCTTTCAACAGACTAATTTCACCTGCAATTTTTGCTTTTGTACGTTCACTGGCTCCACTAAAGGAGCTCTTTTTATTACCTGATTTATCAAAAAAAACAAAGGTCGGATGTGATCGAATAGCATAACGAGCTTCTAACGTTTCACTACCCTTAAACGATCCATAACAAATTTCTAAAAAGATCACATCAGGATACTCTTTTGCCATTGCATAATAGGTATCATGAAAAGCTTTGCATGGTCCGCATGTTGCTGAACCGAAATATGCGACCACAAAATTACCCGATTTCACATAACGATCAAATTCTTCTATGGATTTTATAAAAATTACAGATCCGCCAGCTTTTTGGGTCATCTCGGCTGCCTGCACCGTTATCAAAGAAAACAGAAGCGCAATCATAGTAACATATGTTGCTTTTCTACCTATGTCCATAAAAACTCCTTCTTATTAAAAAAATTATTGTAATTGAGCAACTCTGCTTTGTAATTCCTGTTTTGATAATCCGCCAGCTTTAACTTTTCCACTAGTTGTACCATTTTTATTAACAAAAACAAAGGTTGGCACACCGGATAATGATTCCTTATTATGCGTTATTGTTTTGCAAATCTCATTTGCTCCTGACTTGTCAGTGTTAACTTTGTAAAAATGTATTCCATTTTTAGATTCCATAGCAACCTTGCTATAGATTGGCGCCATATGTTGACAATGCGGACACGATGGTCTATAAAACTCAACAACCATAGGTGCCATCATCTGCTCTGGTTGAATTTGCTCAGGGACATCTTGTATAGATTGAGCAAAAACACTCACACCAATAAAAACATTCATTAGGAGCATTGTTACATTTCTTTTTATAAAAATCATAGCGCCATTCCTCACTTTTTTAAAAAATAGTCAGTATACTATAACAATTGTAAGTTTTTTAAAAAAAAATTGTCAATAATTTCATTTTGGAAATAATTTAATCCTGTTTTATAAGCATTATGCTAAAAAAATGATTATAAATTGTTGGCATAAAATTACAAATTGTTCTGATATGTAATCTGGTTTAGAAAAATAATTAAGAATATATTTTCACCAAAATATTTATTATTTTTTGTTTGCTTATAAGGCTTTATGGTGCTAGAGTAGATTATAAGAATTAACGATGAATATTTTCAATTAGAATAAATTAATAGGATTTTATGACATTACTCAATCTATGATCGCTCTTCAAACAAGCTCATGGAAAGAGGATGCACAAGTCCTATTTTTGTTGTAACTAATTTAACCATATGAGGACCTAGAATGAATACCGAAAATAACGTGCTGACAAGGAGACTTGATTCTTTGAAGATACAAAGCTGGCAATATCTTTTTGATAATGCTAAATTTACTAATTTGAAAATTGTTAAACGCAACCAGGCTGATGATCTTTTTAATAAGAACAAACTGTATGCAACAATTAACCGATTAACAGAACAATTATCTTCACCTATCTCTTTAGAACTCGTTATTAAAGAAATTATAAAAAATCTTTACGATGGTATTACAACACAAGAAATCGAAAAAGCAATTTTACTTGCTGCTTTGCCATTTCTGGAACAAGATCCTTCATATGGAATATTTGCTTCACGCATACTCTTACAAATTTCATATAAAGAAGCTTTTTCAACATCAACAACAGAAACAACTCTTAAGGATGACTATAAAAAAGCTTTCATTAATGGTATTACAATCGGCGTTAAAAACAATATTCTTAACCCTGAGCTTTTGACCTTTGATTTAGAAATGCTTTCCAATAAATTAAACCTAGAACGCGACCATCTTTTGAACTATCTTGGATTGCAAACACTCTATGAACGTTATTTCTTAAAAATTAATAAAAAAAGAGTTGAAGTTCCGCAAACTTTTTGGATGCGTATCGCAATGGGTTTAGCAATTAATGAAATTGATAAAAACAATAAAGCAATTGAATTCTATGAGCTTTTTTCTCAATTATTATACATATCATCAACACCAACCCTTTTCCATTCAGGCTATTTACGAGCACAACTAAGCTCATGTTATTTAACGACCGTTAATGATGATTTAAGCCATATATTTAAATGTATGGGCGACAATGCACAACTCTCTAAATGGGCCGGTGGTATTGGCAATGATTGGACCAATATTCGCGCTACCGGATCACTTATTAAAAGTATTCATGCAACAAGTCAAGGGGTAATCCCCTTTTTGAAGATCGCTAATGATGTTGTTGTTGGTATAACACGAAGTGGTATTAGACGCGGTGGAACTTGTGCCTATTTAGAAACATGGCATTATGATATTGAAGACTTTTTAGATTTACGTAAAAACACTGGTGATGAGCGACGCAGAACACATGATATGAACACTGCCAATTGGATTCCCGATCTTTTCATGAAACGTGTTTTAGAAGATAAAGATTGGACTCTTTTTTCACCACAGGAAGTACCCGATCTTCATGATTTATATGGAAAAGCTTTTGAACAAAAATATGAAGAGTATGAAAAAAAAGCTCAAGAAGGAAAAATAGAACTTTTCCGCGTTATTTCAGCTCAAAAGTTATGGCGTAAAATGCTGAGTAGATTATTTGAAACAGGACATCCTTGGATTACCTTTAAAGATCCTTGCAATATTCGTTCACCTCAAGATCATGTAGGTGTCGTGCATAGTTCAAATCTTTGCACAGAGATCACTCTCAACACTTCAGCTGATGAAACTGCTGTATGCAACTTAGGTTCCATAAACTTAGCTCGTCATACTGATAATGGAAAAGTCGATTATTCACTTCTTGAAAAAAGTGTAAAAACGGCAATTCGTATGCTTGACAATGTTATCGATCTTAATTTTTATCCAACCCAAGAAGCAAAAAATTCTAACTTGCGTCACAGACCAATAGGGTTAGGAATGATGGGTTTCCAAGATGCGCTCTTTAAATTAAATATACCTTTTGAAAGCCAGGAAGCCATAGACTTTGCCGATACCGTTGGTGAAAGGATTCTTTACTATGGCATTGTTGGCTCTTCAGATATTGCACAAGAACGTGGAACTTATTCAAGCTATAAAGGCTCAAAATGGGATCGTGGAATTTTTCCTCTTGATACTCTTAATCTTCTTGAACAAGAACGTGGTATACCCGTTGAAGTTTCACGTAGTTCAACGATGGATTGGGATGCATTAAAACAAAAAGTTAAACAGCATGGCATGCGTAATTCAAATATATTAGCAATTGCTCCAACAGCTACCATTGCAAATATAGTTGGTTGTTATCCATGCATAGAGCCTATGTATAAAAATATTTATGTAAAATCTAATATTGCAGGTGAATTTACTATTATTAACCATTATTTAATTGAAGATCTTAAAGCCTTAGGCATTTGGAATAATGAAATGGTAGATAAATTAAAATATTATGATGGAAATTTGACCCAAATCGAAGAAATTCCGGAACATTTAAAACGCAAATATAAAACTGCTTTTGAGCTTGACCCAATTCATATGATAAAAATAACGGCAACTCGTGGCAAATGGATTGATCAAAGCCAATCACATAATGTTTTCATGCAAGGTGTATCAGGACAAAAGATCAATGATATTTACCTCACTGCATGGAAAGTTGGTTTAAAAACAACCTATTATTTCCGCACACTTGGCGCAAGTCAAGTTGAGAAATCAACACTTGATCCAAAAAAATGGGGCTTTACTCAAAAAAGAGAATATGCTTCATTTCCTACAGAAGAAGTTGCAACTAAGCCACAAACAAACCAATTTGCACCCGGCATAGTTTGCAATCTGGTAGATACTGATTGCGAATCGTGTCAATAACAATGCTTAATGAAAGGATTTCCCCTATGTCAAAAAAATCGATTCTTAATAACTCAATAACAGACCCTAATAAGATTCTGCCCATGACCTATACATGGGCGCGCGAACATTATAAGAACGGCATCGCCAATAACTGGACTCCTGAAGAAGTTTCTATGCAACTTGATGTTGAGCAATGGAAATCACCAACATTCCTAACACAAAAAGAACGCCGTTTAATCATTTGGAACTTAGGCTTTTTTTCAACGGCTGAATCATTAACGGCAAATAATTTAGTGTTGGCAGTTTATCGTCATGTTACAAATCCTGAATGCCGTCAATATCTTTTGAGACAAGCATTTGAAGAAGCAATACACACGGACACTTTTATCTATTGCTGTGATACTCTAGGTTTAGATCCTGATGAAATTTACAATATGTACAATACTATTCCTTCTATTGCAGAAAAAGACAATTTTGTCATTAATTTAACAAAATCGATCTTCGATCCTAATTTTACTACAGAAGGCGAAGAGAATATAAAAAAATTTCTTCATGACCTTATTGGTTATTATGTCATTATGGAAGGAATTTTTTTCTATGCAGGCTTTGCAATGATGCTTGCTTTAAAACGCCAAAATAAAATGGTTGGCATAGGCGAACAATTTGAATATATTATGCGCGATGAGAGTATTCATTTAGCCTTTGGCTGCGATTTAATCAATACGGTCAAAGCAGAAAATCCATCAATCTGGACTGCAGAATTCCAAAACGAACTTGTTGAATTAATTAAAAAAGCAGTTTCACTTGAAGTCCGCTACGCCCATGATGCATGTCCTGAAGGATTACTCGGCATCAATGCTGATCAATTTAGCGATTATGTAGAACATATAGCAGATAGAAGATTGGAACGAATTGGTCTTCCAAAAGTATATTTTAAAGAAAATCCTTTCCCTTGGATGTCTCAATCAACTGATTTAGCAAAAGAGAAGAACTTTTTTGAAACACGCGTTACTGAATACCAAACTGCCGGTTCACTTGAATGGTAAATTAGAACGTCACATGAGATTAACATAATCTCATGTGACAAAATTTTAGATCAGGGTAACACTATTAAAAATTATCATAAAAATGAATTGGATGTGTAGGACCAGAGCCACAGTTTTGTGTTTGTTGGCTAAAAGATTCTATTTGAGCTTCTGCTCCACTGGTACTAGCAACCTGAGAACCGGAATTGGCGACACCATTTGTACCATTTTCCATACTATACGTAGTATGCACAGTAACGATTAAAAATAAAATCACTCTATATATACAGTTCTTGATATTCATTAATAATCTCCTCATTATGATTACGTGAACTTGATTCATGTCTACTATTATTATAATTCTACTGAACTATACCTCTATACTTTTGAAAATCTTCTTGAAAGGTGACAAACTTAAAATGCATGAATACCGTAGTACTCATATTGATCATGCGAGCGTCCATATCTCTGCATGCTTGTATATATCGAACTCTATTGTTTGCTCTTTCAATAAACTGTTGCGTCACAAGATAAATATTAGAGCTCCCAAATGTCCCTTGCATAAACACATTCCCATTTTCTTGTTTTAATTTTTCAATTTTAGAATATGCAGCTCCATAGTCAGTTTCAATGTTAAGAGGTCGTGTTTCAGTAAATTGCTTGAGACGATCCAATTGCAAGAAAAACTTAAAATCCAATAAAAAATCCGCATTTACATTTTGACCTGTCACTTTTTTAAATGCCAATTCTGTAAGATATGTTTTGTAATAAAGTGAATCCTTTTCTTCAACTTGTTTAATTAAAGCAGCCAATTTTTCAAGGTTAACATACTCATCACATTCTTTGCTTGTATTTCTAAAACAAACAATATTATTATCTTGTACTTCGATTTTGCCTTGCATAAAGGCTTCAATCAAATTGATGGTGAAAGAATAATTATCATTTCGCTCTTCCATAGAATGCAGGGGTAAAATAGCACTACAAACCAACATAACTAATTTAAACCACATAGCACTCCTTAATAACGTACAACTATTGCTCAAAAATACCTTCATCTAAAGCTTTTTTGTACCAATCAATACTTTGTTCAATAAGAAGATGGGCTTCTTGCTTGTCTAAAAACCGATCCACAATCACTTGTTTTTCTTCTAACTTTTTATAGGTTTGAAAAAAATCCTTGATTGTTTCGACCAAATCATGCGGGAGCTCTTCAATAGTTTTTATACCATTAACGCTATAATCGTGCGTTGCAACGGCTATAATCTTATCATCTTGCTGCCCGGCATCAATCATATGTAATGCTCCTATGGGGGTTATTTCTACAATAGATAAAGGCACAAGCGGTTCTGAACAAATAATAACTGCATCAAGGGGATCATTATCATCACAATACGTTTGTGGAATAAATCCATAATGAAAAGGATAGGTCAAATGCGTACGCAAAACTCTATCTAATCGTAATAATCCGGTTGCCTTATCAAGTTCATATTTTGCTTTTGAACCTTTGGTAATTTCAATAACAGCATTAACCGTATCCGGCGAACCCTTTCCATAAGACAATGCATGCCAAGGATGAAGAATCATATATACTTTCTTTTAATAAATGGTTTACTACAATACGATTTTTAGTATAGCATAATTCAGCGTATAACAATAAATGAAAAGAAAAAAAGTAATGATCTATGAATAAAGATAAGGCTCCGAGCGTTTTAGTCATTCTAGATGGATTTGGTTATTCAAAAGATTCTTTTTCAAATGCAATTTATCATGCACAAAAGCCTACTTTCGATTTTCTGCTCAAAACTTTTCCCCACACCTTATTAGATGCTTCCGGAACAGCCGTAGGATTACCCGCAAACACCATAGGTAACTCTGAAGTCGGCCATTTAACATTGGGAGCTGGAAGAATTATACAGCAACCTCTCACTCTAATTTCAAACGAAATAAGAGAAGGCACCTTACAAAAAAATCCTATTTTGACTAATAACTTTTTAGAGTTACAAAAAAATAAAGGCAATCTTCATCTTATGGGACTCCTTTCTGATAGTGGAGTTCATAGCACTATTGAACATCTTTTTGGCTATTTAGAAATCGCAAAAAAATATGATCTTGCAAATGTCTTTATTCACTGCTTTCTTGATGGCCGCGATGTGCCGCCACATTCGGCAAACCATTATTTAAGTGAGCTAAATAAAAAAATTGATGAACTGAAGATTGGCACTATAGCTTCTCTGCATGGACGATTTTATGCCATGGATCGTGATCACAATTGGCAGCGGACACAAAGCTGCTACAATGTTCTTACACAAAAGCAGGAAATAACCTTTGACTCCTGGAATAAGGTAGTTGATTATTATTATCAACGACAAATTTTTGATGAGTTTATTCCTCCCACGCAACTACTCAAAGGTAGCATTATCAAAAAAGATGATGGCATTCTTTTTTTCAACATTCGACCCGATCGTGCACGCCAACTTACCCAAGCTTTTACTGATCCTGAATTCAACTTCTTTGAGCGCAGCCCAATCACACTAAGCTTTTTTATTACACCCATAAGCTACAACGATAGATGCATAACTACACCCCTTCTTGAGCAAAAAGTTGTGCATAACTCACTTCTTGAATGCTTAAGCAAGTCGGGCAAATCAATATATGCCATTGCTGAAACTGAAAAATATGCACATATTACCTATTTTTTTAGCGGCGGTAGAGAACAACCTTGGCCTCATGAAATGCGTATGGTAGTTCCTTCATTGCCTTTACGTAATTATGTGCAACACCCTGAAATGTCTGCAGATCTAATAACCAAGCAAATTATTGATTCTTTAGAGCATGATCCCTTTGATTTTTATCTCATTAATTATGCCAATGCTGATATGGTTGGCCATTCAGGAGATTTTAATGCAACAATTCGTGCTGTTGAATGCTTAGATGGACAACTAGGGGCTTTATACCAAGAGGTGGTAGTAAAACGAAATGGGACTCTTTATATTACTGCTGATCATGGTAATGCTGAAAAAAAATTTGATGTCAAAACTGGCCAGCCCAGCAAATCTCATACGACAAACCCTGTATATCTCATTATGGCTAAAAAAGGGCTCGAAAATAAGCAATTTTCAGCTAATTTAGAAGGCCTTTCAGACGTTGCCCCCTTTATCCTTAATAATATGCATATTTCAGTCCCTTCTGAAATGCAGCACATTTAATTTCTTATTGACAATTTTTTATTTTTGTATACAATAATAGTGAATGGTTAAAAAATTGAAATAATAATTGAAACTTCACAGGAAAACCCAATGAAACTACTAAAATTATATAGTCTATTCTTTTTATCTTTTGTTATAGCCAATATTTCAGGCATGGAAGAACCGCTTACCAGAGAAAACGTTATCGAAAAATTTGAGGAATTGAAAGATTTGTATGAAAAAAACAAGAGTAATCTGTATGATAATAATATAACACTTCCTTATAATCGTAGATGCGAGAGAATAGCTAAAGATCTTAATGGTAAAGATCCTAATCTTCAAAATATAGTAAGACTAATTGACGGTTGCACTAAGATTATTAATTCTGAAATCGAAAAAATCAGAGGAGATGACTTAGAGTCGAGAAACCGGTACACACAATATAATATGAATAGAGCAGGCATTGCGCCAGCAGCAGCAACAGCTCCTGCAGCATTTAATACTAGTCCAAAAATCAATATACCAAAAATTGTAGCCTATCTTTGTGGAACAGGAATTTGCACTGGCATTGGGATTTATAGCTATTATAAACTTTCCCCTGAAGCATGGTTTCGACCAATTTCATTGGGTTTAAGTTCTGTTGGCGGAATCGCATGCAGTTATTTAACCTATATACATTGCATTCATCGAAAATAAAATAGGATTTTTATTACATTAACTATTCTTAGTACTCTTAGAGATAAGCAATAAGCATCATCTATTATTAAGGGCAACCGCATGAAATTACCAAAAATCTTTTTTATATTCCTTAGCGTTCTCCTGACGTTACCTCTCTTATCAATGGAAAAATTAACTAAAGAAGGGCTACAACTACAATTCGATCAACTTAATGAAAAGTTTATGGAAAATAAATCTTCACTTAATGTCACAACCGAATCCAAAGTGGAAGCTCTAATCAATTCAACACAAGAATCATTAAAAAAGAAAAAATTGAAAAAAAAGAGTTCAAAAACAGTTTATGAAAATATTACTCAAGCTCAAGAGCTTTTAGATAGTGCAATTAAACAAAAAAAAAGCGAAGCTCTTTTGCTGGCTAGAGCACAAAAAATGAAAGGAAAAGCACAAGAAGCTGAAAAGCAAACAACTCAACGATTACAATGCCAAGCACCACAATTACAACAATTTCCACAACAAGTACAAAATGTTGAATATTTTGTATTACAAATTCCTGAACCTGAAATGTTAGCCCAACCAAATCCAATAACCGAGTTTTCCTTAAGTGCAATACAAGAGCAAGAACCAGACACTATCCTAACTACTCTTCCAGGACTTCTTCATCCAAAAGAAAATATACCAATGCTTTCAACTGCATTGCATAAAGCTCGCCCGATTTCTTGGGGCAAAGTATATGCCTATCTTTGTGGCACTGGACTTTGTACTGGCATTGGGATTTATAGCTATTATAAACTTTCTCCTGAAACATGGTATCGACCAATTTCATTGGGTTTAAGTTTTCTTGGCGGATCAGCTTGCAGTTATTTAACCTATAAAAATTTAAGATCTAACAAATAACAAACAAAAAAGAGACGTTGAATTAAAAATTACAACGACTTTTTTATAATTTTACAATCTTAAAAGAGAACAAACGCCATTATGGTTGCACCAATTGCCGAGATTCCCTTAAGAACTTCCCCTACAGGTTTTTTTGCTGCTTCAAAAAAATCTCCCGCCTTAATTGCAAGATACTCTCTCAACAATATGGTATCGCGGTGGGTATTATTTTGTAGTAATCCCACTCCATGAACAAAACTATTAGATTGAGCATAACGCGAAACCTTTGATGAAGGATATTTTAATTTAATTCCCGAGACTCTGGCAACGGTTATAGGTTTTGAATGATAGCGCGATTGAAGAGCGAATAATTGATTAATAACCGTATCTTTAGAGGTAACGATTGGCTTTATAGTTGATTGAAAACCTACTATAAGAGCCAAGCTCAAGATAATTTTTATACTTTTCATAGATAACCTCTTTTTTACTGTTTTTTGTTGCTTTATTACGTATCTAACTTAAGTATAAACTATTCTATAAAGTTGTCAATAAATATTTCTATTTGAAGTAAAATAGCCAAGGCGAGCTAATTTTGATGCAAAATAAGCCAAAAAAATGGAAAAAGTAAGAATTTTAAGATTTTGAGGGCGCCAAATACTCATAATAGACAAAACCATCATCCCGAGAGGATTCTCGGAATCCATAGCGTGTATAAAGCTTCTGTGCCGGAAAATTCGTAGTTCTTGTGACAAGTTCAATTTTAGCAGCTCCTCGTTTAATAAGATCTTTTACTGCATAGTCAAGAAGCTTATAAGCCCATCCTTTTGATCTAAATTCCGGGTCAAGATCAATAAATCGTAAATCTCCAAGATAAAAGTTCTTCATAAAATAGATCACAAATCCCACCGGCTTTTTATGGTGATAACCAACCTTTATGCTTAAGTTACCTAGATGTTCCGGTTTTTTTGATGAAGCACGGTTTCTGAGCATATATTCAGGAGAATAGTCATAGCCTTCTACGAGCCAATACCAATCACGTTTGAAACTATCCAAAATAAATGAGGTATCTCGTTCAGGAACAAAATCTAAAATCACGTCTTGCTGACGCATTTGAAAGAAATAGTAAAGACTTCCGGCAGATGCTGTTAAAAAAATTCCACCTATACATATTTTTAACCAGAGACGAGATTTAGAATGATATACCATCAGTGACCTTTAATTATAGTTAGTTTGATAGCACTAGAATAAGGCAAAACAGCAATAAAAATCAAGAAATATCATTATCTGAACAGTTCTTTATTGCAAAAAAGATAACCACTAGGTAGGTTATAATAAACTATGGTTTTATAAAAAAAAGGAAACAAAGAATGGATAAAATTCAACAACACACTAGTTCTTTATACACGCCTTGGTTAGCGCTTAAAATAATCTACGGCCTCATTGTACTCATTGCAGGTATAGATAAGTTCTTATTCATTTTAAGCCCTCATAACGACAATTTTATAAGCGCTTTGGTTAAAGCCATTTTACCAGTATCAACGTTACATTTTCTTTATGGTGTTGGTATTTTTGAAATTATTATTGGCATAATGATTTTAACAAATTTTACCTACTGGGGTGCTCTGCTCCTTATGGCTTGGTATCTTATTATTGATGTCAATCTTTTTACCATAGGACCAACATTCTATCTTTTAATCCTTACTAATCTTGGTCATGCTGCAGCATCATATACCTTAGCAAAACTTACGGCGTTTCTCTACCCCAAATTAGGTAAAAAAACGCCGCAATAATCTTCTACTTTAGATGAATAACTTATTATTGAAGGCCTGTTCCGGTTGCTCCAGCGGCACCATCATCACCGCCATTATCTCTTTCCGGCTCTTCATCGCTTGATACATCGTCGCCTTCATCATCTATCACAAGAGGCCTGATATTTGTCATTCTTCTTTTTCTCTTTCTTCTTATATTGGCAACGTCCTTAATAAATTTCCTCACGCGGCCAGTGTTTGGATCAAAATAATAATTTACATACTGACTATCTTTTTTAGTAACCTGATTCTCAATAGACAGAATATCTATTTCTTGAGTTCCAAGCCTAACATCATTATCAATGGTTGTTTCAACACTGCTAGTAGTACCAACAGGAATCCATTCTCCAAGAGGAATCAAATTATTAAGATTAACTCTTGGGTGAAGTATAGTATCAAACTCTCTAGCGATTTCATCACCCTGTCCTAAAGGCCCGAACAATGAATCATTACGATCTTGTGATCTTGGTTGCATATAATCCAAAACAGGTCGATCTGGCGTAGGAGTATTAAACTGCATAATTAAATCACGAAGCTCATCTAAATTTCCATTATCAACATTTGAACCAACATCTGACATTTCAGTATCTTGACTATTATTTGACAAAAATGATGAAAATATAGCAGACATGCCAACATTGTCTTCATTATCTGCTGAATTCAATTGTTCCAAATTATTATAATAGTTTTCATGATTATAATGCGCTGGATTAAAAGAATCAGAATTACCTACATTTTGATTTGGATTCACACGATCAGATACATAAGGATATAAAGCAGCAATTGCTTGACTTATTTGATATGCTCGATTTCGATCTACCTCAAGACTTAAAGCTAAGCGCCTGTCCTCTAAATTAGCACGGGTAAAATTTTCACCCAATCCCAAAAACTCACGCGCATTCCTAATTTCCTCACCAGGTTGAACAATAGGATGATTAGGATTATGTTCCATTGCATTACTCATTGCAACAAACGTCAGTAAAACTAAAATTCCATTTAATTGATTTTTCATAAATCCCCCTTGAAATAAATTTTAAAATATGGAAGTTCAAAAAGCGACTCATATCTTTGCATCATTTGTTCAGAAGTCTCCAATGTTTTTGGTTGCATTAACTGACTGCTGTTACTCGCATTGAGTCCTGCAAGTTGTGCATATAATATATTTTCATCATTCGCTTCTTTAATTCCTAAATCTCTATCAACCGGTTTTTTAATTGCTAACGCTTGATCAATTGTTTTTTTAATTGCTGGAAACGAAAGCATAATAATTAATCTGCGATAACAATCAAAAAAATACGCTGATTCTTCACTTGTAGGCAGCGTCGTATTCATATATGAGCGCACTTCATTAATTTCTTCTAATGAAGTATTTTTCAAACCCAATTCAGCACAATAATCCACACCCTTCTTAATAACATCTTGAATAGTAGTGTTCTCAGGATTTATAAATCCAAAATCTTTGCAACGCTCAATTCGTGTATAGTGCAATTCATTGCAAGAGACATCTTTTGAAAGATCTAAAATATGTCGCCATTTATTTTGTTCTTGTTCATCGATTTGTCCTAAATAATCATGACTTTCTCTATACATTGCATTATTCATTGCAATAAATGAGAGTAAAACCCAAACTAATGCTAATTGTTTTTTCATAAATCCTCTTTGAAATATTTATTTTTTAAAAAGAACCATTTATTAATGGCCTCATATTACTATTAGTATACATGAGAAGCGAAAAAAATATAGGTATTAATCTTTCCTTCAGCGATTTTTACTACCTATTGTGAACTCCACCATGAATTTAATAACCAACCACCAACACAACCTATTGCTAAGCAGGATACTGCCCCTAGGCATAATTCTAATCTATGGGGAATAATGTTGGTTTTTATTTTACGATCTTTATAGACTACTTCTTTCTTTTGAGCGAAGATCTGAGCAAAAAGTTCTTCAATTTTTTTCAACTGAACAATGCTATTTTTTACATTTCTTAGTTCTTCAAGAGCACCATATAGACTATATAAATAACTCGTAAAGTATGGCTGCTCTTTAAAATGTGAATCAAAATCTAAAGCAGGGTCGTTTTCTGCCATATTATGATAAGACCTTATTTGTTGTTTCAAAGCTGCAATAAACTCAGCTTCAATCACTTGCCCCTTCATTCTTCCTATACTTTTTTTTCGCTCTTCAGTAGATACTGTTGAGCCATCTTTTGTCATCCCCTGCGCACCGGTAAAGGCACCAACTATGAAAATAGTTAAAAATAGGGTAAAAATTCTTTTATTCATAACTCCATTCCTTTGAATAAAACTAAATAGTATAAACTTGAACATATTTCAAATATACAATATTTTTAAAAAGGCGTCAAATAAGATTTTTAAAGGTATTTTACCTGCCAAAAACACCTTAAAGCATAAGAAGCTATGGATTTGCTTAATAAACCCATAGCTTCTTGTATAAGAGTTCTTTAAAAAATCTTAATTCCCGGAATTTGAACTGTTTCCTGTAGGATTAAAATTTGGATGAGTATCAGTAACTCTGACTCGTTGGAGAGTCTCAGTTGTGTTCGTTAACGTATTTTGATTGGTATGTCTGCGAACTATCGTTGTAACATTACCATTAGGATATGTTCTTCGTACTAATTGCACTAATGATGGATACTGAACAATAGTCTGATTCGCTGAGATATTAGTTGGCTGATATGCTGTAGCTGAAGGTAGTGTCAATGAAGCCAAATGGTCTGCCCGAGCTGGATTAATCTGTGGTGCTTGTTCTGGAAACAAAGGAATCAATGCGTTATATGCTATGTCTATTTGCTCAGCTTCAGCTTCGTCTTTTGCATTCATCCTCCGAACAGAGTAAACTCGATGAATATCATTAATCGTTGGATTAGGAGTAAAGGTAGTATTTACCCCTAAAACTCCAAGCCAAATTGCTCTTAAATTTTGCTGCGACCCTTCATTAAGTGCTTGGCTTGCAAAAGTTTCTTGAGGATTAGCATCACTATCTCTTTCTTCCATGCACAATGCATTACCAGCGCAACAAAGTGCTGCAAATAAAGAAAGCTTGTAAAAACTATTCATATTGGTGTCCCTTCATAAAATAGGTTAAACCTATCTAGTTTTGTAAAATAAAATAAAACCATTATTTTTATAAACCAATAGCTCTAATGTAATATAGTTGAAATTTATTATAAGCATTATTATTGATTTATATTCAAATATTACTATTTAAAACAACTAAAGTCAAAAGCCATGAATAATAATACCTTGAGTAAATTATTCCTTATAGTTAATTTGATAAAGCATAAGGCCATGTGGAGGAGCCATCATAAAGCGCTGATTAGGGTTTTTTTGCTCTAAAGCCAACAGAAGATCATCAAGAACCATCTTTCCTGAGGCTACATCAATACATGCCCCTACTATACGTCGAATCATATACCGTAAAAATCCTTTTGCTCTAAAAGTAAGCCTTGTAGCTCCTGAATCATCTTGAAGAATCTCTATGGAATCTATCCTACGCACTGTTGATGTATACTCTTTACCCGTACAAAATGAACGAAAATCATGGGTTCCTATAAAAAGCCCTACTGCTTTTTGAAGAAGCTCTACATCAACCTGATGCTCATGAAAATAACCATATCGAGCCTGCCAAGGCTGAGGCTCATCACGTAGGAGCATATAATGGTAAACCTTTTCTATAACATCAAAACGAGGATGAAAAGAATGAGGAACCTGCTTACAAGAGCGAATACGCACACGAGCGGGCATATTATCATTCAATGCCCGCTGTATTGTGCAAGAATCTACTGCAAGATCAGTAAAAAATGTAGCAACTTGGCCAAAAGCGTGAACGCCGGCATCGGTTCGTGATGCCCCGATCAAATGAATCTCTTTTTTGAAAATACCTTCAAATGTGCGCTCAATCAAATTAGCAATCGATTGACCATTTTTTTGAATCTGCCAACCTGAAAAATCAGTGCCATCATATGCTATAATGAGCTTATACTGTTTATTTTCTAACATTTGCTTTAAGAATTTTCTTTCTTAAACGAATGCTATTTGGTGTAACTTCAATAAGCTCATCAGGCATGATCCATTCCATACACTCTTCAAGTTCCATAACTTTAGGCGGTGTAAGTTTAATCATATCATCAGTACCTGAAGCACGCATGTTGGTAAGCTTTTTTTGCTTACATGGATTCACATCCATATCATCATCACGGCTATTTTCACCAATAATCATACCTTCATAAATATTTTGAGCAGGTCCAATGAAGAGCGTTCCACGAGACTGTAAGTTATCCAATGCAAAGCCTGTTGATTGGCCGGATTCCATAGAAACCAAAGCACCCTTAGTACGCGTTGGAATGTCGCCCTTATACGGCTGATACCCTAAAAAGGTAAAGTTAGCTAATCCGGTACCGCGCGTATCGGTTAAAAATTGACTTCTAAAGCCGAGTAATCCGCGGGATGGAACTTCAAACTCAAGACGCATTCTTCCATTTTCATAATTATGAATGTTTTTCAATTCAGCTTTTTTTCTACCAAGCTTTTCCATGATAATGCCTTGATGCTCTTCCATCACATCAACTACCAAATATTCGATTGGTTCGCATTTTACGCCATCAATCGTTTTATAGATAACTTCAGGAGCAGAAAGTTGTAATTCAAAACCTTCTCTTCTCATATTTTCAACCAAAATACCAAGATGCAATTGCCCTCTACCGGACACTTTAAATTTTTCCGGCGATTCAGTTGGATCAACTCGAAGCGCCACGTTTGTCTTAAGCTCTTTTTCAAGACGTTCTTTAATTTGGCGCGAGGTTAATAATTTACCATCTCTTCCTGTGAACGGAGAATCGTTAACCGAAAAATAGATAGAGAGTGTTGGTTCATCAATTTTTACATAGGGATATGGCAATGGGTGACCAACTTCACAAAGCGTTGTACCAATAGTAACGGGCTCAGTAAAACCTGCTACAGCAACAATATCACCAAATTCTGCTTTTTGTGATTCAATTCTTTGCAATCCTTGGAAGGTATATACCTTGGTGAACTTCATGGTTTTGCTGACAGTTTCATCAAGACAACAAGTAAATTGTTGCCCAACTTCAATAGAACCACTAAAAACACGCCCAATAGCAATAGGCCCTAAGAAATCGGAATGATCTAAACTGGTAACCAATACTTGCATATGATCACTTTTAGCAACGGGAGCAGGAATTGTTGCAATAATAGATTCAAAGAGTGGCGTCATGTCGCCCGACATTTTTGTAGCATCAAAATTAGCAAAACCCAATTTAGAAGAACCATATAAAATAGGGAATTCAAGTTGTGATTCATTTTGAGCCAAATCTAAAAAGAGATCCTGAATCAAGGATTCCGTTTTTTGTATATCAGCATCCTTACGATCAATCTTGTTAATAAGCACAATAGGTTTCAAATTAAGTTCAAGAGCTTTTCTTAATACAAAACGAGTTCCGGGTAGCACACCTTCCGCTGCATCAACAAGCAGTAAAAAGCCTTCTACCATTTGCAAGGTACGTTCAACTTCACCACCAAAATCACTGTGCCCGGGGGTATCAACAATATTAATGGTATATTCACCATCTTTATCCTGATATTTTATTCCGGTGTTTTTAGCTAAAATGGTGATTCCGCGCTCTTTTTCCAAAGCATTAGAATCCATAACGCGATCGGTAACATCGCTTACTAAAGTGCCTGATTGACGTAATAATTTATCTACCAAGGTTGTTTTACCATGGTCAACGTGAGCAATAATAGCTATATTGCGCAGATGTGTTCTTTGTGTCATTTTATTCATATTAATACCTATAATTTCTTTATATATAAAAAATTGCCTTTATTTCTAATTGTAAACTATTTTTTATATTTAGCAAATTTTTAATAAAAAGCCCGTATCTTCACAATACGGGCTTTTGCATACTCTAATTCTTGTAAAAACAAAGAACGATTAATACTGAGGTGCACAATAAGGAATCAAGGCCATGACACGAGCTTTTTTTATCATATGAGAAATGATTCTCTGATGACGATTGCATGCGCCTGAAATCCTTGAAGGCAAAATTTTGCCCCGTTCAGTTAAAAAATTTCTTAACAAAGTTGCATTCTTATAATCAATAAGTTGCACTTGTGTAAGGTTGGAACAAAAACGGCACTGTTTTGCAACCGTTAATGAACTTTTACGACGATTCTTTTTTTTAAGCAATCGCGAACTTATCTTAAGCTTTGATATTTTTTTTGACATAGATTCCTCTATTCTTCGTCTTCCTGTTCCTCTTGAACATCATCTAATAGTCCATCACCCTCAAGATCTTCTTCCTGTACATATTCAGATTTTTTTACATCATGATGAGCGCTTTTGGAAATGAGACCTTCCATTTTGTTCTCACGAAGGAATGAATCAACATCACGAGCAGGAATATCTTCCAATGACTCTGGCTTAATATAGGTAAGCGGTTGATTTGGATCTAAAACTGTCATCATATTGCGCATAACAACATCAGCTTTTTTAAAAGAGAAAAGTGCATTGAGATCATGAAGAAGTTCATGGCTCGATTCGTTTTCAACCTCAAAGCGTAATAAGAAGTATACACCATACTCATTTCTTCTGACCGGGTATGCTAAACGATATTTTCCCCAGCGTTCAAAGGATATCATTGATCCTTTAGCCTTTTTTATTAATTGATCGACCTGCTTTTCCAAAGAAGAAGATTCATCTTTGGTAATTTCAGGTACCGCAAGAAGTAACGTTTCATAACGTACCATACGACATGCCCTTTATTAAAGATACTAACTGGAAATACTTCACACAGAAGCATTATAAAACCAACGTTTTATTTAGTACACGGGGCACTAAAATAATGATAAGTATAGCATAAAGGTTACAAAAAAATAGCTTTTTTGTAACCTTTATCTAATTTTTTATACAAAACACTGATGGCGTTGAATTACGCGACCAATAATTCTGAAATGATCTTTTCCACGAACAAGTGCTATTGGTGGATTTTTATGATTTACTGCTTCTAAAACAATAAAATCTTCAGTGTAGGTAATTTGCATAATTGCTTTTATCGGAGCATCATTACCATATTCAACAGCAGCTATATCGCCTGAACGGGTCCATACCTCTGGAGAAATAATAAGAATGTCGCCTTTAATAAAAGTAGGTGCCATTAAGTTATTATCAATAGCTAAACCAAACATTGCTGCATCAGTAGTATTTAAGATAGGAATAAACTCATCTTTATGGCCACTGGTTATCTGCATTAACTGGTTATTGTACGGTGATGGATTTGAAGGAACTTCACCCACAACCGGAATAATTTGTACTTTTAATTCTACTTCTGATTTTTCTGGCATGCTTACATTACTGTCAATATTATCAGTACGCTTACGTCTTTGCGCAAAAAGATCAATTGGACTTATTTCAAAAGCATTTGCAAGCTTTCTCAATGAATCCTCGTTCCAACGACGTGTACCATTTTTAATATGGGTTAGATAACTTTCAGACATACCTGTTTTTTCTGCAAGAATCTTGGTCGTCCAACCTTTTTCTCGCAAAAGTTCTTTAACTCTTAATTCAGTCATTGAAGACATAGGGATAAACTCCTCTAGTATAATATTGATTGAAATGTGATAGTATGGTTACATTAATATATTTATTTCTAATTGTACTCGCATTATTGTTTTTGTCAAATGGAAACTTTCAAAGCAGAGAAAATATATCCCAAGATAAGACCCCCCTTCATGGCCCTACCCTGGAAAACCGCTCCTCCTTAATTGCAATAAATTCAATTTGACAATGTTAAATAACAATGGCATACTTTTTATAAACAAAAATTATAACAATCATTTCAATATGTATACTTGGAGATTATATGAAAAATAGTTTTTTATTAAAAATTACACTCTGTATAGGGTTACTTATACCCTTTCAATCGCATGCTTCACTAGACTCGCTTACTAATTCATTGAAAAGCTTTGGTAGCTCATGTTTTTCGTCCTTATATTCGACGATTAAAGGCCATAAACTTGAAGCCACTATTGGCTTTTTAACAATGAGCGTTGGATTTGGAGCTTTAGCTTATTGGAAATATAAAACTATTCAACAGAAAAAAACATTTAAAATAATTGAAGACTCTAAACCAAAAAGATGCACAACGCTATCTTATAAAAAGTTACAAAACCTTATCAACGGAATTGGGACAAAAGAATTTTGCGAGCAACTCAATATAGAAGATCCGTTAATACAATTTCTACCATGCGAAAGTCAACGTAATTATCTCTATCTTACATCAAGCAGGCTTATGAATTTCACTGCAAGAAATAAGCATACCTTAATGGAATTTCATAAAACTTTTAGCAATCCTACTACTGCAGAAGCAATAGAATATAAAGAATCTCTTGCAGATAACTATAAAATTCATCTCATGCCAAAAACTGCAGAAGATTTTATGTTATTACTTGAGCGTATTGTTGTAGCATTACACTTTAATCCAGAATTCTCTGAAAAGATTGCAATTATAAAGCTCTTTAAAAGCGCAGCATATGGTGACCCTATGCTTCTTAGTAGTTTAAAAGCAAATCCCAAAAGGGAAGTTTATCCTCTTATCGTTATCTATCCAATAAGCTCATACGATGCTGCAAGCTATATTCACAGCTACTGCTATCACAACTTTAAAGACATTCAGGGACTTGGTATATCTCCTCGCTTTAATAAAAAAACAAATGACCTTCTTTATTCTGCAGGAGGCGATGGCGATTACAAAGGTAATAATTGTTCTGAAAGTCCTTATCTTCCTGGCTATGACTTTACACACTATTATGAAAGACATGAAGGCCACGATGACGATATGGCGCTTTATAAACCTGACTTTGTTGAAGAAGGTGTGGAAATCGATTATACCTTGCACCTTTAATGCGATTCATTTTAAAATATTCAAAAAGGGTTAGAATATTCAAGCATTCTATAACGTTACCTTATAAAAAGTTACCTAGGGGGAAATAATGATGTTTATAAAAGGATATATGCTTCATATAACTCTAGGAATAACTTTCATAACCAGCACACCACAACTGCATGCAATAGATCTAACTGATTTCAAAAATTTTAGCTCGAGCATTTTTGAGTCAAGCACAAACTTTATAAAACAATACAGTTATAAGTTTGCTTCATATTCCTATGAAACAGCATACAAGTATAATAAACCAGTTCTTTATTGGACTTTAGGATTAACAGCTTTTAGCATTATAGCATACAAGCATCTTCACACCTTTTTTGCAACACAACATAAAAATTCATATTTTACGCTAAATAAAGGTATTACCCAAGATGAACCTACTGCCGAACTTGAAGAACCAGAAATCACTACAACTGAGAGAATACCAATTTCAACTACAAGTTTTTTTATTGTTACTTCAGTGGAAATTGGGAACCATCGTCGTTATATACTAACTATTTGCGATAAGGTTGGCATTATTGAAAAAATACCACTTACATCGAACAATAAGACTATTTTGAATTATTACAAAGACCTTCATACAGAATACTTGAAATCCAAATCATGAGAAATGATAATTCCCATTTATCGTAAATAGGTATATACTTGCTCATAGTATTAAAAAAATTACAACTCTTTTCTATTGAGCATTGTTCTTCCATGGCAACACAAGCAGTTAAAACTCGTTTTAATAAAAACTATTTTGAACATACTGCATGGAACTCTAATGAACTGATTTGCGGCATTGATGAAGTAGGCAGAGGATGCTTAGCAGGCCCAATTGTTGTTGCTTGCGTGGTACTCTTTGCCAACAAAATAAGTCGCCATCTTAAAGATTCAAAAGCAATGACTCATGAAGAGCGAGAAAAAGCAGCACTCTGGATCATGAAAAATAGCTGGTATTCGGTCGGAATTGCACATCATCGCATTGTTGATATACACAATGTATATCAAGCAACGCTCAAAGCAATGAAAAGATCTTATTTACAACTTATGACCCAAATTCCAAAAAAGCCAAAAACGATTGTTATCGATGCAATGCCACTCAATTTGGCAAACACAGCCTTTCATGAGACCGATGTATACTATTTTCCTTATGGTGAAAGCAAATCGAGCTCAATTGCGGCAGCGTCTATACTTGCTAAAGTTAGCAGAGATTATCTTATGGCAGATCAATTTGAAGCTCTATTTCCCGGATACAGCTTTGCAAACCACAAAGGTTACGCTACTCCCTTGCATAAAAATGCAGTACGCACAATAGGCCATTCAATTATTCATAGATTAACTTATTTATCACAAGTATATGATCTACAAGCTGACCTGCAAAACCAACAAACGATCGAAGATTATTTGAACAATTGCACCGATATTTCAGATATCGAAGATCATGATGCTGAAATTTCCTTTATACTATAGAAAGTAGGTATAACAATGCATACAATAAAACCATTTGCAGAAGTTATTGAAAGTTCACTTATAGGTTGGCTTGCCCAAAGTTGGCAATGGGATAGATTTCCAGCATTTGGATCCTTAGTGGTAATTGAAAATAAAAAACGCTGTCTTTTTGGCATCGTTCATCAAATTAAAACAGGCTCTATGGATCCGGTTCGCTATCCTTTTGCTTATCAAAAAACAGAAGAAGAACTTGCTCAAGAACAGCCACAAATATTTGAATTTTTAAAAACAACCTTTTCGTGTCTTACCCTTGGTTACAAAGAAAAAGACAAAATATTATATCAATTAGCTCCTGAACCTCCGAAAATTCACTCGTTTGTTTATGCTGCATCTCCTGAACTTATTCAAGAATTTTTTTCTAATGAACAGTATTTACATATACTTTTTGGCCTAGCAAACCAACTTTTTAATCTTGAGGAACTCTTGCTGGCTTTATTAAAAAATTTGAATGATCATAAAATCATGCACCCCAAAACGGTTCAATCATTCGTTCAAACCTTCTCATTGCTCATAGGTAATGATTATCGAAGAGTTAAATTATTTCTCCAACGTGCGCAACCACTTTTGACAATTCAATAGACAAAATTAAAATAGTATTAGTTATCTATTTATTTTTTACAGTTTTATTCAAAGGAATTTTTATGAAAAAACAACTCTTATTATCGGTCATCGCTATCGCTACTTTTGCAGGAATGGCCAAGGGAATGCAAGAACCATTACTAGTAGGAAAAACATTCAATTCTTCTTTTTACGTAGACTGCCATGATCTTTCACAAGATAGAAGGGAAGAATTATGTAAACAATTAGATAAATTACTTAATCTTGAAAGACCAAAGCGAGATAAATCACTCTATTCTGTTTATGATATTCTTATTGGTGTTCTAGGAGTAGAAAATCTTAATCCAAAACAAATTGGAGATAATACTAATCATACTACTTTGACAATTATGCTAAAGGGTACTTACGTTGATGAGGAAGGAAATCTTGATTTCTATGATGCTGCACATATACTACATGAACATAGCAGCATCCTAAAACCTCTTATATCAGGTGAGCCACAAAAGCCTAATTTCAAAACCCCTGCACCTATAGGGAATCAAACCTCAGGCCCAAGTCTTTCATGGTTGCTCCCAACTATTACCTATGGCGGATTGTTCTTTGGGGGCATGGCAGTTTTAAAAGCATACCAATGGTATAAAGGTACTAAATAGTTTTCTTACGGGTATTTTAAGGTAAATAAGAGCTTTTCATTACAAAAAGGCTCTTATCTACCGTAAAACACCTATCGTTGATCTTTTTTATCATTAGCAATTAAATTCAAATTGACATAATTATAAATACCCCTATACTAATATATATATACAAATTAAAGTGAATTAATACTATTGTGAGGTTTTTATGAAGAAAAACAGCTATTCTATACTTTTTCTATTATTATTGGGTGTATCTTATGCCCAAGCAATGAATATAATGAATTTAGGGAATGAAATTAAGGCTAATAAAATGGCCCATGGCGATATAAGAAGACCACAGTCTTCAAATTTTTCGTCAACCCTCTGTAAAGAAATTTTTGGGGAAATAACAGAAAAATTCGATGAACTTAGAAATAACAGCGAATTATCCAGCCAATTCACATTTTTTTATTTATATCTGTTACAATCTATTAAAGTTACACAGCAAAGCCCCGAAAACACTCGTATTGGTGTTAACCTTGATAAGGTAGTTGCTACAATTTTTACTTTTAGAGAATTGCTGAACCGTTATTTTGATGATCCCAATATATATACAATTGATGATGAAAATTTCGAACAAAATCCTTACGTAGAAAAATTAACTAACTCTGAGTGGTACCTACCATGTCCAAGCGACTATGAAGATTTCTTCATCAGGCTGGTTACAAATGTTCGTATCAATAAAGAAAACATCAGTGTCAACTTAAGTGACTTAAAAAAATTTATAAACTATTTTGAAAACAGAATAAAAGAAATAACAGATTACAAAGAAACATCACGCGAAGAAGAAGATTATGACCAGGATGAAGTAGATACAACACTGAAGCCTCAGCCAAAACGCGCTATAAAAATTCCCTTTTACAAAAGACCCGTATTTGTAACATCATGTGTTTTTGGTGGACTTGCTATAGGCGCCGGCTTACTGTATTACTTTCTAAAAAAATAACGTTATCATACAAATAACCTACATAAAAGAGCTTTGTCTTTCGGCAAAGCTCTTTTTATTTAAACCATATTCTTTACCTCTCTTATCAAAAAAAAGTATAGTAGTAATAAGCTTTAGGGGAAAAAGGATATGAAAATAGAGACGCTCTCGACATCTCTTATACTCGTAATAATTTGTTCAATTCAATGTTCAGTGCTTAATGGAATGGAGAAGCAAAATCGTCACAGGTCTTTAGAACTTCTTGAACGTCCTCGTATGCTTCATGACGTTATCAAAGAACGGTATTACTTGGGAAAAAACATCAATGCAACAGTACAGATTGTTTTTTCTGATACTATTAAAAACAAGGGCGGCCTTGCAGAGGTCTGGCAAACAGTCTTAGATTTGACACCCGTTACAACAGCATTATATAAACTTGAGAATAATATAATAGTCCAAGTTAACGTAACAGAGGCATCAAAAAAATTAAAAAAACATTTTAAACCACAAATAACAGCCAAAACTCTTCGGCATATTCAAAGTGGAAAAACAACAGGCCCTCCAATTCAACCTGCACAACTCCCTCCTCAAAAAAATCCTAGCTTACTGTATTCAACAGCTTGCGGATTAGCGCTTTTTAGTGCCGGATGGCTGGGTAAAACATGGTGGGATGCTGGTGGCAAAGATAACACTATCGCCTTAGGGACCTATATTTTAAAGTATCTTTTGGCTGAATTTAATCAATATTAGTATCACCGTAATGCTATTTTTACAAATTGTAGAAATTGTGCAATAATTACTACTATAATAGTGCCCTTCTTTACCAGGTACCGGAATGTTTAATTTTTTAAAAACCACTTTTTCTTCGCTATTTACCCAAGTAAGCAATAAAATGCATGCACTCTTTAGTCGCTCAACAATTGATGAGCAAGCACTAAAAGAGCTTGAAATGATTCTTATAACAGCAGATACGGGGGTATCAACAACTCGTCGGATACTCACCAACTTACGTGCCTCATTGCATAATGGAACAATTAAGCAAGGACAAGATCTTCACAAAGCATTAGAAGAAGAGCTCCTTTCATTACTAACACCGCAAAAATTTATTCCTGAGGAACAGCCTATCTATCTCTTTGTTGGCATCAATGGAAGTGGAAAAACAACAACTATTGGCAAATTAGCGCATCTTCTTGGGCAACAGAATAAAAAAGTGTTACTTGTTGCCGGAGATACCTTTCGAGCAGCAGCAACACAACAACTTCAAATGTGGGCCGAACGAACAAAAAGTGCACTCGTTGTCGGAAGCGAAGGACAGGATCCTGCCTCAGTTGTTTTTAAAGCTTGCCAAGAATTTAAAGATAAAGGGTATGATGCTCTTCTTATTGATACAGCAGGTCGCTTACAAACAAAAACAAACCTCATGAAAGAAGTTGAAAAAATAGAACGAATCATCCACCGGCAACTTCCTAATAAACCTATTTACACACTTTTAACCATCGATGCTATGCTTGGACAAAATTCATTTGAACAGGCAAAAATTTTCAATGAAAGTACCACAATTAATGGCATAGTTTTAACAAAAATTGATGGTACGGCTAAAGGTGGAATTGTATTCGCTATAAACCAAGAGTTACACATACCAATAACGTTCATGAGCTTTGGTGAACATCTTGATAATCTCAAACTTTTCAATCCAGAGGAATTTGTAAAACAACTTTTACAAGGCAACGCTTAACAATCGTCCGTTCAATATCTCATCTTCATCATTCATATATCTTGACTTTAATACCATATTTTTTTTAAATTTTTGCAATAAGAACACAAAGGAGATCAAATGAAAAAGTCCGCTATTGCAGTATGTATAGGTCTATACTCATCTATGTGTGGCCAAGAAACAAAATTTTTAGGACGTATTGTACAACGGGCTAAGGTTCCAAAAATAGCAATAAATAATGAAATTATTCAAAAAAATTTTCTTATACGTTTTCAAAATGAGCTTTCTAATTTTCTTATGGATTACAGACCTGTTTATAGACTTCTAGAAAACCTTAACTCAGCGCTTATTACGTATAGCAATCAGCCTCTTGCATACCAACAAAATTATCGTAATGTTGCTCATTTTGATGCTCTTATTAACCAAATAAAGCAAAAAAATCTCACGGTAGCAATTACAAAATTGTTACAATATAAAACATCGATTAAAAATCAAGTAGCAGAGCAAGCAGATCTTCTTATTGAGAATTTAAAAAAAGTAGTACAAGACATTCAAACAACGCTTGCAAAGCTTTCAACAAATAATAATTTATTTATTGAATTCGTCGATAATCCACCAGCCAAAATAGCACATGTTTTCATAGCTGATTATTTTAAAAATTATGTCTCAAAACAGTTTTTTTTTAGAATAAAAAAAATAAAAAGAGCAATCATTAATTGGGAAAATAAACAGATTTAATGGTTCCCAACGAACTCATTAATCAATGGATATTTATTCCTGTGAGCACGGAAATCTTCAGATTTTGCCGATTCCACAATTTTGCCTGCTTTCATTAAGTAGATAGTGCACTGTAATTGTGAAATTAAAGCAGTATCATGAGAAGCCACCAAAACAGTTAGCCCTTCTTGAGCAAGTTGTTGAATATTTTTTGCTACAAAATTAGTAAGGAAAGGATCAAGTGCAGAAGTGGGCTCATCAGCGCATAACACTTTTGGATTAAGAGCAAGAGCTCGTGCTATTGCAAGGCGCTGTTTTTGACCACCTGATAGTTGCATAATAGAATCATCGGCCTTGTTTTCAAGACCATATTGTTTTAGAAGTTCTTGTGCTCTTGCATCTGCTACCATTTTTGATTTATTCAAAACCTTTTCTAACGGTAAGGTAATATTTTGTTTAACAGAAAGATGATCAAATAAGTTCCATTGTTGGAAAATCATGCCTATTGCAAGATTGCTTTTTGTAGCAGTAAGATCAAGAGGAACCCCATCTACATAAGCAGTTCCTGAATCTGCCTTTTCCAAACCGTTTAATATACGCAATAAGGTAGATTTACCGACACCGGACTGACCAAGAAGAAGTGCAATTTCTCCTTTATCAACGCGTAATGAAACGGCATCAAGCACAACAGTGTTTTTATATTTTTTACTTAGATTTTCAATGATGAGCATGTTTATTCATCTTTCTTTCAATCATTGTTGCAAACAATGAAAGCGCTGTAGTAAGTGTTAAATATATCATTGCAATCGCGCAATAGATGGGAATAACAGCGTATGTTCGACTTATAATAATCGTTCCTTCTTTAAAAAGCTCAACTACACCAATTGTTGAGGCTAAACTTGAATCCTTAATTAACGTAATAAACTCATTTAAAAGTGCTGGAACAACCGTTCGTATCGCTTGCGGAAAAAGTATAAATCGCATAGTTTGCCATGATGAAAAACCCAAAACATGCGCTGCTTCTATCTGCCCTCTACCAATTGATGCTATGCCAGAGCGAACTATTTGACTAATATATGCCATGCTATTAAGGCCAATTGCAATAACAGCAGTTGCAAAAAGTGATAACTCAATTCCAAGCTCAGGCAGTAGATAATAGAAAAAAGGAATCTGAATAAGCATTGGTGTTCCACGAAAAATAGTCACGTAGATCGTCACTAGAGAACGTAACAGTGAATTGGATCTGCTCTGAACAAACCCTAATAATGTTCCCCCTAAAAATCCAATAATACTAGAAAAGAAGGCAATTTTTAGCGTGACCAATGTACCTCGTAACAAATAAGGCATTGCTTCCTGTATAATGCCAATCATGAAATATCCCATTTCTTTTTTAATGCATCAATAAAGCCTTCTTGCTGCAATTGCATAAGAGCCTGTTCTATCTGTTCTTTAAGAGCCGGGTATTTTTTGCTAACACCAAAAGCTGTTTTTTCATTGGTATTTGGAATAGTGTACAAAGAAAATTCTTGTTGAGCATATTGTTTAAAAAAAGGCTTAACATTATTTTCAGCTACTACAAAAGCATCTGCTCTGCCACTACGCAAAGAAAGAAACGCATCAGCTACCGTTGGTAATCTTTTTAAATCAACGCCTTCTTTGTCAGCCATAAAACGTTCTGCAGTGAAACCTTCATTAACAATCACCGTTTTACCTTGCAAATCATCAAGCGATGTAACCGGTTGCTTTGTTGCTAAACTTACCACAACAAGAGGATCCGATACTAAATATGGTTGTGTAAATAAAATTTCTTTCTCACGCTCCGGAGTAGGTGTAATCCCTGATGCAATTACATGCAAAGAGCCACGTTGTGCTTGAGGAATTAATGTTAAGAATGGCATATCTTTCAGAATGATCTTTTTCCCAATACGTTCGGCAATAGCAGTAATTAAATCAATATCAAATCCTACAACCTTATCGTCTTTGATAAATTCAAACGGAGGAAATTCAGCGGCAGTGCCCACTACCAGAAGAGATTCATCAATAGGTTGAACTGTTCTTTTTGAAAACCAATACCATCCTAAAACTAACACACTACCTACAAATAGAAAACTACAAATCTTTTGAAAAAAATTCATTGTGCAAATCCTGCAATTGGAGAAAAATAGTCATTATTTTGTTAACTACATAGCCATAAGTATAGAGAATTCAATAGTTTAGTGTCAAGTTGATTATTTTTCAAATTGAAAAAAACGAATCTAAAGATTTTACAAACAACAAAAGTTATTTTAGAATCTCTAAAAAATTGATACAGGAGTTATTTAATGAATGCACTATCCCACTATCTATATCGTGATTACACTTGGCAAAAACTCGCTATACTCTTTCTTGCAGCATTACTCATTCGTTTTGCTACATTTGAACTTTATATTCAATATGAAGAGCGGTATAGACAAGCTGATTCATATGATTACCATATATGCGGCACTTGTATAAAAACAGGAAGCGGCATGACACGATTTGATACGAATGAACCAATTTTTTGGCGCACACCGGGATATCCTCTTTTTTTAAGTTTTTTTTATACGTTATATGATATTACTACAGTCGATTTCAGTAAAATCAAAGAACCATTGAAAGCTGCTCTTCTTGTACAAATTTTTTTATGTTCGTTCATTCCGCTCATTATTTTCTTCTTAGCTCGATTGCTTACCGGAACTCTGCCTATTGCTTGGATTGCAGCTTGGATAAGTGCATTTCATCTAGGTTTTGTATTAGCAAGTTGTTATATCTTATCCGATGCATTAGCGCTCATTTTTTTTCTCGGATTTCTTTATTATTTTTATCAAAGTTTTACTTTTTGGTTTGAACCTCCAAATAAGCATCTCACCATGAAATCTATGATTCTTTCAGCCTGCATTGCTGCTTTACTTCTTGGTCTTTACACCTGGATACGACCCAATGGACAATTTCTCATTGTCGTTGTCCTTCTACTCCTTTTTTTAGGACAGTGTTCTTGGAGAATTAAAATTTCAAAGATTGCTCTTTTTAGTCTAATTTTTTTTGCAACGTTAAGCGGTTGGTATATTCGAAACCATTCAATCACGGGCCATTGGTTTTTTTGTCCCATGTCCGGTCCTTATTTACAGACCTTCTGCGCTCCAAAAATTATTAGAAGAATTTCCGGACAGCCATTGGGACAGTGTATTAAATACCTTTTTTCATTTATAAAACCTGAAATGCAAAAAGAAGCTTTAAGACTTTCTCAAGCAACACCCCATTATCAAGTTTGTAAAGAGCTCATTTGTGCAAAAATTGCACAACCATGGATTAGCAAATATCCTTGGTATTTCTTTTGCGATTGGACAAAAGAAGTGTTAAAAACAACCTTTGATCTTTATGGCAGCCAGCTCGTTTCATTGGTCAATAAAACTCACACCTTTGATCCCCCTGAAGAGTTTCTTTCAGAAAAACTAATGCTCTGCTTATTTTCTCAGCCAATGCCATGGTTTATGCGTTTTATCTGTTGGCTAGATGCTTTCTTATATCTTTTACTTTGGATTGGAATCTTAGCCGGTTGCTGGATCTTTTTACTACAACCGGTATATGCTCGACGATTTAATGAACCTGCATTACAAAAAATGCAATCACTGTGGATAAAAGTGGGGATTATAATTGGAGCATTACTAGTAATGACAGGAGGATTTGGTTATGCTCGATTACGAATGCCAGCAGATCCACTTCTTATTATTATTTCACTCACCTTTTGGTATTATATGTTTACTCATTATACCCTACAACCAACAAAGAGAAGATTATGAAACGTCTTTATGCTCCTTGGCGCAGTGCCTATACTCGTTCAATAGAAAGAACAAAAGATGATTCAGCCCAATGTCATGAGTGTGTTTTTTGCCAACAACTCTCATCACAAAACGATACATCACATTTTATTCTTGGAAGATACCAACATACCTGTGCCATCTTAAATCTTTATCCTTATAATGCCGGTCATATTTTATTGGTACCATATAGCCACACTGCAGAACTATTCTTACTTACCCAAGAAGAGCGCGGTGAACTCATAGAGCTTGCAAGCATCACACAAGAAATTTTAATAAACGCGTTAGAAGCACAAGGTCTTAACGTTGGAATCAATCAAGGAAAGGCTGCCGGAGCAGGAATTCCTTCACATTTGCATATGCATGTTTTGCCTCGTTGGATAGGAGATACTAACTTTTTACCACTTCTTGCTGATACAAAACAGATTTCAACAAATCTTCATGAACTATATCAACAACTTTTACCATTTTTTAAAGAAATTAATTTCCAAATCAAAAATCAAGAGGAAAAAAATCATGAAAAATAATAAAAAAAATTCACTAGCCGGGTTACTACTCATTGTAATCGGTTCAGTTATTTGCCTAACTGTTGGATTACCATTCTTATCAAGTATTTTTGCTTGTCTTGTTGGATTTTTATTAATTAACTTTGGTTTACAATTACGTGGTCAGCCATCTTTGCTACTACTCATACAACGTATACTTTATGAGCTACAAAATCGATTTTTTTAAAATAAAACTCTTGAAGAGAAGACCCGTAGTTTTCTAGATTGAAGCAAGAATTCAGATTCAAAAAAATATAATTTCAAAAAACAATAAGCTTATGCTCATCATTACCTAGGAACAGTACCAGTATGAAATTCAAAAAGTTTTCAATTGTTGAAGCATTACGATTCGGTTTTTATACAGTTCTAGAAAATATACTCTTCTTTTTAGGCCTGTGGGCGCTCTATCTAAGTTGGTTAATTTTTGGGGCACTTCTTATTACTCTTATCTGCTATTTTCCATTTTTCAACACCATAATAGCATTCTTACAAGAAAATGATTCCACAATAATGAATAATTTAAGGGTGCCTAAATATTATTGGCAATTTGATATCCACAACTCTATTGCATTATGCGTTGGAACTATTATTTGGAGTATTGCCTGTACCGTCTGGTATCGATTTTTGTCATTGGGCATTACGCGCATTTGTCTTGATTTCTATGATTATAAAACAAGTAGCATCAAACAACTTTTTTCTGGCTTTGGCCTTCTATCAAAAGGCTATTTTGCCGGAATACTCTATTCAATTATTATTCATTTGGGCGTTTTATTAGCGGGCATATCTCATATTGGAATTTTTCTTTATTTTGGATTAATGCTTTTTTTCACTGCAAAATATGGATTTTATGAACTCATTTTGGTAGATACGCGTTGTAAAGCAATTGCCTCAATAAAAGGCAGTGGTCAGTTAACAAATGGATCAAAAGCTCCAATCTTAGGTCTTTTATTTATTCTCTTTTGCATTAATTGTATAGCGCTCTTATTTTTTGCTGTTGGTCTTTTAATAACAATTCCTGCAACGCTTTTGGCAAAAACTTTTGTCTACCGAAAACTCACCATGCAAACATTAAGCACACCAAACAATGATCAACAGCATGATTTCTCAACACAATGATCGCATGCTTTAATACATTCATCGCAAACAACTTTAATTTGATTGCACACTGCAATACATTGATCATCTAGTTTTTCACACGAAGATTGCGATGAATCACAAAGAAACATACACTCTTCACATTTTCTTATGCATTCTTGCGTAGCTTCTATACAATCAGTATCATTGCAGGATTTTAAATGCTCTCTACAACTTTTGATGCATTCTTTGCATGCTTGTATACACTTTTGAAATTTTTTAGTTGAGGCTTCAACACATTGTGAAGAGTCCTTTTTATTAGTTTGAGGTGTTGTGCATTTCGTACAAACATCGATACATTCTTGGCATGCTATAATACAAGCGTTACACGCTTCAATATGATTATCCATAATGATCACTCTCTTTTTTTTGGGATACTGTATTATTCAATAAAATGTATACCACATGACAAAAAAAGAAGGCAAGAAGTTGCTAATGCCTCCCCTATCAACAAAAGCAAAATACCTTATTATTTATTTTCTACGTTTAAACTTCTTTTCAATCTCATCAAGTGACAATACCCAACTTGTTGGCCTACCATGCGGACAACTAAATCTATTTTCAGTTTTGGAAAGATCATTTAAAAGTTGATTAATCTGCTCATGAGTTATATCATCTCCGGCTTTTATAGCTGCTTTACAAGCCATTTGAGCTTGCATTTTCTTATTAATTTCAGTAAAAAATTGATCTTTTTCTAAATGGCTAAACTCATTAAAAAGATCAATGATTTCGCGAATAAATTCCGACCAAACAACCGATTTTAAATGCACAGGAATTGATGAAATAACTAACTGATTTTCTCCTTTTTGATCACATATAATCCCATATTCTTGGAGCAACACACTATTATCAATGATCAACTTCATATCAGCAGTAGAAAGATGAATAATCTCAGGAAATAAAAGATTTGTTGAAGCAACTTCATGAAATCGACCCGCGTAACGTTCAAAAAGAATTCTTTCATGCGCTGCATGCTGGTCAACAAACAATATTCCTTCTTCATGATCGACAAGTATATAGGTCTTTTTTAGTACACCAAGAATTTCAAAACTGGTATCTTGAAATGCAACCTTACTTTGCTGCTGCGCATCGTCTCGAGATGCAAACATTTTTTTATTTGAAACTTCATCTACCGTACTAGGCATACTTTTTTGCAAAGGTAGAGCAAAAGGTTCTTGCGATTTCGCCACTGGATCTTTGTGTAAGGCTTGATAATGATGAATATTAAAAGCTCCATATTCAAAAAAATCATTGTTCTTAGATGAATCGTATGATTGAATTGGAGGTTCAACCCTTTCTTTTTCAATAAAAGAATCCAAATTAACTGATACCTTTTTTTCTAATGTTTTTTTAATAGTTGAAGTTATTGCATGTTCGATCTGTTTTTGGTTCGTAAACAAAACTTCTTCTTTGCGTGGATGGATGTTGCTATCGATCTCCGCCGGATTAACAGAAAGAGAAATGATTGAAACAGGATAACGAGCAGGTGGTAAAACATTCAGATACCCTTTCAGCAGTGCTTGCATTAAACAATAGTTATTTACCCATCGTTTATTAACAAAAAAGAAAATATTGTTTCGATTATAACGGAAAAAATGGTGCTGAGAACTAAGAGCTTCTTGAACTATTAAACCATCTGTTTGTACATCAATAAGATTTCGAGCAACACTGACATCCCAAATTTGAGCAGAACGATCAATCAAACTATCAGCCGGCGGGCAGTTATGAACTAACGCGCTATCATGATACAATTGAAAATGTATGTCCCTATGAGCAAAGCAAAATGCCTGAAAAAGTTGAATAATCAATCGCCATTCAGTCTCTTCTTTTTTTAAAAATTTTTTTCGAACAGGAACATTACAAAAAAGATCTTCAACTGAAATGTCAGTACCAGTTCCAAAAGCAGTTGGTTCAATTTTTACAAACTGTCCTTGATTAAAGATGACCCGAACACCTTCTTTATTCTCAACTTCTTTTGTCAACATGGTAACATTACTCACAGCACCAATGGTATACAGTGCCTCCCCGCGAAATCCAAAACTGTTTAATGAAGATAACTCCTCAAAAGAAGTTAATTTACTTGTTGCATGCCGTTCAAAACATAGTTCAGCATCCACTGGCGACATTCCACAGCCATTATCTACGATACGGATTAAGGATTGGCCAGCATTTTTACAATAAATAGATATTTTTGTTGCTCCCGCATCAAGCGAATTTTCAACAAGTTCTTTTATTACATTTACTGGTCGCTCAACAACTTGCCCTGCAGCAATTTTTTGAATCTCATGTATGAGTAATCGTTTAATCTTTTGCATAAGAGGGTCAAATAAAAACAAGAATATTTTTTACAACCCTTTTAGTTTACCTTTGATAAGAAAATTAACCAACTTTTTTTCATCATAGACCATTGAAGATGGTTTTAATTCTATAAGATTCATTGCTTGAAATAGTTCTGTAGCATTTAAATCATGAATAAAACCCAAAAGAGTCTCTATTGATTGAGTTTCACCTTCCATTGTAATCTCTTCTTCATTGCAAATAACTGATTCGAGCATAACACAAGCAGGTATCATTTCAGAAATCTTGAAAATATGAGTATAAAAAAATGACGATTGTTGCCAAGATAGTATCTGCTTTATTTGTTCTTTAAGTATAGAATAGTTGCGACATAACTGTTCATAGTTTTCAAGTGCAGCCGATGCACCGGAACTACGGAATGCAGTCAGCTTTTTCTTTACACTATATATCTCATAACAAAGTTGGACAGTATACCCAAATAAAATTGTTCCAACAAGACCTATACTGAGTAATGAACCAATACACCAGCGCCGCCAGCTCATCTGCTCTTGAGGAGAAAAAGGATTAATTAGATTATATGGATTCATAATTTTCCCCTAAAAGATATAAGCCCATTGATGCGCATAATGATTCAACTTCATATTCTGAATACGCATAACCCTCATGAGTATCTTTTCTATTCTCCAAAAGTTCTAAAAATGATTTTAACCGATGACGAAAATCCAATCTTTCTCCTGACACAACTTCGGCAGATGATTTTATTCCACGTACAGTCCAAAGTAGATTCAATAATGCTCTTTGTACCGACGTTATAAATATACAGTTAAAAGGAGCTCTGAGGGCAGCTAATTGATAGTGCAATATCTGAGAACGTGATAACCCGTAGACGTATACTAACACGTCTTTCGTTTCATTGGTGTGATCAAGCACACAATAGTTCCAAACCAGAGATTTGTTCTCAACTTGAAACATATTCATTACTATAGATTCACGTTCAACCCGATAATAGTTCTCATAGAGAGCATCTGACGAAAGTCCTAAAAGCACAAATGGATTTTTTAATGAATGTTTTTGTAAAAAATTCTGAATGCAACCATTCAAATAGGTTGAGTTTAATAAAGAGGTTTTATTGGTATAGATAAAATCGGTTCTATGCACTTCATAGGCACGCATACAAAATGATAAAGAATCTTTCTTAGAGTGTTGAAGCCATATACAAAAAAGATGATCCGATCTGATAATCACCGTAACAATTTCAGATGAGCTCCACACGCTTCATACTCCTAACCCTCTTTAACGTCCTCTTACTTCATTATTGATTTACTATAGAAAGTTTAACAACTAACTCGCAATAGTTCATACTAATGAACCACATACAACACGATCTTTGCCATTACAATCACGCAACAAAGTAGGAGAAGAAAACAAATTATTCATACGCTGTAAAGCAGCTTCTCCTTGATTATAACCTATTTCACAATAAAGTTGGGCTATCCCATACAAAGATAGAGAAGAATTTTTATGTAGATAGTTACTCGCTTGGAGGCAAATTGAATCCACCAATGCTAGGCCATTTTCCGGAGCAACCAACGCATGATAATCTTCCCAATCTTTTACACTTGGTTCAACTGTTTGCCATTCAGCTACGCTAATATAAGGAGGATTAGTTACAATAAGATCAAAGCTCATTCCGGAAAGCGCAGAAAAAAGATCTGATTGGATACACGTAATTGCTACCCCATTCGCTTCGGCATTTTTTTTTGTTTCAGCAACAGCAAATTCTGAAATATCAGTTGCCACCAACGTAGCCTCAGGAAGGGCCTTTGCCAAAGCACATGCAATAGCGCCGGAACCGGTACACAAATCAAGAATTTTTATTTTTTTATTGGGCAATTTTTGAAGCTTTTGAATAAGACCCGCTACCCATTCCTCAGTCTCAGGTCTTGGAATTAACAAAGGGGGTTTAACAGCAATAGTACAATCAATAAAAGGCACCGTACCAATCAAATAAGCCAACGGCTTATTATTCTTAGTATGCTCAAAAACCCACTGCTGAAGAGCAGCATTCTGCTGCTCATTAAGAATTTGGTGGCTAAAAAGAAGCTCAAGTTTAGTTTTACCAGTTATGGCACTCAGCATCCACCAGATAACAGCCTCTGCTTGCTCTGAGTTGCCATAGAGCGGCACTAACTGTTCTTTACTTTTTATTACTATTAAATCTAATTCACGGTTCATTTAAAAGCCTTTCCGGGACTATTTTTTCCAAAAATAATCTTTACGTGGTATCCTAGTTATAAGTATACCATTTTTATACAGGGAAGTATTTATGATATTAATCGTACTACTTTATGCATTACTCGCGGGAACCTTTTCCTTGGGTAAAATGATTTTAGCCTATTCACAGCCAATTTTTGTGGTTGGCATGAGAATGTCTATTTCAGGAGCAATCCTGCTTTTATATCATAGCTTATGGAACCATACACAATTGCGCATAAAAAAAGAGCATCTCTGGAAATTTATACAAGCTACCCTATTTACCATTTATATCCCTTACCTACTTCGTTACTGGGGACTTGTTTATCTTTCTTCAAGCAAAGCATGCCTTCTTTATAACTTTGGTCCTTTTTTGACCTACTTTTTTTCTTATATTATATGCAAAGAAAAGGTAACCCTAAAAAAAATCACCGGTCTTTGTATTGGATTTATCGGCCTAATACCGTTGTTTCTTACAAGATCTTTCCATCTACCTGAAAATCATGGGCTCTTTATATTGCCAGAGATAGCATTGCTCGTTGCTGTTTCTTCTATGAGTTATGGTTGGCTTATTATTCATAAGCTCATTAATAAGGATTCGTATTCGCCCAGTATGACCAATGGCATAATAATGTTTGCCGGAGGTATACTTGCTTTACTTACGTCGATGCTTTTTGAAGATCATTCAGCCTATGTTACTGATTTTGTTCCATTTATTACTATTTTAAGCATTATCATCGTTGTAAGTAATTTAATCTGTCATAATCTCTATGGAGCTCTTTTAAAAATTTATTCACCAACAATGCTCTCATTTACCAGCTTTCTATCGCCTCTTTTTGCAGCGCTTTATGGTTGGCTTTTTATGCACGAAATAATACCTCTTCATTTTTATGGCTCTGCAGGAATTATTTTTATAGGACTTGCACTCTTTTATTCTGATGAACTTGGTAGCCAAAAATCATCTACGAGTACTGAATCAACGTTAGAACAAACAGCATAAAGCACTTAATTGTTCCAAAAAAATAAAATGGCACGTATATAAAATTTATATCACGTGCCATTTCTATCTTCTCAAACTAAACAATTGAGCTCTTATTTTGGTTTTACAATCAGTTCATATTTTTCTAGCAACTTGTTACAATCAAGATTGTTTTGAACATTGCGTGCTATGCGCGTAAAACTATTTTTTATCAATGACGATAAAGCAGATTCTTCATTTCTTTCTATTGCATGATCAAATGGTGAACGGTGCGCATTATCTTTATGAAGAATATTAATATTTTTATTCCCCATTAATAACGAAATTATAGAATCAAATCCTTTTTGTGATGCATGTGTTAATGCAGAATACCCAAAATCATCAGTAGCATTAACATCAAGATCAGATCTTTCAAGCATAAGCTCAACATAATAATCTGAGCCGGTGTTTACAGCAGTAATAAGTGGCGTGAAACCATAACCATCTTTACTATTTATATTAATGCGCTCATCTGCCAATAATGCTTGCAAACTTTGAAGATCGTTATTGTTTAAAGCAACAAATATAGGATTAAAGCCGTGTTTTTTAAGACTATCAAAATTTGCATTTAAAAGTTTTTTTGATACTTTACCTGAATTCACATACTTTTTACATAGGGGTTGGTTGGATTTTTGTGCAAGCTTACACAATGTCGAGTAAGTATTAACTTCAACGGGTAGATCATGTGAGACTCTTACAACGTTTTCTGCATTTACTAATGATTGAGCTGCAAAAAATTTCAAGCAAGGAACAGTTTTTTTTATTGGTTTTTGATCAGCCAAAGCCGCGCTCAAAGAAACAATTGGTTGAATATGTTGAATAGGTTCTTGAGAAGCTTCAGAGGCCAAATCATGTGGTATTCTTACAACGGCTAATGCTGAATGCTCATTATCTTTATTAATTATTTCTTCTTTCTCAATAGACTCATCATCATTGTTTCTTGCAGGCTCTACTTCAAAAGCAATAGAAGGCGTATTGCCTTTGTCTTTATCATGACTATTTCCTTGAGCAAAATAGATCAAAGAATGTGCACGTAATGGGCTATCTTCATCTAAATCGCTAAGCTGCATAGCATACAACCCAAAAGGTACAATTAAACCGCATAGAAAAAACATACAATATTTTTTTACCATAGATAACTCCGCACTGTTTTTATAATAAATTATCACTTGTAATATCATATCATATACAATAAAAAGTGACAAATGGTGCCATAAGAAATTTACTATGAGAAAATACAGAGATAAATAAGCTATTGCAAGCTCACTTGATCGGAGCTTCTATAGTCTCAAAAAATGCAGTAACCTGTTGCACATAATCATCAGGATAGATCTTAAAAATACCTGCATGATGAGCACCATCAACAACCCACAGCTTTTTGTGACAGGAAACTTTAGCATATAATTCATGCGCAGCTGCAACATCAGCGAGCATATCGTGATTAGAGTGGATAATAAAAATCGGGGTTGTTAACTGATCAGCCCAAGCATGAGCATTAACCTCTTCCATGCTACACTGGCACAAATATTCAAAAATAGTCTGGCAAAATGTCATAAAAGGCATTAACGGCAAACCGGTCTTTTCAGGAAACATCTTTGCAAGCTGCAAATCAAGACTCTTAAACGCAGAATCTATAACAATTCCTTTAAAAGGTGTTCCTTGAGAAGCAGCACCCAACAATGAAACGGCGCCCATAGATATACCAATTCCAAAAATTGGCAACATATTCGCTTTTTCATGGGTATGCAAAAAATTAAATGCGGCAATAACATCATTCATCTCATAAAAGCCAATGGTGGTAAAATCACCCTGACTTTCCCCATGAGCACGATAATCAAATATCAAAATATTATCATTAGGAAATAGCTTTACTAAATTATATAATCGTTCTTTACTTCGTGAATAGCCGTGGCACATAAGAAAGTTGCGTTTTGCTTGTGGCCGAATAAATAAAAGACCTGCTAAATGCATCCCATCAGAAGCTTTAAACGTTATCGGTTGCCCACCCTGTTCTTTGCACAAAAGAGTATTAAATTCACCATTACGAACGAGCCATTCCTGCTTGTGAATGCGACGAAATATAAATTTTTTTACAATAAGATATGAAATCCAGCTTATGGCTGCTAAGGCGATCATACAGCTCAAAACAAACGCAATTATGACTTTTCTTAATTTCACTTTTACCATACTCTATCACAGTTTAAATAGATTTTTTCCTGCCAAAAAATGAACATGCAGATGAAAAACAATCTGTCCGGCTGCAGCACCATTATTTACTACAAGATTAAATGCTCCTGCTCCCGGCAATAGCTCTGTAAGCTTTTTAGGAACTTCAACAAAAATTTTATGAGTAATTACATCATCTTCTGCAGTCAATGCACTCAAATCAGAAACATGTTTTTTGGGAATGATGAGATTATGAATTGGAGCCTTTGGATGAATATCTTTAATGACCATGACGTCCTCATCCTGCCAAACAACCGCTGCAGGAAGAATGCCTTCTATAATTTTACAAAAGATACAATCAGTATGCACTCTCTTTCTCCCTAGAAAGTTTAGCGAAGTCTGGCTCAGCCAGGCATTTCTGGAAGAAATGACTGGTGCCGGGAGTCGGACTCGAACCGACATGGTGTTGCCACCGCGGGATTTTGAGTCCCGTGCGTCTGCCAATTTCGCCATCCCGGCTTATATATTTCAATAGTATCAACTTTAAAAAAGAATATAAGAAAATAGAGAATTGGTCAATTCAAAAATCTTTTTATCTCTAGTAGGGCAAACGCACTAAAAATTCAGATTTTAAACTTATTATATTAACACAAGATTACTGTAATTTATCAAAGCAAAATTAACGAATTAAGCATAATGTCATCACGAGGAATGAAATGACGTGGTGACCCAGTAATAAAATGAAAAATCTTTATAAATCGCAATAACAGGCGAAAATTTATTGTTACTTCAAGAAAGTTTTTTTCCTTTTTTAAATTCGACACTAATGCGTTTGCCCTATATCTCTAGCCAGACTCATTGACAAAAGAGACCTTAATTTTTTATAATTATTTACAGATTAAAATAACTTTTAATACACAAAAATTTGGTCTCTTTATCCATGATATCTATAAAAACAATAGAAGAAGTCAAAAAAAGACTTATCAATACTTATAACCCCCTAGAGATATATCTATTTGGTTCATATGCCTGGGGAAAGCCTGATGAAGAAAGCGACCTGGATTTGCTTATCGTGGTTGAAGATTTTAAGAACAATCGTTATCAAGACTTGGTCTTAGGGCACAAGGCGTTAATGGATATGAGTTTATCTAAAGATATTTTACTTTTTAACAAAAAAGAATTTGATCTAAAATCTAAAGACAGTTCGGAATTCTGTTACAAAGTCAAAAATTTGGGCAAAAAAATTTATGCAAAAGCATGATGAATGGCTTTTATTTGCCGAAAATGATTTAAAGGTCGCTAAATATTACTCAATGCTCATGAAGTTATTTTGGGCCCCATTTATTATCATGCTCAGCAATGCGCTGAAAAATCATTAAAGGCCTATTTAATTTTTCAAAACAACGGACTAAAAAGAACTCATGATCTTGTTGCTCTTGTCAATGTATGTTCCGAATTTGACAAACAATTTGACATACTGCTTAATGACGCTGCTGATTTAAATCCTTATTCCATAGCCGGTCGTTATCCTGATGATTTCTTTACTCCGGACGCCACAACAGTAAAAATCTGCATAGATAAAGCAGAGAAGATTTTAGATTTTGTAAAAATTAAAATTTAATACTGATTTAGATTTCTTCAAAATCGTTCTTTGTATATTAGCTGCTAAACTCTTGATTTAAAAATTGATTGTGTGCAATTTTGACCATATCAATAGTTTTTATAACCAAGAAAGACACCGATGAAAAATCTAACAAATTTTTTTAAAAAAAGCGCCGTTGCTATCGGCATTTCAATCGTATTCCCTTTACTTATTAGTGCAGCATTTGATCTACTATGTCCAAGACCTCAGTATCCTGACTTTGCATCGGTAAAAGAGGAAGAACGACCACAAGTAAGAAATAAATGGAACAACGAGTATCAAACCTATCTTTTTTACTATTTGTGCGTTGCAGCAGTTGCCGGATGCTTGGCTATAGTAGCAGGTTCGCTTATAAAAATTGATTTTTTAGCAAGCGGATTTATTGTTGGAGGAGTTCTTTCTCTCCTTTCTGGCTTTCTTTTTTATTGGCACTATCTGCAGCGATTTTTTCAATTGGGAGCATTAGTTATTGCACTGCTCTTGCTTATTATATGCGGATATTTTTTTATTGAACGGCAAAAAACTTTTTAGTTTAGGTATTTTTATGTCAAAATTTTTTTTATTAAAGGTATATTGTGTGTCCAATATACCTTAACTACAAAGGAATTATATTTTAACAGTATTTTACCTGTCTAAAATACTGTAGACAAAAGGACACAAACGGTTCCGTTTGATCCCTCTCCCGCTCCAATATGGCCCACTTCAACATTAATGCTTACAGCATTAAGTTTTCGGGACCACGTGTAGCTACCGGAAAGATTTTATACATTTACGATTGTCATCCAGAGACCTTCACCTAAGTGGAGGTCGTGCGTGTCCGCCAAAGCTTGCCAAGCCGGAAGGCCTGGATAAGCGTCGGCTGGGGGATCCAGTAATAAAAATGAAAAGTCCTTTGAGCGCAACCGTTGAAGGATTTACAGCACGTAAGTGCGCGTGTCCGTCGAAGCCCTGGCGAAGTCGGAAGAATCCGCCTTTTGCGCGACAGAGATTCCTAAGATACTTCTTAGGTGCCCTTTTGGTTTTAGGTATTTTTGACATAAAAATACCTAATTTAAAAAAATGTATTAAAGGCATTGGGCTTACAATACCTTTATAAATAAAATATCTTTGTCTAAATATTTTGAATGCCCAAAATATTGTATTAAAAATATCTTGACAAACAAGCAAGCATTGTTTACATCTAGACTCGTCATAAAATCAACACCCATAGCAGGAGCAACAATGTTTATTCTTATACTTTTCATTTCATGTTTTAATCTTCAGGCATTGCATACTTATGATACAACCATTGCACCCCGAAAAACTATAACCGCATTAGAAGTTGCTGCAAATAATCAAGGCCAACTAGTGTACGAAAATAATTTGCCTATCCCCAATCCAAAATTTGTTCTTGAGCTTGCAAATGCACGCGTTTATGAAGATGGCCACATTATTACATACGATAATTTTCTTTTAGAAGATACCGTCATTAAGTATCCGGAAAAACCACTATCAGAGTATCATATGCTCCACCGCAATGAACTTCCCAAAGCACACCATTTTAAAGGTAAATTAGCTATCATCGCCTCTCCAGGTAGCCAATGCTATTATCATTGGATGTTTCAGATTTTACCCCGCTTAAAAATTCTTAAAGACCTACATATCGAGTATGATGCATTGTATATTGAGCCTCTCAGCCATCCATTTCAGCTTGAAACTCTTGCAAAAATTGGAATTGATAACAAAAAAATAGTTTTTGCAAAACCAAATTCACAAATCATTGCTGATGTTTTACTTGTTCCTTCAATTGCTATTAAAGAACCTTCTTTTGCTTTTCCACAGTGGGTTATTGATTTCTTACGATCAGAATTTCTTGATGCAACAAATCTCGAAAAATACAAAAACTCTAAAAAAATTTATATTTCTCGTAGCAAAGCTGCATCACGAAGAATTGTTAATGAAGGTGAAGTTATAAAATTCTTAGAATCACAAGAATTTACTACTGTACATCTTGAAGACTATTCTTTACTCGAACAAGCAGCCATTATTGCATCAGCCAATACTATTATAAGTCCGCATGGTTCCGGCCTTTCAAATCTTGTTTTTGCAGATAAAGGAGCACAGGTTATTGAAATTTTTAATCAAGAAGGTTTTAATAAACTATTTTATAATTTATCTCAATCGGCTGAACTGCAACATCATGCATTAATTTGTACAGATGAAGAACTTACTTGGGAACAACAACAAAATGAAGATATAGTTGTAGATATACCCAGATTAAAATCTTTAATTAATTCAATTTAATAGAACTACATAAGAACAAAAAACCCGATTCATCCTCAAAAAGATTGCGTAATCTACTTTTTTTCTTCGAGTATAAATTGAGATACATTAGGTGCGATGCCTGGTTTTATGCTTATAGTATAATCCTTTTCTTTTTCTTTGGTGGGATTAATTATTATAGGTTCGCTAAAAGCAATATATGGCTGGTTTTGCTTAAAAATTCCTATTGCTGTGAATGAATTATCTTCATCATTACCATAATTGCCTATTTCAAAAAATTTTGTCGTTGAACTATTTGAATTTGATTTTGGCTCAATGAGAAGTCCAACACTATTAGCTCCCGAAATAGCTTTAAAAAATGGTGATGGCGAATCATAACCAGCAAAACTTGCTCTTACCATTATCGGATACTCCGTTGTGTTATAAATTTTATGTTTTTTAAACCATGCCGGCAGAGTATATGTGGTAGTTGCTGGTAAAATATCAACCATTGAGATCAAAATAAGTATAAATAATAGTATTTTTTTCATTAACCTCTCCTTGAAAGAACAAAATTATATTATATATATATAATTGTAATAAATTTATAATAAAGATATCAATAGTTTTCATTCAGCTCTATGAATCAAACAAAAAATATTGCCAAAGAAAAAATCTATCGAACTTTTACGCTATTACTGAAGAAAGATTAAATAATGGAACATACACCGCAAAGACAAGTGCAGTAATTAAGAGCCCTAAAATAATCATAAGCAGTGGTTGAACCAACGTTGCCATAGTGGTTAAAAACTTATCAATGCGCTCTTTATAAACCATTGCAATCTGACCAAAAATAAAAGGTAAGCAACTCGATTCTTGGCCTACTGAAAGCAATGCTTGAACATGTTCTGAAAATAATCGTGGATCTTGCATCGCAGCTTTACTTAATGAATGTCCTTCTTGCACTGCATCTAGCATCCAACCAATCTGTCCTTGTATGATTCTATTTCCAATTGATTGATGAGCAATTGAAAGCGCTGTCATTGTATGCACTCCAGTTTTTGTTAAAATTGCCAATGACTGAAAAAAATAGACAAAGGTTGTATCATAGAGCAATTGCCCAAGAAATGGAGTATGCACAAGGCAATAGTGCAAAAACCTTTTTACATGAGAAAATGTAAAAAGATACCAGGCGCTTATCATCAAACCGCTACTTGCTACCACAAAAAACAACATACTTTTCCAATTACGAACAAAATCACTCACCATAAGAAGAATGTGCGTTGTTGTTGAAAGATTTTGACCAGAAGATACTATCATCGAGCCTAGTGTTGGAACTATTACAATAAAAATAACAGACGCAATTGCTATAAAAAAAAGAAATGTAATACAGGGCATCAAAAGCACCGCTTTAACCTTCTTTTTAAATTGAAAAACCATTTCTTGATGCATACATAAATGCTCGAGCGCTTCAACAAGCTTGCCCGATTCTTCTCCAGTTTCTATCATTTGAACCGTAAGAGAATCAAACACGGTAGGATAATTCTTTAATGCCATACTTAACCTTGTACCATGCTGAACATCAAGCAAAATATCGTTAATGATTTCTTTAAAAAACTTCTTCTTTGTATAATGCATAACTAATAACAATGCTTGATCTAGAAAAATTCCTGAACTTAAAAGTAAAGCAATCTGTTTAAAAAAATCGATTTTTTCATGCAAAGGCAATGTATGAATAATTGGCAAAGGTTTTTTATTGCTACTTGATAGCAGCGCTATATCTTGCTGAAAAAGTTTTAATGCAAGCTCTTGTGTAGAACGAACAGCCATAACGCCTGTTCGCTGCGTACCTGAAAGATCTATACCTTTCCACTTTATATAAGCCATTTTTTCCGCCTTTTTTAATTAAAAAGCTTTTCCTGCTTATCAAGGGGCGCTACCTGCAATAGTTTCATAAGCTGTTCAAACGTATCCAGCCCTTCAATCTTAATCTTCTTCTTTCTTGAGATGTCACCAGATAAAAGCATAATCGAAGCTTGAGGAATTTTTAAAGACTTTGAAAGCATACCTATAAGCTCTTTATTAGCTAATCCCCGTTCTGGTTGACTTTTTAGATAACATTTAAGTTCACCTGATTTATCAAGAATGCATTCCTGTCTTCCTGATGAAGGAACAACTTTTACCATAAAAATTAATGCCATAGCTCTTCAAAATTTAAAAAAGTTTGTAATTACTCTAAATCGCTCTCATCATTGTATAGTGAAAAGCATATTAGTGCTTGCATAAATTAGTAAATATTTTATTCTAGATATGTGTTTCTTGCGTTAAGGAGAGATGGCTGAGCGGCTTAAAGCACTTGCCTGCTAAGCAAGAGTTCCAGAAATGGGGCACGAGGGTTCGAATCCCTCTCTCTCCACCAGTCTTCGTTTATCCAGGCCTTCCGGCTTGGCAAACTACGCCTGGCTTCGCCGGTTAATGAAAAAATTTCATAACTGGGTTGCTTCGCAAGCTCGCAATGACATTTTTTAGAATTGGCTTTGCATAAAGCAATGATACGTATTTAATTGAAATTAACATGCGCCTATAGCTCAATTGGATAGAGCGTCAGACTACGGATCTGAAGGTTTAAGGTTCGACTCCTTATAGGCGCACCAGTCATTTCTTTCAGAAATGACTGGCAGGCCAGTTTATTCCGGCCAAGCCATCTGGCAAGACGGAACAACTTAACTTCCCCAATCCTTTCGTAACCTGTTCTTTACTATGTTTCTAAAAGTCTATCCCCCCAAGGGTTTTTATCAGATATAATAGCCCATTTTTGAATACAAATGGAAATAACTAACAAAATATCCCTTCACAGACTGTATTTTTTTATAAATTATGGTATGCTATTTGTTGATAGTATAGCTAATTACTTCAATATATCGAAAGTTATTATTATGAAACTAATATATGCAAAGATTATTCTAACGACCCTTTTTGGAGCTTCAATTTTTAATACAATTTCTATGGAAAACGATACTAATATCGCAAAAGTAGATTGTAAGAATGTAGTAATTATTGCCAAAAAAAACTCAGACTTTTTTCTTGAATATTGCGAACAATTACAAGCAGAAAACAATCCTACTTTGAGCAGAGAAATTAAAGCATTTCAAAAAAAAATAAACTATTATACAAAGTTTATAGACACATTAGAAAATATAAAGAAGGAATATCCTTTTGACTTTTATATTTATGTTCCCTTATTTGTAAAAAAATATTTTTCACATTTTAATAGGTGCATTCATGGCATAAATACACATTTCCCGAGCTATGATATATCGGAAATTGTAAAGTGCTGTCACGAAGACCGTGTATTTCTAGGGCCCATAAATCAGAATGCAGATATTGCGATTGAAAGGCTTTTCAGTCATGTTGAAGAAAAAAAATCAAATCTACGCAACAGTAATTACCCAAAGCCTTTGCGTGTCTAATCAAGATTCGTGTAACTGAAATTTCTATAAAAAAGAAATTTTCTTACTCAGAACAATTTTGATTTTTTTATATTTTGCTTTACACTAAAAACTAAGATTTTTACTGGAGAGATGGCAGAGCGGTCGAATGCGGCGGTCTTGAAAACCGTTATCCCGAGTGATCGGGATCGTGGGTTCGAATCCCACTCTCTCCTCCAGTCATTTCTTTCAGAAATGACTGACAGGCCAGACTTCGCTAACCTATCCTTCGAAAAGCTCATAGAGCATCAGTTTAAAATTTATAAATATCCTCCGGTAGCTACACGTGAACCTGGAATTTTGATGCGTCAGCATCAACAATGGAATGGTTCATATTGGAGCGGGAGAGGGATCAAACGGAACCGTTTGTGCCCTTTTGTCTGCAGTATTTTGGGCATGCAAAATACTGCTAATAAAAAAATCCTTTGGTATCTGGATTGTGTTAAAAAAGGAAAAAAAAGAAAATGCGATAAATTTGTAAAGCAAGTTGAACGCTTAAAACTTTATAAAAAAATCTAAAAAAAAGGCAGAGCCGGTAATTAAATTTGGCTCTGCCTTTTTTCTAAAAAATTTCTATTCTTAACTACAAAGATGAGTTAAGCCATAAGAAACAAGAGCTCCTAACAAAAATCCTGGTAAGAATCCATCTCCAGAATCCCCTTTAGGCTTAGAATCGGTTGATCCCTGCGCAGAATTGGAATATGCACCAGCGTTACGCAAAAAATTAGCAACATCTCTATAACCTTTAGCATAATCAAGAACTGTTTTCCCAAAATTTGTTCGAGCGTTAACATTTGCACCATGTTGTACTAAAAGTCTGCATGTTTCTTTATGCCCTTTTTGTGCCGCCCACATTAATGCCGTTGATCCCCAATTGGTTCGTACATCAACAAAAGCCCTATGCTTAAGTAACAGTTCGCAAACAGCAGTATGACCATGCTCTGCAGCATACATTAAGGCAGTTTTACCATCATTTGTACATGCAGAAATCTTAGCCCCATCCTCAAGTAGAATCCTACACGCTTTTTTATGACCATTTTGAGCTGCCCACATTAAGGGAGTCGAACCCCAGTTGGTTTGTGCATTAACATTGGCACCTAAAATGATAAGCTTTCTGCACGTAAGAAAATTACCAGACTCTGCAGCAAATGCTAATGCTGTTTTACCCTCTTTATTGGCTCCATTAATACGAGTCCCAAGATCAAGAAGTGGTACTAATAAATCATTATATCCATACTTTGCTGCATCAAAAAATGCTTGTTGGTAATTGTTACCATACTTTTCCAAAAATTGCCAAACCGATTCTCTAGGAGACCGATATTCATAATATTCTTGATTCTTAGGGTAATACCCAAAATCGCCACTGCCAGCATATGCTGCTGCAGAAAATAACAGTAAAGAAGCTACTGTAGAAAATTTCATAAAAATCCCTTCCTAAAACTGAAGTTATTATAACTTTTACCCTACAAAGGATAACAGCGTCAATCCTATCTGTCAAAACTATAAAATTCTAACTTATTTAAAATTTCAGCACAACGCAATAGACCATTGTAGTAAATAGGTGTATACTGGTAAAAAGATCTATTATTAAAATGAGGTTGTGTAATGCTTACAAAAGCTCTAATTAAAAAAATTCTATTAGTATTTATCATATCAGGTGGGGCTAGTTACTATTTTTTTCAAAAAGAGATGGTAAACCTTGGAACCAAATCTGATGAAAAAGCTCTTGCCATAAAACCGGAATGCCTTTCTTCAAGCAAGCCTTCAACGCAATCATCATTTAGCGGAAGCAAAAATAAGGGTTTTGAATCGGTCACCCAAACAACTCCTTTACAAAAATTATCAGTTGTTGGAGCTCTTCCGGCCTGGCTTAAGGGCACACTTATTGGAACGGGTCCTGCTCAATTTGAATTAGGACCAACAAAAGCGGCCTACTGGTTTAATGGACTTGCACTGCTACATGGTTTTTATTGTGACGGCAGTTCCATTTCGTATCAAAATAGCTTTTTGGATAGTGTTTATTATCAGCGCTGTATGAAAAATGGCAGATTTGATAGTAGTATGAGCACGGAAAAACCTAAAGGCTTCTTTTCTCGTCTTGCATCTGCTGCTTTAGGAGCTCCTGAGCCATATGATAACGGGAATCTCGCCATAGCACACTTGAATGATAAAGTTATTGCTCTTACTGAAACAACATTAGGAGTGCAAATCGATCCTCTTACGTTAAAAACGATTGCGCCTTTTAATCTTAACGATTATTTAGAAGGGCATCTTACTACCATAAATTTTTTATATGATGCATCTAATCAGACCTACTATAATTACCTCATAAACTTTGGCACGACCAGTAATTATGTTGTCTACAAGATTGGGGCTGATTCAATCGCCAAACAACTAAATACAACATCGGTAAAAATGCCCTCCTATATGCGCAGCATGGCGATGACAAAAAACTATATCATACTTATAGAAATTCCTTTTGTGGTTAATCCTATGGATCTCCTTTTAGGAGCAGGAGCATTTATCGAAAAAGTTCAATGGAAACCCGAATTAGGGACAAACTTCATAGTAATTGACAAAAACAGTGGCGCAACCGTTAAAACATTGCACACTCAGACTCCCTTTTTAGTTTTTTCAACAATTAATGCTTTTGAAAAAAATGATGAATTAGTGATAGATTGTGTTGCTTATAATGATGCTCAGATTATTCCCTATACAAAGGTCGATTCATTACACAGCACCAATGAGCATGAGTTTGAACCTTCATATTATACGCGGATAAAGCTTAATCTCGCAAACTCGTCAGTGATACATAAACAACTGTGCACATCAACACTCGCGTCTCCTACCTTCAATAAATCCTTACGCATGGAACCTTATTCATTTGTGTATGGTATAAGTGCATCGGAACCGCATAAATTCCCACACAAAATAATAAAAATTAATACACAAAATGGTTCACTACAAGAATGGCAACAGCAAGGATGTTATGCAAATGAACCGATCTTTGTTCCTGCCCCTCACGCAAGCAAAGAAGATGATGGCGTGATTCTATCGCTAATTTTTGACAGCGGTGCAAACAAATCATTCTTACTCATACTTGATGCTGCAACATTGCAAGAAATTGCACGAGCGTATCTACCCACTCCTCTACCATTAGGCGTTGCCGGAACATTCCTTTACAACGAATCAATGAAAGTAAATCCTGCATGAACAAACAGCTCGATTCATATTATCAGCTATCAACACAATTTTATGATCTTGAAAAACCTCATGCAACCGCCAATGAACTTTCATGGTATATGCATTATGCACAGCAAGCCAATGGACCTATTCTTGAGCCCATGTGCGGAACCGGACGTTACATAATCCCCATGCTTGAAAAAGGACTCGATGTTGAAGGATTTGATGCTTCAGAACATATGCTTGTAGCATTACAAGAAAAATGCTCTCAAAAAAATCTCGTTCCAAAAGTTCAACGCTGTTTCATACAAGAATTTAAATCTGAACGACGCTACGCTCTTATTTTTATCCCAAGCGGATCATTTGGGCTCATAACTAATAAAGATGAAGTTAAACACTGTTTACAAAATATACATGATCACCTTATTCCCGGTGGTAAATTTGTTTTTGAAGTTGATACACCACAAGCTATCACTGCTTCATTAAATAGTTGGAATAGTTCAACCTATAAAAAAAATGATGGCACTCTTATTATTGGCCACCAACGTCCTTCATATAATCCAAAAAGCCAAATCGTTACTATTGCCTGCCATTATGAACTAAAAGATCACAATGGTCTTATTGCTTGCGAATCTGAAAAAGTTCAACTACGGCTTTACAAGCGATATGAAATTGATTCTCTGCTTAAAGAGATCGGATTTTCTTTTGTTACCTATAAAGCGCATCACAAAATTATTGCAAATGAATTTGATTCAACGCTTATTTATGAATGCAAGAAAGTATAAGAAGATTAATCTTATTTTCTTATAAACCATGGAATAAAAACAGATGTTTTTCGTTTATATTCTTGATATTCAGAACTGTTTTCCATCGCTTTTTCAACCCACGGAATGCCCGTTACAAAAACAAGTAAACAAGTAATCGTAACTGGTGCAATAACAGCAGTTAAACCATACGGCACTATTGATGCTATGCAAAAAATTCCCCACCACATCATTGATTCGCCAAAATAGTTAGGATGACGAGAATACCGCCAAAGGCCAAAACGCATTACGCGGCCTTTATTGAGCGCATTATGCATAAACTTGTATAATTGGTAATCACTGATCGATTCAAAACAAAAACCAAAAAGCCATAATGCTAAACCAAAAAAATCAAAAAAAGATAAACCGCGCTGAATGTTATAGGTGTTAACTAAAATCGCGGGATAACTCATGATTGCAATCAAGAGCGTTTGCCCAAAAACCCAGAGTATGTTGATAAAAAGAGCTTTCAATCCTTGCCATTTCCATGCAGCAAATCGTGGATCTTTTCCGGTATAGCGAATATATACATAGGAAATAAGTCGTAGCGCCCAAAGCACGATAAGAGATGTTATCAGCATTTGTTGCGGCAAAAAAGAGCTCATTTTAAAAAATGTAAAAAGAGCTACCAGCATAACGCCACCGCCCCATGTAAAATTTGCAATACTTGTATCGCCTTTGAACTGCACTAATGCAACCATACACGATAAATATATAAAGAGTAAACTTACTCCACAAATAAGTTCAGACATACATTCCTTTATAGTATAGATGATTATTTATATATAGTAGCTTTATAAAATTGGTATTAATTTATCAATTATTTTAAATAGAGAAACATTTTTCATTTGAGTTAATTATGATACAATTAGCATGTAATAAATGACACGAATATTTTATTATTAGAAAGGTCATGTGTTTATTGTAAAAAAAATTTTCCCAGTTATTATGGCAATTTCATTTTATGTATTGTGTATGGCGCATCAAGCAACAGCCGTTTTTACTTTGTCCGATGTTACAGACATTTTGTGTTTTGAAGTTACAATTTATGATAGCAAAACTCAAGAATCTGTAAGGCCAGTACGTAATACACGGTTTAGATTGCCCGGTATTAAATTAATTAGAAATGAAACCGCTTTATGGGATAATAGAAAAATACAGAGCCATTGTGTAATTAGTATAATGCCCATAGAAATTCTTACGATCTGTTTAGGTATAAAATATGTTCCTAAACTCTATCAACTCATCAGGGATATTAGATACACGAATGCATCAGTTGTAAATAGTAATTAATGTAGAAAAGATTTTATTATCTGGATCCCCCAGCCGTCGCACGAGGCTATGGCGGGCACGGCACGAATTTCACTACGTGAAAATTCTCTGGATGACAATTCTACATTCATTTATTTCTTTTAAATTCGCTTAAATATTTACCAGCTTTATTTTAACATAATTTATCGAGTTCACGTTTTATAAATATATTCCGGTAATGCATCGTGCACCCGAAATTTTGATGCGATAGCGCCAACAATAAAATTGTTAATATATAAATAAAAAGTTTCCGGTAGCACGTCGTGCACCCGAAATCATAAGGCTGCAAAGCCGCAATGATGTGTGGTGCATATACGTGCGGAAAAGGGGTCAAACGGAACTGTTTGTGCCCTTTTGTCTGCAGTATTTTGGGCACGCAAAATACTGCTAATAAATAAATTTTAGACAAATAAAATAGTGCATTAAAAAAAATTCTAGATTCTCTTCAAAATGTCTTGCTACAATCAAGTCGCTCATTCATAGGTTTAAAATAAAAACAACAAAAAAAAATAAAAAAAAATTATGAAGCTCTCTCCTCTAGATCAAGTCCTTTGGTATATTAATCGACCACTCTGCAAACCTGCAACAAAATCTGTAAAAGTCGATGTTCTTGTTGTTGGTGGAGGGATGGCCGGATTAAGCGCAGCACAAACTTTTCATGAAAAAGGCCTCTCTGTTGCTTTAATTGAAAAAAATTATTGCGGCGCAGGCGCCAGCGGAAGAAGCTCCGGTTTTATCACTCCCGATTCTGAATTTTCGCTGCACAATTTATTAGAATTTTATGGTCCTGATCAAGGAAAAAATTTATGGGAATTTGCAGTATCCGGCGTTGAACTCATTCGTTCAAATATTAAAAAATATGCAATCTCATGTGATTACCAAGAACAAGATACCTTAGTTCTTGCAACAAGCAAAAAGTCATTACAAAATTCAATAGAAAAAGAGTATAAAGCACGTGCAGATCTGCAGTATCAAAGCAACCTCTACTCTCAAGAGACACTGCCTACGATAATTGGATCTTCTAAATATTATGGCGGCATTCGTTATCCTAATACCTTTGGCATCTGCGCTTATCAATATTGCCAAGCAATGAAACATATTTTACTCAATCAAGGTGTACAGATTTTTGAAGATTGTCCTGCAACAGAAATTATTTCGCATGAAGTCAAAACGCCATCAATGCATTTTAAAGCAGAAAAAATAGTGCTGTGCATAGATCGATTTATACGGGATTTTGGAAAATTACTCAGTTCGGTTTACCATGTGCAAACATTTTTAATGATGAGTGCACCGCTTACCATAGAGCAAACAAAACTTTTATTTCCGGAACAACGCATGATGGCATGGGATACCGATTTGATTTATAACTATTTTCGCTTAGATGGCGACAATAGACTTATGCTTGGTGGTGCGCGGTTGCTTTCAACCTATGCATCATGCGAAGAACATAAAACGGCAAGGGTACAAAAAAAACTTATGAACTATTGTAAAGAAAAATTTCCTCATATTCCTTTACACTTTAATTATATCTGGCCGGGCATCATTGGCATCACAAAAGATATCATGCCGGTTGCAGGATTTGATAAAGATAATACACATATCTATTACGTAACTGGTGCTGCAGGCCTACCTTGGGCAGCTGCGTTAGGCGTTTATAGCGCAGAAAGCATGATTGATAAGCGCACCGATCTTGATGACGTTTTTTCTCCCTACCGCCATTTTACGTTAGGATCAACCGCTCAAAAAGTTCTTGGCACAAAGCTTACCTTCGCCTTATCAAATTTTATGCGCACACGGTCATTGTAAAAGTTAAAAGTATACGTTTACTTTTCCACTTCTTTATTTTTTTTAACACGCGCTGTAACGACTTTTGCAAAGGTAGGAAAATCAAATAATTTTAACTTAGTGCTGGTATGTTTTCGTAGAAACAACCTACGCTGATCAGGAAATTCTTTATAATCCAACGTCGCAATAGCTGAAATATATTCTTCATTGATCTCCGCTAAACATTTTTTTGACGCAGTATCAATCACTTTTAATGTACCTAAATTATCTATAACAATAAGCGATGGATCCAATGCTGCTAATGCATATATAACATCAGTACAAATTTTTTGTTCTTCATGCCCTGAAGAATCATATTGCATGAGAATATTATCACCAATGAAAATTTTATTATTGAGGAATAGCAATTTTGAGACTTTATTGTTTTGCTTTTGTATTGTTTTAATGCATTGATAGCTATCAACATTCCAAAATTTAATAGTTCTTGAACTTGATACTAAAATACCACGTGGCAACAATAACAAATCTTTAACTCCAACCTTATCATCTTCTATACAGTGTAATAGTGTACCATCTTTACTTGCTACTATTTGAATACCAAATTCTAGAGCTACAGCAATCCGATCTTTATCGATAAATCTTATTGCTCGGGGTTCCGAAAGCATACCAAACTTAATTTTCCAACATGGTTCTGAACTAGTACCCGCACTATCAAATAATACAATATGGCCAAATATATTTCCTGTTGCAACTAATTTTTTATACTTTTCAATAATCTTAGACGAATGAATATTATCATGAAAACAATGTAAAGATTCCATATAATTATCTAGGCCATAAACACACAGTGTCTCATCTGCAAAAGCTAATAATAACTTTCTTTTTTTTAGTTTAATTCCTTCAATAGTCTTTTTATAGTCGATTTTTTTAGACTCAATAACAAATGCATCATCAGACCATGCAAACTCTTCTTTAATGCGATGCGCAATTGACTGGGGTAGAGTTTCTAATATTTCTAAATACTCAGATTGATTATTTTCATTAATGGTCGACAGTTGCTTAATTGCTAAAGAAATGAGCCGTTGGACATTAACATCTGAATCACAAACAATTCTTACTGCGTCATTAAACCATGTATAAAATATTGGATTACCCATATCATTCAGCTTTTGCCATCGATGCTTATTTTCATCATAAACTTCAACTTCTCGATCATTGAATGCAAATCTTGCTTTATGAAGTTTAAAAGCACAAAAAAGGTCTCTGAGCGCTTCTATTGTCTCTTCAAAAGTTTCAGGTTCTGCATCCAAAGCAACCTTTTTTTCTTGTACATATTTTTTCAACTGCTTAGATAATTTAAAAGTTACCACAGAATCGAGCACGAGAACTTTATCTTTTTGGCGTATCTTTTCCATACCCATGAGTAATGAACTGTGCATAAACACTAGAGAAGAAACAATCAAAAATGTGCAATGACGATTACGCTTATTCATAAAAATACCTTTTGATAAGAAACTATGCATAATAGAGTGAACGTTTCTTTCAAAAAGCCCACTACCTACAACAACTTTAACAGTTAAATTTTTGAAATACATAAAAAAACAACTAAACATAGATTCTACGTTTAGTTGTTTTTTAAATTTAAGATTAATTAGTTACCGGTTTGAGCCGGCCGTCTCAAATGAAGTGTAAGAAGAAAAATATCAGTTTTAAAACTATTCATGACCTCTTTAACAAATCTATCATCTTCTAAGGGCTCACTCAATTCACTCCCGATCCAAAGTGTCCATTTATTAGCTTTTCTCAAAGCACATAATGATTGTTGATCAACAGGGATTCCTTCCCGATTGAGCACTTTTTCTTTTAAATAAGCTACAGTTGTAGTATCGCCGACCTTATAATCACCTGCATATTTCAGCTTAGTCTCAATGCGCACCTCATTTGCATGCTTATACTGCTCATCAAGATCGTTCCAAATATATCGCTGTAGAATACGCTGCTTAACAGGAGCCGGAAGTTCTTCTAATAAATCTAAATGTTTTGTTACCTTATTTTTATTTTCTTGCCAAAACTGTTTCCTTGCTAAAGCAATCAATGCTTTGACATCTTCATTTGAAACACAAATAGCTCCTACTGATAGATTAAACAATTCATACAATGGATTTGCCCCAGTATCAGCCAAAGTTAGCCATGCATTTTCAGTGTGACTATAAATTGCAATGGACTTGTTATTAAATGAAATTTCTTTGGGGCTATAAAATTGAAGAGATCCTAAAACACCATATAATAAGGTAACAGTTTCTTGAATTGTTCGCGGCCTTAAAGCCAAAGCATCTTTAAGCGGTTTATAGCTCTTAACACCATTATTAAAATGTTCTAAAAAAAGGTGCGCTGCTTCATAATCAGTTAATAACTCCTCTTGCCTTGGCTTTTCATGCGTATAATCTTCCATAGCCACTAAAGAGCATGTCATAAAGCCCATGATGCAAAAACTGAAAAATGACAATTTCATGATTTTTCTTTCTTAAGATTTATTACAGTAATTATAATACTATACTTACTATAGAAAATTAAAAAGCTTTAGTAAAATGATTAACTTTAATTTTAAATCAAATTGAATTTATAATCTGCGCCTAATTTGTCTTTACGATCAAATAAGCCGTTTTCATTTTTTTATAGATTCAATAATTTTTATCATAACAACCTCTCATTAAAGCATTCATTTTGACAATATTTAGTAAAATATCTACAATTTTAGCTAGTTGTAATTTTTATAATATCATAATAATTTCAAAAGGATTTTTATGTCTCCACGCTTACACATACATCTTTTAACCTTACTATTTTTGGTTATGGCAAAAAGTATTAGCGCAATGCACGACTTCCCTCAAGCATTAGAACCGAAATATTTAGGAGCTGCCCTACAAAAAAAACAAAATTTATATAGTAGACCTCTTCTGAAACTATAAATTTTATGGCATAATCATAATCGATTTATAAAAAAAGGGTAAGCGATTATGAAGAATGAAAAATTAAAAATTTAATCAGAAAAAAACTTTAGAAGAGTAACTGGAGTAAAACGAAAAACATTTGAAGTATTGGTTTCTATTTTAAAAGAAGCGCAAAAAATAAAAAAGGCAAAGGGAGGACGTCCAAATAAGCTCAGTATTGAAGAAATGCTTTTGATGACTCTTGAATATATACGGGAATATCGAACATATCTTCATATTGCGACAAGTTATGGCATTGCTGAAAGCAATGCATTTGAAGCAATACGATGGGTTGAAAATACTCTTATTCAAAGCAAAGAATTTAGATTGCCTGGCAGAAAAGCGCTACTGAAAAGCGATAATGAATTTGAAGTTATTTTAATAGATGCAACTGAAAGTCCTATTGAACGTCCTAAAAAAAACAGCGGAAATTTTATTCCGGTAAGAAAAAACGTCATACTATAAAAACTCAGGTAGTTGTAAACAAAAAAACAAAAGAAATTGTTTGTACAAATTTTTCAGATGGTAAACGACATGATTTTAAACTCTTCAAAACTTCAAAAATTCACTTCGCAAAATCTACTGAAGTTCTTACAGATACAGGTTATTTAGGTCTAAAAAAAATTCATAATAATACTTCTATGCCAAAGAAAAAAAGTAAAAAAAATCCTTTAACATTAACAGATAAACAACGAAATAGAGAATTATCAAGCCAGCGTGTTTTAAATGAGCATGTAATTGGTATGATAAAACGTTTTAAAATAGTTGCTGACAAATATCGCAATCGACGAAAAAGATTTGGGCTCCGTTTCAATCTTATTGCGGGTATTTATAATTTTGAGTTGGTTAAATGAGTTTCAGAAGAGGTCTAGTATAGAAAACCTAAAAAAAATAGCCACGGAACATGTTTATTATAAGAAAGCGCTCAATCTTTATACTCAACGGTTAGATGCAAAACTTAATGATGATACTTTAAAGTCAATTCACCTCAAACAAGTCAGCTGGGGTGTATTAAAAACAATAGTAGGAGGTTTATTAATAACAGGTGGATTCAAATTTGCTCGACACTGCTTTAGGCAATTATCAATTACCCCAAATGATAGAGACGGTATCATTATATCCGGTGTCTGGTTGGGTGCAATAGCAACTATACCGGGTTTTTATTTTGCAAAAAAAGGGTTAACTAAAATCGTAAAAAACCATTCTCCTTTTTGGATTAGAACAAGATTAGAAAATTTCAAAACAATTGCAAATGATGTAGTGAGACCTTTTTATCAGTTTGCATTCCATAAGATGATTCAGGAATAAAACAGGATTTATTTCTACAAGAATATGGTGGCAATTCTATTTACAAAGATTGACACCATATTTTTTTATCTCATACGATTTTTGCTATTTGTTTTCTTTATGCTTTGGCATGCACCATCAAATACTCTGAATTTTCAGAAATCCTCAGAATTTTATAAAGCACGTAAGCACAGCGTGATGTAAAAGGATTAACAAAGTTGAATTTTGCTTCTTTATAAAGCTTAATCAATTTCTGAATTCTTTCTTCACGTGTTTCATCAGTTATATTTTCACCCCTACCATCTACAATTTCAAATGGTCCCGGTTGAATATATATTTTTCGAGCACCAAGATCTTTTACATGATTACACGTATAAGCAAGTAACTTTTTTCCATATCCTTTATTTCTATATTTTGGGTAAATATAAAAACTATGAATAGCATACATATTACATAGAGGAACTTTGGTGAAACTTACAAATCCAATGAGCGTATTATCAACATAATAGTCAATTTCAGTTTCATTAGTGATCAAATCAGAACTAACTATTTTTGTTGCAAACTCTTCGTGTGAATAGAGAGAATTCAAGAATAGAAGTGAAATAACCGCTACTGTATATCGATGCATATGGGTAGTAACCTCTCTATTGCGATTTATGATTAGTTATTCAAAGCACAAGAAAATTTTCCGATTCTTCCAAAACTTTGCCCATGATTACGAAATACTGGAGAACCTAGTTTTTCAAAAATTGTCACAGCAATTGGATTTTGAATATACGCTTCATAGAATTTCTCAGCAATATCAAAGCCACTGATAATATGTTTTGATTTTTTATCAAATAATGCATTGCCCCACCTACCACAATTATCAGTTACTGCAACATGCCCAAGGCGTTGACCCGATTGCACGTCATACCATGAAAGATAACTTTTTCTATAAATCTCTCTGTCTTCATAGCGCACTGCTATTTTTCTACCCTTCTTATCAAATTCAATAGCAGATGGAAGATACTCAAAGTCGGTTTGATCTTCAAATTTTTGGACAACTGTATCATTTTCAATATCAAGCAGCTTAACCGAATTCTTATCGCCTAAAGCTAAAAGATGAGACTTTTTAGGATGGAACGATGCAATAAACCTATTGTTAGAGCCGTAATGGCTCCCAGTGTCAATTCTATAACCAATAGAATCACTGTAGGTTTTAATACACTTGTGCGATTCAACATCCCAAAGCTTTGCTTCTTCATAGCCACTTGAAGCTAGAATTTTTCCATCAGCATTAAAAGAAACTTTTAATCCATCATTGATATGACCATCCAATTTATCAACACACTCCCAAGTACTCGTATCCCACAATTTTACGGTATCTTGCGCAGGTGGAAGCTTATTTGAACCTTCTTTATCTGCAATTGAAGCAAGTAAAGAACCATCATTGCTAAAAGTTACTCCCGTAACAGAACGATCTCCACCATACAATACTTGTTGGCATGTTAACGTTTTATCCTCTTGTATAGAGTAGATACCAATCGCACCTTCAAATTTATCAGTATGACCAAATGCTACAGCACAAAATAGTTGGGTTGGATGCATTGCAACTGCTCGAATAGAATAATGCTTTGACCGATGATCACGAAGATGATCACTAAAAGGCTCAGTTTCTTGATATAGTTCAAACGTTTCAAAATCACGAAGCTGTAAAGATCCATTTTCCAGCCCGCACACTAGATAGTTGTTTTCACGATCGGTAGCTACTGCTGTAACGCCATGATCAACCGGATACAGCATTCCCTCAGCAATAGTTTTGATTTCTTTGCTTTCTTTTTGTTGCTCAATAAGGGCTTGCTTATAGCCATTAATAAGATGATTTCTATAGCCATAATATGATAGGGTTCCTAGCCCAACTACAGTAGCAAAACCAACACTAACCGGATGCTTCTTTATGAATGTGGAACAGGATTGGGCAATAGATTCATTATCACTGTGCATAGCCTGCAGAATATCGCTATGAGCAAAAAGGAGAAACAAGGCTAAAGACAGTAATTTTTTAGATACCATAGCTATTTTCCATGCAAAAGGACGTTTTTGTATAACAAACTGAACAATAACAGTATATATATTTTTGAAAATAATACAATAATAAAGGTTGTTCCACATGATTCCTTAGAAGAAATGTTATGTTAAACAATTAAAGAATTTCCAAAAAAAGTTCTTGTTCTATTTATAGCCATAGTAAAATAATAATGTTGCTTAATGTTTAGCCAAATGAATGATCATAAAAAGACATACGGCAAAAATATTAAGTTTAGTAGATAAAATCATAACACTCATTTAAATTTGTAAGGAGAACTTATATGAAAAGCATTTTAAATAAAAAAAAAGAACTCCGAGGTTGGCTCCCAGATTCTGAACAAGAGGAAATTATGATTGCGGATGATTTGCTCAATTATGCTCTAAAGAAAACCTCTTTTAGTATTTATCCTTTCTGTGAGTTATACGACAATATTCACTCTAGCGATATTGAATCATTAGCCCAGAGCGGTATTGAAAGGCATTTGCCCAATTGTTGCTACATTGCAAATAGCGCAATTCGTGAACGTCAGAACCAAGAGGAATTTATTTTTGAGTGTTGGTGGAAAGATCCAAAAGGTCAATTATGGAAAGAATTGCACTTGAAGGATAAATCAACAGGTCAATTTAAGAAGATCACAGAACAATTATGCTTATAAGATTAAAATTTGTTGAACCTTTTATATAAATAATCATTTGAAGATATGGAGCTCTGGTTGGCTTTTATCCAACCAGGGCTCCATATCTTCAAATTCACATTATATAAATTTTCTATTAAAGTTTATTTTTATAGCATTCAGGACATCCGGATTCTTTTTTTGCTCTATCACAAATTGCTGCTTTCCAAGTATGTCCTTTTGTACAAAGCCACCATGCTTTTAAATAGCTACCTGGTACAACATCAAATGGTGTTAAATTATTTTTTGTTGGATGCCATTCAGTTGATAATGTTAGATTAATTGTAGCAAGGCAATTGGAAAGCACTACTAATCGATTCAAACAAGCTGGACATTGACCCCCATTTGTCCTGGATCGTACCTCAGCTTGCCAAATATGATCATCTGCTTTCGGACATTTCCACCACACTTTTTTACCACTACCAATAGTTACATCGTTAGGCGTTAAATTTCCATTTTTAGTGGCATGCCATTCTACGGCAATTTCAGGACGAAGAGCAGCTAAGCAATTTGAAATAGTTACTTTTGTACCAGAACAAAAAGGACAGCCGCTGCCATTAATTCGGTTATCAATAGTTGCCTGCCATTCATGATCACCCGCGATAGAACAATTCCAAAAGACTTTTTTATGACTTCCTGCATGAACATCAGAAGGTGTTAAATTTCCATTTTTAGTTGCATGCCATTGCTTAAGATAATGTTGAGTTAAGAGTTCCAAGGCAATTGGACTTTACTACAATTGACCCTCTACACATGGGACATCTATTTCCTGAAATTGCTCTTTGTTTAATAGTTGCTAACCATTCATGGTCATCTGCAACAGGACATTTCCACCAAATTTTTTTGTGACTCCACGCTGTTACATTATTTGGTATTAGATTATTATTCTTATTTGGATGCCATCCGAGAACAATTTCAGGATGAGATTTGTCTAAGGAAATCCATGAGCAATTTTTTATAATTTTAAGTTTTATTGAATCACTAAAAGCAACTCCGATACCAACAGGAACATCGATCGATATCTTACTTAATTTAGGGGGACTTTTATACGTCCGTTTTCCAAGCTCTAAACGAATGGAATCAAGTTCTTCCGCAAGAACATTATCATGAGCGCGAAGAGCCTTAACCACCTTCCAAATCGGTTTAAAGCAAGATTGATCCAATGCTAAATCTTCATCAGAAACAGAATCAACAAAAATTGGAATAATAATAGTTCCAATTTTTTTATTTGAAGATTTTCGTATTGCTCTACCCACTGCTTGTACAATATCTATTTCAGAGCCTTTAGGATCAACAAACACAATACCATCAAGCGATGGAACATCAACGCCTTCAGAAAGACATTTAACATTTCCCAACAAACCCGCTTCTTTATTTGATAAGTTTTCAAACTGCTTTAAAATCCTTTTTCTTTCAGCTTGCTGCATTTCGCCAAAAATTGTTTGTTGAAATGATATGCAAGGTTTCTCATCATCTGCAAGCAATTGTGCTGCTTTTGAAAATGTTGCAACAAACTCTTGTGCAGATTTTTTTCTATTGTGAAAACTAATAACTTTTTTAAGATCAAATTTCTTAATAGCTTTCGCCACAAGTAATTGACTTGCTAGTGTGCGAGCATCAGTTTCATGATCACCAATGGCAACAAAACGTCCTCGCTCTGCATATTCTCGATATGTTGCATCATCCATAACGGAAATAAGTACCTGGTAATCGCTTAAAAGCCCTTCTCTAATAGCATCAGAAAATAATAGCGTATAAAATACAGGACCAAATTTTTCTTCATCATTCATTGAAACAATTTCATAAGCAACTTCTTGCGTCTTTTGTTTAACATTTTCTGAAAATATTTTTGGCGTTGCTGTCATAAATAATTTACGCTTAGTTTTAATACCATTTTTATCTACTATTGTTGCAAAATCGCTCGTTGCCGGACCTGCACATCGATGAGCTTCATCAGCTATTGCAAGATCAAAACTAAAAGAAGGATCTTGCAAGCATGCTTGAGCAATGATTGGAGAAGAATGATAGGTAGCAAAGATAACTTTTGGTCGAGTGTTTAAAGAATAGTGTTTTAAAATTTCATCAGCGTTTGTTGTTACCGGAAAACCTAATTCGATAGAATCAATTGATACAAAATCATCATCATGAGTTTTCCCCACAGTAGAGTCTGAACAAACAAAAATAGGATCAAAAATATAATCACCTGCATTAGCTGACCATTCTTTATATAATTGCGCTACCAATGAAATAGAAGGAACTAATACAAGTGTATTTTTACATTGTAATTTTACTGCTAGCCATAAACCAACTAATGTTTTTCCTGTACCACATGCCATATATATTTGGCCAATAGAAGATTTTTCAAAACCATTTATAACAGCATTAATTGCAGCTTCTTGATGCTTTCGAGGTAATTTTGATTTCATTGTAATTTTTTCATCGGAATTCTTTAGAGCAAATGACCAATCAAGATCAGATGATTCTAAAGTATCTCGAAGACATAGGCCGGCTTTTTTTTCTTGCGCACATAATACTTCACGCGCATTTGATCCAATATTATTTGTTGTTGCCATTAAAAGACGAAATGAGAATATCTTACGGGATGATTCGCTCAAAAATGTATCGACGTCTTCTTTTGTAATATAATAGTTCTCATCATACGCTTTTGCTTGAATCGCCCATAAAGAACCATTTTGAGCTTCCGCTACAAGATCAATTCCTTTGTCTCTGCCCCAATTGCCAGGCCATTCATTCCAAAGCCAAACTCGTTTAAGTTGCATAGAATAATATGGATCATTTTCTAAAAACCATTTACAAAGACGTTCAAAGGATCGTCCTTTTTGATCAGACGTAGACGATGAAAGATGCTCTATTATTTTTTTAAAATTAAATTTTTCCATTTTTGAACTATTTACCTAAAAAAAAAGACTTTATCCTTAGTCAACCCCCGAAGACCTTAATTTCTAAAGCAACAACTATTTTCTCAAAAATTAGCTGCCCTAGAAGCATTTGCCCTCATTTCTAATATAAAATTTAATAAAAAATGTGTCAATTTTAAACTTTTAAATATTTTTCATATTTCATAATTGAAATTAATGATCCTTAAGGTTCTTAATTTAAAAAAGGCATTTGACAAACAATGCCAAATATAAGATTGTATTTATATACATAAAACACTTCGATTCTAGCCGCATTAAAACTCATTGAGGTTATACAACTTTTCAAACATTTAAATGGAGTCTTATGAAAAGGTTAACATTTATATTTATCTGTATTATTCCCCTTGTTTTTGCCGGATGTGCTCATATGGTAAAGGCTCGTAAACTAATGACAATATCTTTAGGCATGGACAAGCAGCAAATCATCAATATGTTAGGCGAACCAATAATAGTGCGCGGCTCCATGACAAACAAATTTGGTCAAATAATAGAAGTTTGGGAATATTATATCAGAAAAGAACATACTTCCGGGGCAAAAGCAGTAATTACCCTTACCATGGGAGCTCTTTTCCTTATAGGGGGTCAAGAAGAAACATATTGGTTCTACTTTTATGACAACAAACTTGTCCAATGGTGTAAAGCCGGTGATTGGGAAACAGCAGCTCACAATATTCAAGAAATTCGGTTTAGGTAAAATAACTCTATAACATAAAAAAGCACTCATCATAGAATTCAAAAAAATGATGAGTGCTTTTTTTATTTTTTCAATCTATTTTTATTAACTCTTAAAAAACTCTCCTGCGAAATTACCGTTGTCCCAATTTGTTGCTCAATGTCCTTGCGCGTTCTTCCCGCAACAGCCCCGCCATCTTGTGCATCATTTCTCAATTGCGGCATACCTAAAGAATCTCTTTGTTGTGTTATTTGAGCTGTTGTTACCTCTGCTAGCATTGTTATGACGATTTCCATATCAGACATGTGATCTCGAAGATTTTCTTTACCAATGCCTTTAAGCTTTTTATATTCATCAACTTTTAAATCAAATGCACCTTGCATAAGATCATTTGTTAGTAGTGCATAGTCAATTGGTTTCTGTGCGCCTCTTTCAGTCCATTCATCGGTCAATTTTTGACGGGCAGCAATACCACGCAATCTTTTATCAACCCACCCTTTAGGATAACCCTTCTTCTCATAAATACTTTTAACTCGATCTATCCCAAGTTCAGGATTTTCAATTTCATCAATGCGTTCTTTACCAACTTTTGCCAACCAAAGTTTAAAGGGTTCTGCTTTCGGTGAAGGAACTGTTTGGAGTATACGAAATACACCTTCCATGTTTGCGCAGTCAGTTTCTCTTTTTTTACCATCAGGAGCTACCAATTTCAACCCGTGACAAAATGTCACAACTTCACTTCCCTCAGCAATGAGACGTTGTTTTAGCTTTCTCCAATAAGCTCCGGCATCAGAAGTTTCAACAAGAGTGTTACATACATCGACAATTGAAAAATACCATTCTCCATTGAATAATATTTTACGAATATGTGTACCATCAAAGTTATATGATTTCATTAATTCATGTGCTGACATAAAAATCCTAAAAGCCAATACAATTTCATTTAAAAATTTAACATCTACTACAATTACTATCGCATAAAGATTAGCAGGCTCCTTGAAGCCCAGCAACTGTTATTTACTTGTAGTTTTTTTACGTAACAATGCTATACTGCTCTCCGTTTATATGAGTATAAGCGCTTATGCGCGATACATAATTTTTTAAAAAGCAACTTATTAAAGCGAGAGTATGATGCAAGCATTAAGAAAAAAAGGAAACAACTATTTCATACACTATTTTTTAGTGAGCTTGCTTTGCAGCTCCCAATCATTAACCATGGAACAACAAAAAGATCCATGGCCAACCATTACTCTTGTACATAATCAATCACCAACAACCTACACACTTGGCTCTGTTTCATTCTCTATTGTAAATGGCGGCATTCGACATACGATTCCCGTATCAGAGCGGTCAGAAGAACTTTCACCAATACAACAGATTCGGCAAATCTTAATTGAAAAAGATAGAGCAGAACACAAAGAAGACGATACATTTACTGTGCTTAATTCGCGCTATATACAATTTGTAGAACAACGTGAACATATTTTGGATACCTGCATTGAATGCTTACACAATTCAACAGATGCAAAGTTACAGCTTGTAAATCTGTCATTTGATATTATGGGCGAGGAGGAACTTTCAACGCGCTTAAATAAAATATTTCACAACTATTTACATGCATTAGTAACAACATTTTATACACCGGATGGACAACTAAAAAGAATTTTATCATACGATTATGATACTGCTGCTCGCAGAATCGGTAATCTTCTTGTAGAACTATTACGGTGGGAAGAATGCTTACCAAAAATAGAAGAATACAAAGAAGCTGAAGTTCCCGGCTTTGAAAAATTTTATGATGATGTACACAGCCCATGGGCAGATTTTAAAGGAGCATACCAGGCCGTTGCAGACAATATTAAAACACTCTTTAGAAGCAAGCAAAATTTTACAGAATTTAAACAGTGCATCATCAGCAATCCTTTTAACCAAGATCTTATTAAACTTTCACAAGCCTACAAAATATCGGATTATGCCGGAGCACGTGCTATTATAACTAAATACAGAGATAAAAAGGTTGCGCAAAAAAGAGAATCAACTGCTCTGCAAGCCATGGATCTTTCTTGCCTTGTAGATTCCTATAGCCGAGAACTTAGTCAATCGGTTCGCCCTCTAAAAAAACTTCAAGCAGTACAACAAAAGCATACAGAATCACCGCTCATACAGCAGATTAGTTTGCAAACCAAACGGTACGTCAAACGAAACGCAACCTTAGGAAGCCAAGTTGATACGGTTAAATTTCTTATTACAACATTGCATAGAATTCCACCTAAACGTTTAAAGAAAAAAGACAGCCCACTTGATAAGGAGTTTGCACAAGTATATGACACCTTTTTTGATCAACGCGGACTTCCGGTCATCTTTGAGTATAATGAAACAGTGCTTAAAACAGTCACCATACCTCCATCAGTTGGTAATTATGGCAACATAAAGGAACGGCTCAATCTTTATAAACTTGCATCACTCTGCATTAAACCGGAGTTCATTAATCAAAAAACATTTCATACATCAGTTGCTCATGCAATACAATATCTGTGCCATGCACTGCGCGACAAAGATCATGCACAAACGTATCATCTTTTAACAGAAGCATTATATAACGCTTTGACCAATGAATCTAACCATGCTTTGCGAGACAGCATTGCGCACTGCAATTTTTTACCTTCAGAGCAGTATGCACATCTCGTTCATGACAGCGTGCTTGAACACGTGCGCACTTTGCTGCAAGCATTAGATGAACCAGTATCGATGGATCAAGAGATGTTTCTGCACAATGCATTATTAGCATTAAGTCGAGTTTGGGCACAAGCACGAGATGGATCTGATGAAGCAAAAAAACTTCTTGAAAAATCTACGCCGACAACTGCGCTTGTTGAAGAAAACTTTCTTAACCATTCACTTGATTATGAAAACGCACTCATTACGTCACAGTATATGCAACAACGCATGAATGAATTGGGCTTCAACCGACTTCTCACCGCTAATGCATACGCCATAAGCGCACCCGCTTTAAAAAAATATGAAGCTCGTTGCAAACTCATGGAAAAACATAATGCAGTACCAAATTTTACCACAATTACTGCCATTATGCATGATGCTTATACTCCCCGGCCCATTGTTTCATTGCTTCACGATGCGCTTGAACTATGGAATATCGGAATTGAAGCTAAATCTAAAGAAGTACGAGGAATTGCCATTACTGTAACTGAATGTGCTGAAGTTGCTTATGATTATCATCAGGAAGGTGATGAATATTACAAGGCCTATGTAAAACTAGGAAGAGGACTTTGCAAATATGGCCTCATTGTTGCAAACGTTATTGGACGGAAATTTACAAACTTAGCCCACGGGACTGCCACAGCTACTTCTCACTGTGTTATTTGGAGCATAAAATCCGCAGCGCAAACGACACAGCTCTTGCTTGATAATCTAGAAATATTTACCAACGGCATTTCAGGAAAAGGTTTTTATCTGCCACGAGATTATTTTAAACAACAAGAACTCCTTGAAAACCCTCCTGATCCTCAGCTACAACGAGAAAAAATGCACGAAGAACATGAAGCTATTCTTGCAACCCTTAATATGGTAGGCCATGGAACTCAACGGGCATTTGCCTTTGTTGCTCATCTTGCCGGCATAACGGTACCCGATAACTTACAAAAGATGAATTTCGAAACGCAGCAAGCTGTGCTTGCCTATATCGATAAATTCAATGCATTGTCTCCTGAAGAAAAATTTGAACAAAATGTTGAATTTATCCTTGATTGGATTATATGCGATAAGGTTTTTAGTATAGGTTCACAACTCTTCAAGCTTTTGCGAATGCACATTAAAGAGTTGGCGGCATTACAAAAAATGGCGATTGCTGCTCAAGAAGTTGAATGCTGTGAATATGCCCTGGAACATCTCTATAATGCTGAGGTTGAGCTTGCAGGAATAGCAGAAAAGGAATTAATTCCAACTATTATGAAAGCTCAGGGTGTGCCAGGTAAAGCAGTTATGTCTGCAAAGGCTCCTGCAGCATCAATTCTTAAACACTTTTTGCAAGATATTGTAGACTTTGAATTAATATACGGTAAACAAGCCGTTGACGAAGTTATGCAAATTGTAAGATGGGATCTTCCCGGAACTTTTAATAAAGTTTATAATTATAGAATCTTCCATAATGCACCCAAAAGCATGTCTGAATTCGTTGAAACAATGGTAAAGTATATTATGGAAATAGATGCTCAAGGGCTAAAATCTTATAGATTCGAGAATGGCATTTGTAACCTTACAACTATCGAAGAAGCAAGAGCTGCAATAGCATGCCAAAAACAAGGTTTGTTAAAAAATTTAATACGAGATATACGGCGAGGTATGGGTGATTTTATAGAAACCGGTATTAATCAAACGTGGGACGTAAAAACTGCTAAATCATTCGCTTTAAATGGTGAGCCAATTTTTCAAAAAAAGCGACAAATAGAAGCTTTTATTGATTCTCTTAAATTTGAATTAACCAAGCCAACAAATGAAAATCTTATTATAAGCATCGGAGAATTGGAAACATCGAGCCATGGACAATTATATGCTCAGTTTCAAGAAAAATTTTCAAAAGCTGAGCTACAAAGAATGCTTATTATAGATGAATTCAATCCTTCAAATAGCAAAACAACGCAAGAATTATTAGAATTTTTAGGACATAAATAAAGGGATAGAATGGCTCTTACAATTAGCTGGAATAACAAGCCAATATTACAATGTGCAAATCGAGTTTTTTCGATATTTTATATGGAAATTGAAAAAGCCATTGAAAAGAAAAAATTAAACTTAAATTATCATTTACGAGAATTAATTAAAGATTTAGATCGATGTGGAGATGGCGTTGGGCTCGATATTTATGAGTATATTTACACAAAAAAAGATCTATTACAAGTTATAGAAATTTTAAAAGAAGCATTGAGTCATTTAAATCATTATGAACATTACAATCATCTTAAAGAATTATATGAAGCACTTATACAAGCCTATGAAACATTTGAACCAGACCCAGAGCTTTTAAAAAGTGCTCTTGAATTCGATTTCTATATAGAGAACCCTGAAGAATTTAGCGCGGCTATAACCTATAATAGAAAATATCTATTAGTATGTCCTGCTGAAGCATTTCATTTACTTTTTGCAACTCATTTACCCACTATATTACAAGAAAATAATATTATACCAAGCGATAATCTTAATCAGCTTGTAGAAGATCTACAAAGAAATAGAACAGGAACCATTGATATTAACTATTATACTAATTCTAAAGAAGATGTTGCTTTTTTTGCTGATCTTATGAGAGAAGTAATAGATACAATATATAAGCAATATCCTGAAGACACCGCGTACTATGCAATATTTTATGAAAAATTCTTTAACAACTTATTAGAAACAATAGACAATTTCCCTTATTTTACGCCAGAGGAAAGTAAGTTTACAATTTCTGAAATTTCTTATTATAAATTTAAAAAACGATTTGCCGATACAGATGCTGGAAATAATGAGTCTATAAAACAATAGATCAACAAAAAAAATAAAAAATTGTATTATTAATAGCTCCATCATTCCTTTGATTTTAAAAGGACTAATTAAAGAAGGCTTTAACACTATAGTAACACAAATAACTGGCAACAAAACAATTTTAAAACTAACGGTTAATAATGGAAAAGTCATAAATAAAAATGGTTATCTTTGGACTAAAAAAAATCCTAAGCTAATTGGCAATGTATTTACTTATATAATGGATATTTATAAATGAATAAATTACAATTCTTAAGTTTAATAAAGAATCTCATTGAAACAATAAAAGAAACATATTCTGAAGAAATATTACAACAAATAATAGAACATTTTAAAAAATATTTAACAATACATCCATTTGATACTGAAATATGGACGAAATTTGCATTACTATTTTTACAATTACCTAAGGATGAAATAAACGCAATGGGATGTTTGCAGAAAATACTTGAGTATGATCCTAAAAATGTTATTGCAAAAATTCTATTAGCATGTTTTGCCGATTACGCATTATATGTTGATAAACCAATTTTTGAAATAGTTTATAGCATTAAAACTACAAATCAAGAATTTTTATCAATAATAGAAATTGAAAAGTCTTGGTATTACTCCTATACAGACCACAAAATGTATAAAAAAGTTTTACTTAGATCGATAGATTATTGCGACTCTTTCGTTTTAAACTACAAACTTTTAGGTCTGCATTATCTTTGTGAAGAAAAAGATATCAAAAAAGCACGCTATTGCTTTCAAAAAGCTTTAAACAACATACAATATGTTTATACTATGAATGAACATTATGATCCTTTAAATATTGCAGAGTTTTTTAATGAAAGATTAAAAGGCATTCATACCACTCAACCTAATTTTGAAAGCATTCAAGAGTTATTAGAGATTTGCAAATAGATGATGCCAAAAATATCCTATTCCTAATAAATTTAATCTTTCAAATAATAAATCAACACATGAACTATTAAAACTTTTAGGATTTGAATAAAGGTATTAGCTGGTTATGGCAGTTATTATTGATTGGAATAATAAAGTAATATTACAATGCTCTAATGGTGTAATGCCAGGTTTACCGAAAATGATGTTGCTATGGCCGCTGTACGTGGAGGTTTGGCTATGTATAAAAATGAATTTCCAGATTATATTGGATATTCAGGCTAACATCAAAGTGCTTCCTAAATAAATAATTCCCAATATTAAAACTTGTTAAATACTAAGAATCACTCGTTGATACCATAAAATCCTTACTATTTATTCGTTTCCTTTTTCTGCGCCTCATAATAAAGAAAATTATCATACCTATTACAATGAAAAGCCACCAATTTATTATGAACACAATAAATTTAACTAATAGAATAAACAACAACCCCCGAATTAAGGACCTTTTAGGACAATTATCTCCTTCAAAATGATCTTCATACCTAAATCCAAGATCAAAGCTCAATCCATTTAACACTGTCTCTAATTTACTTCCAGATCCAAAGGGAACATATGAAACCTTATTTATTCTTTCACAGGCTATTATGGTTCCATAATGCCCTCTTTTTGAAGCGCTTGCTAAAACTACTTTAGTTCCATCATCATCTAAATTTTCACTTGCATAATATTCAGTATAAGTTTTATTATCTTTAGTGGGTTTTTCTAACCAATTACATTGTTGAATAATGCCAGTGTTTTTTAACATAGATCCAAGTTCTTGTAATGACTCATCGGTATTAACCTCAGGTTCATTCCTCCATGGTTTATAACCAGAATTATTATAACGCAACCATAAAATACTCTTAAAATCTTTTGATAATATTATTGCTTCTACTTCATTTAATGATATTCCGATAAGAGATTCTATAGTATTAGAATTATCTTTATTTAATAAAACAATATAACCTTCTGGTAATGTAAGTGTAATGTGAGATTTAGCTAAATGATAAACACCCGGCGTTACTTGCCAATTTAATTCCATTAACTTAGCGTATAACTCTTGTTCTTGATTGCTAACTTGCCCAAATGAAACAACAAATAAAGAAATGAGCAATAAAAAAAACTGTATTATATGCATATTATCTTTTCCCATGTATCGTAATTTTAAATGTCATCATAAAGAAGTCAGTGATTAAATTTTATAGAAACTCTTTAGGAAATAGAAAAAATTTTACTTATTTTACTCGTGAAAAAATAAAATTACTAGGTTCTGTTGAGTTTTTTGCGTAACCATATACAAGTTCCAACAAATGCAAGAAAAGCAGCAAAACTTCTAGCCAATTTATCAAATCGAGAAAAACTCATCTAAATTGTTTTATTTTTGAGAGAAAACACTCAACAGATATATCATCCTTTATAGATGAGTAAAAAATATCCAAATACCCCAATATATTAATGACTAATAAATCTTTTGATCTTGACTTTGTTCCAAATATTCTTGTTTTGCATCAACTAAAATGAACAACAATATAGTGCCATTCATCCACAAGCTTATACTCGCGATAAATGGCACTATATCTTTTGTGTTACAAACTATTTTTTACCATTTTTTTTTCTTTTTTGAAGCAGGCTCTGCAGTACAAAAATCATTTAATGCCAACAAAAATTTTTTTATACCACCTTTTTTACTAAAAGCAGGTATGCTTCTAATATCAAATGCAAGACATGGATGCCTTGATCCTATATGGGAAGGAAGGCCATCTAAAGTCATCTTTACATCACAATCAGAAAGAGGGCAGATGTTTTTTAAGGATCCACAGTAGTTAAATTTTGAGGGCTTCAAAGCATATGATTCAACAATAAATTTTATACGTTCATCTAATGGATCTACATTTTCCTGTTTCAAATTTTTTGAAACTTCTTTTCTTTTTTTTGATGGTCGATTATCTTCTGAACCACTTGTAGTTTCTTTTTCCTCTGAATCTGAAGAAAGAGCAGCTCCATTTAAACCATTTGAAAAACCATGAGACGTTACCAATACATTATCTTCATCTGCATGAGTAATATCCTCTATAATTTTTAAAAAAACACCAGGTAAGATGGACACGAATGCGATAACAACTCTTTTGCTTATCTTTTCCTTATTTGCTTCAAGCAGATCTTGTACCTCTGATAATGAACTTTCACCACGGTAACCACCGGTTTTGAACTTCTCAAGAGCTGCAGTATACTCTTGCTCAAGCGAAGTTTCTTTGCAATCTTTCTCTTCATCAGAACCGGCAGTTAAATAGTCTATTGAATCTTGATATAAATTAAATATTCCCGGATGTTGCTGACTTAATATTTCATAACTATTTCCTGAATCAATAAGAGCCTGAACAGTCTCTTTAGCTGATCTTTCAGCTACCTGAAGCATAAGATTTTTGCTTGCCTTTTTTTCCATAGAATTTAAAGCATTTATCATACCTAAAGATAGTATGATGATACTTATTATTTTGCGCATAATTCACCATCTGAAAAATATTTTTAACATACTATAATTACAAAGCAATCATATTATATAGTAAAATCTCATTCAGTAAAGAATTAAGGTGTGCAAAAAAAATCTACAGTGTTACTTAATCATTATTGCGTCGGCCAACCAAGCGCAAGATCATTAAAAATAAGTTAATAAAGTCAAGATACAAAGTTAAAGCACCCAAGACTGCAATCTTATTATCCATCTCATTTTGTTCAACGAGCATTTCCGATAATCGTTTTATTTTTTGAACATCATAAGCACTTAAGACACTAAAAATAATGACGCCAACGATGGTTAGAATATAGTCAAGTGGGCCATTGCCAAAAAACATATTTGCAATAAAGCCAATAATCAACCCAAATAGACCCATAAGTGCATAATTACCTACGCTTGTAAGATCAGATTTGGTCGTATACCCATACAAAGCCAAACAAGCAAACATGCCACTGGTTACAAAAAATGCAGTGTATAATGAACTTTGCGTATAGGCTAATACAATGGTAGAAAAAGTTACACCCGTGAGAGCTGAATAGAGAAAAAATAAAAAGAGTGCCATACGAAAACTTAATTTATAGAGTGCTGCTGAAAGCGTAATCACCAGCGCTAATTGAGCGATAAAAAATCCCAAAACAATCCATCGATTAGTAAATAATGTATGCATGATTGCAGGTTGATGAGAAACATAATAGGCAATCAAAGCAGTTATGCACAGCGCTATTGCCATAAATCCATACACTCTATACAATAAATTTTTTGCACGTGTATCATAAGAATGTGAATCAGTATATACCATGAAAATCCTTTATAATTTTTTATACCCTATATCTTTTGCCATTTTACTCTAGTTGTTTATACCATTGCAATACCTGGCTCTAATCAATTTTACATAGGATTCGCATTATTGTATGTTTCAATTAGGCTTGCAGTTTATTCATTATCTTTTAATACTCAATGCCGCTTCTTCTATTTTCTCGAGCTGTTAGAAACCATTTTGGATTAAGCATAAAAATAATTGGTAATGCTATCATAAGAATACCTCCACCTATACCTCCTATCAAAATATATTCCCTATTTTCTGTGCTATCTAATTGTTTCAACAAAACCACCAAGGCACCAAAAATACAGAAAGTAGTTATTGTTATTATTGGATGGAAGTGTCCTTTATCTTGAATTTGATCAGTTTTTCCATTGAACTAAACAAAGGCAATGGAAAAGCTCGATCTAGTCTTTCTTGTGATTGCAGCGCTAGCCTATTTCCTTTTAAATTCATATATACTCCTTTGCGTGCAACAAAAGAGGATATTTCTTTTATTCTATTATTTTCAAGATCAAAAATAAAATTTTCAGACAACTCATCTATCATTGTTATTTTCTTAATTTTATTATTACGCGCCTTAAGAACTTTGAGCTTAGGAAAAAATCGCGATACTAATTTTTTAAGATTAAGTTTTTTTAAACAATTGTTATTTAACTTTATCTTTATGATGGGTTCGTTGCTTAGTAAGGTTGAAAGTGCTTTAATCCCTTTAAGGCTATCAAGTTTTCGATGTGCTAGATTAAGGCACAATTCATTAGTTTCTTGTTCATCCTTGCAAATTTTTTTTAGATATGCATTTTTATTTGAAGCTACAAAATAGCCGTCATTAATAAAGCTTTGTACAGAATTAAGATAAAGCATTTCAGCAACTGCCACATTTTGATTATCTTTGGCCACTTTTTTATGGATTAAAAATGTCAATTGACGCAAAACATCTTGAGGAGCTCCTAATAAATCCGCTGCATTAAAAATATCTTGAATAGCATTATCATTTTGGTATCGCAAAACATCTTCAATACATTCAAAAACTTTGTATAAAATGCTCGCATGCAAATAAGCATTATCGTGTAAAGACAAACTTGGATCTTTAAAACATTTAAAACTCAAGTCACATGTTGCCTCATCCTCAACGTGCGGTTCAGCAAGGGATTTACGAATCAAGCTACAATTCAAAGCTAAAGATTTTTGTACAGAAAAAAGATTGCCAAAACCATCTTCAATCACTAAATATGGTCGCTCACTTAATTCCATTGGGATAACATAGTTTGAAATAATCATCAAAGCGTAGAAAACCATCCATCGATTTATAAAAATCAAATTCATTAGCTCACTCCTCATACATCCTTCTGCTCTAAATTTTAGTGCATTCATCTATAAAGTTCAATATCTTGCTACACAGACCTTTAAGCACTGATATTCTCTTATTTTCACGTAACCTTGCAGTTTATTAATGAATTTTAGTAGATCTAAAGATATAATTATTAGTTTTTGCAAGGAGAAATGTATGATACAAAAATGGATCGTAAAAGCAGGACTTATTATAATAACAGGTATACTCTGCATACAATTTAGTTCACAAAACAGATCAACAGAAGGCAAAGAAAAACCAACAACGAATGTATATGGTATATTGACTGATTCAGAAAATCAAAGCATCTCTGTTCAAAATATAACTATTGCAGGCCGTTTTAATGATATTGCTGTTTACAAAAAACCAACCGACCCTAATACAAACCCGGATATTAACAAAACAGTTGTTGATTTATGTGCAGTGAGTGAAATACGAGTTCCTGCACCAAAAATTGTAGAATTCAACAAAAGAAAGTATATCGAAATTACACTTATTTCAAATAATGCAAATCCAACGCAAAATGAGTATATTATTGAATATTCCAAAAAACTCTTCTGTGATTACGGCTCATTAGAAAAAGAACTCAACTTCACTGCCCTTAAAAGAGTACAAATTCAAGGATGCAAAAAGCAGGAAGAATTGCCAAGAAACTGTCCACCATCAGCAACACAGACTCCTGCTGCTTTACAACATAAAGCACAACAACAAGCAATAGATTCAACACTTACAAAAACCCAGTCGCTTATTAATGAGTTAGAAAAGAAAGCAGAAAAATTAGGCAACGAACAAGATTCAACCATCAAAGCTCAAATTTTACAAACCATTGCAGATCTCAAACAATCGGTTCAGGAAACTTTAAAAAATTGGTTTGCCTAGAGGATATAATTATTCGTATACTATTCACAGTAAAAATATATCGTATAAACAAATTGAACCCGAAGGATCCTCATGCCCGTTACCATTACAAAGGACAATTTTGAACGCGAAATTACTCAATCATCATTGCCGGTTGTTTTAGATGTCTATGCAACATGGTGTGGACCTTGCCTTCAAATGGCTCCAATCTTTGATGAGTTAGAAGTAGAATATGGCAATAAATATAAGTTTGTAAAACTTAATGTAGATGAATCTCGTGAATTAGCGATTAATTATGGTGTCACTGCAATTCCAACCTTTATTTTCATTAAAAACAATGAGATTAAAGGAAAAGAGACCGGTTATATGACCAAAGATGCATTGGTCCACAAAATCAATGAACTTTTAGGTTAAGATAGAATGCTGAGTAATAATGAAGATATAGAGCAGCCTTTATATCTTCATTATTTTATAAATCTCATTGAACACAAATGAACTCTTTGGGGTAGCATACATTCAATAAAAAAATGGTTTGACTTTATAACTTTTTATAATTAGGTTCTTGATTGTAAAAAATACCTTTTAACAAAACAGGAAAGTCATGAAGAAAATCGTTACTAGTTTCTTATTGATTAATGCACTAGCCTTAACTATTCTAGTATTGGTTAAAGCTCTACCCCTAAATTTTTATAATAAAGCTGAAGAGCCTAAATACCACAGCCAATGTGGCCAAGATTCGTATATTAACAAAAATTTTTTTCCTAATAAAAAGGATGGAGTTTATGTCGAAATTGGAGCTCATAACGGCCTTACCTTTAGTAATTCACTTTTTTTTGAACAACTTGGTTGGCGAGGTATGTGCATTGAACCAATTGCTGAAGAATTTGAAAATTTACGTCGCAATAGAAATGAAAAATGTATTTGCATCAATGGAGCCATCGCTGACTTTTCCGGTAAAGGAAGATTTCTCTATGCAAAGGGTTCTGCAGACATGCTCAGCGGTCTTATAGATAAATATGATCCTCGTCATCTGGAAATTGTTAAAGCCTCAGGGAGCAATGGCGAATTCATTGAAAGAGATGTAGACTGTTTCAAGCTCAATGATCTTTTAGAAAAACATAACATGTACCATGTTGATTATTTAAGTATTGATACTGAGGGCGGAGAATTAGATATTCTCAAAACAATCGACTTTTCAAAATTTGATATCGATGTAATTACTATTGAAGATAACTATGGCTACCCTGAAATAAGAACACTCATGCGTGAAAAAGGATTTGTCCTTATCACCTACCTAAGCCAAGACCTTCTTTATAGAAATAAAAAATATTGCTCATAAATAATAAAAATTGAATGGTGTAAACATATCTTTTTTTACACCATCTTTTTTTAAATGACTGCCATAATTTCTCGTGCAAATTCTCTTGCATGGCTAGGGCCTTCTGCTGTCACAATACGCCCATCGGTAACCACTCCGGATTCATCATCATAGATAACTGCATGTTTATCAAAAATTTCTTTTAATGCTTTATCTCCATCCCAACCTGTTGCTGTTTTAGCAGCCAATGCACCCGCTTTAGCCAATATACGGCTTGCACTGCAAATGCCGGCAATAAGTTTTTCTGCCATCACTGCTTTTTGGATAACGCGATAGCTCGCATCATTATCTAAAAGTTCCAATGCCCCGGGGCCGCCGACAAATACAATGCCATCACACGTCAATGGATCAAAGTGTGATAATGCCAGATCAACCTTTGTTGTTGTGCCATCTTCTGCCACTGCTGTTCCCGGTTTATCACTCACCGTCACCACCGCATAGCCGGCCTCTTCAAGCATCTTTTTTGGAATACCATATTCAACGGGCTGATAGTTCTTGTGTGCAATAACTAACGCAATTTTTTTTACCATTATTCACTCCTTTGTATCTATTCTATTGATTGGATCATCACGACCCATGCTCCGCCAATGCTGCGCAGAGGATCTCATGATGACCACATGTTAACATATGGTCATTTACAAAGATTAATAACTATCTTAAGCTTTTTGCAACTAATCACAGTAAATCATTACCTAAATTATATGTAGGATGTAAAACGCATGATAAAAAACATGTATAAATATTTTTTTCTTACAGCATCTCTGCTCTTTTTTACACCAAAGACAATGGCCAATGCTGAAGAAGAGCCCGTAGTAACTGAAACTATGATTATAGAAGATGAAGATTCTGATTCGGTTTTTTATGATCATCTTGATTATTTAGCTGATCATCAACCGGAAACAGTAGAGCAGCAATCACCTATGCTTCAATGGCTCAAAAACAAATTTGGTCCTCTTTATATAGCTCTTCTTTTTCAGTTAGGCCGGACACAAGATTATTTCGCTAAAAAATGGCAAGCTCTTAAACGCTCTTTACCACTCTACTAACCATGAAGCATGAACTTACGAGCCATATTTTCGCACTACATATTCAACCAGTTCCTGAATCTACTCCGGGTGGAACAATTACCATTTCAAATAAGGATTTCTACTTTCGTATAGTTACGGTTCTTAGGTTAAATGCGGGAGCACCCCTTATTCTTTTTGACCACAATCATCACCTAACGTGCACGATTGATGAGATTACAAAAAAAGATATTCGATTGACCGTTAACAAAAGAGATGAAAATGATCGTTATTCTCCTGAAATTACCTGCATTGTTCCCCTTTTAAAACGTGAAGCTTTAGAGACTCTTATTGATTCTTTAACACAACTTGGTGCAACAACAATTCAGATGACGACAACCCAAAAATCGCATCGCACAAAATTGGACCAAAAAGAGTTTGATCGTCTTGAAAGAATCATGATCGCTGCCGCAGAACAGTCAAAAAACTATAACTATCCCCTATTGAAAAAAGTTGAATCTTTAATGAATATACCATTTGATACAGCAAAAACTCCTACCCTGTTTCTGGACCCTGAAGGAGACAACTGTTTTGCTCTAGTAAGCAAACTCAAATCAGCGCCACCACAATCTATTACTCTTATTATTGGCCCTGAAGGAGATTTAACCCCGCAAGAAAAAGCATTTTTAGTACAAAAAAAAGTTATGTTCATGGCCCTTACACCAACAATCTTACGAGCAGAACAGGCTGCTGCAGTTGCTTTAGGAATTATGCGTTCAACGTTCAACAAGAAAAACAATAATTGACAACTGTCACATTTAATAGAATAATTAATAGGTATTTCATTAATAACTGAAAGGATCTTCTGTGATTACAAAAATAACGCATATTACCTTATTTGTTGACAACCAAGACGATGCACTTCATTTTTATACAAATATTTTAGGATTCAAACTTCATACTGACGCAGTTATGGAAAATGGTTTTAGATGGCTCACTCTTTGCCTTAAAAATCAACCTGACGTTGAACTTGCTCTAATACCCGCAACGACTCCGGAAGAAAAGGCTCTTGTTGGTAAACAAGGCGGTTCCCATCCTCTTTTATGTCTTCAAACAGATGATTGCAAAAAAGATTATGATTTGCTTAAAGCAAACGGCGTTGTATTCACGCAAGAACCTAAAGAAGAGCCTTGGGGCGTTTCTGCATTATGCAAAGATCTTTATGGCAATATGTTATATATTAACCAACCGATTCATTAATATTACTGCGATTGTAATTCAAGAAGGGTATTAGATTCACCTTCGATTAATCTAATACCCACCTGAGAAAAGCTACTATCTTTATACAACAACTTTTGTGGCAATGGTTTAATCTCTAGAGTATATTTTTTATCAAGTGTAAGCAGTATCGGCTCCTTTGCAATTCTTAATAATTTTCCTTTTTTTTGAGTTAGTTCATAGCGCAAACGGCCATATTTTTGCAAAAGCCGCTTGTTACTTTCTCCATGCCATGTTACTAAATAAAGTGATGCAACGTGCATCAGACGACAGATCTGAGCTGCATAATCGAGCGTTAAAATAGTAGGTCTTGTTAAAATCAAACTATCTATTTTCATAGATCCAAAATTTTCTACAATCTCTTTTATTAACGTATATTCGACCCAATTAGAATTTACTCGTTTACCAATAACGCCCGGATCAATGACCGTAAGCGTTGATCGAGTTTTTATGAGTGTCACAAAACCACCATTGCATGGTATCTGCTTAATGATTAAAGGCTCTTTACAATCCCATTTGAGCACACTACATATCAAACTTATCAACACTATAAAGCATCCGGTTCTTATGAGCGGATTAGAAAGTTTTTTGCAATGAAGAATGAAAAAAGAAGAGAGAAAAATGGTACACAATATCCAAAAAGAAGGCTTGGCAAAACCAACAAGCCAATGCGAGCTGCCGCATGCAATACACCAGGACCATAGCTGAGTACAACACTCCAACCCATACACCAAATAGCCATTTGGGAGATGGCAAAGTTCAAAAAAAAAGAGCAAAGAAGAAAGAAGCAAAAACAACGTTAAAAATGGAGAAAAAATCAGATTGCCTACAAGTGACATAATCGAAATTGGCAAACCCCATGCAATTAAAATCGGTAATGAAACTAATGCCATAAACAACTGCAATTGAACAAAGAAAATTAGTTTTGATAACAGATTTGTATATAATCGTTTCAAATATAAATAAGTTTGCATGAATGATTCGAGGAATAAAAGATTATTTTTTCTTTTTATAATACTCAAATTATAACTATTTGGCGAATTATATTTTTATTTGTGTTTCTTATTGTGTTTTTGGCTTAATAAAAATATTTTATTAAAGGTATATTGAGTGTCCAATATACCTTAGTAAAAAAACTTTGTGGCAAACAAAATACCTAAGAAAAATAATTTATGCCTGGCCGGCACGAGGCTGTTCATGAATATCTCTATTTAAAAGGGTCACCTCAATCGATGGATTAAAGCGCAATGATGCTGCACTCAAATTTGATGATGTTCTAATTAATTTTGCACATTTCGATAAGAGCATACAATCCAGAACTGCATCCTCTCCTTTTTTATAATTATACGCGCCTCTGTGAGACGTATAATGCACAGGATATCCATTTGCTGAACGTATCGCATCAACTGCTAAAATTTTTCCGGGAAAATTTTTACGCATTTCTTCAAGAAATTTTTCTTCATCAGTTGCAACAAATATTTTTATATTTTTGTCTTTTTCTTCTTCAGCTTTGAGAAGCTTGATAAGCACGTCATAGCCAACCTTCGGAGCTTCTATTATTTTATCTGTTCCTCGGTAATGAACTCCTATAACGCGATGACCTTTAAAATGATCACTAACAAATTGATCAATCTTTTTTTGTAGATGTGGTTTTATTTTTACATACTTTTTAATGAGTTCCTGTCCTCTTTCAACAGACATCTGATGAGCTGCAATAATAGAAAATCCGGAATGTTTATCGTCATGAAATATTTTAATATTCTTCTTATCAACATTAAATTCAATAGGTTCAAAATAGTAGTTCCACCAATTGTAACCATGCTTAGCATCGTAATATAAACCTTTTGTTTCAAAATCGACAACAAGGCCCGTACAGTCTTCGGTGGACTTATCATAAAAATCCAAAGCACCCAATACAGTAAAAAATTCACTAAAAAAACCGGGATTATAATGTGTTGCTGTAAGCTTATATGTTATCGGATATATTGCATGAGTCATAATAAGAAAATAAAAAATAATAGTATTAATCTTCATAAAGAATTAACTTTCAATAAAACTGTTAGTATAGCTCCAAAAATATGGCTCGTTCACTCTAACTCATCGTTTATTAAAAACACAATGCTCCAAATCCATTTCATGAATTCCTCTACTTAAAAGAATAACATCCATAAATGGATTAAATCTCGCTGATGCTGAACTCAAATTTGATGAAGTTTTATAGAGTTTTGAACATTTTGATAATAAAATACAATCCATAACAGCGTCTTCTCCTTTTTTATAATTATAAGCCCCATTATGCGATGTATAATGAACAGGATATCCACCTTGAGAGCGAAGTACAGAAGCTGCAATGATCTTTCCCGGAAAATTTTTATACATCTCTTTAAGAAACTTTTCCTCATCTGTTGCAACAAAAATTTTTAGATTTGGATCTTGAGCACACTCATTTTTCATAAGTTTAATCATTACTTTATAGGGCACAAGTGGCGATTCTGTTGATTTATCAGTCCCTCGATAATGAACCCCGATCACATGATGACCCTCAAAATGCTCTTTTACAAATTCATCTATCTTTTTTTGTAGATGTGGTTTTAACTTTATATATTTTTGAATAAGTTCATATCCTCGCTCACGTGACATTTGATAGCCTGCAGTTACAGAAAAAAAGGAATGTTTATTTTTTGGAAATATTTCTCGTGGAGGGTTGTCTACACCAAGATTTATAGGCTCAAAATAATATTCCCACCAATTAGGACCATACTTGACATCGTAATATAATCCTTGTTTGCCAAAATCGACAATAAGACCATCACAATTATCTATCCCCTTTTCATAAAAGTCTAATGCCCCAACAACGCTAAAAAATATACTAAAAAATCCGGGGTTTTGTGGCGTCGCTCCAAGATAATATGTTATTGGATAGAGGGTATGACACATAATAAAAAAATAAAAAATAATAATGTTTTTCTTCATAAAAATTTCTCCAACTCGTTATAAATTCCAAAAACTGCTTTGGCTCCTTCTATTCATGTAAAAATTTCAACTCTATCTTGAGAAGATTAATCGTAAAAAATAATATTTGTCAAACTTACTCGCATGGAAATTATTACTAAAGTTGCAAAAGCCTACAATTTGATTAAATTCTACTCATAATTGTTACCCAAGTCGGAGTTAGTAGATGAAAAAAAAAATCTCAATAATCATACCAATTTACAATGAAGAAGCCATATTAAACCTCCTGTATAATAAAATCAATACGGTAATTGAACAGATAAATAGCAAATATGTTTATGAAATTATTTTCATCAATGATGGTAGCCGTGATAGCTCATGGCAGATTATTAGCAATTTCGCGGCCTCAGATTCTCATATTAAAGCAATCAATTTTAGCAGAAACTTTGGGCAACAAATGGCTTTGACTGCAGGGTATGATTATGCTTCAGGAGATGCCATCATTACGCTTGATGCTGACTTGCAAGATCCTCCACATCTTATAGTTGAAATGATAGAAGCTTGGGAAAAAGGATCTAAAATTGTGTATGCAAAAAGAATCGAAAGGAATGATTCTTTCCTTAAAAATGTAACTGCAAAGCTCTATTGCAGATTTTTGGATTATATGTCGGATATTAAAATTCCTTACGACGTTGGTGATTTTCGTTTAATTGATAAAGTAGTTTTACAAGCACTGCGTTCTTGTCGAGAAAAATCGAGATTTTTACGAGGAATGGTCGCATGGACAGGATTTACTTATACATTCGTAAATTTTACAAGACCTGAACGCAATACGGGCAAAAGCGCTTACACATGGGCAAAACTATTTAAAATTGCTGTTGATGGATTAACCGGCTTTTCATTATTTCCCCTTAAGCTTGCAGCATTTGTTGGAATATTTGTTACTATAACGGGAATGCTCATGTTCAGCTATATCACGCTGGATGCATTATTTTTCGATGGTGTTTATCCTTTGTTCAAATGGCTTGTTACCATAATATATATTTTTATGGGAGTACAGTTTGGGCTTTTGTGGCTCATTGGAGAATATATTGGAAGAATTCATGATCAGCTTAAAAATAGACCTTTGTATATTATTGAAGAAACGATTGATCATGATTTGTATTCCATGCAAAAATCTGAATATATGAAGCCTCAATCAAATAAACCTGTTAACACATTATATTTTTAATACCTTTACAAAAAACTTTTGCATACTATTGTGCTAAAAAAAGGAGAATGAATGAAAGCAGAATTTGATCTATACATAAAAGGGTACCGCGATGAAATCGATAAAAATCTTATAAGATTTTCCGGAGAATCAAGTAACTTTTTTGCAGATTATAAAGCATTAAAATTAAAAGAATGGCTTCCTGAATATGGTAACAAGTCTCCCTTAATTGCTGATTTTGGCTGTGGTGACGGGTTAATGGCTTCCTATATTGCTAACTATTTTCCCCAAGCTAAAATCCATGGTATAGATCCATCTCCCGAGAGCATTAAAGTAGCCCAACAAAAATATCCACATTTTCATTTTACCATTAATTCTGATCAAAAATCAGATCTCGATTTTGATGATAATTATTTTGATATTATCTATTCAGCGGGAACATTTCATCATATACCATTCAAATATCATGAAGGATATATACAAGAGATTCATAGAATTTTAAAACCAAATGGAATCTTTATTCTTTACGAACTTAATCCTTTAAATCCATTAACATCATTAATATTTAGATTAAGTCCAATAGAAGTAAATGCCAAAATGCTTAATCCATGGTATGCATATCGGCTTCTTAAAAATTATGGAAAATTAACAAGAAAATTTAACTTCTTCTTTCCAAAATTTTTATCATTCCTACGCCCAATAGAAAAATATATGACCAAGATACCATGTGGCGGATTATACGCCATTATGGTAAGGAAATCAAAATAGTGAGTAGTTAATAATGATTATGATGGGTTGCAGATTGCAAAATCTTTATTATGTTCTTGAAGGATTTTTAAAAACAAATATCCCTCTTATAGGATGGAATGGTAGTTCATTAATCCCATTCCTTGGTGCTGATGATATTGGTATCTATGTTATAATTCCCCAACTTGTCCGATTCTTTACTATAAATTTGGATCAAGCAATTAATCTCTTCTTTTATACGCTTCTAGTCAGCAGTTTTTTATTAAGCTTATCTGGATTTTTTTTGTTATATAAAACATTTGTAACTCGTTGTATTGCAACAGGCTGGCTATTTTTTTTAGCATACTTCATTATGCGCTACAAAATTGGTGATGTATATCTTGCATATTGCATTGCGCATTTAGCAATTATTCCCTTATTTTTATATTTTATTACGTTTAAAAATTCGTCCTCACGAGCATTTTCATTCTATCTAATATTTGCAGGTATGCATTGTGGCATCTTACATTATATTCGTTCATTTTCAAGTCTTGGTGTGGTTATTTTTATGCTTTTTATACTTATCGCAGAAAAAAACTACCTCCTTAAAAAAAAGCTACTCTTATTAAGCTGCTTAGGCATTGGTATACTCTGTCCTTTTTTATATTTTAAAAATATTATTACAACCTATGAACAGTATGCCAGCAAAAATTTTACTTCATTCACTGAATTTCCAACAGTCCATCCCTTTTGGCACAATATATATTTGGGATTTGGTTTTTTAAATTTTGAAAATATTACCAAAATACAAATGAATGATGAATATGCTTGCTTAAAGGTCCAAGAAACTCATCCTGGCCTTACATTGGTAGATACTACACCCTACGAAGCGGTATTAAAAAATGAAGTAATTTCTTTATGTACAAAACGACCAATGTATGTTCTATTTACCGTTTTTGCAAAGCTTGGCATCCTCTTTTTATATCTTCTTATTTTTGCAAATCTTGGTATATTAGTGTTTTTCTAAGGCCTAAAAACTGGCTTCTTGAATTGGCATTTTTCATAGCAGGAATAGCAAATATGATTGTTCCAATAATTTCCGCTCCTTATTATTGGTATTCATTGGGGTTCATAACCATAGCATCTTTATATGGTATCGTAAGTTGCAATGAGGCAATAAGAAATTTAATATTTCGTCGGGTAAAGGCGGTGATTAACTCCCGTCCTCCCACACCACCGTACAAACCGTTCGGTATACGGCGGTTCATTAAGCGTGCGCAATTCCATTATATCTTTCAACCAAGACTTACAAGCCCTTGTTCTTCCAAGAACTTATTGCCAAACGCCGTATTCATCTGTTGTGTTTTTGCGAGTCTCCAGTATTTCTTCCCTGAGCTGCTATATTTGCAGCCCATTTTTCGGACACCCCGTTGCAATCAGGTTGCGTCTCATTGTTTTACTGGTTCTTCCATTGTTTCAGTAGGCACATCCTCATTCTTCTACGTATCCATCCATCAAATTCTTCGAATATACTTGGTGTTTGGATGATCCCGAAGTAGCCACACCAACCATTCAGAAATTCATTTAGTTTTCTTATACGTTCTTTAATTGATATTCCCCAACTGCGTTACGTAAGTTGCGAATTTTCTCTTTAAACGTTTAATACTTCTTCGGCGCTATTCGCACCCGAACTTCCTTATCGACGGTGAATGAGAATCCAAGGAACTTTCGTTGCCATGGTTGTCTACCGCGCTTTTGGTTGCGTTTACTTTTAGTTTGAGTTGTTTTTCTACGAATCTTCGTTACATTTGCATACACTCGTTCACCTGCACGTTTGCTTTTGACGTATATATTACAATCATCAGCATAACGTACAAACGATGTCCTCTTTCTGTAAGTTCTATGTCGAGTTCATTAAGCATGATGTTTGCCAGAAGTGGACTTATTGGGCCCCCTTGCGGTGTTCCTTCTTCTGATGCAACACAGACAGCCGTTTAGCATTACTCCTGCTTCAAGATATCGCGACAATTGCTTATTATGCGTTTTCTTCGTTATCTTCTGCTATTTTCCCATCAGTATATCGTGGTTAACTCGATCGAAGAACTTCTCAAGTCAATGTCCACTACAATTCTTTTCCTTTTTTTATGTAGCTTTGCGCTTTTCACAGCTTGCCTTGCACTTTTGCCTGGGCGAAATCCATAACTGTAGTCTGAAAATGTTGGTTCGAAGATTGGTGTTAGGACTTGTTGAATTGCCTGTTGGATAAAGCGATCGAGTACAGTTGGAATCCCTAATAGCCTCACTCCACCGTCTGGTTTCGGGATTTCGACTCGACGTACTGGAGCTGGTTTATAGGTTCCTTTAAGAAGCTGTTCTTTGATCGATTGCCAGTTTTGTTTAAGATATGGGCGCAATTCTTGACTCCCATACCATCTATTCCTGGCGCACCATTGTTGCTCCACGCGTTTTAATGCTTTCTTCACATTCTCGTACTCAACCACTTTTTCCATCAGGTTGATTATAATGATTTGCGAGATATCTTTATTGGTTTGTGTCATGAGTATCTCTGCGCTTCATGAGGCCCTGGTGAATTCACCACGTTTTCCTCTGATGGTTCTCTTTTTTTTGGATTTTCTGCATTCATTGCATTCTCGTATGTACTTACCAATTCATACTTTATCATTAATGTTCGGGCCTTCCCAAGTTTTTTTTTCCGGTACTATGCCCTCTGCTGACTTCTGTCCACTCAATCCTCTTTTTTTTTCGCGGAGGGTTGCCAACTTAGTCGGCTTGTTCACAGATCTCCCCGGGTAATTGCGCGACCTTTCATCTCCATCTACCTGCTCTATATACTCTCGATGGCTTTGGCAACATGGATTTTGTCTTGTGTGGCAGACTCATCCAGCTATCGCTAGCCTCTATAGAGCTTCGTGTTCCTCAGGCCGGAAATTTGCCGCCGGCTTCCTTCAGATTCCACCTCGCGATGGACACCCTTGCCTTAAGCTAATGACTACGTTGCCTTCGCCATTCGGGACTTTCACCTATAGGTCGCGCCCATGCCGGGCGCACCAAAAAAATCTGCTTGTAAAACACAAGCAATTCAATTTTCATAAAAAAAGGAAAATAATGAAGCTGTCGAAATTAATTTTTGTAACAATGTCCGCAGGTTTTTCATTTATATTATTTCCAAAGCTACATGATATTACAATAGACCTCTTCTGAAACTATAAATTTTGTGGTAAACTTATAATTGATTTGAAAAGAAAGGGTAAGCGATTATGAAGTATGAAAATTTAAAAATTTATCAGAAGAACACTTTAGAAGAGTGACTGGTGTAAAACGAAAAACATTTGAAAAATTGGTATATATTTTAAAAGAAGCTCAAAAAAAAAAAAAGTCAAAGGGTGGACGTCCAAATAAACTCAGTATTGAAAAAATGCTTTTGATGACTCTTGAATATATAAGGGAATATCGAACGTATCTTCATATTGCGACAAGTTATGGCATTGCTGAAAGCAATACATTTGAAACAATACGATGGGTTGAAAATACACTTATTAAAAGTAAAGAATTTAGATTGCCAGGGAGAAAGGCTTTACTGAAAAGTGAAAATGAGTTTGAAATTATTTTAATAGATGCAACTGAAAGTCCTATTGAACGTCCAAAAAAAAACAGCGGTAATTTTATTCTGGAAAAAAAAAACGTCATACGAAAAAAACGCAGGTAGTGGTAGATAAAAAAACAAAAGAGATTGTTTGTATAGATTATACAAATGGTAAACGGCATGATTTTAATCTTTTTAAAAATTCAAAAGTACATTTCGAAAAATCTACTGAAGTACTTACAGATACAGGTTTTTTGGGTCTATAAAAAATTCATAACAATACAGAGATGCCAAAGAAGAAAAGTAAAAAAAATCCTTTGACATGAGAAGAAAAAGAAAGAAATAGAGAATTATCAAGTGAGAGAGTATTAAATGAGCATGTAATTGGAATGGTAAAACGATTTAAAATATTTGATAATAAATATCGAAATAGAAGAAAAAGATTTGGGATGCGTTTTAATCTGATTGCGGGTATTTATAATTTTGAGTTGGTAAAATGAGTTTCAGAAGAGGTCTAATATATTCCTCTGATTATTCTAATGTTGGATTCGGCTATAATGATAGCAATATGAAAACTAATGGAGAATATACTGTCATTAAAGAATTAATTATGCCGAATGATATTCTTTTTGATATTGGCGCCAATCGAGGTGAATCGGAGTTTGGCAGTATATATCAACAGTACCAACTATTAACCAAATCTATGCATTTGAACCAATTCCAACGATTTTTAATATATTGCAAGAGAACATATCAAATAATCCAGTAAATGCCTATCAATTAGCTATGAGCGATGTTACTGGTGTACGAGAGTTTTTATATTATCCACAAAATGAAAATGTATCTGAATTGAGTGGTTTCTATTTACGCCCTATTCTCTATGACTTATTAGGTATAACACCAGAACCCATTAACGTTAATTGCTCTACATTAGACACATTTTGTTTTGAAAAAAACATACACCATATCGATTTTTTAAAAATTGATACAGAAGGATCAGAACTAGCAGTTTTAAGCGGCGCACAAAAGCTTTTAAAAGCTCAGCAGATTAAACAGATTCAATTTGAATATGGTGGTACTTATACTGATGCAAAAATAACTCTTAAGCAGGTAATGACCTTGTTAACTCATTATAAATATGTTCTCTTTAGAGTTTTCGATAGTGGACTTATCCATATAACAAATTGGAATGATACTTTAGAGAATTATGCGTATTCTAATTACATAGCTATACAAAAAGAACACGCATATCCTTTTACCTTGATTGAGAATCTATAAGAGCCTGTCTGAAAATTAAATTTTTCTGAAAACGATGACTAGACAAGCAAATTGAACTAGCCCAAGAAAGTTTTTAGATAGCTTGTCATAACGAATGAAAACGCGTCTGAATCGATTCATCCAAGAAAATGTTCTTTCAACAACCCACCGTATTGGATCTTTATTTGTTGTAACTCGAGGTTTATTTTTGGGTTTTTTTAATGGCATTACCGGCGTAAAGTTTCGTTTAATAGCTTCTTCCTTATTTTTTTTAGATACGAAGCCCTTGTCAGTGCGAAGATAATGATTTCTTGATTGTGGGATTTGATACTGTAAATTATCAATAAGAGGAACAAATAATTGCGTGTCATGTCGATTTCCACCCGCAACGGTAGCGCTAAGAGGAAGTCCCAATTCTTCAACAACAAGATTTAATTTGGAGCCCAATTTTCTTCTATCAACAGGGCTAATTCCCGTTTTGTCTCCTCCAAGAGGCGCTTTTTTATGGCATGAATCTATAGATTGATTTTCAAGACGAAGTCCTTTTGTTCGATCATAGTGCATTAAAATTGATTTCCAAATTTTTTGAAAAGCATTTGCTTTAACTAGTTCTCTAAATCTGTGATAAACGGTTTTTGCTGGACCAAAGCATTTGGGCAGCGCATCCCACTGACATCCTGTCTTGAGTAAATAATATATTCCTGCTATTAATGGATCATTATCTGAACGTGGTCGACCTATTTTACTTGGTGGCATATAGACTGCAATAAAATTATGAAATTCTTGTAAAAGTTCTTTAGATATGACATATTTTGATGGTATAATTTCTTCGTAATTTAAATGCTTCATATGAAAAAATCCTTCTTTGTTTGTGTAGTAACAACAAGAGGGATTTTATTTTTTTTATTTATTTTTTCAACTGCCTTGAGTTTTCAGACAGGCTCTAAAGCTGCTTATGAAAAATAACTATTACTGCAGTTGAACTTTCGCGTAGTAATTTATCAAATTTTTCTTACAAAGAAGCTTGAAAGTCTTTGATGAGATCAACCCAATAATCCATATATAATTTATCGAAATTATATGTTTTATCCTTCATTTCTTCATAGCATTTCATCAAATATGCTGGAGTAACATCTTCCCACTCATTAACAATAATTACCGGTAAATCTTCATACAAAGGATCTAATGTTGAGGTTTTAACAACAGGTATTGAACCAACGAGCAAGGTCTCCCAAGTTCTATGACAATCAAGTCCTCCACCAAATGGACTTAGAATAAAAGCAAACTCTTGAATCTCAAATAAAAAATCTCTTATCGGTTTTAATGAAGCAAGTTCAACAAAGGGCTTATTTTTAAAGATTGCATAGACATTATTTCTTCCCGGTGTCGTCAATGCAATATTAACATACAATGTATCAAAATTTTTCTTTACCGGATGCATTTCCATATAATCAAGTATTTCATCAAACATTTTGGGATCTCCTTTGGGCCATTTTGGATAATTTGGAAGACCAATTGGAATTACCGTAAACTTAGGATGAGGATTAATATTACAATTTTGACCAAACCACATCAAAATCATTGGATCTTCAAGAAAACGGCTATAATTACCAGGCGCAGAATAATCACCATTATGCGTTATCAATATGAAGGGATTTTTAAATCGATTGAAAACATTACTAAAAAAATAATCAAGATAACATATATCACAATAAACTATACTCTTTGCTGGAACACGCGAAGGATCAAAGGGACAATAGTAGTTGTCAATTTTATATGTTGCCAAATCTCTAAATTTATTTCCTGAAATGTAATGTCTTTCTTTACTTTCAAGTTTCATTGAATTTACAATAAAAACTAGTATCAATAAGTGCTTTAGATACTTCATACTATTCCTTTCTTAACAATAGATTGAACCATTCTTTTGATATTTTATCCTTTTTTTTAAACTTGACAAATAAATAAGTTTATTATTCGCTATCAAAGATTTAACCCTTAAATAGATCAATATATGAGAGGTTCTTCCCTATGAAGTTAATTTCACTCTATTCATTGCTAGTGCTTTCAAACCTATATATTAGTATTCAGTCAAATCAAAATTTACCTGAAAAAAAAATTGTTATTGTTATACCTTCCTATAACAATCCACTCAAATTTACACGTGAATGTTTAGAATCTGTTCTTATGCAAAAATATTCAAATTATGAAATACTATTTTCGGATGATTGCTCGCCCCAACCAAATATTGAACAAATTCATAAACAACTTATTGCAGAACTTGATATGCATAAGAGAATAACGTATAGACGAAATAAGCAACGATTGGGTCCACTTGGCAATAGATGGAATGCAATTCATAGTATCAATCAAGATAATATCGAAGATAATAGAAATATAATTGTGGCAAATTTGGATGGAGACGATATATTTCTTCGTTCTGATGCACTTACAATAATTAATGAAATGCACGAATATGCATGGACTACGTGGGGAAGCTTCAGTATTTTACCGTCAAAAAATATTTATAGCGCATGCCAACCCGTTCCTGCACATGTTATCGCTCAAAACAACTGGCGTTCATGTCCCATTAGTTTAAGCCATGTACAAACCTATCGGCTCAGTTTACTCAAAGATCTGCCATTATATACCTACCTTTATCATGGTAATTTTTATCCTGCAGCAACTGATCTTCAGTCTATATGGGGAGCATGTGAAAAGTCAGGCATTCATACTGCATTTAATCCCATACCTGTCTATGGATACCGCTTACACCCACAAAATGAAATGAACCGTGAAGAAGGCCGCAAAGGAGCCGATTGCCTTGCTCATGCTAAAGCACAAACCCCATTTCAACCATTACAAGCACTTCCTTTTCAACGACCTTTAGATTCATATCATGCTGATTTGATTATATTCTCTGAAAATGATCCGTTAACACTTTCTGAGATTTTACAAGCAGTAAAAAAAAATATACCCGATCTGCAAACGACTTTTGTACTCTACAAAAAAAATGAACAATTTAGTCACACCTATGATTGTCTAAGGTCAAATTATCCTGATATTCGTTTTATTGAATTTTCGCTTAATTCAGATGAAAATTTAAAAAATTTATTATTAGATTGTTTAAAGGCTTCGACAAGTGACTATGTTCTATTCTTACGAAATGAAATCCCTAAAACTTTTCTACCAATTAAAAATTGTATCCGAGCTTTACTAAAAACACATGGCTATATGTTTTATACTTGTTCAGAAAATTTACCCAGCGATAACCTCATCGATATCGATGATACCATGGTTGCTTGGAGCTTCGATGCCCTCAATAACAGAGCAAAAAATTGGCATCTGAATAAATTTTTCAATCTAACTTTATTTGCAAAAAAACAAATCATAGAATCTTTGTTTTCAGTGAAGCATAGTACCATCAACACTATTGAATCTCAATGGAATAATTATGTAAACACACAACAAAATACGATTGGCTTAGGATTTTCACCATGCATTATAGAATAAAAATAAAGGGGAAAAATGAATATTATGGCGGATCGCCTTCGTTATCTACAACAAATTATTGATGGTTTCTTACAAACAAAAACACCTTTACTATTATTTGATGGCAAAAGTTTGTTTCCTTTTTTTACTTTTGATGACATTGGTATATATGTTTTTATTCCCCAATTAGTAAGATTTTTTGGCATAACTTTAGATCAAGCAATTAATATTTTTTTCTATGGCTTTTTAACCAGTTCATTCTTACTTGGCCTCATTGGATTTTTATTGCTCTATAAATCTGCCATAACCAAATTTATTGCAACGACTGGATTACTCTTACTATTCTACTTTGTTATTAAATTCGAAATAACTGATGTCTACCTTGCTTATTTAGCTTCAGCTGTATCTATCATTCCTTTATCATTGTATTTTACAATGAATAATACAAAATCAATTTTATTCTATTTTTTCACGATTTTTTCGGGTCTAATAGTTGGAACGTCCCACTATATACGAGCATATTCAGGCCTTGCTCCGTTAATCTTCCTTATTATTCTATTGATTTTCAATAGTACAATAAACGGTATGAAGAAATTTTTGTTACTTATTTGTATTGTTCTAGGAATGACAGGCCCTTATTATTATTTCAATCAAATTATCCATCAGAACAAACAATTTGCAGAACAGCATTTCCCTGATTCAAATCAAATAATTCATCAACATGTCTTTTGGCATCCTATTTATTTAGGATTTGGTTTTTTAAACTGCATGAATGAAGACAATATTCAATACAAGGATAGCTTCGGTCTTGAAAAAGCAAAAAAACATAATCCTGCTATTTCTTTTGAAAAAACTAAAGAGTATGAAGAAATTATAAAAAATGAAACATTCTTACTTTGGAAAAAACAGCCTTGGTTTGTTTTATTTACTATTTTTGCAAAAATCGGAGTATTATTGTTTTTTTTCCTGCTTTTTTCAAACTTTGGATCAATTGCTGCATTCTGTTTTCCTAAACCATGGTATATCGAAGTTGCATTTCTAGCCAGCTTTGGCATTAACGCACTATTTCCCCTACTAGCTGTACCTTATATTGCATATTCTATAGGATTTATCGCCGTTGCAACTTTATATGGAATCGTAAGTATTAATCATGCAATTAGTTTCATTAACTTTAAAAAAATTATAGAGAATAGCAGAAGATTAATAAGCAATATTGGAATACAATAAAATAATCAAAAAAGGAAACAGAATGGGTTTAAAACAAATCTTTAATATTTTGTTTATAATAATAATTTTCATTAGCCCTTGCATTACCTTACCTACTATTTTAGAGCATACTGATTATAAACAAAAAAATATTGTCATCTTTCCTTCATCTGATGAACACTTAGAAACTACTCATCAGCAATTTGTTGACTTTAATCGAAAAACGAATTTAATTATTTTTTCATACAAGCGCCCTATGCAATTATATGCACTTCTTGAATCCCTCCAAGAATATGTTACCGGGTTAAATCAAATTATGGTGCTTTATCGAGCCGATGACGAACGTTATGAACAAGCATATAACTCAGTTAGAGCTGATTTTGAAAACATACTATTTGTTCAACAATCAAAATATAACCCACATTCTGATTTTAAACCCTTATGTATGGATTTATTAAATTCTTATGAAAGTGACTACATTATGTTTGCAACAGATGATAATCTTGTTAAAGATTATGTATCCATAACGGATTGCATTCAAGCCTTAGAACAAACTAAAATTTATTTTAATCCTCAAGAAAAATCTATCGAAGGGCTGGAACAAATTCATGCTTATGGTTTTTATTTACGCCTTGGCAAAAACTTACATCATTGTTATCCTATGAATTCTCAACAAGCAATCCCCTTTTTAACCACTTTAAATAAATCTATATTTGCCTGGCAAATTATAGAATCTGAAGGCTCACTAACCTATGATTGGAGCTATCCCAATACGGTTGATATGACCATTTATCCTAAGCAACAGATCATAAATACTCTGCAAACTATAGAGTTCACTAATCCAAATACTCTTGAAGGAAATTGGGCCCGGTTGGCTAACCACAATTCATCAAAAATCGGACTCTGCTTTGAAAGGTCTAAAATTGTAAATATTCCGATGAATAGAGTCCAAGATGTCTCGCCAATAAATAGAAATATGGATCAAGATCCTCAAGAACTCCTAGAACTTTTTGAACAAGGATTTAAAATAGATCGTAGCCCTCTTCATCAATGGCAAAACAGCTCTGCACACGCTGAATGTCAGTTTGTGTTTAAGCAACGTTAAAAACGCAAAAAGCTTCACATAAAAAATTGGAAGCTCCTTTTAAAGTTATCTAAATTTTTTTTAGTTTTGAACTAACTCTTTTCTTACAAAAAGTACATCACCAAAAGTACTATGATGCATAATTTTTTTAACAACTACAAAACCTTGTTCTTCCATCCAGGCTTTAAATTCATCAAACAATGGAGCATCCTTATAAAGATTTGTATAGCTTACTTCGGTATAAACAACTTTCACCGTCCTAAAAATCTTTGGTGAAGCTTTTAATACCATTGGCTCAACGCCTTGTAGATCAAACCACAAAAGATCTATATGATCGATGCCCATTTCTTCAGCCCATCTATCTAATGTTGTTGTTTCGACCATTATATTATTTTGAAACGTTATATGTGGAAAATAAGTAAGATGTTCAACGGGCTGCAATAAAGAACTTGACTGATCTCCTCCATAGCTAATAAACATAGAAACCTCACCAACTTCATCACTCAGCGCCTTTTGCATACATATAACATTTTTACAACTTTGAGTATTTGCAATCAACCGTTTAAATATGTGAGGAACAGGTTCAAATGCATAAATCATACCTTCAGGCCACAAGCGGCTCATTTCTTGCGTATCAGTCCCATCAAATGCACCGGCATCAACCACTATGGGATTTTTTGGTAAAAATTTTGCAATTGAATTTTTTGATAGATTTTCTGCCTGAATAGTAATAGTTCTAAAACTAACAAAGACTAAAATCGTATATAACGTTTGCTTATTCATCTAAAAACTCTTTTTGTTTGATTTTTTATTATTTCACTACTACAAATATTTTTAATTAAGAATATAATCACTCCTTTCGAATATCTTTAATCATCTCTCGAGAGATTAGTAGTAAATAATAGTATATGTCAAATTATTAGCGAGGATAAAATTTTCATACCATTTGATTTTATAAATTTTTACGCATAATTTTTTATAGTTATAAAAAATGAAGAGATATAGTGGAATGATTTTGGGTGAACTTGAGAAAAGAATATTTACATTAACTTCACCAGAAATAATTCAAAGTCTGTTCAAAGCCTATAATTATAAATACGAAAAGCGTTATGCAGAAGCAGCAGAGCAGTTTTATAATGCACTTAAATTAGGGTGAACATCTTCTAAAATTCATCGATATGCCGAAGAAATGTATACATTATCAAAAAAAATAAGAAACGTTACACGCACACCAAATAATTGTATTCAGAATATATTTTTTATAGTATTTTACACTTAAATAATTCGACAAACAATTGCTGAAACAATAATAAATCAATAAAGATGAATAATAAAAAGAAAATATCAATCATTGTTCCTGTATATAATGAAGAAAAAAACATACCGCTCCTTTATGCAACAGTTCTAAAAACTATTGCACAAATCACAGAATATGAATATGAATTTATTTTCATCAACGATGGCAGTAAAGATAATTCATGGACAATTATTAAAAACCTTCCAATCTCAGTCGCTTCAATAAAAGCTCTTAATTTCAGTAAAAATTTTGGACATCAAATCGCCTTAAGTGCAGGATATAATCATGCAACTGGTGATGCAATAATATCTATGGATGCTGATCTGCAGCACCCTCCTGAAACTATTCCATCTATGATCAAAGCCTGGCAAAAAGGATTTGACATTGTATATGTAAAAAATGTAACACGCAACGATAGTTTTTTAAAAAAAATTTGTGCTTTAGGCTATTATAGATTTTTAGGCTTACTTTCTGAAATTAAAATTCCTCGTAATGTTGCCGACTTCCGACTTATTGATAAAAAAGTTCTTGCAATTATTAATCAATCTGAAGAAAAGGCACCCTATTTAAGAGGCATGGTTGCATGGACCGGGTTTAAACATACTTTTATAGAATCTACTTTTGCAAAGCGTCATTCAGGAATTCCGGGATATACGTGGAGCAAAATGTTTAAACTTGCTCTTGATGGAATAGTTAGTTTTTCTTCATCACCATTTCAATTGCTAGGATTAATAAGCTTATTCATAACAATCTCCGGATCATCCTTATTAGTTTACTTAATAGTAAACAGTCTCATTTTTTATAAAAATTATTCCGCACTTACGTGGATCCTTACAATACTATATTTTTCTATGGGGATTCAATTGATAGTTATATCATCTATTGGTGAAAAAATTGTAATGATGTACAACCAAACTAAAAATAGACCTTTGTATATTATTGCTGACAAAATAAACTGCTAAACTATTTAAAAATCCAATTAGGTCTTAAAACAGATCGCGCATCATACAAATAACGAAGAAAGAATGGCTGATTGATTCGACTAATTTTTCTATCCTTTGGCTTTGCCATCAGTGCAATTTTTTTCTTGAGTCGATCAAATTTTTCATCATATAATTTGACCACATCATATCGATCGTCTATAAGCACATTCTCTTCATTGCGCGTTGTACCGCTAATGGTAGCATTAGCAGAACCACTCCAAATTATCTTTTTATTACATAAGTTTTGTCCAAAAACCCAAAATTTATTGTGCATTATAGAATAATACTTTTCACCATAGACATAGACGGGAATATCATAGCTTCTAAGTTCAGTAATTTTTTCATGTTTACTTGCTAAACAACTTTTATCGGTAATAATCTCTATTTTAACACCGCGACGATGTGCATCGATTAATGCATCAAAAAGGTCTGGATCAGTTAATTGGTACACCGCAGCTTTTATATACCAACGCTCGCTATATATAAGCCCTAACAAAACTTTTTTTACCGGATCATCAGGAACAAATAATACTCCTTCAACTTTATTTCCCGGTTTAACCAAACGTTGTTTGGCATATTTTTTACAATCAAGTTGATCATAATTGGTTTTTGTGGAAACTAAAAAAAAGTAACTGCCTAGTAAGAGTACTGAAAGCAGCGTTGTGACTAAAGTTGAATTTTCAAACATACTATCTCATTTAATAAAGGAATAAACGTAAAACTCTCAATACTGTCCTGTAGCCCGCAATAGCGGCTAGAACAATACATAGAAACAGTAGTACATAACAAAGGTATAGTCAAATAAGAAAGAGCAAGCCATATATTTAATCTTGTACAAATCTCACAATGAACAAATGAAAAATTCTTGTAATGCGATAATTATTGATATAGTTTTAAAGATGAAATAAAAGATAATGATTTAGGATGCACGTTATGAAGTTTTTCAAAAGTTTTAGTTTTGTCATAATTCTTGCGGCTTATTGTTCTTTTCTTAAAGGACATTTTGATGACATCCTCTTAATTATAAACTACAATCATGCCCATTATGAATCAATTCCCTTATTAAAAAAAATATATGGTACCTATTTTAAAAATATAGTCTTTTATGGACCAACCAGACATGATGTAATTGAATTACCTCATTTTAAAGGCTTTTTCAGTTATCTTTGCATTTCAGATGCTATGAAAAGCCATCCAAATTTTAGTGGTTATTTATTTTTACATGATGATTGCATACTAAATCCTACACTTATTAAAGATCTAGATCTGAAAAAAATTTGGTTTCCATCACTATTTTATTTTAAAAGTGACAAAGGAAATCCTATCAATATAACGCAGGGAATCTCAGCTACAACATGGTGGTATTGGAATTCCCAATGGGGATTTAACCCTACTGTCAAAGCATTTAATGAAATGTCAGAATATAATAAAAATATTTTGGAAACAAATTGGGAAAAATCTAATGTTGTAGTTGCATTTACTGATATTGCTTACATCCCTTCTGCATATCACGGTCAATTTATTGAACTTGCAGAAATATTTGGAAAACATAAAGTATTTTTAGAAATTGCACTTCCAACCATATTATTTTCCTTGTCTTTAAAAAAAGATTGGGAATGGTTGCCAGGAAAAAGCAATTATTTAAATCCCATAAAGCTTTTTGATAAAAATGCAATTTTTAATCATCCACTAAAACTTTCTATAAAAGAACATCAACAGTTCATTAATCAATTTTTTAATAAACTATTAGATTAAAAATTATAATTTTTATTTTCTATAACATTTTTCATTGCGATAAAGGAATTACAATGTTTTTTGTATGTCGTTTATTTACTATACTGAGCTTTACCTTTATCATAAATTTAGCTCAGTGTTCACAATTTCATGACAAATGGATTGTTGTAACCACCATTCAATATCCAACGTTAGCTCTAAAAAAACTTGCATCATTATCAGATTGGAAACTGGTTGTCATAGGGGATAAAAAAACACCAAGAGATTGGTATTTAGACAACTGTATATTTTTAGATGTTGAAGCTCAGGAACATTTGCCTTATAAAATTATTTCGCTCTTACCTTGGAATCATTACTGTAGAAAAAATATCGGCTATCTTTATGCAATAGAACATGGTGCTTCAATAATCTATGAAACAGATGATGATAATATATTGTTTAATGATATTGTATATCTTCCAGAGAAAACTGCTCTAGAACAACTTCTTACTCAACAAAGCACTACTAATGTTTATGCACTTTTTGGACAACCTACTGTTTGGCCGCGAGGATATCCATTAAGCAAAGTAACTACACCCAACAACTATCATCTTATAACACAAGAAGTTATGATACCAATTCAACAAGGGCTTGTTAACGGTGATCCAGATGTTGATGCACTATTTAGACTTACTCATGCACATGAAACCACCTTTGATAATCGAAAGCCAATTTGCTTACAATCGGGAACGATGTGTCCATTTAATACACAAAATACCCTTTTTTATCGTAGCGCATTTTGGGGTTTGCTCATACCAATTACCACACCATTCCGTGTATGTGATATTTGGCGGGGCTATTGGGTTCAACGTTTACTTTGGGATATGAATGCAGCACTCTGTTTTATATCACCAACAGCGGTGCAATATCGCAACCAACATGACCTACTCCAAGACTTTGCTGGAGAACTTGATCTTTATTTAAAAACAGAAAAATTAATTGCATCACTTAATGAATGGCATTCTAATGCCCAGTTTTTTGATCAACGCATGAAGGAACTTATGCATTTTCTGATTGAACGAGATTTCTTCAAAGCAGTCGAAATCGAGTTTGTTGAAGCCTGGATTGAAGACTTACAGCGACTTAATTATAGAATGCCGAATTTAGAAAATATCTTTTAATCTGTCATTTAACAAAGGATATAAAAAAATGCTATTTGTTAGATATTTTAGTTTAACCGTAATTTTAGTTAGTAACTTTTATGCTCTCAAGGCAAATCTTGATAACGTTCTTCTTATCATTAACTATAATCATGCACATTATGAATCAATTCCTTTATTAAAAAAAATATATACACCTTATCTTAAAAATATTGTTTTTTATGGACCTACGGCAAATCCAGAAGTAGTTGAATTACCTCACCACAGAGGATTCTTTAGCTATCTTTGCATTGCAGATGCTATGGAGAAAAATCCTCATTATGCTGGATACCTTTTTTTAATGGATGACTGCATTCTTCATCCTTGGCATATTAAAGAATTAGATGTAACAAAAATTTGGTATCCTTCAATGATGTTTCATCTCAAAGAAAAGGGAAATCCAATAAATATCATGCTAGGAAACTCGGCAACATCATGGTATTGGTGGTCAACTCAATGGGGATTAAAGCCTACAATTAAAGCCTTTAGCGAAATTCCTCAATTTTATAAAAACATTCTAAAAGAAAATTGGGGGAATTCTACTGTCGTTGCAGCATTTTCAGATATAGTGTACATACCCTTAGAATATAAAAACAATTTTATTGAACTTGCCAAAATTTTTGGAAGAAATCAGGTCTTTTTGGAAATTGCTCTACCAACAATTATGAATTGTATATCTTTAAAAAGTGAATGGATTTGGTTACCAGGACAAGGTACTTATGGACGACCATTAATCGATTATAATAAAGATGCAATTTTTAACCATCCCATAAAGCTCTCATTCAATGCGCATAGGATCTTTATCGATCAATTTTTTACTCAAAAAATGAATGAGCTTAAATGATATAAGAATTTCAATATCAACTTTCAGCAAAGATGCAATGGTTATTAGGTTCTGTGAACCAAATTTTACCTAAGCCAAATTAAGGTCCCTACAAAATATAAAAAAGATAAATAAGATTGAGAAGATTTATCGAATCGCGAAAAAATCCTACGAAAATGTTTAATTTTTCCGAAAAAACATTCGATGGAATGTCGCTCTTTGTAAAGATGAACATCATAGTCACGAGGCTGCTTACGATTTCTACGAGGAGGAATTTCTGGCTTACATCGTTGATCTTTTATGCTTTCAATGAAATGATCAGCATCATAAGCAGTATCTCCAATGATAGAAGCATCTACAATACCAGTGCTCAGATTTTTTGCTTGAGTAATATCATGTCGTTGACCGGGTGTTAAAACAAATTTTAGTGGATTTCCCAATGCATCAACCAAAGCGTGTATTTTTGTTGAGAAGCCGCCCTTGCTACGTCCTAACGCCTCTTGTTCTTGAGTATCTTTACCATATCCAGCTGCACATGCATGTGCTCTAATAACTGTAGAGTCTATCATTGCCCATTCCATATCAGGATCTTCTTGAAAACTTTCAAATAGTTTTTTCCAAATATTACGTTTATTCCACTGCTTAAATCGCTTGTGAACAGCTCGCCAACTACCATAATAAATTGGCAATAATCTCCATTGGCAACCGCTTCTGCATATGTAATATATTGCCTCTATAAATTTACGTAATTTTTCAATAGACTTCTTGTGAATCCCTTTGATGCTCATTAAAACATTCAATATTTTTTCAAAATCTGTATCATTAATTAGGTAATGCATTACAAGCTTCCTTTTGTTTTTTTAGTTGATTAACAAAGGAAGCTTATCTTTTTTTAAGCATTTTTTAAATTTGGTTCACAGAACCTAAGAACAACCGCAGGTTTTTATTGAATTAAAAAGAGATATTATGAAAAGAAAAAATATACTACATGCATCGTTTTTTTTAATGAGTTTTGGGATCTTTAACTTTATTCAAACCAATCAATTTGCTTTAATTTCTATTCCAAAATGCGGAACTTATCTTTTATTAAAAACCTTGAGATCAATAACCGGAAATACCAAACCTCAAATTGAACCTAAGGGATGGACTTTAATTACTGATGCTGTCATGAATACCTTCTTTAAAAATCAACTATTTTTAGTAGCTCATGCATTTTATGTTGATGAAAATATTAAAAAACTTAATAATAAAAATATTAAAACTTTTTTTATATATCGAGACCCTCGTGATCAAATTGTATCAACTGCTTTTTTTATAAAAAAACCAAAGACTTCTTGGAAGTTACATTCTAAATGGGATTTAGATCAACTTATAGATGAACTCATAACTAAGAGCCTGTCTGAAAACTAAATTTTTCTGAAAACGATGACTAGACAAGCAAATTGAACTAGCCCAAGAAAGTTTTTAGATAGCTTGTCATAACGAATGAAAACGCGTCTGAATCGATTCATCCAAGAAAATGTTCTTTCAACAACCCACCGTATTGGATCTTTATTTGTTGTAACTCGAGGTTTATTTTTGGGTTTTTTTAATGGCATTACCGGCGTAAAGTTTCGTTTAATAGCTTCTTCCTTATTTTTTTTAGATACGAAGCCCTTGTCAGTGCGAAGATAATGATTTCTTGATTGTGGGATTTGATACTGTAAATTATCAATAAGAGGAACAAATAATTGCGTGTCATGTCGATTTCCACCCGCAACGGTAGCGCTAAGAGGAAGTCCCAATTCTTCAACAACAAGATTTAATTTGGAGCCCAATTTTCTTCTATCAACAGGGCTAATTCCCGTTTTGTCTCCTCCAAGAGGCGCTTTTTTATGGCATGAATCTATAGATTGATTTTCAAGACGAAGTCCTTTTGTTCGATCATAGTGCATTAAAATTGATTTCCAAATTTTTTGAAAAGCATTTGCTTTAACTAGTTCTCTAAATCTGTGATAAACGGTTTTTGCTGGACCAAAGCATTTGGGCAGCGCATCCCACTGACATCCTGTCTTGAGTAAATAATATATTCCTGCTATTAATGGATCATTATCTGAACGTGGTCGACCTATTTTACTTGGTGGCATATAGACTGCAATAAAATTATGAAATTCTTGTAAAAGTTCTTTAGATATGACATATTTTGATGGTATAATTTCTTCGTAATTTAAATGCTTCATATGAAAAAATCCTTCTTTGTTTGTGTAGTAACAACAAGAGGGATTTTATTTTTTTTTATTTATTTTTTCAACTGCCTTGAGTTTTCAGACAGGCTCTAATTGTGGATCAATTTGGAGTGCAGTATATAACGGTAAAGAAATATGGGAAAAAACACCTGATATTTCATCATTTTATAATCTTTTTTTACCATGGCAATTGGTACCGAATATTTATACAACTACCTTTGAAAAATTAGTTGGCCCTCAAGGTGGAGGAACATTAGAAGAACAACTAAATGAAATTATTGCAATAGCTAATCATATGGGCACAAAAATGGACCAAACGCAAGCTTTAGAAATAAGTAATAACTTATTTGGAGAAAGTATAACATTTCGTGAAGGTAAAATAGGTTCATGGAAAAAATATTTCTTAGAACGTCATAAAGATGCTTTCAAAAAAGTTGCCGGGCAGCTTCTTATTGATTTAGGCTACGAAAAAAATTTGAATTGGTAATTTCTGAAAACTCAATTCTGATTTTTTTTAGAATTATCGCTCAATATTTTATAAAAATATTTCTAGCCTTTTTATAACAGTCATGTTAAAAATTCACAGTGAGATATAAAAAATAAAAAGGATATCATGAAATTTTTTAAATATTTAAGTGGACTTATAGTAATTATTGTTAGTATTTGCAATGCACATTATGATGATATTTTGCTTATTATTAACTATAATCATGCCCATTATGAGTCAATTCCCTTATTAAAAAAAATATACAAACCATATTTTAAGAATATTGTATTTTATGGACCTACCGCAAATCCAGAAATAATTGAATTGCCTCATTATAAAGGCTATTTTAGTTATCTATGCATTTCAGATGCTATGGAAAAATATCCAAATTATTCTGGATATCTTTTTTTAATGGATGATTGCATTCTCAATCCTCGTCTGATTGAAGAATTTGATGCTACAAAAATTTATTATGCATATTGCGTTGAACATCAAAAAACATTTCCAATAGATTTAAAAACTGGCCCTTCTTTCTATTGGAGCTGGTGGACAACCCAATGGGGCTCAACAGCATTGAAAGCCGCTCTTAATGAATTGCCAATGCATTATAAAAATATACTCGAAGAAAATTGTGGTAAAAATGCCATTGTTGGAGCTTTTTCAGATTGTGCATATATTCCTTCATCTTATAAAAATCAATTTGTAGAACTTGCTAAAATTTTTGGTAAACATCAAGTTTTTCTAGAAATTGCATTGCCAACCATTCTTTGTTCATTGTCATTAAAAAATGAATGGATGTGGTTACCTGGAAGAAGTATCTACACAGATCCGTTAAAACTTTTTGATAGAAATGCAATCTTTAATCATCCAATAAAACTTTCTATTAAACAAAACCGAGATTTTATTGAAAAATTTTTTAGTCAAAATTTTTAATCAAAATTTCCATCGCATTTCGACTTCACCGCCAAAATCAGCTCGTTCATCACGGATGCCACGAAAGGTAATATCATCTGAGAAAAAATATTCCACTTCAAACTTGATATCTTCAGATAAACTAAAGTTTTTTTGAATCATAGCGCGCAATTGATCATTAACATCAATTTCAATCGAGCCTCTGAAACCCCCTCTACCGGATTGATCTGAAAATCCCGGTATAAATCTAATATGCTTTAATGGTTCCAAAAGACTTTTAAAATACCCTTCCAATTTTAAGGCAGATTGCTCCGGTCCAAAAATAACATTTTGCAGCTTTTGCATAATTAACGCCGGCATCGCTAAACTCAATGAACCCTCTTCGGTACCGGCTAAAAGCAATGTTATTATCTGCTCTTCTGAAAGAGGCGGCGTCGACTCAAAACTAATATTGGGATGCTGCAAAGAACCATTACATCGCAAGAGCACATGATATTTTCTAATTTTACCTTTTGCAATAAGTTCAACAGTAGGATCATACAGTTGATGGGGTAAAAAATAGAGCATTCCATGGGTAATGCTTAATGGACGATAGGGAAAAGCTAATGTACCATTGACCAGATTAAGCGATCCTGAAAGTTCAGGATTTTGCAATGAGCCATGGAGTGCAGCATCAATTTGAACCTGCATCTCTAAAAATGATGTTTTAACTTCAACAGGTTTTTTTGTTTCAACAGTGAGGTCAATAAGCAAATCTTTATTTTCAGAAGAAAAAATTCCATTAAAAAATGGTAATCCCACGCTTTGGCTTCCCCCAAATTGAGAAAATATATTTTTTTTACAATAACTGCGATCAATAATAAGATTCCCCTGCAATTCCAATTCCTGATCACGCAATGATCTAAAAAGGAGAAAACCTGAAACGACAGCAAAGACATCCTTCTGCACCGTTAAAAAAGCCTTTTTTAACAAAATAGGCAGATAGGCAGATTGTAGCACTCCTCGTTCATCAAAACGCATCACTGCACGCTTACACTCTAAATTTCCCTTATCAAGTTCAATGACGCCTTCGGTTATGGTTGCGGTTCTGGTGACATAATCAAAAGCAACTGCAGCACGAATATCACGAACAATAGTATAGGTACAAGGTACTCGTATATTACCTTCTTTTAAAATCAAGTTTGTTTTAATCGTTGTACCATCTCGCTCTGCAGTTATTTCAAAAACACCTTGCCCGGGAAGTTTATAATGAAAAAGAGTGGCCCCTAAATCTTTTAACAACGCTACATCCACTATACCTTGCATAGCTTCATTGTTATAGGTAATATCTAATAATGGTTTTTCTTTATTTTCATAAATAGAACAATGCGATAAAGCAAGAGAAGGTTTCAACAAAAGATCTATATCAAATTTTTTTGTTGCGCAATTTCCACGTAAGGCCATAGAAGAATCAGTACAGTTTAGTTCTCCTTCTAATAACCAGGGATCATGCACATGTGCATGAGTGCAATTACAATGATATGAACCAGTAACTAATGAGTCTTTGAGTGCTACATGCAATGAACCATTATGCAAAATTAAACCAAATGGAGACCACAGCGGCATTATGGTATTTGTTTCTATGGTAGCAGTTCCTTGACCCAACATTTCATCATAATAAAGATCGGCATGCAAATCTTCCTGCAAACTATGAGCATTACAATGCTGAGCCCTACAGCGCAATACCTTATCAACATACGTTGCAAAGAGCTGCACATCTCCAAAACTTTTTTCACCGCATCGTATATCTTTGCAGAAAATCTCTCCTTCTAAATCAACCGTTTTAGCTATATCTATATGCATTTGGCAATGTCCATTTCCTTCCAATTCAACATTGTGCAACAAAGGGACTAGTTGGCTAAAATAGTTCAAGGGAATCGTACAACTTAGATCACCGGAAATGCCTTCTGCTTTTTTAACCCAATTATATAATGAAAATGCATAGGTAGCATCTGAGGTATGCAAAAAAAATTGTCCATGCTCTTTGTGCCATTGTCCATCAATATGACACATGTTTTTTCCACCCGGTAAATGAGATAAGTGTAATGTTCCTTCCATTACGGCATCTAGTATCGGCTGCTTAGAATTAACAAGCGAAATATGCATCGATCCATTAAAAGCATCAAACATCTTATGTTGATTCAAAAACAAAGTGCCCTTCTCAACTGCTAAATGAACATAGAGAGTATTTTGGATATTACCATAACTTCCATTAAAATTTGTTGAATATTCCAGTTTTCTTTCAGCATCAATAAGGCGAAAAAAACCTTTAGTAATGGTTAACGCCTTCAGTGTCGCCGGAAATCCTTCTGCTCCGGCAATAAAACTTTGTAAGTGGTCAATTATGAGGATATGAGAATCTACAAGATGAGAATGCGATGATAATCTATTCAAACTTACCGATACATCAAATTTGCCGCGCAAAATATATGATAACCATGAAAATTGAATGCTAAATTGCTCTGACTTCCAGGACCATGCATTATCATTCTCTAAAGAAGTTACCGTAACGTTTTCCAGATCAATTTCACCGGTTACAATATTTACGTGTTTTACAGAACCATTTAAACGACTTTTAAAAGCATGCAAAAATATCTGTTTTACCTGTGTTTCAACAACTTTTTTAAATGAAGAATCATAGGGTAACAAAAAAAGGATCGTAAGAACTCCAATTACGAATGCTACACTAACTGCAGCAAGAAACCTAATGCATACCCCAAATTTCATGATACCAAAGTCCAACGATCTTGGTATTCATAATGTCGTATAAAGGGCACTTGTCCTGATGGTATTGTCAATGCGCTACAGCGACTATTTTCTGCATCAAGAAAATAGATAGTTCCTGAACTTATCGTTCCATCAGCATAGAAGGTTATTGTGTTATTCACAAAGGTAATTGCCTTTTCAATTAAACGCGTCGGATTCGAAGGGGGTCCATGGAGCGTGGGCAGAAAACCAAAATGAAGACCCTGCGTAAGCTTTTGATTTTTATACTTTGTTGCATAACAGCCCTGCGCACAATCAAAGGTTAAGGTAAGATCCTGATGTGTTGCCATTGCGCAATTGCGAAGATAAAAACATTCAGCTATCAACTTTTGAACTTCAGTTCGTGCTATCTGCCTTTTTAAAAAAATAAACTGAGGTGTTGCAAGCGTTACAACTATAAGAATAAGCGCAAGCACAAGCGCAACTTCTAATAATAAAAATCCCGCACACTTCATAAAAAGTCCATTTTTTATTCCGGTTGATCCTCTTCTGATGTTGCAACACGCAAAACCTCTTCAGGCGTTGTTAACCCTAAAGCAATCTTTGCTATACCATCTTGAATTAACAAGGTCATACCATCGGCAACCGCTTGTCGACGTATAACTGATGCATCTGCTTTTTCAATAGTTAATTTAGCAATATCATTGGTCATTTCCATAATTTCAAAAATTGCCAATCGTCCTTTATAACCATTAACACAGTCTTCACAGCCAACCGGTTTATAAAAGGTTATGGTGGCAGCTTTTTCCTTACTCAATCCTAATAAACGAATGACCTCATCATCGGGCGTATAGGGTTGCTTCGATTTAGGGCATAATTTTCTTACAAGCCTTTGCGCTAAAACACTCACGACTGATGATGCAATTAAAAAAGGTTCAATTCCCATATCAATTAAACGCGTAATACTTGCTGGTGCATTATTAGTATGAATAGTCGTTAACACCAAATGGCCCGTCAGAGCAGCTTGAATTGCAATCTGAGCAGTTTCAGCATCACGTGTTTCACCGATCATCACAATGTCAGGATCTTGCCGTAAAATAGACCGCAATGCTGCAGCAAAAGTTAATCCAACTTTTGCATTAACCTGCACCTGTCCAATGCCAGCCATTTGATACTCAACAGGATCTTCCACCGTAACAACGTTTACATCTGGCTTATTAAGTCGGCTTAAAATAGAATACAACGTCGATGTTTTACCGGAACCTGTTGGGCCTGAAACCAAAATAATACCATTTGCTCGTGCAGTACTCTTTTTTATAACATCAAAATCACGTTTACTAAAGCCCAGTTGTTCTAGTGCTCCAAATGTTTTTGATTTATCAAGTAATCGCATAACAATACGTTCACCAAAACTAACCGGTAGCACTGAGACACGAATATCAATCGCTTTATCAGCAACTTTTATCTGAATTCTTCCATCTTGTGGTAATCTTTTTTCTGCAATATTTAAATTTGCCATAATTTTAATACGAGATGACAATGCAGATTGAACTCGCTTTGGTGGTGTAAATGCCGGATACATAATACCATCAATGCGGTATCTCACTCGTACTTCTTTTTCATAGGGCTCAATATGAATATCTGAAGCGCCACGCTTAACTGCTTGCACAAAAATATGATTCACCAATTTAATAATGGGTGCTTCGCCAGCCATGGTAAGAATATCTTTATCTTCAATATCCTCAAACTCCATCGCTTCAGGCATACCTTTTTCTTCTTCAAGCTCTTCAATCATTTGCTTGGTGCCTTCAAGCGGATAGTAGCGATTAATTCCATCAATGATGACTGATGCGGGGGCTACGGCTTTTTGAACATCTCCACCAAGCAACATAGTCAACTCATCAAGAGGTTGAAAGAGTGTGGGATTTGAGGTAAGCAATGTTGTAACACCATCTATGACCACCGGCATTATACTATTTTGGCGCAAGAACTTAAGAGGAATTTTGCCAAGCAAGGCAGGGTCCGCCATCTTTTCAGTAACTTTATCTATATAGGGAAGATTAGTTTGCTCTGCATAGGCACGAGCAATATCTTCTTGAGTAACAAACTGCATCTCAATTAAGCAATCAATAAGAGATTGACCCGAAGTTTCTATTTTTGTACTACATTCTTGCAGCTGTTCTTTGCTCATAATGCCTTTATCAAGCAAAATAGACGGTATATCTTTTTTTATCATTATCTGCCCCCACCACACATCAATTGAATAACCATTGTAGAAAACTTTCACTCTAAAACAATTTCTTTTAGCATACTACCTTACACAAATAAGATACCAGATTTTTTATTTTCTGTGTGAATGATGTGTATAAATAGTTTCAAATATTGGGTAGAAATGACGGCCTTGCCGCTTACCTGAAGGTATGCTAAGATAATAAAGAGAATTCTCTGTTTATACTTTGAGGAATCATGATATCATTAAAATCTAAAATCAACCATTTTCTAGCACTCCTACTCTTAGTTGCAATCCTGCCTTCATGCAAACAAGATCAACCTAAAAAAGCCACTCGCCGTATGCAACAGCGCCAAACAAAAGGTGTTCCGGATAAAAATAAGATTACACAACCGGCTGTTGCTCGTAAAAACCCTAAAACGCTCTCCATGGCGGAACTCCAAATAGCAAAAGAGTATAGCGAAGCCCTTGATAACAAAGCTCAAACCATCGTTTACCTTGAAAATATGGTAAAGCAATGTTCAGATCCGGCAATGCTTAAAGAAATTTATCTAGAATTAGCAGATTTGTATTTTGAACAAGGTTCTATGGATCTTGCTGCTAAACTTTATTCTTCTTATGTTGCACTTTACCCTGGAAGCCCTGAAAGAGCGTATGTACATTACCAAGCAATCTTGTGTAGATTTTATACTACCTTTAGCCATGATCGCGATCAGACAAAAACTGAAGAAACTCTACAACTCACACAATTGTATATGGATATGGCAACAAAACAGGGCGAACTCTATAAAGAATATTGTGATGATGTGGCTTCAATACAAAAACAATGCTGTAAAAAACTCTATGCTCACGAACTCGATATTTTTAATTTTTACTACAAAAAAGGTAATTATAAAGCTGCACAAGTTCATCTTGATGAGATCAAAAGAGTATATCTTAGCCTCCTCAATGAAGAGATTGAACCGGACCTTCTTGCCCTAGAATGCAATTTAGCAACACGATTAGGCGACACAAAAATGGTTGTAACAAAGCAAGCTGAATTACAAGCAAAATATCCTCATTTGTCAACCTTAAAACTTGCAGCAAATAATCCTAAAACAGATCATGTTACGCGATTCTAAAATAGTGTCAACCAGATCAGTGTTAGGCAATGCGGGAGAGCAAGCCGTAGGAGATCTGTTACAAAAAAACGGATTTACTCTTATATGTTATAATTTTCGTTCTCGTGGTGGTGAAGTTGACATTATAGCACGACGCGGTGAGCTTGTTTGTTTTGTTGAAGTAAAAGCACGTACGAAAGATTATTTTAACAGCTCCAATCTTATTACTCCCTCTAAGCAGAAAAAGATCATTTACACTGCACGATTATTTTGCCTCAAAAAGAAGATTTCCGATGCTATTCTTCGCTTCGATGTTGCTTTGGTAAGACCTGTTGGTACCACTTTTGATATTACTTATATTCCTAATGCATTTTGCCATGAAAGTATGAACAGCTTATGAAAAACGAACTTATTAAACGATGCATTACCGGTACTATGCTTGGACTTGGATTATGGTATCTATTCTTTTACGCACAACCAATAGTATTTTCTGCGCTATTGCTATTCATTCTCGTTCTGATTCTTTTTACCGAAATGCCGCGTATTTATAATTACAAAAAACCAATTGCCTGGATTGCCACACTGCTATATCCTATTGCTCCTTTTCTTATGCTCATAGGATTTAATCAACACAAACACACACGGATGCTTGTTTTTACTATTTTTGTACTCAGCTTTGCCAATGATGTTGGTGCCTATTTTATTGGAAAACTTTTGGGTAAGCATAAACTCTGCCCTTCATTAAGTCCTAAAAAAACAATTGAAGGTTTTATTGGCGGATGGATTGCCATCCTTATACTCTTTCCATTCTTTTTCTCCACCTCAATGCCTTATGCAGTTCTTGGTAGTTTTATCTGCGCAGCTGTCGCCACTCTTGGCGATCTTTTTGAATCCTGGTTAAAGCGTAGAGCGCGCGTTAAAGATTCTGGGGCTCTACTTCCCGGCCATGGCGGACTACTTGATCGTTTTGATAGTATTTTGGCAGTAACAATCCTTATTTATTTGTGCAAAAATCTTTTAGCGTTCAGATAGTAAAGCGTAAGTAACAGAAATCAGGGTACTTAATTTAGGGTTTCCCGTTGCCGATAGCGTCTTATAAAGGCTTTCTCGACCCAGACCTGTTTTTATTGCCAATTTAGAGATCCCACCTTGCGCTTCTGCTATATTTTTAAGCGCTAAAAGTAAAAGCTTTTGAGCTTCTTGCTCATCACAACTCTTACATTCTTCTAGAACCGCATTAAAGTAAGCTTTTGCTTCTTTAGGTTTTTTTATTGACTGAATTAATAGTTCATTTAAATTTTTACTTCTTGCCATAGTTTTTTCCTCTCACTTGATAATCATGTAAATATTCTTGAGCTTTCTCAATATCCCTTTTCTGTGTTCTTTTGGTTCCACTACACAAGAGTAAAAGAATAGTAGCACCTACTACACTATAATAAATTCGATAACCGGGCCCCGAATCTATCTTTATCTCACTAAATTCCATTTCCAAGTAATTTACAACAGCTGAAGTTGCCAAGCCCTACTCTTTCAAGCTTAGCAATAATTAAGTATTTAACCGTGCTATCTTGCTTTTCAAGCCATTCATAGAATGGCAAACTTTTATTTTTTGTTTCATAAATTTTTATAGTATAACTCATTATGGCTCCTCACTCACCACCTATTGTATTCTAAAGGATACAATAACGCAATAGTTTTATTATAGGGGTAAAAAAATCGACAAATATGATATTTTTGATAGAATTATAGAGCAAATCATGATTTTTTATTTAAAATATAAGGAAAAAAATGTTCACAGCTAAAAAATTTCTTTTAATATTTTTTGCAACAACATCTTTTTTGCCTTTAAAAGGTATGGACGTATCTGAAAGGATGGTCAAGCCTTCATAAAAAGGCAACAATGCTTAAAAACTTATTTTTAAGAATCTGCTTAACATTCATAATTGCGGTTAATTTTTCTCATTCACAAAGTATGAGTTTGAAAGAGTTGGCTACCAGTGAGCCTGCAAAAATTTTCTGCGCTACAACAGCACTTTTAGGAAGTTCATTACTTTGTCCTATTATTGCAAAATGTGAAATGAAAAGAATACAATTAGAATTTGAAGATAAAACTTACACCCAAATTATACGTACAGAAGCTCCTAACCTATTATCAAGATTTCTTAAAGAAAGCCTTCCAATTAGTTTAGTAACAGCAGGTTATTCTTATTTTGATTTTTCACCAAAAATTACCCTTTTAAGCTTGATTACATCTGGAATAACTGTAGCCCTATTTTCTATATATGATCACGGAAACTCGTATCAAAAAGAAGCTCCTGACTATCCTGGTGGACTAGAAGCAAAAGTTAGGATGGTTGGTCACCTAATGAATTTTCCAGATAGACTTCATGAGGCTTTATCAATTAACTTGTTTCTTTTTATCCCTTATCATCTATTTTCAAATTTAAAAAATAGAATAATTTTGCGTCTATCTGCTAACTAATTCAAAAAATTATTCTCATTTTTTATTCACGTGATCCTTCCCTCTGGCATAATAGAGCCGCCACTAAAGCGATGCCGAAGTAAATAGCTTCGTTGAGCAAGCTCTACCTATTTGGCTTAAAAGGAATTTAATATTACTTACTGGATTTCCGAGCCGACGCTTATCCAGGCTTTCCTACTTCGCTCTTATGGAGCTTCCGACGTCGCTTTATTACTTTGAGTATGCAAATCTCTAGTTATACAAGCTATGACAGACATGTCGAAGGACGTGTACGGCTTGGCAATCTATGGCGGACACGCACGCACTTCACTACGAGAAGCTCCTCTGAATGACAATGGTGTTTATAATATTGTTGTGTGCTTTGTGCTATAGCTACGCAATTGTTATTCATGTTTGATGCTATCGCCACAATAGAAAATGATGCTATAACCCTCGATTGTCATTCAGAGCTCACGCTATTCGTGAGCGTGGAATCCAGTAATAAAAATTGAAAGTCCAAATAAATCTTTCAAGATTTTAAAACATCAAAAAAATTAATTTTTTTTCATAGGATTTTATTATTTAACTGGATCCCACGCCTGCGGCTCTGGATGACAGTTTTGCTTTTATTATTTTTTTACAAGGCATACATTTATATGCTAAAAACAGGATTTAAATGAACCTCACATCTATAAATATCTCCGCGACATGGCGGATTGCTTGATAGTATTTTAGCCGTAACAGTTTTGGTGTATGTATGCAAAGCATATGTGAAAATCTAAAAAACAACATTCGCAAACTATGGAAATGTATTTAGCATTCATTGTAAAATAAAAAATATGGTATAATAAAGCACTTAAATTCGATATGAAAACTACATTTAAAAATTAATTGCATAGTATTCTTGTAAAAGAAAAATAAACTAATAATGTCATTGGAAGCACATGTATCCTGTCCATCAAAGCCTTACGCAAAGTCGAATGACAACCCAGTCATAAAAGAGAACAATCAATGGTTAAAAATAATAATACCCACATAAAATCAATATCATCGCAAGAATATACCAAAACCCTAGCTTATCTTAAAAAACAGATTCAAGAATCTCAAATAAAGGCTATGATCTCGGCCAATAAAGAACTCATTAAGCTCTATTGGACCATTGGGGAAACTATCGCAATAAAACAAGAAAAAGATGGTTGGGGAGCAAATGTTATTGAAAAACTGGCCAAGGACCTTCAAACTGAATTCCCCGGTTTAGCAGGTTTTTCCAGATCGAATATCTTTCGAATGCAAGCACTCTTTGCAGCTTATGAAAAAGTCACACAAGCTGTGCGACAAATTTATGACCTTCCGATATTTAATATACCTTGGGGACATAATGTAATTCTCATTCAAAAGATAAAGAATACTGAAGAAAGGTTATGGTATGCTCGTAAGATGTTGGCCAACTTAATTTTTATCTATCTGCAGTAGATGATTTAATTCGGAATCCAGAAAATAAACCAACTATTGGATTATTGTTATGTAAAACAAAGAAAAACTTTACTGCTGAATATGCTTTACGAAATATCAGTTCACCAATAGGCATAGCAGAATATCAGACAGAGATAATAAAGAAGTTACCTAAAAATCTTAAGAGTAGTTTACCAACAATTGAAGAAATTGAAGCCGAACTGGAAAAAACAGAAGCCATAGCAAAACTTGAGCAAAAATCTACAAAAGCAAAATTATGAACTTCTACAGCAATGACAATCGTGAATCTATTGCTATTCAAAAGCATTTTTATTATCGAACTCACGTTAATTTATTTCCTTTGAGCCCAACCGTTGAAGGATTCGCAGCACGTACGTGCGCGTGTCCGTCGAAGCCTTGGCGAAGTCGGAAGAATCCGCCTTTTGGGCGACAGAGTGATACATAAGAGATTCTTCTCTTATGTGCCCTTGTTAAAGGTATTGGGCAAGCAATACCTTTATAAATAAAAAATTTTAGTAATAATTTTTAACAAAAAAATAGGACTTTTATTTTAATTACTGGATCCCACGCCTGCGGCTCTGGATGACAACTTTGCGATTACTATCATTTTTATCATTACAAAAAAGTGGGTATGCCTTAGTAAATATTATTATAAAAAAAATTTTATTGTTTTAAATAATCTGCAACTGCAACTTGATCAACAAGCTCTTCTTGTCCCGTTACCATCTTTTTAACCATAACTTTTCGTTGCGCTTGTTCTTCAGAGCCAATAATAAGAACATGCGCAGCTCCCATTTTATTTGCTCGTTTCATCTTATTCTTCATTGAATCATCATCAACAAAAAGATCAACGCATATATCTTGCGCCTGCAATTCATCAGCAAGCAATAGGGCAAGCGATTGTTGTTCAGCGCCCATGGGGATGATAACCTGTAATGGCGGTTCTTGCTCTAAAGGCAAACTATTCACCATAGGCTCAAGAAGAAGAATTAAACGTTCAATACCACATGAGGCACCAACGGAAGGAACATCAGGTGAAGCACCTAATTGCGATGCAAGGCGATTATAACGTCCACCACCACAAAAGGCAGCTTGAGCGCCCAGATTAGCACTTGAGAACTCAAAAACTGTTTTATCATAATAATCAAGGCCACGGACTAATAACGGAGAATAGCTAAATGAAATAGAAAGCGTGTGTAATGCATCCTGCACCTGGTGCCATTCATGCTCACATGAAGCACAAAGATTATCTGCAATATGAGGAGCTTTACGATATTGCTCTTGGCATGTTTCTACCTTACAATCAAAAACTCGCATAAGATTATGTTCTTTGCGTATTAAACAGTTTTGACATAAAGCATCCTGCACTGAACTTACATAATCATACAATATGGTTCTAAATCGTGCGCGATCATCAGCACAACCCAAAAAGTTAATCATTAATGCATAGGTGTCAAGATTAAACTTTTCTTGAAACATTCGATCTAACATTTTAATAAGTTGAACGTCTTGCGCCACACTCGAGGAACCAATAACCTCAAAAGTAGCTTGATGAAATTGTCGGAAACGACCTTTTTGAGGGCGTTCATAACGAAACATAGGCCCGATGGAAAAAACTTTCCAAGGAGTTACAATTTCTTGAGAATGCTCTAAATATGCCCGCATCATTGCTGCAGTTGCTTCCGGACGAAGGCAAAGTGAATCAGGTTCAGCTTGATTACCAACCAAAAACATTTCTTTACTCACCACATCAGTTTGCAGTCCCAAAGATCGTTTAAATAGTTCAGTATGCTCTAAAATGGGTGTCTCAATTTGTTTAAAATGGTAGATGCGCATCTGCTGCTGAATTATATTCGTTATAAAATTAAAAAGTCGTAAATCCAAAAAATCATGTGTTCCTTTAACGCGAGAAACCATATCCAGAGCCTTTATTATAAGAGTATGAAAGCGCAGACAGTACACCTATAAGTTTATCAGATTAAAAAAAAATTATAAATTTTTTAAAAAATAGTTGACATTGCTTCGAATAAACTGTTACAACACGTTCAAAGAGGTGTAATAAAATTATAAAAAAGGAGCGGCCTATGAAATAAATTGGTATCGCACTATACAACCTAAAAAAAAGAAATTTAAAAAATAGTTGACTCTTCATGATTAAAATTGTTAGTACATATAGTGAGAAAAAAGTAAGTAAGGTAATTTTCTTTTTAACACTTCCAAAAAAGGAGTATTTATGAATAAAAAACTACTAAAAATCTCCCTGCTTTCGCTCGGAGCATTTTTTGCATCTGCTCAGGCAGCAGACTGCAATACACAATGTGTGACAAGCAACTCATCCTGCGACTCAAACAGCACATCATGTAAAGGTGATGTGGCAGGATCTTTCTTGTCTGTGCGTCCTAACTTTCAAGTTGGTATGCCTGAAGTAGAATCATTATGGCGCAGAAGAGCTAATAATGGTGAATGTGGCGAAGGCCGCGAATGTGGAATTGGCGGAGCAATTCAAATTGTTCCTTTTGGCGGACGTTCAACCAAATCCAGCCGTCTTGGAAGCTTCTTCATGTTTGGTGATAACTCAAATGCATTAACCGTTGGCTACACCAACCCTCAATCAGCAACAACTGTTAAACAAGTTAACCCTATCAACTTTGGTATCGATTACCATAATGTTGATTTGACAGGCAGCTATTCAAGTACCATTACCTTTAATCCACGTCAATCTTTTGCCGGTGTTGGATTTGAATGGAGACAATATCTTGGTTGGTGGAATGATTGCGGAAGCAGCTGGTGGTTTGATATTTCTTTCCCATTTGAACACGTTCGCAATAAAATGAATCTTTGTGAAACAACTCCTGTTACTACAGGACCTCTTGTAACAAGTGCTGCAGCTAATATGATTCAAGCATTTGCCGGAAATGCAGTTTATACAAACGTCACAGGGGTTGGCCGCGGCAACGCAGTATCAATGCAATTTGGCCTTATTCCTCTTTCAAGCGATTGTAATGATGATTGTAATAATTCATGTCCAACAACCTCATGCGTAACAACCTGCAGTTCAAACAGAACAACACGCGATGGTGTTGCTGATGTAACCCTTAGACTTGGTTATGATGCATTATGCACAGAGTGTTGTTATGTTAACGGTTATGTTGGTGTGTTAGCTCCTACCGGTAACAGACCTCGTGCTCGCGTTATGTTTGAACCTATAGTTGGTCACAACCGTCACGTTGGATTCGTGTTTGGTAGTTTGATGAGCTACGATATTTGGACAGATTGCGATCGCGCACTTTCATGGGAAGTAAACTTTGACAGCCTCTACCTGTTTAAAGGTAAAGAAACTCGTTCATTCGATATTAATGGCCATGGACCATGGAGCCGTTACCTCTTAGTATATGCAAACGCAGCTGATGCAGCCGCTGGTAAAGTTTCTCCTGGTATCAACTTCTTTACTCAAGAAGTTAACGTTACCCCACGCTTCTGGACTTCTATCAACTCAGCACTTGTGTATAACCAACGCTGTGGCTTTGCTGCTGAACTTGGTTGGAACTTCTGGGCTAAACAAGCTGAAAAAGTTAGCTTGAAAAACTCTTCATGCTTTACAGGCGTAACCCTAGTAGGATTAGGAGTAGACAACCAGCAATATGGTTCTATAACTGGCCTTGATAACCAAACAAACTTGCTCAACACCATAGGTAATAATAATGCAATTGGACCTTGTGTTGTAGCAACTGTTAATACATTAGTAGCTAACACTTTCCTTGAAGATGTAGCTATAGCACCAGCACTAACCGCAGCAAATCTTAATCTTTGTTCAGGAGCAAATCCTGCAGCAATGACCAATATGGTGTATGGTACACTTGGATGGAACTTTGACTGGTGTGCTCCAATGTTTGTAGGTGTTGGTGGTTCATATGAATTTACTCCTATAAATACTGCATTGAACCGTTGGACTGTTTGGGGTAAATGGGGCGTTTCCTTCTAATTAGGTAAGGAATTATATGATTAAAAACATAAAAATATTAGCATTTTTCATACTAAGCATGTTGCCTCTCAACTTGCTCTGTATGAATGATGAAGCAAGACTTAAGAAAGAGATCGCTGAATTTACCGCAAGAGCTCAAAGCGCAAGACCAGGATCAAATGCACAAAAAGGCTTTTTGAAAATAGTCGAAAGCAAAAAAGCTGAACTTGCTAGTTTAACTGGCGGCGGTCGTGAAGAAGAGGAAGAAATAGAGAAAGAGCAGATTGAACCTGCTCGTGGCGAAGAACGCGGTAGACAAATTGACGCCTTAGTTGATGACGTTGCTCGTTTATTGAGAGAAATAAAAAACTCTTTGCAAGGTACCGAAAACGAAGGGCTACTTGATGATCTTCGAGGAGCTTTGAGATAACACATTTTTTGACTCGAACAATAATAAAGAGGTCCGGAACATTCCGGACCTCTTTAGCTTTCCATCAATTTTTTCTATACTGTAACTCAAATTTTTAATGAAGCATTAATAAAGGAGTTACACACATGCAAGCACCCACAATTCTCATTACCGGAGGAGCCGGATACATTGGCTCCCACATAGCATACCTTTTTGCACAACAAGGCTATAAAGTCATTCTTCTTGATACCTTTATTTATAATCAGCATTGCAATCCTTCTTGGGCCACCATTATTAAAAAGGATTATGCCGATGCTGAAACATTAACTCATATTTTTACTCACTACAACATTAAAGCAGTTGTACATTGCGCTGCTCTTATTGAAGTCGGTGAATCGGTCAATAACCCGGGTGCTTATTATGAAACAAATGTTGCAAAAACTATTATGCTTCTACAAGCAATGGTTAAACATGGCATAAAAAAATGTATCTTTTCATCCAGTTGCGCAGTTTATGGCATTCCTGAATTTTTACCACTTACTGAAGAGCATCCCAAAAAACCAATCAGCCCTTATGGAACAACAAAACTAATGGTCGAAACTATTTTACAGGATTTTCAAAAAGCCTATGGCATTGAGTATGTTTGTTTGCGTTATTTTAATGCTGCCGGAGCATTACCTGAAGAAGGCCTTGGTGAACAACATGTTCCTGAAAGCCATCTTATACCAAGGGCATTGCATGCTGCATTAGAACAAATGCCATTTTTACTCTATGGAAATGATTATGCTACCAAAGACGGTACCGCAATTCGAGATTTTGTTCATGTTCTTGATATTGCTCATGCCCACAGACTTGCTTTGGAACATTTAGATAAAGGTAATCCTTCGGATGCATTCAATTTAGGTACCGGCAAAGGATTTTCAATTAAAGAGATTATAGAAATGGTTGAAAAGGTTTGTCACACTTCGCTTAAAACTATTATTGAAAAACGGCGACAGGGAGATCCTGCACTCTTAATAGCCGACCCAATGCGAGCAGAAACAATTTTAGGCTGGAAAACGTTATACAGCAATTTAGAATATATAATACAATCGGCTCATGCTTTTGCTCTCAGAACTGAAGAACATAAAGGCATACAAGAAAAATTGATTTAAAAGATAAGGGCGTAAAAACATCAAATGATATCTTTACGCCTTTAACTAATATATAAATATGACTTAATTATGCTCGTGCAAATAATGAAGTTACATAATTGCAAGCAGGGTATACAAAATTATGTGCATAGAAAGATACCTCTGATTCATTTGCAAAAGCTGCTGCAATTACAGGAGCCGCTAAAACGGTACCAACAACTGCTGCTTTTGTTACAAATTTTGCAGTAGCAACTGCTGCTTGTTTTACAGGATCTAGGGTTGTTGTGCATTGTACTGCTAATCTCTTACCATTAATTTTAGCACGCTCGAAAGCTGCTCCAATTTTGTCAGAATATTTGATTGCAACGGCAGTTGCACCAAGACCAAGAACAACACCCGCTGTAGCTAAACGATTGTTATTAGCAACGGCAAAAAGATTCTTACCTTGTTCAACAGCAAAATCTTTCAGAGCTATAGCTGCTCCTTTAGGATCTTGATACAGATTTTTTGCTTGTTCATAAACAAGTTCTTTACCTGCTTGAGCAAACTCTGAACCAGCTGCATAACCATTCTTCAAACCATCTGTAATCATTGATACTGTAGCTGAACATGCCTTAGTTACTAAATTTTCTGCATGGACAGTAGAACCAACAGCCAAAACAGCAACCAATGCGATTACGTTATATAATTTTGAGTTCATATGAACTTCCTCCATTTAATAGATATAGAATACTACTTCTATATCTAAGTTTATATAAAATTATCAAATTGTCAATTATTTTTTATTAAATTTTACTTTAATGCTGAAAATTTGTTCATTTCTGTCAAAAGACTGAGTAATTCAGCATATTTGATGAGCATTTTCTCATAAAGATCTTTGTATTTGGGCTGATCGCTCAAAGAAAGGCAATCATTCATTGTATTCAATAATTCAACGAGTTTTATGCTTATTGCTTGCAAGTGTCTATTCTCGCCAAATCGTTCAATGCTCAATTCTAGGTTAAACTGCTGCAAAATATCAAAATAGCGTCCTAAGGCTTCTTGATTATTTTCTTCTAAGTGCATATTCAATAGTGCTTCATAAAGCCGCGTTTGAATATCATGATAGGGAGCTATAAAATGAACGGTTTTTCCTTCGGAAATTGTTTCTGATTCATCATTATTTTGTGCCGGCTTTACAATACGATAAAGACCATAAACAGCAGCTAAAGCGCAGAATGCAGTAAGTACCGGATGTTTCTTTACAAACTCCTTAACTATTTCTTGGCCACTCTGAATAGTCCGCCAAGATGTTTGAGTCACCTGACCCAAAGAGGGAACAGATTGCTTCAATGATTCGCTCCAGGATTGACATGAAGTTAGTGATATCATGCTCATTATTACAAAAGATACAGCAGCATAACGAATATATGAATGGTTCATATGTTCCTCCAAAAATAGTGAAATAACAAAAAATTTTTACAGAGAATTTCTGCGTATAATAGTATAAATAACGTGATCCGGCTCTTCTTGAGTAGATTGAGACTCATCATCCGAATCAGGTGTGGCACTTTCGTATGCAGTAATAATTGGCTCCTCAGCATCTGTCTCTAGATCCATTGAATACAAAGAAGGAATTACTAAAAATACGACATAGAGGCTTAGTTGAAAAGAGAGTTTTGAAATCACAGAATTAACCTCCTACTTAAATGGTAGTGATACAAATACTTATGTATTCATGAGTATAAACAATGATGCTTTTTTGTCAAAACCCCCTGATTTTAAGAGAAGAATTGGGAATGAGCAATAATGCCCAAAGATAAAAAAATAGGCCCTGCGCACAGAGCCTATTTTAAAATAGATTAGTTTTGAATTATAATACCTGCTAAAATTTCATTACAAGTACTTCCAACGTTTTCAGAAGCTTGATTGAATTCTTCCCTGCAAATATTTTTACTTTCTGCATTTTCTTTTTCTGCTGAAGCAGCAAGCAATTCTTTTAAGGCATTGTTATATGCAAGGACCGTTTCTTTTAAATCAGTCATTTGGAATTCATCCAACTGCCGAAGAAGAACGTTATCAATTAATAGTTCTCTTGCTATATATTTTTGTATATTTGCTGCAATTCCTTTTCTTGCAGTCTCGCGTCCATCATTATCATCATTTAAATCTTGATTTTGCGGCTCTTCTTGTGGATTTAATTGACCATCTTCTTCATAATCAACATCAAATGTTTGATTATCTGAACCAGCATTCTTTTTAGGCTTATAGTGTGAATACGCTATATAACCTACAAAAATCGCAATCGCGCCAACAAGAGCACCCTTAATGCAGTTTTCAACGGTGATATAGTGCTTAAGAGAGTTTGCTGATTCGTTAACAATCTGATTTAGACTAAAGCCTTGAGCAACGGGCTGAGCAAAAAGCAATGCTGCAACCATGTATACTATACTTACTTGTGTTATTTTTTTCATAATTTCTCCATTTATTAAAAATTGATTACTATTTACACATTTATTCTTGATTTAGATGAGCAATTATTTTGTTACGGCTATTTTTAATACGTAGTTCAGAAGCATCATCAGGAGTCTTACAATAGCTCTTGAAAGCTTCTTCAAATTCAACCAAATAATTCATAGTTGTTGAACTGTTTTCACAAAGAACTTTATAATTTTGTAAATAATTTAAATACAAATCTTTAAATGATACAATTCTATATAATTCTCTATACATACTCTCAATAAGCTTTATCAGCGTAGCTTTTATTTCATAATGAAGCTTTTGATCTTGATTGATTGCAGACTGCGATGGTTCTTCTTTTTCTTCAAAAATGACCTCTTGATTTACCATTTCCTGCTCTGGCATCACTGATCTTTTATTATTCATAATCGAACTTTTTTTGTAATTCTGCCAAAATATGTATCCTACGAAAGCAACAAGAGCACTTACAACAGCTCCTTTTATGCAATTATCAAAAGTAATAAAAGACTTTGCAGACTGAAACATAGTGGGAAATTGATTCAAGGTTATGCCTTGAGCCACAGGTTGAGCAAACATTAATGCTGCTACCATATACACTATACTTACTTGAGTTATCTTTTTCATAAATTCTCCATTTATTAAAAATTGATTACTATTTGCGCATTTATTCTTGATTTAGATTATCAATTAATTCATTATATTTGTTACTAAGATATGTTTCGGCATTTCGATCGTTGTTGCAATATCCTTTAAAGGCACTTTGAAATTCACTTAAAAGCGTAAAAATCGTTGATCCTTGCGCACAAAGGTTCATGCATCCAAAAAGAACATTTAAGTGATCTTCTTGAAGGTGCTTTGACCACTTAATTGCAACTCTATTGGTATAAATACTATCAATAACTTCATTAATAGCATTTATTGTTCCTTTAGGAATTTTTTCAGATCTTGTGGATTTTTCAAAAGCAGGACGCAACCAACCATCTGGATGACGATCACCATCCGCGATTTCACTGATATTCTTGCCACCTTTATTCAAATTCCAAATAGCATACCCAACAAATGCAGCTAACGCACCAAAAAATGCACCCTTAATGCAATTTTCAACAGTAACATATGGTTTAATAGAATCAGCTGATTCTTTAATAATTTGATTAAGACTAAAGCCTTGAGCAACTGGTTGAGCAAAAAGCAATGCTGCAACCATGTATAGTATACTTACTTGTGTTATTTTTTTCATAATTTCTCCATTTATTTAAAAATAATTACTTTTGATTAGGTTGAGATTCATTCTTAGGAATTGGAGACCAACTAGAAGGATCTTTAACCCATTTCGGAACTGCCTTAGATATATTATTATCAGACTCATCCGCATACTCTTCTTTGGCCTTCTCTATATTTTTTATTTTCCATACGGCATACACAACAGCCACTAAAGCAACTCCTCCGATTGCAGCTTTAATGCAATCTCCGGCTGTAATATTGTATTTAAGTGAGTCATCGGCACAGCTAAGGTTTGAAAGAATCGGCTGAGCAAAAAGTAGTGCCCCAACCATATATAGTATACTTACTTGTGTCATTTTTCTCATAAATTCTCCATATATTTAAGAATAGTTTACTCCTATAGCTTACCATGTTTACAAAATAATACAAGTAGAATTTATAAAAGATATTTTTCTGCTATAAAATCCCTATAACCCTAATTCCTTTTAATCTCTACGGGTACAATTCCCCGCGGCTTGCCGCGTAGTCAGATAAAAAAATGGAATAAATAAAAAGTCCTGATAAATTGGGAGAATGAGTAAATTAAGTAGGTTTATATGTATCATATAGTTTGTCCAGCAAAATATAGGCGAGCGGTTTTTACAGAGGAAGTAGACAAAGTATTGAGGTTGGTGTGTCTTGAGATAGAAAAACGTTATCAGATAGAGTTTCTAGAAATAGGAACAGATGGGGATCACGTTCATTTTCTTGTGCAGTCCGTACCGACGTATAGTCCTACGAATATCATTAGAAAAATAAAAAGTATAACGGCGCGGGAAATTTTCAAACGAGTTCCCGAAGTAAAGAGGCAGCTATGGGGTGGAGAATTTTGGTCTGATGGATATTTCGTAAACACGGTAAGTAAGCATGGAAGCGAAAAACGAGTGGCAGAATACGTAAAAAACCAGGGAAGGGATTACATGATGTTGCACAAAAAAGACCCTACTCGTACGCCAAGAGATCTGGGTCAGATGTTCTTCATGTAGATAGAAATCCTTAAAAAAATTCAATACCCCGCTGCTTGCTGCGGGTGAAATTTATTGTTAAACTTTCTTTTTAATAAGATTTTATTTATAAAATGCAATGCCTTTACTACAAATTTTTTTAAATTAGGTATTTTTGACATAAAAATACCTAATTTAAAAAAGTGTATTAAAAATAATTTATAAGGAATGAACAATTTTCAAAAAAGTGTTATGTGCCAGCACCATGGCACTTCTTATATTTCTTTCCTGAACCACAAGGACATAGATCATTTCTACCAACCTTCTCTTCTCGACGTTCAATAGGCTTATGTCCTTCTTGAGCTTCCATACTTGCTGAAATTAAATTCAACTCATCAAGCTCACGTTGACGTTTACGTTCAAGCTCAAGCTGATCAAAGCGTTCAAGCTTTAAGTGGAAGATATGATGTACAATATCCCAACGAACTTGTTGCATCATCTCTTTAAACATATCAAAAGCTTCACGCTTATATTCAATAAGAGGATTCTTTTGTCCCCAGCTGCGTAAATTGATGCCCTCTTTTAAATGATCAAGGTTAAGCATATGCTGCTTCCATGCATTATCAAGAATTTCAAGCATAAGCCATTTTTCAGCTTCTTGAATACGTTCAGCATCTTGGCTAGATCTCAATGTTTCATAACGCTTTAAAAGATACTCAGAAATCGAATTTTTTAATGCATCACTTGTCGCAGTGTTAAATTTCTGATCTTCAATTTCTTTAGGAGTTACTCCGATCATCGCACTCAACATGGTGCTAATCTTTTCAATTCCTTCTTGCGTCGGTCTTCCCGGTGCAAACTCATCGACCATATCATTGACTGACTGATTCATTAACTCGCGCACAAGATCGTAGATCTCTTCTTGCCCTTCAAGAATTGAACGACGATATTTATAGATAACAATTCGTTGCTGATTAAGCACATCATCATATTCTAAAAGATGGCGACGTGTTTCAAAATTGTGCTTTTCTACTTTTTCTTGTGAACGCTCAATTGTTTTTGAAATAAAGCCTGATTCAATTGATTCATCTTCAGTCATTCCAACATTTTTCATATTTTTATAAATTGATTCACCTGCAAAAATACGAATTAAATCATCTTCCAATGAAATATAAAAACGTGATTCACCGGGATCACCTTGTCGACCGGAGCGTCCTCGTAACTGATTATCAATTCGACGACTTTCATGACGCTCAGTACCTAAAATGTATAAACCGCCTACATCGCGCGATTCAGGAGTTAATTTAATATCGGTACCACGACCTGCCATATTTGTTGCTATAGTAACTTGCCCCGGTTCTCCAGCATGAGCAACAATTTCAGCTTCACGTTGATGCTGTTTTGCATTTAACACTTCATGCGGAACACCTTCAGCGCGCAAAACATCACTTAATAGTTCCGATGTTTCAATAGCAATTGTACCAATAAGTACCGGCTGCTTTTTTTGATAACGCTCTTTTATATCTTTTGCAATTGCTTGATATTTACCCTTTTTGGATAAAAAGATTAAATCAGGTTTATCACCACGTATCATCGGTTGATTGGTTGGAATCGAAACAACATCAAGTCCATATATTTTGTGAAACTCTTCAGCTTCGGTTAATGCCGTTCCGGTCATACCTGCCAATTTTTTATACAATCTAAAAAAGTTTTGCAAGGTAATAGAAGCAAGCGTTTGGCTTTCTCGCTCAACTTTAACACCCTCTTTAGCCTCTAGCGCCTGATGCAATCCATCACTGTAGCGACGTCCGGGTAAAATACGGCCTGTAAATTCATCAACGATAAGAACTTCTCCATCTTTTACCACATAATCAACATCTATTTTAAAGAGCACATGTGCTCGCAACGCCTGATTTACATGATGCAAAAGAGTTAAATGTTCAAGTGCATATAAATTTTCAATAGCAAATGCATGCTCAACCTTGTCAACGCCTGATTCGGTTAATTGTACTGAGCGCTGCTTTTCATCAACTTCATAATCTTGCACTTTAACAAGACGTGGAATAACTCTATTTGCTTCAATATAAAGATTACTACTTTTATCAGCTGCACCGGAAATAATTAAGGGCGTTCGAGCTTCATCAATTAATATCGAGTCAACTTCATCAATAATTGCATAGTTCAAATCTCGTTGCACATAATCTTCGAGCCTAAATTTCATATTATCTCGTAGATAGTCAAACCCAAGCTCATTATTAGTTGCATAAACAATATCGGCGGCATAGACATTTTTACGCTCAGCATCACTCATCTGATTTTGCAGAATGCCAACTTCAAGGCCTAAGCGATTAAAAATCGGCGCCATCCATGCTCCATCACGTCGTGCCAAATAATCATTTACCGTTACTAAATGCGCACCCTTGCCTGATAATGCGTTAAGATATAAGGGCAGCGTTGCCGTCAATGTCTTTCCCTCACCAGTTTTCATTTCAGCGATTTTTCCTTGATGCAATACAATTCCACCAATCAACTGAACATCAAAATGGCGCTGGCCCAATTCTCGTTTACCAACTTCTCGCACTACAGCAAATGCTTCCGGTAATAGTTCATCAAGCGTCTTACCTTGTTTTATTTGCTCACGAAACTCATTGGTCTTTGCACTCAACTGTTCAATAGTTAATGCTGCTATTGCGGGCTCTAAACTATTAATTTTCTCTACAATCGGCCGCAATTTTTTTAGTTGACGCACATTGGCTGTGCCAACTATTTTTGCTAAAATTTGCGCAATCATGTTTCTGTCTCCATAACTATAACTTTTTATATCTGTTAAAAAATTTTTACTTTGTAGCGATTTTTTTTACACAATTAACGAGTTATACTCTTAATCACTACAAATACTCACCAAGTCTACCATGATAATCAAAATATCTCAATTTGCCCAAAATTGAGTAGTTAAAAATAATACGTAATGTATCTTAGAAAATTGAACCACTGAAAGCAATGATTCACAGATTAGTTTTTGCAGTAGAAATGAATTCAATATAAGAAAAACTTAAAAAACAGAATAACCTTCATTAAGATATGCATATTTTTTGCAATGATAAAAATAATACTAATCGAAAGAATGTCATCCAGAGAATTTTCACGAAGTGAAATTCGTGGGATCCAGTAATTAAAATTGAAAGTCCTAATAAATCTTTCAAGATTTTAAACATCAAAAAAATTAATTTTTTCATAGGTTTTTATTATTTAACTGGATCCCACGCTGCGCTCTGGATGACAGTTTTGCCTTTATTGTTTTTTTTAAATTCAAATATGCGCGGTTTAGCGCGGCACGCTATAAAGTAAATTGAGAAAGCTTTTGATTATCACCTAAAAAATAGCTCTCAGTGGAGCACAACGACCGTCACATTTCTGAATGGGCTCATTGACTCTCTACGATATGAACAAAAACGATCATTACATATGGTACATTGATTATAGTCACGATTAATTGATTTTGGCAAAACTCCCAGCTGCAACAAAATCAATTCATTGTACAACGGCAAATCAAAAAAATAGTCATTATTTCGTTTTTGAATAAATCGATCAAAACCACTAGATCTTCGCAAAGGTTCAATAAATTCTTCATCGACACGATAACAACAAATGCAAGCGCTGGGGCCAAAAAAAGCAGCAATATCAGAAAAATTTGTGCCAAATGCATTTTTCATCGTATCAAAAACTGTTGCTACTATACCCGCGACTGATCCACGCCATCCGGCATGCACTAGAGCAGTTACCTTATTGTTTTTATCATAAAAAACAAGAGGCAAACAATCGGCAGTTACAATACCCAATGCACTATAAGCATTTTGTGTAATGAGATAGTCTCCATCAATCGTAAAAGATATAAATCCATTGTTTGAGTGATTATTCTGAATTATCATTCCTGCAGTTCCATGCACTTGATGCAAAAAAAAGAGCTCAGGAGCTTTTAGTGTTTGTTGAATTTGATTAAAGGGAAAATGGTGTCCCAATCGAGTGCTTGTATATGAACGATATAATGAAGGATCACACCGTTCTTGAGCATCGCCAAAAAAAATTGAAAAAGAGTTATGACGATAAAGTTTCATAGGGAACACTCTTAACTATGCATTTGCAAACCCTGACAATACAAACAGTTGCATGCTAATATACGTACACAGAGTATACATGATTTACGATATAAACAACAAAGATTGTTCCCCCATGATAATCAAAAACGCGTAGAGCCTTTTTTCTACCAAATAATCAATTGAATTGACCTTTTGCAGATTATTCTAAATTTTAGTAGACGCTCCACGTTCACTAAGAAGCTCCGCTATATGATTATGCAGTCTCATTGTAGCCATTTTATAAGCGGTCTCTCCTTTATTATTTTCTGCATCGATTGGAGCACCATTATCTAATAATATTTTAATAGTCTCCAAATCTGCACCATGATAAGAAGCAAAATGAAGCGCGGTATTGTTATCAATGGAAACTGCATTAACAAAAGCGCCTCGATTTATAAGTTGCTGAACAACAGCTGGTCCCATTTTGTATGAAAACATCAATGGTGTCACGCCTTCTTTATTTTTTACATTTACATCAACGGAAGTCTTATATTCAGTACCAAAAGGAAAACCTGATAAGAGTTTTTGCACACAACTTTCACGTCTTTCTAAAAGAAGATGCATCAATAAATTTACTTCAATTTTATACGGATTATAAAGTGTATCAATCGTATTTCCATTAGGAATAAGAGCCTTAAATAACTCCTCTTTATCTTTATCCAGCGCCTCCATCATTACATTAAGCCGAATTTTATTATCTAATTGATTGGCAAAACCATTGCATAAAACCGTTCCAACCATTTTTGGATTACCTGTTGCTAATAATGAATGAATGGGTGACACAAAGCGGCCCTTTTCAATAAAAAAATAATAACGACTTGCTTTTTTTTCCCTTAATGCTCGCACCAATGATCTACTACCTGTAAGAATTGCGTAACAAATTGGCGTCATATGATGCTTATCGTCTTGGTTACAATATTCTGGAGATCCTTTGCGTATAAGAGCATGCGCCGCTTTTGTATAATTTCTTTGAATCAAAGTGTGTAGAGGTGTTTCTCCTGCAACTGTCTGAGCATCAATATTTGCCTTCAATGCTAAAAGCTTTTTTACATCGCTTTCTGTTTTAGCACAATGTAAATGAGTCATACCTGCTTGATTTATAGGTCTATTTACATATAGTTGAAGGGCTATTTTAGTTTTTTCATCAAGACTATGTAAGTAGTTCATACTGTCATCAATTTCAGCAAGATTCATGTAGAATTGAAATGTTTTTTCAATAAGTTCATTTGAAGCTGATGGATTCCGACTACTAAATAATCGTGAAAAATGTGATGCAGTAGACTTCAGTACCCCTTGTTGTGCGCCAAGCTTAATGAGAAGATCTTTAATCTCATTTCTAATTTTTTCATCTTTTATAGTTCCAACAAGATCTAAAGCACAAACACCATAATTATTTCTATGATTTACCTTACAAGGTACATTCTTTAACAATCCTAAAACGTTTTTAAGCTGATTCCGTTTTAAATACCATAACGTTACTGTATCACCAAATGCATTACAGCAATTTATATTTGCACCAATTGCAAGCAATCGTGCAATTTTTGGCTCTGAAGTAGAACGGTGAAGCAATGTTGACCCACATTTATCAACCGGCCTATTAATATGATGAACAATAACTTTATCCAATTCTTCAGGTAAACAATTAAGATCCTTTTGTATTTCAACGGGTTCCATTTTTAAAAATTTTTTAACAGTAGCTTTTGCACTAAATTCTACCAATGAAGCAGGAGTATAAATTTTTGTCTCATCCTTAGACAGCTCCATACCAAAAGCAGAAGAATAGATAAAAACCCCTATTAAAAAATTGACAAATATAGATTTTTTGTACTTTTTTATCATAAGACCCACATTTATTTTAAATTTAAAAATTTAATATTACCCCTAGTAGTATACACAAACAATAAAAAAAGAACCACCCAAGTTCTACTTTGAGTGGTTCACATTTTAAACAGATTGACAATAGGAAACTAATGAAAGAAAAACCTATTCCTCAATAGCCGGTCCCTCTATTTGTCTCATAAATGTAGGTATATCAAGATCATTGCTTGCATTATTAATTTCTGACTTTAGAGCATATTCTGAAGGCTCACTAGTTTCAATTTTAGCCTTCTGTTGCATAGGTTCTGAAGGCACAACACGAGGAGTAATAGCTTCACGCTCTTTTTTTATCTCTTCAACAGCCGGCTGAAATGCAACAGTAGAAGCTTTTTTTTCAACTTCTTGCTCTAAAAACCCGGTTGCAATAACCGTAACAATTATTTCATCTTGGAGCGATTCATCAACAACAGAACCAACAATAATATTTGCGTGCTCAGCAGCTTCTTGAGTAATAATTTCAGCAGCATCACTTATTTCATACAATGCTAAATCATTGCCTCCTGAAATATTGAGAAGAACACTTTGTGCTCCTTTTATGCTCATATTTTCAAGCAAAGGTGATGAGATTGCCTGATGCGCAGCAACTAAGGCACGATCAACTCCACGAGCCTTTCCTGTACCCATTACTGCAAGGCCCATATCTTTCATAATGGTGCGAACGTCAGCAAAATCAACATTAATATGACCGGGCTTTGTAATAATATCAGAAATACCTTTAACGCATTGATTTAGAATGCCATTAATGAGAGCAAATGCATCAATCATCGATACATGCTTGTCAACCACATTTAATAATTTTTGATTTGGAATAATGAGCAACGTATCAACTTCTTTTTTAAGAAGCTCAATTGCTTCCTGTGCTACCATAGCGCGTTTTTTTCCTTCAAAGTCAAACGGCTTAGTAACCACAGCTATAGAAAGAATATTTTTTTCTTTAAGAGCATGAGCAATGACCGGCAAAGCTCCTGAACCAGTACCACCACCTAATCCACCGGTCAAGAAAACAATATTTGCATCTTCAAGATGCTCCATAAGGGTTCCCATATCCTCTTCTGCAGCCCGTTTACCTAAATCTGGGTTCGCTCCTGTGCCTAGCCCTTTTGTTGACTTAACACCTAGTTGAATCTTAATAGGCGCTTTTGATAAAGCAAGTGCTTGTGCATCAGTGTTTGCAACAATAAATTCAATTCCCTCAAATCGTGCATCAATCATACTATTGAGCGTATTGCCGCCGCCACCACCAATACCAATAACCTTAATACGAGTAAGCGAAGACCCATGATCTTTAATAGGTTCAAACTCCAACATATTCTTCTCCTTTTTTTACATGTAATAACACATTTATAGTAGGAGTATCATGTTTTTTTAACTAATAATGCAAGAGTATCGCCCTTTATAAATTCATACGAAGAGTTTTTTAAAACAAAAAAAAACAAGGATTGTTACATCCTTGTTTTTTTGTACTTGTGAAAATTAGAAAGCTTATTTTCTAACGTTTACAATTCTACCCGGTATTCCAGATATTTTGAATTCAGGTATCACGTTTGGATTTTTTTCGAAAGCTTCAAGCTCACCGTCATGTGCATCCATAATGCTAACTTTTGCTTTGTAAATATCGTTCCAAAACTTTCTGTGTTCAGCTTTGTGCTTTTTATGTAATGCAATAGCTTCATCTAATTGATACTTAGTAATTTTGCCATTACCAATCTCTTTGATAAGATTCGCTTTAAAATCAGCGCATTCATCATGATGACGTTTTTCCAAATTAATAAGTCCGGTTTCTTTGTTCAATTTAAAATTAAACCAATCATCACAGTGTCTTTTTTCTAAAATAACAAAATTGCTAAATTCTTGTGCAATAATATCAGAACCAATTCTACGCCCTTCAATAGGTTCTGCTCCAAAAGCATTTGCTACTGATAAAAGCGCAACAATCATATATAATAAATTCTTCATAAAACCTCCTTTAAGATTAAACTAACAATAAACAATTTTATTCCAAGCGCATTTTTTATATTCAAATTTGTTTTTTTTATTAAAAAACAACCAAAAAGTACGTCCTGGACGATATTTTGCTTTTTTTGATGAGGAAAAATCATTTTTTTAGATTAACCCCCCTTAAAATAGCTATGATAGAGCTCTATATATTCAATGATAGCATCTTTGCACAGGGTAAATCAATGGTTTTTAATTTCTATTTTTAACTTTTTTTAAACTTTTATAAGAAAAAAATTTAAAAAAAATCGGTCATCCATGATTTCATACGCCCCATAATGCGCATAACCAAAGGACCTGCCAATCGTGTAATAGTAGAATCACGCTTCTTAAGGGCATGTAAAATAAGACCATATCCTGTTGCATAGATTGGATTGTGTAAAATCGGTACACAATGCGGCAAAAGATTTGGATTTCCAATTCGAACTGGCATATGAAATATAGACCCTGCAAGCTTTTCCATACCATTAAGCAAGGAACCACCACCGGTAATTACCAAACCGGCTGCCATTGATTTTTGCATTGAATGGGTCTCGATATCTTTATTAATAAGAGTAAAAAGCTCATGAGCTCGTGCAAATAAAATTGCAATAATATCTTTTTGTGCAACTAATTGTTTATTTATACCATTAATACAAACTATTTCATGATGATCAGCAAAACCGGATAAAGCATCAACAGCTCCAAACTCTTTTTTAATTCTTTCTGCTTCATTAAGCGTTGTATGTAATCCTATTGCTAAATCATGAGTAAAATGATTCCCTGCTACCGGCAACACCATCGTATGTCGAATAGCATTATTATAAAAAATAGCCACATCAGAGGTGCCTCCACCAATATCAATCATCATGACGCCCAATTTTTTCTCATCATACGTCAAGACGGCGTCTGCTGAAGCTAACTGCTCAAGAACAATATCAGTAACTTTTATGCCAGCCAATTCACAACATTTGATTAAATTATGCACTGATGCAACTGAACCGGTTATAATATGTACCTGGGCTTCTAAGCGAACTCCATACATTCCAATGGGATCGGTAATCTTTTCTTGATTATCAATAATAAAATATTGTGGCAAAACATGTAAGACTTGATGCCCTTCAGGAACTGCAACAGCTCGAGCTGCTGCCACAACTTGTGCAATATCCGATGAACGGATTTCTCCACGTTTCACCGGCACCATCCCTTGAGAAGACATTGATTTAATATGACCACCGGAAATACCAATACATGCTTCTTCAATTTTACATTGAGCCATAAGCTCAGCTTCACGTACTGCAGATTTAATCGATGCAACAGTTCGATTAATGTCTACAACTACGCCCTTTGCCAATCCATCAGAGGGTGCTTTACCAATGCCAATAATTTCAAAAGAAGTCCCATTTCCTACTGCAACAAGAACACAAATTTTTGTTGTTCCAATATCTATTGCTACTGTTATATGATCTGAAAAAACTGTTTTTTTCATAGACCCTCCACACCTTTTTGAGCTACTACAATCTGATTTTTAAATCGTACATCAATGAGCCAAGATTTTTTTGCATACGATCGTTGACGCGCTATATCACTTTTAACTCTTTCATATTTGGTAAGCAGCGTATCATCTAAAATAGATTGAGCGTCTGCCCTTACAATGATATTTGGCAACTGCTTATCCTTTAAATAGATACAAGTATGATCAATCCAGCGTATAAAAAATTGGTCAAAGAGATGATATGATAATTTTTTAAGACAATTTTTGCATTCGTAAGAAAGTTCCACTGTACCCTCTTGGCACATAGTTATTATTGGTAAATCACAAAGAGCAAAGGGAGCAAAGGTATCACTATTTTGGATCGAATTATCATTCATAAATAGATACTGATCATTGATAAGCATTAAAGGGCGCACTGCTTTAAAAGAACAGTGCAAAGATCCGGAAGGAGCATACGTACTCTCAAGGTGCTCAATAATAGGAAATTGCCGCTTAACTTTGACCAATGATAATGCTTGAAAAGATTTATTGACACTAGATTCTTCAATAAAGTTGACAATCGATTGCGCTATCCCGGGTGCCAACCTGGAATCGCCAACAATCGTGCATTTTTTTATTATAAAAAGATATGATGGGACTACAAACCATAGAAGCCCTCCTAATAGCAAACAAATAATAGCAACACCCATTTGACTATAGGTACCAACCTTCATATATCCCCCTACTTGTCCCTTTAAGATTATGCCTAACAATTTCAGACAATAATCTTTTACTATTTTAATACCTTTTTGCGGTTGCATTAGTCAATAATTTTGTTAAAAAATAGATAAAAGCGTTGAAGCACTCGAGCAGATCGTATTCCTTCATCTATTTATTTATTTCTAATAGAAATTATTATTGACAATTTCTTTATTTAGTATAAACTATAAATATCTAATAAATATGACTAGTAACCAAGGAGCTTTACATGAAAATAAGCAATTCTATCAAAAAATTACTCTTATTTGCTATTTTACTTGGAATCTTACCCGCACAGGCTGGATGGATGCCTCAATGGCTATCTCAACATTTACCTGAAATGAATATAAAAAATTCAGTTTTAATGGGCCTTAGTGCACTTACACTCACCGGCGCAGGCATAGCAACCTATCTTTGGTACCAAAAATATTATGCACCCAGAAAACAATTTAAAAAATTTGCATCCAGTAGAAGAAACAAAGGCAAAGAAAAAGAAATATATAATGAGCAGGATAATGACTTGTTTATACAATCTTTTGCTACATGGAAAACACAATGCGATCAATTAGAAGGCTACAAATTTCCAGAATTTCACCCACAGAAACAGATAATTCAGAAATGAAAGAAGGAGTGGATTCTCAACATTCTTGAAAATTATTGTGATCCGAGAAATATCCAGACAAATATATCTGCACAAGATCTTGATAAAGCACTAACTACCTATTTTGAACTTCTTAATAACGATGAACAGAATTTTAAAAATCCAGAACATTGGGTAAATAATGACCTACCTAGTGATCTCTTTAATTCACTCCAAGATAATAGTATGCCTACCTTTGATCCTTATGTTCAAAAATTAGTTTTAGATGAAAATTCTATCGTTGCCTTTCATGGTGATATTCATGGCGACGTTCATTCACTTAATGCATTTATTAATAAACTGCATGACGATGGCTATTTGAAAATTTCAAAATTACTCAACCCAATTTCTACATGGTATTTCTTGGCGATTATACTGATCGCGGTTGGTACGGGGCTGAAGTTATTTACACGATCCTTCAACTTAAATGCGCAAATCCTTCCCAAATGATTCTAGTACGCGGAAACCACGAAGATGCGGCACAAAATGATCCTCAAGCAGTATCTCCTGGTAATGCTAACAACTTTTTTGGTCAATTAGCAGTTAAGTTCCCGGATGATGCACAATATTTATTTGAAAAAATACAAAAAATGTACGAAACATTACCTCTTGCTTTATACCTTGGTTCAGGCGATGAAAACCATAAAGATTTTATCATCTGCTGCCATGGTGGAATAGAACTAGGATTTGATCCTCAACAACTTCTCGGTCATCAACAATCAGTTTCATATACAAAACTTGGAGATTTAGATAGATGGGCACAATTGCAGAAATATAAAAGACAACAAAAAATATTAGCATTTATTTAAACAAGCAAATAGCAAGATGAAACGATATATGACACTCTCGAGAAAATATTAGCGTCAATTGGTAAATTCCGCATGACCCATATTTGAAAAAATTCAACCGGAAAGTATATTACTTATAAGAAAACATCATTTCAAACAAGAAACGATGTAAATCTGTTTATTGGCTTCCAATGGAATGATTATGAAGTTGATCAAAACATGAAACTGGCAAAAACATTCCATGGTTTGTTAAAAATGGGACAGGTCGTGGTTGGGCATTGGCAAAACATTTAACCATGCGGCTCTCAATTTACAAAGTAATCAACACACATCGTTCATGGTGTCTTTAGAGCACATCAACACTCATACATATGCCCAAGACCCAATGATGCAAAGAATCTTTAATGCTGATAGGAAAGATCACATGGTCAATCGCGGCGTCGGCAAACTATGGACTGAACAACGAGAACGATGAAGAAGATCCGCAAGCATTATGGGAAAATATTGTATGCACCTTTAACGTATGCCCGAATACGCCTTATAAAAATGCAGGATTTAATTTTGATACGTACGGTCTTTTACGCGTCGCTAGAGATTATTCAGATTGGCGTTTAGAAGTTATTCGACAAGAAATGTTTACCGAATAATGTGAATATACAGTTACGCAGAGATGTTTTTTAAGTAACTTTAAGAAACATCTCTGCTTTTGTTTACACTATTTACACAGGTACTACCGATACTGATGCCAATTGGAAGAAAGTAGCTCGCAAGCTTCATAAAGAGGCAAACTAAATTGGGTGAGAACAATTTTTTCGTTACTCATTTTTTTAAAAAGTGCAAAAATCGTATTTTTTGTAGGCGCTGCTTTTAACGTAATGACTACTTTGTCAGGCATTCTAGGGCCTCCTTCAATAGCTTCAATAGTTTCAATCTCATGCCAAGGAATTACGCGATCATCTGCTAAAAGCACTCCATCAGGCCTCATGCGCGCAACATAGCCTTTGCGTGCAAGAATGTACCATTCATACAACATTTTTATAAAATAGAAAATCATACATAACTGCAAAAAAAGCCAGTAAAAAGGTACCATAAAACTAGGTTTATATTTGGCTGAGTAGTTCATAACAAGCAATGGCCTTTGCGCATCAAACAGATTTATACTAAATCGCGTAAAGAGCGAATAGATCAGGATAGTTACAAAAAACAACCAAACAACACACCCGGTTCTTACTTTCCATTTCTTTATTTTAAGCTCAGTTGCTTGCATATATCCTTCAATGTTTATCCAAAATAGTTCTTGATCATACCATATAACTCTATTACCGCATAAGCAGCAAGCGTAATAAATATTGGCTCAAGCATCATACGATAGCGACCACATCCATCAAATGCTGCTGCCAGCGTAATATAGCCAACATATGATCCCCAAAATAGGATTAAAAAATAGTTGCGCTTATAAAGCAACAACAGAAGCGCATAACACAACAAAAAATAAAGAATAAAAAGCCAACACATCTCAAACAATGAAATTATTTGCAAGAATAATTGAGTCTGTTCCAAATTTAGTATAATTATAAAGACGCTCTAGCAAAGATGATCCTTGCACTGCAAAAAACGATAAACTACCACCAAGCAATGCTCTATTAAACATAACTTTTAAATGTGTTGAATAAAGCCCAAAAAATATCTTTATCATTCCTTCAATAACTGCGGAAACATACATAAACGGATATTTCTTAAAGCAATCGAAAAATATCTGCGCAGAACGGTGTTCACGTTGCTTTTGGTCTTCGCTTGCATCAAGATAGCGCTGAATTTCATTACGTTCATTAGACTCTAAGCGAGGCATAATCCTTCGAGGAAAAAAATAATCAAATAAGTTACCCGTATGCAAGGTCGTAACCGCAAAATTACCAAACATACAATAGTTGTACATCATATAGCTGCTGAGCGGGATGTAAAAAAAAAGCAAAAAAATAAGCACCATGCGCACATGATTTTTTAACGAACGACCATGAGCGCCCCAAACAAAAAAGGGCATAACAAGACCATAAAATAATGCGACAGGCTTAACCATCACCGAAGAAACCAATAGCAGCGTTGCCACAATCAAATCTTTCAAATATCCCTTCTGAGAGAATAAAGCCATGGCATATAAAAATCCACACAAGCATACTGCTAACAATATTTCTGCTAGAATAAGTTGCGTAAAAACCATAAAACCAATATTGCAATACAAGCGAGCATAAGCGCTACAAGAGCAACCGGCAATCCAAATAAAAGAAGTGCAATTTTATAGATTAACCAAAAACAGACAAGGCTCAAAAGCCATTGTACAAAAAATACCCATGCTTGATTTGGTGAAATAAACTTATAAACAAGTCCCATTAACCAATAATAACCGGCTGGATGCACGGGCATACCATATTTAGGATGCGCTAAGTGTCCGGTTTTTACATACTCTCGGGCAATAAGCTCATACTCTTCCGAGTCAACTTCTTGATGCGCATCAAAATTCGATGCGGTGTAATATAAAAGAGATGAAAATAAAGTAAAAATCGATAAACTTAGAAATATAAAAAAATTTTTATGTAGCATACTGCTCCTTTTTTAATGTGCTTCTATAATCTCCTAAAAGATACGTTACCAGATTTTTTTTGCAATAAAATCTAGGATTTATTTATTAGCAGTATTTTGCGTGCCCAAAATACTGCTAATAAATAAATTATTATTAAAAGGAATTAGGGTTATAGGAATTTTATAGCAGAAAAATACCTATACGGTATTTTTGCAAATTTTTTAAAATAAGGTATTCTTATTAAAGAATATTATAGAAAACATTCATGTTAATTTCTAATATAAAATAAAAACAACGATAGCCTCATAATTCTGCTCATTAAAAGTTGACATTAAATATGTTACAAAATCTTCTTTACATTTATTCATTATTCTACTATTTTTATTAAGAAAATATGAGTCTTGTACTGTAGGTCTTGATTCCATAAGCTCATTGTTTATAAGGTATAATACAGATAAAAATGAGTTCTATAATGTGTAGTAATTTTTATAACTTATTATCATTTTTAAACAGGAGGAACCATGTTTGAAAAAATGAAACCACTCGGTGACAAAGCGTTAGTAAAGCGCATTGAACATGAATCAAAAACACCTGGTGGACTTTACATCCCTGATGCAGCAAAAGAAAAAGGGCAAGAAGGCATCGTAATTGCAGTTGGGCCTGGTACGCGTTACATCTGAAGGAAAAGTTATTCCTATGACCCTTAAAGATGGCGATCGCGTCATTTTTGGTAAGTATTCGGGAACAGAAGTTGATGATAAATATTTAATCATCCGCGAAAGTGAAATTTTAGGAATCGTTGAACGATAAAACAACTGTTATAAGGAGTTTTCCATGGCAGGAAAAAGAATTTTATTTGGCACTGATGCCAGAACAAAAATCCGTGAAGGTGTTGATATTTTAGCCGATGCTGTTAAAGTTACCCTCGGGCCCCGTGGCCGTAACGTTGCTTTTGAGAAATCATTTGGTGCACCGGTTGTAACAAAAGATGGTGTAAGCGTTGCTAAAGAGATCGAGCTTCCTGATAGATTACAAAATATGGGCGCGCAAATGGTTCGCGAAGTTGCAAGCAAAACTGCTGATGTAGCTGGTGATGGCACAACAACTGCAACTATTTTAGCACAAGCAATTTTCCGCGAAGGAAACAAATATGTTACTGCTGGCGCTAACCCTATGGAATTAAAACGTGGTATCGATAAATCTGTCGCTGCTGTCGTTGAATTCATTAAAAATAATGCAAAAAAAGTTGATTCAAAGAAAGAGATCGAACAAGTTGCAACTATTTCGGCTAACTCAGATGTTGTTATTGGACAACAGATTGCTGAAGCAATGGAACGTGTTGGCCGCGATGGCGTCATAACTGTTGAAGAAGCAAAAGGAATGGAAGATTCCTTAGAAGTTGTTGAAGGTATGCAATTTGATCGTGGTTACCTTTCTCCTTATTTCATCACTGACGCTGAGAAGATGGAAACCATTCTTGCTGATCCAATGATCTTAATTTATGAAAAAAAGATCTCCAGCATGAAAAGCTTATTGCCTATTTTAGAACAACTTGCACGTTCAGGTCGTCCATTACTTATTTTAGCTGAAGACGTTGAAGGCGAAGCGCTTGCAACCTTAGTAGTTAACAAATTACGTGGAACACTCAATGTTGCTGCTGTTAAGGCTCCTGGCTTTGGCGATCGTCGCAAAGCAATGCTTGAAGATATTGCTATTTTAACCGGCGGTAGACTTATTACTGAAGATATCGGCATCAAACTTGAAAATGTTACCCTTGAAGACCTTGGTCGCGCTAAAAAAGTTGTTATAACCAAAGATGCTACGACCGTTATCGAAGGACAAGGTAGCCCTGAAACAATCAAAGGTCGCGTTAACCTTATCAAAGCACAAATTGAAGCAACAAGCTCAGATTACGACAAAGAAAAGCTTCAAGAACGTCTTGCTAAATTAGCAGGCGGCGTTGCAGTGATTAAAGTTGGTGCAGCTACTGAAACTGAAATGAAAGAGAAGAAAGATCGCATCGAAGACGCACTCAATGCTACACGCGCAGCGGTAGAAGAAGGTGTTGTTGCCGGCGGCGGTGTTATTTTAATTCGCGCACAAGATGTTGTTAACAAACTCGTTCTTGAAGGCGATGAAAAACTTGGCGCACAAATTATTGCGCGTACTCTAGAAGAGCCATTACGTATTATTGCAAGCAATGCAGGCGATGAAGCTTCCGTTATTGTTAATGCAGTAAAAGCGCAAACAGGCACTATGGGCTATGATGCAAAAAATAGCAAATTTGTTGATATGGTCCAAGCAGGTATTATTGATCCTGCTAAGGTAACAAGAACTGCATTGCAAAATGCTTCTTCTATTGCCGGATTATTGCTTACAACAGAAGCTATGATTTGTGATTTACCTGAAGATAAAAAAGATGCTCCTCAAGCTGGCATGCCTCCTATGGGTGGCATGGGCGGTATGGGCGGCATGTATTAAGAATTAAAAAATTCCGCGTACAAAACAAATAACCAACAGGGGCTCGCAGTAAAGTGCGGGCCTTTGTTGGTTTTATGCTAATAGTGTATACTGAGTAATAATTGTAAACAGATATTTTCATGTAAATGGAGTTCCAATGAAAAAAATAATAACTTTAGCTTTAATAATTATTTGCGTGGCTCAAAATATTAGCGCCAATCAAACAATGTTATATAACGCGTTGTTAAATAATTCTACAGCGGAGATCTGCGCAGCAGTAAAATTAGGAGCGGATGTAAATGTACCAATATATCATAAATCTCCATTATTTATCGCAATATCTTTTGGTCATTTTGACGCTGTTAAATGCTTGCTTGAATATGGCGCACAAAGCACTCCTGAGCTTAGCGAATTAGCTTTAACTAAAGGAGATGCTAAGTCTTCTATTTTGCTTTTTACTTATTATGATACAAAGCTTAGTCATCTTGATAGTGTATTGATAGAAGAAGGGTTAATCGTTCATTTAGATTTTGAATCTATAGTATCGCTTATTAAAAGATCACCGGATTTTGCACTTTGTATCAGCAGGTCATCTCGAATAATGCAGTACATAATTAATAAGATTGATGACTCTAAAGCCTTTTCCGAATTAATTCAACAGATATTAGATTCCGGGTATAACGTGAATGATCTTTGGAGTTTACTACTCTTTACTCAAGATATAAATATCACGGCTCTTAAGCTTATTATTGAAAAAGGAGCGGATATTAATATCACCTTTGAAGACGAAGACAAATATTGTTGTTCTTGTTGGACGCCTTTACTTGCAGCAATCGCTTTAGATAATGAAGAAACAGTGAGAATATTATTGGATGCCGATGCTGATATAAATAAAAGCGAGTATCTTTTCGAAAAAGATTGTTCTTGTGTATTTCATGGTCAACATTCGCCTCTTGAATTGGCAATAAAAAAAAATAATAAATTTATAATTAAGCTTTTAATAGAGCATGGTGCTTGCATTTAAATAATGTTGTAAAAGCACCTATTATTTCTATACAGAAATATAGAAATAATAAACACTGTAACTATATATTCATATAATCACAAAGGGACTCTTTATGAAAAAACTCATAGTAACATGTATGTTTATAACAATCATTTCAACCTTTATAGCAATTGATGCTAAAACTAAAAAACAAATTTTAAATCGATGCAAACTTTTAAGCCATATCAAAATTGCTACATTAAAAAATTTACAAAAATTGGAGCAAGAAGCACATGACGGCGATATTTCAAGCGCTCTTGCCTTATATGAAATATTTGAAATGGAGAAAGACGGAAGAGGGTTTTATCATTCTTCTAATGAAGTCTTTAAAAAATTAAGAGCAATTAACTATATAAATGAACTTGGAAAAGTATATTCAACAATTCGCGAAAGCTTTAGCGAAGAAGTTTACGAAGAGTGCAAAGCTATATTTGAAGAAGATGAAGAAAGAAATAAAACCATAGAATATTTACTTAATAATCCTATCAGATAATAGCCAAACGTGCACCCGGAAACCTAATACGCAAGCATTAATGTTGAATTGGTGCATATTCGTGTGGGGAGAGGAATCCAAGGGAACATTGGTGTTCTTTTGGCTTTAGGTCTTTTGACATAAAAATACCTAAATAATAAAATCCACCTACAGAACAAATAACCAACAGGGCCTCGCAGTAAAATACGGGCCGTTGTTGGTTTTATACTTGTAGTGTATACTGAGTAAGAATGGTAAACAGATATTTTTATATAAATGGAGTTATATGAGGAAGTTGTTAGCAATTTTATTATTCGTATATGCCCCAACGAATATTGTATATCCCAATGATTTAATCGAAGAATGGACTGCAAAAGATTTAGCTGAATATACCCTTAAATACATAAACCTGCTCTACATGGAAGAAAATCAATGTGCAGCAAATGATCAATGTAAAGCATATTATAAAGATGATATGTCCGAGTTTGAATCAACGCTAAAAAAAATTTCCAGTCAAAGACCTGAATTGATACCGGAAGCGCTTGATGAGCTCATTCCCAATGAAAAAAGTAGCAAATTCACTCGAGAACGGTCAGTTGCAGTTGTAAGCCTTTATTCACGTAATAGAGAAAATAGCAAAAAAAAAGTTAAAGACAAAAATTATACCATTGAAGAAAAACTCGAAGCGAAATATGGAATAAAAAAAATAGATGGCGTTGAACCAAGTTCAAGCAATTGTAACGCTTGGTCACTTCAAAACCTTTTTAGAACAGCAGATAATGAATGCACACATATTCATCGCTCTCTCAGGTTTATTCAGAAAATAAAAAATTTATAAAATATTTCCGCTAGTGCGTCATGAGCCCAAAATCATGAGGCTGCTAAAGCCTCAATGATGTGTGGTCATATACGCATCCAGGGAACCATTGGTGCTCTTTTAGTTACGGTATTTTGGGTAAACAAAATACTGTAGTAAAGAATTCAGTCGTACAAAACGTAAAAAGGGCTCGCTTGATTGGCTGGCCCTTTTGTTATTTATATTCAAATAGTGTATACTGGGTAATATCAGTAAAAGCATATTTTCATGTAAATGGAGTTTTTATGAAAAAAATCTTATTATTATGCCTAATTCTGTTACCGCAGATATTAAAAGATACGCGATGTTCAGATAAACAAACAAAAGAAGCGACTTACAAAAAAGTTGAATTTCTTTTCTACCTTGATAAAGATCTAAAGCCCTGGGCCCAAACACAAAATGCCATCGCCGAATTAACAGAAGCATGCCTAGATAATCAACCTAAGATTCATGATAAAGATGCGATCGAGATACTAAAAAAATACGATATGGTTGATTCTGATGGTGTTATTAACAAATGGGTGTGTGAAGCTGTACAAAAAATTGAAAGATCATATATCAATTTTGAAAATTTCATAAATTCACTTTCAGACACTCAAGATAAAAACAAACTTTGCGAAGTTGCTGAAGCATTGTACGACTTACACCAATCATACCATTGTAACCCACACACCAAGTTAAACAATCAAATTTTGCAAAAATATGATTTAATTGAACCTGATGGAGCGTTAACCGAAGCTGTATACATTAGACTCGAGGAGGCAAGCTCATTCTATGAAGACATTATAGAAAGGGCTCAGGATGATGATGAAGCGTATGATGGTTACCCCGATTTTGTAAAAATTAAAGAACCATTAATTAACATAATGATTTTAATAAACAATATTATTAATCCAAAATCAAAAGAAAGCGCTTTTGAGCATGCTCGCGCATGGTTTGACATTAATAATGCCTATGCAACAAAAAACTTGTTTGTAGATAATACATTTTTACAAAACTACGGACTCATTGATAATAATGGGAAGATCACTCAAGAAGCATATATCGCCATAAGTCATCTAAAAACATCAATGAAGATTTTTGATTTTGCACATGTACGACCCGATCGCGGATTTCGCTTTTAAAAAAGCAAGTTTATGAAGAATGCAAAGAAATATTTGAAGCTGAAGACGATGAAAAATAAAAAATTTATAAAATGTTTCCGGTAGCGCGTTATGAATCTGGAATTTTGATGCGTCGGCATCAACAATGGAATGGTTCATATATGCGCGGAAGAGCATTCCACCAGCATGGTGGTGTCCTTTTGGTTTTAGGTATTTTTGACATAAAAATACCTAAGGAAAATAATTTGTGGCCAATAGAGAGATACATAAGAGAAGAATCTCTTATGGGCCCTTTTGATATTTAAATTCTAATAGTGTAAACTAGGTAATATAAGTAATACTATATTTTCATGTAATATGGAGTTTTTATGATGAAAAAACAGCTTTTTTCTTTCCTCGCTCTCTTAAGTTTAGCTACATTCTCTATTCATAGTTCAGTATTTGATAGATTAGATGAATTTATGGAAGCAGCATCTAAAAAAGGTACTGAATATTTAGAGAAAGAATTCGCACGAGAAAAGAAAAGAAAACATAATCAAGCGGTGCGCATTTTAACAAAGATAAATAGAAAGCATACTCGTGATTTTGAATGTCTTAACAAGACAACTGACATGTCTAAAAGAAACTGTCTTGCTTTCAATACTCACACAAAAAAAGAAAATGATCCTTCAATCTATTTTGAACAAATTAAGGAACATCGCAAAAAAACTGAAAGTGCTGAGTTTGATCTCGATGAAAATGAAAATACCGATCCAAATTTAGATGCACAAATAATTAATGAAAAAATGAACCGTTTGCAAGAAGAATACAAACGACTCTTTAACGATGTAATTCATGCTACACGGAGTAAAGAACGTAAAAAATCAGATAAAAAAACTACAGAAATAAGACAAGGTCGTACCATCATTATCAAGTAGATATAAATAAAATGGGCTCGCAGTAATAATGCGGGCCTTTTTTATTCTATTAATATATATGGAATTTTATGAAAAAATTTATATTATTTACTTCTTTAATCTTACTTATTTTCCAACAAAATATAATTTCTTCTGAACCACAAACAGATGCCTATGAAAATGCATGTAGAAATTATGAAATATTTGCACGCAATGCAATTATAATTCTAAATAACGTTTATGGAACATCAACGTTTACTAACAAACATTATTTGGCAGCAGAAGAAGAATTAAAAGAAGCATGCAAAAAAAATGAGTGTACCATAACAAATCTAGAAAGCCGCATTCTATTACAAAAACATGAATTAGTCGATGCTCACGGTAATGTCAAAGAAGAGGTATGTACAGTTTTTAACCATTTAGAAAATAACCAACTTGAATTAGTAGCAGAAGAAAATTCAGATACTACTTTTGAAATAAAACTAAAAAAAGCTAAAAATAAAAGAGAAGAATACTGAAGATTAATTAATTATATAATCATATTATTTCATATAACAATAAAGGGACTTTTCATGAAAAGACTTTTACTATTCACACTTTTATGCGCTTCGCACAATACTTTTTGTTTAAAACAAGAAGATGCACAAAGTAATAAAAAGTCCGATGAAAAAGTTGGTGCACTTTTAACGGATATGATTAGAGCTAAATCAAGAAAAGAATGTAAAGAAATTGGTATGGCATATTATGATCTGCACAGAGCATGTGAAGACAATGAATGCAAGGTAACTGATGAAACAAGTAAAGACATATTACAAAAATATAATCTTGTTGACTCTGAAGGTGCTCTTGAAGATGAAACTTGCAACTCTTTAGAATAGACCTCTTCTGAAACTCATTTAACCAACTCAAAATTATAGATACCCGCAATAAGATTGAAACGGAGCCCAAATCTTTTTCGTCGATTGCGATATTTGTCAGCAACTATTTTAAAACGTTTTATCATACCAATTACATGCTCATTTAAAACACGCTGGCTTGATAATTCTCTATTTCGTTGTTTATCTGTTAATGTTAAAGGATTTTTTTTACTTTTTTTCTTTGGCATAGAAGTATTATTATGAATTTTTTTTAGACCTAAATAACCTGTATCTGTAAGAACTTCAGTAGATTTTGCGAAGTGAATTTTTGAAGTTTTGAAGAGTTTAAAATCATGTCGTTTACCATCTGAAAAATTTGTACAAACAATTTCTTTTGTTTTTTTGTTTACAACTACCTGAGTTTTTATAGTATGACGTTTTTTCTTACCGGAATAAAATTTCCGCTGTTTTTTTTAGGACGTTCAATAGGACTTTCAGTTGCATCTATTAAAATAACTTCAAATTCATTATCGCTTTTCAGTAGCGCTTTTCTGCCAGGCAATCTAAATTCTTTGCTTTGAATAAGAGTATTTTCAACCCATCGTATTGCTTCAAATGCATTGCTTTCAGCAATGCCATAACTTGTCGCAATATGAAGATACGTTCGATATTCCCGTATATATTCAAGAGTCATCAAAAGCATTTCTTCAATACTGAGCTTATTTGGACGTCCTCCCTTTGCCTTTTTTATTTTTTGCGCTTCTTTTAAAATAGAAACCAATACTTCAAATGTTTTTCGTTTTACTCCAGTTACTCTTCTAAAGTTTTTTTCTGATGAAATTTTTAATTTTTCATACTTCATAATCGCTTACCCTTTTTTTATAAATCGATTATGATTATGCCATAAAATTTATAGTTTCAGAAGAGGTCTAATACATAAAAAACAACCCTGATAGCATAAAATTCGTTGGCTTCATCAGCTTTTTAGACGTTCCCTTGGTTATGTTAATGATTGGCGGAAAACTTGCATCTATCCTATTAAGATAAAGAACAGCTTTGTAAAGTGCGAGCTTTTTTTATTCTCAAGTAAATAATGTAATCTATGTAAAGTACTATTTTTTACGAGCTTTTTCATGCTACCGTATAATCATCACTATCAAAATATTCGAAGAAATTGATTTTTAAGGAGCATGTATGAAGAAGCTGCCAATAGGTATCAGCACATTAGCAACAATAGTTAACGACAACAATTTGTATATTGATAAAACAAAAGAAATCTACAACTTAATTACACAAGGCAGCAGATATTTTTTTTCACGCCCGAGCCGCTTTGGCAAATCATTACTTATTTCAACATTAAAAGAGATTTTTTCAGGCAATAAAAAACTTTTTAAGCATCTCTGGATTGAAAACAGCAGTTATAACTGGAATCAGCACCCGGTCATTCATCTTGACTTTTCAAACATGGCGCATGCAACGGCGCAACAATTGCAAGAGAGCATTGTTTTTTCTCTTACTTTAATCGCACAAGAATATGGTCTTGCACAAGAACAGTTTACAACAATGCAAGAATACCTCATTAGTTTGGTAAAAAATCTTCATCGATTAAAAAAACAAAAAGTTGTAATTTTAATCGATGAATCTGATTATCCATTGCTTCTTCACATAACTAATAAAGAAGAATTACAAAAACAACAAATGGTACTTAATGATTTTTATGCAACCATCAAAAGTTTAGATGAGGATTTGCATTTTATTTTTTTAACAAGCGTTACTAAATTTGCAAAATCATCCGTTTTTTCCGGACTTAATAATGTAGTTGATATAAGTAATGCAGAATTCACAAATTCTCTTTTAGGTTTCACGCACCGGGAAATAGAATTATACTTTAAAGAAGATATTGAACAGCATGCAGTAACACACAAAAAAAAAGTAGCGGAAATAATGGATAATCTCAAAGAATGGTATAATGGCTACTGTTTTTCAGGCAATAAAAGTTCTATTCACAATCCATTCTCAATTCTTTTATATATGCAAAGCGGTATTCTTGAACCTTATAGCTTTGAAGCAAATGCGCCACAATCATTGTTAGTGGTATTAAAAAATGACCTTCCTCTCATACAAGAGATTGCAACCGATTCTTGTATGCTGAGTAGTTTAGCTCCTTGTCAAATTGATGCTTTTCAGTTGGAAAAATTATTATTTCAAGCAGGCTATCTTTCTATTAAAGATTTTGATCCTGAAACAGATGTATATCATTTGAAGCAACCAAACAAAGAAGCAGCACTTTCTCTTGCTCATGAGATCCTAACGGCGTTCTCGCGCTTGAATGCTGCAGAGATATCCTCAATATTTGATCGTATGCGTGAAGCATTAGAAGAACATACAATGTATGATTTTTTTTCACAATTACATTTTTTTTGCATGCATATTGATTATCCTGTAAACATGCCTCGTGAACAATTTTATTGTATACTTTTTCATTTTATTGGCACCATGCTTGGCATGACAATGCATTCAGAAGTTACAACAGATGCCAAAAAAATTGATCTTACCTTGATTACTAAAAAAGATATCTATATAGTTGAATTCAGATTCAATACAACAGCACAAGAAGTATTACAACATATTGACCAGAAAAAATATTATGAAAAATATGTGCACACTGGTAAGCCAATTACTTTACTTGGCGTATCATTTAATTATTCACCAAAAATAGCATTAGAAATTGATTATACATTCAAAAAACACAATGACACGTAAAACAAGACAATCTTTTTTATCTCTACTCATAATTTTTTCATCACTTTATTGTTCGACAAGTTTGTCATGCGTCAAAATAGAAAATTTTAAAGAACTTGTTTCGTTTGTATTTACTGAACAATCTGAAGGATATTTAAAATATGCTCGTTATGCATCGGCTTTGCTGGTAGCAGCGTATCCACTCTATTATGGTTGTATAGGAATTAAAGAATGCATCCAAGATTCACAAGAAGAAGGTTATACCATTGATGAAGTAGAGCAGATGAAAACTCTAGAAACAACAATTGACATTTCTCATTTAGGATCAATGGTTAATGAAGTAGCACAAGAACTAAAAATATCAAAACAGAAGTTATCAAACATTAGATTTAATTTTTATGGAAAACATAAAGGTGGTTCCAATGCCTTCGCGACAAGTCGCACGCTTGGTTTTTATCTTTCTTTTTTTAGCTTAACAAAAGAAGAACAGGCGCATATACTAGGGCACGAATTTACTCATATAATCGAATATCATAAGTTTATTAAAGATATTTGTTCTCTTTTAATTCCACTAGGAAGTTATGGTGTAACACAACTCTATATTAAACTTCTAAAGCACAACTTTCATAACAAAAATTTCGAGCTACCAACAATAAATAATATACTCATGCTTACCGCTATTGCACCATGCCTATCATTTTGTATAAGTCAAATAGCCTTAAACACAATAACCTGTTATTTAGAAAAAAGAGCAGATTTGCGCGCAGCACAATCTTTTAAGTATGCTTTGGGAGGCGTCATTGCCTATAATCCTTATGAAGTTAAGGACCCGACTGATGTTAACAAACTAAATGAAATAGTTGAAAAAAAAGAGCTCAATGAAGAAAAAAATAAATCAAATTTTTTGCTGAAAAAAATTCCCGCGTTGGAAACAGTAAATTTTTTTTTAGAATCTCTTTATGGCCTCAATGCGCATCCAAGCAATAGCAAACGATTTTCCTATCTTGCTGAGAAACTTGTTGAATTAGAAAAACAAGAATATAAAAAAAGCCTTTAAGGATTTTCACTCTCTAAATACTCGACATGCCTGGCACAGAGTGACTTAAGCTGCATGGTTGCAGCTTAAGTCACTATTTATAATTAGAGCGGCGGGAAGGATAAATTTGAAAGATTATTTGGAACTGTACTTGATACATTTGCTAAAAATTGTTGATACGTATTTGTTACGAAAACATAATTAATATCATTATTATATGCAGTATTTTGAATAATTAAATTAGTGTTTGACGATGCACTTAATCCTCTTCCTGAAGAAAAGCCAGGCAATCCTGCAGCAAGTGTAGGGCCTGCAACACCAAATATTTCATTGTTTCTTATTATACCATTTGAAGGGAATATATACGCTAAGAATGTTTCTTCATTAACTGTAGAACCATTAGGATTTGAGGCTACTGCAATATAACGACCACCTCGTGACCAGCTCACTGCATTATTAGTTGCCCCATGTGTAACATTACTAATTGAAGAAAGTGATGCACCCGTATACTTTAAAGCACGAATATCAAAGCCTCCTGTACCTGCAGCCCCAACAATTATAGCATATTGCGCATCTGAAGCCCATTTAACACCATTAACATTACCTCCGTGTGAAAATGATGTTATTGGAACCAATGAAGAACCAGTGAAACTTGCTACTTGAACTTCTGGGCCTGATCCCGTAGTAGCACCAAACAAAATTGTTCTGCCATCAAGTGCCCAATTAACACTAGTAACTGCAGGAATTGAAAGTGATGCAACTATTGTTAACGTAGTACCTTTTGAGAACTGTAACACAACTGGTCCGGCAGCGATAAATTCACTATCCGGTGACCAATCTATTGCCGAAGCTCCAAGATTACCATTTGATGCTACGATATTTAGAGCTGACCCGGTAAACTCAAGAACAACTACTTCAGGATCAGGAACTGCTGCAAAAGAACTTTGATTATCTGAATATGCAATAAACTCTCCACTATGAGACCAAGCCATCCCCCCCGTAAATACCAGTGTTGGCGCAGATGCAACAAAATTCAACGAGCTACCATTAAATTGGTAAACAGAAATTGTTCCCACTGTACCATTATTTACTCCAACTGCTAAATATTGTCCATCAGGCGACCAGGATACTGCTAAGGGCGTTCCTACAGTAGTCACTGATGCAACTCGAACTAAATCATTACCAACAAATTTAACGACAGCAACATTTGATGGTAATGATGCTATTGCAAGAAATTTATCATTCGGAGACCATGCAATAGCTTGAAGAGTAGTAGTTCCGGATAATGATGGCAACCCACCACTCGTTAATGTTGTAAATGTATATTGCATTTGAATACCAAATGGTTGTGCATTTGATGTAGTTGTTGAATTACTAATTTGATTGTTCATTATAACATCAGCCTGCTCAGTTGCACCAATTAGTAGCCCTGTTGCTGTATTTCCAGAAAAAGTTGCTGATGTACTTGTCGCATCAATAATATTATCTTCAAATCTATTATTACCACCTGAAACTGCACTAATACCAAATGCATTTCCATTAGTTGCTGCAGTATTATTTATCGTAGACATATTAATTATGTTTGAAAAACTATTTATTAAACTAATTCCGGCACTTGTATTATTTGAAAAAACTGAATTAGATACACTACCATTGCTTGCAGACAATAAGGTAAGACCTGTTCCATTCGCAACAAAATCCGATTCGGTAATCGTAAAATTGATTATTGGAGAACCAACCGTACCATTGAAAAATGCACCTATACCAGAAGTACGTATCGTTACATTTTCTAAAATTACATCTGTTATAGTATCATTAATTTCAATCCCATTAGCGGTAAAATTAGAAATAACCCCATTTTCAATAAGCACCGTATTTGTTCCAGGTCCCACAGCTATTCCATTTACCCCTGGTACACTATTTCCTTGAGTAAGTGTGGCACATTGCAAATTTAAGGTAACATTCGAAGCATTAATGGTAATTGCTGATGAAGCTATTAATGGACTAAAAACAATATTATTTGCCAGAATATACACACCCGGTTGTGTAATAGTAAATCCTGTAGTATCTACCATAGCTTGCGTGATTAATACTGGAGAACAAACAGTCTGATTCAATATAGCATTTAACACAGTAAATGTTCCATTAAAATCTATTGTCAACGTACTCTTAATATCAGTCAATGATGTAAACACACCATTGAAATCTACAAACGTTTGATTACAGCATGCATTCAATGCAGTAAATGTTCCATTAAAATCTATTGTCAACGTACTCTTAATATCAGTCAATGATGTAAACACACCATTGAAATCTACAAACGTTTGATTACAGCACGCATTCAATGCAGTGAATGTTCCATTAAAATCTATTGTCAACGTATTCTTAATATCAGTCAATGATGTAAACACACCATTGAAATCTACAAACGTCTGATTACAGCATGCATTCAATGCCGTAAAGGTACCATTAAAATCGGTGGTTATAGTTTGTTTGATATCAGCTAAAATAGTCCAAGTGAAATCAAAATCGTTTTGAATAGTAGCACAGCAGGTTGTTACCGTTGATTCAATGCTCGTTAACGTAGTATAAACACCAGAAAGATCACACGATCCTGTAGAAATAGCAGCGATAGCAGTGAATGTTCCGTTGAAATCAGTGGTTATTGTTGTTTTGATATCATTCAATGTAGTGTAAACGCCTGAGAGATCACAAGCGCCAGCGACGATTGCCGCGATTGCAGTGAAGGTGCCATTAAAATCTGTGGTGATAGTTTGTTTGATATCAGCTAAAATAGTCCAAGTGGAATCAAAATCATTTTGAATAGTAGCACAACAGGTTGTCAACGTATCATTAAGATCCGCTAAAATTGTCCATGTGTTTATAAAATCTGTCGATACCGTCACCTTGATATCATTAAGAACTGTAAATGTGCCTTCAAAATCATTTTGAATAGTAGCACAACAGGTTGTCAACGTATCATTCAGGTCCGCCAAGATTGTCCATGTGTTTATAAAATCCGTCGATACCGTAATTTTAATATCATTCAAAACCGTAAATACACCCTGAAAGTCTTTTTGAATTATAGCGCAACATTGCACAACAATTTGTGTCAAACGATTAAGTAGTTGCAGCACTTCAGCAAAATCGCACTCTAAAACAGTACCTACGGGGGCTCCATCGGTATTTCCGGGTGCATCAGGACGCGGTGCTTTTCCAAATTTTGTTACCTGTATTAACTTTTCAATAACAACCGGTAAAGCTTCTGCCAAATCTTGAACATCTAACAATGTAGCGCCATTTTCTAATTGTTCATGACAGGTCAAAACACTGTAGGGCAATTCATCAACCGTATTATTTTCACAAGCATCATCAATAACAATCCTTAATAGTTCATCAAGGCGTAACCCCATAAGATTTTCCGGGGCAACAAGCATCTGCATCGTAGTATCTTGACTGCTCTTTGATTTAGGTAGAGTTTCGTATCGTTCTCGTTGTGCATTATAAGAAATGTGAGTTTTTGATAAAACCGGTTGCAATACAACTGAAATAAGTGCCAACAAAAAGACTTTTTTAGCAAATTTTGTACGATTCATTTTTTCTCCTACTTCTTTTTTTTTAGTTAACAAACTATCCAGAAAATTAAAAAAAGCAACATTTTTTTCAAGGCTTTAAAAAATAAATTAAAAAAAGCTATACTTGAATAAAAATATTTTCTGTTATACTATTTATTAAAATTAGCATAGCTTTAATAACTATTTTTTGGAAAAATTTATGCATCTATTTAAAATCTTACTTGCAAGCTTCATACTTATTTCATCGGCCTTTTCAAGTAAGGCAATGGAACAACGAGAAATAATAGATCTTACCACCGATACTGATATGGAACTCAGTTCTGAATCAATACATAAGAAGTTAGATAAATTAGAACATTCCATTGTTAGAAAAAATAATCATAATTATGGGCAAAATCTTATAAAACTTATTCGATATTGCGAAGAATGCCTAGGAAAATATATACTTAATGAAGATTTTTATGATCTTATTGTAAGATTGCAAAGCAGTTATGTAGATGCATTTATCAAATATATACACTTTACTATCCCGGTGGAGCACAAACCTAAACGAATAAAGCCGTTACTACATCTACAAAATGTTATTGACTTTTGGGACAAGCAAAAATTGAATAACCTTACAAAAAAGGCAATAAATAAATTTAATAAAAAACTTAAAGATGCCAAGGAGAGCCGATCTGCAGCAAAAAACAGGAGCTCTCTACTATGGTCAAAATTTACAGGCGATTTTTCCGGTCAACAACCGAATAATATTCTATCCGTCAACAAAACTACTGCTCCTACAATCGCTAATCAACTACCTCAACTTGACTCATTCGTGCTGCAAAGACCTAGAAGACCTTCACCCTTAACAAGCAACCCTTATAAGATGAGCCTTGCCTATATAACCGACCAAACTGATTCAGGAATGGATCTAGACTCACGACCTAATACATCAGAAGAAAATTAACAACTAAAAACATTTTTAGACAACAAAAAAAATTCTGATATGATTGTTATTAACAAATGAGCTTATGCGACGACTATAAAAAATTCCAGAGATGCTATTCATGAAGATAAATTTTTGTGCGCTTTTTTTTTGTTTTTTAACGAGTTGTTGCATTAAAGGTATGCAGATAGAGAGCTCGGATCAAAACTTTGATGAAGAAGCGCTAAAACGGTTTAATACAAATTCTGCTTTGCGCATAATAAAAGTACTGGAAGAAAAATTTACTCATACGCTCACTCTTGAAGAATATAGCCAATTTAAAAATCTTTGCGCAACATTGCTTAATCCGACGGGAAATTTTTTATACCAACCGGAATTTAGAACAACACTTTGTGAGATTGAACAGTTTCAAAAAAAGTTAGAAAATCAAATCACTAGACATCATACTACGACACAAATAAAATGCTCTGCAATTTCCAAATACAAATCACATAAAAAACAAACTCGTTTATATGTTCAATACAAAAAAAAGTCTGCTCTAAGGTTAGCTTCTCTTGAAAAAAAAGCTATTGTAACCTTATCCAAAATGAAAAGAAGTTCGAGCACTATAAAAGTTCCTGATGCACATCATGACCGCTATTGGCATCATTTGAAAGATAGAAATACCATGCGAACTAATCTATTATTTCTTTCTGATACGGTTAAGTTCCATGCTAGTCATGGTTAATTGATAGTCTACAAAATATCTTGCACAAAACCTTTATCCTTTTTATACAATCATATATCTTCTCAAATCAGTTCTTATTACAACTCTTGCATTGTAAACAGTGTAATCTATATTGTTATAGAAAAGATAGTTGTCAAATAAAAAAGGAGACTTTTTATGAGAGTTGTAGCATTGCTCAATCAAAAAGGTGGCGTTGGAAAAACAACAACGACCCTTAATATCGGAGCAGGATTAGCAAATCTAAAAAAAAGAGTTTTACTCATTGATCTAGATCCTCAAGCGAGCTTGACGCACTCAATAGGCATTGAACAACAAGAAACTTCATCTACCATTTATGAGCTCTTAAAGCAGGAATGCTTATTTGAAGAAGCTGTTATAAAAAAAAATAATCTTACTATAATTCCATCGTCAATCAGCCTTTCAGGTTTTGAAAAAGAATATGCTTTAATTGAAAATAAAGAATATCTTTTAAAAAAAACTATCAAAACATTTCCAAAATATGATTACATTTTGATTGATTGCCCACCAAGCTTAGGCTTTTTAACAATCAACGCTTTAGCAGCTGCACAAGAAGTTATAATACCAGTACAAACGGAATTTTTAGCATTACAAGGATTAAGTCAACTTCTTGATACTATTGCCGTCATTCAATCACACATCAATCCGAAACTAGAAATTTCAGGCATCATTGGAACACGGTTCAATAGAAGAAAAATGCATAAAGACGTCGTTGAATTTTTGCAAATACATTTTAGAGACATGACCTTCAACACCGTAATTCGTGAAAATATTGCATTGGCTGAAGCACCAAGCTTTGGCAAAACAATTTATGATCACAATCCATCAAGCAATGGCGCAAAAGATTATAAAAGCTTATGTAAAGAAATTTTAAAACAAGAACAATAACCATACCTAGGAGAAAAATATAATGAAAAAAGGACTTGGAAGTATTCCAAAAGGGCTTGCGTGGATTAATTCAAAAAAAGAACCTACAAAAGAGATTCCCAAAAAAAATAGTTCTAGTGCTCGTTCTAAAATAGTTAAAACATCACAACAAGGGCTTAATAGAAGGCTGGACACGCGCAACATTTATTATCAAACAACATCATTGTGAAAAATTAAAGGCACTAGCTTACTGGGATAGAAAGACGGTCAAAGAAGTTATTGAAGAGGCTCTTCACGCTTATCTTAAAAATAAAAAGGTAAAGGCTATTCCTACTAAGAGATAATTTTTTTAATTAGGTATTTTGCATGCCACAAATTTTTATTTATAAAGGTATTGGGCATGCAATACCTTTATAAATAAAAATAATCTTTACGGAATAATAATCTTTTATTATCATGTAATCATGATAAACATTTATTACACAAACAATAATAATTATAAAAAATTATTTTTTCTTTTCTGCACCGTGATAGCATTCACAGCTCATAACAGAAGTAACGCACTTTGGGTTGATCAAATTGCAGAACCACATATTTTGCATGAAAATTATCCGGGCTGGCCAATAATAAGTAAAAAAAGAGCTGCAAGCATAAGTGTGCTATTCTCAATCGCAGTAGCTTCTGGACTAAAAGTGGTACAAATATTTGATGATTATCTTGAAAAAAATGAATCAATTTCTTGGAAAAAAGCTGCTTTTTTTTCATGTTGTTGTATGGGGTGCGACTTCATAATCGGCTCTCTTATCGGAAGCATCAAAAGAAAAAGAAAATCTATGCAAGATGGGAAAGGACATGTTTATAATGCAACAACTCAAATGCGAGCTAAAAATCATCATTTTGCTACCGCGCTGATTCTTCATAACAAAGATATTGCTAAAAAGAAAAATTCATGGCAAAAAATATCATTACGTGGTCTTGTCCAACTAGAGAGCATCGCATCTCAAACATATGAAAATAGACTCACAAAGTTTCAAAAGAAATGTCCTCGCATTCTTTCATGGCTTATTCCGCCTCAAAAATTTGAAACTGCAGCTTCATTTACCTGTAATAACCATGACTTCCCCTTAAGAAAACCAGTTCAAGAAAATTGGTTCAAAGAAAAACTACGCATGCTTTTATCACCTCATTTTCCCAAACGCTCTTTATCATTACAAAAAAAAATACAAACTTTAGAAACTATACAATTATTACAAAATCGATTAAATAATAATCCAACGGTAGAGAATATTGGAAACTTAGAAAAACTTCCTAATGAACTTGTAGAGTATATTTTCAGTTTTGTTAGTAGAAAAGAAATTGATATTACCAATGAAGAATTCTTTGTACATCTTTTGCCGTATATAACTATACGTGATACAGGCAACCGCCTTATAACTGATGATATTTACATTAATGATGTAAAGTTACCGCTAGATACAAAGCACTTAATTAAAAAATTTTACGAGATTAATTTATTATTTCATAATGGCATCTATACAAGAGCTCAACAAACACTCGTTCTTGCAAATAAAATGGTAAAACAATTCAAAGGAAAAAACATAACACGAAAAAAATTCATAAAAAAACTAGCTAAAACACTCAACTTACCAAAATCAAACATAACCATAGAGCCACTACATCGTAATGGCTATCATCAATTTTTAGTTATCTAACTTAGAGCCTGTCTGAAAACTAAATTTTTCTGAAAACGATGACTAGACAAGCAAATTGAACTAGCCCAAGAAAGTTTTTAGATAGCTTGTCATAACGAATGAAAACGCGTCTGAATCGATTCATCCAAGAAAATGTTCTTTGCAACAACCCACCGTATTGGATCTTTATTTGTTGTAACTCGAGGTTTATTTTTGGGTTTTTTTAATGGCATTACCGGCGTAAAGTTTCGTTTAATAGCTTCTTCCTTATTTTTTTTAGATACGAAGCCCTTGTCAGTGCGAAGATAATGATTTCTTGATTGTGGGATTTGATACTGTAAATTATCAATAAGAGGAACAAATAATTGCGTGTCATGTCGATTTCCACCCGCAACGGTAGCGCTAAGAGGAAGTCCCAATTCTTCAACAACAAGATTTAATTTGGAGCCCAATTTTCTTCTATCAACAGGGCTAATTCCCGTTTTGTCTCCTCCAAGAGGCGCTTTTTTATGGCATGAATCTATAGATTGATTTTCAAGACGAAGTCCTTTTGTTCGATCATAGTGCATTAAAATTGATTTCCAAATTTTTTGAAAAGCATTTGCTTTAACTAGTTCTCTAAATCTGTGATAAACGGTTTTTGCTGGACCAAAGCATTTGGGCAGCGCATCCCACTGACATCCTGTCTTGAGTAAATAATATATTCCTGCTATTAATGGATCATTATCTGAACGTGGTCGACCTATTTTACTTGGTGGCATATAAAGACTGCAATAAAATTATGAAATTCTTGTAAAAGTTCTTTAGATATGACATATTTTGATGGTATAATTTCTTCGTAATTTAAATGCTTCATATGAAAAAATACTTTCTTTGTTTGTGTAGTAACAACAAGAGGGATTTTATTTTTTTTATTTATTTTTTCAACTGCCTTGAGTTTTCAGACAGGCTCTTAATCTTCAATAAGACCTTTATAAATAAAATATTCTTTACGGAGTAATAATCTTTTATTACCTTGTAATCATGATAAACAATACTTACAAAAAACTATTTTTTCTTTTCTACATTTTGGCATTTCTAGCACCTTCGTACAATAAATGTGCTCAAGTTACTACAATCAAAGAACTACATATTTTAGATACGAATTGTCCACGCTGGCCTCAAAGAATTATAAGCAAAAGACATGGCCTTGGTGGAATTCTTGCTCTATCTCTTGCCTTTTTGTGTGAAATAAAATTATTAGGCATCTTCAATGATTGGCTTTATGACAACAAACCAATCGCTTGGACAAAGGCTATTCCTTTTGCGTGTTGTTCTGTGGGTTGTTTTGCAGGAAGCGTTTTGATGCTTACAGAGTTTTGTGAAAAATTAACCTCCGAAAAGAAAACAAGCCCAATGACCAGTGGCGCGGGAACAGAAGTTTATTGCTCAAGAATTCATATAAAAAAGTATAAAAAAGATTATCGCTTAAAAGTCTGTGACCCTTACAAAGATAGGAACATGCGCGAGGTTTCAATAGCAGGAGTTATTATATTAGAAAGTATCGCCTCTCAGTATTATGAACGCAAACTAACAGAACTTCAAAAAGAATGTCCATATCTACTGTCATGGCTCATACCGCCACAAAAATTTGAAACCGTAGCTTCATTTAAATATCATGGTCATGAATTGAACTTAAGAAGACCTGTTCAAGAGAGTTGGTTTCGAAAAAAACTACGCACACTTGTATCTCCCAACTTTCCTCAACGTTCTTTGTCGGTACAAGAAAAAATTCTCACGCTTTCAACGGTGCATACGTTACAAAAAAGAGTCTATGAAAATAAAGAATCGAAAGATATTGGAACTTTAAATAAACTTCCCAATGAAATTTTAGAAATAATTTTTAGCATGGCTTTAGATAAAACCTCATCAAAAATTAATGTTACCAAAAAAGAGTTTTTTATACATCTTTTACCTTATATATTTGTACGCGATCAAATGAAATACTTCATCACAGATTTTTCAAATTATAAAAATGATGTGCAACCACCTGAAGACACCGTAGCATTAGTTAAAAAATTTTATTAAGAATTCAATAAAATGATTTTTAATTTTTATAACTGGATCCTCGCGCATTCGCTCAGGATGACAGTTTTGCACTTTATTTTTTTTTACAAGGCCACAATGCACCACAAGAGATATTTATATCATTATTTCCTTTAAGCACAACCGTTGAAGGCTCTGCAGCATATCCCAGCGGGATATGGGAGGAGCCGCCTTTTGTGCGACAGAGATTCCTAAGATACTTCTTAGGTGTCCTTTTGGTTTTAGGTATTTTTGACATAAAAATACCTAATTTAAAAAAATGTATTAAAGGCATTGGGCTTACAATATCTTTATAAAAAAAATCTTATTAAAAGGAATTAGGGTTATAGGGATTTTATAGCAGAAAAATACCTTATAAACTAATCTTCTACAATCCGTATTTCAACAACTAAATTATCCGGTTGATCAAAGTCTTTACCATCTTTCCTTACATTTGCAATATAAAGATTTTTTATTCTATATACAGGCGTTAGTTTTGCTTCTTTGCCTGAAAACCCATCAGCAATCTTTTGATCGGTAAAAAACCTCTTTTTTTCCCAAAGTTCATAACTAATATTTTCATCAACTGGTTCTAATGATGTCGCACCTAACTCATCTTTTTTGAGACGCCCCATTCTCCATTCTAAAAGTCTAATTCGTTTTGGAGGAGAATCAAACGTAAAATAACGACTATATTGTTTACTTTTTCTTAATTTTTTTGGCTTTTGCAAAGCAATAAGATTGTTTTTTTGTCCTTCTATCTCAATCGGTTTTTTATGCGCTCCTTGATGCATAAATGCATTATAAAGAAAAGGAGATTCTGGAGAATCACCATGATAGGTAATGCCAAATTTTGATGCTTCAACTGAAGATCCCCAACGTCCCCAAAAGTTAATCCATTCTTGGCCCGCTTGAGGATGTAATAACGTTCCAATATATTTTCCGTGTTCCCAACCTTTCCATGAAGGCCCTTTAGCACTTGTCTGATCAACATCGCTACTTAATCGAGTAACATAGGGATAAGTCCCATGACTATTCTTTCCAACATATACAACAGGGTGCGTCCCATTTGGATCATTCTGCATAGCATCATTTACAAGCTCCAGATCATCACGTTTAACCAAATCACCTTTCTTCTGTTGATGCCGTGCAAAAAATAGTTGACTAATTTCATACCCAATTTCATGCTCATCGGATTTTTTTAAATAGATGTTTACATGCTCCCAATCACCTTCATGGTAACCAATGTCTCGTAAAAAATAATCAAGCCCTTTGGCAATAACAATCGAACCTTGCCATGGATAAAAGCACCAAAATTGTAACACTACGTTACCATTTTCTCGCTCTACTGCATTCACATAACAATCTTGCTGACTTAGATTATGAGCATCATAACCAGGACCTTTTTTAAGCCCTTGTTTATCCCCTTCAAGATTAAGATAATATTCACCTTCCGGATTTGGTGTAGTATAAGGAGCACTACCGACCAGTTGCGAATTTAATGAACCCCGATCAAGAAGCTTCACCGGAGATTTGCTCCTATCATTATAACGAAGATTGAGAGAAGAATGTGCAAGCATCCAATCAACCGAAGCTGGTGATGATTCATCAGTGTGATGAATCCTAAAAAGTGGCCCAAAGGTTTTTATAAGCTTTGTAATAGTTTCAACCGATAACTCTGCATGGGCTTGATTCGTAACCAAAAAGCTCAATAACAACAGCGTGATTTTTTTCATAATAAATAGGTCCTAAAAAAAATGATGCTCAATGATACCATTACTATTTTCATGGTACTCTAGAGCATCATTCAAAAACAACAAATTTTTTTATAGTTAACCTATATACTGCTCAAGCTCCCAATCAGTGACTGTGGTCATAAAAGAATCTAATTCCGCTTTTTTGTAATCTAAAATATTATTAAATAAATCATCACCTAATAATTCTCGCATAAGCTCACTTCCTTCAAATGCGTTAAGAGCTTCTTGCATAGTTTTAGGAAGAAGAGTGATATTTTTTGCTCTAATAGTTTCATCATCAATTGTATAAAGATTTACATCAACTATTTCAGGCAGCTTGTACTTATTTTTAATGCCTTCCATACCGGCTTTTAAAAGCGCAGCAAAAACCAAATACGGATTGCACATTGCATCCGGCGATCTAATTTCTGCGCGAACAAATTCTGCTTCCCCACAATAAGGCAAACGAATGAGCGCACTTCTATTGCGGCTACCACAACAAATAAATTTAGGCGCTTCATGGCCACCCAGTCTTTTATAGGAGTTCACGGTTGGATTCATAAGAAGAGTAAATTCAGCAACATATTTTAAGACTCCGGCTATAAATGATTTTGCTACTGCGCTCAACTGATGCTCATCAGAATCATCATAAAATGCATTCGATGCATTTTGAAGATCAAAAAGACTAAAATTGATATGCATGCCATTTCCCGGTTTACCGGTCATCGGCTTTGGCATAAAGCTGACTTTTTTATTATAATTTTCAAATAAAACGGGTAGCGCGTGCTTTGTAGACACTAAAGCATCTGCTATGTGAAGCGCATTATCACATTCTAAATTAACTTCAAACTGACCTTCACCAACTTCATGATGAAGCGCTCTTACACCAAGACCAAGCTGATTGAGTACATGTACTATAGTTATTAATGAATTTTCTAAAGCAATATGATTCATGCCATCCGCATACGTACCATGATCTATCGGAACTAATCTATTATTTTTTATTTTTTGTTCAAAAGCATAAAATTCAATTTCAGGACCAATCAAAAAATCATACCCCATTTGATGCAAAGACTCTAATTCGCGCTTCAAAATAGCGCGTGGATCAGAACAATACGGTGTATTTTTATCAGAGTGCATAGTGCACATAACGCGGACCATATTAGTATGATCATAGGTCCAAGGAAGCTTTCTCACCGGCGATTCAAGATCAGGCATGAGAAGCATATCGCTCTTTGTGATTCGCGTACAACCTTGAATTGATGATCCATCAAAGCTAATGCCATTTTCTAAATCTTTTTCTAAATATTCTATAGGACGTACTATTGCTTTACGTTTGCCTAAAAAATCAGAAAAACAGTATTCAATATATTGAACATGATGCGTCATACACGTATCAATGAGACATTCTTTTTGTAGACCTGCCTTGAGTGGTATACATAATCCAATAATAAGCATTGGAACTATTCTTCGTATCATGCTGCTCCTTTTTTTTAGATAAGTTATTATGTTCTACACCAAGTAATACCATGAGTATTTATAACTGACAAGGTGTAAAACAATAACAAATTTGTTGTTGTTTTACAGAAGCCGTGATAAGTTATGTAAGATTATTTTTTCAAGTAGGGAGTAATAACTATGTTTAATAAAAAAGCAATAATCATCGTAGGTCTTGCAGTAGCATTTACTAATACTATACAAGCTAAAAATCCTAAGAAAAAAGTCCCTCAAGAAGGATATATTTCTAACTATGGCCCTCTTCAAAATCTTTGGCGATTTTACAACTATGCCTCAGGACATAATCGTAAAAAAGAAATCCTAGAAGCCATTAAAGGTAATGACAAAGAAGCTTTCAAAAAAAATTTTATGGAAGGCGATCTTGTTAATCAAACCGATATAGTCGTTGAAATCATTGTTAATAACAACCTTGAGCTTTTACAACTGGTTGATGAAGAATTACATATTGATATTAAAGCCGTTGTAGAGAAGCATATAGCTCACAAAAAAAATGCTGCTCATCAGATCCCTCATAAACTTGTGGAAAGACATGGATCAAAATCTATTGCAATGCTTTATTTTTTAAACGATCATGGAATAGAAATTGATGTAAAAAATGAAGAGGGTAACACCATTGCACATACCGTCAAAGATAAAGTTTTAGTAGATGAGGTTGTCGGAAAAATTGTTGATGTAAATTCTCGCAATAATCAAGGAGAAACTCCCGTTTTTATTGCAACAAAAAATAATGATTTTGAAAAAATAAAAATGCTAACTACTGCTCAAGCAGACGTCAATATTCCTAATAACGAAGGTATAACACCGGGTCATATTGCTGCTTCAGGTAACTGTTCTGCAGCTTGCGCAAAAATTATCTTTGAATCAAACATGGACCCAAAGGCTGTTAATCAAGAAGGGATCTCTGTAAAAAAAACTTTGGGAAATACACGACACAGAGAATGCATTAAAGGACTTGGAAAAATAAAAGACAAACAAACTTTTTCTACCTATAAAAAACGATGCACACATCTTACTACCATTGAACATTATTTTAAGCAGGGTTATTTAAAAGGGCTCGAACAAAGAATTAAAAAACTTAAAGAAGAAAAAAACCATTTAATAGATTTAGAAACAACATTAAGCGAAAAAGAATTAGCGCAACGTAAACAACTTCTAGAAGAACAACTTGCTCGTTTAGAATTGGAAAAACAAAAGATTGAAGAAAATCGTAAAAATAGACAAGCTGAGCTTCATGAATTTGAGGAACTAGAGGAAGTTCTCAACCAAGAGATTCTACCACAAGAGGATACAACATCTGTTCATGAAATTGCAAAGAAAGAGCAAGAAAAAAATCCTGATGATTCTCATTAAAAATACACAACGAAAAATTAAATTTTCTACTAAAAAGTTGGAACAAGATGCGCAAAAAATTTTGCGCATCTTGCATTACGATGAGTATGATCTTGGAATTTTGATCACCACAAATAAAACCATCCACACCTACAATCGAGAATACCGAAAGAAAGATAAACCAACTGATATTCTTTCTTTTTCCTACCATCCTACCCTTAAAGCAGGTGAACGTATTCTTCCAAAATCTGATGAGGATAAAAATTTAGGCGATCTCATTATTTCTGCAGAATATGTACAAAAGGTCGCTTCAGAGCTTCATCAAACAATAGATAAACGCATGAGAATTTTACTTGTACATGGCATTTGCCATTTGTTAGGCTATGACCATGAATTAGATGAAGATTACAAAATTATGCATAAAAAAGAAGTTGCTTTATTAAAAAAATTGAATGCTTAATTTAATTTTTTATGAGCCCAAACCACGAATAAACAAAAAAGAGTCAATGAAGGAAACGTTGCATGAGATTTTTATTCTTATTGTTTTTTTTATCCTTTTTTTCTCTGTATGCTATGGATGATAGCAGTTTAGTAAATGAACAATCCAATCAAGAAAATGCATCAAACTTAAAAACCAAGGGCTTCAAAATATGCTGTAGCTGCTTGGGCAAAACAAAATATTACATAATCAAAGCACGTAAAAAATATAATGATCATGAAGATCAAGAAGAACATCATGAAGTATACAATTTGGTATTTACCTCATTACAAAATGCTCAAGATCATACATCTTTTGTACAACTTTTAGATAGTTCGACTCGTTATGTTTCGAGCTATAAAGACAAATTCGATAAAAAAACGAACCGTTATGAAGTCGTTAAAGAAATCTATTTATTAGCATTTATAGAATCAAATGAGCATGCTCTTATGAAAAAATGAAAACAGTAACACCACATCGTGCAACTTTCTAGGAAACTATGGAAATACAAAAAATTAAACCTGGAATTTACAAACATTATAAAGGAAAAGAATACAAAGTTTTAATGATTGGAGTTAATACCGAATCTTTAGAAAAACAAGTTGTTTATCAAGCACTTTATAATGATGAGCATTTTGGCAACAATGCTATTTGGATTCGCCCTTTATCAATGTTTTGTGAAACCATCACTTTTGATGACAAAGAAGTACCACGTTTTATTAGAATTAACTCATAACTATATTGACCAATATCATAACTACAAGTTTTTTTACTAAGGTATTTTGTTTGCCACAAAGTTTCTTTATAAAGGTATTGCATGCACAATACCTTTAATATATTTTTTTAACTTAGGTATTTTTATGTCAAAAATACCTAAAACCAAAAGGACACCTAAGAAGTATCTTAGGAATCTCTGTCGCACAAAAGGCGAGCCCTCGCATATTCCTTCGGAATATGCGAGGGCTCTTCAACGGTTGCGCTCAAAGGACTTTTCATTTTTATTACTGGATCCCCCAGCCGACGCTTATCCAGGCCTTCCTACTTCGCTCCCATGAAGCTTCGAAGGACATGTCCGGCCTGTTCTTCGAAGTCTTGACGTAGTAGAACTTGGCAAGCTTTGTCATCCAGAGACCTTCACTTAGGTGAAGGTCTCTGGATGACAATCGGCAATTTATAATATTTCTCCGGTAGCTACACGTGGTCCCGAAAACTTAATGCTGTAAGCATTAATGTTGAAGTGGGCCATATTGGAGCGGGAGAGCAATCCAACAGCATGTTGGTGTCCTTGTAGTTAAGGTATATTGGACACACAATATACCTTTAATAAAAAAAATTTTGACATAAAAATACCTTAGTAAAAAAAATCTTATTAAAAGGAATTAGGGTTATAGGGATTTTATAGCAGAAAAATACCTAAGAAAAAAATTCTTGTTACTTATCAAGAAAATTGTATACCATGTACTAACTAAAATAATCCACAATGTTATTGTCTTATACAAGGAACAAAATGATCGAAACACATATCAGGCCACACCTACAACCGGTATTTACAATAATCGCTCACAACCTATCAAAAAAATTTTCTGCTACAAAAGTTACTGCATTTAGTTTTATATGCGGAATTGCTGCAGCATTTTGTATAGGATTCAATTTCACGATTTATGCATCTATATTTTTACTTCTTTCCGGCCTATTCGATATTCTTGATGGCACTCTTGCTCGTCTTACAAACACAGCAACAACATGCGGTGCGTTTTTTGATCTTATTTCAGATCGCTTAGTAGAATCTGCCCTTATAGCAGGATTTGCTTACGCACATCCAGAATATATGTGGGCGTATCTTGCATTCCACATTGCACTGATTTTTCATTTTTCAACCTTTTTGATGGCAAGTTCAATGTTTAAAAACACCGGAATAAAAAGCATTCATTACCACAACAGCATCATAGAAAGAGCAGAAGCATTTATTGCATTTTTCTTAATGATTTTATTTCCACAACATCTTTTTTTGATACTTATGACCTTGAATCTACTTATTGCTCTTGATGCTTGCAAGCGATTCTATGATGTTACTAAAGTTCACTATATACCGTGCTTTATGCTCTTATTTTTAATTTCAGGAGATATCATGTCGAATAATGAACTAAAAGTTTCAAATAATCCTCATCACGAAAAAGCTACTTTTGCCGGTGGATGTTTTTGGTGCATGCAGCCTCCTTTTGAAAAACTGCCGGGCATCATCTCTGTTGTATCAGGATATACCGGTGGCACAGGTACCAATCCAACCTATAAAGATTATGCGCAAAAGGGACATCTTGAAGCAGTTCAAATTATCTATGATCCAACAAAAATTAGTTATCAAATGCTCCTTGATACCTTTTGGCACCAAATAAATCCTACTGATAATGAAGGACAATTTGTAGATCGTGGACCTCAATATAAATCTGAAATATTTTATCATACTCCTGAACAACAAAAGATAGCAGAGGCATCTAAAGAAGCTTTAGAAAAATCACATCAATTTGACAAACCTATCCTAACAGAAATCAAAGAAGCAATGCCTTTTTATGCTGCAGAAGAGTATCATCAGGATTATTATAAAAAAAATCCATTGCGCTACAAATTTTATCGCTATAATTCTGGACGTGATGCCTTTCTTGAAAAAGCATGGAAAAAAAATCAAAAATCATCAGGACAAAAAAAAATTATAAAGCCAACTGATAATGAACTGCGCAAAAAACTTACGCCAATTCAATACGATGTAACTCAAAAAGGCAAAACAGAAAAGGCTTTTGATAATGCCTATTGGGATAACAAAAAAGAGGGCATTTATGTTGATATTGTTTCAGGAGAGCCGCTTTTTAGTTCATTAGATAAATACGATTCCGGCACCGGTTGGCCGAGTTTTAGTAAACCCCTTGAACCAAATAATTTAGTAGAAAAGAATGATTGGACATGGTTTACCAAAAGAAAAGAAATTCGTAGTAAACTTGGTGATTCACATCTTGGACATGTTTTTAACGATGGCCCGCCACCTACCGGTTTACGTTATTGCATGAACTCTGCAGCATTGAGATTTATTCCGGTACAAGATCTTGAAAAAGAGGGCTTAGGAAAATATAAAAAATTATTTGCAAAAGCATAAAAAAATGAAGCACACGTTTTAATTTTTGATAACTATGCATAAAGCAATAAGCGGCACCTAGTTAATGAGAGATGCCGCTCTTCTACTTCTTAGAAATTTTGTTGTTTCTTACTATTCTTTAGACCTTACCTCATAATCTTGCCCATTACCCTCTTTATCTGATTTCGATGGTTGTGGTATCCATTTATGATAGTTATTCCAAACATACTTTCCGCCTACCCAAGTTAATGCAAGGCCTAACCCAGCAAGCGCTTGCTTATCTTTGATAAGTATATAATCATTTTGAAAATATTTTTTAGCTACAATAAAAATCGTTGGTACACCATAACAGGTGATATAGGGATGATTAAGTATAAATTTAAACACAGGATTAAACTCTCTAAACCTCTTCTCAGGCATCGCATTTCTTATAACTGTTCCAATCGTACCGCCAATAATAGTAGAGTTAACAACACCTTGCCGTAGCGCAGTAAGAATAGTACGGTAGTTCATTCCATTACCGTTATTATAAATTGTGTCCCAGTTTTGATCAATGTAGTAACCAACGGATATAGTTGGTAGTACGTACGTCGATGCACTTGTAAATGTTTCTTTACAGCCATTTAAAAAATATGCAAACTGCATTTGAGGACTCATTGAGCCTCGTGATGGCTTAGCTTTAGGTCGTTTTTCCGCTTGCATTGCATAACTAGTACCAGAAATTACCATGCCTAAGAAAATTAAAATAAAATAATGATTCTTTTTCATAATATATACTCTTTTTGTATTTTTGCATTTGAAAGATAATCAAATACAAAAGTAATAGATGTTACAGTTCTTGTCAAAGTTCTATAGCTTTTACATATTTTCTAAGGCATAATGCCTTCGCAATTATGTAAAAAAATTTTATATATTTATTTAAAATAGAATATCAAATATTTTATAATGAGTAAAAATTGTCTTTACTTTATTGTTAGCGCAAAGTGATAAGTTCCTATTATAGCGCAAAGTAAAAAGTTCCGGTTTTTAGGGTAAACTTAATCTTGTAAACAAAAAGAAAAACTCTAAAAATGCAACGGAACTTATATGGAATATATTACCATGAATCGCAAAGAACGAGAACAGGCAAAAGTGTTTGTTCAGGTTAAAGAAGGAAAAATGACACAGGCAGAGGCTGCAGCCCGTCTGAGATTTACAGAGCGGTGGGTCAGAGAAAAATATGGAAGATATTGTGAATCTGACGACTTTGGCCTTGTACATGGCAATAGGGGAAAAGAAAGCCCAAATAGATGGGATCAAGGAGAAGAACGATTGTTAATCTCATTGTTAGAAAGCGATTGGCAAGGCTTTGGGCCAACCTTTGCGGCTGAAAAACTTAAAGAGTTGCATGGAATAAAGATAAGTCGAGAAGCTGTTAGAAAGGTCATGATTAAGGCAGGAATATGGCAACCTAAAAAACAGCGCAGCAAGCATCGCAAGCGACGAGAAAGAAGGCGTATGTTTGGCATAATGATTCAGCTTGATGGCTCTCCACATGACTGGTTTGAAGGGCGTGCTGGGGTATGTACCTTACTTGTTTTTATTGACGATGCTACTGGCCAAATCCTTTGGCTTGAGTTTGCCCCTTCTGAATCGATGCATGCTTTAATGACCGCAACTAAAAATTACGTTGAAAAATATGGGATTCCTCAAACTTTTTATACTGACCACGGTTCTGTTTTCCATGTTAATTTGAGTAATCAAGAAAATATTAAAAAGACCCAATGGGAGCGCGCTTGTAAAGATTTGGGAATTGATGTTATACATGCCAATAGTCCTCAGGCAAAGGGCCGCGTTGAACGTTGCAATCAAACCCTTCAAGATCGCCTTATTAAGGAAATGAGACTTGCTGGGATATCATCAATAGATCAAGAAAATAATTATCTGCGAACAAGCAATTATATTGCAAAGCATAATGCTGCATTTCAAGTTCCTGCTGCCCAAGAAGGCGATGCCCATGCTAGTGCTCAATCATTTGATTTAAACGATATATTTAGCACACAAGAGACTCGTATTCTTACGAATGATTTTACTATTACCTACCAAAAACAGATTTTTCAATTAAGCGATCAGCAAAAAACAATCATTTTTCCAAAAAATACCATTGTTGTTAAAGTACATTTAAATGGAACCATAAAACTGTGGATTCGAAAAACAGAACTTTCTTTTAGCGAAATCTACCAACGACCAACCCCCCAAATTCAGGAGAAAAAAATATCTGACTGTATACCAAGAAAGCCTTCAAAAAATAGCCAACGTTGGGCAGGCGGGTTGCCCCCTAGTGAGAGTAGGTTGAAGCCGGTCGCGCCGGCCGTGGAGGCGCTTTAATGTTAGGAACTTTTTACTTTGCTAAATACCGGAACTTTTCACGTTGCGTTGACAAATTGTCTTTACTTTATACCCATACTTATAGTCCGCTAATCTAACATTGACTAATTCTCTCAAACACTGTTTTATATTTATTATTGTTAAATATTATTTTTTTTTAAAAATCATCAAATGGTAGGTTATTTATTTGTTTAAGGATTTTCTTATGCTTTTTATTCGTAAAAATATATATCTATTATTTCTTATTTTCTTCTGTAACAATTCCTGTTTATGTATGGAATATATCAAATCATATATACCCGCTGTAGAGATTGCTGGTGGAACAGTTATAGCACTAGGTTGTTATAATGTTCTTATTGATTTAGGGGTAGCATATAACATTAATTTAAAGAACATACGCGAGACAAAATCAATATGCCCTGCCCAAGAAATTCAAAATTCTTTTAAAAAGACGGTAATGCTTATTTTAAAATCAAATTTAAAAAATTCAATTCAATATCTGGTACCCTTAGGAATAATAATAGCTGCATCAGCTCAATTAGGTTCAGGACCAAAAATAAATATTGAACAACTTATAAAACCTGCTGCTTATACAGCAAGTTTTATAAATCTTTGCGCGAGTAGCATTGGTATAATGGGTTATTATGGTATGATTAACCAAGATTTTGCACATTCGTCAGGTTTTGCTTTAGATTTGTTTAAAGCTACAGCTAAAATAGCGCAAGTAGCAACGCTTGGTATTCCATTATATTGTGTTACTAAACGATATTTGCAAAGCTAAAATTAAAATTAATGCTGTATATCAAACAATCAATGTTAAAGGCTCCATGAGCACTACAGAAAACACCCTTGTTTTTTGGACAAAAATATTGCCACATCAAATTTAGTTTTTTCTCAATTGAGCAAAAATCTATATTAATCAAGAGTATTAGCACAAAATACATTCGTATATAAAAACTTTACAGGTTTTTAAAGTTATAACGCCCCCGTAGACCGGGGGGCTTGACGGCTGTTAGCAGTCCCAAGGACTGCCAGATTATAAACTTTGACTATATTTTAAAATTGACCTTCTTCATCAAAACCTTAGGCTATCCAGCTGTTCTTGATTTTTCACGTAGGCTTTAACATTGCTCCAATTCATGATCCTACTGTTGAAACCGCATATCCCCTTGCCCAAAACTTCTCGCCATTAAAATTTCTTTTGCCGACCGCCAAATTGTCGCGCAACTGCAATCGCACTTTTACCTTTTATATATCCAACTATCTCTGCTATTGAATATTTCGGCGGAATACTTATCAGCATATGCACATGATCTTGTACCATGTGGCCTTCCAAAATCTTACTTTCCCTTTGTCCTGCCAATTCATGAAATATTGGTCCTAAGAATTTACGAATTTCTCCATAAAGTTTCTTTTTTCTATATTTTGGAACAAATACAATATGGTATTTGCAGTTAAATTTAGAATGGCTTAAACTTTTAAATGATGTTTCCATATATATTTTTTTTCGAGCCGTCACGCCCTAAAAAAATATATCATTGGAAACATTTTTTTTACACTTGAATCTAAAGGCCTAGCCTTGAAAGTCTCACTAGTCAAACTAGTGGTTTACCTATCTTTCAATTATAAATGAAGCATAGGAGAGTTTTTTACTATAATAGTATCGAATCCGCATTATTTAAACTAAACTGCTTTTTAATTTTTCCGTCTCTCTCTGGTTCGCGATATATCGCTTTTAATAGTTTTTGTGTGTACTTTCCAAAACTATGTATCATTGAATGTTCCAACAATGCCTCAACAGCTTGAAAATTTTTCTCTTTATAAGCTTGTGCAAGCATAAGCTTATACGCTAACTGTTTTACTGTATCTTTTTGCTTTATTAATAAAATCCACTTATCTTGAGTTGCTTCATACATAAGGAATTTGGGAACCCAATTGCTTCGTTTTACAAATTTACGCGTATTTGATTTCTGCAAAATTGGTTGAGCAGATTCAAGCATAGGAACTTCCTCAAGAAGAGTGCCCTCAAAATTATAATGCCTAAAAACTGGTAATTGCGTTGGTATATTTTGAGCAGTTGAAGCTCTCGTTATAAAAGTATCAAAAGCTGTTAAGCCAATTAATATCCCTGCATCTTTAATTTTAATATCCGAAAAAGATGATGAATCATGTGCCTTAAAACAACGAACCGCACCTTTAAAATCAGATGCTAAAAAATTTGTAGATCCAAATGGAATAACTGTTTTTAAAGGAAATAATGAATCAGAACCTGATTTAAGCGATGAAATAACCTTACATTGTGCTTTTGTTGTATTAAATCTTTTATAGGTCTTAAGATTACCATCGTTATCATAAACAATGGTAACGCCACCGGGAGCCCGAGCAACAATCGCTAAAGCATTATTGGTAATTTTAACGGTTACAGATTTTTTTTTATTAACACAAAGTGTCTGAACCTCACCATCATCCTTACCTATAACTAACTTATTGTTTCTAAAAAATGAAAGCGCAGTAATACAACTTTTTGTAGACTCAAAAAAAATTTTATCTAAAGCTCTGTTATCTATTGTATCCCATAAGATAATGCTCTTGCTGAGCCCAATGGCAAGAACCGAACCCTTTGGCGATAAATCGAAGCAGCTAATAGTTTCATCAACCTCGCCCTTTATAAGTCTATTTTCATCTCCATTATAATTATAAAAATAAAAACTATTCGGTTTTCTTTGATTACACCAAGCAATAATAGGTCCTGCTGCACAAATTTTGGTTGGTTGATGCGATAATGTAATATCATCTTGCCATTGGGAAAATCCCATTCTATCCCTTAAATATGGCACTATCGGCGGATCATTTCGTTTTAAAGCTATTAAATGTATCTACAATTGCTTCAAAAGATTTTTGTAGCGTATCAAAATCAATTTTTACAATAAGTTCATCAACATCTTTTGAAAGATTCTCATATATACTTTTGATAGTGACCTTATTTTCCATGCTTTGTGCTGTATGAAGAAAATAAAAATAATAAAAATAATAAAATAACCATCAATACATCCTTTACACGGCGTTATTTACACTCCGTTAAAAAATAAAATTTTTGAAATCTAAGGAGTGTAAAATTAAAATATTTTCGGAAAAGAAAATATTATTTGAAAAAAATAGATGATCAACAATTCCATGATAAATATCATGAAAGTGATTAGTTATATTTTTGGCTTATGCAACATTTATTTCGTTAATTTTTTTTGCATTATTAGATCTTGCATAAGCTAAATCTTAGAGAATCTTTTTTGATGAGTAGATTGTTTTGATTGATATTTCATTGCATCCAAGGCGATAACAAAATTTGTAACGCTTATTATTATGAACATTGTTGATTTATTCATTATGCGTCCTTTAAAAAAAGATGAATAAAACTATTTTTTGAATCACAACTATAGCACAATTTTTTTTGCATTCCAATTTTATTATTTTTAAAACAAAAAAAACTTTATATCAAAAAGTTTTTAATGAAATTGACCCAAGAATAATTGTTTTTAATGCTTTAATCAACTCAAAATAAAATTATCTATAAAGAAGGAAATTCTTCGGTATAAATTTTTATTTATAAAGATATTGGACAGCAAATCATAGCTTACATGCCCAATATCACTCTATCTTTCTTATGATAATTATACATTTTTCATCTTCAAAAGTTGCACGCCCAGGCCTAGATTTAGAACATATTGGATTCTGGGGAACTAAATTTTTTAATGTCACGTTTTTTAATTTCATTTTTTAACTTTGCAATATTCACTGCAATAAAACTAGAGAGAGAATACCTTGCTGTTGTTTCTCTATAGACAACCATTAATAGCTGATGGCGTACTGCTCTCAAGCGCTTCACGTAATGTTGCAAGTTTATCCAAATGTTCAATGAAAAGATCCGGATCAGTAATTTTGAAAGGCCTTGCAATTTCCCTAAATCCTTTTTTATCATTTTGTATTTCTCTCTAAAATTTTTCTTTTTCTTCTTGAGAATAATGCCTCATCTTCTGAAAAATTTTACAACGTTCGATTTGTAAAATCATTCTGTCTTCATCATCAAGATTGTTCAGAATCATAATTTTATGTTCAAACTTTTCAATTTGCTGTAAAAAATTTCTATCTTGACCAAAAGCTTCTTGAATAAGAAGATCCATTGCGGATGCTACCACTGAATTTGCTGGAGATAGATCATTATACCTATTTCTCTGCTTGCGAGATTCATGTAGGGGAGGCATTGCAGTCCTAAAAAAGTTAAAACCTTCTTCTAAAGACCATTCCTTTTTCACGTTTTCATCATCACAATCCTGAAAAATAAATTTATCATCAACAACTTTTAAGTCACGGTTTAAGTAAGCATCTAAAAATGAAACTTGAGTTTTTAATTGACTTAAATATTCTTCTTTTTTAAGGCTTACAAGTTGTTGTTCAAGTTCATTGATACTCATTTCTTGAACTGGTTTATCCTTCTTTTCCATTGCCTGCAATCCAGCTATCATTGAAGCAAAAGCAAATGAGCATGTTAACAATTTTTTTATTTTGATAATTCCTTATTTTTATCCACCACCGGTTGCGCCAAAAATGCCAAGCTTATCAGCAAAGAATTTCAAGTCATCATCACTAAAGCGTACACCTATACCAAAGAATCCATTTGCATTTTCCCTACTTACAAAATCATCAGCACCAAAGGCCATATAAATATTACGCATAATGAATACTCTGTTGATCCATTTAAGATGTGGATTACTATCATTCATACGATCACGACCACGCACATCAAATAACTCAAGAGTTGTGACCCAGCGGAACTTATCGGTACCAAATGGTATTTCAATGTCTACGCCAATACCAACGGTATTTTCAAAAAGACCCATTCTAAAGGCAACATCTTTAAATATTTTTCCTATTTGGACACCGTATTTATATTGATCCAAGTTACGTTCAATCGTTTCGATTCTACCGATCAACTCAGGCAATAAGATAACTCGATCCGCTTGAAAGAAATCCTGAGCAAGGAATTGATGGTTATCTTCATCGTACCAATTTTTTATCAATTCACGACGACGAATTGTTCCTTTTTGCGATCCAACAAGTTGGAAAATATAAAAATGATCATCATTTGGGTGAATTCTTACATCGAGATATCCTTTTGCATCTTGGAATACAACACGTTCTGCAGGTCGATACATATATTCACCATGTGAATCGAGTACAATGCTTAAATTATCAACTTTGGTAAAGTAGTTTTTTAGACCACCAACTGCTGATTTTAGATCAAAGTAAGCCTCATCTTCATTAATTAATTTACCAATGAGACCTTTACCTTCGTCAATTTTTTCAGCTATAGAATTAATATTTTTAAAACCGGTAGTTGCCTCTTGAGCAGCATTTTCTAATGCATTTGTGGTGTGCTCAAGCTGATAGGTAATTGAACCAAAATCACGATCAAATACATCTGACATTCGTTCTACACTGTTTTTAAAGGAAGGCAAAAAATCTGATTCTAACTTATTTGAAAGTCTCGAAAGATCGTTGCCTAAAGTAGGAATGGTATTTTTCATTTCTTGGGCAATATCACGAAGATCGGCTAAAATTGCATTGACGTTACTTTCATTATAAGAAAGAGTTCGGTCTAACATTTCGGAGAAATGTGCAATCCGCTCGGCTGCCATATTAAAGTGTTGCATCGTTTCACGGAACTCATCCTTACCACGCTCTCCACCAAGTGTTTCTCTCAAGGAACTGGTTACATCTTCAACGTTCACTGCAATTGATTGCACTTTATAAAGAATTTCATCTACCGAAACTGGTGGACGACCTGGTTTACCAAGTGCCTGTCCTGGACACAAATCCGGAAGGTAAGGGTCGCCAGGGATTAACTCAAGATATTTTGTTCCAAGAAGACCTTCTTGTCGGACAATAGCATACGCATCAGAGTGTAGAATAAACTTTTTTTGAATCATGAGATTAGCTTTTGCTTGAAATTCATGATCTTCAATAAGTTCAATAGAGTCTACCCAACCAACTTTTACTCCGGCAATTTTAACGTCACTCTTTTTTTCTAAACCCGAAATATCATTAAAATAGACAACCTGCTTTTTATAGTTTCTTCTATCGAGCCTAAAAACTCCAAGCTGAGTTGTCATATAAAAAAATAACGCTAATGCGCCAACCACCAAAATACCAACGCGTGTTTCTGTTTTAATCTGCAAAGTAAATTCCTTTTTCAGATCAAAGCCAATATAATTTTTTTACTAAAAACTTCGCAGGTTCTTGAACTTCAATAAGCGCAAAAACCTTTTGAGTAATTTTTCCAACCGTACCATAAGAAAGTACACTAAACATTGTTGCACGAAATTTTGTAGATAACAACATCGTTAAATCAGTAGATACTGCTTTTAATTCTTTTGAATAAAGCTTCTCTAAACTTGTTTCCCACACGGTTTTTAAATCTCCCGAAACAGATTTTAAATTGCTCAATAACTGTTCAATATTTTTTTGCTCTTGTTCATTAATCTCAGCTCGTTTCAATGCAAATATAGCTCTTATGGAATCGGACAACAACCAAGCATTCATCTCAGGTTGTTCTGACCATACCGTAAATATATCAGTTAAATACACAGGCCTTTGCTCCTTTTTTTCAATGCTCGGAGGCTCATAAAAAACTCTGTCTTTAAAGATGTTCTGAAATTCCTCAATAGTCAGCAACTCCGTCACATCATGTACCTTATACTGCCTTTGTTTTAAAAACTTTTCAAATGCTTCAGATAAATCTTTATTATTGAGAAATTTTTTGGCTGATGCAAAAAATGCACTAACAGCTTTTTTCATATCACCTTGGGCAGCACCTTCATGTAAAAATTTTTTTGTAGTAAAGTCAAATATTTTATTAATATCAAGCTTCCCATTTTCACTCATTATGCAAAATTTTACACTACCATCAATACCTTCGATTTCCTCATCCAGCTTATATTCTTGCCAAAGATTTAAGTGAGAAAGATTTTTTTTCAAAAATAAGAGATTTGGATCTTGTTTCTCTTTTTTTTCATCGGGCTTTTCAGTAGTTTTTTGTTGATCTTCTTTTTCAAGATTAACAGCAAGTTGATTCATAGCAAGCTGAATTCCGCCAAGAGCAATTTGTTTTGCTTGTTCTCGTTCAATCATAGTTTTTGCAAAATAAAGATGTGTGCGTCCTTTATTAAAAAGTTGCGTAACCATTATAACCATAATACTTAAAATAATAAGAGTAAGTACGAGTATGTAACCCTGTGATGCATTATTATGTTGTTGTTTCATACATTCATCCTAAACCTGGTACTACTGGTTTTATTTTTTCACCTTCTTTATGCGCCTGTTCTTTTTGATCGGAACCTTGCGGTGGTTTTTTTTCAGGCGGCTTCACTCCTAGTTTTTTCTGTTTCTTTGCCATTGTTTGTGCAACAAAAGTTGTTATCTGAAAATTAAAAACAAATGATTCTTCACGTTGCTTGTTATCCCAAAATTCGCAGGTACATTGTATAAATTCAGGAATTTTTGGTTGCTCTTGCTGCTCTTCTTTTTTTGTCTCCACATCCCAATTTTTAACCGTTTTATATTCTGGTTTTGGTTTTTCCTGTTCTTTGTTTTTAGTTTCTTTTGACGCTTCTTGCTTTTCTTCTTTTTTGACAGGATAGGTATACTCACATTTTATTGATTTAACACCGCTTGCAAGTTCAAAACCTCGTATCGGTTTTGCTGCTTTAGGATCATATGCCTTAAAATCCAGCTCTTGCGATTCTTGTCGTACTAAACTCAATGATTTGGGATTTTCTTCATCAGGAATTAATCTATACACAACACGCACAATGCGCGATTTTGGTTTAACATTTACTGCTTTTTCATAAACTTTTATTGGATTGTTGGTGATAAAGGTAAGCAGCTGCAAAGCATCTTCAGCACCATTTTCAGCATAAAAAATCTTTTCAGTTGGCTTACGCTTTTTCTGTTCATCTTCTTTTTTTTGTTCAGGCTGTTTTGTGGTTTCTTTGCTTTCAGCAGGTTTTTTTGGTGTTGGAGTCTGTGTCAAATCAGTTTCATCAGGAATAAAAATGCCGGCAAAATCTTTTTCAAACTGATTCTCTACAAGAGCAGCGCGAAGATCGATTGTTATAAAATTATCTGCAATCGATACCACACGATTAGTAACAAAAAAAGCATTATAAAGCGCAGTACCGATTAATGAAGAAAGAAAAAGGCCAATAGAAAGCTCTATAAGAGTAAAACCTTTTTTCATTTTTTTTCATTCTCCTTTTTTTCAGGAGCTTTGTATAAAAATGTAATCATTGTCTCGCTCTTTTTTTTTCGTCCTTCTTGCCATTGTGCTTCAGCTTTTTCAATAAAACAAGATTCGAATTTTTTAAGGGCAGATTTTTCATTAATTTTTTGCAAGACATACGATAGCTTAAATTCCTTTTCTTGCGCTGCCGGTTGAGCTTGTTTTTCCTCTTTTTGTTCTGCACGATCTAATGCTGCAACTATTAATCTATTTCTTAATGAGAAAATATGTCTGAGTCGCGCAGAATAATCTACCACAGAATTGAATGTAATATTTTGTAATGATAAAATTGCCGTCAAAAGCATGCCGAGCATGACAATTGCGATCATAACTTCCATAAAACTGAAACCGGGCGACGAACTGTTAAGGTTTTTGAAATGTATCATATTCTTTTAGTTGTACGGTGAACGGATTGAGAACTAATCCTAATCTAATTGGTTGTGTTTGGCTAGTATCCTCAACATTAATAATGACATTCTGAGAAAGCCCTTCAGGCATTATATAAAACCACATGGATGAAGTTTTGCGCTCAGGCTGATTAAGCTCATCATTACCATCAATAAAGAAATTTTTAATCTCTATTTGTTCTGGCCATTCATAAGAGTTTGCACGATATGTTTGGGTAATTGGTTTATACATAACCTCGCCTGCAGATGCTCCCGGCTCTTCACTTTCAAGAGAGACAACTCTTTTTTCAACATCAAAAAAAACGCGAATAATTTTTTGTGAAGCAAGAGCATCTTGCCAACCAAGCGCCATCAAGGTATTAAGCTCCGAAATGAATGCTTTACGTTTATGGCCGGGAACACGCTGTTGCAAATTTGGAATAACAATGGTTGCCACTATGCCAAGAAGCAAAATGACAACCATAATTTCCAGTAAACTAAATCCTTGTTTAGCTCTTCCAAACACTAATGTAATCCTCTTCAGTTGCTACATCAGGGCCTTTGTCACCAAATGAATATAATTCATATGGATGTTCAGCACCAGGCGTTATCTTATATTGGAACTCATTGCCCCAAGGATCTTCCGGAAGGCCTTTTTCAAGATACGGCAATGACCATTTTTTTCCAGCAGCGCCAGATGGCTTTTCTACCAAGTCTTTAAGTTCTTTAGGATATGAACCAATTTCAGCATGATAATTATTAACAGCTTGTGAAATAGCATTCAAGCTTGCTCGAGCAGAATTTTCTTTTCCTTTTACGAGCCATCTGTAGGTAGCGGGACCAACGGTTGCTAATAAAATCCCCATAATCAAAATCACTACGGAAATTTCAATGAGACTGAACCCTTGAACAAGATCAGCTCTTTTTTTGCGCATTGAGAGTAACATAAAATATCCTTTCATTTTAGTTAGCCTAATTTTGTCATTTGCATCATTGGCTGAACAATTGACAATACAACAAATCCAACAACAACAGCCATCACCAACAACATTATTGGTTCAAGCTTTGAAGCAAGCGCATCAGAAAAATCTGATAAATCTGCTTCATAATTTTTTGCAACGGTTAAAAGCATAAAATCAAGCTGCCCGCTTTCTTCACCGGTTTTGAGCAAATAGATTGCAATAGGCGGGAAAATACCGGTCTGACGCAAGTATTCAGCAATTTTACCTTGTTTAATAATATTATCTCGAGCCTTACTTAATGCATCTTTTAGAATACGATTGTCAATAATTTTTACCACAATATCAAGCGATTCAGAAAGATTAACTCCGCTTTCTAAAAGCATACCTAATGTTCTACTGAATTGTACTACAGCTCCCATGCGAGTAAAAAAGCTTACAACAGGAATTTTTAATTTTATTTTATCAACCGTGCGTGCACCACTGGGTGTTTTGCTCCAATAATCGATACAAAATAACGGTACAATAATAAAAATAATAATAGCTATATAATAGGTACGAATAAAGTCTGAAAGCGTTATTAGAAATTGCGTTGTTGCTGGCAACTTGGTTCCTTGTGCTGTAAATGTTTGCGTTAACGTTGGAATTACGAACGTCAAAAGCGCAACAACGATAAGAGCAACGACTCCCAACTGAATCAAAGGATATGAAAGTGCACCCTTAACCTTTTTTGTTAATTCGGCACGTCGTTCCATATATTCAACCAAACGCTCTAAAATCATCTCAAGTTTACCACTTGCCTCACCAGCGCGTACAAGCTGAACATAAATCGTATCAAAGACTTTGGGATATTTACTTAATCCATCAGCAAAAGATTTACCTTCCTTAATGCCATCTTTTATAGCAATTACAATTGATTTTAATCGACCTTCAAACTGTTCGATTAAAAGTTCTAGAGCTTGCAAAAGAGGAACACCGGATTTAAGTAGAACTGCAAGTTGCTTGGTAAATAATATCTTATCTTTTAAGGTTATTCCTTTTTGAAACAGTTTTTTGTACCAAGCCTGAGCTCCCGATTGATCTTTAGCCAACTGAACATTAATCGGATACATGCCTTGTTTGGTTATTTGCTGCAATGCTGCTTCTTGAGATTGAGCATCTAATGTTCCACTAACTTTTTTACCATCTTTTGCATATGCTTGGTAAGAATATAAAGCCATTGTTAACCTTTTTTTACCCTATAGCTTACTCTGGTTAGAAAATTTGTATTAATTTTTTTTTTCGTGCTAAGATACGTTTTTGTACCTCTTACATTTCTTTTACTTATTAGTTTATAAGGAGTTGCTATGAAAAGTACATCAATTTTATTTTTTATCGCCTTTGTATTAGTTATTTCATCTTCAATCGATGCAAAACATTCTGCGCTAGAATACAATGATGATTTTCTAACAACATGTTGCAAACCACTTAACTTTACTCAACCACGTACTGTACATTATTTTTTACAAAATGTCTTCAGCAATAAACGATATGCCCAAGAATATTTGCCTTACAATATGGGCACGCATTGTATACAATTTTTAGAAGATGGCAAAAAGTTACAAAAAAGTGCTGCCTATATGGAAGCATCTCTCAGACTATTTTATAATAAAATGAAAGAATGTCCTTTTGTCTGCCCATTTGGTTTATCAGAGTTTCTTGATAAGGCTACACTCTGTATCAAACACGGCACTTCAGCATTTAATCATGAAGATTTTTACAACGATATAGAAAAAAATGCTATGGATATTTTTGTTCCCACTTTTGTTTCAGACTTTTCATTCTTTAAAAGCAACCCTGAACAATTTTTAAAAAATTTAGCACATTCTGTGACGCTTATGGTAAAAAACACTTTTAATGTTCACGATCATGTTGCTCAAGAGCATCTTAAACAGATGTTTGTTCGAACGGTCGAACTTGGGCTTATGAAGCTCATATGGACACCTAATGATCAGATTGGGGCTTGGCATTCATTTAAAAAGTTGGCAACACAATGCGTCAATTTATTAGAAATGGATCTTATTTCTCCTGACGAACTTGATGATCTCTTTAAATCATTATTAGAGAGCTTCTGTAGGTTCCTTGATTTAGCCGGATCGGAACTTTCTTTAACGGTCATTGATACCATTAAAGAAGATGTTCTTTCAAATGAGTTGCTCATATTTGAATTTGAAGAACAAGAACAGATGCTTGAAACCAAGCGCGAACGTCTTCTTGATGTTTTGATGGAAACTGAAGCTAAAATCGAAGCGCGTATGCGTGGTATTATTACGGATATTGTAGTTTGTTAACACATATATTTATTCAAAAAAGGGAATTGTTATGATAAAAAAGAATAGTATGCTAGCTTACGCATTCTTAATAACCTCTTTAGCAGCATCGTTACATGGTGAAAATAAAAAAGATAAATACGAAGAATGGTGCCAAAATCTTGATCTTAATGAAGAACAAGCTCAAAAACTCTCATCATATCTCGATGAATTCAAAAGTTTAGCCACCAAAGAAAAACTGCAATCATATCGCAATGCAGTCAAAGAGAATAAAACAGCGGAAGAAAAATTTCTTGAAGACACTGAAGCACAAATATTTTGGCTAAAAACACAACAATTGATTGAAGATCGCGTTTTGTGTAAAGCATTAGTTCAGATGCTTTTATTAACAGGACTTGATATCAGCTATCTTATTCATAATAAAGATTTAGAGAAGCTTGGTTCAGAAGAGAATCCAATTAAGGAAATTGACATTGAAGAAACAACTCGTTTTTTTGAACAAGTTGAAAGAACAGTTAATGCATGTAAGTCATGTAATAAATTTCATAAGAAAAAATAAAATTTCTTAGGTATTTTGTTTGTTCAAAATACCTAAAACCAAAATTTTTTATTAGCAGTATTTTGCATGCCCAAAATAGTGCAGACAAAAGGGCACAAACAGTTCCTTTTGATCCCTTTCCCATGCGTATATGCACCACACATCATTTCGGCTTTGCAGCCTCATGATTTCGGGTGCACGACGCATTACCGGAATATATTTTATAAGTCTGATTTTTTACTAAGACATGTATGTTTTTCAACACAAAAAACAATTATTAATCGCAAAGTTGTCATTAAAGAGCAATATACCAATGAATGTCATTGCGAGAGCCTACTTCGCTTTGCGAAGTATGGTTCGTGGCAACCCAGTAATAAAATTATTCTTTCTTATTTTTAGCTCGCGCTCACTAAAACATCAGCCTCAGAATGAGCCTTCTCTTTTCTATAATCTTGCCATGCTTGCCAAGCTTCATGTCCCAAATAAATACTACAGCACAATGAATAAAACGTTCCAAGAGCAATTGTACCTTTTCCAGGATAATACCCAGCAGCTACACCACAAGCAAGTGCACTAACAAATGGAACAACTTCTGCAAGCACAGGATGAGTATCTCTAGATTCTCTCATTGCATCCCCTAAAATATCATATACATGATTCGCTGTGAGTTGCATAACTATAAACGCCCAAACTCTATCATTCTGAACAAATGACGCAACATCATTGGCTGAAAAACATGAAGATGCAGAAGGTGAAATTAGTAATAATGCAGATACAACGAAAACAAAACTTTTTACAAAGTTCATAAAACCTCCAAATAAAACTATAGCATAATCTAATACCATTCTTTATTATAGTATCATACTAATAAAAAAATAACAAAAGTTGTTAAAATTATTCTATTTGAATTTATTTACAGTAACTAATTAAAAAAGGGATAAAATCATGAAGAAAGTTATACTATTCTCACTTGTAGCACTTGCAAATCTCCAAGCACATCATCCTGTAATCAATTATGCACTCATTAATGAATGGTGTACGTCTATCCAATCGCTCAATCAAGGTTCTTTAAAAATCATGCAAACCTATTTACAAGACTTAGAAACATTTGCAACCTGTTGTGTAGAAAATCCAGAATGCTTTGAAACATCTGAAGGTAAAGCACTGCAGCAAAAGATCAATGAAGATGTCTCAGCTATCATGCATAATCAAGATCTTATTCCGGTCTTTGAGCATTTGACTATGCTTATAAAAGAAGAAGTTGGTCAAGAAAAATTTACACTACTTAACCAACGAAAAAAAGAGTATGAACTTCTTGCTCAGGTTGTTAAAGGATGTTTAGAATGCATTGAACGTAAACTTGCTTAAGCTATTTTATTTTTCAGAATACTTCATTAAAATAAAAACAATAAAATCCCTCTTGTTGTTATCTACACAAACAAAGAAGGATTTTTTCATATGAAGCATTTAAATTACGAAGAAAATATACCGTCAAAATATGTCATATCTAAAGAACTTTTACAAGAATTTCATAATTTTATTCAGGGCAACCGCACTATAAAGATTGAATTAATAATAGAAAAATCCATTTGAAACGGCAGCTAAATTCACGCTTGTCATTGCGAGCGAACGCGCGGCAACCCAGTTATAAAGACTTCTCATTTTAACGACTGGGTCACCACGTCGCAATGCTCCTCGTGATGACATTGGTGTTTATTATTGATTGTACTTTGATAAATCAAAGTTAATTTTTCCAAACACCTTTATTAATAAAAGTAGCTAAAATCCTGGATTCATAGTGCGGTTGCCTGCTACTGTTGCCGGAGGAATCGCAGGACACGCAATTATTTGTTACTCTTATTAATAATTTACAGCATCAAATTCCGCAGTCAAGAAATCATTACCTTCGCACAGACAAGGGCTTTGTTTCTAAAAAAAATAAAGAAGAAGCTATTAAACGAAACTTTACACCTGTTATGCTAATAAAAAAGCCAAAAAATAAGCCCCGAATCACGAAAGATAAAGATCCAATATGGTGGGTTGCAGAAAGAACATTTTCTTGGATGAATCAATTCAGACGCGTTTTCATTCGTTATGATAAGCTATCTAAAAACTTTCTTGGACTAGTTCAATTTGACTGTCTAGTCATCATTTTCAGAAAAATTTAGTTTTCATACAGGATCTTATTTAAATCATATCACGGATCAAATTTCTAATAATAATTTTTTTATTATTAGAAATTTTTCAACCTCTGCATACTTCAATAAAAACATGCTCCCATTCATAGAATCTACTTCAAAATAATTTTCAGAATAGGCAATATATTATTATTTTAAAACCATTTTAAATAAAGAAAGCAATCTTGATATCTTCACTTATTTTGTTATTATTAGATTATTAAAAAATAATAAGAACAATTTCTTTCAATTATAAAATACAGGAACTCATGAAAAAACATTTCATACACTTCGCTCTTATTCTCATGATCTGCAGTTCATTACCAATTATTGCCATGGAGATGAGTTTTCAAGATCAAAAAGAAACGATAGAAACATATATGACTGAAGGTGCTAATCTTGATCAATATAATCATAGTGGCAATACGCCTTTGGTCTTAGCAGCTCAAAACAATGATTGTAACCTGGTTCACCAGCTTGTTGCATTCGGTGCAAGCGTCAACACGCAAGCATTAAATGGTTCAACGCCCCTTTCGGAAGCCGTTCGTTGTCGAAATTTTAATGTTGTTAATTTCTTATTAGATCATGGGGCTCAAAGCGATATTCAAGATGAAAAAGGAGATACGGCTCTTTCTCTTGCACTTGATTATGGATTTGCAGAACTTGCACAGCTTATGGTTTCTAGCGAAAACCAGAGCAAGCCTAAAAGAACAGTAAAAACAGGAGACAAACAAAATCAGGACGATAAGAAACTACCACAAAAAAATAGAACAACTTCCAAAAAACAAAAGAAGAAATTTTCTCATTTTACAGCACAACTCAGAGCAGGCGTTGATTCCGTAAAATTATTGATGACTAATCATAAAAAAAATACTTCACAACAACAAAAAGCTTTACATGATTTTTTTAATAAAAAAATGAGTTCTTATGATAAACAATCATGTATAGAAGAACATTCTCAATTAGTTTCAGCTCTTTATTCAAATAATATGCAAAAAATAGAAGCACTTTTAGAGGGTCAATCATTTGATATAAATCAACAAGATACTATTATGGGATTAACACCCTTAGCAGAGGCTTGCTTTATCGGTAATTATAGGGCAGTTAAAAAATTCATAAATACCAGGGAAGCTCTCATAGAATTGCCTGATAATAAAGGATTAACTCCAATAATGCGTTCAATTTCACAAAAGCATGACAGAATTGTTCGATTTTTAATAAAAAAAGGAGCCAATATAAATGCTCAAGATCATGATGGCGAAACAAACTTAATTAAAGCAATATGTTTTGGAACTCCCCAAACTGTTGATTTATTAATTGATATGGGCGCAGATATAAACATATGTGATAACAATGGATCTGGTCCACTTTTCTTTGCAGTTACTAATACAAATCCTTTACTTGTTGAGAAGTTAATTAATAGAGGTGCATATATTGACGGACACTCATCTGATACAGTGCCGCTCTTAGAAGCCCTAAGAAAAGTTAATGCTTCTATTGCTCAATTTTTAATTGAACATGGTGCAAATTGCAAAGCTCGTGGACGGGATGGCATTACTGCTAATAAATTTCACCCGCAGCAAGCAGCGGGGTATTGAATTTTTTTAAGGATTTCTATCTACATGAAGAACATCTGACCCAGATCTCTTGGCGTACGAGTAGGGTCTTTTTTGTGCAACATCATGTAATCCCTTCCCTGGTTTTTTACGTATTCTGCCACTCGTTTTTCGCTTCCATGCTTACTTACCGTGTTTACGAAATATCCATCAGACCAAAATTCTCCACCCCATAGCTGCCTCTTTACTTCGGGAACTCGTTTGAAAATTTCCCGCGCCGTTATACTTTTTATTTTTCTAATGATATTCGTAGGACTATACGTCGGTACGGACTGCACAAGAAAATGAACGTGATCCCCATCTGTTCCTATTTCTAGAAACTCTATCTGATAACGTTTTTCTATCTCAAGACACACCAACCTCAATACTTTGTCTACTTCCTCTGTAAAAACCGCTCGCCTATATTTTGCTGGACAAACTATATGATACATCAGAACCGATACATTATGACTTTTGTGTATAAACCTACTTAATTTACTCATTCTCCCAATTTATCAGGACTTTTTATTTATTCCATTTTTTTTATCTGACTACGCGGCAAGCCGCGGGGAATTGTACCCGTAGAGATTAAAAAAGCAAAAAGAGACTTGAGGCTTGAACGTCTTGTGCCATTAATGAAAGAACAGATTTCCTCACAGCCTCAAGAATATAAAGAACAAATCGAAGAAAATTATAATGTTGTTGATGCCCAAATGGAAAATGAAGTTAATTTTAATGAAGAAAATAGTTCTTCAGAAGAAGTGGTTGAACGAAGAAGAGATCAAGGAAAGGCTGATGAGCTATCACTGCATAAAAAAACAAAAAAGGATATTAATTTTAATCAAAACAATACATGTCAAGAGTTTTTTGATAAAAACGAAGAAGAAACAGTGCAACCCGAGCTTGCCGTAATTCTATTACAGGCTATTAAAAAAGATAATCTTACCGCCATTCAAGATTCTATTGTAAAAATGACCACTATCAATCAACCAATAAATCAAGAAGGCCGTACTTTACTTGCTCATGCAATCGGCACTCACAAAACTAAAATGGCTCAATGGCTAATCGAAGCAGGCGCGGATATTGATAAACATGACAAATATGGAATGACGCCCTTACTTAGGGCCATAATGGCGGAAGAATCTATAATTGCTCAAGAATTAATTATTCGTGGGGCTGATATTAATAAAAGTAATGAAGATGGAATTACGCCATTGCTATTTGCACTGCAAAACGCACAATATCCAATTGCTCGCTTATTAATTATTAATGGGGCTGATATTAATAAAAGTGATAAGGATGGAACAACACCATTACAATTTGCCTCGTCTTGCTGCTCTCCCGGCAATGTTGAAATCATTCAATTATTGCTTAAAGAAGGCGTTGATATTGAAAAAAGTAATATACATGGAACAACAGCATTACTCTATGCTCTTCGGGGAGGTCTTCCTTTGAGTCCCAAAGTTGCTCGCCTATTAATAATTGAAGGCGCTGATATTCATAAATGTGACAATAGAGGAATAACGCCTCTAATGTGGGCTATTAGGAGAAAACAACCTGAGCTTCTTCAAGAATTAATTACTAAAGGGGCTAATATTAACAAAAGCAATAAGCATGGAACCCCATTAATAATAGCTATAAAACACGTTTGGGGACTTGAAGATATTAAATTGTTTATTAAAGCCGGCGCAAATGTCAATGATCGTGACGATGAAGGGAATTCAGCTTTACATTATGCTTTCAGGAGGGATATTCTAGAAGGCTTGCCTTTTATAAGTCAATTGAACGAGTATATCCCTATCATAAATTTATTAATTGAACATGGTGCAGATGTAAACGTGCCATATGAAAAAAATAGCAACATAACGTTATTGCAATACATTGCTGAACGTAGTCAATTTTCTGAAGTTCTTAAATGCATTCTCTCTCGCAATCCAACTCTTGATGAAGAGAGCAAAATCCAAGTTCTTAAATGGGCCACTACAAGCAGAAATCAAGATGCAATTAATATATTAAAAGAAGAAAAAAAGAAACAATGCATAATCAGCTAAGCAATGGTTATTACTGTTTTAGTTTCAGTAAAATGAAAAACATACATATTCATGATTTATCGGGCTTATAATCTGCTAAAGTGCGATATGGAATAATCAACTCTTTGCGTAACCATCCAAAATCAAGCGGATCAACACTAAAGACAGTAGGCAGAAGCCTTTCATCCGGTATTTTAGTAAGTTCAACATCAGTCCTTAAATACGGCAAAACTTTTGTTACGAGATCTAAGCGAGAAATCAAAACTGATTTTTCTTTTGATTCTGTACCTTGTTTGTTAAATATATTTACAAGGAAAGAAGCCATGCAATAACAAAATGGCATCGCTTCTTTTTGTCCGTCTTTAGCAATCCTCAAAATCGGTTGGGGAATATCAACTTCTTCTTCAGAAAGCTTGTGATCTTTTTTAATGAACTTTTTTAAATCTTCAGGTGGATTTAAAGAGTTTCCGCGTTGGCGACCAAAAAAAGTTTTAATATCTTTTTGTGAAAGCAAGAGCCCGCCAGCTGCACAAAGCCCTAATCCCACTAATGATTCTTTAAAATTATGCTGATATAAGTTTTTTGCAAACTCAGATAATCCACCGGCCAATAATCCTCCAGCGGATAATGCACGAATATGATCAACAATACTACGATTTCTATCACGTGTTTGTGAAGCTATCAATGAAGCACTAAAAAAAGGAATTCCTAATTTTAATGCACTATTATCCTTAAGAAAAAGATCTAAACCCTTTAATAAACAAAGAGAAGAGGCAAAATTTTCGGCAAAATTATTTTTGGGACCTACTAAACAAGAAGCACCAAAGCCAATTGCTAAACTACCTAATCCATACCCTAGCGCACGAATTGGCATGGACTGCGTATGCAATTTAAACTGCATAGCATCAACAGATCCAGAATAGAGAAAGAGTAAACACAATAACTTTTTTACCATGCGCTTTCCTTACATTAATTTTATATGAGCAAATCTTCAAAGTTTTAAGATACCAAAACTCGCTGAATTTATCTAAAAAAATTTTAAATTTTGCTAATTTTTTTCATATGCTTCTTTCATATTCTTCTAATGATACGTAACGACGCGCTAATTCAGAAGAAAGCCCAACCGTATCATTGGAGTCAACACTGAAAACATTGTAAACTGATGCATCATTGGATATTTTGTTTGGTTCAATTTCAGTTCGCAAGTAGGGCAAAACTGTGGTAACAAATTCTAATTCGGGGATCTCAACCTCAAGTGGCGTTTGATTATTACACTCTGGACGATAGGATGCAAACATACGCTTAACAAAAGGAAGAGCTTGCATTCTTCCTCGTTCAGCATACTGTAACGTCAATCGATGTATTTGGCACATTTTTGGGTTGCTTTTTGTTAACTCTTTAATCTTCTTTATAACTTCCTGAGGAGGTTTTAGAGAATGGCCTTTTTGAAGCCCGAAAAAAGTTTTAAGATCCTTCTGAGAAAGCAAAAGAGCTCCGCTTACAAATAATGCACATGATAAAGCTCCTCCTTTTTTATCAGAATAAAGAAAATTTTTTTAGTAATCCCGCAAGGCCACCCGTAACCAATGCTCCGGCGCATAAGGCGCGTATATGATCAAGAACAGAACGATTTCTATCTCGTGTTTGAGCTGCTATCAATGAAGCCCCCAAAATTGGCAAGGTAATCTTTCTCATCATCAATTGCACAACCGGGACATCATTAAAGAAATTTTTTAAACTTAACAAAAAGCATCCTGAACATGCAGCGTTCATAATACAATTATTATCAGGAGCGCCTAATAGACTAGCAAGCCCAACTCCGGAAAAAAAAGTTCCAACACCATATCGACCACTACGCAATAAAACAGATAGAGAATTTTGCTCATGCGATGCAAAATCCATAGCACTGTTCATACAAACAGCCTGCAAAAGAGAGACAAAAATTATAATTTTTTTTTGCATCATTATTTTCCCTTACTACAATGAATTATTCTATAGTGTAGAATAGTTCGTATCATGCAGAACAAACAAGATTTTTCTTTACTTTTTGGTATAATAGGATTTGGAATATTTTTTTGAATAAAAAATTAGGACCCTCATGAAATCGTTAGAAATTCGTAAAAAATTTTTCGATTTTTTTATAAAACGTGGACACACGAAAGTTCGAGCTCATCGCTTATCCCGGCACAAGATCCAACCATTCTTATTTACCAATGCCGGCATGAATCAGTTTAAAGATTCTTTTTTGGGTAAAGAAACACGAAGCTATACCCGAGCCGTTTCAATCCAAAAATGTATGCGCGCGGGCGGAAAGCATAATGATCTTGATAATGTAGGGTTTACCAAGCGCCATCTGACATTTTTTGAAATGATGGGCAACTTTTCCTTTGGTGATTATTTTAAAAAAGATGCAATCCAATTTGCTTGGGATTTTTTAACAGGCATATGAGCTTTTCAAAAGAAACTTTTATGCAAGCGTTTACAAAAGTGATGATGAAGCATATGAAATCTGGCGTGATCAAATTGGACTTCCTGAAAACCATATTGTTCGTTTAGGCGAGGCTGATAATTTTTGGCAAATGGGCGATACCGGTCCGTGTGGGCCTTGCTCAGAAATTTATATTGATCGTGGTATTGAATTAGGATGCGGTAAAGCAAACTGTGCTCCAGGATGTACTTGCGATCGCTTTTTAGAAATATGGAATTTGGTATTTATGCAATTTGATCGACAACCGGATGGCACTGATAATCCTTTAAAACATGTAGGTGTTGATACGGGAATGGGACTTGAACGCTTATGCGTTATTGTGCAAAATAAAGATTCAGTCTATCAAACTGATCTTTTTAGCCGATTATTAATCGCATTGAAGCAATTAACAAAAATTGCATTACAACAAGCAACCGGATGACACTAAGGCAGCTTTTCATGTGTTAGCGGATCATATTCGTGCATGCACCTTCTTAATTGCTGATGGATGCTCGCCTTCAAATGAAGGGCGTGGTTATGTTTTACGAAAATTATTCGACGCGCTGCACTATTTTCAAAAAAATTAACCGATGAAAATACTCTTCCCACAACTTGCTGATGTTGTCATTGAACAAATGAACGATATCTATCCTGAACTTATCACAAGTAGAAACATTGTAATCAGCCGTACTTACGAGTGAAATTGAAAAATTTTCTACCAATCTTATTCACGGCCAAGCAATATTGGATGATTATTTCAAAACTGCAGCATCAAAAGTTGTTTCAGGTCAGCAGGCATTTAAACTTTATGACACCTATGGGTTCCCTCTCGAATTAACTCAAATCATTGCGCATGAAAAGGGATTTACTGTTGATTTGAAAGAATTTGAAAAAGCTGATGGAAAAACAGCGCGAACAATCGGGCAAAAAAGTTGAATATGGTTCAGCATTCAAGCTTCCTGAAACCGTTGTGACAAGATTTACCGGTTATGATCAGCTTGAAACTAAATCATCAATCGCGGCACTTATTCTATGATACTACTTTAGTCACTGAAGTTAAAGAGGGGCAACGTTGCTTGGTAATTCCTCATGAATCCCCGTTTTATGTTGAATGTGGTGGTCAAGTAAGTGATCAGGGTTTCATAGAAATAGATCATACAACTGCAGCAATTTCTGGGTTGCAAAAAATTGACAATGCCATTGCCTTTAGCGTTGTAGCCCCCACTAATTTAAAAGTAGAAGATTATATTACTCAAAAGGTCAATGAAGAGTTGCGCTTGAATGCCATGAAAAACCATACAGCAACTCATCTATTACAAGCAGCACTCATTGAACTTTTAGGCAAACAAATTAAACAAGCAGGGTCATTAGTTGCTCCTGATTATTTACGTTTTGATTTTACCTATCATGAACAAGTAACTCCTGAACAAATTGTTGCAATTGAAAACATTGTAAACAGAAAAATAGAAGAAAACATAACCTTAGATATTCAACAAACAACGTATAAAGATGCCGTTAGTAAGGGCGTTATTGCATTCTTTGGTGATAAATATAATCCCGATAAGGTACGTGTCGTTGCGGATTCCCGGATTTTCTGCTGAACTTTGCGGAGGAACACATGTTCGTGCTACCGGCGATATTGGCTGCTTTAAAATCACGGAAATTACGGCACTTTCAGCAGGACAACGCAGAATTGTTGCTGTAACCGGCCCCAAGGCTGTAGAACTCTTTCAAGAGAGTTATGCAACGGTAAAAATGCTGAGCCAGGAATATAAAGTACAACTCAATCAGGTGGCTGAAGCTATTGAAAGACAGCGCGAGCAGTATAAAAATGCATTACAAGAAATTAAAAAGTTAAAAAAACAACGTATGCAATTTGAGATCCCGAAATTTTTAGAACAGATCCAAACAATCGGCGCATTGCCTCTATTTATCAACTTTTTAACTGATTATTCCGGCGTTGAGCTTAAAGAACTTGTTCATGAAATGCTCACCAAAAAACCCGGTTTGTATGTTGTTTTAAGCGCCACAGAGCAGGGTGAAGTTTTATATGCAGAGATTTCATCGACTTTTGAAAAGATTATTTCTTTTGAAAATTTGCGCACATGGTTAGCTCAAAAGGGATTACGTTGCGGCGGAAAGGGTCTTTCATTGCAAGGTGGTGGAAACCTGAATGCAAGCAAACATATTTTTGTGCAAGAATTATTGACCTGGATAAAAAAACAACAATGATCATCTTTAAAGAAAAAAATATTAGATTGTCATTGCGAGCGCAGCGAAGCAACCCAGTAATAAAAATGAAAAGTCTTCATAACTGGGTCACCACGTCGCAAATGCTCCTCGTGATGACGATTCTATGATCGCACAGCGTATTTACTTTAAATTAAATAAAGGATTAAAATATATATTAAATTTTTCTTCGTATCAACTTTAGTTATTAATGAAATCAATAAGAAAGAAAAATTTTACATAAGAATGACGATTTTATTCCAAATCATACTTCAATCTCGAGAATCGTCATCCTGAGGAGCGTAACGTAGTGAAGTGACGTAGGGATCCAGATCAATAAAAATATAATCATTTAAAAATATGAAAAAATCAATTATATATATAATGGCAAGTTGCCGAAACGGAACGCTTTACTGCGGCATAACTTCAAATTTACAACAGCGAGTATTCCAACATAAAAATAACCTTATTGATGGCTTCACAAAAAAGTACGGATGTAAGATACTTGTATATTATGAACAATATGGCGATATAGTCTCCGCCATAATTCGAGAAAAACAAATAAAACATTATAAACGAACAAAAAAATTATTACTTATTGAGTCTATGAACCCGAATTGGGATGATTTATATGAAAAGATTTGTAGTTAATTACATAATGAAAATTATTGTATAAGCTGGATCCCTACGTCACTTCGTTCCTCAGGATGACGATTCTATAGTCGCATGGCATATTTACTTTAAATTAAATTAAATAAAGGATTAAAATGTATATTAAATTTTTCTTCGCACTAATTTTATTTATCAATTCTATCTTTGGTATGCAACAACCAGAAGATTCTTCGATGACCAAAATTAATAGCTGGCAAGATATGGAGCAGTTTGCTGGTAAGGTAATTGCCTTTCAAAGTAATTCACATCATATTTGCTATGGAGGCTATAAAATTGAAAACGATAGCTCAATTTTGTTTGGTTGGGTTTCCGAAATACCACAATCGTGGGCGATGCCATGTCATATAGGTCTTGCCTCAGTTAAGCAACAGGGATATGGTCTAGCTAAAATACTAAAACAAGATGCCCTAGGATGTACATGCGCTCTCATTGATTTTTATCTTTCAGAAGGATTGTGGGTTCGGCGTATAACTCAAGAAGAATTTGAAAAAATAAACAATGCGGTAAAAAATAAACAAGCTAGATTAAATTAGCGATATTTATGAAAAAAATTATCGGCCACATTCTCTCCGGTTCACTCTCTGAAGGATTTGTAATGCGCATTAATGCCGATGCGCATCTTGAAGATATAAAAACGGGAAAGTTTGTTTCAATTATTGGTAACAACTATGCTTTTTTTTCTTTAGTTACTGATATAAGCCTTGCCGTCACTGATCCTGATATCTTGCTTTTTCCTCCTTCAGCACAAGAGCCTTTGCTCACATCATTATTACAAAGCAAAGATATATATGCCACAGTACAGTTAAAGCCAATGCTTATGGTTAATAATAACAAACAGATTATGCCCGTTAAAACGATTCCTCCCCATTTTTCGCCGGTATATGAAGCAACAAAAGCCGATGTTTCATTAATTTTTGGCGATGAAGATGATATGAGCAAACGCTATTTCAATATTGGTTCTCCACTTGACATGAAAACGCCGATATGCCTTGATCTTGAGCGATTAACTGAACGTAGTAATGGTATTTTTGGTAAAACCGGTACGGGAAAAACTTTTTTAACACGACTTGTTCTTGCCGGACTTATTAAAAATAAAAAAGCTGTAACACTTATTTTTGATATGCATAGTGAATATGGCCTGCAAGCGCGAACAGAAAATAAATCAGAATCATTTGTAAAAGGACTTAAGACATTGTTTCCTTCATCAGTAGCAATTTTTTCAATTGATCCTGATTCAACACGAAGACGCGGTGGCTAGCCCTGATGTAGAACTTATTCTACCTTATCAGGCAATCAATGTTGAAGATATTATGTCATTACAAGATGAACTTAATTTACATTCAACAGCCCTTGAAGCCGCCTATTTGATTGTGCTCGCTATAAACAAGATTGGCTACAAGTTCTCTTATCGCAAGGCGAACGATTGAAAGATTTTGCACAAGAATTAGGAGCACATCCTGAATCCATTGCCGCACTTTATAGAAAATTAAAACGTATTGAACGATTTCCATTTTTTAGACCAATGAATGCACCGGGAGCTTATAAATCAGATTCTGCAATTGATCAGATGATGGAGTATATTGATAAAGGAATCAATGTTATTGTTGAATTTGGTAACTATACCTCAACATTTTGTTATCTGTTGATTGCAAATATTATTACACGACGAATTCACGCAGAATATATTGCAAAAACTGAAAAATTTTTAGGCAGCACAACGCGCTGAAGATGAACCAAAAAAACTAATGATCATGCATTGAAGAAGCACATAAATTTTTAAATCCAGTTCAGCAGCTCGCCAAACGATTTTTGGTATTATTGCACGCGAAATGAGGAAATATTATGTTTCACTTTTACTCGTTGATCAACGGCCATCTGGCATCGATCAAGAAATTCTTTCGCAAATTGGTACCAAAATTGTAGCTCAACTTAATGATGAACAAGATATTCAGGCAGTGCTGACTGGCAGTAATAATGCAAACCATTTACGCACTGTCATTGGCTCACTTGATAGCAAAAAACAAGCATTATTGTTTGGGCATGCCATTGACTATGCCTATTGTGATACAAACACGAGAGTATGATGAAGATTTTTATCGCGCCATGAGCAATAATCTTACCGCAGTTCAAATAGACCAGGTGATCAATGAACTTTTTTAAAATATAAAATTCATTCTTACTCTGAACCTGAACTACTTGAGCTATCTTCTTCTTTTTTTAGCAACTCGAAGCATTCAACTAATTGCCTACTATATTTCCCAATCTCCTCCTTTATTACAATACCATGCGGTGTTTTTTGAAATCTTTTCGATTCTAGGATATTAATACGATCCAAAAGACCTTGTATTCTTTCTAATAAAATCTTTTCCTTATAGCATTCAAAGGATTTAAAATAATGCGAAATTGCTTTTAAGCATAAGTCTTCTGATTTTTCAAGCTCAACAACATTCCCTTGTATTTCAGTGTCTTCTTTGTGCACTAAATATTTTTCACATTCAGGGAGAGATCTTCTTTTTTCCAATTTTGGTTTAATAATTTTTCCAAAAGTTCTACTTCGGCGAGGTCTCGGCTTTGCCGCTACTTCTTTCTCTTCAGGTATTTCTTGAATTTCAGAATGCGTAGTTCGAGATGATCTGATTAGTGCATAAGCTTCTCTTGTGAGAGCATAAGCCTTTTTTGCTTCTTCCAACCCTAATCTATAATTCGGTGAATCATAGATTGCTTCCTGAACCTCTCCAATAAACCGACCTACTTCTTCAGCAAACTTTAAAGACTCTTCATTACTTTTATCAATTTTGTGAGCTTCCTCAAAATCATTCTTTGCACTTCTTGCTATACGTAAAATGCGCTTTAATGTTTCTTCATTTTTTTCATTTTTATTATTTTCATAATTTTTTTCAGCTTTAATCTTAAGGCTCATTGCTTGTTCAAAATATGCCATTGATCCTCTATCCTGAATTCTTATTCTTAACTCTTCTTTTGTTGCCGGATCAAGACAATCTCCACTTTGACTTTCATAGGTTGTATAGCTTACATATTTTTCATACAGCATCCTTAAAAGATCAAATTGTATCAATTGATCTTTATAATCAGAATGGTTTGTTTTAAATTCAAGAGTTAAAAATTGTAAATATTTTTGTGAACGCCTTATTGTTGAAGCTTGCTGTCGAAGTTCCATATTAGTATACGAAAATGAAGAAACATTCTTTGAATCTGTGGCTAAATAATATTTTGAACGCTTTTCTTTTTTTTTATTCTTTTTTTGAGTAAATTCTTTTGATTCTTTGTTTTCATCGATTTCTTCCATTGCAAAAAATAGACTACTATGCATGCTACAAAAAAGTATCAGAAAAAACATGATGCTATACATATATTCTCCTCAATCTTACAAAGGACAAACAATAATGTGATAATCGTAGCTATTTTTTTACACAAAACTAAATAGAATACTCATAATGGTATAAAATAATTTGCTATTCTATTGTAAATAAAAACAAAAAATTTATACTTACTACTAGTTACTTTACATAATACAGGATACACTATGCTTTCTCTATCAAAAAAAATGTTATCAGCTTGTGCGTTATTCGTTTGTGCAATACTACTTATGCTTTCACAAAACTGTTCTTCTATGGAAATTCTTAAAACCGGCGCGCAACAAATCTTTAACCGTGAAACAGTTAAGATTACCGGCGCCGGAATTGCTTCCGTTTTGGGATACAATTTAATCACTGCTTTAACTACTAGACACATAATAAAATCCAAAGAATACTCAGAGGATCTTCATTTTAATGATAGCACCCTCGATAAGCTCCTATTCGTAAATAACATACTACAAGCACTATCAATCGGGAGCTTCACAGCTTTGGCAGCACGTCTTGGCCCAAAAACATGGCCTCAATTGAATCTTTGCCAATTAGCACTACCGTCAGTTGCACTTGGTTTAGGAATTGGCATTACAAGATACTCTGTTAATTATTATAATGAAGAAAATGGTCAAGATGATGAGAGTTCTTTTGCCCAGACATTAATCACAGCAAAATCATGCATGAATGCCATCGAAATTGTTTTTCCTCTTTCAATTTTATGTTATCGTTATATGCAATAATATCAACTATAAGGAACTTTATGAATTCAAAAAAACTATTTACACTCGTTACTCTTTTTACGCTAGTCACCTTTACACACAATAATTTTTCAATGAACAGCACATTTTCAGCAGAATCTTGGAAAATAGCCGGGGAACGGCTCATGACACTTGAATCAGCAAAAATCCTCGGTGGAGTTATAATAGGAGCGGCGCTCTTTGATTATGCACACAGTCTCTTGTGCTCTAAAATAGCTCCTAAACTTTATAGAATAGAAAAAAATGATACTTTGCAGTCAAAACTTTCTAAACCATTAACTGAAAATTTTAAACAGAAGCTTCAATCATGCTTAAACCTTGGATATGTTACGCTATTTTTTGGACACATTTTTGCAACTTCTCCGCTCAATCTTTCAGATCTTAAAAAACCGGCTATGGTACTCGTAGGCGGCATTACCCTTGCATCATTTTTGACGGGAGCTGCAAATTTCGCTGATCCAGCTAGTGGCCTTGGATTTGAAAATATAGTGAAACAGGCCATAATAACTAAAGAAGCTTGCATGGCAGCAACCATAGCCGTACTTCCCTTTGTCTTCAGTTATTGTCGCTGATTAAGTTTAAACCAACGAAGGTATGGACATTTTATGCTTACAACAAAAAAATATATATTTCTCTTTATTATGTTCTTGGGAACTACAGCAGTATCGCAACCATGTTCTGCAATGGAAACATTAAAATCAGTTGCTTGCGATATGTTTAGTGCGCCGACTGCTAAAATGTTTGGCTCCATGGTTCTAAGCACTGCATTATATGAAGTTGCTCATAATCTAACGTGCGCACAAATAAGTCCACACTACTATCACAATTCACAGTTTCTAAGTCCAGTACGTATGCCATTTCATCACACAATGCACTACTCTTGCTTCCTATACTTTCTATCACAGCTGCAGCACGTATTGGCTCATGGCCCAAATTAGAAATTGCAGATTTAGTAAAACCTGCTTTATACACTTTTGGGGCTATAACCTTACTATCTTCCTTTGCCGGTATAAGTAGATATAAAAATTATAATTTTGAAAAAGAAAAAAATGAGGCTTGCAATCGTGATAGACAATTAATGGAATTATGGGGCGAAGCGGTATTTAAAAAATTTGACACTATTATTGATGCAAGAAGAACTGCTCGCGATTTTTATTGGTTAGCCGGAGTCATTTTGCCCATTTCATGTGCTGTTATGCGTTATAAAAAAAGTTGAATATTATCAAAATAATTAACAATCAAAAGGATTTTTTATGAAAACATTCTTAGTAAGAACTTTATTTCTTTGCACCGTATTATGCACTGCAGCATCAGATATTTTTTCAATGGAAACAAAACAGCTGCCCCAACCAATAATTGAAGATACAAGAAACACCGACAGCAGAGAAAAAGAGAAGGTTGATGATAATGGCCCATTGCCAAAAGAGCTCCACATTACTCCTTCACCATTCTCATTGCTTAACTTTGCAAAAAAGAATTGGTTACCAATTGTTGGGCTCACAACACTTTCTGCATATTGTGTTTATGACAGGCAAGCATTACCGGAAGTTATTTCATGGAGCAAAAATCTTTGGCAAACACTACCCAGGATATTCAAGGGTTTTGTTGGTCTTGGTGTTGCATACAAAACATATAACTACTTCTTCAACAAGCCAGCGCTTTACAATAATTCAAACCACAATAAGTGCATTACATGGGAAGTCTTTGAACCATATATGGAAATGTTGGCTAAATCTCTAGAAGTGTATCAACTAAAGAAAAAAGATCCCAAAGCTGCTATTGAACTTGCAATTGAACATCAATTGCAACAAGAACAAGAACTCATGAAATACATGCCCGACATTGGATTTGCAGGCCAAGATGGATTTGGTTCACCATTTCCTAAATCTACAAATACTCAAACACCAGAAACTGATTAAATTTGTTTCATATTTTTATAAGAGAATAAAAGATTTTAATGACTTAATTTTCTTTTTTCATAAGTCCAAATAGACAAGATATTATTTTTTCAAACTGCCTCAAACAAAACAAATCTGCTTGATATCTTCACTTGTTTTGTTATTATTAGATTATTAAAAAATAATAAAAACAATTTTTTTCAATTATAAAATACAGGAGCCCATGAAAAAGCGTCTCATACCTTTAGCCATTGTTTTCACTATCTGCGGTTCATTACCTCTATTTGCAATGGAGCTGAGCGTTCAGAGTCAAAAAGAAAAGATAGAAACATATATGACTGAAGGCGCCAATCTTGATAACTATGATCATAATGGCAATACACCTTTGTTCTTTGCAGCTCAACATAATGACATCAACCTTGTTCATAAACTTGTTGCGTCTGGTGCAGGCGTTAACACGCAAGCACTAAATGGTTCAACGCCTCTTTCGGAAGCAGTTCGTCACCGAAATATTAATATTGTTAGCTTTTTATTAGATCATGGAGCTCAAAGTGGCATCCAAGATGAAAAAGGTGATACAGCACTCTCGCTTGCGCTTGATAATGGTTTTATCGATATTGCACAGCGCATAGTATCAGGAGAGAATAAGAGCAAGGCTAAAAAAAATAGGACAGTAAAAAATGAAGCGGAAAAAAATCAAGGTGAAAAAGAACATAAAAAAAGTAAAAAAGAGCAAATTAAGAATGCTACACATTTAGTTGTGTATGAAATAAAAGCCGGTTTTGATTTTAAACATATACAAGAACATCGCAACGTTAGTGAACATGTGCAGAGAAGAGCATTGGATGTGTTTAAAAAAGAATATCAAAGCACCATAAATGTAGAAAGAAGAGCTCAGATTGATAATGCATGGCCGCTATTGAAGGCTGCGATGCTTAATAATGATAGTAAGGCAGTAAAATGCTTAGTAAATGATCCAACTATCGATATTAATATGCAAGATATTTTCAGCTGTACACCTTTAGTCTTAGCTGCAAGCAAAGGTAATTTGAAGATTGTAAAAGCATTAGTAAATCATAAAAAGATAGTGATTGACGTGCCCAATGTGGTTGGTAGGACTCCATTAATGGAAGCCGTTTTTTATGAGCATTTTGAAGTTGCAAAACTTCTAATAAAAAAAGGCGCAAATATTAATGCTCATGACGCTTTAGGGTTTACACCTTTAAGAATTGCTATTTCCAAAAAAAATCATGCAATGGTTGATTTACTGCTCAGTTTTTATAGCGAACTAGATATTAACATGAAAAGCATAAATGGTTATTCTGCACTCTATCATGCTGCAAGAGATGGTCAGTTTGATTTAGTTGAGAAGTTGGTGCAGTATGGCGCCATAATTGAAGATGAATCTGAAGAAACAAGCCCTTTGAATTGTATAGAAATATCTCAAAAAATAGAAAAATATTTACGGAAAGTTGTTAGAAAAAGAGCACATGAAATAGCGGGAGAGCACTATGAGCAAATTCAGGAAAAAAACCAAAGCATGGAAACTCATCTTGTTATTGATAGGATAACAAATGATCGTTATGACATTCAAAATATAACTGCAAAAGACATATCAAAAATAATCGAAGGTTTTTTTGGCCTTGGTATTGTTGCATGCAAAATATTATCTAATGAAGCATCTAAACATAATAATTCAGAAAACAGTTTCGCTTTACAAATGCAACAAATAATGGAAAAAAATCCAAAAGCTTATGCATTTTTCATGGAAAATCCAAATGGTGCAGCGTGTTTTGTACAGTGGATGTACTATCAAACGATATTAGACCTAATACGTAATAAAAACAACAAAAAAGAAGGTGCCAAAGGCTTTGTTGACCGTTGTATTGTTGCATGTAAAACATCATTTAACGCACCATTTCAACGTAGTAATTCAGAAAACAATTCCGCTTTACAAATGAAACAAATGATGGAAAAACATCCCGTAGCTACTGCATTATACATGAAGCCGATATACCATAAAATGATATTAGATCTAATACGTAATATGAATGACAAAAAAGAAGAAATGTCAAAGATAATCAAAGGCTTTGTTGGCCTTGGTATTGTTGCATGTAAAGTATCATTTAATGAAGCATCTCAACGTAATAATTCAGAAAACAATTTCGCTTTATAAATTCGACAAATGATTGAAAAAAATCCAGAAGCGGCTCAGGGCAACCGCACTATAAAGATTGAATTAATAAGAGAAAAATACGTTTGGAACGGCAGTTAAATTCACTCGTCTCATTGCGAGCAAATGCGCGGCAACCCAGTTATAAAAATAAAAAATTCATTAATAAAATGACCTATTTATCCACTGGGTTGCTTCGCAAGCTCGCAATGACAACCTTGCGATTAATAATCGTTTTTTTTGTTGCAAGAAAACATGTCTTAATGAAAAAAATAGCTTATAAAATATTTCCGATAGCACGTCGTGCACCCGAAATCATGAGGCTTAAAGCCTCAATGATGTGTGGTGCATATACGCACGGAAAAGGGACAAAAGGAACTGTTTGTGCCCTTTTGTCTGCAGTATTTTGGGCACGCAAAATACTGCTAATAGGAAAAATGCCCTTTGGTATTAAAGGTATTCGGCATGCAATATCTTTATAACTACAAATAAAACATCACTTTGAATTAAGATCTTTTGAACATACAAAAGACCTTAATTATAAACTTTGTATAATCTCTAATTCATTAAAATAGAATTTAGTATCACCAATCTGCTGATAATGATCAGGTCCTTTACCAAGCAACGCAATAATAGTTCCGGATTTTGAACGTGCATAGGCCTTTTTTATTGCCTCTTCACGATCAAGCACAATTTCATAGCTATCAATATCATCTGATGCTACACCACAAAGCATATCAGCAATAATTGATCTTGGATCTTCTGAGCGAGGATTATCAGAAGTAAAAAAAACAAAATCAGCTTTATTTGTTGCCAAAGCAGCCATTAAAGGCCGTTTTGTTTTATCACGGTCTCCACCTGCGCCACACACAACAATAAGATGATTCGTTAGATTCCGCAACGTTGACAATACCGATTGAAATGAAGAAGGGTTGTGCGCGTAATCAATATAACATACCGCTCCATTGGGTAAGCAATAACGCTCTAAGCGCCCGGGCACTCGTTCAAAGGTTGCAATACCTTCACAAATTGTTGTTGCAGAAATACCAAGTTTATGCGCTAAAGCAAAAACACCGACCGCATTATAACAATTAAATTCTCCAACAAGCCTCATTGAAAGAGTAGTGCTTAAACCATCATATTCAAGCATACATGAAGTTCCATGAGATGAACTGCTTAAAGGAATAAAAGCATAATCAGCTTCTACGACTTTTCCAAATGAACAATGGTTTGATTGCCCATGCAATAATCCTATACACCACTCATTATCACTATTAATAATTACCGGCGCATCTTTTTTGGTTTGTGCTACAAGAGATGCTTTTGCCTGAAAATAGTCATTAAGATTTGCATAAAATTCAGCATGCTCTTGATCAAAATTAGTGATTATAAAGCCGTCAAATTCAATACCATGTAAACGATAAAGGGTATGGGCCTGTGCTGCAGCTTCCAAAATAACATACTCAACACCAACTTGCACACATTCACGCAAAAAAACATGAATATAATCAGGATGCTGCGTTGTTAAAGTAGTTGAAAATTGTTGTCCCAAAATTTTATTATACACCGTACTGAGGAGAGCTGTTTTATAACCGGCATGTGCTAAAATATGTTCAAGTAAAAAAGCGGAACTTGTTTTGCCTTTTGTGCCTGTTATACCCAAAATTTTAAGCTTACGTGCCGGATATCCACACACTTGCGCGCTTAAAAGGGCCAAAGCCTTACGTGCATTATCAACACGCACAAGATCTATATTTTTTTCTTGCAAACTCTGCTCTAAAGTTGGATCCAATAGTACCTGATTTTCAACTACAATAGTTGTTGCGCCTCGCTCAAGCGCTAAGGGAATATAGGAAATTCCATCAAGCTTCATACCACGAACTGCAACAAATGTTGACCCTTGACCAACAAAATCGGTATGGCTTGTAACAGGGAAAATTTTTGGTAATTGTATCATAATGAAAAAATCTTTATAACTGGATTGTACAGTCTTCGCTTATCCACGCCTTCCGGCTTGGCAAGCTTCGACGCACAGGCCACGACCATGCTTCGCTTTGCAAAGCAAGCTCGCAATGACAATTTATTTTGTATGCTTTTCATATTCACGCAAACCAATTTTAATGAATGGTAGCAACATTAAAATTCCAAACAAATTTACCACCAGCAAGACAGCATTAATCAAATCGGTCATATTCCAAATAAGATCAACTTTTGCAAGTGCACCAAGAAAGGTTGCCAAACAATAGATAATGTTAATTGCCATAATCCATTTGCCTTGCGTTAAAAATAGCCAACAACTACGTGCAATATAGGCATACGAAACTAAGACACCAAGACCAAAACTAATTGAAAGAAAGGTAACAATCCAACCCCCGAAAGTGCCAAAAACAGTTTCATACGCTGAAATCGTAAGATCAAGACTGGTTTGCCCGTTATTCCAAACACCACTTACAATAATCATAAGAGCAACTGAAAAACAAACTAAATTTGCGCTAATAAATGAACCAAGCATCGACATAATACCATCTTTTGTTGGCTCAGTAGTTGCAGATCCTCCAAAAAGAACTGCGGCAGTTCCAAGACCCGCCTCAGAAGCATTCAAAGTACGCGCAATACCAAAACGTATCGCTTGTTGTATGCTATAACCAACAGCACCGCCAAAAATTGCTTGTGGAGTTAACGCAGATTTAAGGATCAAAATTAATGCCTGAATAAGCCCAGAAGAATGATATCCTAAAACAATAAACGCTGAAAGAAAAAAGACCCCAACTTTAAGCGGCACAATTTTATCAGAAACGGCAATAATTCTTTTTGCACCACCAAGCATCACGTACAACATGAACACAAGAAGAATAAGAGCAACAATCAAACTTTCAACACCAAAAATTCGAGAACACCCAATACGAATAGTATTTGCCTGCATTGCATTACCGGTCGTTAGAGCTAAGAACAGACAAAATAATGCATAAAGATAGGGTAAAAAAGTACGGCCAGGAATTTGGCTAAGATAGACCATAGGGCCACCAACTACACTATGTCCCCAATGTTTAACACCAAATGCAGTACTTAAAAAAACTTCACAAAATCTGATTGCCATACCTAATAATCCAAAAACAAAAATCCAAAGCGCAGCACCGGGACCACCAGAAAAAATGGCTGTTGCCATACCCCCAAGACTGCCATTACCCAAACTAGTACTCAGGGCATTAAGAAATGCTTGAAAAGGAGTCATATCTCCTTTTTTTCCAGCCTTAACCCCATCTGGAAATAACAACAACTTCCAAGCTGTTATAAAATAACGAAATTGAATAAACCCAAGAGAAGCTGTAATTATACATGCAATACCAACAAAAAAAATAATGAGAGGCCATCCCCATAAGAAATTATTTATCAATAAAATCCAATCATTTATCATTTCATTAATCTGCATGAATAGTTTCCTTTCAAAAAACTAATACAAAAACTGTGTAATTTGATTCAATTATTTAGAGTATGCCCCGAGTCTTATAAGCTCTTTTTCAAGGTGCTTAAAATTTAAATCTTTACAATAGATACAGTGAAGATTTGGTATATTTAGACTCTGTAGAACCTTAATATTGTTAATTTCACTGTCAATATAAATAATTAGTTCTCCGGGAGTAATCTTGAAATGCTTCAATGCATAATGAAACAATTCAGGGTCAGGTTTTGCCAAATGTGCATCTCCTGAGATGAGGCGATCATCAAAATAAGAAACGACCTCTCGAATCTTACTATGATGCAGCGCACATGCAAAAGACTCTGCATTCCAATTGGTTAACAGAACTACTTTATTAACTCTTCTACCGAAATTATCCCTACTAGCACAACACTTTTTCAATATCGATTTTGCCTTTTTTTGAACTACCATAGTCCGAGCATATCGTTCAGGGCTAAAAACAAAATCTGCTATTGCTTGAGAAACTTTTGTATTTTTACCCTGACTTTTTGACAAATCTTTTAATCCATTAAGAACAAAATTCTTAATTTCGTGGGCAGATTTAGTATTAGTTAACCAATCATTAATTATTTGGGGAAGGATGCTGCCATCGCGAATAATAATTGGACAGCCTGGCCGATGAGGCATTAACTGATCAAGGGCTTTAAAATAATCTTCCTTTACCGTTATCGGGTTATACCAGCCAATGAAATTAGTTGGGCCAACCTCCCATAATCTTTTTTTTGGATCTTGGACCATTAAAATATCTTCACTCTCCCAAATTATTGTAATAGGAAGACATTTATGCAACACTAGAAACATCGTAACAAAAAGAACGCGAATACAAATTCCACTTTTAAACATTTTTGAATTCCTTACTCTAGAAATCACTAAACCTAAAAAGACAGTATACCAAAAAAGACGAAAAGAAAAAACTTATGAAACTTTTAGCATTAGACCTGGGCGATAAATGGGTTGGAACAGCTCTTTCTGATGCCTTAGGAATGTTGGCTAGACCTTATAAAACAGTAACGCTCGATGAATTATTTGAATTTTTAAGAAATCTTTTTACCAAAGAAAAGATTGAAACAATAATCATTGGATACCCAATCACTATGAAAGCAACGGAAAGCCATCAAACAGAAACTATTGTGCTTATGAAAAATCGACTAGAACATGAGTTTCCTGATCATACATGGCTTTTATGGGACGAGCGCTTAAGTAGCAAACGAGCGCAAACATTAAAAAAAGCAAAAACCAAAGAAGAGAAAGTAAAATCTCATTCTATCGCTGCTGCTTTTATACTAGAATCCTATCTTACCTATCTGCATATGCAAAAGAGCTCTTTAAACACGGAAAGTGATTAAAAAAAATGAAATAAAAAGAGCGCCTCTATTAATTTTTTTTTAATTTTTTTTAAAAAAACAATTGCAAAATAAGCTAATTTTAGTAACAATAAATGTTTTGAGCTTTTTCTTGACATCATTTTCATTCATTGCTTAGATTATAAAAAAGGAAGTAAAAATTATTTTTTGACGGGCTTAGTATCAGTTTTTTTTAGGAATATTCTTTTGCTTATGGCACCCATAGCCCAACAAAATTTTTTTGTGGAAGGAGGGGTCATGAAGTGTAAAAAATGTTCTGGGCTTATGGTACTACAGTCATTTTTTGATCATTTTTTAAATTTTGATGGATGGAAATGCCTCAACTGTGGAAAAGTGATTGCAAAAAAGGAAAAAACTATTGAATATGATGCATTTAGTATTTTTTATCAACAACAAAAATGTAAAAACAAAAATTAAGTATAATGATCATTTTCCTCGTCCTTCAAGCACACAGCACTCTTTATGAAGTTGGTCTTTTTTCAAGCACACACTGCATAGCTCAACACAGTGAAGATAAAAAATATTCAAGCCGCAATCTAATTCCCAATATACATTCTTTATTAGATCAAACTAATTTACACCTTAACGATATAGCCGCTTTAGGCGTTAATCAAGGACCCGCTCCTTTCACAAGCCTGCGTATTGCATTAACTATTGCCAACGGATTAAATTTTGCCACGGGAATCCCACTCATCGGACATAACAGCCTAGAAGCATTACTTTTGGAGTTCAAAAATGGGCAGTGGCCAATTACCATAGCTCTTCTCAATGCATTTAATAATGATCTTTATTATGGATTGTATACAAAAAATGGTTTGGAGATAGGGTGCCAAAACAACGATCTGCTCATTGCTTTACTAAAAGATCGTTTTTCTAAAGAAGCTGATGAAACTCAAATCCGATTTTTGGGAAATGGTGCAGCATTGCATAGAAATAAAATTTTAGCAGTTTTTAAAAATGCATATATCCCCGATCCACTCCCTCAAGAATGCTCTCTTCAACAGCTTGCTTGTATGACAAAGGATTCTTATGAACTTAAAAAAGGCTTACAAGAAATTCTCTTACCAAACTACTTAAAAGATATTCCCTATACCTCTCAAATCTAGTTGCATTTTTTGATGCAGCTATTTTACCTATTATAAAGTCCACCATATAAATCTGAGGTACCATACATATGTGAATATCCTGCTATACGCGCTTCTTCTGCTTTTTGTGCTATGCGTTCTTGAGCAGCTTTAATTTCTTCCTCAGTTAATTGCCGTTGCGCTAATTGCTCTTGAGGCCTCTGCTCTTGAGAAAGCTGAGGGGCATTGGGAACGGGCTTAACAACCACAATTCGTGGCCGAGTAACTCTTAAGGCACGTGTATAAATAGGAAATGCTTCTCTACTTCCTAGTATATCAGCATGAACTTTATAACTCATAAACAATGTTATTATTCCTACAATTATCCATTTTTTCATAGTAACCCTTTACAGAGACTAAACCTATTTTTCATATTCTTTCCCCTTAAATAAGTATACCATATAGAAAATATAATATTCAATAATATTTATATTGATTTCTAGTTGAAAATATTGCTATACTCATAATAAACGAATTATCTAAAGGAGAAAATCATGACAAAGATTAAAAAAAACCATATTGAGCAGGGTAAAGAGCTGCATAAAAATCAGATAATTGATGAAAAAAATGATAAACACAAGCAACAACAAGAATGGTCAAATCTTATGGATTCTACCCATAAAAAACTTTCTGAAGGCGCATTAAACATTTCTCTAACAAATCGCATACGAAGTAATAGAGGAACAAAAGAAGCCTCTAGTAAGGGACATCATAAAGAAGGGCATGCAATTCATAAAGGGCCTCATAAAAAAAAATAAGTTAGCATTTTAATGAAAAAATTATTTTATAAAGTCCCCTAGAAATGCATAAACATTGCTCTTTTATAAGCAAAAGTTCTCATTAGGGGATTGCCTTTTTCACGCAATGGAATCTGGAAGAAAAAATAAGGCTTCTGAGCCATTTATACATTTCATTCAATAATTGATTGCATATATTTTCTTCTATGACCCTTTTTAAAAATGGACCTAAGTGGTTTTTGTTTTTTCTTAATCTTCAAAGATTTACTGCTCCGTATAATTGCCCTAACTTCTTTTTTAAACTCCTTTTCATAGGCTTCTGCATTAGCAATTCTATTAAAAGCCCACCATCTAGGATTAAATATTTCTGGACGGTCCCAGTGATAAGCATCATATTTAAATTCCCAGGCGGTATTGTTTAGTTGAAATCGTATTAGTATAGTCATTTCTATTTCATCTTGTGTTCTAATGATAACATTGCGCAAAATGATACGTTCGTCATCGTCTGGCAACTCTTTTTCGATAGGCTTCTGATTCGGGTCACTCTCAACAGCCCTAGAAGATTTTAAGATCAAAGAGATATCATTTGGACCTTCTAAAGAGTCAAAATAAAATATTTTTATAGTTGTTCGTTCTGTTAGATTACAAAATGAATCACGCAGTGCCATCAATACACCGCCTGAACCGTTCAAAGCATCGCCTTCAACAATCATTTTACTGAAATAATGGTTAGCATTGCCATGTATCATTGAAATAATATTGGGATAAAGATATTGATTCTCCTTTAACGTATCAATATCGATTTCTTTGCCAAAAAGAGTTTGTTTTTCTTTACCAAAAAATTTTTCATTTGCCGTTACAATATCTGAAAATGTTGGCAAGTTTTTCCATTTTTTTTGTGCCAATTCTCTTAAGTTAAAACTTGGAGGCAAGTGAGATGATCGTAATATAAGTGGAACCTTAATTATTTGAGGATAAACGAGCAAATTCAATTCATAATCAAATTTTGGTTCATCTTGAAGCTTTTTGGGGAACACCAAAATAGGTTTATTTTCAAGTTCTGCTACATGCGCTTTTATAGTACCAAGCACCATAACAGAATCACTAGGAGTGAGTGATTGAATTTCAATCCCCCCAGCCCCCAGGCAAAATAATCTGAGGAATACTAGCTTGAGCATGAATATCTTGTGGCGTTTTATTGTATTCTCCAACTATGCTCAATAAATGTTGCAAACTATGTTGTGCATCATTTCCTAGATTTTGAGTAATATCAAACAATTTAGCAAAAAAGAACTTATTCGTTATAAAAAATTTAGTCTGAGTAGCACCATACGTAGGAATATCGCCAACCGAGTTAACGATAGTTATAAAATTAAGTGGCTGTAAAGCTTTATCATTGTTTATATCTTTTTTAAATTTTATGTCCTCTAAATTACCTCCCGCATAACATGAAGAGATTATTAAAACACCTACTTGTATAAAGTCGTTAAAGAAAGTAAGCAGTTCCTGCATTTCAAGCGGCGTTAAACTTGCTATAAGCGTATCCGGCTTTAAATCACCGTGACCTGCAAGATAAATGTCCCAAATTGGCGCTTGCCAAGCCTCTTTACGATGAATAGCAAGAGAGCGTTCAGCTTTGCTTTGTACTGGAAAAGTTGCAAATATTTTTTTAAGATCAAGAACAATTCCTTTTACATTTTTCTTGGATTCAGATTTTTCTTTCAGCTTATGCCCTACTTTTGGTTTTAACGACTCAAGCAGCATCGTATAATCATCTTCTTCTTGAGTTGGTAAGATATCTAATTTTCCAAGAGCAGCAACATTGAATATTTCTGCTGTAAAAAGATTTTTTTGGCTCTTGGGAAGTAGAAGATATAACTGATCTTCATCAGCAAAATATTTTGTATCTACCGGCACATAAAGATCCCATTCTTCTTTCGATAAAGAAGCACCTTTAAGAGTTTGGTTTTCAAGATGCTTAGAATCATTCCAATTGTGTCTTCTATATACATAATTATAAAAAATAGGCTTACTTACTAAAATCGGAGCTGTACGTTCTGCTATACCTATATACAAGTCTTGAGTATCAGACCCCAAGCTATGCTTAGACGGCGTTTCATGTCCATTTTTTTCCATAATAAATGTAACATGTTTGTAGCGTAAAAAATAGTACTTACCAAAAATCCGAATAGTATTGCAAAATACACATTTGACATTAATCTGAGATATTTTTTATATGCATTCCTACTAAACTATTGTATACTTTTGCAAAAATTATCATAAAAAGAGGATATATCTCATGATAAGAAAAGCCATTTTTTTTGTACTAGCTACATCGCCCTTAATGCATAAAAATCTTTATTGCATGGAAGAACAAAAAAAATCAAACGATCAATTAAAGTTGACTCATTATTTTGCTAATGCAGATACAACAGCGCGAAACAACTATTCTTGCATCCAGTCTTTTATAGAAACTATACTTCGCGGATCAACTTTTATCACAGTAGATTCGAAAAAAAATGTCATAATTTTTAAAAATATATATGATAAAAATTCTCATTATCAATGCACTCTTAATGAGATAATGACCATACTTAATTGCACTGAATGTCAAGAATGGCCAGATATAGTAGTTGGTGGCACACCAACAGCTGAATCAATAAAAGCACTTCAAAAATTCGTCAGACTCCCTCAATTCAAGCAACAAATAATTTTTCAATATCGGCGTTGGAAATATTTCCTTCATGATCCTTTAAATGGGATATTTGAAAAAGAAGATTTTATTAAATATGTAAATGATAAGCAAAACAAAGATTCATTACCATGGCTTGATGGATTTGATGTGAAGCAGATGCATAATGAAGAGTACCTGGATTACTATTGGGTTAAACTCAAAAATAGAAATGAAAATCGAAAAAAGTTATTTGAAATGATAGATATTCTAATGCGAAAATATACAAATAAGGAATCTATAGAAATAGATGAAGCCATTCTTGAATTACACAACAGACCTCTCTGTATCAAGTTTGTACCACTTATTCAACATTATACTGCATTCAAGAAACAATTTTGTCCCAAAGAAATAATCCACATCCACGAAAATCCTCGGTGTATCATTTCTTGAGTAAACGATACCAGTATCAATGAAGGCCTATTTTGATTCTTTTAGTTTTTTCTTATGTATAATTCAATCTATTTGTAACTGTTTTCAGTTTGACATTTATATAAAGCTATACGATTATTATACAATAGTATAAATAACCCAAAACATGCATACTACTCACTCACGGTATTTAATGAATAACCATAAAAAACTGCTCGTATTGTTATGCTTTTTGCGTATGATAAGCTTCGCATCCTGCATGAACGATAATGCAATTGCTGAGTTTACATCTATTAAAACCGAAGAAGGAAATCAAATACAATGCAACAATACTATTGTTGCTCAATCAAAAACGCTTCAATGGTTAATAAGCCATCAAGAAGAATCTACTGAAGAAAAAGAGCCTATTCCTATTCCCATTTCAGAAAGTTCATTCAACTTCATAACACAACTAATTGAGCATGTTGCTCACATTGAACAAGAAAATAAAGCAACACAACTTGCACCATTATTTTTTGAACAAAATGTAACAGTAACTAAAACATTTTTAAATGCGATACGTTATTTGCACATCCCCATTATTGCAGAAGCATTAGAAATAGCAGGCTATAGATTTTCCGATGAAGCCACGGATGAGCAACTTTTTGCTCAAGTACTTGAATGCTCCTTAGAAGAAAAGGTAAAGGGTACAAAAAGAAAACGACAAAGTCCTGAAGAAGATGCTCCTGGCTTTGAACTTATTTCCTTAGATGAAGAATCTATTTTTTTCCCCCTACGTTTAATAAAAAAAGCAAAAACATTAAAAGATCTTCATGAAGATAATCATATAAATGAAAGTTCAAACACCTCAGTCCCTTGCAATTTTAAAGCTAAAACATTGGTTCTACTCAAAAAATTTTTAAAAACGTCTTTACGAGATCGCTGCCAACAAGAAAGAGAAGAGCTTTTCAAAGATCTAAGCATGTACGAACTCATTGACCTTCTCAAAGCAACCCATTATTTTTTGTGTTCTGAAGAAGAAATAAAGAGTGTCAAACAACAAGTCCTAGAATCTTTACTAGAAAAATTAAAACAAGGGCATTTAGATTTGCCAAAACTGGACATTAATGACCAAATTAAAAGTGAATTAGCTGGACAAATACTAGGAAATATCGCTCCTTCTGTTCAAAATATAACTCCTTTTCCAAAACCTCCCACAGGTTATCATATAATACAACCTGAAGCACAAATCGCATTACTTACCAATAAATTCGTTATTTTTAAATATACTCTAACAAATGTGCTTGCATTGGTTGATTTGATAACTGGTCAGCATCTATGGCTTGAAATCCCTAATTATACAAATTTTAAAGAAACCTCTTTCCCCTTTTCTTATGTAAATATTAAAGAAACGCTTTTTTCCTTATCACCTTCTAAAAAAATAGTAACCAGCCTAACTGAACCCCACAAGGAAAATTGTGTTCTTATAATAAGAGACACAAAATCTGGCAAAATCATACACCAGCAGGTTGTTAAAGAAGGATATGTCAGACTAATACATTATTCATCAGATGAAAAATCACTTATTCTATATTGTTCACCAAAAATAACCAAAATCAATTTGCAAGATTTTACTATAGAAAAAGAGACAAATGCACCGCTTACAACTAGATCATCACATGATATACGATTTTCACCGGATAATAACACAGTAGCTATAATGAATGATGATATACACCAAAAATGGACCTATTTTGTGCGCAACTTACGAGATAAAAAAGGAGTTTCGGGGGAAAAAAAAGAAACGAATAGTTTAATTACTCCTTCAAAAGATCTTACCATTGGATATTTTATAACTACCGATAGGACCAATTTAAGCGTTAATCAAATAGATTTTAAAACAAAAAAAACAACCGAAATCTTAAAGTTAGCATCAAACTTAGATCGTTCTTACACTTTTCTTAAGCTAGCAGTTTCTGATGACAAAAAACATCTTGCCATTGTTGGAGAAAATAAATACTTTCCCGACACCACGAGCCCCTTGCACACTTACTATATAATTGATCTCTACAATCTTGTTACTCAATCACTTGAAAAACAGCTTCGCCTAAACAAAGCTCAGATAAAAGACCTAGGATATTTTGATATTCAAAAAGTATATTTTAAAGGTGATAGTTTATTATACTTAGAAGCACGTCGGTCGCTAAGAAAATATTATGGACCAAACGAACAACCAACTTCAGAAATACCTATATTTATTGTGGTTGACACCATTACGGAAAAATTCAAAAATTATCGAGTAACAGAAACAGATCGCAATTCTCTCTTGTATGGTAAAGTTAATAATGAAACACAATGCATCCACACAGCATTAGCTATTCCATTAATTCCTCAATATTTGCCTAAGCTCTCATTACAACAGCTTTTACTTATACGCGCTTTGCAAAGAGGCATTGATAGACCTCTTACAGATCAAGAACATGAACTCCTTGAGAAACTACCTAAAAAATTACAATCTTTTTCAAGTCTTCTCTGCTCAAGTTTCTCCATTTTATATACTCCTTAGCTCTTCTTCCTTGAGCATCTCGTATACTATTTGGCAAGGTGCACAGGTGGCTCCATAACACTCTTGTGCTTTTTTTTGCGCTATTATTAGAGGAGTTTTGCCTTCATTATTTTTTAAAGTAAGATCGCTACCACCATTTGCTAAGTAGCATACCTTTTAAAATAGATAAAAATATGTATAAATAGGATTTCACTACTATAAAACTTGTCAGCTTCATTGTCAAAAAATTCTCTTACATTTCCCATTCAACAGAATTTTATTGCGCCTCACGCAAAAATATTTCATATTGACAATTTTTTATAAAAAATTATACTTATTACCATAAGTAAAAAATACTAAAAAATGAGCTATTATGAGTAAAAAACTCCTAAAAATTCTTGTCTTATTACTGTTTTTAATAAACAACCCTAGTTTTGCAATGAAAAGAGCGAATAGGCCAATTTTTTCATTAAAAAGTTCTTTATTAGGCTCTAGCATAACTTTTTCTCACTTTTTACCAACATTAAATACCTCAAAAATGATTTATTCACAAAGCACAAGAGCTCACTTTGCTGAAAGATTTTATTCAAAACTAACAGCTGCTACGCCAGTATTTCAAAAATATCGACAATCTTATGACCAAAATGAATTTATAGGGCCTTTGGTTGCAGGCATTGCTATGGGTACCATCGCAAGCTCTGCAGTAAATAATTACAAGCATGTTTATGCCGATGAGGATATTAGCAAAGAACAACAAAATATCGAAAAAGAAATTATTGATGCCAGCAGCTTATTTGAATCATTAGAATGCTTGAAAAATAAGATAAACGAAAATCCATCACTTATTAACAAATACCAAGAAGCTGCCTTGAAACAATTTGATGTAATTACCTCAAATCCTCATTGGGCACCCTTATTAAAAATCTTATTTGAAGATGAAGCCTTAGCACAAAATCTCTGTAAACGAATGAGTAGCAATGATTCTGCAGGAAAACAACTATTATTTTTAATCACAGAAAAATATTCTAGTACATTTACCAATACTGCTGCGCAGTATATGACACTAAATATTCAAGATCTGAATTTTAGTTCGTTTCATTCTATAAGCCTTATTGAAGAATTACTTGCTTCAAATTTTGAAAATCGAATCAAAATAACTTCAAGCATATTTTCATACTGTAATAACATAGAAGATATTTTTAATAATAATGGTTTTTGGTTCTTGCTTGCAACTACAAAACATTCAGAATTACCGGAGCATTACGCAACATTAGTCGCAGAACAATTTAGTTCTTTAAAGCACCAACAATCTGAAGAATTTTATTTAAACCTTGATTCCTTTTTATCAAGTCAAAAGCCTTTGCCCTCAAAACTTAGCATTAAATTAGCGATGCAAAATTTACCTCTGGCATGCAATTTACTTATGTTTTCTAGGGTACTTTACAATGCTATTAATCAAAGCATAACCACTATCGATAATCCTGAGACTTCTAAAAAACAAAAAATATCTGAAGCTTTGGTAGCGTATAGCTCAAGTATTGAAAATTCTAAATATGGCCCCTTTCTTTTGAATAGCATACTGAAAAAGAATGATGCTTTAAGTAAAAAATGGCACAAAGAGATTGAGCAAAGAATTAATACTGCTTCACCTTCAGCAATTATTTTATTAACTGAACATCGTCCTTGTAATCCCAAAATAAAAAAATCACTTCAATCTTCAGAAAACAGTGGATCATTGGAAGATGAAATTAAGCATAGTATAAAATCACATGCCTACCAAACTACATGTCCTCAGGATTGTACTCCTTTAAAAGCAAAATATAATAATCCTACCCATATTCATGTAACGCAGCTATCTAAAAAATTAGTTCAACACTATCGTAAATTACTCAAGAGCGAAAACAGTTTATCTTGCATCGTTTATGATCAACAAAATTTCTTTGAACTTTGTAAGTCCTCTAATCAGCATTTAGAAAATATGATTAGTCAAGTTATTAAAAAAGAAAAAGAATTAAACAATAATGATTATTATACTTTTATTCATGGTCAAAAAAGTGAATATCTCCTTCATGAACAATTGCATACTTTTTTACAGCAATTAGCTCATAATGAAAAATCTTCAGGAGAACATATAGCATTACATGTTAAACCAGGGATTAAAAATTCAAATGACTTAAAAGAACAAAAAAAATTAAGAAAGCACTTATTACAACATGGAATAGATACTAGAGAAGATGAACGTAAATTATTATTTGTTAATTGGGCTTATTTTAGCAATATAACAAGATTAGGAGCATCTTCTGCTTATTACATAAAGCAAAATTGTAATATAGGCAATGTACGGATAACAACTGAGGATGTCTTTAAAATAAATCATATTGAATGTCTTTATCCAAAATATAAAGATACGTTCGAAGAGCTCCAAAAAGAATTTAAAAGTTTAACCAATTTTGGAACATGTATTTTAGTTGCAATTCCAAAAAAAACAGTTAATAAACATATTTATTCTTCTCAGGGCTATGGTTTTAAACAAGCTGTCGCTATTAAAAACATAGGCGAAACTGATGACATGAGCACAATCATGGAAACCTTACTTAATGAACCTGAAAAAATCGATGATATTGACCAAATGGAATTTTGTATCCCTATGACCTATGACAAAAAGGGCGCACTTAACCCAGAAAGTGGTATTAAGATCTTTGCTTTCACTGCAGCTGATCAAGAAGAATTAGATGCCTATTATGCTCGCCAAAAAGCTTTATTTGAAGAAATAAAGAAGGATATTGAAAAGCTTCAAGCTATTTCTTAAACAGCCATTCAAATAGTTCAATAAAGCATAAATTGGATTTGGCAATTTCTCAATTTGATGTTAAACTAGTGGTTAATTGTTGTTATATTTTAATCTCTTAACCCACTCGCGAGCACTGAATGTCCAAAGAAGTCATAAAAAGTAGTCAATTTGCCCATGTCCATAAGGACTGGAACGACGAATCCTTAGAACTCAATCAAGAACAATCACAAGAGCTCAATGCCTTGTATGCAGGGATTGTTGACAGATTTAAACCCGGTAAAATTGTTGTTGGTAAAGTTATTGCCATTGATTCAAATGGCGTATTAGTTGATATCGGTTACAAATCATATGGTCTTATTCCATTTTATGAATTTTCAGACCATGAACTTAAAAAAGCTAACCGTAGGTTCAGAAATAGAAGTCATTCTTGATGAACTTGAAAATGTCGCCGGAAATCTCAGCCTTTCTTATGAAAAAGCTAAGGCATTACGAGCTTGGGATCATATTACAAAGCTCTTTGAAGAAAACAAGCCTGTTGATGGTATTGTTACTCATAAAGTACGTGGTGGACTCAGCGTTGACATCGGTATTCCCGCATTCTTACCCGGCTCGCAAGTTGATGTTCAACGAGTTACCGACTTTGATCAATATGTAGGTCAAACTATAACGGCATACATCATAAAAATTAACCAAAAACGTGGCAACGTTATCATTTCTCGTCGTAAATTCTTAAATGACCAGCGTCAAGAATCTCGCAAGAAGGTACTTGAAGGCTTAAAAGAAAACTCCGTCATCCAAGGTGTCGTAAAAAATATTACCAACTATGGTGTATTTATTGATATTGGTGGCGTTGATGGACTTCTTCATATTACCGATATGACCTGGGGCCGTATTACTCACCCAAGTGAGCTTCTTAAGATTGGTGATAAGGTAACCGTTAAAGTGCTTTCCTTTGATAAGGACAATGAGAAGATCTCTCTTGGCATGAAACAACTTACCGATAACCCATGGGCAACCGTAAGCGATGATGTTAAAGTAGGCGCTCAAGTTAAGGGCAAAATTTCAAGCATCACCGATTATGGCCTCTTTGTAGAAATTCAAAAGGGTGTAGAAGGACTTGTGCATATTTCTGAAGTTTCTTGGACCGATAGAATTCATGACCTTCATAAGCATTTTAAAGTTGGTGATTACATCGACGTTCTTATTGTTTCTCTTGATAAAGAAAATCGTAGAATGTCACTCAGTATAAAGCAACTTCAAAAAAATCCATGGCAAGCAATCGGCGAACAGTTCAAAGTTGGTCAAAAAATAAAAGGCCAAATTAGCAACATTACCGATTTTGGTATTTTTGTACAATTATTACCTGGTATTGATGGACTCGTTCATATTTCTGATCTTTCATGGACAGAGCATATAACACACCCAGCCGATATTTACAAAAAAGGACAAGAAGTTGAGGCTGTTGTTCTGAGCGTCGATGAAGCAAATAAGCGCATTGCACTTGGCATCAAACAAATTCAACCCAATCCATGGGAACTGATTGAACAAGAGTATCCGGTTGGTAAAATTATTGAGGGCGAAGTTTCTAAGATTACTAATTTTGGAGCCTTCATAAAACTTCCTATCGGTATTGAAGGACTTGTTCATATTTCTGAATTGGCTAAAAATAATGTTGATAATGTAAATGATATTCTTAAAGTTGGCCAAAAGTACCAATTCCGTGTCATTAAGGTAAGCAAAGAAGAGCACAAGCTTGGATTGAGCCTTAAATTAACTGATGAAGAAGAAGTAAAGGAAAAGAAAGCAGTTAAAAAAGAAGCTCCTTTCCAAGAAAAACCGGCTCGTAAAGAAAAAAGACCTGAACAACAACAGCAACCGGCAAGTAAGCAAAAATCAATGCTTCAAATTGAACTTGAAAAACATGCTGCTCGCCAAGGTAGTGAATCAGACGAATAAGTATTCACCAGGAGTTATCTATGATTGAAAAGACATTTGCAATTATTAAACCACATGCTGTTGCTTCAAAGCATACGGGTGATATTATTTCGTTGATCGAAAAAAATGGTTTTGAAATAGTTGGCTTAGAAAAAATACAGCTCAGCAAAAAACAGGCTGAACATTTTTATGCTATTCATAATGAAAAGCCTTTTTTTGGAGCATTAGTGGATAATATTATATCAGGACCTGTTCTTGTGATGGTATTACAAAAAGATAACGCTATCAAAGCATGGCGTGATTTTATGGGAGCAACTGATCCTTTAAAAGCAGAATCCGGAACATTGCGTAAAATCTTTGGTCAATCTATCGATTTTAATGCAACACATGGTTCTGACTCTTCTGAAAATGCACTTTTAGAAATTAGGCAGTTTTTTCCTAATTTAGCTTAAAAATAGAAGATGGAGAACGATAGTATATCGTTCTCCATGCCTTTTTCAAAAAAACAAATTTTTTCCTTCATTGTCTCATTATTAAAAGGAGTTTCATGAAAAGAGTTATTGCAATAATGCTAGCAGTCTTTATCATTTTATTGTCAGTTATTGGCGTTAAAAATCTAGTCAATCTTAAAAATGAAAACATTTCTCACCAAGGCATTGAACGGACCTTTGCTTTTATTAAGCCTGATGCTGTTGCTGCGCATAACAGTGGCAAAATTATTGATCTTATTGAGCAGAATGGATTTGATATTATTCGTATGCAAAAAATTCAATTGAATAAAAATCAAGCTGAACAATTTTATGCAGTTCATAAAGAACGTCCATTTTTTAAAGAGTTAATTACCTATATGACCTCCGGGCCAGCAATTGCTCTTGTTTTACAAAAGGAAAACGCTGTTCAAGCATGGCGCAACCTTATGGGAAGCACCAATCCTGCAACGGCAGCTGAAGGAACTATACGAAAATTATATGGCACTGATATAACGCATAATGCTACACACGGTTCTGATTCAAAAGAAAATGCATTACAAGAAATGAGGCAATTCTTTAATGATCTTTAGAAAGATTGGCATTTTTGATTCTGGAATTGGGGGACTTTCTTTAGTAAAAGAGTTGATTTCAATTCCTGGATTAGAATTTATTTATTATGCTGATACTGCGCATGTTCCTTATGGCAATCGCACACAAGAAGATATTCAAAAACTAAGTTACGCTGCAGTTCAGTTTTTATTACAACACCAAGTTGATGCCATTATTATTGCATGTCATACTGCAGCAACTAATGCACTTGCCTTTTTAAAAGCTCAATTCCCAACCATACATTTTATTGATGTTGTCGAACTTATTGTAGATCAAACGGTTCTACATTCTCCAAAAAAAATCGGTATTTTAGGAACACATGCAACTGTTGCAAGCGGTATACATAAAAACTTCTTGGTCCAAGCCTTACCAGATTGCGAAATTATTGCACAAGAATGTCCACTTCTTGCTTCAGCTATAGAAAATGATTGGAATAATAGCCATTATCTGCTTGAACTTATCAAACACTATGGCACTCCACTAATTAATGCACGCATTGATACCTTAGTTCTTGCTTGCACTCATTATTCATTAATTCAGCCGATTATTGCGCAGACATTTGGTTCATCAGTTAAACTTATTTCAGCTGAACAAAATCTACAAACAAAACTGGAGCCTTTTATAGACTCCAGCATTACAAAGTCGTCTGCCCTACAATGGTATTCAAGCGGTAATTATAGAGATTTTATTGTAAAGGTAGAAATGCTTCTTCGCCCTTACTGCATTGAGATACAACCTCAGCCTGGGTTGGATCAACATATGTCTTGATCATTTCTATCATTTCTGAAGGATCGGAATAAGCTCCTCAAGCTTTCAAAGACCACACAAAGAGGAATGCTGGGAAATGTCATCCAGAGGATCTTCACGAAAGTGAAGTCCGTGGGATCCAGTTATAAAATTAAAGTCAAAACATCTAATTATTTTATATAAAAATCGTCATATAAACAAAATTTTTAATGAATTTTAATTTATCTACTGGATTCCACGCTTCGCTCTGAATGACAATTCCGTTTATATTATTCTTTAGCAGTTCTGCAATATTTGTATCATATAATACATATACAATTAACGATTTATCGTATCGAATTCCTGTCTAAGTAAAAGAATTTAACGTCAATTATTTTTTTCATACGTATAAATCATATTAAACTTTTATCTCTTGTAACTCTTTGTGCATCCATTGAGAACCAACTTCAATTTCTTGATAGCCTTTTTTTTCATAAAACTGTTCTTTGCCTTTTTCGGCATAAAAGAATATTTTTGAGCAGTTAGATAGACGCATTTCTTTCTCTAAATCTTCAAGCAATAAGCCAGCATACCCACGATTTCTAAACTTTTTTTTAGTTTTTAGTAAATCAATTCTGCATTCACAGCCTTGACCATGAGCACCTTCAAATACTCTAAATTTTAATAATGCAACTTCTTTTAAATCATTAAGATCAGCGTCAGCAACTTCATTCTTTTTATCATCACTCTGTAACTGTAGCTTTTTTATTCCTGAAAAGTTATATTCTATGGGTCCAAGAACAATAGCCTCTATCCGTTTTTTTGAAACACGAGACATAATTCTATGTACATCAGTAGCAAGAGTTATTTTAGCGTCAGATTTTAATTCTTTATATCTAAAACTATCATTAATAGTCGTGGGTTTTTCTTTATCCAAAAACTCTTCATACGAAGCATATGATTTTTTTTCTATATATTGATTAGCTAAATAACTTAAGCCAAACAATGAAAATGCATGTCGTAATCCTAAGGACCTAAAGGATTGCATAGCATATAATGATGAACTACCAAAAAAAATGAGAATCATTACTACTTTTTGAACACAATGTTTCATACAACTTCCTTTTACTTAAATAAAATAGTTATTTAAGCCTCTTAAGTTTTTTTTCCATAAAACCGGTATCTGGATCAACTTCTTTAAATCCTCGATCTTTATAAAACTTTTCTTTTCCAATTATTGCATTCAATGTTATAGCTTCACAACCACCACGGCGTGCATCATCTTCTACAGAACGCAGCAATAAAGATCCAAACCCTTTACCACGCTGCTTACGTTTTGTTTTTATAAAGGCAACATCGCATTCACATGCTTGCCCAGGCAATTCCTGCACCTGATATTTTACAAAAGATAATGAAGAATTAGAATCCATTTGTGCTTCATAATTTTGTTGGTCATCGTCTTGTGATAATGATTTTACTCCTTCATAGAGCACTGGAATATGTTCCACAGTAACAATATCTTCTCCTGTTAAAGCCGGTTCAAAATATTTTTTTGTTACCTTTACATCAGTTTTAAGAACTAATGTTGTGTTATTATCATTGCCTTGAAATTCATAACGCTGAAACGCTGAGCCATCATTATTTGGTTTCATCTCTTTATGCAAAAACTCATTATATGAACCATATCTCTTATTATCTTCCAAATACTGTTGTGCCATATAGCCAATCCCCAAAAACGAGGCAACATACGGTAATTTCGATTTTTTCATGGTTTGCATAGTATATAAAGAAAAGTTACCAAAAAATAAGAATAGCACTGCTATTTTTGAACTATTATTCATAAAAACACCCTAAAATTCAATGAATTTTTACTATTACACTATTTATTGTAATGCAAATTGAAAAAAAATCAAGAAAAAAGCCCCTTGCGGGGCTTAAATTAAATTTTCTTTAAGGAAAAAAAGGCTACAGAATCACCTCTGTTGTAATGGTATTACATTATAACGGCATTAATAGCATGCACAACACCATTAGTACCGATTATATCCATACCTATAGCAGAAGCTGAATCATTTATTTTGATTTTACCATTTTTAACACCAATACCAAGCTTTCTGCCCGCAAAGGGTAGTACATATTCCATATGCATTAACTCAGTTGCTAATACACGGCCCGGGATTATATGTAAGTTTAAAACATTTCTAAGCCTCTGTACGCCCTTATCAGTTGCTATATCATTAAAAATAGCATCATAGGTTTCAGCACCTAACATTTCATCGCTTTTTAAAAAACGAAATGCTTCATCCGTTGGAGCAAAAATAGTAATTTCTTTAGCGGCTTCTATAGGCGCAGCATATCCTGCCTTTTTTATATTTTCATAAAAGATTGGAAAAGCTCTCTTTATGATTTCAATAACATTAAGATCTGTTTTGTATTGTAGATTCCCTTGATGTGCCGGATTACGTGACGTACCTTGGCTACCTATGCCATTAAATGGGATCAAAAATAGGCTATAGAACATGACTAATTTAATAATCTTTATCATTATAACTCTCCTTTGCTAATCTTACAGTATAATAAGCTTAGCATAAATTTAATCTGTAAATCAATATTTGTAATTTTTTATAAATAAGCGGCTTTATGAACAATTTTTTTGATTTTTTAAAAATTACACTTTTTGTACTCATTCTTTTATCAATTGCATTGAAGAAAACTATTGCAATGGAAGATGATGCACTGCCAACAGAAGGCGATGCACTCTATCAAGAAGCTATTAACAAGTTAATACAAGAACTTAAAGGAGAGACGCTTCCTTGCACAGATAATTCTGAATATAGTATCGATACAAATCTATGCACAAATCAAAACCAGCATGAAGCACAAAAATGTGCACCGACAAAATTCAGTAAACTACAATGCGATATTTGCTATAAAAATTACAAAACCGAACAGTTATTAGAGCTCCATCGCAACGTAAGACACCTTAAGTTATTTTATGTGTGTGCAAACTGTAAAGAATCATTTAACCATATAGCATTATTGGAAGCTCATCAGGCTCAAAACATATGTGACCAAAAAACTATTCTTGCTGAAATGAATTAAGGTTTGTATAAGTTCTTATTTTAATTTTAATATTTTTTTCAACTAACCATGATGCCATAAAAAAATATTTTTGAAATATCAACACTAAAATTCAAAAAATCCCTGTAATGCGCTAAAAAAAGTGATGATTCCCGTTTATTAATAAAAAAAATCTCACTCAAGTAATTTTTCATCGTCATACTGTTCTCTTAAAAACTATGAAAGAATTTAGGAAAAAAGACTTTCTAGTGCAGAGGTATGATTAAGCATTTTTTTACATAAACATTCATTTACTCTCTAAGAAGGTTATTTCATGAATAAAAGCATTCATATATTTTTTTTGGCATTCATTGTTACAATACACGGCTCAATAACATTAAGCATGGAAAGATGGAATGGCGAAACATATAATGGAAAGCCGCTCATCACGGTTAACTGGGGAGAAAAAAAAGATCAATCCAATAAACCGCATCATGACTCTCATGATCATGCTATGAAACAAGCGCATGATAGCGCTATAAAAGAACACTTACATAAAGGAATAGGACCAAAATCTTCATCTTCAAAAGAATACGATTATTCTACTGATGATAACGATGATGGTAACGATTACGACGACGATGATGATTATGACGATTATTATGAAGAACATTTAGCATATGAGGCAAGAAGACAAAGGGAAATTGAAGCAACGGAAAAATATTATGAAGAAAATAATATACCATACCTAGAAAATTCAGATGGAACAAAGACTTATTTTCCCCCACTCCTCAACACCTATGGTAATGATGGTTCTATGCATACTACAGTTCAATCTAATGAATCACAAAAACCCGTCCAACAAAAAATTGAAAGCACTGCTTTTTCACCATCTCTTACCAATATTTATAGTACCCATTTACAAGGTAATCAAACTGCAACAACCAATACCTCTTCATCAGATTCAATAGATAATTCATCATCGCAACAAATAGAGATTGATGAAAGCGAATTTGAAAGCTACAGTTCGCCTGCGGCAACAAACATACCAAAATCAATTTCAAACAGTCCAAAAGTATCTAACCCTACAAGACAAATAAACAGAAAATCATTGCCCGCACGATCAAGAAAAAATAATGATACTCCAGAATCATCTTTTGGACTTGATAATAATCCTTGGCCAGATCATCTTCTTGAGGAGCAAAGAGCTCAAAGAAAAGCCGCTCGAGATGAAAAAAAACGCTCACGTAGAATGATAGACTTACTTGTAAACGATCAATCAATTCCTTCTCATGTAAGGGATGCGTTACATGATATTGTTAAGGCAGATGGTTATTGGGGATGGATTACACCTGACGAAATGCAAAGACGAATTCAGCCTATTCGCCAAGATTATAAAAATATTTTGCATCATTTGCGAATACAAGAAAACCTAACTGCTGAACAAATAGAGCAACGAAGAGCATTAGAAGATGAACTATTTACCCAAGAAGAGCGAACATTAGTCTATGAAGGTGCATTGAAACAGATTGATAGAAAACGGCAACGTGATATTGATGAAAATATAAATATTTTGCATATTTTTACTAGTAAATTGCAACAATTAAACAATAAATATGATGCCAGAAAATCAGAATATAAAAGAAATGCATTAGATGCTCTTAGTGAAGGTTACAAAAAAGAATATCAAGATAAACAAAGGCAAAAAGAAGAGGAACTCAAAAAATTTCAAGACGAGGCTCTTCAACGACAAAATCAATTGGAGCATCAAAGGCATGTTCAAAAAATAAACAAAGCTCGCAAAGAAATTGACAGAATATTTAGAGAACAAAAACCAAAACCTTTAGAGGAGCATCCTTCAAATTCATCTGATGCATTTTTAACCTTTGCAGACATAGAGATCATTATTGAACCTGAACAACGTGATCCTACAATAAATTTAGATGGAATTGATCTTTCTTCAGTTGATTTTGTTGTCACAACACAAAGCAACGAATTCCTAAAACAGATCGGCATTGATCCTAATGAGTTTAATAATTTTAAAGGAAATGCTAAGCAAAATAAACTTCATAAAAAACTTTCTAAAGCTATCAAAAATGCTTCTGATCTTGGTATCGAAGTTGCTCCTCATGTTCGCGAAATGCAGCAAGAACTTTTCAAAGCAGCCTATGATTTAAACACACAAAGTTATACAGAAATTGCACAGGATTTATTAGAATTATGCAACCCATGTACATTAGGATTAGCACTTGGCAAAGAAGTTGCTGATACAGTTTTATATCCTCTAGAATATATCAAAAGGCGCCTCAATGAAATGCCGGGCATTGCAAAATCACATTTGCCACTCATTGAAAGATATGAAAGGATGCAGGCTGCAGCAAAAGACATTGCCCAAACAACACAAGAATTAAATGCACAAAATTCCTTTGCATCACAAGCGAAAAATATTGAAAAAAATAATAAACAATTATCAATACAAGAACGCCAGCAAATGCTTGCTCAAAACACCATTGATTTCTTTGTAGATTTTTTATTGATAGCGGGAGCAGGCAAAACTTTTGAAGTATCCGGACTCAATAAAGCGCACAACAATTATAGAATGCGGAATTATTATAGAAAAAAATATCCTTATTATGATATAACCATTGAAGCATTTGACAATCCTAGACCTTCTCCTGTAAGCCCTACTACTCTTATTGAAGGTGCTGCTGATGGCCAATTACCTGCTGTTGTAGAAAATGCTGTTAATCAAGTGATTAAAGCAATCGAACAAAAATCAATGCCAATAAGAAGCTCTGAGCCTATTGTTGTTCATCCTGAAGCTCCCACACATACACTGCCAGAAGCTGCTGTTACTGAAAAAGGTTTAGCAGAAGTATTAGCGGATGTTGGAGAGAAAGAAGCAAGCAATAATATTATTCATTACATGGAGCCTGAAAGTAGAACATTAAAAGTAGTCGATAATGAAGTTTTGCGTAATACTCGTTCAGGAAGTGCATTAAAACCTTGTCAACGCAACGTGAAAAGTTCCGGTATTTAGCAAAGTAAAAAGTTCCTAACATTAAAGCGCCTCCACGGCCGGCGCGACCGGCTTCAACCTACTCTCACTAGGGGGCAACCCGCCTGCCCAACGTTGGCTATTTTTTGAAGGCTTTCTTGGTATACAGTCAGATATTTTTTTCTCCTGAATTTGGGGGGTTGGTCGTTGGTAGATTTCGCTAAAAGAAAGTTCTGTTTTTCGAATCCACAGTTTTATGGTTCCATTTAAATGTACTTTAACAACAATGGTATTTTTTGGAAAAATGATTGTTTTTTGCTGATCGCTTAATTGAAAAATCTGTTTTTGGTAGGTAATAGTAAAATCATTCGTAAGAATACGAGTCTCTTGTGTGCTAAATATATCGTTTAAATCAAATGATTGAGCACTAGCATGGGCATCGCCTTCTTGGGCAGCAGGAACTTGAAATGCAGCATTATGCTTTGCAATATAATTGCTTGTTCGCAGATAATTATTTGCTTGATCTATTGATGATATCCCAGCAAGTCTCATTTCCTTAATAAGGCGATCTTGAAGGGTTTGATTGCAACGTTCAACGCGGCCCTTTGCCTGAGGACTATTGGCATGTATAACATCAATTCCCAAATCTTTACAAGCGCGCTCCCATTGGGTCTTTTTAATATTTTCTTGATTACTCAAATTAACATGGAAAACAGAACCGTGGTCAGTATAAAAAGTTTGAGGAATCCCATATTTTTCAACGTAATTTTTAGTTGCGGTCATTAAAGCATGCATCGATTCAGAAGGGGCAAACTCAAGCCAAAGGATTTGGCCAGTAGCATCGTCAATAAAAACAAGTAAGGTACATACCCCAGCACGCCCTTCAAACCAGTCATGTGGAGAGCCATCAAGCTGAATCATTATGCCAAACATACGCCTTCTTTCTCGTCGCTTGCGATGCTTGCTGCGCTGTTTTTTAGGTTGCCATATTCCTGCCTTAATCATGACCTTTCTAACAGCTTCTCGACTTATCTTTATTCCATGCAACTCTTTAAGTTTTTCAGCCGCAAAGGTTGGCCCAAAGCCTTGCCAATCGCTTTCTAACAATGAGATTAACAATCGTTCTTCTCCTTGATCCCATCTATTTGGGCTTTCTTTTCCCCTATTGCCATGTACAAGGCCAAAGTCGTCAGATTCACAATATCTTCCATATTTTTCTCTGACCCACCGCTCTGTAAATCTCAGACGGGCTGCAGCCTCTGCCTGTGTCATTTTTCCTTCTTTAACCTGAACAAACACTTTTGCCTGTTCTCGTTCTTTGCGATTCATGGTAATATATTCCATATAAGTTCCGTTGCATTTTTAGAGTTTTTCTTTTTGTTTACAAGATTAAGTTTACCCTAAAAACCGGAACTTTTTACTTTGCGCTATAATAGGAACTTATCACTTTGCGCTAACAGAAGTGCATTAAAACCTGATGCACATCATGCTTTTTCTGATATAATAGATCACTATGTTGAACACGCTGAAAAATTTAATTTATTCGATACTGAAAGAATAAAAAAAACTTTATATCAAATAGAAGGATCATTGAATGGCGTTGATGGGGTTTTTGAATGGATAGTTCATCCAGATCCATCAAAGGGTGTGACACATCGATTGTTTATTAAAAACGGAAAAATAACAGGAAAACCAAATATTTGGCCAACGAAAAATGATTAAATTAACTTTTTTTGAAAAATATAATATTCCCATCTCATGGGGCACTATTATTGTGGGTAGAAAATTAAAACTTGTAAACAATGCATTCATTGAAGATTTTGCAACGAAATGCTTAATTCAAAACGATAAACTTAATAATCCTAACATTATTGAATTAGCATATGGTATCAAGGATGATTATCTAATTAATCAGTTATTAGAAAAAATTGTTCATGATCTAAAAATATCTTTAGAAGAAAATGATGAAATTTGGAATATAGAAAAAAGAAAATGGCGATTCATGGTATCACATGAAATACTTAATAAAAATTATTCCAATAAAAAAATTTTAGAAGCGATCGAAAGTGTTTATTGGGATTTCGATCATCCTAAAGAAATGAATGAATTTTTAATTTTTATGTCTCATGATCCTATTGAGGGATATGATTTTCAAAAGCATTCTGCCGAAGAAAATTTTGCCTTCATGGTACAACGTTTTAAAAAGTTTCTTCTACAAGAGCAACAAGTATTATCTACACATAATTAAAATATAAAGAAACCATCTACAATGAGCAAATTAAAAAAGTGGTTACCACAATAAATTTCACCCGCAGCAAGCAGCGGGGTATTGAATTTTTTTAAGGATTTCTATCTACATGAAGAACATCTGACCCAGATCTCTTGGCGTACGAGTAGGGTCTTTTTTGTGCAACATCATGTAATCCCTTCCCTGGTTTTTTACGTATTCTGCCACTCGTTTTTCGCTTCCATGCTTACTTACCGTGTTTACGAAATATCCATCAGACCAAAATTCTCCACCCCATAGCTGCCTCTTTACTTCGGGAACTCGTTTGAAAATTTCCCGCGCCGTTATACTTTTTATTTTTCTAATGATATTCGTAGGACTATACGTCGGTACGGACTGCACAAGAAAATGAACGTGATCCCCATCTGTTCCTATTTCTAGAAACTCTATCTGATAACGTTTTTCTATCTCAAGACACACCAACCTCAATACTTTGTCTACTTCCTCTGTAAAAACCGCTCGCCTATATTTTGCTGGACAAACTATATGATACATCAGAACCGATACATTGTGACTTTTGTGTATAAACCTACTTAATTTACTCATTCTCCCAATTTATCAGGACTTTTTATTTATTCCATTTTTTTATCTGACTACGCGGCAAGCCGCGGGGAATTGCACCCGTAGAGATTAAAGATAGAGCAGATAGTAGAAGATATTCTTCTTAATGATCCAAATATCACTACCTTTTTGCGAGAACAACGTATTATTCTGTATGATGAAATTATTTTTAATAATATCAACAATAAAACAGAACTCAACTCGAGACTCATTACATTTCTTGATGGTCTAAACGCTGATGTCTTTATTCCAATCTATCGTAATAATACACTTATATCTTTTATAATTATTGAGCGTAATGCTCGTCAAAACCTTTTATTTAGTGACATTGAATGCGATGAGATGATTCTTTATGCTGCTAGCTTAGAAAATGTGATTAATATTTTTCAAAATCACAGCCTTGCAACTGTCGCTGAACGTGAAAAAAAATTACAAGAAGAGCTTTTCTTAAAACATCAAGAAATCAATCAATTTAAAGAAGCCTTAGAAACGTTTCATCAATCAGAAAAACAGCACAAAATTGGAATTTTTTCCTATACCTCATATAATCAATTTGTCTACATAAATCAAGACATAAAAGACATTATAACCATCGACCTTAATGCCTATAAAGGACATCGATTAACCAAAGAATTTCAAGAAATTGCAAGCGAAGTTCTTCGCTATAAAACAACTAAAACAAAACAGACCTGGGATGAACGAGGAGCAAAAATTATTGTCCGAGCTGTTCCCTTTCTTGAAAAAAACAATGTCTTGCTAATAGTCTATTATCCACATGTATTTGATTTTATTAAACAAGTGCAAGCATGCTTAGGCAAACCAACAGAGCTTGATTATTTACTTTATTTAGAAACAACACAAGCGGGACAGCTTATACATAAACTCATGCCAAGTGCCAGTCCAAGTTTAATAAACTTTAAAATACAGCTGCTTAAACTTGCTTTAAGTAAACGCGCATTGCTCATTGATGTTCCTGATGATGATCTTGAGACGATGGTGCATATTTTACATAAAATCAGCATGCGAGATTCCTTAAAATCTTTAAAACTCACCTCAGAGTCCGATATGTATATGGTTGCTAAAAGTTTATTTGGTGTTAACACATTGTATGAATCAACCAATGAAATTAATCGAGAAAAACCTTTACTTGAAACATTGCATAATAATGGAACACTTTTTATACAAAATATTCATATAGCGAGTTTAGAAATCCAAGAAATGTTAGCTGAGTATATAAAATATGGTTATTACCGTATCTATAAAAGTGATCAACGGGTCGCAAGCTCTGTACGAATTCTTTGTTCAAGCCACCAAAATTTAGCACAACTTGTTCAAGAAAATAAGTTTTCAAAAGCATTATTTCACGAATTAAATCAAGCCCATTTAACTATGCCTTCTCTTGCTGAATTAACTTCTGAAGAATATCGCACTCTTATTGAATCATTTTCTGAACAGACCTTAGCAACATCCTGCATTAAAGACCTTCTTAAGTTTACCGATTCTGAAATTAATAATCTCAATGCCGATAAACCGCTGAGCTTAAAGGAGTTGCGATCTAAAATAGAACTTATGCTCAAGAAAAAATCTGAACATAAAGATTTACCACTAAAAAATATGCACTTTGATACAACGCTTACCTTTGAAGAGCCTGAATTTATGCATGCGGCACAACTTGGCAAAAAAGCACTCAAGGATCCCAAATTATTGGGAATGCTCCTAAAAAGATTCAAATCTCAAACAAAAGTTGCAGAGTTTTTGGGCGTTGATCGATCGGCTGTTTATAAACGGCTCAAACGTTTTGACCTTTTATAAAAGCATAATACCAACTATTCAAAATAAGTTGCAAAGAGATCTGCATGTTTTTTTACAAACTCTATGCGCTTTTCTATGATATCCCAATCTAATGCTTGCCAAAAAACATCTAAATAAGGGACTCTTTTGATACCAAAATCGATCATATACGCATGCTCATACACATCCAATACAACTAGGGGAATTACTAACATAGGGACCATTTGATTATGTGTATCAAGAACAAAATTATACACTCTGCCATCATCAAGAGCATACCCGGTAATTGCCCAACCTCGTGCCGATTGTGCTGCTGCAAAAAGGTCAGCTTTATATGCTTCAAGCGAACCAAAGTTTTCTTTTATAAGTTGCGCAGTATTTTCACCAATAGTTGTTGATTTGGGAGTCAAATTCTGAAAATAAAGTCTATGCAAAATATCGCCATTCATTGCAAATGTTTCTGCTAATTTTAACCCACGATAGGGAGAATTAGTTACATTGTTTGCTTTTGATCGATCTGCACTTGCTAACTGCTGAGCAATTTCATTCCGTTTTGTCACATAGCCTCGATAGAGTTGCTCATGTTCTTCAATCTGCTTAGTGCTTAGTCCCTTAAGTTTGCCGCTCAGATCAAATGAAAGGGGTTTATGCTCAAAAAATGGCAATGCATCTGAGCTATTTGGAACACTGTCTTGCGAAACTACTTTATGCGTATTAGCTTCGATTTTTACCACAGATACCGGTTCTCTTTTTTGTATAAAGAAATGCTGATAAATTCTAAAAAACCCATAGATAGCTATAAGTATAAAAAGCGCACTATATATATTTTTGTTCATTGAAAAGTTCCTTTTTTTATGAATAGTATTAACCAAAAATGAGTAGATCAATTCTTAAGAGAGCACCAATTAAAAAAGAAAGTGCAATAATTATACCGGTAATAACAACCAGTTTTTTATTCATCATTGATTAATCCTTTAGGCATGAAAACTTACTAAACCGTACCATACATCATAACTCTTGAGCTAGAGTTTGTAATCTCGAATTTTTGTAAATAGTTATTTCTCTGCTATAATTGTTGCAGATATTAAATTATTTATTGAAAACACAGATGAGCCTTGTGAAGAAATATATCATTGCCCTATTATTTATAACTATTTATATACCTGCATGTTTTTCAATGGAATCATTGAAAGCATCATTAAAAATTGCTGCCTTGCCTGTCCTTGCTTCAATGACACCACACATAGTCGGAACATTTTTGCAAAATTCAGCTACACAATCAACAGCTTCTCTATCTTCAATTTTATTTCACTCACTCAAAATGAACATAATCCCAGCTTTTGTGTCGGGGCTTCTCGTTGCAGGAGCATCTCGCATTGGAACTTGGCCACAACTCAACTTTACTGATATATCTAACCCTTTAAAAAAAATGTTAGGCACTACAATATTCATTTCTGCATTAATTGGAATTGCTCAATATAATCAAGAATACAATGAAAAAGAGTTTCAAAAAGCACTGAGCATAGAACATAAACTATATCATTTATCTGAAAAGCAAAAATGCGCACTCTTAGGAACTTTAGCATCACTTTGTTTACAATCACAAATTATTGTCCCCTTAGGTAGCGCGGCACTATCGCTTTATATACTTGGCACACGATATTCTATGTGCTAAATCTTTTGTCCACATAGCAAGAATGCTTACGATTTTCAGAATTCTTATAAATTTATATGTTCAATGATTGTAAAAAAACCAACTTCCTTGTAAAATTTAAATTAAATTCAAGATTTTCAAGGAGTTTTATGAAAAGATCTCGTTATTTGGATGAAATTACTACTCAATTTCGCGTACATTCAGTGTGCGCTATTCTGGGGCCTCGTCAGGTTGGTAAAACAACACTCGCAAAGATGTTTGTTGCAGAATTTTTTCCCGAAGAAGCTTATTTCTTTGATCTTGAAAATCCTTTGGATTTAGCTCGATTAGAAAATCCGATGCTAACCTTTGAAAATATAACAAAAAAAATTATTGTTATTGATGAAATTCAAAGGCGACCTGAACTTTTTCCTATTTTACGAGTTCTTGTTGATAGAGAAGATAAAAAATATAAATTCTTAATTCTAGGAAGCGCCTCAAGAGAACTCATTCAACAATCATCTGAAACATTAGCCGGACGAATTGGCTATATTGAACTCCCTCCATTTTCATTATTTGAAACAAAAAACAGCAAACAATTGTGGTCACGAGGAGGATTTCCTCGATCATACTTAGCTGAGACTGAAACTGATAGTTATATCTGGCGACAAAGTTACATAACAACATTTTTGGAACGCGATATTCCAACATTCGGTTTTAATGTTCCAGCATTACAAATGAGACGTTTTTGGTTAATGCTTGCTCACTATCATGGCCAAATTTTTAATGCAAATGAACTTGCGCGATCACTTGCCATTTCAGATCATATAGTCCGCAAATATCTTGATATATTAGCCGGTACTTTTATGGTACGCATAGTTCCTGCTTGGTTTGAAAATTTACAAAAAAGACAGGTAAAATCTCCAAAAATCTATTTTCGAGACAGCGGCATTTTAAATGCTCTCTTGGGCATCACCGATGAAATGCAGTTACAAGCATATCCAAAATTAGGTGCATTCTGGGAAGGGTTCGCATTAGAAGAGATAATCAGAATTTTTGAAGCTGCTCCCGGAGAAGCATATTTCTGGTCAACGCAAAGTGATGCAGAGCTTGATTTATTGATACTTAAAAATGGCAAGCGTTTGGGCTTTGAATTTAAATATATGGATGCACCTAAAATAACCAAATCTATGCGGATTGCGCTTGAAGATCTTTCTCTTGATCATCTTATTGTTATGTATCCCGGAACTGAGATTTTTCCTATGGATAAAAAGATAACAGCCTTTGGATTAGAAACCATTGCAAACAATAGTTTTCTTAAAAATATAGATACTTTATCCTAATTTTGTAAAATCTACCATTTGGTGGTAGAATATTTACCACCAAATGGTAGAAATTCTACCACAAAATGGTATAATCTTAAATAAAAGATATAAATTTAATTAAATTAGAGGGAAAAAGTATGTTTTTTACAAGAAATATAACCAAAAAATTAGAAAAGGCCGTTTCTCGTAGTCCGGTTGTTTTACTTACCGGGGCCCGGCAAACAGGGAAAACAACTCTCGTAAAACACCTTGGCACAATAAAAAACTATTCCTATGTTACTTTTGATGATCTACGTTTTTTAGCTGCTGCAAAAAATGACCCAATTGGGTTCATACAAGGAGTTGAAAAACCTGTTATCCTTGATGAAGTTCAACGCGTACCTGAAATTTTTTTAGCAATTAAGCACGATGTAGACGAAAGCCGCATCCCCGGTCGTTTTATTTTAACCGGATCTGCCAACCCCTTACTTATTCCTCGATTAGGTGACTCTCTAGCCGGACGTATTGAAATTCTTGAACTACTTCCTCTTTCGCAAGGTGAACTTTTGGGAATACAAGAGAAGTTCCTTGATTGCGCATTTAATAAAAATTGTTCATTTGCAGTAAGCCAAAAAGAGTTCTCGAAAGCAGAATTATATCAAACAATTATTCGAGGTGGTTACCCTCTTGTACAAAATTATGATGATGAAGGTCGCGAAGAATGGTTTAACTCATACATCACAATGATCTTACAAAGAGACGTACAAGATCTTGCTGCTATATCAGCCATATCAGAGATGCCACATCTCTTACGGTTACTTGCGAGTCGAGTTGGCAATTTACTCAATGTCGCTGAACTTGGCAGAACAACTGGCATTGCATCAACAACGCTTCACCGATATATGACTCTTTTGGAAACTGTATTTTTGGTTGTTTTTCAACCGGCGTGGCATTCAAACTTAGGAAAAAGGCTTACAAAATCACCCAAAACATATTTAGTCGATACCGGACTTCTTTCATTTCTTTTAGATATACGAATTGAAAAAGCATTATCAGACTACCGTTTTATTGGAAGCGTTCTTGAAAATTTTGTGTTTAATGAACTACAAAAACAAGCAACATGGAATAGCACACGAATAAAATTATATCATTATAGAACTATCACCGGTATAGAAGTTGGTATTGTTTTAGAAAATCAAGCAGGCAACATTGTCGGCATAGAAGTTAAAAATAGCGAAACGGTAAATTCGCAAGATTTTAAAGGATTGTCCTTCTTAAAAGAAGAATCGGGAGAATCATTTATCAAAGGAATTCTTCTTTATAATGGCTCTCAAATTATTCCTTTTGGAAAAGATCTTTATGCTGTACCAATACATGCACTGTGGACATCGCAATAAAAAAATTAATCCTACATTTTACTTAGAATACGGTGATATTGCAGTTTGACAGGCTTTAAGCAATGCATGATATATCTTTTTAAGCTGTAGATCTTGCTGATATTTTTCATTGCCATATTCACGGGCAAGAATTATAGGATCAGTGAAACTAAGCCAAACCTTGCCTTCATTATCTTGAGTTGCCATAACTCTCAATGGTAGGTCCAATGCCATTTCAGGTGTTTGTTGCATTAAAGCAGTCCCTTGTGCAGGGTTGCCCAAAACGAGCACCTGCGTTGGTAGTAATTTTTGATTAACCTTTGCAGCTTCAGCACTATGATTGATGCGTGCAAATATCGTTCCTCCGTGAGATTTTACGGTTTGTTCAACTCTGTCGATACTCTTTTCAACTGAGTAAGGGCTTTGCATCGTTACAGACCATGCTGATCCACGAGGCACTGCAAGATGTGATTCAAAGGCTGCAGCAATTTTGCGCGCTAAAATATCTAAATCAGGCAGATTATCCTTATTTGCAAGTAACGTAACACATAAGAGATCTTTTGGGTCAGTAAATCTACTTAAAAATGATGAAAATCCGGGCAAGAAACCTTTTATTTCCATTAAGCCTTTATGTCCTGGAAAAAACCATCCAGCATTTGCCGGAACAAGATTTCCATTTTTTAAACGAACAGCATTATATAAAAATGCGCGATCATTAGGATCTTTAACTAAAATATCACCGGCAAGGGCAATATCCCATTGACTAATATTTTGGCTTGAAGCAATAATACCGCTATCGGCAAACGTTGCAGACCAACTACTTTTTTTGCTTGGTTTAATTTGTCCTTCATCCTCAGAATAGCCTGCTGCTCGTTCGATTGGATTAATCAAAATTGGTTTATGTAAAAATTCGCTATGCTTAAAAGGAACCGTGCCATTTGCAACTTCATTAGGCAAAGAATCTTGATCAGAGATAAAAAATGTTTGTTGTAGGCCAACTCGTGCAATCTGATTTTGAGTTACATAGTCCCGATAGGACATGCCGCTTACTTTTTCAATAATAAGACCAAGAAGATAATAGTCCGTTGCACTTGCAAATGCATTAGTTCCCGGCTCAAATAATAAATCTCGATCTTTAACCAATGCTACAATCTCTTCTGCTTTATACTCTTTAGCATAATCAAATCCTTGAACATCAGTATAACTTGGCAATCCTGAACTATGCGTAATTAGATCTCGAATAGTAATGGCTTCCCATTTTTTTGGAACTTCTACATAATTTGCAACTGAATCTTCTAATCTCAATTTAGCTTCTTCTTTTAATTGCATAATTGCTACCGCAGTAAATGCTTGCGTTATTTGACCAATAGGAAAAACCGTATGCGTTGATGCTAGCCTTTTAGTTTGCTTATCAGCAATACCATAGCTCACAACACGCGGAATATAGGGCGCCTGTACAATAGCCAAGGTCATACCGGGAATATTATTTTGTTGCATATAGTTTATAACTAAATCATCTACCGCCTTGCCATAATAAAGGCTTGCAATATCTCCACGTACAGTTTTTTTACCTTCAACTATTTGCATAGATACTCCGGTTACCAACATACTAACGACAACTATTTTTTTAGTGTAAGACATATCAAACCATCCGTTTTTTTAACCATCATGAACTATTCATCATGCATGCATAGTAATCATTTTTGATAAGTTATAGCAAGAATTTTATAGTAAAAAAATAGCGCACATCTTTATTATCTTTTATTGCAAATCATACTGCTTTTTACTATTCTTTACTTGATAATCTAAACGAAGGGGTCTTTATGAAACTGCATCCTTTAACAAAAAATATTTTAAAGATATTTATAATAGTTGTATTTATTATGACCAGCAAAACAAGTTTAAGTATGCATTTAAATAAAAAAGATTTAAAAATGCTTCTTGCTCCCTGGAAGGGGAAAACAGAAACAGTTGATATTATGCTCGAAATAGCCGAATCATCAACCAATAAATTTAGATTCAAGCTTAATCCTATGGTAATCGATGGTATACATTATATCGATACTCATGCTCTATTTGATGTAGATGCTGGTGTTGTTCTACTTTCAACCAATCATCTAAAAGAAGAAAAAATAGACATTAAATTTTTTTTAGAATCTATTAAGCCCGTAGCGTCTGATCTTTCACCACAAGAATTACAGCAAAGAAAAGTTCTTAAAAAAAAATGCTCCATTCAATAATTTCAGAAAATTCATAACAAAAAAATTTATACAATATTTTCAATTAAAATAGCTCGTGCAGGTGCAGCATCGGCCCCGGGAAGCAACAGTGGCATGCAGCAAAAGAAGTAGGCTCCCTGCTTCACTTGCATTAAACGCAACCCTTCAATAATAGGAATATTTGCAAACATAAAAGCTTTATGGCTTGGATGATCAGGCTGATTGCGCTCAATGCCCAAATAATCAAAACCGAAGGCCTTAATTTTTTTTGCTACTAAAAATTGAGCAGCATCGTGAGTAAGATATACAAATGCAGGGTTAAAACGATCTAAAGGATTAATAAAACTGTTAGTTGTTTTAAAGAGAATAATTTCATCTTCTTTAATAACAAACTGTTCTAAATCTTTATAAGTGATTTTTTCTTGAACATGCGTTACATCAAAAACAGTGCATGCGCCCAAAAGTTTTTCCAACGAAATTTGATCAATAGTCTTTCCATCAGCAATAAAATGAGCAGGAGCATCAACATGTGTACCGGTGTGAGAACATAAAGCAATATGTGTTTCCATCGCTCCACTTTGAGGAGTTGTAATATGTGTCGCAGAAAAAAGTTCTACATCTTTATATTGCGTCATATTTTCAGTCAGAGGCCAACTTATATCAATAATCTTCATCGAGTTCTCTTTTTTGTCTTTGATTTTATTAAATTTTTATTTGATTTTGTTATAGAATGACCACCAAATTCATGCCGCAATAATGCTACAAGCTTTGTTGCATAATTACCACCAGATTGACGAGACCACGCACGAATTTCAAGCGCATCTTCAATTAATAGCGCAGGAATTTTTTGTGCATACGCTTCTTGAATCGTCCAAGCACCCATACCACTTTCTTGAATAGCACCATCAACATTGTCAAAATTTTGATCTCGCTTAAACACTGCATGAGCAAGATCTAGAATCCATGAACGAATAATAGAACCATGAGACCAAACTCGTGTAATGGTTTCAAGATCAAGATTTTTGTAAGAACCAGAATGCAAAAGATGAAAGCCTTCAGCATATGCTTCTAATAATGCATATTCAATGCCATTGTGCACCATCTTAACATAATGGCCTGCCCCAGCAGGACCCATATATGCATATCCTTTTGATGTTGCAAGAGCTTTAAAAAGTGGCTCAATGCTTGCAATAATTTTTTTATCACCACCAAGCATAAGCGAAAAGCCTTTTCTTTTGCCTGCAAGGCCACCTGACGTTCCGCAATCAATAAAATGTATACCATGCGATTTTAATCTTTTAGCGCGTCGCACCGAATCAGAAAAATGGCTATTGCCCCCATCAATGATGATGCTCTCTTTTTGTAGATATGGTTTTAACTGCTCAAGAACATTATCAACCAATTCACCCGCAGGAATCATAAGCCAAATCACCGTAGCTTGTTGTGCGCAATGTTCCAAAGAATCAGTTACATGTGCGCCATACACAGCAGCTTTTCGTCGTGCTTTAACATCGGGATCAAATCCAATAACTTGAAATCCGGCATTCGTTAGACGATACACAAGTGCATTTCCCATCTTTCCTAAACCGACAACTGCAATTTTCATATCTTTTACCATTCCTCTTCATCATCAGTGATAATAAGTTCATAATTTTCATACTCAGGAAATTTTGACTTAAAATATGAAATAATTTCATCTCTTGTTGGCATTGATTTGTCCAGAGGATTATAAAACTGCGCAACAACATAGGGAATAGCTCCTGCATCAGATGGTATAAAAGGATTAGCGTTTCGCTCATTTACCAACTTTTCGATTTTTTCAAAATCTCCATTTTCAATAGCTTTCACTAATTTGGCTGATAAAATCTTTTGATATTCAACAGTTTGAGATGATCCGCTTACAGATGTATTACTTTGAAGTGTATATATTACAACAGAAGTTTTTCCTTGCTCCATGCAATGGATTAAGTTAGATGCACAGATAACAAATAATGCAATAGTTTTCCATAACTTCATGCTCTATCCTTTATATTTATTTTAAAATTATACTCTCCAATGCATTCTATGTTTACGAGCAAATTCTTGCAACTCTTGAGGCCCCAAAGATCCTTTTTGATAAGGAAACAAAGGTAATGATAATTCCTTTATATGGTCAATAACTTTCCATGCATATTCAATCTCATCAAAGCGAACGGATATCGATTGTTCACCATTCAGCACTTCTTGTACAACAAACTCATATACATTTTCAATAATGGTACCAAATTTGCATTCATAACAAAAATCCATAGCAACCGGCATAACTTCAATGCGAGGACCTGGTTTTTTAACATTAAGCGTAATTGCAAATCCCGGTTCCGGCATAACACGAATAGTCAAACTATTCGATTCACTGGGACAACTGGTTGTTAACAAACAAACAACAGATTTAAATTTAACGGTAATAATGGTCTCTTTTTTTGCAAGGCTCTTTCCTGTTTTAATATACCATGGTACCTCTCTCCAGCGATCAGTATCAATAAAAAGTTGCAATGCTGCAAATGTTTCAGTTGTCGAATTAGGTTGCACATCTTTTTCGTTTTTATAACCGACGTATTGCCCCAATAATCCATCGGAGCACCGAATTTTTTGTAATATTTCAGCTTTCTTATCTCTCATAAAATCACCCGATAGTGATTGCGGTGCTTCCATAGCAAGAAGTGCGACAATTTGCAAAATATGGTTTTGCACAACATCTTTGAGTGCGCCATAGGCATCATAATAGTAGCCTCGACTACCTATATCAGATGTTTCACTCAGCACTATTTCGATCCAATCAATATTATCTGCATTCCACAATGGCTCAAAAATTCTATTGGTAAAACGCAATAATGCTAAAGTTCCCACGATATCTTTTGCCAAATAATGATCGACGCGAAATATCTGAAACTCGGCAAGATAGTTCGATATTTTTTTATTTATTAAACATGCAGATGCATAATCTGATCCAAAAGGCTTTTCGTATACAATACGATGCCATGGAAAAACTGATGCGTCGGTCATTTTAGTAACAATTCCCGCTTGTGCACAATGTTCTGTAACGGTAACAAAAAACTGAGGAGGAAGCGCTAGATAAAGTAAACGATTATCTATTCTTTGATTTTTTTGTTCAAGAGCTACAACAAATTCAGAAAGCTTTTGAAAATCAGAAGGTACCGTAACATCAACTTTTTGATAATAAAAGTTAGAACAAAAAAGATTCCATAATGCATCATTATAATACTCAATATATGGTTTGCTCGCATTCAAAACATCATCTTTTGTTACATCTTCTCGTGCAACACCAATACATTGAAAATTTCCAATTTTTTTATCACGATACTGTGCATAGAGCGCGGGTATAATACGTCGTTTTGACAAATCACCCGTCGCCCCAAAAAAGAATACACGTGCCTTCTATCACAAGATTAATCTTTCCAATTTTTTTGCTTCACTCATAAATTTCTGTTTACAATAAACACAAATTAGTTATTTTTGCAACAGTTAGATGATTAATAATTTACTAACCTGTACTGAATTTTCCTGGTCGTTGCTTTTCTTACCATTGTAATAATTTTTTCAACTATCTGTGTTTGCTGTTCTTCAGGCAAAGCGTTCACAAGCTCAGAATCGGAGAGCTTTAACACATTGTAATCAAAATGTCGCCTATATTTTGAAAGTGCAATGTACACAAGAATTAGTTCAAGTGATGGATGCAATTCTAATTCAATAGAATCATCACCTTTACATCGACTCATAATACGATCAGTAGCTAAATCATAACATACTGTTTTGTACTTAGAAAAGCCTTCTTTAATATTTCTTCTTATCATAAGCATACCGTCTTCAAAAGATGCTATAGAAACTTGATCAACAACTGATTTAGCTGGATTAGGATTTTGTATTTCCTTTACATAATCCCATAATTCATTTCCAGTATCATGTAAAATATGTATAGTGTTGTTCCTTACTATTAATGCGCAAGATCGGCCATCTTTTGATGGGACAAGTGCGAAATTATCCTCACGAGAAATCTGTTTTATTAGATCAAAAGTCCAGATATCTTTATTTTTTCTACACGCATAGATTTGTCCCTGATACGTCGTTATAAAAAAACAGTTTTCATCAACACAACAAACATCTTTTATAAGAGATTCAAATTTTTTTGTTACTATTTCATCATCTCCTGGCAAACAATTTACAACTGTTATAGTCTTGTTATAACAAGATACACATGTTTTATCACCTATGAAATGAACTCTATGAAGGAGATTATCATACATTTCTTCACATAGATTTTTTTCTTCTTTAATTGGAACCCATTCATCATTCCTGTTTTCCAAAATTACAATAGTTTTATTATGTAAACCAACTGCAAAAAAATGACCATTTGGTGAAAAATTAGATTTATCTACTTGAACTATTGTAGTTTCACTTTTTTCTTCAGACCTTTTTCGTATTGTAAGCATATTGCTGGGTATGTACCAAACGTGAAAAGTTCCTCGCCCTCAGATTCAAATAGATCAACTGAATAGGGATGGCTTTTATCTGATTTTCTTTTTCTACAATCAACCTTCCAACGATGCATAAAACAATTATAAAAAAATTGTTGTGTCACAAATGCCCTTAGCTCTTCGGGGAAAATAGAAAGGCAACTTTGGACTTCTTTTAATTTAGCATCGACAGTGGTTGCTTGTGCTTTTTCACAAATAGGGACAATCCGTGTTTCAACAAAAACGTTACTCGCTATTTCCTTTAAAGAAGGAGCTCCAAAACTATTAGTCACTCTATTAAATTTTAATTGTAATGCTTCTTCATCTTTTGCAATCGGCTCTTGTTGCTTTTCCATTGCGGTACTTGAACAGAAAAATAAAAAAATCGAAAAAAAATAAGTAGAGTTTTTCATGAAGCTAGAATCCTTGAGTTATAAATAAAATTTTATACTAGAAAAAGTTTAAACAATTTATGTGAATTGTAAAATGAATTAATTAGAGAAAAAATTGCTTAAAAAATATCTTCTATATTTTGCCAACTAACAATAGTACCTTGTGAACGTTCTTGGTTTTTTGAACCCGCATAAACAATGTACCCGTTTGGTTTCTCTTCGATTAGCTCAGCCCAATAAGTTAATCCCTTAAAGAAATCGGGAACTATCGTTTTTGCTGCTTTAATTTCAATAGGTACTAATAGATTGTTTTTTTGAATAATACAATCAATTTCATTACCGGTAATATCGCGCCAGAAATATACATTATGCGGCCGATCGCCCTTATTATAATAATGTTTAAAAATCTCTGAAATTATTAATGACTCAATAAGATGTCCTCTCATATAATTTAAATCAAGCTGTGATGATGAATGTATATCAAGAAGAGCACAGGCCAAGCCGGTATCATAAAAATATAATTTTGGTGATTTTATTAACCGTTTATTAAAATTTTGGTGATGGGGTTGTAAAAGAAAAATAACATAGCTTGCTTCTAAAATCGAAAGCCAAGATTTTGCTGTCCTTTGGTCAATTCCACAATCGATTGCCAATGATGCAATATTTAGTAATTGCCCAACGCGCCCGGCACATAAACGAATAAACCGTCGAAACGTACTTAAATCTACAATGTTAGCAATTTGTCGAACATCTCGTTCAACATAGGTCTCAATATAATCTAAATACCAAGAAGTAGGTTCAAGATCAAAAGCAAAAATACGTGGATACCCACCTTTAACGGTAACTTGTTCAATTGAATCAGAGAGTAAAGCATTTGTCGAAAGTTCTTTAATGCTTAAAGGAAGTAAGGTAAAAATAGCTATTCTGCCCGCAAGAGTTTGTGAAATAGCTTGATTTACCAAAATATTCTGCGAACCGGTTAGAATAAAATATCCCGGCATATGTTCTTCATCCACAATCGTTTGAATCAACGATAAGAGCTTTGGAACATGCTGTATCTCATCTAGAATTATCCCAAATGGATTCTTATTTATTTCTAAAAACCTTTGTGGATCTGTAGAAGCAAGTTCGCGTTCTTCATAACTTTCTAAAGAAACATACCTGTGGTTTTTAAAGACAGCTCTTGAAAGCGTCGTTTTTCCTGATTGACGGGGACCAAGAATCGCTATAACCGGCATTTTTTGAGCACGTTCTAAAATTTTAGGCTCTATAGTTCTTTTAAACATTGGTTGGATCCTCCTTATTGATGGTATACTACTAATATGACATAGCTACGTCATATTAGTCAAGAATTTATCTAAAATATGATCCAATCAGCTAATTCAATGCAATGATAAAATTTTACGCGTTTCTTGCTTATATGATTCCACATTAGGTTGATCAAACGGATTAACACCTAATAGATAACCCAAATATACTATTTCAACCATTTTGTATTGTAATAATTGCCCAATATAATATTCCGTGCATTCAGGCAATTCTACTGCAACAAAGGGCCGCTTATTTTTTACGTATGCCGCCTGCACACCTTGCAAAACAGCTTGCATTATTGACGCCATAGATTTGCCTTGGATTTTTTCAACCGCCGGTTCAAACTGTTGCATCTCTGGAACAACTAGTTTTTGGCTTTGATCTTTCACTGAAATAAATGTTGTCGATTTATCACGAGGCCCACCCAAATAAAGTTGTCCTACAGAATGAAGATCGATCGTTCCGATAGATACCGTTGGGGTTATACCAATTTCAACTTTAGCACCTTGAATATTAAACTCCTTGCCTAGGCTTTCTCCCACAAGTTGGCGATACCATTTACCAATGCCTTCAAGCTGCATCGAAAATAAAAACAGATCTTGAATATGTATACTTTGTTTATATTGTGCATACATGATACATGCAGATTGGGCGGCATAATTTTCATCTAAAAGCAATGAGCTGCATATTTTAAGCATATCTGTAGCACCACGAAGTAAGGAAAATATATCACATCCCAATAAACCCAAAGGAAATAAACCTACTGCTGAAAAAACCGAGTAGCGACCGCCAACATTTTTAGGAATCTCCAGAAGAGAAAATTTTTCTTCGTGTGCTATGTTCCAAAGCACAGAATCGCGATCAGTTGTCACCACGACATACTGAGCATACTCATCAGGATAGTAGCGCATAAGAAGCTGTAAAAAAATCTCAAAATTAGCAATTGTTTCAGTGGTTGTTCCTGATTTAGTTACCACATTAAGAATGATTCTATTTCCATTTTTTAACTCTTGTGTTACAAGCTTCAGGATTTCTGAAATATAGGCTGAATCAACCGTATCGGCATAATAGATTTTTAAATCTGGATTTTTTTCATTATAAAGTTTTCCAAACAAGGCTTCTTGTACTGCAAAAGTTCCTAAGTTAGAACCACCAATACCTATAACAACCAAAACTGTTGGTTTTAAATTTTTTTTATCATCAACAAGAGTTTTAATTTTTTGAATAGAGGAATCATCAAAAGGTAAATTCAATGAAGCATACAATGAATTATACGTATGGTCCTCTAAAGCTTGATTCACTCGTATAATTTCAGATTTTAACGTATCAAAATGCTGGATATTCTCTTTCAAAGAAACACCTGCATTATCAAAACGAATGGCAATATTCATCCTTATTTCCTTTAATAATTCTTTAAATTCATGCTATATTGTTGATAACATCCTCAAAATTAAAAAGCAAATTAAGCAAGATAATAACTACAACAACGCTACATTTTCTTGATTATTTAAATAAAATTTTCTAGCTAAACAAAGCGGCGCCCGAAGCAATTTCTGCAATTTTTTTCAAAATGATTTACAGCGCATTTTTTCATTCCTATGCTCATACAAGAGTTTACAAAACTTCATAGGAAGGAAAAAATTATGAACAGTGTTTATAAAAAATTTATAGTTTTCTTTTCTCTTACTGCAGTATCTACATCATTCGGTATGACTAGTGACAAAACCTTTGATATTGAATCAGGAAGCGATACAACAATTTCATACCAATCTTTACCGCAAGCATTAGAATCCACCAATCCTATAAACAGAAAACGATCGCCTTGGACAAATTTTTATACAGTTGCTGGAGGCCTCATGGGAACCGGAATTACTGCAACAGTCACATGGCATTTGGCAACAAGCCATACGCCAGATCAAATTGATGATGCAAGTCCCTGGGTATATGGGGCTGGTACCGTAGTTGCAACTTTTGGAGTCTGTTGTTATTTTGCAACCTATGGAGCGAATATTTTTCATACAACCTATAAAAAAATGGCTAAAAAATTACAATCTATTGGAAACTCTCAAGGAGACCTATGAAAAAAAAATTATTACTTTTTTTAGGAACCATTTCTTTTTTTCTTTCAAATTATACTATGAATAGAAATGAAAAATTCGAAGTTGCAATTACCGTAAACAGTGTTGGAGGAACCGCACACTATTACACACCACTACCACCACTTAACAATGATGCACCATTATCATCCTGTGGAAAAATTATTGCAGGAATCTACACAACCGGATGCGGTGTTGCAACAACAGCTAGTATAGCTGCCGTAGACTATTTTGTTATAAATTTTGCAGCTACTGAAGGATTGGAACCATCAGGCGCTATAGCTCTTGGAATTTGCTCAGGACTTGCAACTGCGATCGGTGGATTAATAGTATGGTATGGCGGATATCGTTATGTGCGTTCTTGCTTACCGCGTGCAACAAATATCAATAACATCATTGTTGAAGAATGATACGCAAATAAAATTCTATACAAGAAGCTTTATGAAACAGTTGTTGATTTTCTTGCTTTTGCTTACAAGCACCATTGCTTTGCCGATGAATATCCTTGAAGATATTGAGTCGGGCATTCAACCATATCCGTGTCATCTTGCATTAACCATGAAAAAAGGCTTTTATGCTTTTAGCTCATGGTTTGGAACTGCCGCAGGAGCATTTGTAGTAGAAATTCTTGCACTCAATGCAATAAATAAAGCATTCCAAGAGGTTATTGATCCTTTACCGGAATCATGCTATGTCGTTGCAGCATGCACATCATCATTAGTAGGTTGTTTACTTGGCCCAAGAGTCTATAGAGTTTTACAAGCACCTTCCCAAGAAGAAGATTCAGACTTATAACACAAAACATTTGGATTTCGTAGCGTTAAGATAATGAGCCCGATAAGATTTGGTAATGCAACCAGCGGTAATACCAGATCCATAATTGCCCATACAAGAGGCACTTCAACTAATGAACTAATAAAAATAATCAATGCTGCAAAAGCATAGTAAGTGCGAATCCAGCGATATTGAGTAAATGTTGCAAAGCTTTGGCCACCATTAAAACTATTGCCAAGAGCCGTTGTAGAAATAAAAAGAACAACACTGGTTATAAAAAAGAAGGGCCCAATAACCGGCAACTTATTTTCAAAAACTTGAAGAATGAGCGTATTACTAAAAATACCTTGTTTCCAAACACCGCTTGTTAAAACAAGCAGACCCGACAACAAACAAAGAAAGCCATCAGCAGCAACAGAATACATTGCTAAAATACCCTGATCAATTGGATTCTTAACATCCGACATTGAATGTGCTATTGATGCTGTTCCCATGCCCGATTCAGTTATAAATACTGCTTTAAAGGTTCCTTCTTTAATAGCGGCATAGACGGTGGCTCCTAAAAATCCACCAACGGCTGCCGCTGGAGAAAAGATCGAATTAAATACAAGTTTAAAAGCTTGCATAACTGCCGAGGGATCACCGGATAAAATTATAAGACTAAAGGTAACATACATGCCAAACATTAAGGGCACTAATTTACTTGCAAAAGCGCTAACGCGCTGTGCTCCACCAAGTAATACAAAAAAAATTGCCGATGCAAGAAGAAGTCCGACAATCCATTCAGGAACACCACGCTGAGCACCAATCTCTGCAAGAGCTTTTGACTGAATTCCCGACCAACCGGCAAATAAAAAAAGCGTCGTTAAGCCATACCAATAGGCCAAAAAGGGATGTACCGCTTTTAAATATTCAGCGGGACCACCTAAAATTCTTCCATCGCTTGTTTTCTTTCTATAAGCAAGAGCAAAGGTAACTTCTACTAATTTTGTAACTGAACCAAAAAATGCATAGGCAAGCAACCAAAAAAGTGCCCCCGGTCCTCCTGCAACAATTGCAAGCGATGGACCAACGATTGTTCCAATACCAATTGATGTCGCCATTGATGTAAATAATGCATGAAAGGCATTGATCGTTTTTGTTGTATCAATTTGCCGCTTTAAGCCTGAGGTAACAAACGTAATAAATCTTTTAAAAGCAAAGATCTGCGGAATACGCAGCTTCAGTGTTAAAAAAATACTGACTCCAAGAAATAAAAATGCAAAAGGAATACCGATGAGAATATTCAACTGGTTCAAAAACAGCAAAAGATTCATTAATAAAACCTATACTAATGTGTAAATAATTTTTCTAGACTTACCTTATACTCTTTTTGATAAATAAGAAAGCGCCTTACGCATCATGAGATCAAAAGGAGCATTTGGTTCAACCGATTCTTTTACATGCTGCAATGCCTGCGAAATTTCAGTACGAGAATAGCTTAGAGAAGTAAGCACCTCGGAAATATTTTTAAAATCATGAAATTCTGTATCATCAACGGAACTAATACCCGATTCAATAAGCTTTGTCGCTTTATGGCGCAATTGCACAATCATTTGTTCTGCTTTTTTTGCACCAATGCCATTGATTGAACTCAATGCCTTTTCATCACTTGTTTGGATAACTTTTAAAAACGTAGCAGGTTTCATGCCTGATAAAATTGCTAATGCAATCTTGGGCCCAATACCCGAACAACTAATAATCATCAAAAAAATCGATTTTTCAAGCTCCGTTTGAAAACCATATAAAACAGGACCATTTTCTTGATGCCACTGTAAGTAGATATGAAGTTCTACTTTTTGTCCTAAGGTAAAAGATGACTCGGCAACAAATAGTTGAAATCCAATGCTACCCACCCCCAATGTCATAATCTGATCTTTATAAGCTATTACGCTTCCTTGTAAAAAATTTATCATACAATATCCCTATTTTTTGATAGTGGTACTATCTATCTGTAGTGTACTTTAGCAAGAGTCATAAAAATAAGCAAAAACCATTGATTTTCTTAGAGTTTTTTTGCCATAATGTAATTATATATACATTAAATTTAACATTAATAACAAATTATATTAGCTGTTTATTTTCAAATATAAAACATACAAAGGGGTTTGCAATGAACTATTATGCTCTAACTTTACTATTTTTTGCTTTTTTTGGAACTATTCATGGTAAAACAGTTACTCTAAAAGAAGCTAATCCAACAATAGCCACAAGGCTTTTTGGCCATCAAGAACAGCAAGACAGTGAATTAAAAGGGCGTACTAATTATGTATGGCCCATTTTTGTTTCACCCCTTTCCTTAGCAACAAAAGATGAGTTTTTTACGCTTGTAAAAAAAACTGAATCCACTGACAATCCTGGCCACTTTATCCTTAACCCTGTATTTGAAGTTTCTGATGCCATATTGTCAAATAAAAAAGAAGTAGAAAACTATTTTTCCCAGTTAATTCCTGAGGCTAATCCAGAAACATTAAAAGTTGCATTAAATGGATTAAAACGAATTGAAATAGAAGGTTCTACAAGTAATCACTACATAGTTCCTATAATCAAACTAGATGATTTACGAAAGCTCACAAATCACACCATAATTCTTTTTAAGATACCCGAATCTGAGGCCGAACTCACTCTTGCTCAAGAAAAATTGGAGTATGAACAGACCACAATGAGCGATCCACTCTATGAATTAGTTAACGAATTATCAGGATACTCTGATTTTTTAAACTTTGTCCGCGTTGAAGAGGTTAAAGATTATATAAGAAAATTTGAAAAAATTGGTAATCCTTGGGCTGGTGAATTTTATAGCATTACTGAATAACACCAAAAAAATTATTGAATCAACAAATTTTTAAATGGCATAAAAACTAAAAAATGTCATTGCGAGCTTGCGCGGCAACCCAGTATTAAAGACTTTTCATTTTATCCACTGGGTCACCACGTCGTAAAACTCCTCGTGATGACATGGTGTTTAAATTGTAATTTTGATTTCATAAATTAATATTGATTAGCCAAATGCATGCTTACTAACGTCAAAAAAACCAAGGAGACTCTCTTATGAAAAAGATAACTCTCGCTTTTCTCATAATTTTTTATGCTATCATGCCCTACGTTCTGCAAAGTGCAAATAATAAATACATTGTTAATATTCAAGCTAATTCTTATGGTATAGACCCCAATTACTATGAAGCATCATATGATAGTAATAATCAACAAGTTGTAATAACTCCTATAAACAAAGATGATCGAGACAAAAAGATCATTCCCCGCGTATATGCACGCCAATTACAATCAGATCCCCCAGGACATAATTTTATAGGTACCGTTCCCAATCCTCGTTTTAATCCCGGATTCATTGTAGAATACACCAGTTATCGGCCAATTTTTGAGCTCTATGCAACTAAATATTAAGAATGTATCAAATCATTGACAATACTCATTGATTTGATACATTCTTAATATCTTATTCTGCGGGAATAGCTCAGTGGTAGAGCGTTGCCTTGCCAAGGCAAAGGTCGCGGGTTCGACCCCCGTTTCCCGCTCCATCTTTATCTAGTTCCTACTATCTGAATTTTGATTTCTAGAAAGCATTACCCCAAATCTATAAAAAAACATGCAAAGCAGACAAAAAGATTAAAATTTGATATCATAGAGGTTGTTCTATGGTGATAGTGCCATACAATGATATTTTCCACATAAGTTACATAATTTTTTTTAAAGGACCACTTCATGAAATCAATCATGCAAGAAGCCTCTTCTGTTATTAAGGCTATTGAAAAAGGCTGGGAAACCGCCGGCAAGCCTAAACAGTTTTCAATTACCGTCTTTGAAGAACCAAAAAAGAATTTTATTGGAATGACCGTACAATCTGCAAAAGTCGGCATCTTTTTTGATGAAGCTAAAGCCGTAGAAAGAGAGCTACCAAAAACCACGCACATAAAGAAAAAAGAGCCTTTTGTAAAACCTCAGCCCAAAAAAGAGTTTGTCCAGCAACAAGAAAAAGAAGAAAAACCGGAAGTGGTTGAAAAGAGTAGTGTAAAAGCTCAGGCAAGACCAGTGCAAAAAGCTCAACCACGTGAACTCCCAACTGCCCAACCAAAGCTAGTTTGGACTCCTGAAATGATTAGTTTTGTTCAGCAATGGTTAACACAAACACTTGCTGCCTTAAATCTTTCTCATATCAGCTTTACGACCGAGCCATCGAACTATCAATTAGTTATTAATTTTAATAAGCCTTTACTTGCTCAAGCAGGTAAGGAACAACAGCTTATGAAAAGCTTTTCACTCTTATTAATACAAACCTTGCGCCATACGTTTAAGAGACCATTGCGCGGATTTAAAATTATGATGACGCATACTTCATGATGTCGACAACGAGTGAATCAACGATTATTGCACAATGCACTCCCCGTGGAAATGGGGCAATTGCTCTCGTGCGCATGTCAGGCGCATCAGCGCTTTCTATAGCTGATGCTATTGCACGGCTTGCTTCAAAGCAACGTGTAAGCGACGTGGCCAGCCATACCGTCCATTATGGATCAATTGTAAGCCAAGAAGGTTCTATTATTGATCAGGTTATGCTTATAATAATGCATGCTCCCAAAACCTTTACAGGCGAAAATGTTGTCGAAATAACCTGCCACAATAATCCCTTCTTAATTGATGCAATTATAGAACGTGCATTAGAATGCGGCGCACGCTTAGCACAAGAAGGCGAATTCTCTAAGCGTGCTTTTATGAATAACAAGATTGACTTAATTCAAGCAGAGTCGATTAATGAACTTATTCATGCTTCAACGCAAATGGCACTTAAACAGTCGCTTTCGCAAGTCACCGGAAGCTTGTCTGCGTGGCTTACCTCTCTTGAAAAAGAAGTTGTTACCATGAGTGCCTTATCAGAGGCAAGCTTTGAATTTATTGACGAAGAAATGTCATTTGGCACTCAAATACAGGAAAGACTCACTGCTCTCTTGCAAAAAATAGGAACTATTAAAAAGACATTTAATCAGCAGCAACATATTCGCCAAGGTATTCGTATTGCTCTTATTGGCTCAGTGAATGCCGGAAAATCATCCTTGTTTAATGCTTTGCTTAATAAAAATAGATCTATTGTCACTGATATTGCAGGGACAACGCGCGATGTTGTTGAAGCGGGTGTCTATAAAAATAGTAGTTATTGGACCTTACTTGATACTGCAGGATTACGCCAAACGGCCGATTTTGTAGAACAAGAAGGAATTACTCGATCATATCAAGAAGCTGAGCAGGCTGACTGCATTGTGCTGGTCTTTGATGGTTCACGAGCGCTTACACATCAAGAGAAAATTATTTATGATGATCTTAAAGCACGGTATAGCCACAAGATGCTTATTGTCTATACCAAATCAGATTTGCCTCAGTATCATTATGAGACTATAAAAGAGGTTCCTTTTACTCAAGTTTCTGTACACAATAAAGATTCAGTCGCTCATCTTGAACAGATGCTTGAAGAGAAAATTCAACAAGATTTCTTTAATCACATAGAATCTCCCTTTTTACTTAACCAACGCCATTATACGTTATTGCTTTCTTTGGAAAAAGATCTCAAAGCCATTCAACCACTCTTGGTTGAACCAATAGCGTATGAACTTGTTTCATATCATCTTAAGGAAGCGCTTGAAAAGGTCTCTGAACTTTCAGGAAAAACCATTACAGAACAATCTATGAATGCTGTTTTTAGAGAGTTTTGCGTAGGTAAATAAAAAAGGGCAGATCAGATTGAAGATCTACCCTTTTTTATTTTATTTGCAATTCAATGCTCGTTATTTATTGATAATTAAATTATCCAACTTTTTCCAAAATCCTCTGCCCCACATACTCAACAATGTCTTCTTCAAGTTCTTTTACAATGTTTGGATTTAGATCACTTATAATAAACTCTTTGAATTGAGAATCCGTAGCATAAACTTTTTTATCAATGAAATTTTTAAATTCTCTATCCCTTAAATAAATTCCATTTGCTGAAGCAAGGGGATAAGTAGTATGCTTATCATCTTGCTTAAAATAACTCATTAAAAGGTCCACAAACTGTTTATAAACCTCAAAAGGCTTCTCCGCCTTCATAACGCCCCCATTTTTTATTCGTAAAGCATCAAATGCATCCATTTGATTCATGCCTCGAAAAATGGGACTCAAGCCTTGCTTTAATAAAAATTGAGTAAATTCATAATCACCCTTATATACAGCTGAAATAAGGGGATTATGGTAATGGTGCTGCTTCCCTTCAACTACTGGAATAGCCCTCATCATATTTGCCTTATACGACTCATAGTCAAGATTACCTTGATCATAGGCTGGACCACTTTCCCAATACAGATCTCCAGCCTCTTCTTTAGTAAACTCCATTGCATAGTGAATATGTGGTATAAGTGCAAGCGCTGCTACTATACATAATCTTTTCATACAAAACTCCTTTTCATGTAATAAAATAACATTGTTTAACTACTAAAACCTACTGCCTAAGATAGTTGTTCACATTTTTCTGTGCCATCTCACGATTAATCCTCTCATGTACTATGTAATCTAAACCATTCTTGAATATTAATTTTTTCTTTATACCAAGGATTAATGCTTTTCGCAGGAAAAGGTGTATACACTTCACCAGCAGGTATATACTTCTTTAAAAGCAAAAAAATCTCAGAAAGCGAAGCCGTCTTTTGCACTGAACTGAAATCTTCACTAGTGCATATATTAGCTGCATCAAAGGCATTAACAAAATCAGTTCCCCGAAAAAGAGGATTAGCCCCGTGCTTTAAAAGAAATTCTATAAATTCAACATCCTGTGCTTGAACGGCTCTGATGAGTGGATTATGTTGTTGATTTTGCGTATATCTCAATTCTGGAACAATCTTTTGTAAAATTTTTTTGAAATCACTATAGGGTTGATCTTTGCAATCAAAAAAATGCTGCACGGGATTGTCATTATCATTAAGAGAAGTCTTTTTTATACTATCTTCAAGATTGCCTTCATAAGCCTTAAGAAGGGCCAATTTGTTCTCATCCATAGAATCGCGTGCAGTCGAATCCCACTGTTCTTCTTGCATAGCGCATACATTCAAGAAAATAGCTAATGCCATAAATAAATATCGTGCTTCATTCCTCATAACGCTCCTTTAATTAAATCTTATATTATGCAGCTAATGCATACACTTCAACACGACGATTTGGTGCTTGTCCTTCGATGCTATCTTCAAAAGCAACCGGTTCTTCAGTACCAACCCCAAATATCTTAATTTTATCTCTAGGAATGCCTGCTTCTTTTTCTAAATAATGTGCGATAGTATTAGCGCGGTTGTTTGAAAGCGCTAAATTATATGCTCGTGTACCATATTTACCAACCCATAGACATGAGTGGCCTTTACAGCAGATTGTTTTACCTTCTTTTACAAGCTCTTTGGCTTTTTTTGCTGTTAGCTTTAACAGCGCCTGCTGATTGGCTGCCGGCTCCTTTGAATCATAGGGAAAATAAACAACATGAACTTCGTCTTTTGTATCAAGCTGCTCTAAACTATAGTCTTGTATCGATGGTTCATCGTGATTATAAGCAAGATGCGCTCCATCAAATGGGGTCGTAAATTGCTCTTCCTCAAGCACAAATGCCTCAACATCTTCATTAAAACAGAAGGAGGAGCCATCCTGAGGGTCTAAAGGCATATCTAAATAGTCATTATTATTATGATAGGTAGCAGGGGTTAAACTATTTTTTTGATCTTTTCTACAACCGGCTAAGCTCATGGCTATAAGCAAAACAAGTATGAATTTTTGAGTTAAAAATTGATTTTTCACCATTGATTTCTCCAAGAGATATATTTTTCAATGAGTATACATAGTGAGAGCAAACTAGCATATTTTTTATCAATTTTCCACCAAACTCTTTTAAATTAATACTATTTTCTACTCTTTAATGATTGGATCAGGTATACTAGTAGTATATAAAAAATTATACAAAAAAGGTCATTGTCAAAAAATATATACAATGCACTAATAAAAAATTAATGGAACTCTATGAAAAAAATCTTAATTAGCGCCAACCCATGGCAAACAAAAATTGCCGTAACACGCGATGGGAACCTTCAAAACATCTATTTTGCTTCGCATGCAAAACAGTCGCTTGAGCGTTCATTTTTTAAAGGCTCCATCATAAAGGTATTACCTGGCATTCAAACTGCTTTCGTTGATATTGGTCAAGAAAAGGCTGGATTTTTGCATATTTCCGAAATTGATCGGGAACTTGCACTTGATCGTATGAGCTCAACGGTGGAAATCGAAGAAAGCGGCTCATCAGCAAAAGACTCACCTGCCTCTTATGTTCCCCATCAACCTCCTGATATTAGTAAAATCTTAAAAGAGGGCGAATCAATTCTTGTCCAGGTCAGCAAAGAACCCGTTTACGAAAAGGGCGCAAAGCTTACAACCTGTTTTACCCTTCCTGGCCGTTTTATTGTTTTAATGCCTAATATTCCTCGAATCGCTATTTCAAAGAAAATTGAAAATAGAGAAGAACGTATCAGGCTCAAAGAGATCGTTTCAAAGAATCTTCCTGAAGGAATGGGTGCAATTATTAGAACCACTTCTGAAGATCGTCAAGAAAAGGAGATCGCACAGGATATTCAGTTTTTAGTAACAACATGGGATCTTATCATAAAACGCTACAACGAAGCAGAAGTCCAAGAAAAAATTTATGAAGATTTGCCACTTTCCTTACAAATTGTTCGCGACCATTTAGATAATGATGTTGAGTCGGTTATTAGCGATAACCAACAAAACCAACAAGATATTTATAAATTTGTAAAAAAGATTGCGCCTGAGTATTCCCATAAAATTCATTATTATACCGGCCAGCAAGATCTTTTTGAAAAATACGATATTGAAAGCCAAGTGCAACAAGCGCTTTCAGAAAAGGTACACCTCAAATCGGGCGGTTCAATAATTATTGAAACAACCCAAGCAATGACCGTTATTGACGTTAACACGGGAAGATATACGGGTAAATCTGACCTTGAAGAGACCATTTTAAAAACAAATCTCGAGGCTGCTGAAGAAGTAACGAGACAACTGCGCTTACGTAACATCGGTGGACTTATTGTTATCGACTTTATCGATATGGCCTCACCGGCAAACCGTCAAAAGCTTTTTAAATTCTTTGAACGCATGCTCAAAGAGCGGGATAAGTTCCAATCGGTTGTTTTAAAAATTACTGAATTTGGCCTTGTACAAATGACTCGTAAACGTTCAGGCAAGACGCTCTTACAAGAGTTGACGCAAGCATGCCCAACCTGCAAAGGACTCGGGTATATAAAAACAACGCAAACTATTGCGTATACGCTTCTGCCTAAAATCAAACAAGAATTACATCATTATAAGAATAAAAATATTACCATTGCCTGCAATATGCACGTTTTTGATTATATTGCGCATACCGAATACAATACGATTTTACAATTTGAACGTGATTTTAAATGTAAAATTATTTTAGAAGGTAAAGATGATCTTCCGCTTACTGAATATGTAATTAGCTAAAAAAAGAGGAGTCCCAAAGGACTCCCTTTATTTTTTAATCAATGGTTCTAAAGTGTTAGCTTCCTTTTGCAGCAAAAGGTATCTTTGAAGCAGCTAACGTTACGAGTGGCATTAAGCGTGCATTAAAAAGAGATGCTACTTCATTGCGGAAGAAGTATGATGCTATACTGGCAGCACTAAGTCCTAATCCGATAGCACCGAAAATTCTTTTGTAATCGTAGATAGTATAATGATATCCTCTAATATCTTTATAAGAAAGATCACTATCATTAAGATAAATGTTTTTCCATACAGTATTACCTTCTGTTCTCCAAATAAGCTTAGTGAAAAAGCCGTTTCTTCTCACGGACAAATCATCATAATAGTATGTACCTTGTCTCTTCGCCTTGTTCAATAGCATTATTTTTTCTGAAATTCTATCACAACAATCCTTTCTTGTTGAATTAGATGGATTTTCAGCCAAAACTTTATTTACTTGCTCTTGAGAAGATATCCATGGTTTAACAGACATAGCTATACAATCTTGTGTATATTGTTTGAATAATTCTTTAGAATCATGATAGCTATATCCTTCTTTAGTTAGCTTTTTCATTGCAAATGATTGCTGCACTGTAGTTCCCACGAGAATTATAGTTGCAGCAATATATAATTTTAATACTATTTTCATAAATACAGGACTTCCGCAGAGTATTTAAAGATTTGATCTAGACGTATTTTTAAAAAATAATAGACTCTCCCAAAAAGCCTAATTCAAGGGAGAGCCTAAAATGATCATCGTTAATACTATAGCAACTTATCCATTTCTTACAATTCTTACAAATATTGGCAAACGAAGTTTTGAGAATATGGGTAGGGTAATCAAAAAAAGCGGAGATACCATTAGCCGAATGTTACGGCCAGGTCATGAAAGCCTTGAACAATCAAAAAAAATTGCACAACAAATTTTCGCTGATAAAAAAGAATTATTAGCAGTTATAGATGAAACGGCTATCAAAAAAATTCATTCTCAAATGATGGAAGGTACGGGATGGCTTTTTGATACTAAGATAGGCAGGTCGATTAATGCATACAAATTGATTATTGGTGCTATTTCTGATCGTAAGTTTGTTGTGCCTATAAATGCTGCTTTTACTTTTGGTAAGGAATTTTATACAAATCCAAGCGAAGCTTTAAGAATTACTGTACAACATTTCATTAATACCGCTCAAAAACTTTTCCCTAATACACGAATTATTGCTGTTTTAGATGGTGCATATGCTACTGTAAAGTATCTACAATGGGCTATTGAAAATAACATTGAAACTGAAGTGCGCATGCATAGTAATCGTGTTGTTGAGTACAAAGGAAAAAAGAAAAAGCTGCGTGAAATTAAAGAAATACGTCCAAAAGGCCGCCAAATGGCTCGAACTGTACAAGTTATTTGGCGCGGCCTTTCTTTATATATTACCGCTGTAAGGCGCATTGATAAGCATGGCAATGAAACAATTGTTTACCAAGCAGCAACCTATAAAGCTACTCCAAAACAACATGCTATGAATTATAAAAAGCGATGGGGCATAGAGAAATTAAATAGAACTACTAAGCAAAGTTTAGGTTTACAGGAATGTTTTTCTCGAAAAATAGTTACACAATATGACCATATTTGTGCCGTGCTTTTAGCATATTCTCTCGTTCAATTGGAAATGAAAAAAAATGGTTATAAAAACGCAGAAACCGCTATCAGAGCTCTTAAGAAAAAAAATCCTGCTTTTTTAAATCGATGCATTACGGCTCTAGATCAAAACAATGCTAGTGTTTATGCGTAATTCCTGTAAATACCTCATATTTTTAGTGTTAGCTTCTTTGAGCTAAAAATGGAACTTTCGAAATAGCTGAAGTTAGCAACGGCATTAAGCGTGCATTAAAAAGCGATGCTACTTCATTGCGGAAGAAATATGACGCTATACCGGCGGCACTAAGTCCTAATCCGATGGCACCATAGATTCGTTTGTAATCATAGGTATCAATATACATTGTATTAAAACAATGCGAAACGTTGTGCTCTTCTATACCTACTTGCTGCGTAAACCAACCAGTTCGAACACATGAAATACGCTTTGTTTTGTATACTTTAAATTCTTGTGCCCTTGTTCTCTTTCCTGAAACATAATCTAAATACTTTTTAGCTCCAGTTAAAAGCTCAAGCGCTGTAGCATCATTTTCGAACTTAGCTTTTTTTGCTTCAAATGCTTTCAAGATCTCTTGATCTGTTGCTCCTTGTCTTGCACCAAGTTGTTTACATGCAAGTGGATATGTCCACATATTCATTGCAAATGATTGTTGTACCATTCCAACAAGAATGATAGTTGCAGCAATATATAATTTTGTACTTATTTTCATAAATTTTCCTTTTGTTTAAAAAATTAATTTTTTCGTTTCTAAGCTGCAACAGCAGCTTTTCTATAGTTATACCATACTACCGCTAATCCTAGCCCAATCGTGGCAACAATACCGATTCCTAAAGCCCATTTAAAACGTTGATTTCGAGGTGCCTCATGCGTCTCTCCATCTTCACGTTCTTGAATCTGTGAGAGTGCTTCCACAAGGTCTAGATCTTCCATTGAAGTAACAACTTTCTTGGCTGTCTCAAATTCTTTCTCTCTATTATCTTGCTTTTTAATATGATTGGCAGCTTTAATACGATTTTTACGGCGCGCATTTCTTCGCTCAAGTCGCCTCGCACATCTTTCTTCAAAAAGCTTTTTTGCTGTGTATAAACTTTCACACTCTTCAGACATCAACAAAAGCTTTGAAAATTCCATTTTATTATCGTATGTTTTCAATGTATAACACAAATTCAATTGATCTTTATCGCCATTAGGCAAATATATCCAATATTTACCATCGATCCTAAAACCATTTTCTTTGATAAATTCATCATCAAAACTGAATTCATTTTCATTGTCAAAGCACTGACCTTTTGAACTAGGGACTAAACCATTGGCAATACCATCTTCATCAATTTCTACTTCAGGAGTAGGTTGTTCCATGCTTATTACTTGGCCCATGCCAAACAAAAACATAAGGCCTAAAAAGATAATTGTTTTATTCATTTTCATATATAACCCCATTTTTTTCTTTTAATTATTTTAGGGAGCTTAAACTGTAATAAAAAGTTTAAATTTCTTGCCAGTCAACAAATAATAAGCATTATTTATTTCAATTAATTGCCCAGGAGTTCTTGCTAAATCATAATCCCATATACGCTGTGCCGTCTCTTCAATCTCTTGCACTGTTGCATCTGGACCAACGCCCAATATTCTACGTGCTTCTTTATCAGTCATTATCGTTTTGAGCTTTGGAACTTCGAATCTAAATTTTTTACCAGTCAATAGCTCAAATGCATTATTAATTTTTTTTATCTGCTTTTTAACAGCAATTTCAATCTCTTGCTCAGTTGCTCCATATCGAACTCCTAGTACTTTAAAAGCTTGTTCAGTTCCAGTAGTCTCGAGCTCTAAATCAAACGTTATACCTGCTGCATCATTAATTCCAAAAAGCTTAAATTTCTCGCCCGTTAAGGCCTCATATGCCTTGACCACTCTGTTCCAAAAGCCAGGCAGCCTGATTACTTTTTGTGAGCGCAAAAGGTTAATTCTTGCTTCAATCTCTTCTTGTGTTGCATTTTCATTAACCTCTAAAAATTCACACGCATATGCTTTAGACATAATAACTTTTGCTGAAACAGTAGTGCCCATAACCATAAAAGTTAAAACCATAAGAACAACTATTTTATTTATTTTCATTTTCATAAAAACTCCATTAAGTTTGAAGCATAAAAATTATGCTTTTTTTGTATACAAATTTTTTACAAAGTTAGATATTTTAACCAATCCGGGAACCACAAAAGAATCTTTCAATGCAATAACTTTAGCCGGGTGGTAAATCCACATACATGTTCCAAAACCTATACCTACAAAACCAAGACCAACTGACCATTTAAAAATAGTATTTTTTAACTGAACTCTCTTCTTTTCATTATAAATTTTTCTTACATTTTCCTCATCAGCTTTTGGAACTTTAACAAAACCATCTGTAGTTTTTATCGTAACTAATTCTTCTTCACCGTTTTGGTCAGTTCCAAAAAAATTGTCAAATAATTTCTGGGTAGATGCGCCAGCAAAAAATTGATGCATAGGGCTATCTTGAGGAAACATTTCTTGAATTTGTTTATTTAAGTTTTGATCATTCTTAAAGATTTCACAAAAAAATTGATTTGCAGCTTCTAGGCTTGGCTGATATGCCTTTTCTTTGCCAGTTATAATCGCATAGGCGCGTACGACTCTTTTAAAATTTTCCTCAGCATCGTTATCAGGATTTTTATCTGGGTGATATAGTAAAGCTAATTTTTTGAATGCAGCCTTAATTTCATCAGCATTAGCACCTTCATCAACACCAAGCAACGCATATGCTTCACTTCTGGCCATTTCTTCTAAAGGCTTTGTAAATTCCATACCTCTTGAATGACCAATACCACCTAAAAGCATAAGGCCTACAAGGGCAACTATTCTATTAATTTTCATAAAAACTCCATTATTTACAGGGTAAAATTACTAATTACTATGATTATAGTTTATCGTATAGGGTAAAAATGTCAACAAATTATTCTATTTGAATATTTTTATTTAGAATTATGCTATGAAAACAGTAAAAAATCAAAAAAAAGACGCCCTTTTTTGGCGTCTTTAGTAAAAAAGGGGGAGAAGCTTTTGGCCTATTCCCCCTTTACCTATAATGCAAATTTTTAGATCTGATTATTTTCCGCTAATGTTCGCACTTGTCACTGAAGGCTCAATAACATTAGAACTCAAAGCTGAACCATTTGTTTTAGTAACAGCAGCAGATTCTGCACCTACTGATGGCTCTATAACCGCTGGATTTTCAGCAACTACCGGTGCTTTTTCAACAACGGGCGCTTCTGTTATAACTTCTTCCTCGGTATATACTCTTTCAGGATATGTTCTTGCAGTTCCTGTTACATCACGAACGACATTAGTCGCTCCTTGAACAGCACTAGTTGCAACGTCTACAGCACCGCCTACAATATCACGCGCTGCATCAAATAAGGCATATGCTTGAGTTGATAACAAGAAAATTGCGATATATATACTAGTTTTTAAATTTATCTTCATAAAAAAGCCTCCTTTTAATGGTTTTTTTAATATTATTACTAATTGTAACAAAATATAGGCCTTGAATGCAATAAATCTATTAAAACCTAGCTTTTTCGTGATTTTTTGTATAATCTGCAATTGAATTGCAGATTATACAAAAAAGGTAAAAAAATGATCATACAAAGAGAAATCACTCCTCATCTTATTGAAATGGCTAATCAATTTCCAGTCGTTGCACTTATGGGGCCTCGTCAATCGGGAAAAACAACACTTGTTAAAGAAACATTTCCAGGATATGCCTATGTTACCCTAGAAGATCTTGATACTCGAAGTGGTGCTAGCGAAGATCCAAGAAAGTTCTTTGCGTCCTACGCCAATCAAAAAGGCCTTATAATTGATGAGATTCAAGAAGTTCCCGAGCTTTTTTCCTACATGCAAGGAATCGTCGATCAATTAAATAAGCCCGGTTTTTTTATCATAACGGGTTCGCAAAATTTTTTAATGTACGAAAAAATTACGCAAACTTTAGCAGGACGCATTGCTCTTTTGACCTTATTACCTTTGTCAATTGATGAACTACAACAAGCGAAGAAACTTCCTGCAACGCTTGAGCAAACATTGCTTAAAGGATTTTATCCTCGGCTTTATATGCATGCAATAAATCCATCTGTTTGGTATTCAAATTATATTGCAACATATGTAGAACGTGATGTGCGGCAAATATTAGCAATTGGCAATCTTATATCATTTCAAAAATTTTTAAAACTGTGCGCAGCACGTATTGGAAATGTTGTTAACTTTGCAGAATTAGCACGAGATGCTGATATTAGCCCAAATACTGCAAAATCTTGGCTTTCTGTTTTAGAAACAAGTTATATCATTAAACTGCTTCACCCTTATTATCAAAACTTTAGTAAACGAATTATTAAAAGTCCTAAATTATATTTTTATGACACAGGTCTTGCCTGCTTTCTTTTAGGTATTCAAAATTCAGACGATCTTTTTAATCATCCATTACGTGGCGCTTTATTCGAATCATTCGTTATTAGCGAACTTTTTAAATATCAATATAATCAAATTAAAACACCCAATATTTACTTTTGGCGCGATATTCAAGGACATGAAGTTGATTGCATTATCGAAAAGAGTTATAAAGATTTGATTCCTGTTGAAATTAAAGCAGGCATGACAGTAATTCCAAGTTTTTTTAAGGGCATTCTTCAATGGCAAGAGATCCTCAACCGCAAAGACCTCAGTGGGTTTATTGTTTATGCAGGACCTGATGATTTCCAAAGATCTCACGGAACTATCATTTCTTGGAAAAATATAAAGAAACTTATGAAAGCATAAATAGCTATAAGAACCGCGAAGCCTGGCGAAGCCAGACGTAGTTTGCCGAGCCGGAAGGCCCCTCCGTCGCTCAAGGAGCTATGGCGGGCTTTCGCCGGATAATGTAGGGCGAAGCCAGTCGAAGCTTGCCAAGCAGGAAGGCGTGGATAAGCGTAGACTGGTGGAGGCGATGGGAATCGAACCCATGTCCGCATTATGTTAAGCCCAAAGCAGCTACATGTTTAGTTTTTGAATATACCTTCGTTCAACCTCAAAAACACAGATTCCGAACAAAGGTTAGTTTGGTGCTTTTTTCAGGCTACTCAACTAAAAAACCTTGCCTAAAAGTCTTATCTTGTATTATACGAGTCAGTAAAGCTGATAAGCACGCTGCACTGACAAGAACTTCTGCAATTAACTTAAAGCTAATGCAGGAGCTGCTAAACCGAAGTTTGCATTTATGTTTTGACTGCTTTTTCCAAGTTCTCAGCCGAAACTCGACATGCTCTTTGCGCTCTCTATAACGCGTCGAAGCCTGTACGCCCCCAGAAATTTCAAAGAATATATAACTATTCTAATTGTATTTTTTATTGTATAAATAAGTCAATAATTGAATATTTTTTTAAAGAGATTTATTGTTTGATAATAAAAAAAGTTATTTGGAACTAGCACGTAAATTAAGTTTGTAAAAGCCCCACAAGCTCGCTACGCATATTCCTATCAAGAGACCGGCTATGGCTTTTTGAGCATGATAATAGATGGGCAAATATTCTGTTCTATAACTTTCCCGTGCCATTTGGTATGAATCTACATTTTCATAGATACTAACTTTATATGCTTTTGCGTAAGGAATTCCAATAAATAAGAACGTATCGAGCTCCTCTTTTATCGAACCCGATTGCCCATTAAATTTTATCTCAAATTGTTTTAAAAAATTTGATACATACGATTGAGGATGCTTATTCAATAAAATTTCAACAGCAGATTTTAATGATTCAAATTTTTGCCTAGCCTCATGAGGCGTTAATTTATTATATTGCGCACGATCTGGATGAAATCTTAAAGCTAACAGCTTAAATTGATTCTTTATATTTTCGTCAGTCAAGCTATCTTGACTAAGCTCTAATATTTCACAAGCCTCTTTCCAGGTTAATTTTGAATTCATTGCCTGCATAGAACTAATGCTGAAAACAAGTATTAATATGGCAAATAGATTTGTTTTTTTCATATATTTTTCCCTTTTTATATATTTCTTTTTCATAACTATAGATTATCAAATTAACCAAAAAAGTCAATATTCAATTTGTAATTAACTATAATCAATTGAGAAAATCAGAACTATTGCAGAAAAATAATTTGACTGTTCTTTTTTTTTGAAAATTATCTGCTCCAGAGTGAACTGAAACAGGTAGGGCAATGATAATGCCATAAGGCACCAAAGCCTATAATGAAAGGAATTGAAAAGAGAAACTTTGCTTTAAGGCAATATACAGATTTTGTTTTAATATAAACATTCCAGCCTTCTTCTGTTTTGGCGAGCGCTTCAAGAAGCGATTGGTCTTCGTCCTCAGGACTGTCTTCAACTACACCAATTACTTTTTTACAGGCAAAAAGATTTGCTTTTAAATTGTGTATCCCATAAACAAATTCAAACGTATTAACATTCTTTGATAACCAATAACCCAAAAAACTATATCGTTTAGTCTCTTGTAAAAAAACTCTTTTCTCAGAATTATATTCAATTATAGAAATATTATTTCTTTTTCGCTCTGCTGCAAGAGATCGTAAAGCCTCCTTGTTTTCAGAAGATTGCGGAAAATAACCACTCAGCTGATGTGTTTTTTGAGCGTTCTCAAATAATTCACTCAAAAACATCCATTGTCGCTCTTGACGCTTTTTCTCTTCCATAGCCTCTAACAATGAATAAGACAAAATAAAAAATAAGGCACAAATAAAGGATAGAATGTATTTTTTCATGGTATTTAAAATTTTTGAATTTTTGTTAATGCGCGAATAGTCGATCCTTCGCTTTTAGGGTAAAACCTCGAAGTATTATAAAGCTTCCGCCTACGCTTATCCATGCTTTCCAGCTTGGCAAGCTACGTCGGACAAGTCTTTGGACAATCTTCGCCTCATCTTGCTGGCGGCAGCCAATCGTAGCCGTAGGTCAACTTCGTAGTAGTCCAGTCTTCGCTTGCAGTGGAATAACTTCGAAGTAAAATTGAGCTTCGACGGACAGACTTCGTTTATATAACCAAATTACAGCTCATTAAAAGATTGGCGAAGCCAGACGTAGTTTGCCGAGCCGGAAGGCCCGGATAAACGAAGTCTGGTGGAGGCGATGGGAATCGAACCCATGTCCGCAACATATCAAGCTCAAAGCACGCTACATGTTTAGTTTTCGAATATACTGTGCCAAACCTCGAAAACAGAATATTTAAGCACAGCCCAGTTCAGTATTTTTTCTAGTTACACTCCTGGAAGAATTCTTACTAGAAAGTCTTATCTTGTATTATACGTGTCAGCGCAACTGATAAGCACGCCTTGCTGACAAGTTTTCAAATAGCTTTAAGCTTATTACGCTGCAGCTGCGGCACTCCAAGTGCCGAATGCATTTGCGCTAACATAGCCTAAATGTGCTAATGAAGAATCGCCTTTTACAGCGTTTGCATTTTTTGCATTTATAGTTTGACCGCTTTTTCCAAGTTCTCAGCCGAAACTCGACATGCTCTTTGACCCATCAATACCACGTCGAAGCCTGTACGCCCCCAAAATTTCAAAGAAATATACTTTATTTTTAGAATAACAATGCATTGACAAAATGTCAAAAATACCTGTTATTTTCCTTAACACCTGACAAAATTTAACACTCATCAAAGACTCTGTTTTGCAAAAAGTGTATACTTTGTGAAAAACAAAGGAGTAAATAAGGTGAGAATGATGGGTGGATCAATAATACACTTGGCAAAAGTTATCGAAGAAGATTTAGCAGAGAGAGATATACGTTTAAGCAAGCCACAAAGGATAGGTTTGGCAGATTTGCATCAGCAGCATCAGTAATAACATGTCGCAATGTTAACACATCAGAATTAGCAACAGTGCTGCCAAGAAAAGTCAAAAGTGATGAGGAGCGTTATCGCTATATTAATCGTTGGCTTGCCAATGATAAAATTGATTGTGATACGTTACTAGAAGGCTTTATCCCTGAATTAATAGAACTTATACATGCAAATGGCCAGATCATTGTTTTATCAATGGATCAAAGTCAAATCAATAAAGAATTTGAATGTCTTATGGTTTCATTGCGAATTGGAGAACGTGCTATTCCTGTTGCATGGCGAGTAATTAAAACGCAAGGAGAAATTGGCTTTACCATTCAAAAACAACTGCTTGAGGCGGTGTTTGCTAACATACCAAGCTATGCAAAAATTATTTTAATGGCGGATAGATTCTATGGGAATCCTGCGCTTATCCAATTATGTCAAAGTTTCAAATGGCGATACCGCATTCGCTTGAAAGGTAATCTTATTCTTTTTCATCATGGTGGGGAATTGAGTTCTGGCGAGCTTATCAGATTAAAACAAACATCGTTGTGCAATGTTCAGTTGACATTATAATTCTGGCGTTACAACTAACATTGGTGCACTACAAGATGAAGGCAAAGATGAACCTTGGATCATTGCTATGGATTGTGTTCCTACCGAATATAAAGTTCTTGATTATGGCATGCGATGGTCTATTGAGCCTATGTTCTCAGACTTTAAATCAAGAGGCTTTGATATCACTACTACTCAGTTACGCCATGCAGAACGAATAGAACGTCTTATTCTTGTTTTAAGTGTTGCTTATTATTGGGCTGTTTCCACCGGCATGCAGCCAGATCTTGAGCGTGCAAAACGTTCTAAAAAAAAACTGCGCGCAGTTTAACTTCCTTTTTCAAAAAAGGTATTCGCTTTCTTCTGAAAGCCGCACTGTCATTGCTGGAAATTCCCCCTTTATGGCTTACTTTTAAAATTGTCAGGTGTTAAGGTTATTTTCCTCTAGATCTGCGTATGGCTGCATACTATAATATCTTAAATAACTCCATTTATCTTGATTTGCTGTGAAGCAATTTTGCAGGCCAGGTCAATCGATCGTCCTGCTTCTCTTATACTTTTGTTAGGAGCCCATTCCTTTTAAGTATTTAAATTTCAATTAGAAATAAAGATTGACTTTTAATATAATTCGTATATTCTTAAAATTAAAGTAAAAAAGATGTGTAAGAAATCATAAGGGCTTATGGAGGATTTTATGGAAAGAAAAATGAATTTATTAAAACTATTTTTTACCGTTCAATTATTTACTCTTCCTTTCTATCTTCTATGCATGAAAGAGTCCGATATTAACGAAATTCTTTTTCCTGAAGGTAAAAACTTTAATTTTTATATCACTCATGATGATCAAAATCTTCAGTCAGAAAAAGTAGAGCTTTCACAAAATGAAGTAAAACTTCTGATAAAAGCTACATCAATAAGAAATCTAGTCTTAGATACTTATGATTGTACAAATTTTAGTGAACAATCTGATTATTATTTCGTAATACAATCCATTGTCGATCTGAATCAATTGAAAAAATTTTTAGAGCAAGTTTCATCAAGCTTATGTAGTGATGAAATTATGCTTGATCAGTATGATCAAATATCATTAAACAATATACTAAATAGTTTAAATTTAGAGCCTCATGATGTCGCCAGTTGGGCACAGATTTATCAAATTTTAGGTTTTGAAAATGAATATTTAAAATCAATAATTAATCATCATGCTCTTCAAATAGATTTGTATAACCTCGAGAATAATTTACCACAGTTGCAAGACTTTATAGGGGTAACAAAATTACAAAATCAAAGAGAATTTGATCTATTTCAATTTTTGATTAAGAATCATCCACAAACTTGCATTCGACAACAAAAGCTGCGACCATTTGCAGAACATGAAGAACAGGCAATACCTTATTATGTAAAACTAAGTAATGACGGCAAAACACTCCTCTATGTTGTTAGAAAGCGCCATATATATAATACTATAACACCTTTATTAACAGCTATTATTTATAAAAAGAATCAATGCACTAATAAATTTGAAGAAAATTTACGCGTCGAAGATGTAATTTGTGCTGGTCTTGATCCTAAAAGCTCATCTTTTGCAGTAATTAGGGAAGACTATGAAAAACTTCTCACCTTAAATCTTCATATGTGTCAAGATTCTGATCAATATGAATTAACGCATTCCGTGAAACTAATTATACCAGCATATTATTATAATCGCCAAGTTGAATTTTTTGATTCACAAAATCAAAAAATTGGATGCACCAAATACCAACTACCTTCAATTTTTTTCACTGCAAGAAACGAGCTTTACTTTAAAATAGAATCCTTCGAGCCCGTCTTGCTTACTCTAAAAGACTTAACAAAGGAAAGCGATTTAAAGTTAAAATCGAATCCGCGACTTGATAAATATTACCAGGAAATGATTACTGTTAATAATAACGGATCTTGTGTCTACCTAAGAAAAAAAAGACAGAATATAATCAAACCGAAGGATATCATATTGCTTCTAAAAACCTTGATGAAGGAAAAGAAATAATACACATCAAAAAACTTTACAATGCAGCAACAATACCATATTTAGGCCTCTCTGATAATAATATTGTTTTACAACTAATATCCGATAGAATATTTGATGAAGAAACCGACAACTATTTAGGACCTCTTGATACTGAACAAAATCTACTTCCCGATCAATTTGCAAGAAATCCGATAAATGCAGGAGCAATAAGCTCAGATGGCTCTATCGCATTATTATGTCAAGACGAAGGGAATATTTATCTTTATGATATTGACCACGACATTATATCAAAAATAGTTCATCATTCTAAAAAGAAGAATATAATCAACTATGGAGCTCAATATTCACATAAAATTGAAGCTTTCGATCTATCAGCAATTCGTGCTCTTGAAACCAATCAAAACGGAACCGAATTTGTAGCTGCCCGCGCAACCGGCGTCTTAGAATTTTACACATCTGACTATGCCAAATTAAAAGATGAATTTATTCGAAATGAAGAAAATCTTATTGCTTTAAAAAAAGTCTTTTATCTCCAAAATATGAAAATATCTCGTCGCCCAATCAATATTTCAAGTTTTTACCATCAATTACCACGATGGATACAATCAACAGTTAAAAAAAAGCTTAATGTCCGTACCGGTTGGGGCCTTCAAAGTACCATTGATCTCATGCGAAACAATGCTATACCTTTTCGCTACAAACTTGAAGCAGCTTTTCCATACGTAGTTGGCGCTTCAACAATTGTCGTTGGTGGCTATTTTGCAGCAAAAAAACTTCTTTCTTAAGAAAATTATAGGACTTTTACTTATATCAGCATATTTGAGTATACAAAAGTTTAGACTTTTTGCTTTCAATGCCGTGATCAACCATCGGTAACGGATAACCGTTAATCTTCGTTTTTTGTTTAAACCAGGTATGAATAACCGACTGAGGTACATTTTTGAGCTCTGGAATCCATCGCTTAATATAAATACACTGATTATCAAATTTTTTTTGCTGTAACCAAGGATTGAAAACTCTAAAATAGGGTTGTGAATCAGATCCGGTTGAAGCTACCCATTGCCAATTTCCATTATTAACACATGGATCATAATCAACAAGATTTTGTGCAAAATAACGCTCTCCCCATTGCCAATCAATATGTAAATCTTTTACTAAAAATGAACCAACTATTAAACGCAACCTATTATGCATAAATCCCGTAGCATTAAGTTCTCGCATGCCTGCATCAACAAGAGGAAATCCAGTACTACCTTGGCACCAACGCTTAAATAATTTTGTATTCTGTGACCATGCAATATTGGCATATTTTGCACGAAAGGGCTGACCAAAAACAAAGGGAGAAAAGTAGGCTGCAGAATAAAAAAAATCCCGCCAATAGAGCTGCCGCAACAAAGGATGGTTAATGCCTAATACTTTTTTTATTGTATGATAAACTTGCCTAATAGAAACAGTCCCAAACTTATTATGTGCTGATAGATGCGTGGTTGCGATCGCAGGAAAATCATGTTCCTGAGTATAGTTTTTAAATGTATGAATATTTTTTAAAATTTTTTCCGCTTGTACAGTTCCGCCGAGAATAGTACACTGCTCATTTTTTGATTCAATACAGTCGTATACCGTATATTTTTTGTGTCCTGCTATGGGTTGCTTATAAAAATTGTCACCCACCAATTTTTCAGACAAAGTCACCGGCAATTGGCGAGATCGTTTATAAAAAGGGGTAAATACACTATATGGTTCACCATTGTTAGTTGCAACCTCTTCAGGCTCATGCAACAGTGCATCATTAATTTGATAAAAATCTACCCCATAATGAACTGCTTTTTTATGCAGAGCTTCATCACGATGCAAGCTAAAGGGAGTATAATCACGACACACATACACAGCGTTAATTTTTTCTTGAGCAATAAGTTTTTCAACAACTTCATCAGCTTTTCCAAAAAAAGTATACAAACGAGCACCATGTTTTTTTAGCTGCTGCCTAAGATCTTCTATTGATTCAAACATAAATTGCAACGCATTTTCTGAACGATATTTGTTTTTTTCTGTAATTTGACGTGGATCAAAAATAAAGCAGGGAACTACTTTTTCAGAACTTCTGAGCGCTTCATTAAGCCCTTTATTATCATGCAAACGAAGGTCTCGCCTAAATATAAATAAACTTTTTTTATAGCTCATACTTAACTCTTTTTTACTGAAAGACCCCTATACATATTTTTTTACTAACTTACGTATCTAAGTATAAAGAAAGGGGATATTTAAAAAGAACAGTTTTATAAACATTAATCTGTGTTAGTTGTTTTTTGATTTTTCATGCTCATTAAATAAGCCAACGAGCTCGGGAAACCTATCCTTATTCAATTCTGCGAATTGACGAGGAGTTTGATATCCGCCTTCCGTATATATATAATATTCTTTATCTATATCAGCCTCATGGTCTAATAAAAATTTAATTAGCTCGATTTCTTTCTCTTCCAGTTCTTCTATTGAGATTCCAGATTGTACCAATTTTTCAGATAACATTAATAATACACAGCCGAATAATGAAGTCGAAAGACTACTAACGCCATATACCCCATAATTTGGGCTAATATCTTTACTTACTAACTCCCTAATTATATCGTAATATACAGCTTTATAAATGCTCGGAATATAAAAGCCTAGGCAAAAGCATTCTTTTAATTTTTCTTTAATTAGATCAATATCGAGATTTTTATTACGCAATAAAGCCAGTGCAGTATAAGGTGATGTAGCAAAAGCTAACACGAATGGAATCTGATTATAGTTTGCATTTAATAAATATGGGTGTTGTTTTTTTTCTTCAGTATAGTTTTGAGTTCGCATGTTACTATCTGCTCCACTTTGTAGTAAATAATTAGCTAGGCAGGGCAATCCATTGTTAATTGCTATGTGAAATAAGTTGTGGCTGCAAATAAATAAATTAGGACTAATACCTAGAGCAATGAGATATCGTAGAGATTCATCAATTGGGCTATTTGTTTCATTGTAATGGTTTTTTTCCAGAACAGGCAGGCCAGGAGGTGTTCTATATTTTCGTAATTGAATTATTTTCAAAAAAATATTCTTAATGGTGCCGCAAATAGTTTGATCTTTTGTGTTACCAGTTAAGCTCTCGAAGTTTAATTCTTTAATTACTCCTGGATGCAATGAATTAAATAATTTAGGTATTGTTGCTCTCTTAAAGACATCAGTGAATAAATGGTCATTAAATTTTTTAACTCTCGCTATCGATGCTAGATCCATTAATGCAGCTTTAAAATCTTTTTTTGTTGTTATCGATTCAGATATTGTTTGCAACAAAATTGACATCCATATTTCGGATGGAATGAAAAATTCCCCATCTTCACTTTGAACTAATGAAATATCTTTTCTACCGGTATATGCTTGCTCTTGCGATTCTCTTTCAGATTCTATGTTAGTGCCCCATGCTTTTGAGTATATTACTAAAGGAGCATAAGCTTCTCTTATTTCAATATTTTTTTTAATTTCATTGAATAGAGAAGGCATCTGCGCTCCATCTTTATCACAACAGTACATTAAAGATGATGCAAATAGGCTTATACAAGGTATCAAAAAAGCAAAAAAAATTTGTTGTTTAGCAAATAGAGAATTAAAATATTTTATCATAATTATAATTTATTCTTTTCATATATGTTAAATAGGATTAATTTATAATACCTTGTATAAACGATTCACGCTAGTAAAAATCAGTTAATCCAACCAAATCAGTAGGCCTTAAAAAAGATTTTAAAATCTTTTTACTTAACTGTTTTTTGATTTTTCGTGCTCATTAAATAAATTAATAAGTCCAGGAAGATTAGTTCTATTTGATTCTGCAAATTGACGAGGAGTTTGCTCATCACGCACAAAATTTTTAAAAGATTTATTAAGATTTGCCCCTTTTATAAGTAAAAATTTAATTAACTCTGGCTTTACCGCTGTTAATCCTTTACGAGCCGCTTCTTCCAAAACGTATCCAAACAACGTACCACTATCATTGATATCAGCATTGGGATCAATACCCTTCTTTACCAATTTTTTTATTACCTTACAAAACTTACTACGCTTATCATAATAATCACGTGAACTATGATACATGTCACGCCCGTCAAAACATCTTCTCAGGTTCTCTTTAATCAAATTTATATCAGCACCTTTTTGTAACAAAATAATTGCTGAGCGTGCTGAAAATTTACAAGCAAAAACAAAAGGAATGGAATCTTCGTATAATTTTCGCTGATTAACTTCTTCGATAGGCTTTGCAAGGTTTCTACTTTTCATATTACAATCAGCCCCTTTTTCTAATAATTCTATTATAGCTTCACGGGCATCATTTATAATTGCGGCATGCAATAAATTATTATGGTTAACAAAAAAGTTTGGTGAAATACTAAAACCCAAAAGCCTCGTTATGGATTTATTTAACCTCACATCTGTGTCCACACAACGATCACTTATTGAGAAAAAGCGGCACTCATTAATATCATGTAATACTTCTTTAAATGCCAGCATAAACTTTGATGGATATGTTAACTCAATGCTACAAGATGACGACATCTTCTTATAAATTAACGGCCTATATTTCCAAACTTTATTTTTCACATGAAAATGAGGATTGTTCATAAAAATAGAATCAATTACTTCTGGAGTAACACAAAGAAGAAATCTTTCAACTATTCTTTGTGTTAACCATTCACCGCTAAGATAAGCATTGAATCGTTTGTTTACTCTTGTTAAATTAGCAAAAGAGTTCAGTATTACTTTAAATTCATTTAATGAAATATTTGTTTCCGGGACTATTTGCAAAAAAATCAACTCCCACATTTCTTTATCCAAATATTCAATATGAACTAATGACGAATTTTTACCATTGGACACTTGCCCTTGCGATTCTCTTTCAGATTCTTTGTTAACAACCCACGGTTTTGAATGCATTACTAAAGGGGTAGACACCATTCTTATTTTAATATTTTCTCGAATTTCTCTAAATATGCTCTTAGATGAATTAAAAGCTGTACTCTTAGTAGAATGAACAAGGCTTTCATTATCATGATAAAACTTTGAAAAAAACCCTAGTAAATTTGAAGGTACAATCTTTTTTGTGTTTATATAAGGATTCGCCCAAGGCTTAGGGACCTCTGCTGCGACCAGAAACGCTTTTCTTATTTCAATATTTTTTTTAATTTCATTGAATAGAGAAAGTTCCTGCGCACCTCTATTACAACAGTAATTTAAAGATGATGTAAATAGGCTTATACAAGCTATCAAAAAAACAAAAAAAATCTGCTTTTTAAAAAATAGAGAATGAAAAGGCATCATTATCGTAAAAATTTTCAGATATGCTATTATTATTATTTTAAAATACATTTCATATACAATGATAATATACAATCAGTAAAAATGCAATTGACTAATAATCCCTATAAAAAAAGGCCTTTCCATTTGAGTTTAGAAAGGCCTTTAATCATGTAAAATCAAATAAAAAATTATACGTTACTCAAAATTAGCCTATTTGAAGTATAACAATCGATGCATTAACGCTTAAAGGCTTTCCAAGCTTTCCAGCCGCTTTAAGATATGCAGGACCTTGGCCATTAGCAGGGCTATAATTTCTAAGCGTAATGACATCTCCCGCTTTAGCATTAATTATTAATTGGCCATACTCTTTTCCTAGCTTATCAGCAACATCCGGTATCGATTCGTATGATCCCCCAGGAACTGCTACATTATTTACAAAAAGCACAAATGATGAAGCAAAAAGACCTTGCGTTAAAAAATTAATCAAGTAAACACCATCATTATTTATTACAATATCACTCGTGCCCGTTGTATGCGTAATAGATAAAGACATAGGACCATTAGAATCAAAAAGAATGGCATTACCAGGATTTATAGTTTGATCATTTAAATTATAGATATAAGCATAGCTGAATGACGCGAGCAGACCCTCACGGGATCCTATTTTACGCTGCTGAGCAGCCTGAATACCAATACTAATACAAAACAAAACGGCTAAACTAGATCTTTTTAACATACTAACCCCTTTACAGAAAAAAACATTTAAATATATTATATTTGAATTTAACAAAAATAGTTTATACTTTTCAATAGTTTTACAAAAAGTACAAAAAGGTTCACTCTGTAATTACGAACAAATTTTCTAATATCAGTCCTTCCACAAACATCCTCTACGCAGGTTGTCTTTAGGCGATAAAAATCAACTAAGCATTCAACACTCTTGTTTTTTTTGTTCCAAAAAGTCTATAATGAGTGAAAGAAAAAAAAATAACAGATGAAGAAAGGGTCTACAATGAAAAGAATAGTAACCGTTGTAGGAATCTTTATGAGTTTTATAGCAGCTTCTCATGCTATGGAAGAAGGAACAGGAAACTCTTTAACCGCATCTACCGATTGGGAAATAGTTGGACAAAAAAATCAACCGTTACCGGAAATCTTTGAGCAAATCCCTCCAACCATTATTGTCAGTCATGGTCTTACAACTGATACAGCACCACAAAATGAAGGTGAGAATGGACCCCAGAAAGAAGAAAAAGCCGATCATCAACAATTAATTCAAGAACCACAAATAGCTGATATTCATAGTGAACTATCTGTACCCAAATCTCACTATCGCATTCCTCCTTTAAAAGACCTTTATCAAAGCATCTTAGCAACTATCACCGGTAATCCATGGTATCAGAATAGGACAGCTCGCTATTCATTGCTTGCCGGAACTGGAACCATTACCATTACCATTGGTGCTTTGGGATATTTTTATCTTTATAAGAAGTAACACAATACAATTAATTTAAATAGAATATAAATATAGGCGCTTGAACTTATTTTTATGTATGATATACTTAATTTTACTAGCATAGTATCTAATTTATAAACTAGTAATTAAATGGGGTTATCGTGGTTATTAAAAATATTCAAAAAGCTTTGCTTATCTCTTCTTTTTTTATAGGCATTAATGCATTTTCTTCATCACAAGCATTAGATCTAAATTCATTTAAAAACCAGCCTACTTATACAGCAACTCAAATAACTGCTTGTTCTATTGGCATCTTCCTTGCATGCGAATTCATGCTATTTTCCTATAACAAAATTTCCGAATATATTGAAAACAAAATCGTCAATGCCATTGCAGATTCAATTATTTTAGCTGTTACACCACCTTCGCATCTTTCAACAAGATTAACAGAAGTTGATTACGCAAAAGCTTTACAAAAAAAAGCACGTTTGATTGTACTACGCAATAAGGTGCTTAAGGATCTAGTAATAGCCCTTAAAGATACTCATAATTTTTCTGTTGACCACAAAAATGCTCTGCAAGGACAACTAAGAGCAGCGATAACATTCTTTTCAAGCATTGACCGTATACGCCAACAAAATCCCTATGAAAAAGAGTATAGTTTATCGTTCTTAGATAGATATATAGCTAATCAAATTGTTTCTTCTTGCATTCTTTTGGCAAAACCAGATGCTGAATGTACCTCTAAAGAGCTTCAAGAAAAAAAGTCAAAAGTTACTCGAAGGAATAAAGTCATCGAAGAATTAAAGCTTAGAGCTTGTGAACATATTTTTTTTAGCACAATTAACATGATAGATCTATTTATAGCGCCATTATAATGTCTCAACCAAATTCTTTGTCGGCCGCAATTCTTTACTTTGTGCATGTTCTTCAAAACCAAGCTTAATAATAAGATCAATAAAATCCATTGGCTTAATACCAACTTCAGCAGCCTGATGAAAAATGCAGGTAGCAGGGGTCATGCCGGGCAGCGTATTAATTTCTAAGGTAACAACTCGTTGACGACCGGTAGGGCTTTGCTGTTCATTTTGGTAAAAACAGTCAATGCGTGCATAACCTTTTGCTCCAACTGCTTTATAAATCTTTTCCATTGTTGTTTGTACAAATCGCAAAGCTTCTGAGGGAAGATTGGCAGGGGTTTGGTTTTCACCGGCTCCGGGTAAAAACTTTTCCTCAATTGATAAAATATCGTGCTGGGCAATGGCTTGACTTGGTGGTAATGCACGGACTTCATGGTTACCAATAACACCAACAGTTAACTCAGTTCCTTTAATAAGTTCTTCAACTAAAAGATGCGATTTTTTTGTTGTTGCAAAAGTTGTCGTAACAAACTCAGCAAGCTCTTCAAGAGATTCTGCTTTAGCAACCAAAACACTACACCCATCATCATGAGGTTTTATAATACAGGGGAATATAATCTTTGCTGCAATCTGATCGAGAATTTCTTGTTTGGCAACAAACCAATCTTGTGCAGAAATAAATACCGAATCGGGAACATCAAAGCCTTCTGAGCGCAAAAAAGCATTTGTTTCATATTTATTCATACATAATGCGCTCGCGAGCACCCCTGAACCATTATAGGCAATCCCAAGCATTTCTAGTGTACCCTGAATGCAGCCATTTTCTCCTTCTCCACCATGTAAACCGATAAATGCAAAATCGATAAGCTGTGGTAAGTCATTCCATGGCACCAACGTTGCTTGACTCAAATCATTTTCAATCTCTTTAGTTGAATTGCGCACTAAAATCTTTTCATCAATCTGATAAAGTTCTAATGAACTTGTTACAAAAAGCGCAATGGGTTCATACGATTCGGGTGATAATTTATACAGAATATTACGACCCGATTCTAACGAAATCTCCTTTTCATTGGAACGTCCGCCAAGCAGAACACCGATTCGTTTTTTTTGCACATTACTTTGCATAGTTTTACCTTGTTGTAAAGGAAGCATAAAATCTGAATGTGTATGTCGTAACTCATTTTCTATCAAATAATTAATAACCTGCGTATGATTCATATTTATTTCAGCAGCTTGACGAAATAAAAAACTTGAAGGACTCATACCTGAAAGACTATTGGGATCAATAATAACAACATCGCCAGTGGGCGTTAAAAAACCGTCAATACGCGCCATGGTTAAATGCAATGCACGCATAACTTCTAAACAGGTCTGTTGTATTTTTGTAATTGATTCATTGCTACACCGCGCCGGTGTAAATTTTGTTGCTCTTCCCGGCATATATTTTTGATCATAATCGAATATATCTGATTCAGGAATAACTTCTGTTGGCGGTAAAACTAGATAATCATTATGCTCTAAATTGCCAAGTATAATACACGCAAACTCCATGCCTTCTATTTTTTGCTCGATTACGACATCTTGCATACGTCGCTCATCAATGATTGCCGCTTTATGAACTGCAGATAGGAGTTCATCCAATGTTTGTACAAGTGATACGCCAAGACTTGAGCCTTCAAGCGCCGGTTTTACAACAAGAGGAAAATGAAGTGAATATTCATCAAGTCGCTTTTTAAGAAATTCCCTTGAAAGTTTAGTAGATTCTGATGAAGCAATGGTCAAACCAGAAGCAACTTGAATACCACGATGCTCTAAAAACTTTTTTTGCATCACTTTATTCATCGAAAGAGAGCTACCAAAAACCTTTGAGCCCAAATAGGGAATTTGCAATACCTCTAAAAATCCCTGCAATGTGCCATCTTCAGCGTAAGCACCATGCAATGCAATATAAACAAAATCAACGATTTTTTTTAAATCATCCCATCGTAATTTCTGCGCTTCTGTTGCTAAGCGATGCTCAAAATCAGTAATTTTACCGCGATATAAAAATCTCCATGGTAGCTCATATAAAATTCCATTGTGCGTTTGAAAGATGGGAATAATCTCATAACGCGATGTATCAAGATGATCACAAATTGTTCTGCCGGAATTAAATGAAACTTCTCGCTCTATAGATTTACCACCCATTAAAACGCCAACACGAATTTTTTGCATAGATACCACGTTAGTTATTTCAGTTTTTTTGTTAAAATCATTGGCTTCAGTGTATAACTTTTTTTACGGTGTATCAAAAATCAAATCCTTGTTACTAATTACTATTTTTACTATTTTTAATTTCGTTCTGATATTCACTATAGGCTTCTACCGCTAGTCGATTAAGCTCTATCATATGAACCTTTTTTCTTTTTAATATTTCTTTAACTTTTTCATTTGATTCCAACTTAATCGAATTATCAATAATTTTTATCATTACATTATTTGTATTGTTGTTTATATATAAATGATGCCTTAGAAATGGCCAAGCAAAACTAGGAAGCTCTGTTATAAACTCAATAGTGTAAATAATTGTAGTCAAATCTATTGCGACTTGTTTTAAATTTTCTTGGCATTTTTTTGAATATAGCAATGCTTCAAATGTAAGAAGCAGCACTTCCCGTACATTATTTTCACAAGACTTTGCATATTTTTCACCAAGTTTGGCACCAATCTCATCAACATGCCTTGTAACGCTCGACCAAGCATTAAACAGTTCCTTTAAATCGTCAGTTTTCAATATCTCCACAAACTTGCTTGTGTCTTGATACAATTGCTCTTTATTTTCCATTGCCTGTAACAAACTGAAAAAATTCAAAATAAAAACGGCAGATACCAAAATTCGTTTCATAAATTTCCTTTGTAAAATAGTTTTACAATATAAACATATATAGTATAGCATGCAGAATTCGTTATGATAATTATTTTTTAATAAAATATGATTTTTTGGGAAAATAGCTTTTTTATTCACTTATTAAAAATAACACACTTTTTTTATGCATAATATCTCAGTCTTTTTCGGTCTATCAAAAATTCTCATAATTTTTTATACTAGCCATCAACAGTTGAATTCATATCAGTTTAATGATTTAATGCACATTCAAGGAAAAATAGTATGAAGTTATCATTTATAATATCTCTTTACTCATTAATCTTCATTTTTTCTTCACTATTCTGTATGAAAAAAGAAGATCCAAAAATTCCAAAGGTTACCGCGAGCATGCATCTTTCATTTATTGAAGCATTGCTGGCAGGAGGAAATTTTTGTGTTCATACCGATTCTGATATGCTGGAATTCAAACATTTTAAAAAAGAAAAACATTTTTTGTTTCCCATCGATGAACTTGAAGCCTTAACAGGAACTGATGATATTTTTTCTGTAAAAGATCCAACAGCAGGCTCTATTCATCCAAAATTCATCAAACCATATAACGTCATTAAAAAGCTAATGCTTGAAGTGCAGCATAAACGATTGTGTGACTTTAATGCAATACAAGATTATTCTTTGCTTGCAGACGATGAAATCAATGTTGTAAGACAACAAAATCGTAAACGATTACAAAAAGCATTATCGGAAAAAAATAGTGCAAAAATCGCAGAAGCATGTCCTACATTCCTCTGTGAAGGCTATGATTGTTTAATTCAAGAACCAAGACTTAACGGGCATCTTGAAAAAATTAAAGAACCTTGCTTGATTAGGGAAAAATTTGCAATAAAAATCCCTCATCTTAAATATTTTATATCTTTTTTTGATGCTGCAATTAATAGCCAAAATTTCCATATCGATTCTGAAAAACAGACCATACAGTTTAAGCATTTCAAAAAAGATAAACTTCTTATTGCCACCTTATTTGTACATATCGATACTATTCATCAACTTTTTGCTGAGAGCATTATTCTTAATGATATTGCTCACTATCTTGAAGCCAACATTTCTTGCAAAAAAGATATCATTCAAAAGTTATCACTTTTAAAGAAAAGACAAAGAAAAATGTTTATTGCAGTCCTAAGATTGACTCGCTACTTTGAAAAACCTTTTGCCTTTTCTGATAAGCGATCGGAATTAAAAAGAAAGCTTAAAACCATGACTCCTGAACAACGAGAACTTTTAGATGGATTTAGTAATATCACAAGGAAACAACCCAAAGGTAGTGAAAATAGAAAATTACACGTATACGCAGGCGAAGTTGTCAAAAAAATACAAAATCAAGACAAATTCCGCATGGTAATGGATGAAAGAAAAGTTGATCATCTTGCAGAATTAAAACTACCCCTTGCAATAGAATTCATTCCTTTTCAAGAAGAGTTTGAAGCATTAGAAGCTGAAGTTGAAAAAATTATGCAATAATTTAAATCCAAAATGATTTTGTTTTAACTCTTCTATCTATTTAATGAAATAATGAATCTTGCAAAGGCTTTGATTCAAAATATTCATGAAAACAAGATGGTAAATCTTTGTAAGAAACTCTTGATGTTGCAGAGGTATAGTCATCAGCACAAAAGGTATTCCAAAATAAAATTGTATCATGCTGAGAGCCATTTCTAGAAACATCAGATAATAATCCTGCAAAAGCCTTACCAGAATAAACACCATCTAAAAGATCTGATTCTTTCTCTCTAAGGAGCTTTATTGCTTCAATGCCTTCTTGTGTAAACAATGCATATCCGTTACCGGTAAAATCATGCAAAATATTGAGCTCATTTTCATCAAAAGGGAATAAAGCGAACGAAGAATCGGCATTATGCAACAACTCATTTGTTTCTTCAAACAGCCTCTTTATTTTATCAAGCTGCGCTCTTTGATCTTCAGGCTCCACTGAAATTCCAATTAATTTACTTTTTATGCCTGCAGCTTTTAATCCGAGCAATAAGCCTACATAGGTGCCACAGCTACCAACAGGAATATAGATTGTAGTGGGCTCTTTGAGCTCATGGTTATCAATCTGCTCTTTAAGTTCAAATGCAGCATTAACATATCCTAAAATTCCCAAAGCGCATGATCCACCTGTAGGAATAACATAAGGAAATTTTCCATGCTCAAGTTTGTGCGCTAAAAAATGATGCGTTGCTGAAATAGCTCGTAATTTATTGGTTGGTGCAAAAATCATCGTAGCTTCTGCATCTGCATCCAATAATAAATTTCGCTGCACTACTAATGAGTTTGCTTGAGGCAAAAGCATCAAAATAGACTGTAATCCAACTTCTTTGGCATACACCGCTGTTGCTAATGCATGATTTGAACCAACGCAGCCAAACGTCATAACTGCATCAGCCTTTTTTGCAACTGCATTAGCAAGCAAAAATTCCAGTTTGCGTACTTTATTGCCACCAAACAATATTGTCTCTTCGTTTATTTTTTTTCCAGTCAAATCATCTCGCTTCATTAAAAGCTCCGCAACTCCCAATTTATTAGCTATGTTTGGATATTGAGTAATTGGCGTCGGTAATGTTGCCAAAGAAGCATATGAAATCGATTGAGAAAGTAATGGAAAGTTTTTAAACAAGGGGATAGTTGTTTTCTCTTTCTGATCAAAAATAGGTAATTCTTCATTGTCGGTGGATGCAAGCTTGCTAAGATCTGCAAAAATTGCTTCAGGTAAAATTGGTAGTAATGCACGTTTCAAATCAGCAATTGCCTGCTGATCATGATTCATGCAGTTTAATGGCATTAAAAAGAACAATAAAAATCCATATAATAAAGTAAACATTTCTTACCTTTCAACAACTCAACAAAAAACCAGACTTACCGTAGTAAACTAAAACAAATATGTCAATCAAAAAAAATCTCATCTCTTTATCTTTAGATACTAAATTTGTCACACTATGTGTAATAAACGAAGCGCTACAAATAAAAGGCAAAGGATAAAAAAATGATTAGTATGAAAAAAATAATGAGCGTTATTCTTATTATGTTCTTATGTTTTATTCAATTTTCACTACATGCAATGAATGATGAAGCAAAAAAAAGACGTCGAGAAAACAGGAGAATTAGAAAAATTATACGAGAAAAAAATAAAGAGACTCGTGTCCTAGAGCTTCTTGATCAATGCAAACAGGGCAATAAAAATATACGAAGCTATAGAGTCAATGAACAGACTCTTGTAAGTTATGATGGTAAAAGCACTCTTATCACAGTCTATGATAAAAAGGGCCAAGCATTACATCGAAGCTTCAAAGATTATATTAAACTTATGCAAGAAGAAAGCAGCGATGAGGATGAACCTACTATTGACCTTGAATATTCAAATCGTGAAGATGGCCCTACAAGCGAAAAAGAACAGTGCCTTAAGAAAGACGAGAAATCAAAAAGATGTTGTTGCGTTCTTATTTAAGGATTAGAAAAATAATTATAATGGATTATTAATCTTTTATTATTCTAGGTAATAAAGGATTGATGCGTGTTACAAATTCATAGTTAATGGTATTGCATTGAGCAGCAAGAGTATCTGCCGTTAATCCATCATAATTTCCCAGCAAAATAACTTCGTCATTTAGATTGACATTCAATCCAGTTACATCAACCATCATAAGGTTCATAGCAATAGTACCTACCAAAGGTGCACGTTGATTATTAATGAGAACGAATCCTTTATTTGAAAGCTTTCTATCATAACCATCCCAATAACCGACCGGCAGTGTTGCAATTCGTGATATTTTGGTAACACAATGGGTTCTATTATATCCAACATAACTTCCTGCAGGAATTTCTTTAAGATGAATAATCTTTGTTTTCCAACTCATAACGGGCTTTAATGAAAAATAATTACCATCAGCTTGCACTGTTTTTTTATTATCATATGACGGCCATAACCCATACACACCTATTCCAGCACGTGCTAGGGTAAAATAACTTTTGTGATTTACTGTTATTGCTGCAGAACATGAAGCATGCTTTAAAGGAATTTTGATATTTATTTGTTCTAAAGAATCAACAATTTGTTTAAATCTATCTATTTGCAGATCAGTAAATGTCTGATCCATCTTTTCAGATTCAGCAAAATGCGTAAAAATTCCTTGTATAGTGATATACTGCAATTGGTGCAGTTCTTGTATAAATGATAGTGCATCATTATACATAACGCCCAATCGCGAAAGCCCAGTATCAACCTTTATATGTATTTTAATTTTTTGCTGTAACTGAGCTCCCATTCTATGTAAAACTATTGCTTGGCACCTATCAAAAACAACCAAATCAATATCATGAATAAATGCCTGTTCTAACGCATCATCAATAATGCTTAATACCAGCAAAGGTTTTGTTATACCATATTTTCGCAATGAAACTGCTTCAGATAAACTTACAGTACAGATATAATCCACATTGCTATTTTTTTGAGCAAGTGCAGCAATGTGATGCATGCCATGTCCGTAGGCATTACTTTTTATTACAACAGCAAAGAGAGAAGGAGAAACTATTTTTTTATATTGATGAACATTATGATCAAATGCATCTTTATCAATCTCAATCCAGGTGAGTGGTGATGTTTGCACTTCAAGAACATAAAGTTTTGTAGGTTGTTTTATTATTATTTCGTTGTGCATGGTACTTTTATCTTTTGTTAGGCAATATAATCAGAAAAACTGTCATCCTGAGGAACGAAACGAAGTGAAGTGACGTAGAGATCCAGGATCAAACAATAAATCAAATCGGATAACTAATAAACTATTTCTGGATTCCTGCGCTTCGCTCAGAATGACAACTGTATTTATCGTTTATCACAAGAATAACATCATTGCTTATTCTTCGCCATGATTTTGCGTAGCCTGCTTTCTCCATAAGCGGGCATATAATCCATCCTTTTGTAATAATTCTTGATGAGAGCCTTGTTCAACAATCGAACCATGCTCAACTACAATTATATTATCAGCATGTGTAACGGTCGAAAGGCGATGTGCAATAATAAGTGTCGTTGATCCTGTGGAAATCTCTTCAAGGTTTTTTTGAATTTCTCGTTCGGTACGCGTATCTAATGCAGAAGTCGCCTCATCAAATAAATACATAAGTGGTCGCTTCAGGAGAACTCGAGCAATCGCGACGCGTTGTTTTTCTCCTCCTGAAAGTTTAAGACCCCGTTCTCCCACCATAGTCAACAATCCCTCGGGAAGTTGTTCAATAAAAAGATCTAAATGAGCAAGACGAGCCGCTTCTTCAACTTCTTCTACGGTTGCATCTGGTCTTCCATATGCAATATTGTAAAATAAACTATTATTAAATAAAACTGTATCTTGAGGAACAATGCCAATCAATTTTTGCAATGATTCTTGGGTCACTAACCGAATGTCATGGTTATTAACTAAGATTGCACCTCCTGTTATATCATAAAAACGAAACAAAAGACGCGCTATCGTTGATTTTCCTGAACCACTTGGTCCTACAATAGCAACACTGGTTCCACGAGGAACTTTAAAAGAAACGTCATTCAAAATCAGTCTATTGGATTCATAACCAAACACAACATGTTTAAATTCTATTTCTGCATAATCAGAGCGAAGTACAATTGCACCGGGAATATCCTTAATTTCCGGTTTTATATCCAAAAGGCTAAGAACATTCTCCATGTCTGTTAGCCCTTTACGAATTTTACGCAAAAAATAACCAAACCAACTCAAAGGCTGAACAAATTGTAAAAGATAACTATTGATCAAAATAAAATCACCAACATTCATGGTTCCTTGTAAAACATTATTACCCGTGATCCAGGTCAAAAGTATAAGTCCTAAACCAATAACGACCCCTTGACCTAAATGAACAGATTCTGAAGTGATATGTTTTTTGGTTGCGGCATCTTCCGATTCTTGCAATAGTTTATCAGTTTCTTTTACTTCAAACTTTTGATTGCAAAAATATTTGACCGTTTCAAAATTTAACAAACTATCAACAATTCGTGCTTGTGCATTAAAATGTTTTTCATTATTGATTCGTTGAGCCAATGCTGACCATTCAGTACCAATTATGCTAAACAGGGTGTAGCAGACTAAAATTGCAAATAAAATAAGCCCATAGATGCTTCCATAGAGGCTCCATAAGATGGATATTGCAATAAGAACTTCTATAATCGTTGGACCAAGCGAAAGAAAAATTCCCCAAAATATGTCGGGAAATGAGTCTTGTGCCTTTTCAATAGCACTTGTTATTGCTCCGGTGCGACGATTTAAATGAAATCGCAATGATAAGGTATGAAAATGCGAAAATATATTAATACTTAATAAATGAATACCATGCTCCATAACCCGAAAAAGAACAATTTCACGTAACTGACTTGTAACTTGCCCAATTAACCATAAACACCCATAAGAAAGTAACAACATTTGTACATAGTGAACAGGCGCTACCGGAAGAGCAAATAATGAAATTATTTTTTTTAATATGAGAGGAACGCTTACATTGACAAGCATCGTTACAATAATAAAAAATCCTGATGCAAAAACACGTAAACGAAGCTTCCAGTCTTTAATCCATAAGTAGGGTAACAAATAGGCAATAATCTCTGATGGACGTCTCGTAACTTTTTGACTTGAATCCTTCATGCAGTTTAAATCCTTATTGGGCAACGATAGTTTTGTTAAGAGTAACAAAGAAAAAATAAAAAATAATAGACTTTTTCAATAGGTTCGAGTAATTGTTGTTTTTCTATTTTCTTGATACGGTTCACGTCCTTCTAATTCCAACATTTTGATGCGAGCAAATTGTTCTTGAGCTAAAACTTGTTCATCAATAACTTCTATTTGAGGCTCATTAGGATTTTGTAAGTTCCTCTTATCAGCAATAGGTGCTGCCGCTCCGGGCTGTTTTATTACATAGTTATTAACAGTTCTTGCATAACTTATCCTAATCCCAAATATCAAACTTGAAAAAATGAAAAGCAGACAGCAAAAACGATTGACCATTGTAATAATACCTCAAAAATTAGTATGAAGGAGTTGATTTCTTGTCTATATTTTTTGCAGCAAAAGATAACATGATCAATGTCCAACCAGTAAAAATTGCATCTATTCCAATAAGCATCCCAATAACCCAAAGCCCTGAAAGCGGCCATTGTTGCCAAATAAGAACCCCGAGAATAAAGGTAACAACGCCATTAAATGCAAGCCATCCTTTATGCGGAACATTTTTTGCTAAAGCAAAAATTACCTTCAAAACACCGGTAACTATAAAAAATATAGCCAGTAATAACGTCAATGAAATAGCATTTTCGGCTGGATGCATAACAATAAAAAAGCCGCCAATAGTATACAAAACGCCTAAAAAAAGATGTAAAAAAAAGTTACTCCAACGGCTCAAAGTAAATGATTGAATTCCTTCAAAAACACCAAGAATAATCAAAAAGATTCCTAAATAAATTACTGAAAAAATAGTGCTTGTATAAGCAAAAATGGTAGCCAGAGTTCCAAAAACAACCAAACTTATTCCAAGAAATAAAAATGATTTTCTATGTTCTTGAATTTGTTGAATCGTTTTTTCATTTAATTCATTATCAAACATATAGTTCATGAGTTATTATCCTTTCTTTTAGATAATTGTACTGAGATTGAATACAAAAAAGCAATAGATTTTATTTTTTAATTGAAATATAAAAATAAAACTCTTCCATTATTCTTTTTGTTTTACTAGAGTAAAACTTAGTTCTCATATTAACCACTTTTACTCTATAGGGAGTATTCTTATGAAGAAATTCATGTATCTGAGCTTAACTGGATTAATGGTATTGAGCCCAACAACCAACTGCATGGAACAGATCATAACAGCAGATAAAGAAGCAGAAATACCCTCAAAAGGGGAATTAATTAATCAATTCATGGAAGCAGCTCTTGCAGTATCGACTCTCAACCGTTATGCTGTTGCGGAATCTGCAGAATTTAGTTCCATGCAAGAAATATATGGAACCATTAAAAAAGTTAACAACGGAAATAAAGAACAAACCCAAGCAGAGCTGTTAGATGGATATCACAGCGGAGATGAAGATTATTACAAAAAGGAAATCGAAAATGCCGACAAAACGTTGCAAAAAATTAGATCCATTGATGCAATTTTAGCCTTCAGAACCCAACCAAAATTGGCAGATAATCAAAAAAAATTTGAAAAATTAACACGACAACAAAATGAATTAAATGAGTCTTATAAAGATATATTGAACAAAAGAGCTAATAACAAAGCAGAATTAGCTAAAATAGCAACAGAAAAGGAAGTTCTTGAACAAGCCCGCACAATTCTTTACTAATAACAGAGAGCAAGAAAATTCATTACTGCACGCACGCAAAGAAAAAATAACCGCAGACATAGCAGCAGTTGATGAACGTATTGCAAAACACAAAAATGCAACTTACGCTTTACTCGATGCACCAGTAAGCGAAAGCGTTAAGGAAGCTGGAATTGAAGATAGTATAGAGATTGAAAAAAGTTTAGCTGAAGAAAAAATGCAATTACAGGAAAAACTCAATAAAGTTGAAGCTGTAATTGAAAACTTAAAACCTAAACAAGGTTGGTTTGGTTGGTAATTTAAACCATATTTAAAAGCTAAAAAAAGCCCATCAATTGCGATGGGCTTTTTTTATAGCAACCTTCATTAAGATAAGCATATTTTTTGCAATGATAAAAATGATACTAATCGAAAGAATGTCATCCAGAGAATTTTCTCGAAGTGAAATTCGTGGGATCCAGTAATTAAAATTGAAAATCCTAATAAATTTTTCAAGACTTTAAAACATCAAAAAAATTAATTTTTTCATAGGTTTTTATTATTTAACTGGATCCCACGTCACTACACTATGTTTCGTTCCTCTGGATGACAGTTTTGCCTTTATTGTTTTTTTTAAATTCAAATTGCGCGGTTTAGCGCGGGGCGCTATACAAAACCATACAAAAATATGTTGCATCTGATAAAATGCCTATTTTTTTTCACTCCATAAACTTATTATACTTTAAATATTCATTCCTTTAGGTTTTGGATGATCTTTTTTATGATGCTGTTTCAAAGCTCCCTGTGAACCGTTTGATTTTCCGCATAATTTACAGATATATGCTTTAGAATGATCTACTTTAGTATGCCGACGCAAAAGTGATGCATCCCGTGCGTTATAACCACATAAACGACAAATTAATTTATTCCCTTGAGCCGGATGTTCAGCCTTATAATGCTGCTGCAAAGCTCCCTTAGAACCTATCGATTTTCCGCATAATAGACAGGTATATGCTTTCACATGATCTGCTTTGCTATGCTGTTGCAAAAACGAAAGATTGAATGCTTCATAACCACATAAACCACAAATTAATCTATTCCCTTGGGCAGAATGTTCAGCCCTATAATGCTGCAGTGTAGCTCCCTGGGAATGAAGAACTTTGTTACATGTTCTACAAGTAAATTGCTTATGGAGAGCTTTTATATGTAATTCAAACGTATACTTAAATGGAGAAACATATTCACAGCGATCGCAACTATATAATGTACCAATACTAGTTTTTCTCTTTTTTTTACACCTTCTTGATCATCACAATAAAGTTGTAAGTCCTTTGTCGCTTCAAAAATATCTGTACTGTTTTCTCCAGGCTCTACTAAATTATCAACTTCATCAAAAACGGATATTTTTCTTTTAACCCTTAATCTAATATCATTGGATTCAAAATCAGCAGCAAAAGCATCAGATTTAGGATCATACAGCAGATAATTTATTGCATCATTAGACATTTCAGCGTCAATACCAATTCCAGTTAGTTCGCAACATTCTTGGATTGACTGCGGCCAATAAGAAACATCATCCTTACCTGGTCCAAGCAAAAGCTCAGCCACTTCATGAATTGACATCTTGCCCAAATCATTATTAATCTGAAATCTTTCTGAAGAACTGGTATCTAAAAAACTTTTTGGAACATTTTCCATACATACAATTCCATAGTTGATTAAAAATAGCACTATTACCTTATATTTATTCATAATAAATCCTAAATAATGTACAAAAAACAAAGCTTTATGAAGAAAATTTAATAAATAAACTTCAAAGTATTAAAGAATATAATTCAAAATCATATGCAATTTATCATGACTTCTCAATCTTAATGCATAAGTTGCTTAAAAAAATAACATATAATCTAAACTTATGTTCTTGGATGATCTTTTTTGTGATGCTGCCGCAAAGCTCCATTAGAACCGTTCGGCTTTCCGCATAATTGACAAGCATATAATTTCGTATGGTCTGCTTTATTATGTCGTCTCAACATTGCCGGATTGGCTGCTTTATAACCGCATATACTACAAATTGACTTATTCCCTTGAGTTGGATGTTCAGCCTTATAGTGTTGCTTCAAAGCACCTTCGGAATAACATATTTTATTGCATACCTTACAAGTGTATAATTTATGAGGAGCTTTTATATGTTCATTAAAAGCTCCTTTGGTTTTAGTAACATATTCACACCTATCACAACTATATAATGCATTTGAACCAACATTAATATTTTTTTTTATAAGAGAAGCATGTTCTTGAGGAGTCACAGCTTTTCTTTTCTTTTCTATATAATCTTGTTTTAATGCAAGTTTACCATCATGCCATCGTAATTCTTTAGCAATCAAAGCATTTTTTGCTCTACGTTCAGTGGATTCATACTCTATATTACAAGCATCATGCCCACACTCAGGCTTATCAATCCATATATCATCACGAGTTATCATTTCTGTGTTTAACCCATATTCTTCAATAGTAGATTTTTTAAAATGGCTCGTTAAATGCTGCAATAAAGCCTCAAAAGAATAGCATTTTTTACTACAAACCCTACAATCATATACATTTTTATAATTTGCGTTATCATTTTTTTTCGATTCTGTAGTCGCAGTTTTAACGTAACCAAGTATAGCAGTGTCTTTTGGAATAAAATGTTTATTCTTATAATGATTTATAAGAAACTTTTCAGAACTACATACTTTCTTGCATAGGTTACATTCATATGGTTTAAGATGCGTATACTTATGACGCTTGAAAAACCCTTCAAAAACAGTGTAATATTCGCAATGTTCACAGGGATAAAAGGAACCTGCACCGACACCACTATTTTGTACAAGATCATGAGTAGCACGTTCATCAATAATTTTTCTTTTCTTTTTTACACTTTCATGATCATCAGTATAATGCTGTAAATTAAGTGCAGATTCAGAACTATCAATTTTATCAAAATCAGGTGCCTCTCTTGTAGCTCCGTGCCTGAGTTCAAGAGATGCAAAGCCGGTAGCAAAAATAGTTTTAGGCTCACTTGTATCAAACGGAGTTGTTACTCCTACATCAATTCCACAAAATAACTCATAGGATTCTTGAATTGATTGTTGCCATGAATCTTCATCGACAAATTCATCGAGAAAAGATTCCATACAGAGCATTTCACACGAAAAAAATAAAAGCAGTAAAAATCGTTTTTTGATTATCCCAACGGAACCTTTGCATTCCATATGTCCTGTTCCCCAATAAGCTCGGCACTTTCAATTGTTTCCCGAGAATAGATAATGGAAGCTGCATGAGTTACCCCCTTAATTATTTGCTCAAGCGGCATTAAAGCGTCCAAAATTTGCTTTTCATTGCAATGGATTTCAAGGTTTTGCAAAGGAACCTTGAGTGAAAGTTGACGTGCAGTTTTTAGGCTTCTAATGTGGGTAGTTAGAATAATAAGATGCTGTGTTATTGCTGCACTTTGTTCAAAAATAAACTTTCGAGAATCATAGTGTGTGCTGTGTACTGAAATTGTTTTTTCTTTTTGGCCATAGAGCTCTTTATAGAGTGTCTCAGTTATATAGGGTAAATAAGGAGCAAATAATTGTAAGATATGTAACCCTGCGGTATAGAGCGTCCAACGAGTTCCCGCAACTGCATCTGATGAATACAATTCTGGTTTAAAAAGCTGCTCTTTAACTAATTCTATATAATTATCACAAAAATCATGCCAAAAAAATTTTTCAATAGCATCAAGCGCTAAACTAAATTCACCTTCTTCAAAATATTTTTTATACAATACAAAACAAGCGCTGCTTTGATGAAGCAGCCATTCATTAATGGTTCCAACAGGATCAGTTTGATGCATTGGAGCATCATTCATATGTTCATGAATAAATCTAAAAGCATTCCACAATTTAGTTACAAGCCTTTGGCCAATCTTCAATTGATTTTCTGAAAATGCAACATCCTGACCTAATCTTCCAGAAGCTGTCCAATAGCGAATAACATCAGCTGAATATGTTTGTAATAAAAATTCCGGAGAAATTTTAGTATTCTCTTTTGATTTTGATAATTTTTCTTTGGTATCGCTTAATACATGCCCTGAAATTATAATATTTTTCCATGGTAATCTTCCATAATGCATCCATGATTTTACTATAGTATAAAATGCCCATGTTCTAATAATATCATGAGCCTGCGGTCGCATGCTCATAGGTATAAATTCGTGAGCCGCCGATTCAAAAGGATTTTTATCAGGATATAATAAAGCAAAGCAAATCTGAGGTGTTAATGATGAAGTATTCCAAGTGTCCATTACGTCTTTATCAGGTTCTATAACTGCCGAATCGCATTCAGGACAATGCCCTTTATATGCTTGTTCTTGTGGATCAATAGGCAATTGATCCAGTGAAGCTACAATAACATGTCCATTTATGCAATGCCATGCTGGAAAAGGAATACCGTAAAATCTTTGACGGGAAAGGCACCAATCCCAACTAATTGCCTCAACCCAATTTATATAGCGAGATTTCATAAAAGAGGGGAACCAGTCAAGCTCATCTGCAAGCTCCAAAAACTTCTGCTTATGAGGCAAAATAGAAAGAAACCATTGCGTAAGCGCCAAATATTCTATCTCTTTCTTGCAACGTTCATGAACATTTACCATATGCACAATTGCTTTTTGATTACGTAAAAAGCCTTGTTTTGACAATTCTGCTAATATTGCTTCTCGTGCTTGAGTTACTTTTAAACCGCCTATAATATCAATACTTTCATCAAAACGACCATCAAATTTTAAAGATGTTTTATAGGGCAAATTATATTTTTTAAACCAACCAATGTCTGTTTTATCGCCAAAAGTGCAACACATGACAAGGCCTGTACCCTTTTCTATAACAACAGCCTCATCAGCTATAATTGGAACAGTATAATTGAAAAGAGGAACAACTGCCTGCTTGCCCTGTAATTGCGTATAACGCCGATCATTGGGATTATAAAAAATTGCCACACACGAAGCGAGAAACTCAGGCCGTGTCGTTCCGACAATTAGTTCAGAGCCGTCTTCTGATTTGAAAACAATATCATTAAATAATGAAGATTTTTCTACATCATCAAGTTCAGCTTGGGCAACAGTTGTACGACATGTTGTACAATAAAGAGCCGGCTCATGCTTGCGATATATAAAACCTTTCTGAAAAAGCCTTATAAACGATTCTTGAGATATTTTTCGAGATGTTTCTGAGATAGTTGAATAGCACTTATCCCAATCTACAGAAAGCCCCATATCTTGCCATAATTCTTTAAATTTTGTTTCAACTTCAGCAGTCTCTTGAAGACAAAGCTCAATAAATTCCGAACGTTTCATGCTATGAGCATTAATCTCACGCTTTTTTTCAACAAATCGTTCTGTCGGCAAGCCATTATCATCAAATCCAAATGGATAAAAAACAGAGAGGCCGCTCATTCTTTTATAGCGAGCTATAATATCTGTTTGCGTATATGAAAAAATATGACCTATGTGCAATGACCCGGAAACAGTAGGCGGTGGCGTATCGATGCTATACATTTGGGCACTATACATCTGAGCTTCAGGAGAAACCTTATAAATACCTTGGTCTTGCCATTCCTGCTTAAGCATCAATTCATGTTTTTTATGGTCGTAATTTTTTTCCATACTCTTTTTACCAAATTAGATCGATTTAGACCTTTTTCGCTTTTCTATTTTTTGAGTAACTGCTTTATCTGTACGTTGATTATATTTTTTTTCAATTTCACTCATCATTCTAATTATAGGATTAGTTTCAGCGATAAGCTCAAAACTATGCAACAGGCCTAAAAAAAGTCCTATTGCAAATAGATGTAATAAATTTTTTTTAGTAAATTTAACCATGTTGATTCCTCAAAACTATACATTATTCACACTTTGAGTTTAGCGTTCAATCTAATATTGTAAAGATTAATCTTGATCTTCCCTATACTCCAAATGGCTACTGGACTCTACTAATGATCAGTTAGGTCACGTGGTATCCAAAGGAGTTCATGAACTTTTTTGATTAAGCTTTATTTGACTTAATCCGGTTTTTCATGAGAGAAAGTTCATTTTGAGCTACAAGTTTAAACTGTTCAGGTATAGAAGGTTGTTGCATTACGTCTCGTAATATTGCTTCACTCTCAGAAACATTATTAAGAAGTTTATGGCAAAAGGCCATTCTCAACGGCAAATTTGGCAATGTGTGTCCCAAAGATTTAGCCTTTTGAAATGCATTAAGTGCTTGTTGAGGATTATTGGTTTTCAAGTAGGCCTCACCCAAATTATACCAAGCATTTTTCTCTTCTGGATGTGCATTGAGAAGTTTCTTATACGCAAGAACCGATTGATCAAAATTTTCATTCAAATATAAGGCATGTGCACAATTAAAAATATTTTCTTTGGTTGGCTGAATTTCAACCATTTTGCTATAAGCAAAGGCTGCATCAGAATACTTTTTTAGTTTCATAGACATATGCGCGTATAATTGAAAGCCTGTCTCATTATCCAAATCGGCTTTTGTACACGCACTTTTAAAACATTCAAAAGCCTTTTCTTCTTCATTTCTAAAAAGATGCACTTTCCCTAAGTTAAAAAATGCCTTACCATAATACGGCCTTAATTGTAGCGCATAGTGTAATGCTTTTTCAGCTTGATCATAATCTTTTTTGGTAATTAAAAATGAGGCAAGATTATTATATGCTTCTGGATACATTGGTTGAATCATTATACTGCGTCTTAATGCATCAATTGCTTTATCAAGATCTCCTAGAAAAGAAAATGCTACGGCAATATTATTAAGCGGATCGGGGTATGAGCCATCCATTTCAATTGCCTTTTGATAATAAGGAATAGATTCTTTGTAAAGTCCCTTTTCAGATAAAGCTACGGCGTAATTATTATATGCACGGGCTTTGCCCGGTGCATTTTGAATAATATTTGCCCAAAAATTTTCTCCGCTACTCCACACTTTATTTCGCTGATAGGTAAAAAATCCCAAAGGGAAAGCAAGCAGAATTACAAAAATACTCTCAAGCTCTTTCTTACAATAAAAAAGCTTATGCTGTTTTGCATACTCAAAAGCCATTTTACAAAGTTTAACAACAAAAAGAGCCAACATAAAAGTAAGACCTATTGAACCTGTATAGGTTTTATAATCGGTAAGCAACTCAGAAGAAGGTATAAATGAAGAGCGAGGGGCAATACTTACAAGAAACCAGATAATACCAAAGACCCCAATATGTGATCTATTTTTATGTAAAACTCTTATGATTGACCCTAACATTGCACAAAGAATAACAAAAGGTACAAAGCAATCAAAAGAGAAAAAGCTTTTTACTAACTTCCAATCATATTCAACACTAATATTAAAAGGCCAAATAAACATAAAAAGATAATGTAAAATGACTTTAAATTGCGATATAAAAAAGTGTAACGGTAAAATTTTCTCATTAGCTTTTTCGGTTAAAATATTTCCTATATTATTGCGAGCCTCTAGTTTAAAACCAAATAAATTTATAAAAAAAGTTGGCTTCAAAAAATAGAGATACACAGAAAATATCATTGCTGTATACAAGCCATAGAAAATTTTTCTTCTTTTTATTGATTCAAAATCTCCTTGAGCAATAAAAAACCAATCAAAAGTCATAAGTAAAAATGGTGACATGATTGCAATTTCTTTAGTCCCGCATGAAAGAATACCTAGGATAAAAACCAGAGTCAGTAGATATGTTTTTACAAAAAAATCTTTTGTGCGTGATGCCAAAAGAAAACAAAAAGCAATACTGACAATAAAAAATCCCGCTAATCCTTCCAATTGCCCTTGAATAACATAGGAAACTGTTTGAGTTTGAACAGGATGCAGTAAGAATACAAGTGCTGAACAGAGTGAGATTAAAAAAGCATTTTCAGAAAAAAAAGTTCTTTTTTTTAGCCCAGAAAGAGCTAGATAGAAAAGATAAAAAATTATGATACTTGTTATGGTATGGCTCATTACATTGAATAATCTGTAGCCGAATGGATTAAATTTACCAATTTTATAATGAATCGTATTAAGCCAATAACTTATCCAACGAGAACTTTGAAAAAAAAGCTGAGAAAAAGTTGAATTACGTATACTATAAAGTTTTGTTATATTTGCTAAATCATCAAATTGAAAACTATAATTCAAAGAAGGTGTGTAAAAAATAGCTGCCAAGATTGATAAAATAAAAGGTGGAAGATAAAGATAAAGAAAATGAGTTGAGGCTTCGTTTCTTACAACACCACTTTTTACTTTTTTCATATAATTTCCTTTTTTTGCTAATCACTTTTTCACTTTTTTGATCATTCTACTCAATAAAGAATTTTTGTCGAGGGCGTAGACAAATTTATTAGTATCTCTTTTTTAGAGCTTTTTACCTCTATAGATCATAAAGTCATTAATAAACAAATAACTCTTTCTAACTAACTATTTTTTATACTATACTTAAGAAGAATAATTATATTTTTAGAATAAAAATGAGTTCATTCATGAAACAATCGCCATTTATGTTGTTCGTTATTGGCATTAATATTTTTATCGTCTTTTTTTTGGTGTATAAAAATAGCCGCATTGTTGAATTATCTTTTCAGAAGCAAAATCATGAAAAAGCTAGAGCAATGCTTCTCAAAGAAAAAGATAGATTACAACAACAATTGTGTGTTGCTCAAAGCAAATCAATGGTTAAACATTTTGCGAAAAATGAACTCAAAATGGAAAAAATTAAAGCTCACAATATAAAATCTGTTTCCTCATGATAAATAGTAGCTATAAAATACGATCCTCATTCATTTTTATACTTTTTTGTTTTGGTTACGCAATTATTATAGGCGCGCTTTATACCATTCAGATAAGGAAAAGAAATTTCTTTATCAATTTAGGCAAACAACAATACCAAATCACTATAAAAAAACATCCTCCCCGAGGGCTTATTTATGATACGAACTTTAAATTTTTAGCGCTTAATAAAGATACATTATCTGCATTTATTTTACCCAATCAACTTGAAAATGTTGAACAACTTGAGCAGTTTTTGAGAAAACATTTTCCTCAAGCATTACAACGGCTACAGGCAAATCCACAAACACAATTTATGTATATTAAGCGAAAATTATCACCAAAAGAACTTCAACTGCTCGAAGAATCTATGATACTCGATATAAAACTTGTTAAAGAACCAAGCAGGTTTTATCCTGATAAATGCATGAATCAGATTGTCGGTATAACCGATATAGACAATAATGGACTCTTTGGGTTAGAACTTATATACAATAAAAAACTTGCCGGATCACCGGCGACCTATTGTCTTGAAAAAGATGCTCGCTCCGGCCATTTTTATTTTAAAAAAGAAACAATGGTTGAAGGCATTGATGGCGAACCATTAGTATTAACCATAGACAGTGATTTACAATTTTTAGCATATCAGGCTTTAAAAAAAACAATCCAAACATATAATGCGCAAGAAGGGTCGGTGCTTATTCTTGATCCGACAAATAACCATATCTTAACAATGGTTAATTATCCAACGTTTAATCACGATAATACCAATGACATTGATTTTGAAAAAACAAAAAATAAAATTGTAACAGAAGCCTATGAGCCCGGTTCTGTTATGAAAGTCTTTGCAGCGCTTGCTCTTCTTGAAGAGAATTTAGTAGATCCTGATGAGCTCGTCGATTGCGAAAACAGTGTTTTTGGTAAAGTTAATGGAGCCCGTTTCACTACAACAAAAGCTCATGGGATACTGCCGTTTACAGAAGTTATACAACATTCAAACAATATAGGCATTGCTAAAACTGCCTCACGCCTAGGACCTTTACTCTATGAACATTATAGAAAATTAGGATTTGGCAAAAAGTTACAATTCGATTGGCCTGGACAACAAGCCGGATTTGTAAATCCCCCTCAAAAATGGTCTCGTTCATCTTTAGTTTCCTTATCGTTTGGTTATGAAATTCGAGCAACACTGTTGCACTTGGCTCAAGCATTTTCAATTATAGTTAATGATGGAAGACTTCTTCCTTGTACACTTATTAAAAATCCAAATCAAAATAATGAACAACATGAATCACCAAGACTCTATGATCACAAATCAATACAGGATATAAAAAATATACTCTCAAAAACAAATGCAAAGCCTCTTAATGGTTATACCATTTGGGGTAAAACAGGAACAGCAAATTTGGTTATTGATGGTGAATATTCACACAATCATAATATTTATACGTTCATGGGAGTTATTGAACAGAATACTTTTAAAAGAATAATTGTTACCTTTATAAAAGACACACAACGCAAAGATTTGCGTGCTGCAACCGTGGCCGTTCCACTTTTTGATACGATTGCACATGACATAGTTGTACAGAATACAATGCATAACAAGGAAAACCATAATGGATCTGAACATTAATTCAAGTGTACAAATACCGGCAGATGTAAAAAAGGAGCATATCGATGAATACAAGAAAAACTATTTGGCTATAACTCGTGGCTTCAACCGATTGTTTTTATTTTCATGTGATCAAAAGATAGAACATCTCAATAAAGACTTTTACGGTCCCTCGATAGATCCTCAAGACAATGATCCTGAACATTTATTTAAAATTGCTCAACATGGAGATATTGGTGCATTTGCAACGCATTTAGGACTTATTGCTCATTATGGCAAACAATATCCCACAATCAACTATATTGTAAAGATGAATGGGAAAACTGATTTAGTTCCTTATAGTCAGCACGATCCTATGAGTTACACTTTATGGAGCATAGACCAAATTGTTGAATTTAAACAAAGATCACAACTTCAAATTGCCGGTGTTGGTTATACCGTATATCTTGGCAGTGAATTTGAATCACAAATGCTTGCTCAAGCAGCTCAAATTATCTATCAAGCACATTGCTATGGTTTAGTAACAATTCTATGGATGTATCCGCGTGGTAAAAATGTAAAAAACGAACGATCCGGCGAAATCATAGCCGGAGCAGCCGGTGTCGCAGTTTCTCTTGGAGCCGATTTTGCAAAAATAAATACACCAGATCCTTCTGATAATAAAACAACAAACGAATGGTTAGCTATAGCAGCTCAAGCAGCGGGCAAAACTAAACTAATTATCTCAGGAGGCAGCAAAGTAGAAGAACAAAGATTTTTATCTGAGCTTAATAACCATATACAATTGGGCTTTGTTTCAGGAACAGCTACCGGACGAAATATTCATCAAAGAAGTTTAACTGATGCAGTAGCACTAACTCGTTCAATAAGCTCGCTTATTTATAAAAAATAAACCATTTTTTGTCTCAATAATTTAATAGTAGATACCTTGTTTTTCTTGCCAACCTATCCTAAGCTAATGAACGAATAAATTAAAAAGGAAGACAATGAGAAGACTATGGTTATTATTTTTTATTTTAATTCTCTATAACGTTTCAATAACGGCAATTGATTTTTTCGATTTTTCCGATCGATCTGACAGAACAACATCCTGCACTGAGGTTTTCGGATTTTGTCCAATAACCTGTCTTCCTAATAGATCTTTTATGTTTACACGGCCAATATATAGAGACATTGGTGTTCAAAAGCCAATATGGCAAGAATTTGTATTCAATCCATGCGAAACTTTTGCAGTTCAAGTTGCTCCAATCTATCAAAAATCATTTGGATCACGAAGTTTAGCAAAATATTTTTTATTTAATGAGCAATATGATTTGCTCATTAAAGGTGATAATGCCATTAATAATAATCCAAATACACGTGACGTTAGAGCAGAGTGGATCGGTCTTCCGAGTAATTATATCGGAAGCTTTTCTGTTCATCCACATCAAAAACAGTTCGGAATTTGGATTGAAGGAAAAATGCCTTTAAGCTTTTGCTTTGATCATGAATTTTTTGAATTTTTATGGGTAGGCTTGGCCGTACCTTATCAGATTGTAGAAAACAATATTAGACCAACGCAAACACCACCCATAAATCCTGCGCCTTCTTTTCCACGTGATGCTCTTGAAGCACTTTCCAATCCAGCACTTCTTTTTGGCAAATTTGGTGGCAAAAAAAAAGTGAGTGGATTTGCTGAAATTGATTTTAAATTAGGTTACAACCTTCTCAATCAAGATTATTTTCAAATAGGTCTTTACTCTATGCTTGTTGTCCCTTTACACAAAGGCGTAAAGCAGCATTTTGTTTTTGAACCATTTATAGGCAACGATCGTCATTTTGGTTATGGTAATGGCGTTACCTTTAAATTACCACTTCTTTGCGATGCAGAATGCCAACTATTTTCATTTTTTGCCTATTTTGAAAACATATACTTTTTTCGGCATGTTGAACGTAGATGTTTTGATTTGATTAGTAATCCATGGAGCCGCTATATGCTCCTCAACAGTAAAGAAGGTGCTGTAAATGTTCCCGCTATCAATATTTTTACAAGAAAGGTTCGAGCACGCTGCTATAATATGCTTGACCTCTTAACAGGATTTGATTGGGAAGTTGGCAATGTTCAAGTAGAGGTTGCTTATGGATTGTGGGCTCGTGGAAGAGAGCAATTAAAGCTTGCTGATTGCTTCCCTGCTGATTACGCCTTTGCAGGCGTAGGCTTTTTGCCTAACTCAAAAATACCTGCAAGTGCAAGCCTTAGTACAATCTCAGAACAGGCACCAAATGACGTCAATGCCACAACGGGCCAGCAACAGTTTGTTCCCATAACCGTACAAGATTTAGATCTCAATTCCGGTGCAGCTCGAGGAGCATTATGCCATCGCGGGCACTTTACCGTTAGCTATCTTTATCAAGGTGATATAATTGAAGGTTTTATGTCTTTGGGAGGCTATATTGAAATTTCTCAATATAATTCAGCGCTTTCAAATTGGGGAATTTGGGGAAAGATAGGACTTGCACTATAAAGAACTTTTCTAAGCATTATTATTGTTAGTTATTTTTTAAATTTATTCGTTTGATTCAACATTTTGGGTTGTAGTTTCAATTTCATTAATCACAAAAGAAACTGATTCTTCACCATCAACCAACTTTAATGTCGCAGGTGTTCCGACTATTACAGGTTGAGCAACCAAAGCTTCATTTTCACCTTGAACTACATAAAAATTAAATTCTACTACCAAAATGCCTTCTTCATTTTTAGCCATTTTAGTAATAACTACTTTGAAAGTTTTACCATTAAGTTCAAATGTTATTTGTGAAAGTGATTCAGATAACACAACAGAGTGAGATGCAGTTTGATTGCCAATTGTATGTATTGTTTCAAAAGCAATATCTGCTTTTGCGATTGATGAAGCCAATAAAATAATTGATAATAAGAGCTTTTTCATAGGTTCTCCCTAAAGTAATAAAAATAATGCTTAGAAAAGCTCATGAAAAAATTAATTGTTACATTAATTTAGCTTCACTATACTGCTTTGCAGCTTTTTGTCAATTTAATCTTTTTTAGCAAGCATAAAAAATAGTGAACCGTTTTCTAAAATTTTTCAATTATTTTTAAAAAATAATTTATATAGATAATTTTATTTTTTTCTATTAAACTTTTCTTGTATTTTACACCCTCTAAAAATCTAATGTATGCTCTCAAATCAATTTAGAACTATTTCGATACATCCATTATTTATAGCCTTATGCTTTTTTAGTGCAGGAGTTTATGCACAAACAGCCTGTAGCCAACTTGCACTATCTATGATGTTGCTTGTTGCTCTTTGCATACTTTGCTTACTACAAAAAAAATTTATTTCTTTGCAAAAAATTATGTATGCTTGCGCATTCTTTGCAGGAAATTATGCTTATAATGCTCAATTAACCAATCACAATCACTTTTTTACAACCATCGATGAACAACAGCCATATAGCTTGACCGGGGTTATTGCTTCTATCCAAGATCTTCAATTCAAACGATATTCACGTTATTGTATTCTAAAAAACGTTACCTTGTATCAAAATAAATCTAATACAATTGTGCATGAAAACTTTTGCATGGGCTTTTATTCAAATAATCTCAATGATTTTTGCATAGATGATACAATCTCTTTACAAGGTATCAAGTTTAAAAATCCACACGCATCATATCAACACTACCTCATTAAGGAAGGACTCATTGCTACCTCTTTTTTACAGAATGAATGCCAACCATATCTTGTATCTCGGCCATTATTCTCATTCAAACGTTGGATTTTCAATAAAAAAAATGAACTTTTATATTCGTTAAAAAACAAAATGAACGCATCATCTTTTACATTCTTTTCTTCCCTTTTTCTTGGCAATAAAACGAATAGTTTTCATTATGAAAAATTAAAAGATCATTTTAAACGTTGGGGTTTATCACATTATCTAGCTCGTTCCGGACTCCACTTAATTTTATTTATTGCCCTCTGGCAATTTCTCTTACGATTTATACCCTTGGCATTCATTATAAAGCATCTAATCCTAAGTTGTATAGTAGTTCTATATTTCATATTTAGTTGGCCAAGCTTGCCGTTTATTCGTTCTTGTATTACGTATTTTGTATATTTTATTTATATTCTATGCAATAAGCAGATCGATTCTTTGCATATACTTACTCTTGTCACATGGCTTATACTTCTGTCTAATCCTGTGCAGCTTTTTTCACTTGACTTTCAACTGAGCTTTGGTCTCACCTTCGCGCTAATTTGGTTTTCACGATTGCAAAGAGTGCAAACCAAAAATCGAACCACATCCCACAAAATAAATCCAATTACGAATTTAGAATTTATACAAAAGCATTGATTTACTCATATTGAATTAAGTATTCTACAATTAAATACAAGTATTTAACAAAAAGGAGAAGTTCATGCTTATCTATATTAAAAACTATTTTTATCGCAGCACCGGGTTATTTCTTTGTATACTCATTCCGCATCTTATGATGAATAACCATTCTTCTTATTGCATTTCTGAAAAATTTATTTCAAAAATTGAATCAGCATTACCGACGGATATTCTCAAGCTTAATAATAAAATTGTTACTGAAAAAGATTTAACTATCATATTTTATCTTGCCGGTGTAAACAATCTAGGCTATTTTTTAAGAAAAAATCTAAATCAATTAGCAGAAAAGGGCTCCAATAAATATTACAATATAATTGTACAACTTGATGTGCTGCTTCCTGGCAATAAAAAAGTTACAAAACGTTACTTTGTTGAGAAAAACAAATTGGTTATTTTAAATCAAAATGACCCATCGACACAGAGCATGGATAGTGGCGACCCAAACAGTCTTATTAGCCTATGCACCTATTGCGTTGAAAATTATCGAGCAAAAAACTACATGCTCGTGCTATCAAATCATGCAACTGGTATTATTGATATAGGCCAAATGAGAGCCGTAAATCCATCTCAACTGTTTACTTTTAATCCAACAACAAACATGATTGAATTAAACAGAAATTTGCCTTTCTTAGAATTTATTATGTCACCAGAAAATCAACGTGGTATATGTTTTGACGACATAACTGGCCACTATTTAACAAATAGACAACTTGATATGGCGCTCAAAACTATTTGCACCAAAATCATTAAAAATAAGTTTGAAACCATAATATTTGATGCATGTCTGCAACAAATGTATGAAATTGGGGCTTTACTCAAACCCTATGCAAAAATCATGCTTGGATCACAAGAGGTAATTTTAGCGCCAGGCCTAGATTATGAAGATGTACTGACTCCTTTTGAAAACAAGAAAATAGATACAGCCATCTTTGCAAAACATGTTGTTGCTTCATATGAAAATACCTACAAAAAAATAACGCATGACTACACTTTTTCAGCGGTTGACTTGTCATTGATGCAATTTTTAGAAAACAACGTAAATGCAACAGCAGCATTGTTGACTGAGGGAATTAAGCACCGACAAAACAATTTTATCAAAGAAGCAATTAAAACAAGCAGACATAAATTATTATGCACACATTTTGAAGAACCAAGCTATATTGATCTACACCATTTTTACACAAATTTATTAAACAATCTTTCTCGCTTTAATTTCCAATCAAATCAACACGATGAATACCTTAAATCATTAATCAACAAAATTAACCACCACCTTAAAGATGGATTAGCAATCATCAAAAAGGTAGTCTTTGCAAATGTTGCAGGAAAGAATATTAGTCAAGCAAAGGGCTTGTCAATCTACTTCCCTGAATATGGTCAAAAACATCCCTCATATGGCTATAACCATCAATGGAGTCAATTCTTAGATTATTACTTACACTCGTAAAAAAAGCGTTGTCAGTGAGTTCAATTATTATTTGAACTCACTGACAATTTTCTAAAAAATTATTTTAGTCTTTCTTTTCCTTAGCCTTCTTGTTCGCTTGGTACAGCTGCACAGTTATAGCTGCAACCCCAGCGCAGAAAGCGGCACCGACAGGAGCGACTAGAGTCCCAACAACGAACATATCCGGTCTTTCTAAAGGAAATTGATTAAATAGTATGCAACAAGAACCTAAGCAAACAGCACCTGATATAGCAGCTTCGCAACAACTATGTTCATCATACTCTATTTGATTAGAGGGCATTTTTTTATGTTCTTTGCACATCTCTTTCTTTTCGCAACGTTCCATTGATGATATTTCAAAACTGGTGCACAACAAAATAGGCAAAAACAACAGACTTAAAAATCTTCTTTTTTTCATACAAGCTCCTTAAAAAATGGCGTAGAATAAAGAAATTAATATTTTTTCAATTGTATATTAAACTAACAACAAGCAGTTTATTCTAACTTTTGCAACAACAAAATACAATCAAAAAATCTCTATTTGGAAAGGCACATATGACTCATAAAACAAACTCCGATCTACTTCATGAACTGTACAGCAAATTCCCAAACTGCCAGTCAATACCAATCGATACCCAGGGGGCCACGAGAGTTGTCTATGGCCAAGGAAATCCTAATGCGGAACTTATGATCATCGGTGAAGCACCAGGTCAAAAAGAAGATGAGCTTGGCAAACCTTTTGTAGGAAGATCAGGAGAACTGCTTACTAATACCTTGCAAGCACTTGGCATAAAAAGAGAGGATATTTTTATAACAAATGTTGTTAAGTGCCGTCCCCCTAATAATAGAACCCCAACACAAGAAGAGGTTGATCTTTATAAAAAATATTTTTTAATACCTGAAATTAAAATAATCAGGCCAAAAATAATTATAACCGTAGGAAACATAGCATTCAAAGCGATTCTTTCTGATACTGGATTAACAATTTCAAAAGCCCGTGGTCAATTGTTCCAACGCGGCAATTTTCTCATTATACCCACCTTCCATCCTGCGTATATATTAAGAAACCCTTATGAATTAAACAATTTTAAGGCTGATCTCGCTTTGGGCGCCTCATTTTTAAAAAAGGAATAATAAAAAAAATTAAAAGTGCACATAGAAATTGTGGATAACTATGTGGATAACTATGTGGATAACCTGTGGATAACTTTGGACATATCTGTCATTGTTTGCTGCAGAAGGCGACTTCAAAGCCCATGCTATTTAAATTACCACATAGAAGATGATATTGAACCATATGGGGCAAGTTATCCACAAGTTATCCACATAGTTATCCACAAAAAAAATTGGCAAATAATGCTGTATTCTAAAGGCTTTTTGCAAAAGTTATCCACAAAAATGCGTTTGCCTATTATTATTAATAATATATATATATATAAATAATGGTAATACGAGGTGGTGTTTTGAGATGTATGCGGTAAATTTTAAAATCTTACGCATTGCTTCTCTTTTTTTTATTTTTTGGTACACTTTAAACTAATCCCTACAATTTATATGATTTAATACAGAGGATATCGTGAAACTTTCTCAAGTTATAGAAGAACTCGTCGAAGAAAAAGGTCTGGAACGTACTATTCTTAGTACTATCATTTGTGAAGGCATGTTGGCTGCTTATGAAAAACGGTATCCAGGATTAGTCTTTAAGGTTGACTATGACAAAAAATCTGACGAAATTGAAATCAAGGCTCAAAAAGATGTTGTTGCCGCTGTTGAAGATGAAGAGACAGAAATAAGCTTACGAAAAGCTCGCAATATTAATCCTGAAGCGGCGGTTGGAGATCGTATTTGGGTGCCATTTGAGGGCCGCATCGGACGTATCGAAATTTTAAGAGCAAAGCAAGTTATAGCAAACAAAATACGCCTTATTGAATCCACTATCATTTACGATCAGTTTAAAGATAAGCAGGGGTCAATTGTTCATGGTGTTATTCATAAATGTGAATATGGTGGCGCTACAATTAAAATTGAAGAAACCCTCGCTTTCTTACCTAAATCTCTAAGTATTCCCGGAGATAAATGCACTGTAGGTTTTCCAATTAGGGCAATTCTTAAGGAAGTTTTGGCCGAACCTAGAAACGATAATCAACTGATTTTGGATAGAACTAGTCCATTGTTTGTTGAAAAGCTTTTTGAATTGGAGATTCCTGAAGTCTTTGAAAAGCTTGTAGAAATAAAAAAAGTAGTTCGCATTCCAGGTTATAAATCTAAAGTAATTGTTGTTTCGCATGATAAGAATATTGATCCTGTTGGAACATGTGTTGGAATCGGCGGAGTTAGAATAAAACCTATTTTAAAAGAACTTGTTGCGGAGAAAGTCGACATTATTGCTTCGCGTGATTCATTAGAGCTTCTTATAAAAGATGCATTGAAACCCGCTGTTGTCAATCGTGTTGAGCTTGTTGACAGTAAAAATGCTCATGTCTGGCTTGATGAAGATCAAAGATCATTGGCAATTGGAAAGGGTGGACAGAATATCCTTTTAGCCTCCCAATTGGTTGAACTGAATATTCATCTTGTGAACAGCGAGCCTCAAAATAGATCGAGTAATGAAGATAAAGAAATAATGCTAGAAAAAACTTTTGAAGAAAATTAACAATTAGGGCATATAAGTGATTTAATTTGCTGAAATAAAAAATAATTAATCCGATAGTGAGATAATGTAAAGACTATGCGTATATACGAATATTCAAAAAAAAATAATGTTTCCAACAAAGAGCTTCTTGATTTATTAAAAGAACAGAGTTTCGATGTTGTTACGCATATGTCGGCGCTATCAGATGAAGCAATAGCTTTCCTTGATAGCCATTATGCTCAAAAATCTACTCCTTTAACTCCTTCATCGCAACAAAAAGAAAAAAACGTGTCGACCATACAAGAAAAACCAAAGTTTGTAGAAAAGAGCGCAAAGCCTGTATCTGATTCTATGCCCCATGAAACACCTATGCAAAAACCTCCAGCAGAAGAAGAATTTGTTTTAGCACCAATGACGGTAAGTCAATTTGCACAAAAAATTAAAAAACCGGTTAATGATGTTATGCTGACCCTGCTAAAACAGGGTTTTGTATCTTCAAAAAATCAATTATTGCCCATTAAAATGGTCGAGCAACTAGCTCGTCATTATCAAATTACTATTTCGACCCAACAGGCAAAAAAAGAAGTAGAGTCTGCTCATGAGGTTGAACAAAAAATTGTATTAGATGCAGAGCACCAGCGACTTCCTATTGTTGTGGTTATTGGGCATGTTGATCATGGAAAAACAACGTTGCTTGATTTTATACGTAATACTCGCGTTGCTGCACGAGAACATGGTGGTATTACGCAACATCTAGGCGCCTACGAGGTTAAAACTCCTCATGGTGGGATTGTCTTTTTAGATACTCCTGGCCATGCAGCATTCATAAAAATGCGAGCTCGTGGAGTAAAGGTTGCCGATATTGCTATTCTTGTTGTTGCTGCTGATGATGGAGTTATGCCCCAAACTGTTGAGGCTATTAAGCATACAAAAAATTTAAAAGTTCCTATCATTGTTGCTATTAATAAAATTGATAAAGCAACGCCTATTCAAATTGAAACAGTTAAGCGTCAACTTACCAACTATGATTTATTGCCAGAAGAATGGGGTGGCCAAACAATTTGTGTTCCTATCTCTGCAAAAACAGGAGTTGGCATTGATCAATTATTAGAAATGATCCAATTGCAGGCTGAAGTTATGGAATTGCGTGCTGATGCGACAAAGCCCGGTAAAGGTTTTGTTCTTGAAGCTCGGATGGAAAAGGGTCGCGGTGCGGTAGCTACTGTTATTGCTCAAGAGGGGACGATTAAAATTTCCGATTATTTTAGAGTTGGTTCAACGTTTGGCAAAGTGAACTCCTTAGTCGATTCAACTGGAAAAAGTTTGAAAAGTGTAGGCCCTTCAATTCCGGTACTTATTGCAGGATTTGATCTTTTGCCTGAAGCCGGTGATTTTTTTGAAGTGATACCCCAAGATCAGTATCAAATAGCAAGATCTTCTCGTGAGGCTATCAAAGAAGAGCCGAAGCATTTTGCTACAGAAGGTGCACTTAATCTTCTTGTTAAGGCTGATACTAAATCTAGCAGTGAAGCGCTTGTTCAATCTATTGAACAGCTAAATGAAAAAAGCGTTAAGAAGTTTCAGGTTGTTTATACAGGCATTGGTGATATTAGAGAAAGTGATGTGGAGCTTGCGCATACCACTGATTCGATAATTTATGGTTTTAATGTAAAATTTGAATTAAAGGCTGCAGCTCTTGCCCAAAAGCTTAATGTGCAAATTAGAACTTTCCAAATTATTTATAAAATGCTTGATGATATTGAGCTTTTGGCTAAAGAAAATGAACCTGTTAAATATGTTTCTACAAAAATTGGCGAGGCAGTAGTTCGTAAGATTTTTGAAATAAAAAACCTTGGTACCATCGCTGGTTGTTATGTAAAAGAAGGAAGACTTTCTCGCAATGGCCGAGTTATCATTATGCGTGGTAAGAACAAAGTTGGAGAAGGTTCGATTAAAAGCTTGGAGCGTGATAAAAAATCGGTGAAAGAAGTTCATGCAGGATTTGAATGTGCGTTTTTGGTTGAAGGTTTTAATGAGTGGAAAATCGATGATCGCGTTGAATGCATTATTGAGCTTCCTGCAAAAGCAAATAATTAAAATATAGATCAATTTCTTGATAAATTTTGCTTAGCTTTTTATTATACGTTTATTCAAGGGCATGGCTTTTTGCTGGCAAGAGGGGAGTTGTTTATGAGTAGTATTATAATTTTGAAGCTTTTATTCTCAGTAATATTTTCATTTTTGGTCACTTTTTATTTAGTTCCCATGTTTGTTATTTTTGCTTATCGTTTGAATGTTTTGGATGTTCCCGATGGTAAAATAAAAAAACATGCTCAAGTTACCCCTTATTTGGGGGGTGCGGCAGTTTTTGTTGGGTTTTTGATGTCACTTGCACTTGTATTTCCCTTTGAAAACAAAATTTTACTTTTTATTGTTGGTTCAACCTTGTTGCTGTTTGTAGGGCTTATTGATGATATCCTGAGGATCAAGCCATATCAAAAGTTTTTTGGACAAGCTGTTGCTGCCTTATGTTTTTTAAAAGCAGGATTCCATTTAAAAGAGCTGTTTTTTTTATCAAATTATTGGAACATTCCCATATCATTTCTTTGGATGATGACCATTATTAATGCCTATAATTTAGTCGATGTTATGGATGGTCTTGCAACAACTCTTGCATCTTGTGCTGCATTATCATTTATTGTTGTCGCTCTTTGTTTTGGTCAGATTCATATTGCTCTCCTTTTAGGTGCTTTGTTGGGTTCCTTGCTTGCTTTTCTATGGTATAACAAACCTCCAGCAAAAATATATTTGGGAGACGCCGGGTCTTTATTTATTGGTGGTATATTGGCTACAGTACCATTCTTATTTAACTGGAGTTTGCATAATTGGTATGGATTTTTAACGCCACTCATAATTTTGGCTATTCCTTTGCTTGAAGTTTCATTTTTAATTATTATACGATTATACAAAGGAATTCCTTTTTACCAGGGAAGCCCGGATCATTTTTGTTTATACCTGAAGGCAAATGGTTGGTCAGTCTGGGAAATTTTAATGTATGTCATGATTATGTCTAAACTCTTATTAGTTGTTTCATTGTTATTTTCTTCCGGATATATTAATCTATTTCAGTGTATTGTCTTTGCGTTTCTTTTTCTTTTTTGCTGGACAACTCTCTTGGTGCGAAAAAAAAGGGTTGCTTTTTTTTAAGTTGTAGAGCGCTTTGAGATTGTTGTTTTTTTACAAAATTCGAATTTTTGAAATATTAATATCTCAATAGGCGGCATTAATAGGTTGTTTTTTGTTGTTGCTTTTCTTGTAATGTACCATTCGTTGTTTTTTATTTTTTTTTAATCAAAACTATAAACGCTTCATGTTTAATTTGGTATTAAACTCCATATCTGCCTTCTGTGATAGTTTGGTTTTAAGGTAATATGAGTTGAGGCACTGCTTTTTGAGAGTAATAGCTCATTAATTACATAAATTATGTGCTACAATTCCTTCTTAGCTTATTTAGGTTTTTGAGCTATTATCTCTCTTCTTTATCAAACATCCAAGAGAAGTTTTGTTTCTGCAGATACGAGATTTTTTAAAACAGCCATGTTTTTTAAATCGTCACTGAGATCTGTTGCCGATTTAGGCGTCTCAAGTATTTTAGGTATATCAAGAAATTTCTCGTCGTTCATAAGCAAGCGGAAAGCTTCAAGACCCATTGCGCCTTGACCTATATGTGCATGGCGATCTACTCGAGAGCCAAGCGCCTTAGCTGAATCGTTGCAATGAAAAGCTTTTAAACGTTGCAGTCCAATGAGATCATCAAAATGATGCCACAGAGCAGTGTACTGTTGTTGGGTGCTAAAAGCATATCCTGCAGCAAATCCATGACATGTATCAAAACAAACCCCTATTCTTTCTTGTGGCGTGACGTTATTGGCTATTGCGGCTAATTGCTCAAAGGTCGATCCTAAGCTTGAACCTTGCCCTGCTGTATTTTCTAAAAGAATCATGGTGTTGCCTGTATCCAGTTTAAGAACCTCAGTTAGGGCTTGTCCGGCATTATCCAAACCTTCTTCAAGAGATGTGTGTGTAAAAGCGCCTGGATGAAGAACAAGGAATGGTATGCCGAGCATGTGACATCGAGTAAGTTCTTCTTTAAGCGCAAGAATCGATTTGCGTCTTAATTCTTCATCAGATGTGCCTATATTAATAAGATAACTTGCATGCGAAATTATGAGCTGGCACGATGAGTGGTTTAGGGTATTTTTAAACAATTGGGCTTGTTCAGGAGTGATTGGCTTTGAGGCCCATTGTCGACTACTTTTTGTGAAGATTTGAAGAGCTGTGCAACCGATTTCTTCGCCTTTAATGATGGCTTGTTCAAATCCGCCGGAAATTGATAAATGAGCCCCAAGTAAGAGTTTCTTTTTTGTCATGAATTGTTCTTCTGGCTATAATGATTAAATATCAGACTATCGATTACAATTGATACAATATTAGTAATATTTATGCTGTTTCTCAGTATAAGGCAAATAAGCTTTATTTGACAAATTAATAAAAAGAGTTATTTTTTGCATTATCGTTAGTTCATTAAATTCTGTCATTTTTCACAAATAAAAATAGAATTTTGAATGCGCAATGATGTGCACAATAATGTCATTCTTAAACATTTTTTCTCAAATAGGTAGGTCCTCATGAAACGTAAATGGTTTGGTCGGTTTGTAGTAAGCTTATATTTAATCAGTAATGTAGGGATCTATGCGTATGAAGATGAGAAAAATGATATCCACCTTGATGATGATATTCTACTTAATGCATCCCAGCCACTGACCAAAATTGGACGTCCTTATGATGTTTTTAATAATGATAATGCGGAATTTGATTTAGCAAACCAAGAGGCTCCGATTAATAATACGGTTGCTGAATCTTATGCTGCAATTGAAACAACTGATGAGGGTGTAGATTTTTCTTTGCAAGATGCTAATGGTAAAAAAAATTTTACACAAGAGGCCATGAGTTTTGGATGGAAAAACCTAACCGGTAAGTTCCAAATTAAATTTAAGCCGGAGACCTTTTTTGCCCGCAATGCTAATTTGTTGAATAATGCAAATCGAGAGGATTTTGTTCAGTTCAGTAGAAGTACGCTTGATGTTAACTTTGCTCTTGATTATGGCAAAGATTGCTATGGGTATAATGTAGTAGACTTCTTTATGACAATGCGTAACAAGTCAATTTGGGGAAATCCTGAAAGTATTGTGCGCTCAACGGTTACAAAAATTAAAACATTAGAGAGTCTAGATTCGGGCCATGCCCATTTCATTACTCGTCAGCTGCTATGGATTCGTGAATTATGGTTTAATTTTAGCGTTAACGATGCCTTAAATCTGCCTTTTAAATCAAAAATATTTTTCATGTTAGGGGCATTTCCTTTTGAGCTTGGCCGTGGTATTGCGCTTGGTTCAGCATATGCGGTTAACCCGGGAGTTCTAGGATTTTTCTCTGATAATACTATTGATCAGTATGCATTTGGGTATAAATTGAACTCTGAATTTGTGCCAAATAAGTTGAGTCTAGATTTGTATGGTGCAATTTTACAAAATAAGGGCGATAGCTTTAATGCAACGGGTGAAAAGATATATGGTCAAAAATTTCGTCACTTATTACATCCTGCTCGTGGGCCTGGTCATGTAGATTTTGTAATTGCAACTCGTTTAAAATGGTTCCCCAAAAAAACGGAATGCACTGTTATCTCGTTTGAACCCTACCTTTTATATAATAATAATCCGGAACAAAGTATTGAATTTTTAGCTGATGCGGCATCACGTTTGGGAACAGCCGGTTTGTCAGGAGAATTTGTATATAAGAATTTTGAATGTGGCTTTGATGGTGCAAAAAACTTTGGTGAGCAGCTTGTTTGGGGTTGGGATCGCAATGTTATCGATCGTGAAAACAGAACAGGGGTATTTACCTTAGTAAACAGTCAGGTTGTTACCGCTGATCCTTCGGTAAATCCAAAAGCGCCAAAAGTTGTATTTTCGCCAAATGATGCTAATGGAAAAAACATTCAAACCATTATTGATACTTCGGCACAAGATGCTTCTCAAAATGGTAAATTAATCGGCAATGCTATTGATCCGCAAACAGGATTGCCTATTCAGTTATTTAATAGTCTTAATAGATTTAGAAATCAGTATCGCAACAAACTCTTAGGATGGATGTTTGTAGCTGATGCAGGCTATTGGTTTTGTGACAGAACGTTCCGTATTGCCGGTGGTGGCGGAGTTGCTTCTGGAGATGAAGATCCAAATAAAGATATTCATAATCCAAATGATAGTAATGTTGATGGGGATTTCAAAGGCTTTATTGGCTTGCAGGAAATTTACACAGGTAATGATAGGTTGCAAAGTGTGTTTTTATTAGGTGGTGCCGGAAGAATTCCTCGTCCATTAACGACGCCATCGCAAGCATCCAACGTTTTAGTTACGTTACCAACGGTTGTTTCAGGCTTTACCAATATAGTATTTACCGGTGGTTCATTATTGTGGACGCCGAAATTTGAAAGTAAACCATTTAAGCTTCGCCCAAACATTTTGTTCTATTGGCAGCAACATGCGACCAAAAAATTTGATATTGCAACAAAAATGAGCTCAATGGAGTTTGCACGTAACTTCTTAGGCACAGAGCTTAATACCTTCTTTGATATAAACTTGTTGCGTGAGCTTAAACTTTTTGTTGTTGGTTCTGTCTTTATTCCCGGCGGCCATTTTACCGATATTAAAGGCACACCGCTTAATAGAGATCAGCAAAAGCTACTTGACCTATTGGATCCAACGGGCGTTGATATTGACCCAATTCCATTGCTTGGTAATGATACAGCGTATACACTTAATATTGGATTAGAGTATAGATTTTAACAGCTTGAATATAAAGGAATTACCCATGTTATTTGTTATTGTTTTTTTATTGCAGATGTGTTTGAGTTCATATACAGATTACCGGGAGCTATTTTATTTGGGTTTGAGTTTTGCTAAGAAATAGTTTATAGCAAACTCCGTATTTTTTTATGTAATATAAGTCATAATGATAATGGTATAGTGTATAAAAAAATACAAGGAGTTTTTAATGAATAAAATTATTTATAGTTTAGGCTTATTGTTCTGTGTGTCAGCGCTTGAGTCTATGCAGCAAGATAAACCGATAAAAGTCTCAAATAATCCAAAAGATAATTCGGTAGTGCTTAATAAAGAAGGACAATCGCAGAGAAAAATTAACACAGAATGTGTATGTTGTGGCAAGGACGTAGATCATGTGATGAAGCTCTATCAAGAAAATCGGTAGTTTTGGAAGGGCGATTAAATTACTACAAAGAAATCGCCCCTTTTAATTTTTTAAGCCTCTTACTTGTTAAGCTTTATGAATTCTGAAGCCGCGGGCTCGTCACCTAGTTTTTTGATAATATTTGCCACAAAGTTTACGAATTCTTGTTTTGTTTTAAAGCCTGCTGCAGAACGTAACGTGCCTCGAATATTGACTGGAATAAAACCAATTCCTTCAATATTGAATACAGATTCTTGGTTGCTGGTAAGAAAAATAACAAAATTTTTAAATATAAGATTTTTAGGGGACTGGTTAAGGCGTTTTATTATTTGTTCAGTTGTATTTTTATCGAAAGGGTAGAGAGGTCTATTAAAAATGTCATTTAAATATCCAGCTAAATCAACTAGTTTGCTACTAATGTTCTTTTCTATCTGATATTTGCCTTCATAAACATATGTTCCTACCTTCATATTTTTAATGTCATTAATGATCACCCCAATTTTAATTAATCTGTTTACAACAAGATTTTCAGGCGTTTCTTTTTGTCCTGCATTCACTGATGTTATAAGAAGCCCGCTTAGTATAAGGCGCATTAATTTTATAGAATTTTTCATGTTAAAATCTCCTGTTTTATCGATTAAAATTAGTTTTTTTAAAAGTATATCTATATTTGAGTATAATAAATTATTATTCAAATATTCAATAATACAAACAATAACTCATTATAACTCTGGAATTATCAAACTTAAAGATGGTACAATTTTTTGACTGGTTTAAAAGCACAAGGGAACTCTTTTATGAATAAAATACAAGTAATGCTCTTATTAATGATGGTGTCTTTATCAAAATGTATGGAAAATGAATTTCGGGAAGGTAGTAGTTCTTCATCAAGCACAGAACGCACTCAAGAAGGTTATTTAAGTGAAATTTTGGGTAGCGACTTGGATACGTTGTCTTCTGATTCTCCGTTAACATCACCACGTGAATGTGATGAAAATCCGGTTGAAAAAACCGCTTTGTTTCCAAAAAAGATAACCGATAAAAGCTCGCTTTCTGATCAAGATACCTCATGTATTTGTTGGTTATGTTGTTGCTTATTTTGTGCGACAAGAAAGAATGAGGGGGCGCAAGCGGTCTACAAGGCCATTGAGAAGTAAGTTTTATGAGCACCACGTTTTAACTCTTTAAAAAGATGCTATACTAAGTAAGTAAAAAATAATTAATTGTGCTTAGTGTAGAGAGCAACCATGCAAAAATTTTATAAACGCACGACCGGGTGCGGTTTACTTGATGAGACATTTTTAGGTAAGACTGTTGATATTTCAGGATGGGTCAATTCTCGTCGTGACCATGGAGGCCTTATTTTTGTCGATCTTCGAGATCGGAGTGGTTTTATGCAGTTGGTTTTCAATCCTGCATTTTCTGCTGAAGCGCATACACTTGCTCATTCATTACGTTCTGAATTTGTTATATCAGTTACGGGAAAAGTGGTTGAACGTTCTCCAGAAACGATTAATACAGAAATGAAGACAGGTAATTATGAGTTAGCGGTAACCGGACTTACTATCTTAAACAAATCAAAAACATTGCCATTTGCTCTTGATGCTGAAAATATTGATGAAGAATTGCGTCTTAAATATCGTTATATTGATTTACGCAGACCAAGTATGCAAAATCATCTTTCATTGCGCCATTGGATTGTGTTTGCAATGCGGGCATTTTTGCATGAACAGACTTTTTACGAAATTGAAACACCCATATTAACAAAAAATACTCCTGAGGGGGCTCGAGAATTTTTAGTACCATCCAGAATAAATGAGGGTTGTTTTTATGCATTACCGCAATCACCGCAACTTTATAAACAACTTTTAATGGCGAGCGGCTATGAACGTTATTTTCAGGTAGCCCGTTGTTTTAGAGATGAAGATTTGCGTGCTGATCGTCAGCCTGAATTTACTCAACTTGATATTGAAATGTCATTTGTCTATGAAGATGATATAATGCGCCTTATTGAAAATCTTTTTGCGTATATTTTGAAAAATCTTTTTGGTATGGAATTGGCACTTCCACTTCCTCGTATGACCTATGATGATGCTTTTGATGCCTACGGTTCAGATAAGCCCGATTTACGCTTTGATTTAAAGATTCATACCTTTACAGAAATTTTCAAAGATACTGAACTTACCTTTTTGAGAAAGATTTTAGACAAAGGAGGCAAGATTGGTGGCTTATATGTCCATGGTAAAAATTTTACCCGCTCCGAGCTTGATGGACTTGTTGATTGGGCGCAAAAAACATGTAACAGTGGCCTAGTATGGATTCGTGTGGGAGAAAATAATAGCTTAGAAGCTCCCGTTGCAAAATTTTTCCCTGCTGATTTTTTTGCTCGTTTGCAAACAGTTTGTCCAACGTTGCAAAAAGGCGATACGCTCTTTTTAATTGCCGGTGACTATGAAGATGCTTGGACGTATTTGGGTAGATTGCGTTTAGAATTGGCACGCATGCTGAATGTTATTCCTGAAGGGCAACTGCATTTTTCTTGGGTTACAGATTTTCCTTTGTTTGAATTTGAAAAAGATTCTAAGACATGGAACTCAAAACACCATCCATTTACTTCGCCTGCTGCTGGCTGGGAACAACAAGAATCTGGTCAAATGAAAGCGCGCGCCTATGATATTATTTTAAATGGGGTAGAGCTTGGTGGCGGTTCAATTAGAATTTTTGATAAAGAAACACAGCACAAAGTATTTAAATTATTGGGTCTTGATGAGCATGCTATGCAAGAAAAGTTTGGATTCTTGCTTGAAGCACAAGAATTTGGCTTTCCGCCTCATGGTGGAATTGCTTTAGGAATTGATCGTTTAATTATGTTACTTGCTAATGCACAATCGATTCGCGAAGTAATTGCATTTCCAAAAACTGCACGAGGTCATGATCCTATGATGCAATCTCCTACTGGTGTTGATGATAAGCAGCTTCGTGATTATGGTCTTAAATTGCTTCATCCTAAAAAATAGTTTAATAAGAAAGAGACTTGTACTTTTTATACAGGTCTCTTTAAAAAAGATTATTATAAATTAGCCTTTTTACTTTGCTTGTTTTTGCTTGCTTTTATTTCGATAAATAGTTTGTAGTTAGGATTAGGCATTGTATCTTCCCATTTATGAAGTGAAGTTTTTTTTGCCAATGATGGATACATCGTATTGAGTATTTCTATTGCTTGCTTTGCATCATTAATATTTTGAAAATAGAGTTTGCTTTTTTTAATAGTATCAAAAGAAAGCCCATGTTTGCCTAATTTCCTTATGAGCTCTTTTGCAATTTCATGAGTTTGTGTATCGGCAGTTTTAGTTAGAACGGGGAATTGTATAATTTCTATTGGTTTTTGTGTTTCAAAGAGTAGTTCATTTTTTACTCTAAAAAGCTCTTCTGCTTTTTCATATAGTTTTTCTGCAGTATTGATTATCGTATCTTCTATTTTTTTATACATGCCAAAGTTATTGCAATAAACAAAAAATATTAGGATCAATAAGATATAGTTGTTAATTATTTTCATGAGTTTCACCTTGTGGTACTAAATTAAATTTGATTATACTTTCTTTAATTATACCAAATTTATATATAATTATAAATAGTATTATTTTTTTAAGAGCTAAAAAAGCTCTTAGTATGTAGACAAGTGTAATTGAATGCAAAATTTTAAGGATGAATGCTGAAAAAATTAACTGAAGTTAACAGATTCTGTCAATTTTTTTAATACAGCATAGTGATTATCTATTTTTGCACATAATTCCTGTGCATTTTCTTCATTGTAAACATGTGTTGTAGCATTACGAATTTCAACGATCTCTAAAAGTTGTTCTAATTCTTGTTCATTAATTATCTTATTGTTCATACAAGCTTTAAAAACTGTCTTTGATCCTGTGGTCTCTGATCCATATTTGTCAAAGAGATATGCTTTATAAAATTTCCATAACATTTCAAAATAAAGTTCAAAATGTTTAATAACAGATGCAGTATATGCTTCTAATTCTGCTTGTGAGGTACCCGGATGTTTTTTATAGAGCTCTAAAGCTCGCTCAAAAGCCTTTTGTGATTTTATAAGTGCTTTATATTTATATTCTACTTTTTCCATACTATTCCATCTTTAACTATATTTTGTTGTAACTCACTGGGTATTGCGTGAAAATCAACAACGTCAGTATTCTGAATAAGATTGAGGCATTCAATCATATTTCTAATTTTTTGGAGCTCAACGATATCTATTTTATGATCATTATCGATAGCTATATCAATATCTGACCCTAATTTATTTTCCCCGCGCGCATATGAGCCAAAAAGATATATTTTAGCATTAGGAAAAAACATACTAATTATAGCAATGATTCTGTTTTTTTGTTGTATAGAATTGTTCACAATGTTCCTTATACTATTTTAAAGTCTTTTCATTATAGAATAAAAACAACACATAAAACAATTTTTATGTATGGTAATACAGCTAATCTTAGTGTTTCTTACTTTTTTTACGGCGTACAAAAATAGATAATGAGCCAAAAAGGATAGCAATGAATGCATAAAATAAGATTAGTGTTTTAGGTGCTATACCATACGATTTTAAAATATAGTGTAACAAACTAAATGCAATAAAAGTACCTAGGATAATTAAAGTTAATCTTGGGGTAATTATTTTTTTAAAATCCCATCCAAAGATACGTGATGCACAATATGCAAGAATTAGTCCAACTGCTGTCCCTAAAATAACGCCTATGATTGATGCAATTGTGTTTAATAAAAGTTGATTCATTTATTGTTTCCTTTTTTATAATATTTTTTTGCTAAAATGACGAAAAAAATAATAATGGCTACTGTGTTTACAACTACAAAAACTGTTTGATAGCGCTGTAAGTTTTGTGCAAAACCAAATTTGCGCGCTATTACTTGCAAAACATAGCTAAGCTCACAACCAAGAATAATTAAAAAAAATAAATTGAGTGGCTTTCTTATTTGAAACCCCCATATTTTTGAAGCACTATAAGCAACCGCATATATGATTGCTGCAAGAATGCATCCTGCTCCTGCCCAAACAAGTAATCCTAGCAAAAAATTGTAGATTTCCATTTTTATCCCTTTTTTTCTTATTTTTACATGCCATTTATTGTAAGCATATCTGATATTTTGGCTTCAATTCAATAATTTATCAATTTTGATATTTTATAGTAGATGAATTATGATTTTTTCGACTATTGCAAATAGAAACTGTATTTTGATACTCTATTAATTAGATAATTAAAAAAATAGTGCTTTAAAAACAGCCAATAATTGGGGAGGATATTGTGAAGAAAATAGTAGTTATAACTTTTTTAGCAGCAAGTTTGCTTTTACAAAAAAACAATTTTGCGCAAGAAAATCATAAACTTTTGATTGAAAATAAAACTGATCAAGAATTATATATCGATGTAGAAAGTTCTTTTAAATGTGTTTCAACATCCCCGAGAACTAACTGCGGCTTTCTCGCAGGAAAAAAAACAATGCTTGATTTTTCTCTAGAACCAAAAACAACTAAAGATATACAGGCTGAGATAATAAAAGAACTTAATATAAATCCTCAGAAAATGAAAATAGTGATCGAGTCTATCGCAATAAGAGGTATTGTTGATAAATTTGATAAAATAAAGATTTATGGAAGTAATAAATTGGTAAGTCCACAAAAAACTCACTACGCTGTAACCATTAGAAATAATAAAGAGTATCATGTAGATCAGTTGATAATTGAAGAAGTGAAATAGGTAATTAAAAAGATATATGTAATTATAAATGAATTTAATTAAGGAGAATGACATGAAGAAGGTTTTTATACTGATCTTGAGTATAATTATAGTGGTTTCATCTCAAATAGAAGCTCAAGTAAAAGGTCATATTTTAAACAAAACGCCTTATGATATTTTTCTTATATTGCCATATTCTTCTTATACCAATACTTGGGTTGTTAAAACAGGTTCTAGTAAAGACTTTTATAATGGTGACAACTCAGTTACGATTTCTTTTCCACCTTATGTCGATACAAGTGGGTTTGCCAAAGCTCCAGCAGTGAATAATTTGGAAAGCGGGAATTATGTGGTTACATTTGATAAAAATACACAGAAGTTTGCTATAACAAAATTACCTATATCAAAAAGCGCAGCTCTTCAGGGTAAAAAATAATGAACGAAATTAAAATTAAATAAAGGGAGAATAAAAATGAAGAAGATAGTTATAGTAATTTTAAGTGCATTACTAGTTGTTTCAACGCAAGTTGATGCGGGGACAATTATTAATAATACAAATTATAATGTAAGCATTTATGGATATGGTACTATGGTGCTTGCACCTCGAACTACATGGCAAATTCCGCCCACTGCTAAAAAATTATCCGGTATAGAGTTGATGACGAATACTAATTTTGAAGGAGATGTGGATCCACGATTTAATTATGAACTTATACTAGATCCTACTAAAAAACAATATGTTATCAAAAAGCTTATGCAGTCTATACAAGGTTCTGTGGTAAAAAAATAGTAAATTTGTGGTTGGATAAGGAATAATTGAATGTGTAGGATTACAAAAAACATTGTTTATGTATTAGTAGTAGCGATTATGATTTGGCATACTGGGTCAATGCTTGCTAAGGGTTATATGGCATTAAAGCTTGATGTTGGCTATGAAGCAGAACATCAACGGCCTACAAATGCCATGGGAACTAGAGTTGGTGAATCTGATACCAGAAATTTTATCCAAAATTATGGCTTAACGACTAATCCGAATCCAACATACAACAGTATTGAAGGAGCTCAATCATATAAAGAGATGTCCGGCGATTATTATGGAGCTGATGAATTTGAAGAAATTTCCGGTTTTACAGAAAGTGAAAGTTCACATCCTTTTGCTCGAGATATTGAAGAACAAACGCGTGTTTCAGTTGATCACCCCTATGAACATCAATTTGATTAAAATAACTATTTATTGCAAAAAAGATTTTTGATTATTTACACTTAACTTTATATAAGCATATTTTTTACTCGTGTAAAGTAGGTAAGGTTTTTAGTGAAAATTACCAATGTAAAAGCACGTGAAATTTTTGATTCTCGAGGTATGCCAACTCTTGAGTGCCAAATTTTTCTTGACCATGATCATTACGTTTTAGCATCAGTCCCTTCAGGAATGTCAAGGGGTATTCATGAAGCAGTGGAACTACGCGATGGAGGATCACGATTATTTGGTAAAGGTGTTTTAAAAGCAAGTCAGATTATAGAAACGGTTTTTGCGCCGCAACTTATTGGCACATCTCCAGATCTTTTAGTTATCGATACTTTTATGATTGAGGCGGATGGAACGGTAAATAAAGCAAAGTATGGTGCAAATAGCATGCTTGCTGTAAGTATGGCTGTTGCAAAGGCACAAGCATTGAGTGAGCATATGGAGCTTTATGAATGTATAGCGCATCTTTATGGTGCACAAACGGTAATGCTCCCGTATCCGCTCTTTAATGTAATCAATGGTGGCATTCACGCAGATAATAATCTCTTTTTTCAAGAATTTATGATTTTGCCTATTGGTGGATCAAATTTTCGAGAGTCGCTTGAATTGGGGGCGCTATTTTTTTATGAACTAAAAGTCTTATTAAAAAAAACAAACAAACCAATTGTATATGGCGATGAAGGTGGAATTGCATCTTCATTTGAATCAGAATATGAAGCACTCGATATGATAACCGAGGTAATAGCGCGAATTGGCGATGGCAATCTATTTCGTATAGCTCTTGATGTTGCAGCATCCGAATTTTATAATGTTACAACGCACTGTTATGATTTACATGATGAATTCTTAACATCAGAAGAACTAGTCGCTTTGTATGCTAAACTTATTCAAACATATCCAATTTTCTCAATTGAAGATGGATTAGCGCAAGATGATTGGCAAGGATGGATGCATATGAAGAGCGTTTTGGGTGACACTATTCAGCTTGTTGGTGATGATCTTTTTGCGACTTCTGCTCAAAGAATTAAACATGGCGTTATGGTTGATGCCGCTAATGCTGTCATTATTAAACCCAATCAGGTGGGAACGATTACTGAAACATTGCAAACTATTCAATTTTGTTTCGAACAGGGTTTAAATACTATCATCTCACATCGATCCGGAGAAACAGAAGATACTTTTATTGCTGATTTAGCCGTAGGAACAAGTGCAGGTCAAATAAAAGCCGGTGGTCTTTCTCGTTCAGAGCGGCTTGCAAAATATAATCGTTTATTACGCATTGAAGATACGTTGTTATCAAGTATGTTGCTCGATGTTTAAGGGAGCTTCATGCTCTGATAAAGGATTTTCTTGTCCTCGTATCAAATCTTCAAGTTGCCGTATTTTATCACGTTCTTCGCTATGAATCTTGCCAGGGATTGGAACTTCAGGTCTTTCTGCAATATAGTCATCAATAACATCATGCGCAAAGTTAGGGTCAGGCTTGAAGAACCAACGTGTAATTGGATCACGTAAATCTTCAAAATTTGAAGACTCTTGAAGATTATTTTCAGCATAGCACAATTTGCTTTCTGTATAAGGATCATAACCACCACCCAGTCGAGGTTTAATGATTTTGGGACAAATAAAAATCATTAAGTTTGTTTTTATTTTCACCTTGTTGCGACGCTTGAAGAACCAACCAAATAAAGGAATCTGACTCAAAAATGGTGTATCGTTTTCAATAGTTTGATCACTAATTTTAACCAGTCCTCCTAAAGCAAGCACCTCACCATCACCTACATTGGCATTAGTTTGCACCAATCGTGTTGCGCGATTGTTTGCGCTACTTAAAAATTCGTTGACGGTAATGTTGATTTGAAGATTAATATTTTTTGCACCTTCGCTGATGGTAGGTAAAATATCAATCGCAGTTGCAGCAGTAACATATTCATTTTTTACGGTAATGGATCCGCCATCACTATTTGCTCCACCAGGTAAAAAACGCTGTTGAGCAAGAGAAATTGTTGCTTGCTTGTTGTCCATAGTTGTAATAAACGGTTGTGTTAATATGGTAGTATTTGCGTACTTATCTAAAATTTGTAAAATATTCCAAATTCCGCTTCCATTTGGGTCATTAAAAGAAATTATTAGTGAACCAGGTGTTGATTGATTTGCAAAGTTGGCCGTACCATCTAGCTGCAAAAGATTTGCCATCAATGCATTTGCAGGAAATTGATTAACAGTTTGACCAAGTTCATTGGTAATTCCAGCGGCTGTAATAATTGGGGTTGTAAGATTTGCCGTTTGAAAATTAATGTTATCTGAGACGCTTGTGTTAAAACCACTTTTGTTACGCATTTGCGTTCCAACGATTTGGTTTTTTTGTGACGTAAGATCAACAACTAAAACTTCTATTGCTACCTGTGGTTGAGGCGTATCAAGTTCTTTTATTAATTTTTTTATACGTATCCAATCTTCTTTACGTGCAGCAACGAGCAAACGGTTGCCTCCTTGTTGTACGCCTTCTGATTGTGCTGCCTCCGGTTGTCCCTCTACAGCCGTAGGAGCAATTGTTGCAGCAATGCTTGTTTTTTCAGCTTCAACAATAACATCTTGAAAATATCTACGAGGGCCGGCAGAGACTTGCCCTTGTGATTGAGCTGTGGTGTCTTGTTTGTTAACTAATTGTTGCAATATGGGAGCAAACTCTTCTGCATTTAAATATTGTAGATCATATAAATGTAGTATTGATTTTCCTGAATCAAGAGGATGATCGATATATTTTACAATGAATTCTTTAACAATATGAATAGACCGTGTTGTTCCCATAATTACAATGGTGTTTGTGCGATCTAGCGCAAGAACCTTGGTGTTCGGTGGAAAATAGGTGCTTGATTTTATGGGTGCTTCGCGTGCAACACCCGGAGTAACAGGTACTTGTGCTGTTGCAAGAAGCTTTTTGAATAGCTCTTCGATAAAAGTTGCTTGCACATGAAATAGAGGAATTACTTGAATATCGTCAGGAATCCCTTCAAGATCAAGTTGTCGAATTATCGTCATTGCAGCACGTATGATATTTGATTTATCAATAAGGATCAATGCATTTGTTTTAGCATCAGTTTTAATGACCGCAGTAGGTGAAAGCATTCCTGTTGGTGCTTTTAAAATTTGATCTAAAGGACTATTAGGATCGGTAACTTTTAAATTAGAAAGATAAAATACTGCTTGAATGACTTGTCCAGTTTCCGGCAAATCTTCTAAAGGAGGATTTATATAGAGTGGAAGTGGTTCACGTTGAATGTTTTGATCGATTTTTAAAAGAGTCAATTGATCATTTTTAAGTTCCCAACTATAACCAATAAAATCAAGAATTCTACCTAGTTCTTGCCATGCTTGATCGAGTGTAACTTTGTAGGGAAGTGAAAATTTAACTTTTGCTGAAAGCGCTTGGGACCCCTGAGGTAAAAGCACATTGACTTTCTTTTCTGCTGCGAGTTCATTAATGATGTCTATGAGAGCAACATCTTGATAGTTAAATGAATATTTCTTTTCAAAACTTTTTGATTCAGGTTGCTCTTGAGTAACTGATTCTAAGGTAGGTTTTATATTGAGTTTTTCCTCAAGTAGTTGTTTTATTGATTCTTCAGGTTGCGCATCAACCTTGACAAAGGTATTCAATAAAAGGAGCATTAAAACTATTTTTAAAACCATGGTTATTTTTTACTCCGATTTCTGTAATTCTTGCTTTGGTTCTAGCGTAGCAATCGTAATTTTTACGTTAATAGCTTGAGGTTTTTTTGCTTTTTCTATTTCAAGTTCTTTTGTATAAATTCTTTCTTCTTGTTCAATAGCATAGAGCAATTCACTTAATTTTTTTGTATTCAAGTTAGCAAGATTCGCGTAAAGTGTCCATTCGGTATATCCATCAAGCACGTCTTTAGGTAATGTTTCCGGTTCTTGAGCCTTGTTTGAAGCGATGCCCAACCTTTCAAGAAGATTTTCAAAATATTGTGCAATTTTAAAACTTTTATCTTTTGCTAAAATTGTATTTACTTCTACTTGTTGCTTTTTGACACGTTCATAGCGTTCAAGCATATTTTGAACATCTTTTCTTTTTTTATTTATAGCACTAATTTTTGATTTAAGCTGTCCTGCAGAGCGATAGTAGGTAACAATAAGAAGCCCTAAAAGTAGTATAATGCAACTTAAAGCGATCAGAGCATATTTTTTAAAATCTTTTGCATCAAGAGTATCAAGATAATTTTTAATGCTGAGGATGAAGTTCATTGTTCATCTCCATTTTTTTTCAATGGTAACGTAATGATAAATTTTGGAGCTTGCAGACTTGCAATAGAACTAAACAAATTTGATCGTTTAAGTTCTTTTTCTAATATTTTTAAAGCATCAAAATCTCGAACTTCACCATCGAGTATAATATTTCTTGGTTCCTCAGTGATGCTTAATTTTTTTAGATTAAGCCCGGTGGCTTCGCGATCAATTGCTGCAGTAAGATCTTGCAAGTATTTCAAAAATGAAAAACGCGTTTGGCTTGAGAATGCAAACCAAATTGTTTCTTCTTGTTTCACTTTTTCTTCAGATTTTTTTAATGCTTCAGTCAAGGATTTTGCGGTCGTTAATCCACGGTGTTTAAGCGTGGAAACAATTGCGATTTCATAATTTTTTAAGGCTTTTTTGAGCGTTCCCAGTTGCCAATAGGTATAAAAGAGAATACCTGCAAAGGTGAGCACAATAAGCGAAAGCGCAGTAAAAAGTTGTCGATAAAAAAGCCCTGAATCAACAATTGAAAATTCATGTCTTCTTAAATTAAAATTTTCAACAGTTGGGGTAATAAGCGCTGTACTTAAACTTAAGATGGAAGACTGAGGGATTCTGTTTCCACTTTTTAAGGTTATGAAGTCAGTTTTTAATAGTTCATTGCTATCAAAAAGGTTACAGGTGATTCCTAATTGTTGTGTAAAAAATTGTGGTAGGTTAGCAATATCAGAACCTTGGCCTAAAAGAAGAATCTCTTTTATCTTATTTTCAGTTTTAGTTTGCGCCGTAAAAGAATCAAGAGTGAATTTAATTTCATTTAAGAACGATGATAATGCTTCTTTGATTGCATCATTAAAGGGTTGATCATTATTGTGATTAAAGCCAAACCTAATAATTTTTTCTAAGGCATCATTTGAATTTATACTATTTTTTTGCGCTACTTGTTTAGCCCATTGCAACAATCCTTTTGCAAGTGTTCGTACAAGAGTTAATTTTCCATCTACAATGAAGGCGATGCGTGTTACATTAAAACCAATATCAATGAGCGCATAGTTTCCTGTCGCGTCTTTATATTTTGGAATGCATTTATAAAGTCCATAAAGATCAAAGAGATCGACCGTAATGGTTGTAGGACTTACACCTGCTTGTTCAAAATAGCTTATATGTTCTGCAATATGTTCTTTTTTAACTGCTGCAGCTAATATAACCGATGATTGTTGTGCAGGATTGCTTTGAGTGATAATAAAATCGATAATGGTTTGGTTAATGGGAAAAGGTAAAAAGGGTTCAATTTCGTAATTGATAACCATGCTAATTTTTTCAGGATCTGAAAAAGGAAGTGTTAATTCTTTGAATATAGCAATTGAGCTTGAGATGGATGTTCGTAATGCATCATAGCGATCAACTTTGGTTAAAATAGTAGCAATGGTTTTAGAAACGCGTTCAGCATAAGGAGCGGTTGCTTCTAATTCTAAAGGCTGATCGATGAACTTTTCGAGCGTAACTTTTTTCCCATGTAATAAGAGTTGTGTAACATGAATAGTTGTTTTACCTATATCAAAGCCTAAAATTCGCTGTTTAACCAGATAATATGAACCTACTTTTTTGGGGATTAAAACATCAGTAATTAAGCGACCAATCATCCGACAACCTCCTTAGTTTCCGGTAAAAAATCTGTGATCGACTGTTTCCTTTTGAGCGTTTTCTGATTTTTAAGCTTTGCTTGTGCGATTGAAGCTATTTTTGTTTCATCAGGAGAACCATTTTGTTTATTAGTAGTACAAAGAGGTATACATTCTGTAGTAGCTCGCTTTCTAATTGGTGCATATTCACTTTCAGGACATTGGCTGATTGGTTGGCATGGACGAGGATTTTCAGGTTCACAAAGTTGTGTTACATGATCATCCGGCCCTGGAGGACAACAGCGACATCCTCCAATACAATCGGCGTAATTATTTGGACACACAAGAGGAGGACATATTGCTGCCATCTGCGCAGCGATAGAATCTTCTTCATATTCCTGGCCCGTACGGCAGTTGTATGCAAGTGGCATTGAGCAAGCGCTTACATTATTGATATAGTTTTCAACGATTTCTGTATTTTCGCATGGCGTATCTTTGAAGAACCAACGATGAATAGGATCTCGCTGTTCAGAACAATCCTTCATAGAGCACATAACGTCTTCAGCTTCCGAAGCTTTCTTTTCAGTGTATGCGCTCATCCCACCTTGAGGACGTGGTTGAACTATTTGTGGAGAAATAAAAATAATTAAATTGTCTTTTAATTTATTTTTATACTTATTTTTAAAGAACCAACCGAATAATGGTATGCGTTGCAAAAGTGGCACACCATTCTGAAGCTCGTTAATATTGTCTTGTATAAGTCCACCAATTGCTAAAATCTCATTGTTGGCCATATTTGCATTAGTTTTAACCGTTTTTGTATCTTTAGTAGGGTTTATTGCATCGGCATTAGTGAAGGTATCAAGACTTATTTCAATAGCAAGATTAATAATGCCGCTGCTGTTTATTTGCGGTGTGATAGCAACCGAAAGATTAGCCGATACGTCGCCAAGAGTATTCTGAACAGGTCCTGCACCGGTTACTGTTCCCGTAGCAACACGACGGGTTTCACCAACAGAAACTTGCGCTGTGTATTTATTGGTGGTTGTTAAAAATGGATGCGATACAACGCTGGTATACGCATAGGTTTCAAGCGCTTGAAAGAGCGCCCAAACGCCACCAACTAAGCTGCTGCCTATTGAAATTAATGTTGTCCCGGGGTTAAATCCTGTTGCTAAACTAACCAGATTGCCCATGAGGCCCCCCGCAGGATCAGTAACGATCGAAGTCTGAAGTCCAGGAACGCCTAAGCCAGAGGTTTGAAATGCAATATTATCAGTAATTCCAAGTGTGTCTAAACGCTTATTGCGAATTTGTGTTCCAAGAGATTTAATTTTGTTAACAGCAACATTAACAATGAGTACTTCAATCGCAACCTGCGGTTGTTTTACGTCCAATTTTTTTATGATTTCTTCTACTTTTAAGTAATCATCTTTTTCTGCTTTGATTAACAGTTTATTTCCCGAAGGTTCAGCGATAAAGGTCATTGGGCGCAAAAATTTATCTCCATCAAGAACTCCACCATATTTAGCTGCAACACTGCCTGGTGCAAAATTTGTAACTTTGCTTAAAATTGCAGCCATATTTTCAGCATTCGCATATTGCAATTTATAAACATAAAGAGGCGAATAAGGCTGCTTGAGGGAAGTGTCAACATATTCAAGAATGAAATTTTCAACTTTTTCTATACCTTCTCTAGTTCCCAAAATGATTAAGGCATTTCCACGAGGCTCAGCAAATAATCGAGTATCTTCAGGAAAATAGATGGATGTTGATTGCTTTTTTTGACCAAAGAGCCTTGTTGCTATGGTAGATTTTTCTTCGGTAGATACGAGATTATCATAGAGTGCTACGACATCTTGGGCGTTTGCATGTTTTAGTTTTAAAACAGACATACCTTCTGGCATGCTAACGCTATCAAGTTCTGAAATGATTGACATGAGGGAACGAATATTGGCTGCTTTATCGGTAAAAATTATCGCATTTAAGGCATTGAAAGTTTGAACAATTGCTGTTTTGCTTTTAAGATCTTGAACGAGATTGGCAAGGTTTGCAGCAGGACCATTTTCAACAAAATAGACGTAGCGAATTTTAGTATCATTGTTTGGCAATAATTTCCAATTTATTCCAACAAATGCAGGCAAAGCTGCTTGATTTGCAATATCTAAGGGAACTACATTGTATGAGTCGGGAAAATTATTGGTAAAATGAGTAGGTACGAGCGTTAATCCAAAAAGATCAAGAAAGTTTAAGAAAAGATCCCAAACATTTCGTTTGCTCATGGGCTCATGTGTTCTATACGTTATTAGGTTTCCTGCGACTTTTCCTGCCACAGGTGGATTGATTGCATCACCGGTAAGAAATTTAACTTTAAAAATAGATTCGACCCACCCAAGAAGATTGAGAAGCTCTGTTTTATCAAGATTAACCGATATAGTTTTTTCTGAAGGATTAAATGCTTCAAAAGGCATAAGAGATGAAGGGTTTCTTAACAAATGCTCTTCAGTATCTTCTCGCGATTTAAATGATGAAGCAAGATCTTGTTGTGAGATTGAAATGTTTTTGGGAATGTCCATTTCATTTGGGACTTTATCTATTTTTTTGGGTTGAGCAGTTTGTGGTAATGGATCTTCAAAGCCTTTATTGTTTCGCTGTAATCGTTCTTGCTTTGAAACTCTTCTTTTTTTAACGCGACCATTATCTTTTGTGGAACCTGATGAAGATAACGTAGGTTCTGATGCCATAGTGTTGTTCATCGTAGGCAAACAGAGAAAAATAAGCACCAAGAATGTATTGCCAAGAGCTTTATAATAATTTCTAACGTTCATGTATCTTTTCCACATTATGCTTGATGGTTAAGGAGCATATTTAAGTTTCTCCTGTCTCGATTTCCATAATTTACCATCTCACGTTTTTGTTGCATTTTCAACTGATCTAATGTTGGCGCAAACTGTTTTTGTTTGCGCAAGAGGTCAATTTTTTCTGCCTCTATTTCTTGTAATGATTTTTCTTTACCCAATATAGTTTGCGTTTCAACCGTTGGTTCTTCCAACTGTTGCAGTGTATACGTTATGTTTATTTCTTGTTGATTACGCAGAAGGGTTACTTCGATGGTACTTCCAAGATCCATTGAAATTATTTTTTGATAAATTTCAAAACGCGAATCAGTTGTTGTAGCGGGTATTGCATTTATTGATTCGATAATATCGCCTGTTTGCAATCCCAGAGCAATTCCAATTGTTTTTGGTTGTAACGTACCAATTCGGCATCCAATGCTTTGTCCTTTTTTGTAAACAGTGAATAAATTGAGCGTCTCAATAAGTTCAGCTAAGTTAGGAATCGACTGAATAAATGCACGAGGATCAACAAGATAATCAAATGGCCCTTTCTTTTGAACAACAGAAGACCAATTTGCTCGTGATTGCATTTGCTGATCGATTTCAGCATCATACTGATTTACATAAAGGGTCTCTTGTTGGCCATTTGAGCGTACTAAAATAATTTTATTGGTGAAAATTCTTATGAGTTGTGCATCATCGATTCTATCACCTACGATATAGTTTTTCGTGATTGAATTCTTACTGTCTTGAATAATGGCAATATTTTCAGATTCATCTGAAAGAGTAATTATTCCCTTAAGAACAATCTGTAAAGGTTCTAAAAACTTAGGAGGCAATGCAAGAGGGACTTTTACCGGTTGAGGAGTTGGTGGTTCAGGCATAGTAATTTTTTGAACCTCTTTTTCTTCCTCTTTTAATTCCTGTGGTTTGTATGTTTCAAAAAGATCATTGATATAAATTTTACTTAAATCAATTTTTGAAACAGCTTTTTTCGGTAATTTTATTTCCATTTTTGATGTTAAAGGTACTGGGGTAGGAACTTTTTGTTGTGAAATAAACATGAACCCTACAATCGTTATGAAAACAATAAAAAGTATATCATTAACGAGCCAAAAGGGATGTTTCATTAAGCTTTCCTTTTTTAAATTTTATTTTCAAACAATAACCTTGTTGGGTTAGGTTTGTCAAGCGGAAATTTAAGATTCTTGAGGCGTTGTCAGCTAAATGAAAAGTGAGAAAATGCATATTAATAACACCTATGGCGTAGGAATGGTGTTAAGAATTATGCGAACAATATCATCCGATTCAATTGCTTGACTTTCGGCCTCGTAGGTCAGAATAATTCTATGTCTTAATATTGGCAATGCTACAGCTTTAATATCATCAGGAGTTACAAAATATCTTTTTTTCAGAAAAGCATGCGCTTGAGCCGCATTGATAAGAGCAATAGTTGCGCGCGGTGAAACACCATATTTTATCAAGTTTTTGAGTTGATTAAGATTAAATAATTCTGGGGTTCTCGTTGCAAAGACAAGCGCTATGCAATAATTATAAATTTTTTCATCAATATATATATCTTTAATAAGCCGTTGCTGAGTCAAAATTTCTTCATGAGAAATTTGCTGTGTAATGGGCAGTTCAAGATGAGTCTTTTTAACAATCTCTTTTTCTTGTTCCATTGTTGGGTAGGTGACGAGGAGCTTAAACATGAAGCGATCGATTTGAGCTTCAGGTAGTCGATAAGTGCCTTCTTGTTCTACGGGATTTTGAGTAGCAAACACCAAAAATGGTTTTTCAAGATTAAAGGTTGTAGATCCAATAGTAACTTGTTGCTCTTGCATTGCTTCAAGAAGTGCTGCTTGCACCTTTGCCGGAGCCCGATTAATTTCATCAGCTAAAATTAAATTTGCAAAAATAGGGCCTTTTTTTGTTTCAAAATCTTGAGTTTTTTGATTATAAATTAAAGTCCCAATTAGATCTGCCGGAAGAAGATCTGGTGTAAATTGAATTCGTTTGAATGAAAGGCCCAATGCTTTTGTTATGGCTTTAATCATAGTTGTTTTTGCAACTCCAGGAACTCCCTCAAGAAGGACATGGCCATTGCAAAGAATGCTTATAAGAATAAAGGTGATAATATCTTCATGACCAACAATAACTTTGCTTACTTCGTGAGCTATGTTGGTAAATTTTTTTTCTTCTTTAATGTGTTCTGCAAGGGTAACGCTTGAAACATGTGCTTCCATTTTTTACCTCACAATACTAAAAATTTTATTACAAAACAGAAAAATATACATGATCATTGTACCAAGAGAGTCTCTCTTTGACAAGGAGGATATTTATAATAAAAATTATAGTAGTGAGACATGTTAATGTAGAAAAACTAGCTTCTCTGCATTCTTTTTGCTCTAACCAAAAGATCTTTTAAGTGAGCAGCAACTCTTTTTAATTCTTCTAATTGTGCTATGAGTTTATTTGTATTTACAGGAGTTCTTGTAGCTATGCTTCTTTTTCTTTCCTCTTCTTTACGACGTTCTTCTGCTTGCGCGCTGCGTTGAGCTTCGAGTTGTTCTTTTTTTCGTTGTTCTTCAAGAGCTTTTTTGCGCTGCTCTTCTTTTTGTTTTTTTTCTCGTTCTCTTTGCGCTTCTTCTTGCCGTTTACGTTCGCGCTCTCCTTGCTCTCTTCTTTTCCGTTCTTCTTCTAAGCGGCGTTGTTCTTCAAGAGCTTTTTTATGCAGTTCCAGTTCTCTTTGGCCTCGCTCTTGTTCAAATTTTTCAATCTTTTCTCTTTCTATACGTTGGGCTTCAAAAAGGCTTGCTTTTTCTTCTTCTTCTCTACGTTTTTTTCTTAATTCTTCTGCTTTTTTTTCTTCTTCTAGAAGCTTATCAATGAGTTTTGAAATGGCTTTTTCATCTGCTTCTTTTTGTTTGCCCTTTTGTTCTTTTTTCTCTATTTTTTCTATTAATAGTTTTCTTGTTGCTTTTTCTCTTTCGGCTTGTTTACGTATAGCTTCTTGCATTTCTTCTCGTCGTTTTTGTCCTTCCTCTGTAGGAGCTTCTTGAGCAGCTTCTTCGATTTGTTGGTAAAAAAGAATGTAACCGTCTTTATTAATCTCTTGTTGGGCTTGTGTCTCTGTAACCCGATTAAAAGCTGAGTCGTTACATAAATACCATTGATTGTTTAATTTTACATAAGCAACATAATGACCAGAATTTGCAGCAGGTCCTTGATGATTAATTGCTGCATAAAGATCATATTTTGTATTCTTTGTGCCTTCTATAAATTTCGTCATACTAAGGATGAAGGGAATTTCTATCTTGTGCGATAATTTTATGACATCGCGGTCATTCTTTTCTGGGTCAAAGCCACTTCCAAATCTCAAAAGGTTGATCAACAATATCGGCGATGGTTGCGTTATTTGCTGTTCATAAAGTTGTTTATTTAGCATCTCGGTCAAACTGGCATAACGCTGTATTTTTGATAGAATCTTAATCCGTCCTTTTGAGCTATAAGCATCTGAAGATTCTCCTCGTTCTACTTGATTAAAATTTAATATTTCATTACCAGCAAACGTCGGTAGAAAAAGCAAAAGTTGTGGTCGAATATATGGTTCTTCTTTTATTTTGAAAAATAAAAGATCTGATATTTTTTTATAGTTTATCGAATCTTCATTGGTGCCTTGTAATGAAGAAATTAATCTATCTAAAAATTCGCTCGCATCTTGTTCTTCAGCCATTTTTTGAATTTTGTTCAAGAGGATTTTTATTTCTTCAGGATTTTTTTTAAGGGTATTTGCTAATGTTTTGACAAGTTCTGATTCCTTGCCTTGTTCTTTTCCATATTGTTTCAAAGATTCTTCAAGAGCTCTCTTTAATTCTATATCTTCTATTGAAGATGATTCTTCTTCTTTAATAGAAGGTGATTCGCGTTGCTCAGTAGTAGGTACAAGGGAAGAATAAAATGTGAATAAAGAAGCATCGATCGCGTGTTGATCATTGAGTTTAATTGAGTTCAATAAGTTTTGAAATTGTTGTGAGATTGGGTCAGTAAATTGTAAAGTTGGTATAAGCTCTGTCAATGGATTAGTTGCATTAAGCGCTTGAATAATTGCATTGACATAACAGCTGCTCCCATAATTTCTTAACTTTGGTGGTTGTGTTTTAATTGAAATTGGAAACACAACTAAAAACAATAAACAACTTACTATCAAAATAATTTTTTTCATGACCACCCTCATAAACTTTTACTGATGTTTTAGTTTAGGCATAAAGGTGTTCAATAAGTCAATTGTTGTGAGTGTATTTATAAAATTAAATAAAAACAAAGCTGTATATTTTTATCAATAAATTATTATGATTTTTTTGTTAATCCTGACATTAGTTCAGTTCCCAAAAAAATCCAACCAATTGTAGCAATACTGATTTTCACAGATTTTATAAAAGGAGAAGAACCAATAAAATCTTCTGAAGCCATTAAGCGCCATAACGTACCAATCCCAACTGCACCATGAAATGTCGCTAACGCTAGAGATGTTTTTGGGTTTTTTTGCATGAATGCCTTTCGTTTAGGAGAAATGGCAGGTGTTTCTGCAGCTGTTTGCATTGTTTCATAAAGCCTTTCGGCATAGGCGCGTATTCCTGGAGTAAGTAACAGACTATTTAAAGCAATGCTGGGATATGCATATTCATCTTGCAAGAGATATTCGTTTTCTTCAAAATTATAATTCCAAACTGTGGCAGAGCCTTTGGAGTTTGCTTCTTCTTTTAAAAATACTTTGTTGATTAGTGAGGCAATGATTTCTTTATCTTTTTTATATTCTTGAATAATAAATTTTTTTACAGTTTCATGTTGAATGAATTGTTTTAAATTTATAATTTGTTGAGCATGTTCATCATTAATAAGATATGTGGGAATACAACGAACAATAACTGTTTTCTTACCTTGATATTCTTCATAAAAACATACATTGTCAGCTAATGATTTTTGTGCTAAAACTTCACCCATTGCGTCATGGTCTCCAAAATGAGTTGTGAATTCTGTGCTTGGGTTTTGTTGTGATTCTTGCTGTTCCATTGAGTAGCAAAAATTAATTAATGATACTATTGTTAAAAAAAACAGTGATTTTAAATTAATTTTTTTCATTTTTTACTTGCTCAAAATTAAATCGGTATTATCCAAATGATCTCTTATCTCTGTTGCCCATATAATTGCTATTTTAACATCTTCAATTTTATTGTTTTTTCTATTGGTTATGCAAGAAGGCAGGTGTTTTTCGATTCTTTCTTTTGTAAAAAAACCTGAAAGAATAGTAGATAATCCAAAAATAGTTCCAGCTCCAACTAATTTGAAATCAGTTTCATAGCTGTTAAAACCGAATTTAAAAAAGTAATAACTCGAAATGCCAAGGATGGTAGTAATGCCTCCGCAAAAAAGTGAATCTATCGCTATTTTTTTAAAAGATTTATTATGTGGGAAATTTGCTTGTTCCCGCAAATAGTTTTGGTATTGCCGTAATCCTTCAAGTTCAATTTCAGAATTTTCTTGAATATGCTTTTTTTGTCGTATGAAATTATAAGTATCGTTAATTTTTACCAATTTTGTTAAAAATCGCGCTCGTGTTCTGAAATCAACTAATTCTTCATGAGATTTATTTTCATTATTATCTACAGAGCTTGTTGAAGGAGTTAGTAGAAATTGTATCCAAAAATAATCAAATAAACAATCAAGAAAGCTTTTATCATTTTTTTGAGTAAGCCCTTTTGCTATTCCTTTTCCTAATTCCTTTCTAAACCCTTTACGAAAATCGTCCATACCTTTTATAGTGATGCATGAGAGGGATAGTGCAAGGATAATAAAAAAATACTGTATACTTTTGTTTTTCATAAATTTGTCCGTTTAATTTAATAATCCCCTTGTAAAATACGACTTCTATACTGCTCCATCAATTTTACCATAAAGTGCAAATTATGAATTGTTGCCAAAGTATAACCTGTTAACTCGTGTGCTTTGAATAAATGGTGCAAGTAAGCTCGTGTATACTGTTTGCAAGTAAAGCATACACAATTTTTATCAACCGGTTCAAAGCTTTCTTTATTGCTACCATGCATAATTTTGAGATTTCCCATCGTAGTAAAAAGCAATCCGTGACGAGCACAACGGGTTGGATGCGAACTATCAAAGGTATCAATACCAAGCTGAATAGCCTGATCCAATGAAAGTAGATCCCCAATGCCTAATAAATGATTTGGTTTTTCTTCAGGAATATGAGGCATGATATCGGTAAGCATAGTAATCATCTCTTCACGATTTTTACCTAAACTTCCGCCAATTGCATGGCCATCAAAATCAAGCGATCCAAGGATTTGGCAACTTTTTTTGCGCAGTTCAGGATCAATACCTCCATGGATAACTGAGTAAATGGCCTGGTTATTTATATTTTTTTTATGTTCATTAAGTGACCGTTCTTCCCAGCGGTGAGTGCGATCAAATGATTTTTTCAGTGCGCGTTGATCAATATGATAAGGCGGCAGCTCATCAAAGGGGATAATAATATCAGCGCCAAGAGATTTTTGAGCTTGAATAGAAACTTCCGGAGTTAAGAGTAAGGGCGACCCATCGCGATACGAACGAAAAAGAACTCCCTCTTCAGAAGTTTTAATAACAGATCCTTCAGTCTTTTTGGTGCCGCGGCTTTTAAGCTCATCATGAACCGTGCCATAGGCCAAACTAAAAACCTGGAAGCCACCGGAATCAGTAATAATGGGGCCTTTCCGTTTGATAAAAGTGTGTAGCCCGCCGGCCTTTTTAACAATATCAACGCCGGGTTGAACCATAAGATGGTATGTATTGCAAAACATAAGTTGTATGCCAATTTCATCAACAAGATGGCTATCGATTGCCTTAAGGGTTCCGTTGGTGCCAACGGCAACAAAATTTGGGGTATCGATAATGCCATGCGGGGTGTGGATTTTTCCTACACGGGCTCGTGATTTTTTTGATTGATAGATGCGTTCAAAGTGTAACTGTTTCATAAGGCTTTACTCGCGAAATTCTTTTTGAGAACCAAAGGAATGGGGTTGTTCCTGCAATTACCATGAGTTTTATGCAGTAGCTGATACAAATAACTGGAATTATAGAATCAAGTGTACCATAAAGCCCTAAAAAGCTAAAGAGGATAGTGTCAAGGAGCTGTGAAAAAACCAAAGAGGCATAATTGCGAAAGACAAGATAGTTATTATGGAGCCTTTTTCTTAGGAGCTCATAAAGAAAGGAGTCTATACGTTGAACAATATAGTAGGTAAATAATGAAGCGCAGATTATGCGTGGCATAAGCCCAAAGAGATGGTGAGCGTGATGGTGCATGGTGTCATGCATGCTTGGCATATAGAGAAGATGTATTTGTGAAAGTAGGGTATAGACGAGCGAAAGAATAAAACTAATGTTAATTGCTTTTTGTGTTATTCTTTTACCATAATACTCTTGTAAAAGATTTAAGCTAAGTACGAGACCTATGGTTAAGGCATCGGTAGGTGTTGCTTGAAACCCAAAGAGCATGATTTGTTTGGTTACAAAGAGATTAGAAAGAATTGCAAGTAAACCTATAAAAGTTATTAATGCTTCTTTGCCCAGATAGAGTGCGCCTAGTGCGCATCCTGTTATAAAAAGAGCATGGAAAACAAAAATAAGTTCATTCATGCTAGCTATGCCTTATTCAAGAGATATGATAATACTGATTGTTTGAACGAAGCTGGGATAAATAATCCCGCAGTTAGCCCCACTAATCCAGTTGCGAGCATGCATGTGCCTGAATAGTTTTTAAAAAAGCTGCTTTTTTTGTTTAGGTGCTCTGCAGGTATACGTTCCTCGGGTTTTGTTGCTATTGAGGTTGGCTGCAATATTTCAATTTTAGATTGTAGTAATTTTGCTTGGGATTGCCGAAATTGTTCTTCAATTTTACGGTTTTTTTTGATCAATCTCTCTCTTGTAGCTCGTATATTATCAAGATCTTTTTGTAGTATTTTATATTCCTCATTTAATATACTTATATCAACTCTTAAGGCTTCTCGTTCTTCCTGTAAATCTTCTTCCGAAAAATCTATGATAGGCTCAGGAGCTCGTTGATTACTTTGAATATTTAAATGACGCCTAAGGCTTGCTATTTTTCGTATCTTTCTTTCTAATCTATCGCTTTTTGGTTTTTGTAGCGCATTTATAAACTCTCCAACTTCGATTCCTGTAGTAAATGTTGTTAGCGGTATTGCTTTGAGTTTTTTAAAAATTTCTCCAAGAGTCGGTAACGATATAAAATTGGTCGCTTCGTGTGAATTTGAAAAATGAGAAATGTCAGGACGATATGCTGCCGCAGAAATACAGTGTAAGCCATCTCCTGGTTTGGCTTCGTATATTTTAGACTTTTTGTTCATGGTTTTTGTAACATGAATAGAGCCTAAGCCAATTAGAAATAATAGAAGATTTGAAAAAATTAAAGACTTTTTCATAAAATACTCCATTTATTATGATTATAATGTATTTTAATATATTTCAAATGTAACATAAATCTAAAAAAAGACAACTTACTATTAAGTGAGTATTCTTTAAGCTTTAGTAAGTAGATATGAGAAAATCGTCTGTTTTACTATAGGTAATGCTAATCCTGTAGCCAAGCCAATAGCTGCAGTAACTAGTGGTATGGAATAGGTGGAAAGAGGACTCAAATGCTTTTGTGGTATTTGTTGTGTTGTGTTTGGCATCTTTGTACAATTTCTTCTTACTTGTTCAAGATCATTAGGCACATTGGCTGTTCGTGCTTTTTTAGGATAGGATGGCTTCTTTTTTTCTTTCAAAATAGCCTTGATCGTATTTGTTTTTTCGGCTTTTCTTCCAATTTCTTCCTTTAATTTTCTATTTTTTGCGATTAGGTTGTTATTTCTTCTTATTAATCTTCTTCTGGTTTCAAGCAGTTTGTCGCGCTCCTCTTTAATTGGTGTTAAAAGAATATTGAAAAAGTTTTCGAGACAAAGCCTTGAACTATTTCTATTAAAGGCAATCGAAGAAACTGCATTGTTAACTACTTCACTAGTCAAACCAAATTTGTGAATATCGCCATAATTTATTGTAAGCATTGTATTGGTATTAAGGCTACCAGCTAAAGTTCGAGCAAGTGCTGTAAAAATTCTTAAATGCTCTTCTTTTTTTTGATATTTTGATTTTATTTTAAATGTCAGTTCTTGAACATAATGAGCGACTTCAATTTCCATAGTCATAGATAGCATTGGTATCAAGTTAAGAATTGCCAACAAAGATAAAGATTTTGCCATTTTTTTCATGAGCTATCCTAGAATCAAAAATTTTTTAATAAGATTACGTAAATGTTAAGCTCATTAACTACTTATATAACAGCATTATTCCCAAGGTGTAACATTCTTTTGAAGGGGAATGATTAAATCATATGTGGAAAGATCATATAAATTTTGTCCTTGAAGAAAGTAGTCTCCTTTAATGCGATAATCATACCCATGCCCATTTATAATCAAGAGTGGTAAATTATCTTGAGTAAAAACCTGAAGAATATTTCCCTTTTGTGAGGATATTATTTTAAAGTCATTTCCATCATATTTTTCATCAAAATTATAATATATCCGACCACCTGTCATGCATATGCCGTTGCCAATGTTAAGACAAAAAATCGGTTTTTGCATACAAAAAATTTGAGAGGTGCAAGAGGCAAAGATGAATGCTAAGATTAAACAGATTATTTGTTTGTTTTTTATAGTGTTCATGCAATCTCACTTTATTCGAATTGGATGTTTATTGATGCATTAAAGTATAGAATATATCAGAAAAAAATTCTAGTTATACTATTATGAGCAGAACAATCGAATATAATCTTGTTGTGTTTCTTTTACCATTGTTGCAATGAAATTGATAAAATTAGAATCATCGCTATGAGCCTTTTCAAGAGCGTTAAAATAATCAGCGCGCATAATTGGCGGAATTATAGTAATGGTGTAACCATCTTGCAAAAGAGCTAAATTCATAAGAAGTCGTGCAACGCGACCATTTCCATCAATAAAAGGATGAATGAATACAAGTTTTTTATGTACTAATGCCGCAAATTCTACGGGATGCATTTGTAAGCGAATCGTCCTGAGCTCATCGATAAAGTCATGCATAAGATTTGGCACATCTTCCGGAACGGGCAAGGGATATTTCGAGCCGCTCAAGTATACTTTAACGCTGCGATATTTTCCTGCATTATGCTCATCAATTCTAAAATAAAAGAGATGGTGAAGCTGCTTTATAAGGGCTTCGGAAATTATTTTTTCTTTGAGATGATCTAATAAAAAGTCAAAAGCATCCGAATGACCAACGGCTTCAAAATGATCCAGCAATCATTTGCCGCCAATAGTAATTCCTTCTTCAAGGACAACTTTAGTTTCAGACTCTGTTAAGGAGTTGCCCTCAAGAGCGTTGCTTGTGTATGTTAGACTAATTTTGTAATAATTCCACATTTGATTAAATGTTGGATCAAGTGGTCTAAACTCATCAATCTGTTTTTTTAGTGCATCAATTTGTTTAAAAATGGTTTTCATTTAAAATAACCCTTTATTTTTATATTCTAGCGCCACTATGTACGTATCATTAGAAAATATCAAGATATAGATCAGAGTAAAGTTCTTGTTCAGCTTTATAGTTGCCAACAAAAGCGATCATTGCAGCATTATCGGTGCAATAGTGTCGAGAGGGAGAATAAAATGCTAGGCCTCTCTTTAAACAAAAATCAGATAATGATTTCTTTAAATAGTTATTCGATGCAACTCCACCAACAAAGGTAATTGCTTTAACAGCAGAATACTCTTTCAATGCTCGTGTAAGACGCGAAATGAAAATATCTTTAATGCACACATGCAGCGAGCTAGCAACCTGTTTTTGAAATTCACTATTTGGTAGTTCAGTAAAATTTTTTGTAGCAATATCATAAAATCCGCGTTTAACAAGATCATACATGACCGAAGTTTTGAGTCCTGAAAAACTAAAATCTAACGTCTGAATATTGCCACGGGTATAATGAAAAAAATCTTGAAAATTGACCTCTTCTGCTAGCTTTTCAAGCAAAGGACCACCTGGATAGGGCAAATGCATCATCTTAGCAATTTTATCAAAAGCTTCTCCGGCTGCATCATCAAGTGTTGTTCCTAATACCGTATACTCACCGAAATTATGCATGAGATACAAGGATGTATGTCCTCCTGATGCAGTAAGACAAAGATGAGGGAAAGGAACATTGTTCTCAATACAAGCAGAAAATGCATGGCCTTCCAAATGATTGATTCCTATTATTTTTTTTTGTTTTGCAAATGCAAGTGCCTTTGCAAAGCTTAGTCCTACTAATAAAGACCCTGATAATCCGGGTTTTGTTGTGACAGCAATGATATCAATATCATCTAATTTTTTTTTTGCTTTAGATAATGCCTCAGACACAATGCTATTAATTTTCTCAATGTGAGAACGTGATGCTATTTCCGGAACAACTCCGCCATATTGTTTAAGGAGCTCTGTTTGTGAAAACAGGACATTAGAAAGAACGCCAAGATGAGAATCATAAATGCACGCTGCAACTTCATCACATGATGTTTCTATTCCGAGGGTGATTCTCTTTTTCATATGCGTGTAGAATAATGGCTGCTTACATAACAATTCAAAGGATCTCTTACGGAAATAATGCAATTTTGAGCATACGGTTTTGAAGTTTTCGTTACTTTTGTATGCAGGCAGCGTAAATCAATCGCGGCAAAAAGCATTTTGGTGCTTACATCGCTGAGTATTTTTTCATCAATTGCTTCATCAAAAACTATTTTTGGTAATTTAATGAAGATATCATCGGCTTTCCATTCTTCAGATTCTATTTTATTTACAAAGGTAGGGTTTGTATAAAGTATTATAGTATCTTCAGGAATTGCACAAACGAGAACCGCGCCATTTTCATCATAACCGTTAAGTTCATCTATTTTCCAATATTCAACATGTTCTGTTGTTAGAATAGGCTTATCATTGGTTGTTGTTGTTATAAGTTCTTTTATCTTTGACTCGCGAGTAAATCTAAACAAGCGGTATGGTGCTTCAGTTTCTAAAAATTTAAAGTCTGCAGATTCAGGGAATTTTATTTTTTCGGTAATTAAAAGATGAAATTGATTGCAATTATGATTTTCATATATTTCAAAAACGCCTTTTTTTGAAATATATGTGTCTTTATTAATTTTAGGAGTACAATCGGTTCCTTTATAGAACATAGGATATGGAGAGGGATTTTCTATTTTTGAAGGAAATTGTATGGTGCCTAAAAAGACCGATTGAGTTGCATAATTCATTGAATATGTAAATAAGGCTATTGTCAAAAATTTATAGAGTAAGTTCATAGCTTTACCTCACCATTGTATACTTTTTTAAATAAACACTTAATGATAGAATAGCGTAAAGAATCTATTTTTTCAAAAATTTGTGTGAGATGGATGAAGGAGATATGATGGTATCTATTTTTAAGGAGATTTCATGAAATCATTACAAGCAGTTGATCCATCCATTCAAGCATTGATCAATCAAGAACTAGATCGTCAAGAGGCAACTATCGATCTTATTGCATCAGAAAATTATGCAGACGCCGCAGTATTGGGAGCTTTGGCTTCCGTATTTACCAATAAATATGCAGAAGGATATCCCGGTAAACGCTATTACAGTGGTTGTTCAATAAGCGATGAAGTTGAATTATTGGCGCAGGCCCGGTGCAAACAACTTTTTGGCGCAGAGCATGTGAATGTTCAACCGCATGCAGGCTCCCCTGCAAATTTGGCGGTCTATTTTTCTGTTTTGAAACCCGGTGATTTAATTATGGGTATGAGTTTAGCAGAAGGTGGTCATTTAACCCATGGGCATTCAGTAAATTTTTCGGGTACGATTTATAAATCTGTTTCATATACAGTAAATCCTGAAACTGAAGAGCTTGATTATGATGAAATTCATAAACTGGCTCATGCTCATAAACCAAAATTATTGATCGCTGGAGCTTCAGCCTATTCAAAAGCAATTGATTTTACTCGTTTTGCAGCAATTGCTGAAGATGTAGGGGCCTTGTTTATGGCAGATATTGCTCATATAGCGGGTCTTATTGCTGCCGGTCTTCATCAATCTCCAGTTCCATTTGCTGATTTTATTACGAGCACGACGCATAAAACATTACGAGGTCCTCGTGGTGGATTAATTATGTGTAAACGGCAATATGCAGAAATAGTTGATAAAGCGATTATGCCCGGTATTCAAGGTGGTCCTTTTATAAATGTTATTGCAGCAAAAGCAGTTGCTTTTGAGCAAGCGCTAAAACCTGAGTTTAAACTTTATCAAGAGCAGGTTATTGCAAATGCACGAAGAATGGCCATTCTGTTTCAGGAACGAGGATATAGAATTGTTGCTAACGGGACAGATAATCATCTATTTATAATAGATTTGCGCAACCAGCAGATTACCGGTAGGGCTGCTGAGATTGCTTTGGAAAAAGCAGGAATCAATGTAAGTAGAAGTTGTATCCCCTTCGATCCGGCAAAACCTTGGATAACCAGCGGTATACGTTTAGGAACGCCGGCAATTACTACGCGAGGTATGAGTGGGCAAGAGGTTGCACAGATCGTGGATTTTATAGATGAGGCTTTGCGAAATCACAGTAATGATCGACGACTTGGTGCTTTGAAAGATGAAGTAACCCTTTTTTGTAAAAAATTTCCCATTTATTAAATTCGTCTCTTTATAGTTGTTAATTGGTTTAAGTAAACTTGTTTAGAAGAAGCATATTTAATAAGGGGATTATTATGAAGTGGCTTATTATTTTTATTATGGGGATCAGTCTTTTTTGGCAGATTAAATTGTTGCCCATGGAAAGCAAAGTGGTTGAGAACGGAGATTCTGAGGCAGAGAGATTTAAACAAATAAAAATAAGAAAACTATCGGGTTTCGATGCCCTTCGTGATTATAAACCAACATCTCCTCGAACAGCGGCATTCTTTAGCCCTAATTCTCCAAGGGCAGAAGGAAAAGCTTGTTGTTTATGGGATGATTCATGTAACTGTTTTTTTTATTACTGTTTGTGCATGCCCCTTTGTTATATGTGTTGTCAAAGTGGGAATGATTCATATAACTCGATGTAAAAATCAGCTAAAATACAAAACGGATGAAATAAGTAAAAAACCTATTTCATCCGTTTAAAACTTAAAAAGATCTAATTAAAATCTTTTTGGTCTTGGAGAGCCCCAGCCACCGCCGCCGTTTCCGCCGCGGCTACCGCCTCTGTCGCCACCAAAACGATCACCACCTGGACGAGGTCCACGCGCTTCAGGTGCACGTGCTTCATTTACTCGTAGGGTTTGTCTGTCTAGTTCATAGCCGTTAAGTTCAGCTATTGCTTGTTGAGCTTCCGCTGGATTAGGCATATCAACGAAACCAAATCCGCGCTTTTCACCGGTAAATTTGTCAATAATAATCTTAACTGAAGTAACTTCGCCTTTTTCAGCAAACAACTGTCTCAATTGATCTTCTGTAACCGTACGTGCGAGGTTACCAACATAAATATTCATCGTATATTAAACTCATAAAAAAAATAAAAAAATAAAAACTCAACAACTTACTATTAACCCTAGAGTAACCACCTTTCGTTAAGATTAATGGATTTATATAATATAATGAAGCATACAGCATATTTTTAAAATTGTCTAAGGCTTTTGGTTTTCTCCGTAGTTCGCCTGAAGGGCCTCTTTTTAAGGGTTTCCTAGTAAATAAGTCCCGAACCCTTATTTTTTAATAAAATCAAAGATGATAATCTCTTCTTGGTCCTCAGCGATTAAATAATGGAATGCATAAGCTGCTAGAATTGCACCAATACAACCGCCTAGTATATAGAGTACAAGATTTGACCATGAAAATGACATACCTGTAACTATTCCATACAGAACAGCGCCTATTGAAATAGCCGGGTTAAAGAGTCCCCCTGAAATAGGTCCACCCAAAGCAGCAAGGGCTAAAATGACTAACCCTATAGCAAGACCAAAAATATCATTGCCTTTATAGCGCTGAGATGTATTTACAACAAGAATCAATAATACAAAAACGAAAGTTAATAATATTTCCATGATGAGGGCCTGCATATAGGTAACATGAACGCCGGGTGCAGGTATAGTCATGTGGCCATGAATATAGGCAGTCATGGCAAATGCAGCAAATCCGCCTAGAATTTGAGCAGCGCAATAACGCAAGAATTCATTCCAATCTAATTTTCCGCGTAAGACAACTCCAAGTGAAACTGCAGGATTGAAATGGCCGCCTGATACAAAATGAGCGATATATACCCAAGCCATAAGCATCGTTGCTATTGCAAATTGATCAAAGGTTAAGGCAATGGTAAGAACAAAAAAGAATGTTCCTAGAAATTCAGTAATTAGTTTTTTCACAATTTCTCCCTTTTTAGAAAAATTTGAATAAGAAGAATGACAACAAAAAAAAATTACTGTTATCACTTTCTATAAGTCAAGAATTCAATTTGTTTATTGCTTCAATCTTTTTATTAATTTTTTCAACTAATTGAGCAGTAGTATGTAATGGTAATAATTGTAAAAGCGAACAATCTTTGAGATCTTCTAAAGCTTTTTTGTCAGTTTTTGAATGAGCAAATGCTATTGAGGCAAGTATACAAGGCAGAGTTGGGGACAGTTCATTTTCATAGGGAATACCTTGCTCGCATTTTTGCTTAAAAGTTCCGATTGTTTGATTTAATGCTAATGAATAATAATATATTTTGGTCTTTAATATACCCTGTCCTGGAAATTTTTTACTTGGTTTGGCATGAGTGAACTGAACTATGGAATCTTCTAAAGACTCTAGTTTTTTATTATACAAGTTATACGCGGGTTGTTCGATTTTTTGGAAATTTTTATCAATATTAGAAAGCTCAATTGTTTTAACAATTTGCCATTTCTTTTCATTGTTATAAACATGGATTGTGATAGTGTTATTTGCATGATTTAAGACTGCAATAGTTTTTGCATCTAAGGAAGGTTTTAGATTTGCTTTTGCAGTATCTATTTTGCTGATTGATGTTATGTCAAATTTGTTATCGTTGTTGCAAAAAAAGTATTCATCCTCAGTTGTAACAATGAAATTATGAGTATCAAGGATCAAAACTGTTCTTATGGGTTTATCAAATGTATATTCAATACTAGATTGTTGAAGAGTGGTGGAAATTATTGTTAAATACTTGCCACTTGAAAAGAGACAGATATTTTCATCTAAAAAATTTATTGTTTTCAAGGAAGAATCAGGATCAGTTTTAAAGCTAATTGATGAGTGTTCGCTCCACACATCACTCTTATTTTGGAAAATCTGCATTACGCTATTTTTGCACGCAACAGCTAAATAGTTTTGTTTAGGAGAAAATTTAGTTTCGAAGATATGACCTACAGTGGTAAATGATGAGATTCCAACACTAGGGTGATATGGAGCTGCAATACATAATAAGGGTGTAAGGGCAGAAAACAGAGAAATCACAGCGAATTTTGTGTGACTCTCAGCTAGTGGACTTGGCTTTTTTCTATACTCAACTTTCCATCCTTGTGAATGACAAAGGTAAAAAAGATGTTGTGCAATAAAAGGCTTTAAGTCTTCTGTGCATGGTTCTAGGAGTTTGTTCAATTGATCACGTTTTTCATTAAGGTTGTATCCATTGATAGTTGCATATAGGGGTAACAAACTTTTAGCAAATTGTCTTCTTGCAATATCACATAATGATGCTGTTCCGTACCCATTGGTACAAGAATTATAATTTAAATTATAACTTTCTTGAGCTGATTCATCGATGCCGGTTTGTTTCATAGGGAGGATTGTTGAATTGATAAATAATGTGCAAAAGAGTGAAGAGAGCAGCAAGCTGTTTTTCATGTTTATGCCTTTTTTTTATGTATGCATCTATCTTACTCTAATTCATCTTGATTGACGAGATTTTCGTGTAACTGATCTTCATTTTCTTTATGATCATAAATTTCTATTTTATAAGCTTTCAAACGTCGATTGATTGATGATCTATTAACGCCTAAAAATGCCGCAACTTTATTTTGATTATGATCAAACTTTTCCATGAGCATCACTAATCGTTTAGGATCCCTCAAGGCATTTTTACCTAATCGAGCAGCTTCTGCCAAATCTGGATCTGCAATATGAGAGGCTGGATCAAAAGTGACATTATGGTAGATTTCGTTCTTTTTAGATTTTTCGACCAGAATCTGATTAATTTTTTTTCTTAAGCCACACATGCTCAGAGAACGAGTTTTCATTAATTGCTCTTTATCACGCGATGTAAATTCAAGAAGATTCTGAAAATCATTTGCATTGCTCATTTCTTGTTGACTAAATTCTTTAATCAGTTCATCAAGCTCTTCTTGTGTTAAATTGAACAATGATGGCATCATCACAACAGTTTTGTGTAGTTCATCATACAAAGCTTTTGAAAATTTCTCTTCATTTACGAGAGTTTCTAGATTTTGGCTTGTTGAAAATATAACACGCACGTCAGCAGAAACACGTTTATTACTCTTACAAACGGTATAATAACCATATTTAAAAAATTCTGCTAATGCCTCCTGAGTACTCATTTCAAGTAGGTGAACATTTTGAATAAAAAGGGTACCGCTTGGATTAAGTTGCTCTAAAAGTGCTTGATCGAAATTTCCAAAAAGCGGACTTACACCAAAAAGTTTTATTGCAATAGCACCATTTTTTTCATGAGAATTCATGGTTAATTTATGCATTTTTTCACGCAAACTAATATGGTGGAGTATTTCTGCAGTAGGCTCTAAATCATCCTCAGGCAGATCGAGCAAAACTGCTTTTTTACTAAGCGCAGCTTTAAGAAGTTCGATTTTGAAATTAAGTAAAGGAACGCTTGAGCCTGGAATCAGACGGTTAATTAATTTACCTGATTGTGTTGTTTGTAAGTAGAGTAAATATTCCCATTCGGATGGATTACGAAGAATATGTGATTGCAATTTTAAAACATCTGAAATCTCAGGATATGCAACGGTGATAATAGTATTGTTTTTTTCTAAATGTGGTAATGCTGTTATTATGAGAGAGTTTCCCTTTGCATCCTGCGCGGTTGTTGATTGGCTGGTTTTGAACTCTTCAGCTTGTTTAACAATCCGTTTTATAGATTTGGTTAAGGGGTGACCATCAAGCATATTTATATTAATAGGTATGAGTTCTTTAGATGCTTGATTACCAAAAGTAAAATGATGACTTTTGTAAAAGAGTATACCGGTTTGCCGTTGTTTATTATCTCGCAAGAATGATTGAATACTTTCCTTAAATTGAGAATTTTCATGGTTAGTTTGATAAAGCCGTTCTTGTAAAATTTTATTTTGACTGAGCAGATCTTTGTAATTATTAAGTTGAAGAAGTGTTATTATATGGCCTAAATAACTTCCCATAATAAGCATCTGATCGTGCTCTAAATTACTAAAAAGCTCCTGTGCTCTTCGCGATGATGAAGCGATTATGATATATGCGATTAAATTGTTTTGTTCATAAATTGGTAAAAAAACATCAGCACGAATTTCATTCATAAAATCAAGGATCTCTTTATGAAGAGCCTCTTTTTGATAAAAATTGGTGAACTCTATTTCATCATAGAGCAAAATTTGTTGCATACGCATATATTCAAGAAGTTTTTCATGCTTTAGACCATTATTTATTAAACGTTCAACAGCAGCCTCTTCCTGTGATAATATTTGAGGTTCACGCCTTGTAAGATGTGAGCTTTCGAATGCGATTTGTCTATAATAGATGGCAACTCTATTTGGATCTATGGATAAGGATTCTCTAAAAAATGTTTTGATTATGTAGTTGATTTCATTAAGGCTTTTTGCCTGTGTAATTGAAGCTAAAAAGTTTTTAAAATGATCAATAAATTTAAATTTTTGTGGCGATTGTATATTTTTTGAAAAATTTAAAAAACGTAGCTTCATTATTTTACTGATCGAAAAATAGATAGCCCAAGCCAAAAATGAGTTTGAAAGGCCGATGATTAAATATAATTGTTTATAATAAATTGAAAAATAATCCATAAATTGAGTGATGAGATAAGGAAAGATTAAATATTTTACAAGTATTGATATTTGTTTTTTTAATATTTTTGGAAATGTATTTTTTTTAATGATTCTGATAGTAAAGTAAAGGCTTGGAAGAACAAGCAAAAATGGTGCAATTAATGCTCCAGTGCGAATTATTGTTTGTTCTAAGATTCGTTCCTTGGGATCGACCGTATTGAAATGCATAAATGCAATATAAACAAAATAGCTTATCCAAGGGGTTCCAAGATAAATAAAAAACTTTTGTCGGAATTTGAAAATATAATTTTTTTCACAAAGGCTTTCAATAAAAAATCCTAAAGCTAAAAACAAAATATAATTAATCGCCCACGCTATACGAATAATAAATAAAGCTGTTTTATAATCTATACCAAATAAGTGTGTTGCTAGAAAAAGACCGGCTACCCAGGAAAAATCTACAATTAAGCTGCATGTTAATACGGTAAGTAATAGTAAGAGTTGTTTTTGGATTTTAGCCGATTTGACTGCAGTTGCTGTTAGAAAAATGAGTAAATAAATTTTAATTGTGCATGATAAAACTTCAATAAGCAGCAAAAGATAAGGGCTTTGCAACATCAGATTAAAATATTTATAAAACATCATTTTATCCAATTCTTGAAATTAGGTCATACAAGACCTATAATGGCAGTAGTTAATTTCTTTTTTTTATATAAGAGGGTATAATTATGTTCAACAAAATTAATTTATTTACTGTTTTGACTGTATGTTTAACTCTTGTAGTATTACTCTGTACAGAACAACCACCGCTCGTTTTTTAAACCATTATTATTCTTGCAATATAGGCTATCATAGTGTTGTTATTTTACAATACAGAGAGATAATTGAATATGTTGCAACGATAAAGTTTAAGAGCTGATTTAATTTTTATTAATCGGCTCTTTTTTTATTTTTAATGTATTAAGAAACGTGAAGACTGTTTTTCGATTTTGAAAAATAAGAATGGCTTTATTTTTTTTGTTCTCTTCTAAGAGCCTGAGAATATCTTTTTTGTATAAACTATTAAAATTCCATACATAATTTAAAAAATATAAATCGAACCGTTCATAACATCCATGAGCACTTGATGGTGTTGTTTTATGGTAATATTGTATGGTTCTTTTTAAAATTCTCCATAAACATATCATTCGTGCAAAATCTAAAAAAATAATTGTATCAGCATGCTTTATTCGTTCCTCAAACGTGCGCGTATAAATTCCTTCAATAATCCAATTTTCTTTTTTGCAGAGCAAGGTATGCTCTAATGCAAATTCAGCAAAAGGTCGTGCTTGCCAACCGGGAAGCCAATTATATTGATCCAAATGGTAGACGGGTAGTTGTAAAATTTTTTGAAGCTGTAATGCAAGGGTCGATTTTCCTGAACCGCTTGAACCTATAATTGCAATTCGATGCATAGTTGCTCAATGATATTTGTACAAAGAAAATATGTGCCTGCCAATAGGTTATTTTTGCAGCAGATCAAGCCTTATTGTAATTCTTTAATCCAAAAAACAAGAACATTCTCTCGAAGCTCTGCGTTCTCTTTTTCATCTATAATCGTGATCCATTCATGGTTTATTTTCATAGAGGTCTTTGTATAGCCTAAATGCTTCCATACTTCATCAGAATTCGTGTAATTTGATGGTTTCAAAGGATGATTTTCTTCTCGTTCAGAAGTTGCTAAACAAATATTCTTATAGCCCCATGATCGTACTTTTTCTTCTAATAATCTAAAAAGGTTTTTTGCAACTCCTTTGTTCCTATAAGAAGCCAAAACAATGGCATCACTAAGATAGTATGAAAGGGTTGGATCTAGATTAGTAGTTTGAAACAAAGAAGATATTCCTTTAAAACGTTCATTTGCAAGCAATGGCACTCCTGTTATAAAGCCTGCAAGGTTATCATCCACCTTCGCATGAACTACTAAGCCTTGTGCATTTGATGCAAAATATTCAAAATATTGTTGTGCTTCTTCAGGAGTTCCTTTGTATAAATAAGGATATTGTTTAAAAGTATTGAGCCACGTTAAAGGAATATCGTTTGAAATTCCTAAGATTTGTATTCCAATTAAAATAGTAATTAATGGTGATGCTAACATATTGACCCTTTATAAGAAATTATCCATTACCCAATTTGTTTCTCGCCGCCTCCTTGGCATGCTAACTGATCAATAGTTAAGGTTAAATGTGCAACAGTTTGTAACCGTTGTAAACTCATAACCGGTTGTGAATTTGTTTGATTGATTGTCGCAAAAAATGCTTTTAACAAATTTTCATGACCTTTGTCTTGCTTGTCTACTTTTTGATTAAATGATTGTGGTAAGCCAAATCCTTCAAGCGTTTTATAATCATCCATGATAATTGTTTTACCATCATAATAAAGCTCCATTCGCTCTTTTCCGGCATTTGCGTGACCAAGAGCTGTATACAAAAGAGTACATAATGAACCATCGGCAAAACTAATTTGCACAGAAAAGTTATCTGTGGCAAATAGAGCATCGGTGTTAGGTTTCATGGTTTCAACAGAAACTGATACTGGTTGTGCATCAGTTAAAAAGCAAAAAAGATCAAAAATATGGCATGCTTCGCCAATGATGCGTCCTGCGCCAACCTCAGTTTGTATCCAATGCTCTTTAGGTATAAAGCCGGCATTCATGCGATAATGCGCTATGATTGGTGTTGATCGTTTTATAATCTGTTGTTTTATCGATTGGATAAATGGTGCAAATGATCGATTGTAGTCAACGCACAGAGGGGTTGTGTTGGAAGAAAGAATAGGCATTAGCTTATCAAGTTGTTCAAAGGTAGTTACCATTGGTTTTTCTACAAAAATTGCCTTATTGTGTTTAAGTGCAGTAATAATTTGATCACAATGAAGCTTGTGTGGTGAAGCAATGACAACCACATCCGCAAGATCTTTTGTATATAATTCTTGATCATCAGTTGAAACATGTGCTACAGCATAAGCTCTAGAGCTATTTGTGGCTGTTGCAATATCGGTATCAACTATTGCAGTCAATCTACTATTTTTTATTCCCGCAACGATGGGCATCAACACTCCTTGCGCAAAGCCACCGGCACCAATAAAGGCAACTCGAATTGAATCTTTGTAAGCAGGAGTAAAGGTAACTTCTTTTTTCATAGATTCTTTTTGCTCAGTAGTAGGTGTGTCATAGCGTAAGATTATTCCTAATTTTTTTTTGTCTTGTAAGTGGAGATATGCTTTATCTGCTTGCTCAATAGATATAACATCAGAAATGAGCGGTGAAATAGTAATTTTTCCCGCTTGTAATAAATAAACAAAGGCTTGCATATTGCGATTTTCCGTCCATCGAACATATGCGTAAGGATAGTCCACTCCATCCTTTTCATAAGTAGGATCAGATCTACCAGGACCATAGGATGTTGACATAAGAAAGTCGATCTCTTTTTGATAAAAAGGAGATCTTTCTAACCCCAATCCAACATCACCAACCAAAACAACTTTACCTTTTTTTCGCGTGATTTCCATAGCTTGTTGCACCAGTGAATTGCTTTGTGATGCAGCGGTGATAAGTGTAGCATCAACACCGCGATGATTGGTAAAAAATGCAATATCCTTTAGCAGTGTTTGGGATGTAGCAGAAAAAACAGCATCAGCTCCTACTTGTGTTGCAAGTTCAAGACGTTCTTGCACTATATCGATGCCAATTACGGTACATCCTGATAATTTTGCAAGTTGAACGGTAATTTGTCCCAACAACCCAAGTCCTTGAATGCACACAATTTCGCCAAGTTGTGGCGCAGCTCGACGTAACCCTTGTAGTGCAATTGCTCCAAGAGTGGTAATGCTTGCTTCTTGTAAAAAACTTTCATCTGAAAGCGTAACAACAAGATTTTCAGGAACGCACACGATATCTGCATGGTTGGCATAACCTGCTCCTGCGCATGCAACGGAATCTCCTATTTTAATATGTTTAATATATTTTCCCACGGCGATAACTTTGCCTGAGCAAGAGTATCCTAATTGAGAAACGCTGCCTGCTAATTTTGCTTGTATTAGATTTTTAGTTCCATGAATTCCTTGTGCACTAAGCGCATCAAATAATTTCGATATTTTTTTGGGTAGATTATGCAATAATGAACCTTGTGATGCTTGTGAAACTGTTGATGATTCAGTCCCCGAGCTAATAAAAGAATAGCATACAGATACCATTACTAAATTATCATCAAGAATAGGTTGGCAAACATCTCGAACTGCGATTGCCCCTTTATCTATAAAGACTTGTCTCATGAACATTGTTCCTTATAGGTATTGAGCAGTTCTGTTAATTGAGGATCAAAAGGTGTTATACTTGTTAAACTGTTTGCAGGCCAAAATAGTTGTTCTTGTTGATCTGTTTTGGTTTGGGGTTGATAGAAGAGCCCACAGAAGTCTAAAATCTTTTTAGATTTTAAGGTATCTCTATCAAGCGTTTTGAATTGTGTATGATGAACGAGGCAAACGATAATATCAGCATCTTGTATGCCATCATGCAAAGCAACATGCGGTTTATTAATGCGTGTTTGAACGATTGCTGTTTCAACATGAGGTTCACAAAGAAGCAATGAAATATCATCCTTTTGTGCGAGTGCGTGAGCAATTTCAAGTGCAGGTGATTCGCGTAGATCATTAACATCTGCTTTGAAAGTAAGACCTAAAGCAAGAACTGTTGGTTTTTTGCCATTATTTTTTTTGAACTCCTCTACCCATAATTCTACGCATGCAACTACTTGATGAGGTTTTTCATCATTAATGATGCGCGCTGCTCGCAGTAATTTTGATTGTTCAGGAAATGTCTCAATTAAAAACCACGGATCTACTGCGATGCAATGTCCACCAACTCCACAAGAGGGATTAAGAAGTTTAACGCGAGGATGCTTATTTGCAAGTTCAATAATTTCAAAAGGATCAAGGCCGATTGAATAGGCCATTGAAGCAACTTGGTTAGCAAACGCAATGGCAACATCTCTAGAGCTATTTTCTACAAGTTTTACCATTTCAGCGGCTGTTGCATTGGTTAGATATAAACTGCCTTTTACAAATTTTTTATAAAATAGTTTTGCTTGATTCATTGATTCTTTATTAATGCCGCCTATTATTCGTGCATTGTATACAAGTTCAAAAAATATTTTACCAGGCAATACTCGTTCAGGACAATGGGCAACAAAGAAATCCTTTCCTGCTTTCATTCCAGTTTCTTGTTCCAAAAGTTGGGCGCATTGATCGGTTGTTCCAACAGGAATTGTTGATTCAATAATAACCACATCGCCATTTTTTAAAACAGGAATGAGTGCTTTGGTTGCATGAAATACATAAGAAAGATCAGCTTTTTTTTCTTCTTTAAATGGTGTTGGAACAGCAATGACAAAACAATCTGCAGCTTCAATAGTTGTTGTTGCTTGTAGTTTTTTTGATTCAACTAAAGGTTTGAGCCGTTCATAAACTTCAGGTTCGTCGATAACTGGATCAAAATTATTAATACGCTCTACGCGTTTTGCATCAACATCATATCCGATTACATCAAAACCATGTTCAGCAGCAACCACTGCGGTTGGTAATCCAATATATCCTAAGCCTATAATACAAATTTTCTTCATGCCCAATCCTTCTATTTTTTTATTATTACTCGTTATAAGGTAGGAACTGCACCGCAACAATTATTGAGATTTGCAGGAACGGTACCGTAATAACGTTTGTTATGAATAATTTTAGCGATCATGTCTGCAGCATATCCTGATCCATAAATTGATGATGCCTTTGAATGCAAATATGATTGTTGCATGCATTGATTCATCGCTTTTATTATTGCATCTTGGTTGGTCCCAACCAAAGTAGCAAGTTCAGTCCATAATCCTTCAACGCGTTCTGTTTTATCGCGTAATACTAAAACTGGCTTTCCTAAACTTACAGCCTCTTCTTGTATGCCTCCGGAATCTGTAGCAACCCAATCAGCATTTAAAAGAAGATATACTAAATCTTTATATTGTACCGGGCGTGACAAAAACAATGTTGGAATTTTTGCAATGCCAACTTTATCAATAGCTTCAAGAACATTAGGATTTGGATGAAAAGGATAAAAAATAAAGATGTCAGGATTTTGGTTAGCGAATTCTTTAATTGCAGATAAAATTCGTACAATGCCGCCATTGAATGATTCTCTGCGATGTACCGTTAGTAGAACGATCTTCTTATTTTCTAATTTGCATTGCTGTACTCGATCAACAATAGATTCATTAATAGTGATCTCTTTATTGAGTATTTGATCTTTAATAATACGCAAAGCATCAACAACTGTATTGCCGGTGCAAAAAATTTTTTCTCGCGCAATTCCTTCTGCCAACAGATTTCCTACATTAAGGGCGGTTGGTGCAAAATGGTAATCAGCCACCATGCTGATAAAACGACGATTCATTTCTTCTGGGTAAGGGCTTTTAATATCATCAGTTCTTAATCCAGCTTCAACATGCCCAATAGGAATGTTTAGATAAAATGCAGCTAAAGCGGCCGTCATGCTTGAGGTTGTGTCGCCTTGTACCAGAACTAAGCTCGGATTTACTTTATTGAAGAAGATTTTTAATTTTTGCAATGTGATTTCGGTAATATAAAAAAGATCTTGATTTGGCTTCATAATGTCAAGTTGATAATCAGGAGTTACATGAAATAAATCATATACTTCTTGCAAAAGATCTGAATGTTGATCAGTTGAACACAATACAATTGGAATCTGAAGGCGTTTAAAAGCAAAATAGAGCGGAAGCATTTTAATGCCTTCAGGACGTGTTCCCACTATGAGTACGATTGGACTGGTCATAACACTCTCCGGGTGAAATTATGAGTTCATCTATGTTGCCAATAAGATACCACAGGTGGCAACTTTGGCAAGAGTAGTGTCGCGGTATCTTTAAAAGAGTGATAGATCAATTGTTTATTTGCAAATCATCTGATTCAGTTGATCTGTAAATTTTTCGACTTCTTTTTCTATGTGTTCAAGTAGGGTATGAAATTTTTCATCAATTGCTTTTTTTGCATCATTTTTTGCGTGCATTGTGATAAAGTGTCTAATTTTGCAGAATTCATACATCAATTTTAGCTTATCATAATGGCAATCATTTACTTGCATATTATTTTCCTTTTTTTCTATAGATTTTTTTAATACACACGGTAATAATTGTTCCATTAATTGAGTAAAATTTGCAAGAATATTGTGCCTGGAAAAAATTTGAAGGCTAATGAAAATAATGAAAAAAGTAATGAAAATATTGGCTTCTTTGTTGTTAATAAAATCATTATACTACAAGGAGCTCATTGTTTTGATGTTTCATCATAGATTAAAAGGAATCTGATATGAAAAAAACTCTAGTAGTGCTTTTTGGGATACAAATTGTTTGTTCAAGCTTTGCAATGGAAGAAGAAAAATCCAAACGCCCTCGAGCTAAGATTTCAGAAACAGCTATCCAAGAAGTTATGGATAGAGGAACCAGACGTGAGCTTCAAGAGGTTCCAGAAGGCCAGAATAATGGCCATTATTCTTTTGTTTATGAGGATATTGAAAATGCTATTCGTGATCAAGCAAGCCAACCGAAACCACAAGAAAAAGAATATGCCGATGAAAAAGAACGTATGTTTGATAAACTTTGTAAAGCTGCTCATGACTGCGATGCTCAAGGTGTTGGTGAATTAATCGAAAAAGGAGCGCCTGTAGAATATAATGAAAATTCGGCTCTTTTTTCTGTTATTAAAGGCTTCCAGGGAAGATCCTACTGCATTGTTGAGTTGAATGGCAATAAAGAAGGTGGAATACAAGAACATGCAAAGAAGGCAAAAACGACTCTTTTAACACTCATTGAAGCTGGTGCCGATGTAAATAAAAAAAATAAAGAATGCGAAACGCCTCTTATGCGTGCAGCGTTTTATGCGCTCAAGGGTTTGGTTAAACTGTTACTCAAGGCAAAAGCAGATAAGGAGATGGTAAACAAAGAAATTGGGGGCTCTGCATGGTACTACGCAGATGAAGTTTCAGAAGGGTACCCTCTTAAGTTTTATGCAGCAACCATGGATCCTTATTATCAAATAGCGTTTAGTTATCCGGAATATAAGCTGTATCGGCAAAAGTGTATTGACCTTTTAAGACCTACTGAAAATTCTCCACTTTTTGAGCAGTATTGCGCTCGCCAAAAGGTGCTAGAGAAACGTGAAAAACTTGAGCAGCTGTGCAATGCGACAAATAAGTTAGATATAAATGCTGTTAAACAAATACTTGAAACAGGGGTTTCTCTTACTGAAGGTGAGCAGTCTTCATTTTATTATCCTCTTACTATGACACTGTGGTTAGCAGTAAATGGTTTTATTCAATCTGTGAGCGAGGTTCGCATAGATAAAAGCATAAAAAAAGAAGCTATTGTTAAAACCATTGCTGAGTTACGTGAGCGTACAAAAATCATAATAGAACAGTTAGTTAAAAATGGATTCGATATCAATGCAAAGAATTTTGATGGCCAAACAGCATTTATGCTAGCATTAAGTAGTGCAAACAAGCCTCTTGTAAAGAAATTTTTAGAGCTAAATGCGCGCACTGATATAAAAGATAATGATGGTTATACTGCATCAGACTATGCACAACTAGATTCTGCAGTGGTTAAAATTAATTTAAAAAAGAAAAGAATGTTTCACAGATTTGTAGAAAATTATTGTCACGCTCATATGGGTGACCAAGTTACTGAAGAAATAAACTATTTTGCTCCTGAGGATAGTGGCCAAGATGCAGAAACGACAGCTTTATGGGGTGTAGAGGTAAACTATTCTATAAAGAATATGATTTATTATAAAAAAAGGTTAGAGAAAGTTCATTCTCTTTTAACTAAGAAAGCTCAATTGGAATAAAACAAATATTCAAATAGGATTTTAATGTTTAAGATATTATTTGAATAGAATATTTATTGTTAATTGTTTGATTGATTAAAAGAAATAATTTATTCTCATTAAGAGGGATATTGGTTAATTAGGGTTAGGGAAATCTATGTTTAAACTATTTTTATTGCTGATTTTGTGTGTAAGTTTATCGAGTTATTGTATGAACGATGATAAAAAATTAGACCCAGATTATCACCTTTGAAATCGGGTAAAGCTGATAGTTCAAAAACAGATAAAATAAAAATCACTTTTGGATGGAGAATGGTTGATTTAGGCAATTCAGGACATATTTTGCAACGTCTTTATACTTCAAAAACAGTGAATGAAAGATGATGAAGAAATTAAAAAAAGTGACAATGATTTGTAAAAATTAAAATATATTTCTATTACTGCTTATTGTAAAAAAAGTGTAAAATATTTATACTTTTTTTATGATGTGTAAAATTAAAAAGTAGAAGTAAAAGTAGTAAGAGGAGTTGTATGATTGCTCATAAAAAATATTTAATTTTCTTTATAGCGAGTTTGCTATTTTCATCTAATGTAAATGCCAATGAAGCTATTCAGTCAAATGTTGCATGTGATAAGAATGAAGAAGATGTGATACATACGATTGACACAAGCAAATGGCATAAACGCGAATGTTTTTGTTTGGTATTCTTAATGGTTTTTATTTGCCCTTAACCTATGCGTTAGCGCTTGGTTTTAATCTAATAGATCTTTCTCATCCAGTTATGCAAGAAAATTTACAACCATTTGCAAAAGGTGCAACGCTTGGCATCGGGTGTTGGTTTGCTTATAAAATTATTGAATGGTACTTACAAATGGCTGTTTTAAAAACGCTTAATGCTGCTCTGAAAAATCCCGTTATCAATAAAGTTGTGCGTGAGAATGATTTGTTGCAGAGACGAGAAGAAACTACTGTTGTATAAATTGAATTGAATGGATTAATGTCATGGGTATACAAAAGGGAATATTATTTGTTTTTTTCACCGGATTTGTTTTTACTATGTTTGCAATGAATGTAGAAGAAGATGAGGCTGCTTTGGCAAAAAGACAGAAATTGTTTGAGAATTTGTATGCTGCAGCACGCTCATGTTCTTCATCTTTGGTTTTTAAATTTCTCTTACAAAGCAATGAGCAGGTACTTTTTAACCATTGCGGAAATACTCCCTTGCATGAAGTTTCAATAGGGCTTTTTGAAAAAACATGTAACGTTATGAACGGAATAGTTGAAGATGCTGAATTACAAGTGGGTATTCCTATCGAGAAGCAAAGATATCCCTTTCATATTTCCTTTTAAGGGGCTATGATGTCAATGTTAAAAACTTTTTTGGTTTGACTCCGCTTATGCTGGTTGCTGCTTTTGGACAAAAAGGTTTAATGAGAAGATTATTAAATGCTGGTGCAAATACCGATCTTATCGATGAAGCAGGTTATAAAGCATATGACTTAGCGCATGAAGGGGATGGTATGATAGAAAAATTTAATGCCAACCTTGCATGTTATACTTATAGTGAAATGTACCAAAATAATAAAAAAAAATGTATTAAACTTTTAACTGAAGCTGTTGGGTCAGATTAATACATATTAGTATATTTATTTGTTTAATAAAAATGTATCTTTTTAGACATGGCTATTTGTTTATGATAATTTTATTCATGAGGTTGTTACTATTTATTTGAAAGGATCTCTCATGAATAAATTTTTTAATACACTTTTTATTGTTGTATATACTGTTACTGGTTCAATGCATGCTCGTACATGGTGGGATATGGGTAGTAATAGTAGTAATTATGACTATAATGATTCCATTAATTTTGATGCAATCAAGAGAATTATTGAACAAGAAATGGATCATTTATTTCAGCCATATTCACAAACTTTAGTTAATCGAAATTATCTTGCTGAGGTGAAAGAATATGCAAAAAAAGAGATTTCTAAAACAATAAAAAATAGCTGTTCAACGCATACGAAAGCAAAAAAAATGGCAATTAAGCTGACCCAAGAATTTGCAGTTGACGTACTCGTTGAATGGGCGGCGCATATTGCTCGAGATTTGTTAAAAAATCCACCTGTTAATCCAAGTTACATAAACAAGCAAGATATTATTTCAGCAGTTAAACAGATCATGCGATCACAAGCTCAATTAGCATTATTGGAAAAAGATCGTCGTTTAACAAAACTAGTTCAAAATTTAGTTGAAAATGTTCAAGTTTTAGTTGATCAAGAAATTAAATTTGCTCTCTCCTGGTGATAGATTCTAAAAAGGATGTTTGATGACGTTAGAAAACTTTACCACATCAAGCCAAGAGCTTGTAGCGCAAGCAATTGAATTAGCAAGACAAAATAATAATCCATCGATAACACCGCTGCATTTTTTAGCTGTTGGATTGAATAATGAATTTTGTAGATCTTTTTTTGAAGTTTTGCATATTAATCTCGTGCAATTGAAAGCAGTTGTTGATCAAGAATTGCAAAAATTACCTCAGGTTCAAGGAGCTCAGTTAGCAGTTGATTATTCAACTGAACGATTTTTTCAAGATTTAAAAAAAGAGGCCGATTCGTTGGGAGATCAGTATATTAGTCTTGAACATTTTTTACTGTGTTGGGCCACTAGTTCTTATCTTCCGCATTCAATTCAGGAATTTTTAAAACAAGCTCATTTCAATCGTTCTGCCATTCTTGCGCATATGCAGCAAGTAAGGAAGGGAAAAACTGTGAAAGAAAAAAATGCAGAAAAGCAGTATCAAATTCTAGAAAAATATTGCCAAAATATTACAGAGCAGGCCAAGAATGGATTACTTGATCCAGTTATTGGAAGACACGAAGAAATTCGCAGAGTCTTACAGATTCTATCACGAAGAACAAAAAATAATCCTGTTTTAGTTGGGGAACCTGGTGTTGGTAAAACCGCAATTGTTGAAGGAATCGCTCAACGTATTATAAATAATGATGTACCAGAAGGTTTACGTAATAAGCAGATTTTTGCGTTAGATATGGGACTTTTGATTGCTGGAACTAAATTTCAAGGTGAATTTGAAGAGCGTCTTAAAGGTATTTTTAAAGAGATTGAAGAACGTCCTGATGATGTGATTTTATTTATTGATGAATTGCATATGCTCATTGGTGCAGGCCTTCAGGTGGTGGTGGCATGGACGCATCAAATCTATTAAAACCAGCACTAGCTCGTGGCGAATTGCATTGTATTGGTGCAACGACCTTAAAGAATATAAAAAATATATTGAAAAAGATGCTGCATTGGAACGACGGTTCCAAAGGGTATTGGTTGAAGAGCCTTCAGTTGAAGATGCAATTTCAATTTTACGAGGCCTAAAAGAACGTTATGAACTGCATCATGGTATTCATATTAAAGATCAAGCATTGGTTGATGCAGTGATTTTAGCACATAGAAATATTGCAGATCGTTTTTTGCCCGATAAAGCAATTGATTTAGTTGATGAAGCTGCAGCAATGGTTAAAATGGGTATTGATTCACAACCAGATGAGATTGATCAACTTGAGCGACGAATTAGTCAACTTGAGATTGAAAAGGTTGCTTTGCAAAAGGAGAAGGACGATGGTGTTTCAAAGCAACGTTTGGAAGCTTTAGAACTTGAGCTTAATGATCTTAAAGAAAAAAATACACTGTTGTTGAATCAATGGAAAGCTGAAAAAGAACCGCTTGAAAAAATAAATAAAATTAAAGAAAAAATTGAACTTGCTAATGTTGAATTTCAACAAGCTGAACGTGATGGTAATTATGCAAAAGCTTCTGAGATAAAATATGGGAAGCTTGTGAAGCTTGAGCATGAGCTTCACATTGCAACAAGAAAAACTAAAAAATTTATCATCGCATATGGTAAAACAGCTGGTTGATGAGCATGATATCGCGAAAGTTCTTTCCGTTGGACAGGGATTCCTGTTGAAAAATTGCAAGCATCTGAAACAGAAAAATTACTTTCCATGGCAGATATTTTGAAACAGCGTGTTATTGGCCAGGAGGAAGCTATTCAAGAGGTAACTCATGCAATTCAATTACATAGAGCCGGTCTTGTTGATCCTAATAAACCTATAGGGTCATTTTTATTTTTAGGCCCAACGGGTGTCGGAAAAACTGAAGTTGCCAAAACGTTAGCTGAATTTTTGTTTAATGATGTAAAAAAATTAATTCGAATTGATATGTCTGAATATATGGAAAAACATTCAGTAGCACGTCTAATTGGGGCACCGCCGGGATATATTGGTTATGAAGAGGGCGGACAATTAACTGAAGCAAGTTACGACGAAATCCTTACAGCGTTGTGCTTTTTGATGAAATTGAAAAAGCACATCCTGATGTCTTTAATATTTTTTTACAGATACTTGATGAAGGTCATTTAACCGATAGCCAAGGCAGGACGGTATCATTTAAAAATTGTGTAATAATTATGACTTCAAATATCGGATCAGAGCTTATCTTAGAAGCTGACGATATTAACGCTCAAGTACGTCAGGATATTGAAAAAATGTTGCATCAAAAGTTTCGCCCTGAGTTTTTAAACAGAATTGATGCGGTAGTTTTCTTTAGACGATTGACTCTTAATGATGTAGAAAAAATTGCACAATTGCATCTTAATGAGCTAGAACAGCGTTTAGTTGAAAAGCAGATCAGCGTGAAGTTTGATAAAGAAGTGCTTAAAAAAATAAGTGAACTTGGTTATCAAAAAGAGTTTGGGGCTCGACCATTAAAACGAGCAATTCAACGGTATATCACGGTGCCGTTATCGCAATTTCTTTTAAGTCATCCTGATACAAAAAAAATAGATATTGTTGTTAAGAATGATGCAATAGTTGTTGTATAACGCTTTATTGGCTATGCAAGTGATTTGTTTTTCTGTACACTCACCTGTGTTAATACTAATTTTCTTATTTGCATAAACAGAAGGATTTATACTATGCAAAAAATTTCTGCGTACAGTTTAGCGTTATCAGTATGTCTCGCTTTTTCAGCTTCACTCTATAGTTCAACGGTTTGGAAATATGATTACACAACCATTGCAGGTCATATTGAAGATGAAATTGATAAACGATTTCAACCAGGCATACAGTCTGAAGCTATGAAAGTTGAGCTTGCTGCATTCAAGCGAGATAAAAAAACAGCTCTAGCGAGAGCCGTTGAAAAAGAGCATTATCAAAAGCCTTTTAGAACACAGCAAGAAGCAAAGGCATACGCAACGGAATTAGCTAAAGCTGCATCTAATGAATTTTTTGATAAAATTCTAGAACATAGGATTGCTATGAAAATGGCAAATTTGCCATCCAGAGCTGGAGTATTTAAAGATCAATTTATTGTGGTTGCAAGAACCTATGTACAAAATAAAGCTTTTCAAGAAGCAACTCAAACTGGTCGCTTAACACACACATTAAAAAATGTTGAATACTTAATAACAGAAGCATTAAAAGCGAATTTCGAATGGACATGCGAAGTTTGCACTTGGTTGCGTAACCAATAAGATATAAAAAATATGGTAGTAGTTTTAACGAAGCTGCTACCTTACTAAATTTTTTCAAGAAACGAATTATATGAATTTCAAGTTATTCTTGTCCATCTCTTTATTCTATTCTGTTGCAATGTGTGCTATGGAGCAAAAAGCAAAACCTGAAATTGAGCCAACATCTCCACGTTTATGGGTCAATTCACTGAAAGATTTTAAAATTAATAATGCAGAAGATAAATATTCTAAGTTTTTGGATGAAGTAATAAAAGTTATTAGTAAACAATTGCCACGTTCTCAATTGGAGCTTTATTCAACAATGATTGAAGCTGCAGTTGAAATAGAAGATGTTGAGTTAACAGATTCATTATGTGGCCATTTTAGTTCAGTTTATAGTGAGTATTTTCATGGTACTATTCATGAAGCTGAAACCTTCAGCACCGTTGTTAAACTAAGAAAAATAGTTGAGTTAAAAAAAACACGACATGGCGTTTTAAAATTATTGCATTTCAGTAGCACAGGAGCATTACCGCCTTTGCAAGAAGATGTATCTAATCAGGTTTTGAAAACGGCAATTCCTCATAAGAATGATATTCATACATTAGAAAGCTATGAAGAGGTATGCCAAGAAAAAAATTTTGAAGAGATCTGGTGCGGGGATTGTAACGTATTTGGAACAATTTTTCCATCATTAGCAGTTAATTTTTTTGAAAGTAAAATTATAACGGCAACTTCTGATGGTTCTATTTTTGTTTATGATTGTAAAGGCAGGTTACTATCAGAAAGCAAAAAACGGGTTAAAAATAAAAAACCGGTTCTTTTATTAGAAGGTGAATTTACATCACATACTGCTATGTTGAAAGTAAAGCATTTGCGTTCAGGTCATTCTGTACTATATGCACCGAAAGATAAGCATATACACTGTTGTATGCTTGGTAAGAATGTGCTTATAGCTGGCAATGTTAATGGCGAGCTTACCTCTGAAAGAATCTTGGAAGAAACTATAACAAGACACGAAGGGCATATTGGAGCAATTGCGGCTTTATATTCTTTAAGCAAGTCTAGATTCTTATCAGGCTCACATGATGGTTGTATAAAATTGTGGAGTGTAAGAAAAAAAGAATGTAAAAAAAGCATGAATGTGGGTGCTTCTGTTAATGATTTTACCAAATTTGATGATAATCTTTTGGTTTTATGTAATTACAATCAGATTAGAATGCTCAAAATTCATAAACAAAAATCATTACTTCTTTACGAATCGGATGAAACTATTAAAACAATTATAGGGTTTGATGCTTTTTTGATTGCATGCTTAAAAAATGGAAGCTTACGGCTTTGGCATCTTGAGAAAGGTTTTGGAAAAACAGTTCTTTTGCATTTAAATCCAGCAATATGCCTTTCTAGAGTGTCTCGCCATGTTAATGATCTTTTTTGCTTTTATAAGGATGGTATGATCATAAAATTTCCCTATTCATTTCTTTTAAAGGCTTTTACCCAAGCGATGTCTCATAATTTTGATTCGTTAAATAATAAGGTTCCTATAATAAAGCTGGAAATATAAAAGTATTAATGCTTTTTTTTCTAAAAAAGGATATAACTACTACAAGAGAAAATTTTTAGGAATTGCTATGCGGAAAAACTATTATTATATCGCAAATTGGAAAATGTACTTTTCATATGCACAAGCATTAGCTTGGTGTAATGAGAATAATGATCAATTAATGCAATTGGCAAACAATAATAGAATTATACTGTGCCCGTCGTATGATTCTCTTGCTACCGTGCGCCATGAGATTTCCGGTATGTCTCTATCTTTGGGTGCACAAAATTGTTCTGAACATTTACGTGGTGCTTATACTGGACAAATATCGGCACAGTCGCTTAAAGAAATAGGTGTTTCTCACTGTATTATTGGCCATAGTGAAACACGGACGTATTATGGAGATTCTAATAAATCGTTATTACAGAAATTAAAACGGTTGATTGAACAGGAGATTATTCCTATTTTTTGCATAGGGGAATCATTGGCAGAATATAAAGATAATGGTACTCAAGCTTGTATTCAAAGACAATTGGAGCCAATTATTGATATATATGGCAATGACGCCATTTCTATGCCTTGTTTTATTGCTTATGAACCTATATGGGCAATAGGGACCGGAGTTGTAGCACAAAGTGGACATATTAGGCAAGTGCTTGCTATAGTAAGGGATAGAATAAAAGTTTGTAAAAGCTTTGACCGGTTTCTTTATATCTATGGTGGAACGGTTACAAGCCAAACAGTTAGTGAATTAAAACAAATAGAATTTTTGGATGGATTTTTGATTGGAAATGCAAGTACCAATTTTCAAGAACTAAAAAAAATTGTATTATAAAGAAATCGAATTGATAGTCTTTTTTGCTGGAGTGAAAAAATGTTATTTGGATTATTGTTAACGCTGTATATTTTTGTGTGCTTTTTGCTAGTTTTATTAGTTTTAGTGCAAAAAGGTAAAAGCAGTATGGGAATTGGTAATTTAGGCGGCGGCGTTCAAATGCTTTTTGGCGGTTCAGGTGGCCAGGATATTTTTCAAAAATCTACCTGGGTGCTTGGAGCAATTTTTATGGCAAGTTCTCTTGCATTGTCTTTATTAAAAACGCATTCCCTACAGCAATCGAAATATTTGCAAAAACCACGCGCAGCAATAACTGTTCCTCAAAATAATGCGCAGCCAATGCCAGAGCAAACTCCGCAATAACATGATATGCTCGCATTAAAAGGGGAGCTATGTTTGAAAATTTTTTAAATTCCATTGGTGCATCGACCTTATCTCTTTGCTCGATGCTTGGTTCCTTTACTCTTTTCTTGCTTGAGACCATTAGGACAGCATGTATAACGCGACTTAAACTTAGGAAATTTTTTGAACAAACAGAAGAAATTGGGTTTAATTCTTTAGTTATAGTAATTTTAACAGGAACTTTTGCAGGTGCCGTTTTAGCGCTGCAAACGTATATTGGTGTTCGTCGTTATGGAGGAGAAGAGTTTGTTGGTCCTATTGTTGCCCTGAGTATGACTCGAGAGTTGGGACCGGTTATTACCGGCTTAATGGTTACAGGAAGATCAGGCTCGGCAATAGCCGCCGAAATTGGAACAATGCGCATTACAGAACAAATCGATGCATTAAAAACTGTTTGTATTAATCCTTTGCAATATCTGGTCATTCCCCGCATTTTAGCCGGAACTCTTGTTATGCCGCTTTTAACCGTTTTTTCAATGATGTGCGGTATTGTTGGTGGTTATTTCATTGCGACGTCGGTGTTGGGATTGAATGGGAATCAATATATCAATGGCATAAAAAAATATCTTGAATATTCTGATATTACCAGCGGGCTTATTAAGTCGGCGGTTTTTGGATTTATTTTGACCTGGGTAGGTTCTTTTAAAGGATTTTATGCATCAGGCGGTGCACGTGGTGTTGGTCTTGCAACAACGCAAAGTGTTGTAATGGGATCTATTTTATTATTACTGGCAAACTATTTTCTCACAGCGATGCTGTTTTAACGATTATGAGAACTATATGATTCAGATCATTAATTTACGAAAACAGTTTGATCATAGATGGGTCACCGATGGTGTTAATCTCGAAATTCCTGATGGAAAAATGACCGTTATTGTTGGTAGATCCGGAGAAGGTAAATCGGTACTCTTAAAACAGATAATTGGATTAATTCAACCAACGTCAGGGCAAATACTTCTTGATGGTGTTGACATTATTTCAGTAGCTCAAAAAAATCCTGATGAAATTTTTAAACAGTTTGGGTATGTTTTTCAGTTTGCTGCCCTTTTGGATTCATTAAATGTTTTTGAAAACGTTGGTATATCATTACTTGAAAAAGGGATGGTGCCTTCTGAGGTGCTGCCTTTGGTTGCTGAGCGCTTAAGAATGGTTAATTTAAAAGAAGAGATTTTATATCGATATCCTTCTGAGCTTTCTGGTGGTATGAGAAAACGTGTCGGATTGGCGCGTACGCTGTTAAGTTATCCCAAAATAATTTTATATGATGAGCCAACAACGGGCCTTGATCCGATTACTTCACGAGTTATTCATGAGCTTATGTTTCAGATGCAAAAACAGTTACAAATTACCTCGGTTGTTATTTCACATGATGTAGAGATCTTTAAATATGCTGATAATGTCGCATTACTTAATGAAGGTAAAATTCGATACTTTGGTGATGCTAAAACTATTTGGGAATCTGATAATCCGTATATTTTCCAATTTATTCGAGGTCTTACAGAAGGGCCTATTCAAACCGAGCCACAACAAGCTACGTTAAGCCATTCAGAATAATCTGTTTTTAATTCTGGTATAAAGACCTACAACTTTATATTCGCCATTTTGGTTTTCTTGAATAGTTGAGAAGGTATTATGTAACGTTTTACCAAGTAAAGCTGTTGATAATGTTCCAAAAAAGATCAAAGCAGGAATTTTACAGAAATATAAGAGAGAGCCTTTTTTTGCTTCTTCTAAAAATAAACCATAGGTAATCGTTGAAGAAAAAAATCCAAAAATTCCGTAAAATAGAGCCCCTTCTTTTTTTCCATTCATTTCTATTTCTGCAAGCGCTTGAGCATGTTTACGATTTTGATTAGTTGCTAGTTGCTGTCTATAGCCAATTTCTTCTTTTATGCAAGCTAACTCTGCGGGGGTTCCATCTACATCATTATTCATTCCTTGCAATAGATTGTACCAAGATATAAGAGCTAATAAGCCTGCTAAAATAGTTATTTTTTTCATAATCATCCTTTTTTAAAATAATTATAAAATCTAGGGAAGCCATAAATAAGGGTTTGTGGGTCATTTTGATGAGTTGTTTTTACAGAGAATAAATTATTTATACCAGCACCAACCAAAAGGGTTGTTATAGTTATTCCTGATACAATAAATGAAGCATTAGGATTTATTTTGTTTGAGTAGTATGTTATGAATCCGACTCCTATGCTTAGAGTAAGATATTGAAGCCCATGCATTTTACGTCTAAATAGTTCTTTTTTTTGTCTTTGTTCTTCATCAGATGCTCGATCACGAGCAATATCGCTACGAATTTTAGCACTGAATGTCGCTTCAGTGTTGTTCATGCCATACAATTGTGAAGCAATAGGAACTAATAAACCAAATAATAATCCAAATTTTTTCAAGGGAATCTCCTTAAATAGTAACTTATTTTATTTAAAATATCGCATAATAATTCTTATTTGTCAATAAACATTTTATAAAAAGATAGCTGTTTTGTTAGGTTTTTGCCAATTTTTACTCTTTTTGGTACACTATATTTTTATATGGGGTGTTGAAATAAACAGTATTTTGGAAGTTCTGATGAAAAAGATCTATTTTGTTACTTTTCTTATATTTTTAATAGATAATTCAAAGAGTTGCTTTTCAAGCCCTTTAAAAGTGGTAGCTTTCGATTGCCATGGGGTGGTCTTTAAGAGTTTGCCCTGGAATGTTCATAAAGAGATAGGTCGTTTCATGTGGAATCATTATGAAGCTCTCCCTCTTGGGCTTTATCTTGCGCCTCAAATTCTTTATTTTTGCCTTTCTGAAAGCTTAATTACTGTAGAAGGCCTTCTGAAAAAATTTCCTGTGTTAGAAAAATATCGTGATGAAATATATGGTTTTGTAAAATTGCAAGGTCTTAATGAGGATGTTGTTGCTCTAATAAAAAAATTAAGAGAGCAAGGTGTTATTATTGTTTTAGCTTCAAATATTCATGTAGATGCGCTTGTGTATAATAAAAAGCTCATGCCAGAGATCTTTGAACTTTTTGATATTCTCTATACCTGTGCTGAAAGTAATGGAAATTATAAATCTGAAAAAAACTATTTTGAGCATTTGTATACCTATCTTAGTACCCAGCTTGAAGAGCATAATCTATGTATTGCTTATATTGATGATGATTATAGCGCAATAAAAAGCCTTGAGATGATTCAACGTCCAATTCAAGGATTTCATTTTACAACATCGCAAAAGCTCGAAAATGCTTTGCATGAATTTGTTTATTTACTGTAGATTATAATGAACCCCAGAAACTTGACACGATAAAATTAAAAATGTGTTAGTTTTTAATGAACATGAAAGTGAACATTATTATCGGGGAATTTTTATGGCAAGAAGATATAAAAAACATAGTAGTTCATTCAAAGCAAAAGTAGCTATAGATGCTATTAGAGAACAAAAAACTTTAAACGAACTAAGTCAGGAACATAGCATTGCTCCTGCACAAATCTCTATCTGGAAAAGACATGCTGAAGAAAATATGAGCAACCTTTTTGAGGGGAAACAAGAAAAGGACCAACAAGAGGAAATTGATAGGCTTTATCGAGTAATTGGTCAAATAACGGCAGAGCGTGATTTTTTAGAACGCTCGCTCAATCGATAGATTTAAAGCAGCGTAAGGAAATGGTTGAGTGTGTAAATGAAGCAATAGACTTTAAAAGAAAATGTGAACTTTTAGATGTATCGAGAGGATCGATGTATTACAAGCCTAAACCTCAAAAAAATAATGATGCAATTATTATGAATGAGCTACGTGAAATTTATCAAGAAACGCCTTCCTATGGCTATCGGCGCATGACAGTAGCTTTAAGAGAAAATGGTTTTTTGGTTAATCATAAAAAAGTTTTTATGTTGCTTAAGATAGCGGGCATCCAGGCCATTTACCCTCGCAAAAAAACAACCATACGAAATCAGGGGCACAAAGTATTTCCTTATTTATTGCGTGGGTTGCTTATTAATCGACCAAATCAGGTTTGGCAAGTAGATATAACCTATATAAAAATACGGGGTGGTTTTGTATATTTGGTTTGCTTAATTGATGTTTTTAGTCGAAAAATCATGGGATGGAAATTGTCAATTTCTCTTGATACAGCGTTATGCATAGAGGCGTTCAATAGTGCTTTGCAACATGGTATTCCAGAAATTGTTAATAGCGACCAAGGATGTCAATTTACCAGTGCTCTGTGGGTTGAATTAGTGCAACAATATGGAATTCAAATAAGTATGGATGGTAAAGGAAGATGGGCAGATAATGTTTATATTGAGAGGCTTTGGCGTACGATAAAATATGAGATGATACATTTGCATAGCTTTGATACAGTTCAACAGGTAAGAGATGCGCTTGCAAGTTACATTGTTTTTTATAATACACGACGTTATCATTCAAAGCTTAATTATCACGCACCAGACTCTATTTTCGCAAAAAAAATTATTCCATCTAAAAAAGAATTATTCGAAAGTTTTATAGCTTCACAAATTTATAAACTTGGAGCCGCTATGATTTAAATTTTTTTTTAATTTCGTGTCTTGACAAAGGGGTTCACTATAGATTGCATCGTCTAATTGGATCTTATTCTTAAATATTTAGTCATTTATCATAGTAAAGATTTGTTGCATTTTTATACGTATGCGTATTATACTTATACATACAATTAGATTTTTTTGAATAAATGCAAGAATAAAAAAGGAGAACAATGACAAAATATTGGATCGGTGTCGCAAGTAACGAGCATGTGCAAAAAGGAAAAGCTGAGGGCATTATGCAGGTATGTCATGGCAAGCAAGCACCTTTAAAAAGAATGCAACCAAGAGATTGGATTATCTATTATTCGCCTACTGAAGTTTTTGGCGAAAAAATACCATGTCGAAAATTTACAGCGATCGGTTGCGTTCAAGATAAGGAGCCGTATCAGTTTAAAATGGCTGATGATTTTATTCCGTGGCGTCGTGATGTAAAATTTGTAGCATCGAGCGATGCTTTAATAGAACCATTACTCAATCAGCTTTCTTTTATTAAAAATAAAACGCATTGGGGAATGGTTTTTAGGTATGGATTATTTGAAATTCCTGAGTCAGATTTTTTATTGATTGCAAAAGCAATGGGAGCAAATTGTGGCAGATAAAGAACTTGATTTTGAAAAAGTAAGTTTATACAAAACTCCTGAAGAAAGCCCCGGCTATTTATTGTGGAAAGTCAGTTTAAAATGGCGTGCTCTTATTGAAGAAGTCTTAAAGCCATTAGGTCTTACGCATCCACAGTTTGTTGTTTTGGCAACAACGGGTTGGTTAACACGAAACAATAATCTGGTTTCTCAAATAGATATTTGTAGAGCTTCCGGTTTTGATCCTAATACATTATCACAGATTTTGCGTGGACTGGAGGCCAAAGAGTTACTTAAGCGTGTGCGTTCATTAAATGAGCGCAGCAAAAGTCCGCAACTCACAATTCTTGGAAGTGAACTATTGAACAAGGCATTACCTACAGTTGAACAAGCAGATACACGATTTTTTGATCTGTTGAATACGTTAGAATTGGCTCAATCAATTGCAATTTTTAATACATTATTAATGGGAAGAGAATAAAGAGTAAAAGTTTTTTGCAGTAGTTGCCGCAATTGACGATTCAAACCACGTGAGATACAATTTTGGTTTTTTTTAAACTAAATTGTGCTATTCTGTGTCATGACATTAAAAAATTACTTATAGCTGGCAAAAAGGAAACTATTATGAAAAAATTCTCATTGTATTGTATTATTTTTGGCGTGTATACAGCTGTCTCTATGGAGCGAGATGGTTCTTCTGCGCATTATGGTGGTTATCCCGATGAAGAGTTTAGACAATTGGTGGGCAATTTTTTTTATTATAGCAAAGAAGGTGTAACAGAGAACAAAATAGATCCTACAGAAGCAGAGAGAAAAATAGCTCATATAGTTAACAAAGTGCGGCAGCCAAAACAAATGGAACAAATAATTATACCGCATAATATAAATACACAAGAAAACAGTTGGTGTGACGTACCTGGATGTACTGCGAAGATTACCTTATATATTCATTCGGTGGCACATAAAGCATGGCATGAACGTACTAGGTATTTTCGATGTGAAGATTGTCAATTAGCGTTTAAACGTATAAGAGAATATGATATTCATATGAAAACCCACAATGCATAAGCGAGAAGTCAAATAATTGAGGAAAAAACAATGATAAAGAATCTCTTATTGTGTTATGTTGTTTTTAACGTGTGTACTGCATTGCCTATGGAGCAAGGTAAAGGTTGTACGCCGGATGTAATTAATCATTTAATGGTTAGATTTTTTAACTTTCAAAATGATCCTAGATTTTTACAATATTGCCAGAAAAATCCTACTGCTGGGCATGAAATACCCATATCACCTTCAGTAGAAAAAGGAGTGGCTGCAAGCTGGTTTAAAGATAAAAGAAGAGTCTTATGGTGCCTTAGATGCAAAGATGGTATGCAGAAATTTCGTAACAATCAAATGGATGCCCATGATGCATGGCATGATAAAACAAGGCCACATAGATGCGAACCTTGTAGGCTTGCTTTTTCTACTATGCAAACCTATGAATCTCATGGAATTTCAACATCTATAGAATGAAAAAAAATTAATAGTTAACGTGAACTCGATATAAGAAATACTTAACAAAAAGAAAGATCTGTCGCTAAAATACTCTGTTTAGTTTTCAACAAAAAAAAAGAGAGATTGAAATGACAGATCTTATATCTATTTTCTGTGAAATTGATGATTTTTGCAAAGAATTTGAACAACAAATTAAAATTGGTAACAAACAACGCAATAGAAAGATGTGTTTAACAACGAGTGAAATGATGACAATATCTATTTGGTATCATTATTCAGGATATACAACATTTAAAGATTATTACACAAAGCATGTTCAGAGAATATATGAAAAATGAATTTCCAGATTTGGTAAGTTACAATCGATTTATTGAGCTAAGAAAAACAATTATAATGCCTATGCTTATTTTTCTGTGCACAAAAAAATTAAGTTTTTGCACAGGAATATCATTTATAGATAGCTTTCCGACTTGAAGCTTGTAATATTAAGCGATCATCATCACACAAAACGTTAAAAACATTGCAAAAAAAGGAAAAACTAGCATGGGATGGTTCTATGGTATGAAAGTTCATGTCATTATAAATTACTTAGGTGAGATCGTAACTTTTTACATTTCCTCAGGTAATGTTGCCGATAATAACGAGCTTGTTCTTTTTAAAATAACTAAAAATATTATTGGTAAACTTTTTGGCGATAAGGGTTATATGGTTAATCCAAAGCGTTTCCAGAAGTTATATGAAAAAGGCGTTCATTTGATTACAAAAATTAGAGAAATATGCAGAATAAACTTATGGATTTAATGATAAATTATTGCTTACCAAGCGTGGAATAATTGAATCCGTTGGTGATATTTTGAAAGAGCATATGCAGATGGAGCATACACGCCATAGAAGTGTTTGGGGCTTTTTTCTTCATATTTTTACTACCCTCATTGCCTATCAAATGCGAGATAAAAAACCTAGTTTATCTGCTGAATTAGCATCAAAAATTAGTAACTGCTTAGATCGAATTCACGTTAGTTAGTATTTTTTATACTAAGTGTGCCAATTTATGCAGCTTCTTTTGTATGGACTATTTGCAATAAAGCTACCTATTTTAGTTGTCAACGCAACGTGAAAAGTTCCGGTATTTAGCAAAGTAAAAAGTTCCACATCAGGCGTTCCACGGCCGGCGCTACCGGCTTCAACTACTCTCACTAGGGGGCAAAATGTGCCAAACGTTGGCTATTTTTTAAGGCTTTCTTGGATACAGTCAGATATTTTTTTCTCCTGAATTTGGGGGGTTGGTCGTTGGTAGATTTCGCTAAAAGAAAG
>CAVRJO010000002.1:0-712466 GCA_963722255.1 Candidatus Babeliales bacterium
GTGGCAAAATTATCCGTCAAACCATGTTCTCGAGCAACTCTAATTAATGTTCCTCTTAAACCACTTTCTAAGGTCTCTGCATTTTTTATACCTAAAGTAGATAAATCTAAGGCAATAACCCCATGTGGTTGCCAGTGATAATCAGTTTTTTCGATTAATAGACCATCAAAAAGCTCTTTATTGCCCAGTAATATTTCTTTGAGGGTTGAAACAAAAAGCGTCTTACCAAATCTGCGTGGACGAGAAAGAAAAAAACGGCGACCTCCCATAATGAGATCATAAGCGTATTTTGTTTTATCAATGTATAGATAATTTTGCCGACGTAATTCACTAAATGTACTGAGATCAAGCGGGAGTTTTGAAAGTATTGTCATTATAAAAAACCTCATTATTAATGCACGAAACTTTATATACTCAAATAATACCAGATATCATATGTATACTATAGCATTTTTAATATACCACAAATAAGAAAGGCTCCTTAAATCAAGGAGCCTTTCTTATTTAAAATGTTACTGTTTTATGCACCTATAAATGGCGCTGGTGGTAATCCTGGTTTCTTCGCTTCTTCCTTTGGCATAACTTTGCTTTTTACATTTTTATACGCTTCGCGTATCAAATCCGTGTATGGCTCTTTTCCTTCGCCTTCGGGTTTGGTGGTAAAGAATAACTCTTCTTTTTCTTTATTCATATTAAGATCTTTATCTTTAATACGAAGGATTTTGCCTGGGGCAAAGTTAGGAGCAAACAATATTCTTATTAATGCGTACTTATCTAATTTTTCAAATTTCTTAATACGTTCTGCAACTTCATCTTTATATTGTTTTAATTCGTCTTTTCTTTCAGATTTTTCTCCGAACTTTTTAAAACCTGCTCTTATAGTGCTTTCAAGTGTTACAAATGCATCTGAAAGCTCTTTTAAGAATTTGCCATAAGCCTCTTTTTGTTTTGCAATCTCTTCCGGATTTCCTGTAAATGCGGTTGTCATGAAAGCAGGCAATGGGTTTTCTTCATTAATTATGTCTTTATGCCTTTTAATGACTTTTTTAATAGCAGTTAAGCTTGCATTAACTTCTCCTAATGCAGTAGCAACTTCACTTGTGGTTGGCTTCTTGGCTTCGCCTCGCTTAGCAGGCTCGCCAGGTTTTCCTTTTGAAGCAGGCTTTGCTCCGCCTTTTTTCTTCTTGCCTTCTTCCTTTTTTTTCTCTTCAGGTTTTTTACCTGTTGGCTTTGCGCCACCGCCACCTTTTCCAGCCGTTGAAACTTTTGATGGTTTTATTGTTTCCTTTTTCTTGGGTACTTTAGTTGGTGTATAACCAGCACGGCCTTCACGTTCAGCGCCATATTTTTTTCCTGCTTTCTGTTTTGGCATAGGCATTGCAAATGCACGCGATGTAATTGGTCTTTTCTTAATGAAAGCATCTTGGGTCTTACGTGCTTCGGCTTCCAACTTTTCCTGTTCTTTTTTAAGTTTTAATGCTTCTGGTTCATGCAGCTGTAATATTTTTGTTGCTTGTTCAAGCATTTTTTTAGTGTCGACCGCTTCTGAAACAGCATCCAGTATCTTGTTAAGAATATAAGTAGCTTCTTCTTTTGAGCGTAAGAGACCATACGCATTATTAACCGATTCAAGACGCGCATTAGCTTTTTCGACTTCTTTTTTTATCTCCTCATCAGTTTTACCATTTTTGATGAGTTGTAGTTCAAGCGTATCGGGATCAATTATTTTCAATAATTTATCATATGCAGCAACAATTTCATCTTGCGAAGCTGATCGAGAAATATCAAGCACCTCATAAGGGTTTTCTCCTTCGAGGCTAAATTCTGCTACTGCAAATTGTTCATTCAGTGTTGTCAATGCTTTATAGAGATTTCTTGTAGTATCAATGAGTTCTTTAAAGTTTGGATCTGCAAGATATTTAAGCATTTTCTCATCGGCTAATCTTGTACAGTAGTATACCAAATCATCAAGACGATATTTAAAGGGAAGAAGATCATTTGATAAATTAATATCACTTGCAGCTTTTTGCATTATTGCCGGAACAACTTTCGCAATTCCTTTAAAAATATCTTGCGCTGTTTGTGCTTCAGCGGTCGGTTGTATTACACCCGGTGTTACTTTTCCTTTTTCGGTTGTCTCTTTTGCCGCCTTGTCTTCGTATTCTTGCTGCATCTGAGCTTGTAGCTGAATATAATCAAATGGATCAATGCCCAATTCATCAGCTTCTTTAATAATCTCTTCACCTATTGCATTTAAAGCATCAAGAGTTTCTTGGTCAAGACTGTCAATAAACTCTGAAAGCATTTTCATTTCATCTTCGCTCATTTCAAAGGGAAGTTGGCCCGCTGAAGGCTTATTGGGAGCATTTGTTCCCGAGCTCGGCCCTAAGGCAGGATACAAAGGACAAAAGAAAAGGGTGCCCGCTATAAATAAGTAGGATGCATAGATAATCATTGATTTATGTAACATAGAGTCCTCATACTTGAGTATGGGTTAAACGGCAAAACAAAACATTATTAAATTTCGTAACAATACAATACTAGTAAGTTATATCGTTAGAATATGAATATTTTACTATTTAGTAAACAAATTAACAACAATCATACTATTCATGATGCATTTATTAAGAAGGGATTTTTGCTTATTGAGTTAATGGTTTCTATTACGCTCTTTATATTTTTTATACATCTTTTGAATAATTATTTTGCAATGACACGTGATGTATCAGATGATGCTTTAAAACGATATGAAGTTCTTACTGAACTTGAATCTTTTATTACTCAAGCAAAAGATAATCCAGCTCTTTTGCAAAAAAAAAGCTATGAAAAAAATGGAACTGCTATTGTTTGGACTCAAGAGCCATTTCCGATACAACAAACAGGGTTCTTAAAGACGCTTGTATCATGTTGTAATTTAGTAACCTTTAAAGCATCGTGGAGAGGAAAGGATAAAAAAAATAATACAATTACGCTTGTAACGGGGATGGTTATGTCATGAACAGCCAGATGGAAAAAAAGTATCGTCATGGTTTTTCTTTGATTGAATTTATGGTCTATTTAATTGCATTTTCCTGCATAATTACCTTAGCATTCCATACACTCGTTGTTGTTACTCAAAAAATGCGCTCTTCCAGTAAACAAATTCATACAACTATGCAATTGTTAGTAGCGCTTGATTCTATCTCTTTTGAATTGGCCCAAGCTCCTCATGAAAAAAATAACTGGCACATGCTTGAAAAAAGTTGTTGTGTTTGGCATTCAAATCTTCATAAAAAAGATATCGGATTTTATCTTACCGATAAAAAAGTTGTAAAGACTCGCGGCGTTTATTGCCCACAAACTAAAAAATGGCTTTCTAAAGTTTCAAATATAGTTGCTGAAAATATTGATGACTGTGCATTTGAGTATGAATCTACTAAAAATAAATCGATAAGAACGTTGGTTTGTACGCTTTCAACTCAAGGCAGAAATTTTACAAGGACAATTAGTTTAAACAATGGATATGCATTATGAATAAAGAAGGCTCTTGTCTTTTGACGATACTCTTGTTTGTGGCCTTAATTTCATTTTTTTGTTTACATATGTGGAGAACAACTGTTCTGCTCTTTGATACCACAATGGCCAAACAACAATTTCAACAACACTATTATCTCACACAGGGGTTACTTACATGGGGAATTGATCTTTGTAAAAATAATTTTGATGCTTTGATCGACTATAACACAGTTCATAAACCGGGTTTTTTTTTAGAGATACCTCGATGGAAGCTTAATGAGACCTACTATACAGGTAATCTCGTATGCACAAATATGATTGAAAATAATCTTTATTATATTCAAATCATGGCAAAACTTTTTTATAAAAAAAATATACTTATGCAATTAGCATGCGAAATCCATAAAGAGTTTGATGCTGAGCAGAATTGTCGTTATAGGATTAGCAAATGGCATTTAGAAAACAAAGCTTAAAAAGAACTTTGGTTTGCTTTTCTGCGCTGTTAGCTGTAGCCGCTTTTTTATTTCCATTCTATTGTGCCGAATGTATATTTATTTTTTTAGTACCGCTTCTGTATCTACTCTTCTCAAACACCTCTTCTATTACGTATAAAGATGGATTGTTATGGGGAACTGTTTTCTATCTACTCTTTTTTATTGATATCTATCTTCTTATTCTACATAAGGGCTTTGGACTCATTAAAGTTGCTGCCATTCTATTTTTATTTACGTACAGTATCTGTATCGTTCTCTGCTGGTTTTTTATTGCACAATTATTATGCTCCTACTGCCCAAAAGAAAATCGAATTTCAAAAATCGCTTGTTGGGGATTTGCTACCTATCTTTATGGTGTTTTTATTGAGACTTCATTTTTCTTCATCTTTGGTTCTTGGGAAGGCAATAGCCTACACCATTTTATTATTCCTTTGGCAATTCGTTACCAATGGATTTATTATATAGGACTTGTTGGCACAAATATCTTTTTTTTCTTTATTATCATGGTAAATATTTTTATAACAATAACCCTTGCTCATAAAAAGTATCTATACGCTAGTTTAGTTCTGTTTTTTTGTGCTCTTCTCTTTTATGCTGCAGAATGGCTTCAAGACAAGAAGCTTACTCAGCAGCCTTGGTTTAATAAGTTTGGGTGCATTGCTCTTCAAACGAGCACAAATAACCCAATTGATGCCGCAGAAAAGATTATGCATGCATTTCATGCATTTCAAGAACAGTTCCCGGAGTGTGTCTATATTGTAATGCCTGAATCCTCATTTTCATTTCCTTTAAATATGCAAAAAAAGTATATTTCCTTATGGGAAAGTCCTTCTAAAATGGTTTTTATTGGTGCTCATCGTTATGAAAATAATAGTTTATATAATACCTTATATTGTATCTATGATGGGTCGATCATTGACTATTATGATAAAATGCATTGCATGTTTTTTACCGAAACTATTCCAACGTTATGGTCATCTATTCCAGGAGCAGACACACTTTTTTTGTCAAATAAACAACCGTTTGTAGCTGGCACAACAAAAAAATCATTGGAAATTCCCGCTATAGGGTGTATAAAGCCTCTTATTTGCTCAGATCTTTTTTTTAATTATGCAAAACTAGAATCAGACCAGATTTATTTGTGTATTGTGAATGACTCTTGGTTTGCCCATGGGTATATCCCTAATCTTATGTTTTTGCATGCAAAAGTCGTTGCTTCACTAAAGAATAGTATCATCATATATTGTGCATATAGGCACTGCGTACTTATTACAGCTCAGGGCAATTGCCTTTCTTTACCTACTTTCAGCCTCTAAAGTCAGAAAGCTTATTTGCAGGAGGTATTTTTTAGGGTATAATTTGATACATAGCTTTTGTTATTTTAGAAAGGTTTCATATGAAAGTATATTTATTAAAAGATGTTGAAAAAATTGGCTTAGCTGGTGAAATTCTAAAAGTTTCAGATGGCTATGCACAAAATTTTCTGTTCCCCAAAAAACTTGCCGTTCAAATTACTCCTAGTAATGAAAAGTTTTATGAAGGCAAAATAAAACTTATTGAAAATCGCAAATCGGTATTGGCATCGGAAACCTCAGTGCTTTCCGAAAAAATTAAATCAGAATCCCTTGTAATAAAAAAAAAGACACATGATTCTGGAAAATTGTATGCTTCTATAGGCGCTACTGAAGTTGTTGATCTTTTGGCTCAAAAAGGTATTTCGGTTGCAAAAAGTCAGGTACATTTTGACAAGACTATTAAGACAACCGGAAATTATGATGTTGTTATTAAGCTTTCATCACGATTACAACCTACTGTCAAATTAAAAGTTATGGCAGAAAATTAATCATAGATCATCAGAGGCGTCATATGCAAAAAAAGCAAAAAGATTCATATACTGCTTATGTTGAGCGTCTCAAAGAAGAAAATGTTGAAAAGGTAGTCGGACAACGGCTGCCTTTCAGTGCTCAAGCTGAAAGAGCAGTGTTAAGTGCTTTACTTCTTAATGACGAAGCTATACATCAAGTTTCTGAAACTTTGATGCCTCATGATTTTTACCAACAAGAACATAAAATTCTTTTTCAATTTCTGCTTGATTTGTCGCATAATTATAAAAAAATAGATTTAATAACCTTGCAAGATGAGCTTGAAAAGAAAAATCAGCTTGAGACGGTAGGTGGAATAACCTATCTTATGGCTTTGCAAGAAGATATTCCGTCGGTTGGCTTGTTAATGCAGCATGCGCAGATAATAAAAGAGAAAGCAATTTTGCGCGAACTTATTCATTCTGCCGCTACCATTATCACTAACTGTTATGATCAAAATGAGAAAGAAATTGAATCAGTTTTAGATTCAGCTGAAAAAACAATTTTTGAAATTTCAAATAAACGTTCTCAGCAAACATTTGTGCAACTTAATATCTGGCTAAAAAAAACATTTCAGCATCTATCTGATATAAAAAGCCAAAGCAAGGGCATTACGGGTACTGCAACAGGATTTAAAAAATTGGATCAAATGACCTCGGGGTTACAAAAGGGTGATCTTATAGTCCTGGCTGCTCGTCCTTCTATGGGTAAAACGGCTCTTGCACTTAATATTGGACTTACTGCCGCAGCAAATGGGCAAACAGTTGGTATTTTTTCTTTAGAAATGGCAGCAGAGCAGTTAACCTTGCGATTACTTTCGTCGCAAGCAGGAATAGGGCATCACAATATACGTAACGCTACTATTACTTCAGATGAATGGTTTGAGTTAACGAATGTTGCTGCAAATCTATCTTCTTTAAATCTATTTATTGATGACACGGCTATGGTTGGCATTATGGATTTGCGTGCAAAAGCCCGTAAATTAAAAGCAGAACAAAAGCTCGATTTTTTGATTGTTGACTATTTGCAGCTTTTGCATTCAACTAAAAAGCATGAAAATAGACATCAAGAGGTTTCTGAAATTTCGCGTTCATTAAAGGCATTAGCTAAAGAACTTTCAATTCCTATTTTAGCGCTTTCTCAACTATCACGTGCCGTTGATAGCCGTGTTGACAAACGGCCTATGCTTTCGGATTTACGAGAATCTGGAGCAATAGAACAAGATGCCGATCTTATTATGTTTTTATACCGTGATAGTGTATATAACCAAGATGCCGAGGATCCAGCACTTGCTGAACTAATTGTTGGCAAACAGCGTAATGGTGCTACCGGAACTGTGTATCTTAAGTTCTTACGAGAAATTACGCGTTTTGAAGATTCTGATTACGATGACTAATAAGAATTATGGTTGATTGTAAATCATTTTACCTACCATAAGACCTATGAAAAGTGCTTGGGTTTTTACGAGATTTATTATGCTAAAGCTTTGTTGGCCAGAAACACAAGAAGCTCCCCAATATCCCAATGCACGTAGCGGGACAAACATTTCTGAATCTGTTGTAGTTGCAAGTGCATAATAGGCCGCACTGTGTAAACCAAAACGAGTTGCGCCTAAAATGCATTTATGCAATAAAGAAGAACTTTCATTTACTTGTGCATAGTTTTGAACTAAACGATCAATACCCTGTAGCGCAAAATTTCCTAGATATCCTAAACATATATTATGTATATCAACTCGGGCTTTTATCCAATTGCATATTTTTCCTTTAACTGTAATCGAATATAGTAAAAAATTATAATCGGAAGGATAATAGAACGTCGATTTAATTATTTTTTTTGTTTGATTTGGTAGTTTTTTAAAAGCTTGAGAGCCTAAAATTTCAATAATTCTTTGATTCTTACCGTTTCTTCCGTAATCATTCTCTACTAAAGCCCAATAAAGAAGGGTAAAGTGTAGTAATTCAGCTCCGTTTGATTTGGTAAAACAAGTAAAATCTTTTGGTATTTTATAAAAATTAATTAAATCATAATTACTGTAGCTTCTAGCAAAAACTTTTTGATAGAGAGCTTTTGCTATTTTTCCTTTTAATTCAACGGGGAGGCTAGAAACTTCTTTATCAAAAGATTGAATAATTGCATCAATACTTTGATTTTTATCTATAAATTTTTGTAATAAATTGGGTATGTGTTGCTCAACAATTTTTTGAGCGCAAAGTGATTTTAGTCGTCCCCGATCACTAGTAACTATTTTTTTTCTGAAATTAAACTCGGCGCGCAGTTTTGATTGTAATTTATGTGGCAGACGGTTTATTAAATTCTGCTGCCATTTATAGGGAAACGTGTAAAACATTGATAATGAAAATAGTTTTTCTAATTCGGTTTCATCTGGAAAAAAATCTAAATTAAATCTATAATATAGTCTATAAAAAAGTAATAATTGTACTTGGCTAAGCAAATCTAATTGCATATCATTAATGATGGCTTTAGTCACAGATTCTACGTCATCATATACAAATGCTGATCCAAAATGTTTTAAATCATAATAATTTTCAAATATTCTTAACTGTAATGGTAGTTCCATTTTATTAAGACAATCAAAAAGAGTATTTGCAGTAGTATCTATTGTAGAAATAGTAAGATTGCCATACAGAGAGGAATTTAATTTATTAATCGTATTATTAAGCAATGACTCATTTCCAAATCTATCTGCTTCTATAATAATTGAAGTAAGATGTTGAATTGAAAATCTATCATTAATTTCTATTGGGTTCAGAGATGCATTAAAAGCTTCTTGAGTCATATTAAATTGAATCGCTTCATTTGCTTCATCAGTTTTGAACTCTCCGCAATATTCAAATGCTGTATAATTTTTAAGCTGCTCAGGCAAAACCCATGTAACTCCATCGTTTAATTCTATTTTGATGCGACGTTTTCGCTCTTGCAAACAAGATAACAATGAATCATAATCCTGTATTTCAAGATTGAGAAATTCTAATGTTTTAATAATTTGCTCAATTGTTGATTCGTGTAAATCATGATCATAAGTGTATTGAAGAGTCTTAAGTCTAAGAATCTCAGATAAAAGCCAACTACCTCCTTTATATTGTTGTATAATATCCAATAAGTTTACACAATGTGCAAAACCCTGTGCCAATATTGTTTCAGGCAAAAAAATAGCCGGAATAGATTCAGATTGTTCGTTCTTTGATATTGAGTCAGAGTAAAGATCCATGAGGGTACGGGAATATTGTATCCAATCTAATGGCAAAATGTGGGTACCTTGTCGATCATCAGCGCAATAAACAACCACAGATGAATCTTCAGTGGAGAGTTCCATAGCTTGAATATGCCCAAAGCCTATTAAAAAGCTTAAAAATAGTAATAGTTTTTTCATTTAATATGCCTTTTATTACAAAATAAACAATATTATATTTACTAATATAAATTATTTTTTAAAAAAGTCAATTTTTTTACTCAAAAACATTGTTGGCTTTTTAGGTGTTTTTTACTGTTTTTTTGATTTTTAGTTGGTTAAACTCATAACTTTTTGCTCAAAATTACTCATTTCATTGTTTGGAGGCATTTTTTGCATATATTCAGCGGTGCTCTTTCTAAATTGATCATCTTTTTCGATGATTCTATATAATTGATCCTGAGTCACATTGGAGGGTAATGCCACCCATACTGCAGCATCGGCATTTTGTTTAATGGTAAATGTTACCAGCTGTTGCAACTGTTGAATCGAAAGCTGTTGTCTTCTATTAACAGCTCTTAGGGCAACCCAGTTCTTGAATCCCGGAATCCATTTTTCATTATTTCCTTTTTTATAAGCATTATCAACTTTTTTTATGTAAAAAATATGCGTTACCTCATATTCTTGGGTTATTTTATTTAGGGGTGCTCCTTCTCGTGCTGCTAGATTATTACGCGCTTCACTAAGGGAGCTCATTTTTGAAGTAGCAAACCATAAAGGTTTATTTTCTTTTGATAATCTATCAATGGTAACCGTTGCTCTACGATGCGGAAAATTGTTCCATTTTTTTTTGTTTGTATGCAGAAGGTAGGGCGGTAACCCAGCAATAAACGTAAAACTTACCGGTAATTTTATTGGAGATTTTGCAAAAGGTGTCGCATGCAGCAAAGCACCTGTCTTTTTATTATCTTTTTGCTTAACAAGACTTCCGTATGAAAAGATTAAAATTTTTTGTTGCGATAGATTTTTATCAGGAGGTCTATTAGTTACTTTATAAGCAGATGTTTCGTAAGTATAAAAAAGAATAATAATGCTAAAAGCATGTATAAATTTTATCATCTTAGGTAAACTTTCTCTAGTAACAAAGAAGGTAATATAACAATAGCGTAACAAGAAGATAGTATGAAAGAAAATGCTCATGATAATTTTAGGTATAGATCCCGGTTTTAGCGTAACTGGTTATGGTGTTTTAAAAAAAGAGGGCCATCAAACAACATTAGTTGATTGTGGCTATTTAAAGATGTCTTCTTCAAAATCATTACATGAACGTGTGGGTATTTTTCATGCTACGTTTACACAAAAAATTCTACACCATAAGGTAACAACAATTGCGCTTGAAACACCATTTCTGGGGAAAAATGCACAAAACTTTTTAAAGCTTGGCTATTTGCGCGGCATAATCTATTTGCTTGTTGAAACGCATAAAACACAGCTCTTTGAATTTTCACCACGTGAAGTAAAACAAGCTGTTACCGGTTTTGGTGGGGCTGATAAGGAGCAGGTTGCACGTATTATTATGCGCCTTTTTCCTATGCTCGTTGCACCTGATAAAGCCGATGTCACTGATGCGCTTGCGGTGACATTATGCTGCTTATGGCACCATAAATAGAGGTTTCTTAAGAAGTTTTTTTACAATTACCGCAAAAAAATGCCAAATTGAATTAACTATTGAAAAAGGGTTGATTTATAGTTTATACTGAGATTGACATGCTAAAGCTCATATATTGGTTTTTAAAAAAAGGTTAATAATCATGAAAAGTTATATATTTTTTCGTTTTTTTATGTTTTTTTTAATATTTTCAAGCGAATTTTTTATACTTAAAAGTTCAGAAACTCAGACTGATAAATCTTCATTGTCAACCTTGCCTCCGGAGATGATCTTTGCTGTTATTGATAAATTAATTCCCTCAGGTAAACAGGTAAATTCAAAAGATAATTCGTCCTACGCGAAGGGTCTCTACACTTCTGCGCAAGAAGCATTATCTCTTTTGTCTCAAAATAAGAGGCTTTCTGAATTTAGACCCGCATTACTATCTATTTTAAAATCTAAAAACACATCCCAGCAATTAACTAATGCATTAGATCTTGCAATAAATGAAAAGAAATTAGATCTAGTTCGTTTATTTATTGAATCTGGAGCAGATTTACAAAAAACTTTCATCACTCATGTTGTTTTTAATAAAAATTTTCCAACAAGTTTATTTAAAGTGATTATGCAAGAATTACAAAGTAAAAGAGAAGACGAGAGAGATGCGCTTTTCATTGATATGGTAAAATCAGTTATTTCTACTACCAATAAGCCCAAGATTAAAGCTAAATTATTAGAAGAATTAGCTACCTATGATCCTGAATCTATAGATTCGATTTTTATACATGATTATGGCTTTAAAGGTTCGACCATGTTAACACAATTGTTAAACCCAATGGATGCAAATAATGCTTTATTTGCGATCAAAATGCTTAAAAAATATCCGGATTTGGCAAAAAAAGTACTTGAGAAACATAGTCCTCAAGTAAGTACTCCGTTACTAGCTTTGCTTAGATCAGGCTTATTTTCATCATCAAAAAGTGGTCAATTAGACTTAGCAACAGCTCTTGTTGAATTGGGTGAAAGTGTTGGTAGTGATCATTTAACCATATCAGATAAAAATAAAAAATTTCCCTTAGATCTTGTAGAAGAAATAATTACTAAAAATCCAAAATTAGAATCTAAATGGAATACATTAAAAGGGCGCATCGAAGAACTTACACTTTATTAATTTTTTCTTAAGGAAAAAGACAAAGTATTTATAAAGCGCTTGAAGCGCCATTGTTAAGTAAGAATGCTCAAAGCCGCGTATTGTTTTTTGCGGCCTTTCCCTATGCTTGTTGCACCTGATAAAGCTGATGTTACTGATGCGCTTGCGGTGACATTATGCTGTTTATGGAATCATAAATAGTTATTACTCATGTGGATATTGTTCTTGGATTTTTTGAATTATTTGCCATCGAAACTCTCTATTTTTTTCATCATCGAGTATTGTATATTTACATCCATTGGAGCAATATGTTTGAATACACGCAATCTGAAGCCAATTACGATTATAACTGATTTTATCGTATTCACTTTCTATCATAGATGCTTGAATTAGAATATAAATAGGTTCAATATCTAATATTTTCTTATTGAGTAGTTGTATTGTATCACCCCATCTAGATTCAGTACGTATGAATATAATTGGAACTGCCTTACCCACATTGTTTGCATTAATATATTCATTTTCTTGTACACATTTAAATGTGTAATGCAGCGTGAAGGATGGTTCTTTTTGTATAAAATCTATAAAAAGATGTTTTTTATCTTCATCAATACAATTAGATTCATAAAAAAAATAAGGAACAATCAATTTTTTTTGTTTACTTGATTTAGGCCTTTCTTCTTTTTCTTTTAATTTTTTTTCTTTATCTTTATACAATTTAAAATGACCATTATAATCACTAAGTGGATGATCTTGCTTAGAAGATTTATAATACCACAAGCATCCAACAGTTAGTGCTCCTAATGCAAATCCGCTTGCTAAGGCACAAACAACTTTCTGATCTTTAACATAATCAAAAAAACTTGAGGGTACTGTTGAAAATATGTGCGCGGAACAAGTTTGATTAAAGAAAAGAGTTAAAAAAAGAAAAAATTTTGTATACTTCATAATTCTTAAATTTCAGTATTATTTGTTGATGAAACTAATTTCAGTATGCCAGAAAATGTAAAAATTAAAATATTGCGGTGTGGTGATGCCAACTAAATTTGCGCCAATGTCTGATAACGCATATTATGTAAAAACTACCTGGGATATAGTGAAGAAAGAAGTCGCTTTCGTACATTTCTATCACATGCTGAAAATAAATCAACATCATTTTGAGTAAGTATCGATTGTATCTTATATAGAAGCGCATTATTACTATTTTTTTGACTACTACTTTTTTCAGCATTTTGTATATAGGTTACAAAAAAGTCGACTGTTTTTGCAAGATTACAGGCTAGCTTCAAACGCTGCTCAACAGAAAATTCAAGTTCTTGCATAACTATTTGAATGGCCTTCACATAAACATCAAACTTCTGCCGAAAAATAGTATATTTGACTTTTTCTTTCAAAGATTTAGCTATATGAAGCGTAAATAAAACGGTTCGCATATCAAGAGCTCCTAACAAACATTTATCCTGCCAATCAGAATCTGAACTTAACCGTTTTGTACTGCTATAACAAACCTTCAAAAGCTGTTCACGCGTAAAATCTTCTTTAAATTCAGCAAGCATTAGAGCAAGAAAACCACTCATAAGCGCCGTTGCCATTGAAGTGCCACTTAAAAAAAGAAAGTCGCCCTGGAATGATGGAATTCCCGTACTTAAAAGATTAAATCCTGGTGCAACAAATTTAGGCCCTATATCTTTTTCATATTGAGAAAATGGACATATATGATACTGAGTGCCGTCATACAAAAATGCTCCTACATCAAATGCGATTGATTCTAAATGGGCTGGGTAAGCTTCGCCAGATTGTTCAAATAATTGATCATTGCCACTTGCCGCAACAACAAACAGAGGCAATCTAAGCTGATCTTCTAATAGTTTGCATAGTTCACTATTTTTTGTCCTTTGGATTTTTAAACTTAGGTTAACAATATCAGCATTGAAACTTTGCGCCTTTTTCAAAGCATAGAGTATGGTCTCCACGTCGCTAGTACCCGCTTCATTACAAACTTTTAGCATAAGAGTTTGCGCACGCGGCGCAATGCCACAAAAGCCTGGAATAGCTGTATTTTCTTGCGCATTAATCAAACCATAGAGATGCGTTCCGTGTGCTGCAGTGCACTTATTTTTTAAATCAGAAGAAAAAGTTGGCATTGGTAAAAATTCATAAATCGCGTTATGACGAACTGGATGCATAAGTCCTATAAGAGTAAAAAATCTGACCTTGCCATGTGGCAAGATCCCCCTTCTTCCTTGAGTCAATTCTTGGATTGCAAGAGTGCCAAATTCCGTAAGCACTCCTTTAGCGTTAAAGAGATTTGCTTTGCCATAGTTCCTTAAAAATGTATACAATGCATCCGTTTTTCTCGTTGCACAATATTCTATAACTATAGGTATTACTTCACGCTCTGATGGAATTTTATTTGGTTTTAAGAAGGTAACAAGATAGTTTATAAATGCTTGTAACCCTTTGGCGCAGCAATTATAATTTTCATACGGATCAAATCCAACAAACAAAATATTGGGATGTTTTGTTAATGACTTTGTAGGGGCACGTTCAAATGTTGCAACCCCCGTATCAAGCAAAGCTACTGTAATGCCGTCCCCTTTTTTTGGAGCGAGATCCCACAAACTAAACCAATACGGAATATATGAAGAACTTTTATCTGCATAGAATCCCGTTGTTGGAACCTTGAGATGCCACATAACATTTGTTTTTATATAATCATAAAGTTCAGGATTATGTTCTTGTATCTTTTGAATGGTTGGAGAATGGCTATGAATATTCCTTGTTTTGCAAAAAATAGAAATATCATTTCCGTGTAAATGCAACCCCGACAAATTTGTATTTTGTGGAGTAATACCTTCATTACTTAATAATGCCCCTATGCATACAATAAAAGTAAAAAGGAACTTCATATGTTACCAAGCTCTCTTTTTTATTGAAAATTATGATTGAATTAAGTTTAACAGATTAATTCAATTCATTTCAAAGACTTTTAAAACCTATTAAAATAAAAGGAAAATAAAAACTTTTTTGAATGCTATTATTAAAATAGCTATCTGCAGCAAAAAGTAATGCAGCGCCACAATAGGCTTTTTTATGCTCATATGGATTGGTATAAAAATAGTAGCTAGCACCTAATCCAACGGCAATTTTTGAGTATTTTATTGTTTGATTATACCATTCTTTTTTTAAGAAATGAGGAACTAATAAGCTTTTAGTGGTTGTTCTAATTCCATCTAGAAATAACTTTATATCTTGCTCTCTTGAATATAATTTTTTGCCAACATTATACAGAAATGTTATTTGCCGATGCAAAGGACCAAACATAAAATCTCTATCTCCGCTTGCACTATATTTTCTAAACACATCAACAGGGTATCCGTAACAACCTTCAACCATTTTTGTAATCCCTGCAAAGATTTTTTTATTTTGATAGCTATTTTCCTGTTCATCATTTAAGTTCATTGAATGCAATGAGCTTATTGAAGGAACTGTTGCAAAAAATAATAATAGAATTTTTTTCATTGTAATTAAAAAATATAAAAAAAATGAATAGTATAAACAATGTTTAATTATAAAGATATTCTACTACAAAGCAAATTTTGCTCTTACTGTAGCAAAATTATAGTCAACTAGTAAAAATTTTAAATTACTGCGCCAAGGGATCAATGGAATAGTCTTTTTCTAGTTTATAAAGACCCGTAACAGTGTTTACTTGAATAAATTCTTCCTGCTCCTTGCCATCGCGAAATACCTGAACTCTAAATTCAAGGGGTTGAACAGGTCTGCTTAAAATTTCCAATTCTTCTTTTAAATTATCAAGATAAAGTTTATAGGTCTTTTCTAAATAAGGACGTTGATCTTTCTGCGCTTGAATTATCTTCTTTTTTGTTGTTGCGTATTCAGCTAATATTTTTTTGAATTCTGGATAGAGATCTTTCAATCGATAAAGAGGTTGCATGATTTCTAGAGCCCCAAGATTTGCAGTTTTCACAGCAAGCTGTAAAGCCGGAAGATCAAATAGAAATGCACCATGCTTGTAAAGTTTGCGTATAATCTCTTTTTGTTTTTCTTTTGAAGCACCTGCAGTATTTTCAATTGCAATCATTAAAGGAGTTTTTCCTTCTCTATTGTGCTCATTAATGTATTTTTCTTCTGCAAGTCGTTCAATCATATCATCAATGGCTTCACTACTTAAAATTGCTGTTCGTTCTCCTTTTATCTTCTGCCCAAAAGCAGTGAATAAATCTTCCATTTGCTGAGACTTTGGTTTTAAAATCCAAAAAGAACCCGTATCGGGCGCTACAACTTGTGGCCTATATGCGCCAGGTGATGTCACAAAAGCTCTTGAAGACACTTTTTTTGAGGAAGGAGTTGGTCTTTGCCAAGAATATGCTTCAGAAAGTGAACGAACACTTCTTGATGGTCTCAAAAAGCTTGCCCCTTGACGTACCCCTGTTCTTGTCCGTTGCAAACCAAAGGCTGAATAAAAAGAGCACAATGCACAAATGGCTAAAATAAGGTGAACATATATATTTTTTAACATAGGAATATAACCTCTCTATTATAACAGATAGTATATATCCTATTATACACAAAAAATTTCTATTTGTCAATAATATTAAGACGACCATATAAATCTGGATTTTTGGTGCAATTTCCCTGGGTAGCTATAAAAATAAACCACCGCATTGACTTGCGTCAATGCGGTGGAAAAAAGGAGAGTAGTAATGAAGCCTAAGTTAAATCTGTAAATTCTTGCTGCTTAACAGTTTTTAGTATGCTGCTTATTTATCAAATGTCAATAATTTCTTTTAAATTCTATCTTTTAAATACAGCGTTTTTTACCATTTATTACTAAATATGATATAGATTATTTTTATATCTGTCAACAGCAATAAAAACAGAGGATATTTGCAAAAGGGCCTATTTTTCAGCATGTCACAATAATTGGATATGTTGTACGGTATGAGCAGATAATAAGTTGTCAAAATAAGTTGAATTTGCAGGAGAAGTAAAAATAAGCTGGCATTCAAGAGCAAGCATCAATGAAACTAATAATTCGCCCCTATAGTAATCAAAATCGGTCATAAAATCATCAAGAAGAAAGAGGACCTGGCCATGCTTAGTCGTAATATCTTGAATTTGGGCTATTTTTATAAGCATAATAATAAGTTTTTGTTGCCCTCGCGAAGCAAATGAGCGTGAATTTTTGTGACAAAATTCGATTGAAAAATCTTCTAAATGAGCCCCAAAAAGAGAACGCCGCATAATTGATTCCGCATTCTGCAAATCACTATTATGCCGCAGAAAAGTATCAAAAGACTGGGCTTCTTCACTTCTCTTTGCATGATAGGTAAAGATAAGTGTTAACCCCTCTCCAAAAGTTGTCTTCAGCATATAATTTGTCTTATCTTCTAGGCTTTTAAGTAATTGTTTACGATAATTTTGAATAACTATAGTTTCTTGCCACAACTGCTCCGTCCATAACTGATATGATTCCTGCGTAAATCCTCCTCTATACAATAAGGCGTTCCTATTTTCAAGAACTTGTTTATAGCGCCTGCTCTGCATTAAAAATTCAGGAAAATCTAATGCAAGAGCTTGATCAAGAAAAAGCCGTCGCCCATCAGGACTACCCTTGATAAGAGATAGGTCGTCTTCAGTAAGTGTAACAACTCTATAAAGCTTTGAAATGTCTTTATATGAGGTGATAGACCGCTGATCAATTTTAACAAGCCGCTTTTTTTTAGAAAATCCCATCGTAAGCTCATGAGGCAAGGAAACAGCATCGATTGATTCATTTATTTTTACTCGTATAAAAAAATTTTCATCATCAAAGCTAACAAGTTCACGTGGTATATGCGTTCGAAATGATCGCAAATAACAGGCATAATGCAAAGCCTCTAAAATCGAAGATTTTCCAGAACCATTTGGGCCAACAATGCAGGCAATATTAGATGAAAAATCCAAAGAATAATTTTTGAAGCATCGAAAATTTTTAAGAGTAAGTTGTTCTATCAACACAAGAGTAAATTACCTTAATGCGTTGGTGAAACAGGCATAACTAAATAGGTCATCTGATATTTTTCTTGCTCTGTATGAAATATAATTGGCTTGCTTGAATTTTTTAAATAAAAAGCAATATTCTCTTCGCCAAATGATTGCAATCCATTTAATATATAAGGAGCATAAAATCTAATATCAAGATCACTGCCAGAAAATCCCTTAAGGGGCAACGCTTCCTGTAATTTGCCAACTTCCTTATTTTGCATTGCAACATTCAAAAGATCATTATTAAAGGCAAATGTCGTTGCAAGAAATTGACCGGATAATAAACAAACTGAACGACGCAATGTCTTCACAAAATGGTTCCGATCAACTGATGCCGGAATAAAGTCTTCTTTATTAAGAATGGTTCGATATGCTGGGAAGCTATCAGATAAAAGCTTTGTAAAAAAGTTAAAATCTTCTCCTGAAAAAACCACTTGGTTGCCACAGATTCCTAAAAAAACAAAACTGTTTTCAGAATTTTCTAAGATTTTTTTCAATTCAAAAATTGCACGTCGAGGCAAAAGCCATTTCTTTTCTTGTTCTAAGGATATTGCTGTCGATTCAACTTGCGCAAGACAATGTCCATCGGTTGTAGTCATTGTCAATCCCTGAGGAGATACCTCTAAAAAAAGACCATTAAGCGCAGAATTTGCATTATTTTGCGGAATTAAAAAAGCAACTTTTTCAAGCAATGTTAATAAAAACTGCGCATCGATATGCATAAGATTTTCAATGCGTTCAGGAAATGGGGGAAACCCCTCCGGATCTTTTACATTAAGAGAAAGCTGAACATTATTTGCCTCAAGTGAGACCTGATTATTTTCAAAAGAAAAAGTTATCTCATCATCAAGCTCTTTAACTAAATCAAAAATTCGTTTACCGGAAACTAAAAATGAGTATGCAGCGCTCATATCATTATGTGGCAAAAGGCATGTTGATTGCAAACTAATTTCTAAGTCAGTGCTTTTAAGTACCAGCTCTTTATTGCCAACTTGAAACAAGATGGATGAAGTAGCATCTAATGTTGTACGCTTTGTACAAATTGGTTGCATTGATGAAAGTACCGAAAGTAACTTTTTTTGATCTATAGTAAACGTTGTTATGGCCATAATATTCCTTACTAACTTTGCTCATAATGACTAAATATCATTATTCTAATTATAAGTAATCAGTATACTAAACAAAGAGTTGATGCGCAAAAATAATTCCTTTCTTGAGATTATGCTTAATTGTTTTGTATACTATCATTGTTTAGGGGAAATTCAATGAATAAAAAAATTCTATTTTTTATATCGTTTTTTACTGCATCATTAATTTTTTGTATGAATAAATCATGTAAAAAGCCTTTAGATAATCAAAAGAAAGTTAATGACAAAACGAATCCGATAATAAACCAAAAATTTGAAGACCCTTCTCATCCTGCCGTTCCTCGTTGCCTAGCAAGCGATGATTTAAGAGATGATAAACATAAAGAATTATGATCGTGGGTGTTTTTTATTATATAAAACTCTCAGATGGCTCATTTCAACATGCGTATATATTTGAACCGTCGAAAGATTTTCATGTCCTAATAAAAGCTGTAATGATCGTAAATGAGCACCATTCTTAAGAAGATGCGTCGCCAAAGAATGGCGCAACACATGAGGAGAAACAACTCTTTTAATAGTAGTTTTGCAGCAAAGTTGTTTTAAAATATTCCAATATGCCTGCCGAGAAATTGGTTTTACAACTCCTGCGTACACAATTGGAAAAAGATAATCAGTATGTCCATGTGATTGCGTAAATTTTTTATGAATTTTTTCTCTATACTCGTTTACCATAACCATGATGTGCGCAGGTAGCGGCACCACCCTTTGTTTACTTCCTTTGCCAACCAGGGTTATAACTCCAGCGTCACCATTGAAATCTGAAATTTTTAGGGTTGTTAATTCAGTAATACGCAACCCTGCACTATATAAAAGGTAAAGCATTAAAAGATTACGCGTGCCCGTTTCAGAAAGATCTTCATGCGCTGCTTGCAAAAGTTCTTGAACTTCTTGTTCTGAAAGATAGTTTGGTAATTTTTTATCCAGTTTAGGGAATACTAACTCATCTGCGGCCGGTTGCCAGCCATATTGTTGTTGTACCCAACCAAAAAATAGTTTTAACGATGATATTTTGCGAGAAATCGAATGCGCGCTTACCTTATTTTTTTTTAAGTACGCTAAAAAATTTTTGAGCGTACTTTTATCAATTTCATCTAGCTTTTTACCATTGGTTTCAGCAAATTCTAAACATTGTCTGATATCGTGCATATACGCACTAAAGGTATTATGTGCCACATGCTTCTCAGTTAATAAATAGGCTTCGAACTTATTGAGTATTGATTCCATGGATTTTAGTCTATTTGATTATGTCTTAAAAAAACAACTATTTGCTTATAACCACATCACCCATTGCTGTTGTAAATTGTGCTTTAAACTTTCTCTTGCCAAGAAGTGCTGTACAGCATCCTCTTTTTTGTTTTTGGTTACAATACCATACAGATCCCATATTTGTTGAAGCAGAAATAGTTAGATTGGGATTGTTACCTAATGAATGATAAATATTGCCCATACTTGTTGTTGCAATAATACCTTTTTTAAGTTTTTCAAGGTTAATATCTCCCATTGCTGAAAACACTTCAGCAAATCCTTGTATGTCTTGTAACGTAATATTACCCATGTTGGTGCTTGCAATGGTATTTCCAACAACTGTTTTTACAATAACATCGCCTGAATCAGTGTTCGCATTGCATCTACCATCAATGTTTTCTGCGTAAATAGTTCCTGAATTACTGGTAAAAAAATGTTCAGAGCCATGAATATTATCTACTGTTATTTTTCCCGAAGAGGTATGTGCGATGCAATTGCCCTCAATTGCATGTGCAGTTATTGTACCCAATAATGTTTTGACCGAATGGCTTTCTCCTTTAATTTCATATAATGTGATATCGCCTAACATTGTTTCAGCTTTTTCAATTGAATTATCAATTTCTTTTACAGCAATATCTCCGTGATTTGTTCTAATTAATTGTATTAAAGTAGCATGCGGAACTTTGAGAATGTAACTAACATAGCCTCTCACACTTTCATTATCGTATTCTGTAGTTATTGATATCTTATTATTATCTAAAACAATATCCGGTGTGACATTATCAGGCTCAGGACTTGCAATAACAGCTTCTACAGTACAAGTATCCTCATCATGGCCTTCAATGCTGACAAATTTTTTGAAGTCAAACGTTCCACCCCGCGTTGAAAAACCTTGTTGTTTGTTAACAAGAAATAATGCGCAATCGGAATTTAAATTATCAAAGCGCTTACTCACTGTTCTTGTTTTAATAGCATCAACATCAAAAACATAGCGTGGATCACCAGTATTGGAAATAAAAGTAGTTGTTTTAAAGGTGAAATAGTGATCTATATATGATGGGACTGACGAAATGAATCCCAAAAAACCCAAAAAAACTGTTTTAAAAAAACCTAACATATCTTCTTCCAACTATCTTTAATTTTTTCTAAAAAAAACGAGCCTTAATCATATTATTTCCTGATCTTTTGAAGGTATTTGAATTATACCACACTCATAAGCTTTAACAAAGAGTTGCCATTTCTTTTGATTCAGTTGATTTTGTAATTCTTTTAATCGTCGAAGCTTAATTTTATATCGTACTTTTGGTGGATAGTGATTTATTTTATTAATCAGAGCTTTGTTTCTATTCATAGTATGAGTACGATTAATAAAAAAAACAGTAAAAACCAAATACAAGCTGATAAAAAAGTGAGATTTAATCATCGATGCATATCCAAGCAAATACTAATAACTATTAATATGATTTTGCAACTAGTATATCACCAAGAGAAGCTTTATCACAGGCAAAGCATTGAGCAGCAATAAGTTCATCAAGTAAGCAGCGTATCGTAGCTTTATACTCTTTTAGTTGTAATTCACATTCGCTATTGCGGCACCAACCTGTTTGCCAAAAACCAGCAACTTCATCAAGTTTTTTACCAAACTCTTTCAGCTTATTTCCAGAATGCCATTGCTTTTTTAATCTTTCTTGAGCGCGTTCAAACATCTTTTCTTGGACCAATTCAAGACGTCTTTGCACAGCTTCAATAATCGAATCAACAGGAACTGTCTCTTTAGCAATGCCTATTCGATCAGCTAAAACAACAGTTCCATTTTTTAAATCACGATAGCCAAGCTCTACACGTAAAGGCACACCCTTTAATTCCCATGTATAAAATTTTTCACCAGGGCGGGTTTGTTCATCACTATCAATATGAATACGGGCAATTGGTTTAAGTCGTAAAGCAATTGCATTAACTGCATCCATAAGTTCTTGCTTATCACAATCTGTTTTAAAGATAGGTATAATAACAACTTGTATTGGTGCCACTTTTGGAGGTAGTACAAGCCCTTTCTGATCACCATGCACCATTATAAGAGCTCCAATAGAACGTGTTGTAAATCCCCAGCTTGTTAAATAAGGGTACTCGACTTTTTCATCCCGTGTTTGATAGGTTATACCAAATGCCTTTGAAAAATTACGCGATATTATATGCGATGTACACATTTGCAATGCTTTACCATCTTGCATCATACCTTCAATGGTATACGTAGTATCTGCGCCAGCAAACTTTTCACTTTCAGATTTTTTACCGGCAACAACGGGAATTGCTAAATAATTTTTAATGAGATCTAAATATTCATTCCACATGAGTACTGCTTCATCTTCAGCTTCTTGTGCTGTTTCGTGAGCAGTGTGCCCTTCTTGCCATAAAAACTCGGTTGTTCGTAAAAAAGGTCGTGTGCGCATTTCCCAACGAACAACATTTGCCCATTGGTTAATTTTCATAGGTAGATCTCGCCATGAACCAATCCATTGTGCAAACATATGATGAATAATAGTCTCTGATGTTGGACGAACAACTAATGGTTCATCAAGTTCTTTGCCACCAGCATGCGTAACAATTGCAAGTTCAGGTGAAAAACCTTCAACATGTTTTGCTTCTTTTTCTAGAAATGATTTTGGAATAAAAAGAGGAAAATAGGCATTCTGATGTCCAGTATCTTTAATTTTTTTATCAAGAACATCTCGAATGTTTTCCCACAGAGCATACCCATAGGGCCTTATAACCATGCATCCTCTAACAGGAGATTGATCGGCAAGTTGTGCCTTATACACAACATCTTGATACCATTCTGGGAAATTTGTCGCAATATCAGAAATTTTTTCACTCATTGTATGAATCCAATTTTAAGTAATAAATCATTTTTTTAATAATAACAAATATGTCATGCGAAGTAAAAAAATTACTATTTTTTGCTGTTAGCGCAAAGTGATAAGTTCCTATTATAGCGCAAAGTAAAAAGTTCCGGTTTTTAGGGTAAACTTAATCTTGTAAACAAAAAGAAAAACTCTAAAAATGCAACGGAACTTATATGGAATATATTACCATGAATCGCAAAGAACGAGAACAGGCAAAAGTGTTTGTTCAGGTTAAAGAAGGAAAAATGACACAGGCAGAGGCTGCAGCCCGTCTGAGATTTACAGAGCGGTGGGTCAGAGAAAAATATGGAAGATATTGTGAATCTGACGACTTTGGCCTTGTACATGGCAATAGGGGAAAAGAAAGCCCAAATAGATGGGATCAAGGAGAAGAACGATTGTTAATCTCATTGTTAGAAAGCGATTGGCAAGGCTTTGGGCCAACCTTTGCGGCTGAAAAACTTAAAGAGTTGCATGGAATAAAGATAAGTCGAGAAGCTGTTAGAAAGGTCATGATTAAGGCAGGAATATGGCAACCTAAAAAACAGCGCAGCAAGCATCGCAAGCGACGAGAAAGAAGGCGTATGTTTGGCATAATGATTCAGCTTGATGGCTCTCCACATGACTGGTTTGAAGGGCGTGCTGGGGTATGTACCTTACTTGTTTTTATTGACGATGCTACTGGCCAAATCCTTTGGCTTGAGTTTGCCCCTTCTGAATCGATGCATGCTTTAATGACCGCAACTAAAAATTACGTTGAAAAATATGGGATTCCTCAAACTTTTTATACTGACCACGGTTCTGTTTTCCATGTTAATTTGAGTAATCAAGAAAATATTAAAAAGACCCAATGGGAGCGCGCTTGTAAAGATTTGGGAATTGATGTTATACATGCCAATAGTCCTCAGGCAAAGGGCCGCGTTGAACGTTGCAATCAAACCCTTCAAGATCGCCTTATTAAGGAAATGAGACTTGCTGGGATATCATCAATAGATCAAGCAAATAATTATCTGCGAACAAGCAATTATATTGCAAAGCATAATGCTGCATTTCAAGTTCCTGCTGCCCAAGAAGGCGATGCCCATGCTAGTGCTCAATCATTTGATTTAAACGATATATTTAGCACACAAGAGACTCGTATTCTTACGAATGATTTTACTATTACCTACCAAAAACAGATTTTTCAATTAAGCGATCAGCAAAAAACAATCATTTTTCCAAAAAATACCATTGTTGTTAAAGTACATTTAAATGGAACCATAAAACTGTGGATTCGAAAAACAGAACTTTCTTTTAGCGAAATCTACCAACGACCAACCCCCCAAATTCAGGAGAAAAAAATATCTGACTGTATACCAAGAAAGCCTTCAAAAAATAGCCAACGTTGGGCAGGCGGGTTGCCCCCTAGTGAGAGTAGGTTGAAGCCGGTCGCGCCGGCCGTGGAGGCGCTTTAATGTTAGGAACTTTTTACTTTGCTAAATACCGGAACTTTTCACGTTGCGTTGACAAAAATTACTATTTTTTGCAGCAAAAAAAACGCAGTTAAAATTGTGCCAAATTTAAATGAATACAAATAGATTCGATAAACTTATTTACAATTATCAAAGATGCAAAATAATGCAACTTCATTACTATTTTGAAAAAAGTCTAAATAAATTAATTAACAGAAATTATTAGTAATAACAAAATTATATATTGTGATTTTTAAAAATATACCGTTCATTCTTGCATTGTAATTAAACTAAGGTATAATAAAAACTATGAAGCATATATTTTTATCCCTATTAGTTATTCTTCCCTTTCTTCCCGGCTGTACTTCTCATGAAGTAGAACAAAATCATAAGCTTCCATCAGCAGAAGAAGTTAAAAAGAATCAGGCAGAAATTGTTGTTGACTTAAATGAATCTGCTCAGATTATTGTTGAACTCCTAAAAAAAAATAATATTAGTTCAATCCTTACTCCTGAAGCTTTGCAATCAGAAGATACTATTGATACATTACTAAAAAACTTTAGTCCTGCTCAAATGGCATTTGAGGCTGAAGTCTTAAATTTTATAGATCCAGTTATACTACTTTACTATGATGCTTCACAACCTGAACATAACGGTATTATGAATGAATTTTTAGCAACTGCTCTTAATCATCAACAACGAGCAAAATTTGTACTTATTGAAGTAAACAAACTTTTTTCTTTAGCGGATCAAGCTCATATAACTACAGCGCCAACTATTCTTCTTATTCATAACCGATCAGAAATAGGGCGCATTGTGGATCAACATTCTTCAATATTTGAAATCGAAATAATCAAATTGTTGGAAAAAATCACCGCTTCTGCTTAATTTTTGATGAAGATTTTTTTACCTTTGGTTTTGTTAACGATGCTTTCAAGGAAGAAATCAAGTCAGTTTCTGAACCAATTTTTTTTGATTTCTTTTCCTGTGCAATGAGTAATTTAGATTTTTTTCTCTTTTTAAGAGCGGCAACTAATTTTTCAGCAAAAGTATCTTTAAAAACTGAAATATCAAACTTTTTTTTATTTAATTGATTAATAATTGCTTTTGCCAGATCTATTTCTTGAGTAGAGAGTTTTGGTATACTCTTCAACGTCTCAAGAGATTCAATATCTTTTATTTCGTAAGCATAATTAAGAGTAGTGAGCAACAAACCATTTTCGTATGGTAAAATTACACAAACATGTTCTTTATCTTTCATAACAAAATGGCCAATTGCCACTTTTTGAGTCTCATTTAATGCGCGAGCAAAAAAGAAAAAATGCTTTCTCGTTTCTTTTTTTGGCGCAAGGTAGTAATGGTTTTCAAGATAAATTGGAGAAATAAGTGCAGGATCGATACATTCAATAATATCAATTTCTTCAGTTTTTATCGGTTTCAATTTGTGTAAATTTTCTTGTGTCAAAATGAAATAGGTATCTTTTTTTATTTTGATACCTTTGACAATACTATTCCACTCGACTTCTTTATTGCAGTGATTGCACCACTTTTTATAGGTAATTGGTGTATGACAAACTCCACATAATAAAGTAAAACCAAGAGAATGGGATTGAATTGCTGAAAATAAGGAGACAGGAATTGTTACCAATCCAAAAGATAGAGTTCCCTGCCAAATAGGTTTCATAACTCTTGTCCCTCAAGGTATTCGACTATTTCTTGCTTTCCTAATTGCCGTGCCAAAAGCAGTGGTGTTTTACCATCATAATCAACTGATCCTAGAGGTGCATAATATTCTTTAATGAGTGTTTGTATGAGAGGCAAATTGCCATTCCTCACTGCCTCATGAAGCAAGGTTGAATCCGTTTCATTGGATACTTTTATATCAATTTTGATAGTCCCCTTTTTGCCAAACAGATAATCAAGAATATCTTGTACACATTTTAGTGCAACATCAGCTTTGGCCAAATATGCTATTGGAAGAAATCCTTGTCGATCATAACGTTGTTCTGCTTCAAATTTTTCCATAAGCATTTTAATAAGGGATATAGATTTTTTTTCAAAAGCAATGTGTAATGGCGTTTTTAAGCTCTTGGGGTCTATAGGTCTGTCAACATTTATTAAAAAATGCTCAACAAGATATGCCGCAATTCCTGAACGAACACGATTTAAGCTCGCATAAAATTCTCCTTGCAAGCATGTTGAACATTCTGCATTACGTTCAACTAAAAGTTTTACAATGTCAGAATGACCTTTACTAATGGCAATATGTAGATGCGACTTTTGATAATATGGTTCATTCAAATCAATGTCAAATGTATCAAACATTACGATAGCTTTATCAATATTATTTTCTCTTAATGACCGTCGGAATGAGTTGCTGTCTTCATTGGTCATTATCTTGGTTTTTTTTGATGCGAGGAAAGTTCTTTTTGTAGACCCGGAGATTGCATTGAATTTTCTTTTTCTGAACCAATAATTCTGAGTATTATCTGGGTTACGATCTACTTCCATTCCTAAACAGGCAATAACAATGAAAGGAATAAAGCTTAGCATAGAGATAATTTTCATAGTTTGATCCTTTTCTTGATACAGCTTAGTAAAAATAGAAGTGAATTTGCAAGGAACTTTTAAAAAAAAATTTGACTTACGTGCTTTCTAAGCGAGCTAATCCATTGCTCCTACTTCTTTCAAAAACTAATTTGAAAAAAACTAGAATAACAATCAGATAAAAAAATGTTAATCCTGCTGCAATACCAAGACTTTTATAAGGAATAATTCCTTCGAGAATAAATAATCGAAGACCTTCAAAGATGTGTGATTGAGGAATAATCATTGAAAAATACTGAGCCCATAGTGGCAAAACTTTTACAGAATAAAAAATCCCACTAAAAGGTACAAAAATCCATGCGACAACCCATACCAATTCTTGAACACTTAATCCCCAATAAACAATTCCTGATGCAGTTAAAAATCCAACTATCCATCCTGTAAGAACAATTAATGCAACGAATGGGGCAAGCATCCAACCTAACGTAAGAATGTTAATGCCATAAAGAAACCATATACAGCTCATGCCAAAAATAAAGGTAAAAACAGATTTTAATAATCCTATACCAATAACTGCAATCATCCATTCATTGAGCTGTAATGGCGTTGAAAAAAGTGCTGTAAAATTATGAGATCTTAATTCATCAAGTAAACTAAAACAGATTTCCATATTGGTTCTAAAAAGAATTTGCCAAATTATCAATGATGCTACGAGTGCTAGAGTAAGAGTTGGCGATTGGTTTTGAAACTGTTCGTTCCAAACACTATTAAATCCCCAAATAACAATATTTATAAAAGGCCAAAACATAAGATCAATAAGCCTTTGAAATACTCTAAATGTTAATAAAAGATGCCGAAGCATTACAGCTTGAATTCTATATAATTTCATAGTTTTTTATTCATATCGTTCTAATCGAGAAAGTCCCCAAATTTTACTTTTTTCAAAAGCAAACTTAAATAACAAGATTGCGCACATAAGATATACTAAAATTAAAAAGAAACAAATAGCTAATAAATGTAAAGGAAGAACATTGGTTGTTATAATAGATCGAAGGCTTTCAAAAAGATATGACATTGGAATGCATTGTGCTATCATTTGAGCCCAATGTGGCAAAACAGAGATCGGATAAAAAACTCCGCTAAAAGGTGCAAAGAACCAGCCCATTACCCAAGCTAAGGTTTGTATTTTTTGTCCCCAATATGCTACTGCTGCCGTTGTTAAAAAACCAATCGCCCAACCTATCGCTATCATCATTATTAAATAAACAATTAATATATATCCTGGCTTTAAAATATTGAGGCCATAAAAAACCCAAATAACATATGCCCCGAATAAAAAAGTGAACATACTTTTAAGAAACCCAACGATCATAACAGCAATGATCCATTCAGAAATCTTAATCGGCGTCGAAAAAAGATTAATAAGATTGTGTGACCATAATTCATCTAAAAAGCTAAAACTAATTTCTAATTGTGATCGTAATATTACTTGCCAAAAGACTAATGCGGATAATAATACCAATGACATATTTATTGTATGTATATTATTTCCTTGAATCCAACGCGCTGTAAAACCCCAGATAATAATTTCTAATAAGGGCCAATATATAAGATCTATAAATCGATGAAAATCACGAAATGTTAATATCAAATGTCTTAAAACAACTGCTTTGATTCGATATATTTTCATGAAAATAGTTGCTCCTTATTGTTTTGCAATATGCAAAAAATAGTCTTGCAAAGTTGGCTTCTCTATGGATATTTGAGAGTACGCAACTTCCTTTTGTGCAAGTTTTGATAAAAACTGAGCAACATCTCGCTCATCAATGTGAATTTCAATAAAGTGATCACTAACCTTATAGTATAATTTTTGCTCTTGTGCTAACTGTTCTGATTTTACCAAGCTTTCTTTGCCAACCATCAAACTAACACGCGTTTTTGAAATGCTTGAAGCTATTTCTTCCGGTGTATTATTTGCAATTATTGAACCATTTTTTAAAATTAATACTCGATCGCATATTTCTTCAACTTCTGCCATATTATGTGAAGTAAAAAGAACAGAAATTTTACGTTCTTTTTGTTGCTGCACTACAAAATTTCGAACATCAAATGCCACATCAGGATCTAAGGAAGCCGTTGGTTCATCCAGTAATACAATTTTTGGATCAGCCAAAAATGCTTTAGCCAACATTACACGTGTTGTTTGACCGGCAGAAAGTAGCCCTGCAGGCTTGTCTCTGATTCCCCACATACCAAAGAAACTTAAAAATTCCTTAATTTTTGCTTTCCTTAATTCAGTTGGAAGCCCAAATAGACGACCATAAATATCAAGGTTCTCAAAAATCGTTAAACGACCGGGCAATTTTGTATAAGCACTTGCAAATGCAACATGTTGCAAAATATCAGAACGATGTTTAAAAAAATTTTTTCCAAAGTAGGTTATTGTCCCTGATGTTGGTGTCATTAAACTTAAGAGAATTTGGATAGTTGTTGTTTTGCCAGCACCGTTTGGACCTAAAAAACCTAAAATTTCTCCTTCTTGCAATGAAAAAGAAATTCCATTAACAGCAATAAATTCTTTTTGAGGACCAAATATTTTTTTTTGTTTAAATATTTTTACTAAATTGTCAACAATAAGAACAGAATTGTTTGAACCAATCATATTCACACCTAATTATATGGTATATTTCAATAAGAATAACAATTCATCAAAATAAGTTCAAGAGTTATGCAATTTTGTATAACAAACTTTCTAATTCAAAAATTTCTTTTTTTTGAATTAATTTTTCCAAATTACATCCTTAAGAATTTTCAAACCTTGCCAAAATATATTTAAAAATAGAATTATATCAAGCCAAATGCTTTCTATTTTTTTCTTTTAAAAAATATTATTGAATTTAATAGTTTAAACTTGCTACTCTATTTCAAAGAATGATTAGTAAAAATTAATAATTGTGATGCTAAAAATTAGGGGACATAATGAAAGCTCGCAATATTTTCGTATATACGGGAACTCTACTATTCCCTGCACTTTTGGAATGCGCTGAAGCAAATTTTATGATTCATCATTTTGATACTCCATCGACGACTGAAAAAAAAATAGGATATATATTTGCTCACGGTTTGGGAGCAACTCAAGAACAGTCCGCTCTTTTTTCATCGAGCTCAACCGATAAATGGCTGATTAATAAGCCTCTTATTGTTTTTGATTTTCCTGACGCTAAAAATAACGCTATGGAATATCATAGTTCTCATGTTAATTTGGGTCAAGAAATCGATATTGCGCGATTAAAAGAAAGTTTTGAAAAAGCAAAAAATGCACTAGAAGGTCACCGCTTTGTATTAGCGGGAATTTCTCGAGGATCAGCTACTGTTATTAATTTTGTTGCTTTACATCAACCTGAATCTGTTGCTGCATTAGTTTTAGAGTCACCCTTTGATACGTTAACAAATGTTATAAAGCATTTATTGCGCAGATTTTATATTAATTGGTTTCCCTTTTCAAAAAAAATTGCATTAAAATTGGCAAAAAATAGCTTTCCCCGCTTAAATACTCAAGGAATATTTCCTCTTCATGTTGTTCATAAAATTCAATCGCATATTCCTATAATCATTATTCATTCACGAAGAGATAGAACTATTCCCATTAATAGTTCTAGAAATTTATATCGATCTTTGGTTTTAGCAGGGCATACTCATGTTTACTTTCTTGAGCTTGCTTCGGGAGAACATGGAAAACTCGTTTACAGTATAGAGAGCGATCTATATGCAAATGTATTACATGCATTTTATAAAAAATATGATTTACCTCATAATCCTCAGTATGCTCTTAATGGAGAAAATATGCTTAAGCATTGTCAGCCAACCGTTGAAGAAATTAATAGAAGAATTAGAAAAACAAAGAATAAAGAAGATTTTTTAGAAGATGAGTTTGATGAATTAAATAGCAGCGATGCAGATTATTATAACTTTGGAAAAAATAGCCATTTCGAGCTTGAAGTTTCGCCAATTAGTACCAAAATGCATATGAGATTTTAAAAACATGATTATATGATACTCATACATGCTCAAAGTAGCCAAGACGTTTTTCTTCTAAATAAAATATATATGAACCAACCGCTAAAACAATCATAGAGAAATAGAAACTTGGTGTTATTGATTCATTCAGAAATGCCCATCCATATAAAGCAGCAAATAAAGGTGTTGCTAATTCGCCAAGAGTAACAAAAGTTGCAGTATATTTATGTAGTAAATAACCATAGATTGCATAGCATATAACGCTTCCTATTATTATGAGTAATGAAGTCCAAAGTATGAAAGGCATTAATTCCGTAATAGGAATCCATGGATGTATCCATGCTGTAGATTGATGATAAGGAATGTCAAAAATATATATAGTTAACAGAGATGCGATTCCTCCACAAAGCATACCAACGCCATTAACAAATACGGTGGGAATAAAATGCCGTTTGATTGCTTTTCTCATAACAACCCAACCATAGGTAAACGAGATAACTGCTAAAAAAACCCAAAGCTCAGGCCATGAAATAAATAAGAAAGCATTTGATCCCTTACTTTCAGATGGTTCCATCAATACAGGCAAAAAACTTAAAAGGCAGATTAAAAGACCGACTATTTTTTTAAATGTCATTAGTTCGTTAAATACTATATAAGAAAAGCAAGCTGCAATGACGGGAGAAAGATTGTAAAGCAACGCAGTTTTTGAGGAAGAGAGATATTCTAAGGCCATAAATTCCATATTAAAAGCAAAATAAAAACTTGCAAAAGCAACTTGAGCCAATACCCAATAATCATATTTTCGTAAAGATGGCATTTGCTTATAATGAAAATAATAATAGAATAAAAATAATATTCCCGAAACCAATAACCGAATACCAATTAAAAACATTGGGGTAGTATACTGCATTGCAGTTTTTCCTATGGTAAAGGTGCTTGCCGAAAATGCGCAAAGAAGAAACAAAAAAAGCATATTTTTATTTTAAAGTTTAAAGTGTTATAATTAAAAGCAGTATACCATTAATTTTAAGTGAGGAATATAAAATTATATCATCCATAGGTGTGCCTCCTTTTTATTCGATTCTGATTCAGCTTTAAGTAATTCCGCTTCCCTTAATGTAGCAAATAGTTCTTGATTATTATGATGAATAATAATTCTATGATTTTGTTTAATTTGGTTCCAAAGTAATCGGATTTCATCCGGGATAATGATGGTATGCGGGTTACATTCTATTTTATAATTCCCAATTGAGGTAAGTTTATTCATAACTTTTTTGGCTGCAGTGATATACTTTTTTTGTGGAGACCAATCAAATATTTGTAAATATAACTTTGCTACGTTGATAAATTTTATTTCTATTTGGGTCAGTTCATTATAAAGTGCAATCTTCCTTTCACCTAAATCAAAATCACGAGCTTTTTGCGCCAACCTGCCATATTCCTTCTTTTTTAATAGAGTTGTAAGCTCTTCAATATTTTGTTTATACCCATCTTTTGATAGGGCTTCATCCATTTTAATAAGCTCTTTTTTTATCATTTTATCAGTCATCTCTTTTATTGCATTGCGATCTTCCTTCTTTTTTGGTGACAAAGGTCTTTTTCGCTCATATTCCTCTATCTCATTTTTTATACCTAAGGCTTGACTTAATTGATTTTTAGCTTGATTTTTCACTATTTTTACTTCCTCTAAGGTATCTTTATAAATCCTATACATAGGCAACTTTTTTATTTTTGCATGAATTTTTTTCATTACATTTGGGATATCTTTATGTATAAATTCTTCTGATTCCTGATGTATAGTATCTAATCCTTGATTTTCTGTTTCATCAAACATACTCTCTAGATATTGACTAGCGACTTCTTCTTTCATTCTATAATCTTTTAAATCATAAGATTGTTTATAAAAGAATTCTGCATTTCTATACATGGTACTACTCGTATGAAAAAAAAGTGCCTTTAGAAACTCTTCTTGTTCATTTTTTGCCTGAAGAAAGAGTGCAAATGCTTTTTCTTGATACCGTTTTCCTACCATATAATAATATTTTTTATAATAGCGTATTTTTTCAGCACGAAATTTTTTAGAATATTGTTGCGCTTTTGCAATTGCGATTTTGTCATTTTTGGCATGAAATAAAATCAGAGAAAGAAGATATTCTAATAGTTCAAATGATGTTTTAACATGCTCATGTTTTTTTTCAAAAGTCAGACCATTACCGAGTGGACATCTTAAATAATTAAGAAATAATTTGTATTTTACTACCTGATTTCTATACGATAAAGGATCATTGTCTTTTTTTGGAGTACCAATGGTAACTAATCCTGCCATTAGCTGTTGTCGCACCGACCTATTGGATGCTGAACCCATAAAAGATAATTCTTGCCCTCTTTTTTTCTTTGAATCAATCAATGCACTCTCCGTGCTCGCTGCTTTCGAAGGAATTTCATTGAGTGGTAAGGTCAGGTTGAATCTCTTTACCATTTTTTTATGAGTATCCTCATTTTCCATTGCATCTATAGACACCATGATTAAAAAAAAATAGATTATTTGTAGTGTTTTCATACAATTCTCACACACCATTACAATACATTCTATTAAACTTATATTGAATTGGCTTTTGAATTCGTGCCACTCTATCAATTGAGTCATTTAATGATTTTTTTAACTCTGCAATGGCTCTTTGGTCTTGTTTTACTGTTGAATCAAGTGAATCAATTTTTTTGTGAATGCGTTTCATTCTTTTAATATTAAGCTTAATGGTTACAAGAATCTGTAACTGAGGGTTAAGAGCAAATGCTTCACGAAGTAATTTAGAAGATTCATAATAGTTATTTTCAATTCTTTTAAGATCTTGAATGTAACGAAATATATTTTTTTTAATCTTATAATCAATAATAGCTTTATAATAAATAGTTTGATTTTTTCCTTTAATAATAGTATTCAATTCATCAATAATTTTTCCGCTAAATTTTTTTTCTTCTTTATTCTTCTTACGAACTACGATTTTTTTCTTATGTTCTTTCTCTATAATTCGTTCTAATTTTGCTTTATCACGCTTATTTAGTTTAGTAAGCCGTGCAGTTCGTTTACGAGGAGAGGTAATTTTTTCATTTTTTTCTTTAAGAAAATCCTTAAATTCGTTAAATGGCTGTAGTAATTTTTCAAGTTTTTGAGCTCTATTAATACATTTGCCTGAAGACTGACAACGATTTCTAAAAATTCCATATTCTGGAAAGGTGTGAATTTTTGACTGTATTTGATATAAAAGATTGTTTATAGGGTCTAACATATGAGGAATCTGTAGATCTCCTTGTTTCAAAGCATTCTCATAATATTGTTTCGCTTCGGCACAATAGGCTTGTGAGCTGTTATATAAGATTTTTTGCTTATATAAATTTAATGCTTGTTGTTCTTTATTCTCTTCATTCATGCGTTCTGCATCAGCAAATGCAATTTCAGCCAATCGTTGAAACTTTAACCCATCCAAAAGATTAACTCGACTATAATAATCTCGCTCCTCCTCTTCTATTTCTTTTTTTTTAAAGAGTGCATGCTTCAAATTTTCAACATCATCATGTTCTTGTGCAGCCTCGGCCATTTGAATTGCTAAAAACTTTAATAGCCCATATTTTTTTTCAACAAGATCTTCCATGGTTACACATGGTCGAGGAACTGTAAAACAAGTAATATTAATCCAGGCTTCGAGCTCATCAACGATGTTTGTCGAAAAAGATTCATCGTCATAAATACTTTTTGAAAGAAGATCAAATAGTGTCATTTTGCCTTGTTGCACTTCAAATTCAGAATCAGTACGGAAGAGAGTTTCTATTGATCGGTGTTTCGATGCTTGTTTGCGTGCTATCGGGGTAGTATTACTTTTATTTAATGACAAGGAAAGAACTCGTCTTCTTTGCGAAGGTGAGTTTAACATTGCCTGTAAAGAAGGGTCAATTTTAGGTTTTACAACTAATTCTTTTTCTCGCTTTTCTGTTTGGTCATCTATAGTATTTTGAGAATCTAAGCTTGCGCTTCTCTCTCTTACTTTTTCTTTGCCTTTACCTTCCATCCCAAGGTTGGAATCTAGAGCCCATGCTTCCATACACTCTAAAGTGCACGAAAAAATTGTGCTAAGAAAAAATAAAAGTACCCATACAATTTTCATCAAGTCCCCTTTACCCATAAGACTTTTTTTGTAAAATTAGAGTACCATGTGTAGAAATCGCAAGTAAATAAATTTATTAATTATTGTATAATAATATCTATAGCAACCTTCATTAAGATATGCATATTTTTGCAATTTAAAAATGATACTAATCGAAATAATGTCATCCAGAGAATTTTCACGAAGTGAAATTCGTGGGATCCAGTAATTAAAATTGAAAGTCCTAATAAATCTTTCAAGATTTTAAAACATCAAAAAAATTAATTTTTTCATAGGTTTTTATTATTTAACTGGATCCCACGCCTCCGGCTCTGGATGACAGTTTTGCCTTTATTGTTTTTTTTAAATTCAAATTGCGCGGTTTAGCGCGGAGCGCTATATTTCTGATTCTTTATTTGCTATGGCTAGTAACAATGGGGTTATTCCATCTTTATCACCTTTGTAAATATCAGCACCTGCTTCAATTAATGATTCGGCAACTACAGTTTCATTATTTTCTAAAGCTAACATTAAAGGCGTTACACCTTCATTATTACTTGTATTGATATTAACACATTTAGCAATTAAATACTGAGCAAAGTACGTTTCTTTATTTTCTATAGCCCATAACAGGGTAGTTATACCCCTATTTTTTCCTTTATGAATATCCATCGCTTTATTGATCAACCATTGGACAATGCCAAATTGTTTATCTGCAATGGCAATAGGCAACAACAGTCCAGTTATACCCTCACCAATGTCAAATTGTTTATCTGCACGGCCTTCAAACCAATCATGTGGTGATCCAATAGTAATAGGCAACGGCGCTACTTCTTCATTAGCACCAATTTCGATCAACCACTCAACAGCGCTATATTTTCCTTTTCTAATAGCTTGCTTTAACAATGGGGTTATTCCATCATTATCACTTTTAGAAATGTCGACACCATTATTTGTTAATTCATACCAATCAGAAATTCGAAGTACATGTCTACTTGAATTTTGTGCAAAATTAAGTTTAAGTCCTACATCCATTTTATGTAAAAATTTTTTTATTTCTTCGGATGTTTCTACATTACTATTTAAAGGACTTGTTTCTTCAGATTCTTGAGGCTGTGAGGAAATCTGTTCTTTCATTAATGGTATAAGATGTTGAAGTTCCAAGTTTCTTTTTGCTTTTTTAAGGGCAGTAATGCCATCCTGTCCACGAGCTTTGCAATTTGCACCATGTTTAATTAAAAATTGTGCAATAGGAGCATTACGTTTTCTTAGGGCTTCTAGGAGCGGTGCTGTATTGGAAGCATGTCCATCAATATTTGCTCCTCTGTCAATTAACTTCTCAACAAGTGAAAGATTTGTATTAGTAACAGCAAAGAAAAGTGGACCAGATCCATTGTTATCAGATATGTTTACATCTGCGCCCAGATCGATTAATAAATCAACAGTTTGGGGAGTTCCAAAACATATTGCTTTAATTAAGGTTGTTTCGCCATCATGATCTTGAGCATTTATATTGGTTCCTTTTTTTATCAAAAATCGAACAATTCTGTCATGCTTTTGTGAAATTGAACGCATTATTGGAGTTAATCCTTTATTATCAGGCAATTCTATGAGAGCTTCCCTGGTATTTATGAATTTTTTAACTGCCCTATAATTACCGATAAAGCAAGCCTCTGCTAAGGGTGTTAATCCCATAATAGAATCTTGTTGATTTATATCAAATGATTGACCCTCTAAAAGTGCTTCTATTTTTTGCATATTATTTGAATAAAGAGCTGAAACTAATTGAGAATGCCCTTCTATATATGATTGTTTATCATAAGAATTCATTTTTTTATTAAAAAAATCATGCAAAGCACTTTGTTGTTGTGAAGCATTTTTTTTATGATTAGTCATCAATAATTTTACTGTATCAACGCCTGCGCTGAGTTGTGCTTTAAAATGGGAAAATGTTACTTTTGCTTTTTTTGATGATACTTTACCCTTTTGTGGTAACTCTTTTTCGCCCGAATTCTTTTTCTCTTCTTTTTTTACTGTTCTACTTTTTTTAGATTCACTCTGATTTCCGCCAGAAACCATGCGCTGTGCAACATCTGCAAGATTATAATCAAGTGCAAGAGAAAGAGCCGTATCGCCTTTTTCATCTGGGATATCGCTTTGAGCCCCATGATCTAATAAGAAATTAACAACATTAAAATTTCGACAACGAACTGCTTCAGAAAGAGGCGTTGAACCATTTAATGCTTGTGTATTAACGCTTGCACCAAATGCGACAAGCTTGTAAACCAGGTTACAATCATTGTTTTGAGCAGCAAATACCAAAGGAGGATTGCCATTATGATCATAGTTATCAAGATTAGCGCCTTCAGTCATATATGTTTCTATCTTTTCTTTTTGACTCTGAACGCTCAGCTCCATGGCAAATAGAGGTAATGAACTGCAGATAGTGAGAACAATGGCTAAAGGTATGAGATGCTTTTTCATGGGTTCCTATATTCTATAATTGAAATATATCGGTATTTTTATTTTTTAATAATTTAATAATAACAAAGCAAGTGAAAATATCAAGCAAATTTGTTTTATTTAAAATAATTTAAAAAAATAAAAATACCTATTTGAACTTATATAAAAATTCAACAATCAAAGCTTTTTTAAAAGAACTCACTAAATATGCTAACAAAAAAATAGAAGTGTTTTATTATATAACGCGATTCATAAAAATGTGCATTAAGCAACTATAAATCCGCGCTTTTCATTCATGAATCAAAATTAATTCATTGAATTGCGTTTATTAATAAAAATGGCTGAATCCTGAATTAATAATTGGACCTGTATTCCAGAGAATTATAGTCAAATTTTTTTCATATAGCTCCATTTTTATTTGCGTGACTTTAACCACCATAAAAGACCAATGCAACCAGCTCCAAGACCAAAAGCTCCTAAAATTTGTTTGGTTGAATATCCTTGAGGCACATGATGAACGAATTTTTGCGAAGCCTCATAACCATCACTATGACCAACCTTGTAAAATGCTCGTGCAATTTGAGATAAATTAGAACGACGATACTGATCTAATTCCATATCAAAAAGAAATACATCAGAACTTGAGTTATCTTTTTTAAATCTGTTTTGTAGTTTATTCATTATCTGTTCTATTTTTTCAATAGTAAGATTTTTAGATGATGGGGTTATAAAACAGCGTAAAGATGTTTGCCTTGATCCTTGACCTCTCCTAAATGATTGCTCCCATATATCATCAAGCAGAAAAGATAAATCATAACCATTTTGACCTAAAGTATCAGTTGGCTTTAAATAAAAGTGGCATGTTTCAGCTCTTGGAAATGAATATGAAATATTATTAGATCTTAATAATTCTTTCAAATTTGGATATGTTTGACAACCACCTATAACAAATGGAATTTTTTGCGCATAATTTATACCTTCTGCTCTACCATCATTCCGTGCATTAATAACAAGCTGGCTACACTCTTCATTCACTAATTTATGCTCAGCTTGTATTAAATCGGTAATGTCATATAATCCATCAATAGTTGAACTTATTGAATGCACTGTAACGCTAGTTTTATATTTATCGCTAAGAACAAAATATCCAAGATTCATGCCATTCAATTTTTCAACATTCAAAGAAACATTTTCTTCTCTACGAATTACAACGTTTATTGGAGGAAGAGTTTTGGAATTATCAAATTCATCACCTTTATTTTCCATAGAGTGCAGTGAATATAATGCTCCTGCTAATGTTATAAATACTACTATTTTTTTCATGTAACACCTTCAAAACATAATGTATATTAGGAACGAGATTTTAACCACAATACAAGACCAATACAACCAGCACCCGCAATGGAAATGCCAGTTAATAAACCAAGAACATAACTTGTTTGTAAATGTGAATGAAACTTATTGCAGTATTGATCGTAACCACGAGCGAAACATGTATTAAAGCCATCACGATACAATTTAGTTCCAAATTCGTTAATTATTGATTTAACCAATGGCGTTATATCTTCAGCACTTCTAGGATCCTTTCCAGGACAATAGCGCCATTCATCACTACCAAGCAACCATTGAACAGAATCTGATGTTCTTATGGTGCCGTCACTCATCTCTAAAATTTCCTTTTCAATCTTTATTTCTGCTGGATTAAACTTATATTCATGCGTCATGCCATATACAGAACTACCCACTGAAACAACAGTTACAGTAAACAAAACTAATTTTTTCATAACATTCATAAAACTCCAGTAGAATATAGTCTTTTTTATTCTGCCTTTTCATCAACATGCAATTCAGTATCAATAATACGAATTCGTTCAATAGCTACTGCTTTGCCAGATTTAGGATCAATATCAATAACTACGCCTGATAAAACAAAGGGTCCTTGCGTATCCACAACAAACTTTTCAGGCATTTGAGTAATAATATTTCGAATAATGGCCTCTTTTTTCATGCCAATCATAGAATTGAGCGAACCCGCCATGCCAAAATCGGTAATATATGCAGTCCCCTGGGGCAAAATTCGTTCATCAGCAGTTTGCACATGCGTATGAGTGCCAACAAAAGCAGACACTTTACCATCAAGATAATAGGCAAGCCCATTTTTTCAGAAGTAGTTTCAGCATGAAAATCAACAAGAATAATATTCGTTCGTGATTTCAAATAGGTAAGAATTGAATCAGCTGCTTTAAAAGGACAATCTAACTGTTCACGCATAAAAACTCGGCCCTGCAAATTAATAACACCAATAACATAACCATTGACGTCACAAAAGTAGTGACACCAGTTCCAGGACATTCGCTTGGGAAATTAGCAGGTCGTAAAAGATCATTATGCTGTTGCTAAGATAAGTATAAATTTCTTTATTGTGCCCAAATATGATTACCTGAAGTAATAACATTAACACCATAATGTTTAAAAAAATTCACGATGCGCGGAGTAATCCCGCGCCCATTGGCTGCACTATTTTCACCATTAACAATAATGCCATCAATGGTTATATTTTCATGCTGTAAAGCACGACTATGTTTTTGAAACATCATGCGTCCAGGAACACCAACAACATCACCAACTAATGCAATGCGTATATTTCCATTCTATCATATTATCGTGCATATTCAATAGCGCGTTTTTCACGAATAACATTAACTTTAATTTGACCAGGGAATTTCATTTCTTGTTCTAGCTTTCGTGCAATATCACGTGCAAGATTGCTGCTTTTTCATCATCAAGAAATCTTCTTCAACAATAATGCTAATTTCACGGCCCGCTTGTAAAGCATAGCTTTTTTAATACCTTCAAAAGAATGGCAATTTCTTCAAGCTTTTCAAGACGTTTAATATAGGCAGAAAAGTTTCGCGGCGAGCACCAGGGCGTGATGCAGAAATAGTATCTGCAATCACGACAATAGGATTGCATAAATAGAAGTAAACGGAACTTCTTCATGGTGAGCAGCAATAGCATTAACAACAATTGGATCTTCGCCACATCGTTTTGCAATTTCAGCACCAATATGCGCATGAGGACCTTCAACTTCAGCAGTAACTGCTTTACCAATATCATGCAAAAACCAGCACGCAATGCTATTGCACCATCAAGACCAAGTTCTTCAGCAATCATACGAGCAAACAAGCCAACTTCTTTACTATGTCTAAACATTTTGAGAAAAACTGGTTCTAAAATGCAATTTACCAAGAAGCGTAACAATTTCAGGATTAACCCCTTGAAAATTAAATTCCAAGACCACTTCCTTACCATACTCTTCAATCATCTCTTCAATTTCTTTTTCACATTGAGCAACGGTTTCTTCAATACGTGTTGGATTAATACGGCCATCAACAATTAATTTTTCAAGGAACGTCGTGCAATTTCACGTCGAATTGGATTAAATCCAGAAATAGTAATAATTTCAGGAGTTTCACCAATGACAAATTCCATGCCAGTTGCCATTTCAAGCGCTTTAATATTACGGCCTTCTTTACCAATAATACGACCTTTCATTTCATCATTAGGCAAATGAACAACACCTGAAGAATGGGGAGCAACTTGATCGGCAGTATACCGTTGCATAGCAGTAACAACAATTTGAACAGCACTTTTCTTTTGCTGTATTGACGAGCATCTTCTTCAACTTTTTGAACCCATTTTTCAGCTTGATAGACGAACTTCACTTCAAGTATCAAAAATGCTTGCCTTGCTTCATCTCGGGTCATACCACTTATACGTTCTAAGTTTAGCTAATAAGTTCATGTATATAATGATTTTAATCTTTGCTTCATTTGCTCGTAAATGATCTTCATACGTGAAACATTACGTTCTTTTTGCTGTAATTCATGACTTAAATCATCAATTGTTCTTTTTTTTCAATGCTTCATATTTGCATTAATTTGCTTGAAAACGTTCAATTTCAACACGTTCACGTTTTAATTTCAAAATCAAATTCTGTTCTTTTTTTATAAAGTTCATCTTTAAGTTTGAATAATGCTTCACGTCTTTCATTTTCAATTTCACGTTTTGCATTTTTAATTTTTCTTGGGATTCATCAAGTAAGCGTAAAGCTTTGTCCATTTTCTTTTTTGAGTAGAGGAGTACCACTATACCAGAAAGTATTAGTACTAATCCAATAATGGTAACAAATCCAAAAGTAATTATTTCAATCATAGTTCTTCCTATAGTTAATTATATCAATCATCATGCTAAATAAGAGTGCTCATTAGTCTTATACTACCACAGCTTGAAACCAAAATTTAGCTTTTACTGTAGTAAAAGACTAAAAATACTGCATTTGATAAAAAAGATGTGACAAAATAAGCTTTTATTGAGGAGAAATATGAAAGAACAAACAAACGATTCTGAATCAAAATTATCTAAGAAACAGCACAAACACTTTTTACGTAAATAACCGTTCGATATCATTGATACATTTTTTAATCATTTGCATGTTATTTTTTTGTTCAGTCTCTAAAGCAAGCAATTGTAATGATAATTTAAGAGCAACCAAAACAGCTTTATGATAATTACTGACATGAGGAGCATTGTAGCCAATTTCTTTCATAAGGCCATCAACTTTTCCTGATGCATCAATTACACTGGTTTCTGATTCATCACCTAGTAAAGTATACGGTTCATTTAAAATAGTAACAGTAAACTTTCTGATTTCTTGCTTCATAATTGATCTTGATTGCTTACTAATGAGTCAATGTTTTTTATTATTTCATCAACTGCTAATTTTGCAAGTGCTTTTTCTTCTGCAAAATTTTCCTGATCTGACAAAATCGAAGTTTTAAGGCTATCGAGCTCAAATACAAGATCAGCATTTTTTTGCACAAGTGTAGTATTTTCTGTTTTAACTTCTTGTAGCTGTGCTTGTAATTCTTTAACTAATGTTATTAATTGAGCGGTCTTCTGTTCAAGAATATGCAAAGTTTCCATCTACTCTCCTTCATTGACTATTTTCAATTCTCTAACATTAATCTTATTGATACACTCTTAATGATGTCAAGAATTATTTTTTTGCATACTCTACAAGAAGATTAAACGCTTTAGGCTCAAAAATAGCAAGTTGGCTCAGCATTTTTCTATTTAAAATGATATTTGCTTTTTTTAGACCAAAGATAAATTTGTTGTATGAAGTGCCGCGTTGTTTGCAAGCTGCGCCAATACGAGTAATGAAGAGCGCACGCATATCACGTTTCTTTAATTTACGGCCTTTATAGGCAAATGCCATTGCTCGCAAAATAGTTTCTTTAGCACGTTTAATAACATTTTTACGTTGGCCCCAATAGCCTTTTGCTAATTTTAATATTCGTTTATGTCTTTTTTTGGTAACAATACCGCGTTTTACTCTTGTCATAAGATTCCCTAATATATCTCACTAGTTTACTAATTATAAGGTAACATTGAATCAATTGCTGCTTTGTTTGTTTTATCAACATAGGTTGAATGGCGCAAACTACGCTTTCTGCTCGATGATTTTTTTGTCAAAAGATGTCGACGACCTGCACGAGTCATTTTAATTAAACCACTTTTAAGTTTTTTAAATCTTTTGCTAGCTCCAGAATGTGTTTTCATTTTAGGCATGTTATTTTCCTGCTTTTAAATAATAAGTTCTTGACCACAATTGACCCATTTTAAGGTCTTTCTCTTGTACTAAATTAGAACCGGCCTTCATACCATGAGCCTCAAGAAACGCATCAATTTTTTCAAACATCTGCGATCCTCTTTCTTCTTTAGTAATTATCTCACGACCTCTAAAAGCGATGGTAATCTTTAAATGTTTGCCATCTTCTAAAAACTGAACAGCTTGATTCATTTTTGTTTGAAAATCATGAACGTCAATTTTTGGTCTGAGTTTAATTTCTTTAACTTGAATAGTCTTTTGATGCTTTTTGGCTTCAGACTGTTTCTTCTTTTTTGAGTACAACAATTTACCAAAATCCATTATCTTAGCAACGGGAAATCCTTCGCTTCCCTGTTCTGCGATTAAAACAAGATCAAGCCCTGCTATTTGTGCAGATCTTAATGCTTCATCTCGCGAAACAACGCCAACATTTTGACCGTCTCCGGTAATAAGTTGAAGACGAGGGAACCGAATATTTTCATTAATTGGTTGTACTACTTTTTCTGTTTTAATATTTTTCAAGCTATAACTATCCTCTATAGGGTATTATAAATCTGAACTAACAACTTCTGCATGCTCCGGCTCAATCAAAAGATTTTCTTGATTTTCAATACATACCATTACCTCTTGGTGAATGGTATTTAAGAACGGTTCATTGCTTTTTAAAAAACTTAATGCTTGTTCTCTTCCTTGGGCAAACTTTTCTCCTTTGTGAGAAAGCCATGCGCCTGATTGTACAATGACACTATAAGCCAAAGCTGCATCAAGAAGATCCAATTCTCTGCTTATCCCTTCACTAAACAGAAGATCAAGTTCAACTTTCTTAAATGGAGGAGCCATTTTGTTTTTTACTACTTTAACTGCGACACGATTACCAAAATGCCTGTCATTCTTTTTAAGACTTGCAATACGACGCACATCTAAACGCAATGATGCATAAAATTTAAGCGCATTACCACCGGTTGTAGTTTCTTTGTTTGCAAATGGCATAGTGTTCATCGTATGACGAATTTGGTTAATAAAAATTAATACAGTTCTTGATTTATGAACAATAGGAGTTAGTTTTCGTAATGCTTGCGACATTAAACGTGCTTGAAGTCCCATGTGCACATCGCCCATATCACCTTCAAGCTCAGCTTTTGGCACAAGTGCGGCAACGGAGTCAATAACAATAATATCAACAGCCCCGGATCTAATAAGCATCTCTGCAATATCAAGTGCTTGTTCACCATAATCAGGCTGAGAAATAATCAAATCATTAATATTGATTCCTAAGTTTGACGCATATTTGGCATCAAGTGCATGTTCAGCATCAATAAAAGCGCAGATTCCGCCTCTTTTTTGTGCTTGAGCTATAGCATGAAGAGCAAGAGTCGTTTTACCTGAAGCTTCCGGTCCAAATATTTCAACAACTCTACCACGTGGTAAACCACCAATACCAATGGCCTGATCGATTAAAATAGAGCCTGTTGAAATTGCGTCAATTTTTGTAGTGGGGTTTTGCCCCAAAAGCATCACCGAGCCTTTACCATATTCTTTATCAATCTGAGAAAAGGTAACTTCTAAAGCTTTTTTCTTGGATTCTATCTGATCCTGTGTAGCAGATAATTTTTTGTCTATTTTTGTACTCATAAGCTATTTTCGTCTTTGATAGTTACTAAAGATTCTGTAATTTTTATTGTAGCATTTCTATATAAAGAAGCAATATAACCGCGTTGAACAACCTGTTTTTGCTCATCATATAAAAGATTGGCTATAATATTTTTATGCGCATCAAATGCTTCTTTACTATAAGGCTCAACCGCACTAACCTTGATCAGATAACCATTTTCACCTTGTACCAATGTTATTTCATTGCCAAGATCGTGAAGTGACTCAAAAGATGAAACAGGAACACCACTTTGGGCCAATTCTTGCATTTTCTCTTTGTCATCTTTTTTCAGCATTCCTGTATTTTTAATAAGCGCAAAAGGAAAACGTTCTTTCAATTCTGTACTATTTTTGCCTTGAGCAGATTGAAGATCTTTATCTAAAGCTTCCAAGGCCTTTTTTCTATACAAATCTTGCTCAAGCTGTTTTTTAATCGCACTAATCTCAGGTTTATGGCTTTTTTGGATGGATTCTACTGTTGCAAGTATGCCATTATCATTTGAAATAAGATAAAACCAGTCATCAAGACGCGTTTTAAAGAGCTTTTCTGCAAAAGGAGATCCGTCATTTTCCATAGATTTAATGGTCGATGGTAATGCTTTTTTATTTTGTATAAATGCTTGTAATGCTTTAGATCGCTCCTCTTTATTTTGTATTGCTATAATTTTTGAAACATCATCAGTAAATTGTGTTTTAAATTTTTGAAGATAAACGATATCTTTAATCGAATTTTCGACTTGAGACAAGCTCTTATAAACAGCCGGTTTGCGAGAAACTCTTTGTATAATTTCTAAGCCGTCTCTTGTTGGGATTATATCAGAAATATCGCCATCTTTTTGAAGCCTGAAGGCAGCACGTTCAAATTCGCTATCTCTTTCACCTTTTTTAAAGAATGGAATCAAGCCACCTTGTGCAGCAGATGAAGGGTCTTCAGACTGTTTTTTGGCCAATTCTTCAAATTTAAAAGGATTGCCTATAAGCTCCTTTTTTACAGCTTCAGCTTTTTTTTGGGCTTCTAGAGCGGATTTTTCATTATTTTCTGTAACTTTAAAGAGTATTCTACGAACTTGGACTTGCAAAGGAGATTCTATAAATTGTGACTTATGTCCATTATAATAGGTCTCGATGTCAGATTGAGCTATAGAAATGCCATATTCCTTGGGAGAAAACTTCCATTGATTGCCACTTCTTTTTTCCGGGGTCCAATAGTTTTTATGTTCTTGTTCAAAATAAGTAACAATATCTTGTTCTTGTAGCGACGAACTTTTAGCTTTTTTTATATAATAATCTAAAGGAAATGAAACAATTGTGTATTCTTTTGCAAGATAATTTTGCATAAAATAATCTTTAATCTGTTTATTTGATACGTATGCTGATTCAGAAACTAAAGAAAGCACAAGTGAACGCTTTATTTTATTTTCAATCATTGCCTCAAAGTCTTGCATAGAAAGCCTATTTTGTGCAAGATAACGGCTTACTAAGGTAGCATTTAAACCTTGTTGGTCAATTGCGGCCAAGGGGATGACATCAGACAACTCTTCATACAAATAAGAAGGATCTTGCAGCTTTTCAGCAATGTAGTTGGGAGAAACTTGAATACCCAAAGTCTTTGCAACATTATTCAGGAGCGATTCTTGTATGAGGCCGTTTAGAGCAAGAACTTTAGGATCGCTCATTCCAAGACTTTTTAAAAAGAAGTCTGCTTGAGCTCCAAATTGCATCCGAAACATATTTAAACGTTCTGTTTCATGGTAAACGCGTCTTTCAAATTCAATAAGGTCAATCGAATGTCCATTAACATGAGCAACTGCAGCATAATGTCCTTCGCCACTCCTTTTAAAGAGTCCGGGAAGAAAAACAATTATCATAGACAGAAGCATAAACCAAAGAATAAATTTAGCGCCGCCTTCTTTAAAATTATTTCTTAATTTAGTAATCATTAAAATACCTTTCTTAGCACAAAGTCTTATGCTGGAACTTGCAAAATAGTAACATTATTAATTTTTTCTAATTTTTTTATTGTAGCAACAATCGCTTCTAAATCAAGTTTATTGGCATATGGCTTAGAGACCGCTTGATACCATACCAGTTTTTTTCCACTCGTAGTTTTGCTTGTCCTTGTTCTTATTTCAATATCAATACCTTTTTTTGCAAGACGTTGTGCAAATTGATTAACGGCCTTTTGCGTCCCCCCAAAAAGTTGCGCTCTATAGAGCGAAGAAGGATTATTTTCCTTAGATAGATTAACAAGAGCATCAGTGTCTATACTTTCCTTAGTTTGAGAATCTTCATTAGATTGCCGCGATGCTAAAACCGGTGTCATATCTTTTTGATTTTTTTGCGCATTGTTTTCTTGTTCATACAATGAAGTAAGTGCAAAATTTATTTGATCAGAAAAGTTTGCTTGATTAACAATATGCGAAAAATCTTCAGCTAATTTTTTTTTGCCTAAAAAATAGCCCAAAGCAAAAATAAAAAACGCAAGTAACAAAAAAAATGCTATTAGTTGACTTACAATTTTTTTTTGTATTATTAGATAATGCGGATTATATAAACAGGCATTGCAAAGATTTTGGGATTTATTCTTATTGAGAGAGATATCATCATTCATACAAAACTACTTTCACTTACATTGCGTATTAATTTTGCTTGTTGATTACTATATACAGCAAGATTACAAGAAGTCAAATTCAACCTATCTATTGCGGACTTCTTCTTATAAGTATACTCAGGAGTTGTAACTAAGCAATTGTATATTTTTTTTTCCAACCTTCTCCAAAAGGTCTCTTGTCGTTTTGCATAATTACGTGTTTTTTGTGCAATTCGTTCTATTAACGATTCTTTTTGATCTATTGGACAACCTTGTAGTATGTAATCGCACAGATCAGGATAGCCAATAAATTTTTTCATAAGAATAAAATCATGCCATTGGGTAGAAAGAAGGCTAGAAACTTCATCAAGCCACCCTTGTTCAATCATCGTTGTAACGCGTTGGTCAATACGCGCATATAAATCAGATCGATCACGTGTAAGGTAATAAAAATGAAAAGGCGCTATAGGATTATAAACAGGTTTTTGCTCGGACGGCTTTATACCTGTTGAATTCCATATTTCCAACGCTCGTTTTAAGCGATAATAATCATTAGGATGAATTTCTGATGCCCGTTGATGATCAATTGCTTCTAACTTTTTCCAGAGTGAAGCATCTTCACAATCATAAGCGCTATAACTTGCTTGGCTATCAATTTTTTCATGAGTAGATGGTTCAAAGAAAATAGATTCTATATAAAATGTTGAACCTCCGACAATAACGGGTATATTGTTTCTACTCCATATCGATTCTATACAATTTTGTAGCATAGTGCGGTATTCAATGACTGTGCATGAGCGAGGTTCAGAAAAAATATCAAATAAATGATGTACAATTTTCTCATTTTTCCAAGCAGGCTTTGCCGTCCCAATGGTCAATGGTTGATAAAACTGACCTAAATCCGCATTTACAATTTCTATCGGCAACTCATTACCAAGTTGTAATGAAAAGTCAGTTTTTCCCACACCTGTTGAACCTGCTATAATAATACAATATCTATTTTCCATAATAAAAAAGCAGAGAGTAGATCACCCTCTGCATCACCTCTTTTATAAGTTCTTATAACGTTTTCTGGTCTTTCATCGATATCTTGATCGAAGGACCAAATAATGATCTCAAGGATTCAACTGTTTTATCAGCCTCTAGCTTTCTAACAATAGAAATCTCTTCGGCCAAAAGATGTTCTGTTTGATTAAGCAGATTTTTCTCACCAAAGGAGAGCTCTTTCTCACGAGCAATATGCTTTAAATCTCTATAAATTTCTGAAATTTCTTCCAAATTACCAGTTCTCAACTTAGATTGATATTCTTTGTTTCTTTTATTCCAATTATTAGCCATTAATTCGTAGTTTTTCAATTTCTTTGCTGGTTCAGCTAACATTCTAAAAATATCATCTATTCTGTTTGTTGAACACAGAGGCCTTAATCCAATTCCTTCGGTATTAGAAACAGGCACTAAAACCGTCATTTCTTTATTAATGAACTTTAATTCATAAAAAGACGAATTTTGTCCACCGACTAATTTTTCAACAATTCTGTTGATTTTGGCAACGCCATGTCCTGGATAAACTACTTTTTCATTTAAGCGAAACATAGGGAATCCCTTTTTTTTAAGAAACCCCGACTCATAAAAAAGAGTATTATCAGTACTCAAAGAGTATACCATAGAAAATCAGTTAATGAAATATTGAACCGTTATTATTGGAGCATTACAAAAAAGACGACTAAATCATGTAAATGGAAAAAGCAAATGAATTCATTCATAATTTAAATCTTTATTGGTTTTACCATAAAAGGCGTAGTCCTTTTATGAACTATTTTAAGGAGGCTGTTTTTATGGAGATCTTTGGAGTAATGCATAGCTTTTATTTCTATTAATAATTTATATAAATAACTATTTCTCCTTTTATTTATACCATTTGATTTATAAGAAAATATCTATATTTTTAAAGAGAGCACTATAATGATTATTTTTAAAATTGGGGTATTTCACTTATGTATAAAAAATTTGTACTAACTTTTATGGCTTTTCTGCTCTTATGCAACAGGCCAACAGAGGCTTCATTAGATGTAGCATCGGAAAACATTAAAGATCAAACTTTAAGCGCGTATCTTTTCAGAATAGGTACCTCGATAGCAGCAGCAGCATTTGCAGCGCTCTGCGGCATATCAGCACATCAACACTATGTTGCATACTGTAATGATAATCGTTTTAAAAAACTTACCGATGAAGAGTTTAGTATCCTTTGTTCAGCACTTACTACAAAACTTGAAGCTCAAATAAAACCACTCAGCGATCTTCTTAACAAACTTGATGCCTGCTCTATTTCCTGCAACGATATATCTGAATGCATAAGCATAGAAGATGAGATTATTAAACAAGCAAACGAATTACCACTTATACACATAAAAAATAACTGCCTTGCTCTCAAAAAAGAAATTGGCAGAAGAATGGCGCAGAATAATTTGCAAACAAATGAGGCCACCTTGCTCTATAAATTAAAAATGGATCTTACTCAAATTCTACATACTATTACACGAGCAGAATCTTTTATTAAGCCTGCTAATCAAGAAAACAGTGCAACATCACTGGAAATTGAAGATGAAAATAACAATATATATGGTTATGATACAACACATTACTCCTTTCATAATCAATGGCATACTAATCATAATCAATGGCATACTAAACCATTCTATACTGTGCAATTGTGGCCAACCTTAGAGCATGAAGCTCCTATAGCCAACTCTACAATTGAAACGAAACCGATAGTGATAACCGCTCCAGCTTCTGCACCTGCACTTGTTGATACTACCGTAAACGTACACGATATATTATTAAGCTGTTATTCTTAATTTATAGAATAATAGCATATATATTTTTAGATACTAATGGAGGTCCATTGAACATATTTAAATTTTTAGCCTATTGTATAGCAATTCCATTGATGTTTCATCCGATTGGGTGGATCGTTTTGTTATGTCATGCTATTTGGCGCATATTAGATTGAAAACTGTTATCAAATTTTATTATCTGACTCGAGTAGGTAGTTTTAATGCATAAAAAGCCTTATGCAAAAGAGGATGGCCCTGCTTTCCCATTTAAGGGTAGCTTTTTGTTTTTGGTTTTTGTCTCAATTTAGTTTTTTCACACATACTAAGAAATAATTTCTTAATCGTCTTGAATTTTGTAGAGTGAAAGTTGCTTATAAGCATTAGGGACGTTCGAATGGTACGTTTTATGTGTAATTTTTTTGACGTTAATTGGTTAGGTTTTGAATTGTGTTATAACATTTCTTTTGCTTGTAGTTTGTTATTATGATCAAGACTTAAGGAGAGTAGTAGTAATAAAATAGAAGTCCTTATACCTAATACCTATAATAGAGCCCTCTCAATTAATATAGTCCCTCAATAAGACTTATCGCTGGTCGTTAAGCTGCTCTACTTCTATATAATGTTTCTATTATATGAACAACACATCAGGGCAACCGCACTATAAAGATTGAATCAATGCGGGGAAAATATGTTTGAAGTGGCAAATTAAATTCTCGATTGTCATTGCGAGCGAATGCGCGGCAACCCAGTTATAAAGACTTTTCATTTTACTTACTGGGTCACCACGGACCTCTTTGAGGCCCTCGTGATGACCTCGTGATGACATGGTGCTTGACTTGTTAATTGTTCAATTTTTATGAAACGACACATAGCACTACATAGTACTTTGTACTTTATTCCTATATATAACGTCATATAATGCCCACTTAGTTTATCAATAGTTATCAATAATACTCGTGTAATGCCCACTTAGTTTATCAATAGTTATCAATAATACTCGTGCCCCAGGGGATTTCACGTAGTCAAGCCAAAGAGCCTTAAAAAAGCTTTGTTTAAAAGCTTATTAAGGCTCTTTGGTGAAGACGGAGTGATCCCTACCCTTAACAGCGCTTACATAACTCGGTAATTATGCGACCTATGGGCAAGAGATGCCGATGGAAAATGCTATAAAGTTGAGCGTATCACACTAAAATAATTTAACAAAAAAATTGACATTTTCTTATTTTTAATTATAAATTAGATACAAAAATATGCTTCAATAAAGCAAATAAGCTGCTAGTAAAAATAAAAAACACAGGAAGGAATATATGGGAAAAATAATAGGAATAGATTTAGGAACAACCAACTCTGTTGTCGCATTTATGGAAGGTGGAACGCCCAAAGTGATACCAAGCAGCGAAGGGTCTAACACAATTCCTTCGGTCGTCGCATTCACCAAAGACGGCAAAAGACTTGTGGGAACACTCGCTAAACGCCAAGCAATAACAAATCCTGAAAACACAATCTATTCAGCAAAAAGATTTATAGGATTAAAATATGATGAAGTTGTTAATGAGGCAAAAAACGTTCCTTATAAAATCGTTAAAAGATCCAATGGCGACGTTGGAATAGTAGCGCAAGGAAAAGAATATACCCCCCAAGAAATAGCTGCTGCAGTATTAAGCCTTATTAAACAAACAGCAGAAGATTATCTCGGCCAAAAAGTAACTGAAGCCGTAATAACCGTCCCCGCATATTTTAACGACTCCCAGAGACAAGCAACAAAAGACGCTGGAAGAATTGCGGGACTGGATGTAAAAAGAATAATAAATGAGCCAACAGCAGCGGCACTTGCATATGGTGAAGATAAAAAGAAAAATGGAACCATTGCCGTATTTGACTTTGGCGGTGGAACCTTTGATATCTCTATTCTTGATATTCAAGATGGCGTCATCGAAGTAAAATCAACCAATGGAGATACCCATCTAGGCGGTGACGACATTGACCAAAGAATAATGAATTATATTATTGATGAGTTCAAAAAAGAACAAGGAATAGATATCCGTAACGATAAAATGGCTCTTCAGCGACTAAAAGAAGCTTCTGAAAAAGCCAAAATTGAACTCTCAACAGTACCGGAAACGGAAGTCAACCTTCCTTACATTACTGCCGATGCAACAGGACCAAAACATCTTAATATGAAAATTACGCGCGCTAAGCTCGAATCACTTTGTGCTGACTTATTTACGCGCTTACTTGAGCCTTGCAAAAAAGCAATCGCTGATGCTAAAATACCACGCGAACAAATTGACGAAGTAATTTTAGTAGGTGGATCAACCCGTATGCCTAAAGTGCAGCAATTGGTTAAAGAATTTTTTGGCAAAGAACCAAACAGATCTGTAAATCCTGATGAAGTTGTTGCTATTGGTGCAGCAATTCAAGGTGGTGTTTTGGCTGGAGAGGTAACCGATATTTTACTTCTAGACGTTACTCCTTTATCTCTTGGAATTGAAACAATGGGCGGTGTTGCAACTAAACTTATTGAACGCAATACAACTATTCCAACTAAAAAGTCGCAGGTATTTTCAACAGCAGAAGACAATCAAACTGCAGTTGATATTCGTATTGTACAAGGCGAACGAGAATTTGCTAAAGACAATAAATTCCTGGGCCAATTCCGCTTGGAAGGATTCCCACCAGCTCCTAGAGGCGTTCCGCAAATAGAAGTTACCTTCGATATCGATGCAAATGGCATTGTTAACGTTTCTGCGCGCGATAAAGCAACAGGTAAAGAACAAAGGATAACCATTACAAGCAGCAGCGGACTCAGCAAAGAAGAGATCGAAAAAATGGTTAGCGATGCAAAATCACACGAAACGGAAGACAAAAAAAATCGTGAAGCTATCGACAAAAAGAACCGTCTTGATGGCCTCATTTTTGATATAGAAAAGACGCTCAATGAAAACAAAGATAAAATAGCAGAAGCTGATGTTACTGCAACTGAAGAAGCTTTAACAAAAGCTCGTACAGCTCTTGCTGAACATGCTCATGATCCGGAAGCTCTTCAAAAAGCAACTGATGAACTTATTCAAGCATCACACAAAGTAGCTGAACTTTTATATCAAAAAGCTCAACAAGCTGAGCAAGCTTCTGCAGAAGAAAAACCTTCAGAAGAGCAAGGTCCAATTGATACCGAAATAAACGAGTAACACGAATTTATGCAGGGAAGAATAATCTTCCCTGCAATCCAGCCCTTCTTTTTGACAAATTTTCAATAATTGCTACTATAAATCCATATAATTTGCATTAAATAGAGGTTATACAATGAAAATAAGCCACCTTGCAGTAACTATGGGTATATTCGCTGCCATCTTATTTATTACAAATGTTTATAGCAGCATAAATTTCGCACAAATGCTCCTGAAGGCCTTACAGTAAGGTATAGAGATAATTTATCACGAAATATCAGATCTAATCGCCCTTTTAGATTAAATTAGGTAAAAATGGTATCAATAGCCTAATTTTATTGACAAATATAAAAAAATAGTTAAAATTATAGTATAAAGTTAGATTAAAAACTATATAAAAAATACTCTTAAATGGAGACAAAAAGTATGTTCATGAAGCACAAAAAGATAATCATTTCGTTCATAATTACCCTTGGATGCCTAGCGCTCCTTATCAATGCACTAGATAAGAAAAATGCGATAAACCCGGGGATTATTGAACATTTCAACCTTACAAGTCAAACACTTAACAACTTAGCCACCAAGAATGACTTGCTTTTGTGGCTTGATAATGAAGAAGAAGCAATCTGGAATGAATTATATAAAACTTTAAATGTGTCTTTTGAGCAGTTCGAATCATTAAAAAAAGAAAATTTGGCAGCGTACAATGACTCAAATGTATCGATGATTAAAGATTATGGGTCTGGACAAAATGTTTCGCAACTTACCATAAATTTCATTCATGATATCATACAAGAACTTGGCCTCAATCCTAATGAAATAATGATTGTTGCCTGGAATCTCAACTCTGCCGCTGCTGCAACCGATACCCTACTCTTTGTTAATGAAGAGATCCTTAATAAACTAAGCCTACATGCAAAAAAATATGCTATTGGTCACGAGCTCATTCATTTAATTAAAAAAGACCATTCAACCAAATTTTTCATTGGAAAAATAAATTATAGCATCACGAGTGATACTATAAATATGGATAATCCATGTAACAAATTATCAAGATTTCAAGAATTCAGAGCAGATATACTAAGCTGTTTTAAGGGCCTAGAATATGCTCAGGGATCATGCGAATTCTTCAAAGAATATATTACTCTTTATGGCAATACACAAAATCCCTCACATCCATTGAGCTCTTTACGACTTGAATTGGGAACAAAAATTGCCGGAATATTAGCAAATATATCCAAACAAGCATAATACCAAAAAAACATAATAAGATTCGTACATTCAGAGAGCCTGCTATTTTCCAAAAATGGCAGGCATTTCTATTTTTTAGACACTATAGCCTTGCTTCAACTCTTCTTGATAAAATATATAAAGACCAATGAAAACTACAAATAATGAAGCAAAAAATGTCCATTCAACTGCTTCTCCCAAAAAAAACCACCCAAATAATGCAGCAAATAAAGGCGTTGTAAATCCAGCAAAAGAAAGAAATGTTGCCGTATAACGCGTCAATAAATAGCCGTAAAAATTATAAAAAAGTAGATTTCCTACAATAATAATCAAGGTCGTCAATTGAATAAACGGCCAAAATGCAAATACAGGGCTTACTGTCCATCCTTCAACAAATAGTGAGGTTATCAAAGCAAGAATCCCGCCGCCAACCATCCCTACCCCATTCACCATCATCGGCGAATAATCGCCATCTTTTACCAGCTTTCTGAGGGTAATCCAACCATAGACACCTGATACAACCGCCCCAAGCAAAACAATCTCAGGGAATGAAAGCCAATAACTTCCTTCTATAGAAGATCCCTTAAGAAGCATTTCTGGTAAAAATCCCGAAAACCCAATAAGTAACCCCAACCATTTTTTTATGGTCATTTTCTCTGAAAAGTAAAAATAAGAGAATAATGCCGCTAAAAATGGTGACACATTATATAAAAACGATGATTTTGATGATGTAATATATTGCAAAGACCAAAGATCTAAAATATAGGCAAAATAGACATGAAAAACTATTATTTGTGCAAATAACCATCGATCTTTTTTTTGGATGGTAAAAACAGAACGATTCTTCCAATAGCTATACGCTAACAAAATTCCACCAGCCACTAACATCCGTATTCCAATAAAAAAGAATGGCTTTACGTACTCTAAAAGAGCCTTACAAATGGTAAAGGTGCTTGCGCATAAGGCATATAAAAATACAATTAAAATCATCAAGTTTCCTACTACTAATGATACTTTACAAAAAATTCTAGCATGAAATTAATGACATTAAGTTTATTATTACCATATATTTCACGCTACCTATCAGTATACTATAAAAACAACAAAAAAGCAGAACACAACAATCTTTATCATAATGCCCAGTTTCTTTATTTAATCGCCTTTTGATTTAAGCCGTGCTGGCTCAAACATAAGCACTAATGCTCTTTCTTTCGCCCTGGGCTTATGTTGCATACCCTTTGGTACAACAGCCCCTTGATTTTCATGCAAATCAATAGACCCTTTTTCAGTATCAATAGTAATAGTGCCGCGAGCTATGAGAAAGAATTCATCATCCTCATCATGAGTATGCCAATGAAAATCTCCCTTAAATGCTGCAGCACGAACAACCCAATCATTTACTCGAGAAACCTCAATAGGGCTCCAATAGTTTTCACCAATTTTTTTATCAAGCTCATTAAGATCATAAAATTGTAATAACTTTTTAATATCCATAAAAATCCTTCCATACCAATAATTAGCTAATATATATTAATTTTCCAACCGACACATGCAAATAATCCCGAGCAGATCCTTGATTTACAGCAATCTCAAGAGTATCATTGCTCCCTTTATAGCAAAGTAGTTTCCCTAATTTAACTTCATCAAAAGTCGTTACAAAAGGAATTTCAAACTCTTTTTCATCAATTTTTAGGTTTATGCTAGATTTTTCCAACAACTTTTTATCACAGCTAATATTTGTTTTAATATTGCCAAAGCTATCTATATACGTAATAATTTTCTGATTTTCAATCGGATCACAATATTTTACATCGTTTGGATTAAGTAGTAAAAGCGCATGAGTAAACCCTTTTGATAATTGGATTGCCATTGGAGTAAAAATATCTCGACCGTGAAAGGTATTTGATGCCTGTGGAAAACATGATTCATTTATCTTAAATACTTCTGCATTTTCATTTTTCAAAATATAATGAAACAGACCGTTATTAGGGCCAACAAATGTATATGAACCTAATTTCACAACCATTCCCTCACGCTGAGTACCAACGCCCGGATCAACAATAGCGATAAAATAACTATTTTCTGGAAAATACCTATAGACCTTTTCAAGGACAAACGCTCCTTGTACAATACTAAATTTTTCCAATGAATGATCAATATCAATAAGAGAGCAGTTGGGAATCTCCCTCAATAATGCAGCTTTCATTGAAGCAACAGAAAAATCAAAGCCAAAGTCAGTTAATAACCCAAAAGTTATTGTTTTATTTTTTAATAAATTCATAATCAATCTCTCTTGCAAAAAAGCTAAGAAAATTACTAGTAAGATACGCATACCACAAAAATATGCATATAAACGGAAATAAGGATCAAAAAAAATATTGTATGGCCTTAGGCCATCATGGAAAAGCAAGAGATAGGCATGCACATGAACATCACAAAAAAGAAGAATTTTGCGAAGGAATAACGGTAAATAACGCTATTATTCATGGTAGCCTCATAAAGTTTGGCTTGTTAATAAATACGAATTCTAATCTAATCCTAAAAAAACAATGCTTTTTTGTCAAATTATTGTGCCCTCAAGCATTATTCCAAAATGGAATAGCTAAGATTAAGTAATTTACTAATAGAAAACTTATATAATTTCAGCATGTAACAAACAATTGACCTTTCTCTAGAAAATTATGTATACTTAAGGGTAAATAAAGGTAAAATTAAAGATAAAATAGAATAGTATAAGGATTTTCCATGAAAATTACGTCTCTAAAAATTCTTATAATCTCATTATTACTTACATCTGCTGTAACAATTAAAAGCGTTACTCCACAGGAATTGTCAAAAGAGCAGACCGCTGGAATTGCATACATTGTTAAACTATATGGCCCCTTAAAACAAAAGCTCGCACTTATCGATAAACAAATTACTAACATCGAAGAAAAAGTTACAAATGCAGTAAATCTCTTTGCTACACATCCTCAAGAATCAAAAGAGACAATAAAAAAATCATTACAGAAGAAACTTAATAAAATTTCGACCATTCGTGAAAAACTCTTGTCATTACGCCAAGCTATTCAACATTGCCCTTTGACCTTAAAAACAGAACGTATACAACAAGCAATAGACAAAGCTGGCATGACATATCTTGGAAATCTTAGACCTTCAGGATTGGAAAAAAGAGTTAATGAACTTCAGGCTACAATAGAAAACCTTTTAGAAATTTTAAGATCTTAATCCAAAAAAATTAAAATAGTGAGGGCCATGGTTTTAATCATGGCCCTTATTTATTTAAAATGACATATAATGAATAGCCAAATGCGTATCATTCGCTATAACCGTGTCATTTCCAGTTGTTGAAATATGAATTTGAATCCTATCTCCCGCGACAAATGGAAGCAAAACACAAGTTGTTATTGGAAATTGCCCTGTATTTTGTGTTTGAGAAACAGATGCACCAGTAATGTCAGTTCCATTTTTATTAATATTAACTCTTTCAACTGAACCGACGCATGTTGCAGTTACTCCTACATTAACCATATAAACTCCTGAAACCGGCACAGTATATGTTCCTGTTGCGGCATTATAATTTGAGTTTGGATCCAATAAAACCGTATTGAAAAGAATTGTCGCAGTAGTATTGTTAACTCCCTGACCTGAATTAAGATAAGCATACATTTTATAATTCGATTTATAGGTAACACTTCCTGTCGGATCAATTATCAACCGTGCATTACCCGATGTAATTAAAGAAAGCATATTGGTTGCAGAAGAAGTTATACCTAAATCAGTGCTGCCAGAAAATTGTAATGCAGGTGCTGCAATGGTACCCGCAGGTAATATTAATGAACCCGTCATCGTATCTCCAGTTTTAAGCACGTCTAATGATGCATGGCCTATTAATGATGCCGTAATGGTACCAGCTGAGAAATTTCCTGATGCATCACGTCTTACAATAGTGCTAGCGGTGTTAGAACTCGTTGCGGCATTAGCCAAAACGGTTGCTGCAGCAACATTAGCAGCCGTTTGACCACCAACTGAACTTACCACCGTTGCTCCTTGTGTGCCGGTAACATCTCCGACCAATGATCCGGTGAAATTCGTTGCCGATCCGGCTGTTGTTGCACTTGTTGCATTACCAGTAAGGTTACCGGTAACATTTCCTGTTAAATTTGCCGTAATAGTTCCCGCTGAAAAATTACCAGAGGCATCACGCTTTACAATCGTATTTGCCGTATTGGTATTGGTAGCTGCATTGGCAGCTGTAGTTGCAGATGCTACATTTGCCGCTGATTGACCACCAACAGTACTTACTACCGTTGCACCTTGTGTGCCGGTAACATCTCCTGCTAACGAGCCGGTAAAATTTGTCGCAGTCGTTGCACTTGTCGCCGTTGTCGCATTTCCCGATAAGTTTGCTGTAATGGTCGTTGCTGAAAAATTACCCGAAGCGTCTCGTTTTACAATCGTATTTGCCGTATCCGCACTTGTCGCGGCATTTGCTGCAACAGCTCCGGAAGCAACATTGGCTGCCGATTGACCACCAACGGTACTAACCACCGTTGCTCCTTGTGTGCCGGTAACATCTCCTGCTAATGATCCCGTAAAATTAGTTGCAGATCCGGCCGTTGTTGCACTTGTTGCAGTAGTCGCATTTCCTGATAAGTTTGCTGTAATGGTCGTCGCAGAAAAATTCCCTGAAGCATCGCGCTTCACAATGGTGCTTGCTGTATCTGCAGAGGTCGCTGCATTAGCTGCAGTTGTAGCTGAAGCAACGCTTGCAGCAGTTTGGCCCCCAACGGTACTTACCACGGTAGCACCTTGCGTGCCGGTAACATCTCCTGCTAATGAGCCCGTAAAATTGGTTGCCGATCCAGCTGTTGTAGCCGTTGTCGCATTACCACTCAGATTTCCCGTTACATTACCTGTTAAAGATGCGGTAATAGTTCCTGCTGAAAAATTACCGGAGGCATCACGCTTTACAATCGTATTTGCCGTATTGGTATTGGTAGCTGCATTGGCAGCTGTAGTTGCAGATGCTACATTTGCCGCTGATTGACCACCAACGGTACTTACTACCGTTGCACCTTGTGTGCCAGTAACATCTCCTGCTAATGAGCCGGTAAAATTTGTCGCAGTCGTTGCACTTGTTGCCGTTGTCGCATTTCCCGATAAGTTTGCTGTAATGGTCGTTGCTGAAAAATTACCCGAAGCATCTCGTTTTACTATCGTATTATTAGTATCTGCACTTGTGGCTGCATTTGCAGCTGTAGTTGCAGCAGCTACGTTTGCAGCTGTTTGACCGCCAACAGTACTAACCACAGTGGCACCTTGTGTGCCGGTAACATCTCCTGCTAACGAGCCGGTAAAATTGGTTGCCGATCCGGCCGTCGTTGCCGTCGTTGCCGTGGTAGCATTACCTGATAAATTTGCTGTAATGGTTCCGGCTGAAAAATTACCTGATGCATCACGTTTTACAATCGTACTTGGAGTATCACTACTTGTCGCAGCATTCGCGGCTATTGTTGCTGAGGCAACACTTGCTGCAGTTTGTCCACCGACCATACTAACGACTGTTGCTCCTTGTGTTCCGGTAACATCACCGGCTAATGAACCCGTAAAATTGGTTGCCGATCCGGCCGTCGTTGCCGTTGTCGCATTACCACTCAAATTTCCCGTTACATTACCTGTTAAAGATGCGGTAATTGTTCCTGCTGAAAAATTACCTGAGACATCTCTTTTTACAATCGTACTTGCCGTATTTGTATTGGTAGCAGCATTTGCTGCAACGGCACCTGAAGCAACATTGGCTGCCGTTTGACCGCCAACGGTACTAACAACCGTAGCGCCTTGTGTTCCAGTAACATCACCAACTAATGGACCAGTAAAGCTTGTTGCTGTTGCTGCATTCCCTGACAAACTTGCTGTTATGGTGCCTGCTGAAAAATTACCTAACCCATCACGTGAAACAATCGTATTTGGTGTATTAGCACTAGTTGCATCGGTTGCAATATTTACATCATTTGCATTATTAGTAACAACTATATGCGAACCATTAGAAATAGTTTTAAAGTTTAAGGTAACACCCGTTTTATCTCTGAATATTTGACCAGTCCCAGCACCCACATTAGCACCAGTTGTTTGACTTGGTAATGAAAATTCAGCAAATTGTAAAGGATTAGTATCAATAATTGCTGCTGATGTGGTACATACCCAACTTGAACCGGCATTTACAGTACCTGAAAGTGTTAGAATGTACGCTTCTCCCGCGGTAGTACCTGATGTAAAGTCAGCTGGGCGTATCCATGCGCCAACTTCATCAAGCCACAATCCATTTTGTATTGGATTTGTTTGTCCTACAAGCAGTACTCGTTCCCCTGCAGTAAGTGTTACACCATCAATAGTCTGCAAACCACTTAACGCAACATTAGTAGTACTCACAACTACTGCAGGATTTTTAACGACAAATCCTGTTGATACTGCAGAGTCAACATATGATTTTGTTGCTACATCTGTAGGATTGGAAGTAGTACCATCAATAGTAATCATATGGGTAGCAAAATTACCCAAACCATCACGCAATACAATTGTGTTTGGCGTATCCGCACTTGTTGCTGTGGTAGCAGAATTTGCAACTTTACCCGGCGTTGAAATAGTTGCTAATTTATTATCAGTAATTGCTGCACTTGCACTAATATCAGCATTAACAATGAGTGATGTTGTTAAATTTCCTGAGTTATCATTATGAACAACTCCTGCCGGTGTTAAGCCGCCAACTTGCAAATTACCATCGGTTGTTAATACACCTGCCGATGAACGGTATAAATCCGTGTCGCCTGCCCATATTAATTTTGCAACAGTGTTCGTTGGTAGTGGCGCATTTGTTGCCATTGGAAACAACACTTCATTATTAAAACCATCAAGTTGCATAACACTATTTGAACCGCGCGCTGCTTGGCCTGATGTATCATTATTGGTATAGGTAAATGCTAAGTTTGCCGAGGTACCAACTTTATCAATGCTCCAGCCACGAACATCAGTACCATTATTAAGACCTGAAGTATCTGAAATAAGATTAATAGTTGCTTGATTTGTACGATTACCAGTCACCACATAATAATTAGCATCATTATTTGATGCTTGCGTAGCATTAAACGTTGGATTCGCATTTGGATTTACATACACGGTCCCCTTATTACCATAATAATTGGGTTGGTATTCAAGATTTTGAAATAAAGCTTGTCCATTAAGAACTTGATATAATGTTTGACTAACATCAGCAGTATTTCCAATGGTTAATGCTTCATTCGTGGTTCTATCAAAAGCAGAAAAAGTTACATTAGCAGGATTGGATATACTTAATTTATTTGTATCAAAAACGCCACCAGCAAAACGAAAGGTCGAGCTACCAAGTTGTAAAACATCTGTCACACAGTTTCTAAAGACTGAAGTTGACCGAATAAGCGTTGCACTTGTATCTCCGGCAATACCACATTGAATACCAATGCTTGTATTTTGAATTGTAGAAGCATACACAAATATAGATGCCGCTGTTGTTGCCAACACTGCCGTACCTTGTGGCGTTAATGTTGCATCATTACCATCAACATTACACCCTTCCATAGTTATTATTGTATTTGCTCCCGATGCAGCAACATTGGTAGAATTTGCATTATTAATGACAAAATTACAACCAACAACTTCTGTTATACTGCCACCGCTCGCTATAACACCCGTTGTTGTCGTGTCAAAATTGGTACTCAAAACTCGTACATTAGATCCACCATTAACTGAGATACCTGTTGCCAGCAAGCGAAGTTCATTACCAATTAAGGTTACTAATGAACTTGTTCCTGTCACCATTAAAGCAGTATTTGCTGGCGTTCCACTTACTACTCCAAGGAAAATATTACCTTCTATAAGAACTTGCGCATTACTAATTGAAACTCCTGTTGTATTACCCAAAGGTAAAACGTTGATAAGGGCTGCAAGTGGAACTGCACCGAATCCATTCAATGAAAGTCCCGTTTGAAACCCTTCAACAACCATCGATTCAAATCCAGCTTGGCCTACTCCAGTAACCACCATATTTACACCACTTGCTGTTGATCCTGGCGCTCCAGCATTTAATGTTAGATTAAGAAAAGAAAAATTCGACGTTGTAACATTAAATAAATTATTAGAAAGAGTTGAAGGTACTATAATTGAACCTGTAATAGAACTTCCCACAATACTTATGCCATCAGCAGTAATGGTAATTGGACCACCGGAGTTATTTTCAACAAATACTCCAGCACCAATACTAATAACTATTGGATTGCTCAAGCTTGCCACACCATTGGCAACATTTACTGCATGACTTACGGTACGAAATGGCGCTGCAAATGAACCATCATTACTATCACTACCGCTCAATGATACATAATAAGTTTCAGTTACGGCAGGTGAGCCTCCAACAGTCGCCCAGTGAGTAGCCGATGGTGATGTTGCTTGTAACACCTGACCGGCTGTCGGTGCACTTGCTGGTAAATTAACGGTATAACTTGAACCAACGGTTGCTGGTGCATCCAAACCGACGTAGTTTCCACTGCCGGTTCCATCTTGAAAACGCACTTGCGATTGCAATGCCATATTTAGATTGCCCGTCATAGTATCACCAGCTTTGAGCACGTTTTGTGATGCAGAACCTGTTAAGGATGCCGTAACAGTTCCAGCTGAAAAATTACCTAATCCATCTCGTAACACAATAGTGTTTGGCGTATCAGCACTTGTTGCTGTGGTAGCTGAATTTGCAACTTTGCCTGGCGTTGAAATAGTTGCTAATTTATTATCAGTAATTGCTGCACTTGCACTAATATCAGCATTAACAATGAGTGATGTTGTTAAATTTCCTGAGTTATCATTATGAACAACTCCTGCCGGTGTTAAGCCGCCAACTTGCAAATTACCATCGGTTGTTAATACACCTGCCGATGAACGGTATAAATCCGTGTCGCCTGCCCATATTAATTTTGCAACGGTGTTCGTTGGCAATGGTGAATTTGTGGCAACCGGAAAGAGAACTTCATTATTAAAACCATCAAGTTGCATAACACTATTTGAGCCACGTGCTGCTTGCCCTGATGTGTCATTATTAGTATAGGTAAATGCTAAGTTTGCCGAGGTGCCTAATTTATCAATGCTCCAGCCACGAACATCAGTACCATTATTAAGACCTGAAGTATCTGAAATAAGATTAATAGTTGCTTGATTTGTACGATTACCAGTTACTACATAATAATTAGCATCATTATTTGATGCTTGCGTAGCATTAAACGTTGGATTCGCATTTGGATTTAGATATACCGTTCCTTTATTACCGTAATAGTTAGGATTATAATTAAGTGTTGGTTCAGTTGGTTGTCCATTCAGTATTTCATAGACTGTATGCTCAACATCCGCACCAGTTCCAATTATTAATTCAGCCTTAGAATTAAATGCTGCAAAACTGACATTTGTTGGATTATTAATACTAATTTTTGATTCATCAACTACCCCACCAAAAAAGTTGAGCGTTGAAGAACCATTTTGCTGAATATCGGTAACACAATTTGATAAAATAACGCCACTGGCACTCAAAACAGTAACGTTAGTATCACTTGGCAATCCACATTGAATACCAACTGCCGCTGCATCTACAGCGCAAGAATCAACCGCCATGAAAGCACCTGACATCACACTCAGTGCAGTACCTTGCGGTGTTCCTGTTGTACCTGTACAGTTAAAATTACAACCTTCCATAATAACAATACTATTTGCACCCGATCCAGTTACGTTTACAGAACTACTATTATTAAGAAGAAAATTACAGCCGACTATATCAACATTACTACCACCATTACAAACAATGCCATTCGTTGTTGCTTCAATATCACTTCCTAAAACACGAACACTTGAACCACCATTCACTGTTATTGCGGTATCAAATAAATCAAATAGAGTACTAAGGACTGCTACTTTTGTATTAGTACCCGTTATAACCAACCCTGTATTTGCAGGAACATTACCGCTTGTTGGTCCTTCAAAAAGTGAATTCTGAACCACCCCCTGAATATTATTGCCGAAAGAAATTAACGTAGTATTACCGTTTGCTTCTATCTTTTCAAAAAGAACCGTAAGCAATCCAGAGGAACCATTAGCAGTTATACATGTTTGAAATCCCGAGAAAGCAACTGAACTCATACTTACTGTACCAGAACTTGCTGATAACGCAATCCCCGTAGCCGTTGAACCTGGAAATGGTGTTACAAGCGTTAAATCATCAAATTCTACATTACCAGTTGTTATTTGAAATAAATTCGTTGATGAACTTAAAGGAACAATGTTTGTTGCCGATAGTGAAGTTCCTATAATACTAATACCATCTGCAGTAATAGTAATTGGCCCGCCTGTATTATTTTCAAAGAAAAATCCAGCACCAACTAAAATAGCAACAGGATTAGCAAGACTTGCAACACCATTAGCAACACTTACTGCATGGCTTACCGTACGGAATGGTGCTGAAAATGAACCATCATTGCTATCACTTCCTGCAAGTGATACATAATAGGTTTCATTTACTGCAGGAGATCCTCCAACAGTCGCCCAGTGAGTAGCCGATGGTGATGTTGCTTGTAATACTTGACCGGCTGTCGGTGCACTTGCTGGCAAATTAACGGTATAGCTTGCACCTACGGTTGCTGGTGCATCTAACCCAACATAATTACCACTACCCGTTCCATCTTGAAAACGCACTTGCGATTGCAATGCCATATTTAGATTGCCCGTCATAGTATCACCAGCTTTGAGCACGTTTTGTGATGCAGAACCTGTTAAGGATGCCGTAACAGTTCCAGCTGAAAAATTACCTAATCCATCTCGTAACACAATAGTGTTTGGCGTATCAGCACTTGTTGCTGTGGTAGCTGAATTTGCAACTTTGCCTGGCGTTGAAATAGTTGCTAATTTATTATCAGTAATTGCTGCACTTGCACTAATATCAGCATTAACAATGAGTGATGTTGTTAAATTTCCTGAGTTATCATTATGAACAACTCCTGCCGGTGTTAAGCCGCCAACTTGCAAATTACCATCGGTTGTTAATACACCTGCCGATGAACGGTATAAATCCGTGTCGCCTGCCCATATTAATTTTGCAACGGTGTTCGTTGGTAGTGGCGCATTTGTTGCCATTGGAAACAACACTTCATTATTAAAACCATCAAGTTGCATAACACTATTTGAGCCTCGTGCTGCTTGGCCTGAAGTGTCATTATTAGTATAGGTAAATGCTAAGTTTGCCGAGGTGCCTAATTTATCAATTGCCCATCCACGAATATCATTACCGCTACCAACAGTTCCACTCGTATCGGATAATAAATTAATACTTGCATCTTTAGTACGATCACCGGTAATAACATAATAATTAGCTTTGTTACTTTGTGCTTGAACACCATTAAATGTTGAGTCTGCATTTGGATTTATATATACCGTTCCTTTATTACCATAATAATTTGATTCATAATTAAGAGAAGGCAATGTTGCTTGACCATTCAAAACTTGAATCAATAATTGATTCACATCACTATCATTACCAATAGTTAACGCATCATCAGCATTATTATCAAATGCCGCAAAACTCACATTAACAGGATTGGCAATACTTAATTTATTACCATCAAATACACCACCAACAAATCGCAAGGTAGAACTTCCTTGCTGTAGAATATCAGTTGTACAGCCATTAAAACTCGTAGAATTAGCTCGGACCACCGTAGAATTAGTGTCACCCAAAATACCAGATTGAATCCCTATGGCTGCATTTTCAATACTACAGGCAACAGAAAGTACCGTAGCTCCTCCTGTCGAATACAACGCAGTACCCTGAGGATTGCCATCTGTGCCAGTACAATGAAACTGACAACCGTCAATAGTAACTTCGCTACTTGCACCGGATGCAACAATATTTGTTGAATTAGCATTATTAGTAAAAAAATTACAACCAATAACGCCAATACTACTGCCACCTTCGCAAACAATACCCGTTGTTGTTGTTTCAATATCAGTCGATAAGACGCGCAACCCTGCACCACCGGTTACTAATATTGCAGCAATATCAAATAATTTAAATGCATTACCAAACATAGCAACTTGGGCATTAGTGCCGGTTATCATTATACCGGTATTTGCTGCAGGAGCGACTACAAAGGGTCCTTGAAATTCTGAAGTATTTATCACTGCCTGTATATTGTTAATTGAAATATTTGTGCCATTTCCACCGCATTGAACATTTTCAAATAATATCGTAGGCCCCCCTGTAGCACTGCTTATTGCAAAACCTGTTTGAAATTGACCCACTGCTACTGATTCAAATCGTCCCGTACCTGTTGGTCCTGCTACAAGTGTAACAGCATTTGCTGTTGACCCGGGTGCAGGTGTTACTAATGATAAATTTTTAATTTCTACATTTGCCGTTGCTATATGAAACAAATCAATTGCGGAACTAAATGGTAATACATTTGTTGCTGATATTGAACTCCCTACAATGCTTATGCCATCAGATGTAATAAGTAGTGGTCCACCGGTATTATTTTCAGCAAAAAAGCCAGCACCCACATTAATTACAACAGGATTTGCAAGGCTTGCAACACCATTTGCTACCGTTACAGCATGACTTATTGTAAGGAATGGCGATCCAAATGAACCGTCATTACTATCACTACCGCTTAGTGATACATAATAAGCTTTTGCCGTTGTTGGTGAACCTCCAATAGTTGTCCATTCCGTGGCTGACGGCGATGTTGCTTGTAGCACTTGACCTGCGGTAGGTGCACTTGCCGGAAGATTAACCGTATAACTTGAGCCAACCGTTGCTGGTGCATTTAAGCCAACATAATTGCCGCTGCCGGTGCCATCTTGTAACTGCACTTGCGATTGTAAAGCCATAGCCAAATTGCCGGTCATAGTATCACCTGATTTCAGAACGTTCTGAGAAGCAGCACCGGTTAAATTTGCCGTTATAGTCGTTGCAGAAAAGTTACCTAAACCATCACGTGCAACAATTGTATTTGGCGTATCAGCATCCGTTGCATCAGTCGCAATATTCACATCATTTGCATTATTAGTAACAACAACATGCAAACCGGTAGAAATAGTTTTAAAATCTAAGGTTATTCCCGTTTTGCCTTGGAAAATTTGACCAACACCAGTGCCAACATTTGCTCCCGTTGTTTGATTGGGTAATGAAAATTCTACAAATTCCACAGGATTTGTATCGATAATCGCAGTTGATGTGGTACATATCCAACTTGAACCGGCATTTAGAGTTCCCTCAAGAATAAGGACATATGCTGATCCGGCTTCAGACCCTGTTGCAAAATCAGTTGGACGCGTCCAAGCACCGGCATGGGCTACCCATAATCCATTCTGAACTCCTGGTGGTAGCACGGTAACTTGAGCTATCAAAAGTACACGATCGCCATCAACAAGAGTCACACCATCAATGGTTTGCAATCCGCTTATAGGAACTTCGCTCGTACTTACCACAATAGCCGGAGTTTTCGGATTAAGACCTAATGAGGCAACTGAGTCAACATACGCTTTAGTTGCAGCATCATTAGGATTTACTATCGTTCCATCAATAGTAATCTTGTTTGTAGCAAAATTACCTGAACCATCACGCAAAACAAGGGTATTTGGCATATCATTATTTGTTGCTGCAGCAACTGCAACAGCGGCAGCAGCTATACTTGCCGCGCTTTGACCTCCAACAGTACTTACCACTGTTGCGCCTTGTGTTCCGGTGACGTCTCCGGCTAATGAACCGGTAAAATTTGTCGCAGTCGTCGCACTCGTTGCCGTTGTTGCATTACCGCTCAAATTACCGGTAACATTTCCCGTTACATTGCCGGTAACATTACCAGTTAGATTTGCCGTTATTGTTCCGGCACTAAAATTACCAGCTCCATCCCTTTTTACAATAGTACCTGCAGTATTGCTACTTGTTGCTGCATTTGCTGCCGTCGTTGCAGCAGCGACATTTGCTGCTGTTTGACCACCAACCATAGAGACAACCGTTGAACTTTGATTGCCCGTAACATCACCACTTAACGATCCACTAAAATTTACCGCTGTTGTTGCATTTGTTGCTGTTGTCGCATTACCGCTCAAATTACCCGTAACGTTACCCGTTAGATTTGCCGTTATTGTTCCGGCACTAAAATTGCCTAATCCATCTCTTTTTACAATTGTATTTGGCGTATCACTACTTGTTGCTGCATTTGCTGCTACGGCACCGGAAGCAACATTTGCGGCGCTTTGACCGCCTACGCTCGCTACAACCGTTGCTCCTTGTGTTCCGGTAACATCTCCCGCTAATGAGCCGGTAAAATTTGTAGTTGATACTGCTGTCGTTGCCGATGTAGCATTACCTGATAAGTTTGCCGTAATCGTTCCAGCTGCAAAATTTCCCAACGCATCACGTTCTACTATCGTGTTTGGCGTATCTAAACTAGTTGCTGCATTTGCGGCCACAACACCTGAAGCAACATTTGCAGCAGTTTGACCACCTACGCTCGCTACAACCGTAGCACCTTGCGTTCCGGTAACATCGCCCGCCAATGAACCGGTAAAATTGGTCGCTGAACCGGCCGTTGTTGCACTTGTCGCTGTTGTAGCATTACCACTCAAATTACCCGTAACATTTGCCGTTATTGTTCCGGCACTAAAATTACCTAATCCATCTCTTTTTACAATTGTACCTGCAGTATCACTACTTGTCGCTGCATTTGCTGCCGTCGTTGCAGCAGCGACATTTGCTGCCGTTTGACCACCAACGGTGCTAACAACCGTCGAACTTTGATTGCCCGTAACATCACCCGATAACGATCCGGTAAAATTGGTCGCTGAACCGGCTGTCGTTGCGCTGGTTGCATTACCAGTTAAATTACCCGTAACGTTACCCGTTAGACTTGCCGTTATTGTTCCGGCACTAAAATTACCTAATCCATCTCGTTTTACAATTGTATTTGGCGTATCAGTATTGGTCGCCGCATTTGCTGCTACGGCACCGGAAGCAACATTGGCAGCAGTTTGACCGCCTACACTCGTTACAACCGTTGCTCCTTGTGTTCCGGTAACATCTCCCGCTAATGATCCCGTAAAATTTGTAGTTGATACTGCTGTTGTTGCTGATGTAGCATTACCCGATAAGTTTGCCGTTATCGTTGTTGCACTAAAGTTTCCTAACGCATCGCGTTTTACTATAGTGTTAGCAGTATCAAGATTGGTTGCGGCATTTGCGGCCACAACACCGGAAGCAACATTTGCAGCTGTTTGACCGCCTACGCTCGCTACAACCGTAGCACCTTGCGTTCCGGTAACATCGCCCGCTAACGAACCGGTAAAATTGGTCGCTGAACCAGCCGTTGTTGCACTTGTCGCTGTTGTAGCATTACCACTCAAATTACCCGTAACATTTGCCGTTATTGTTCCGGCACTAAAATTACCTAATCCATCTCTTTTTACAATTGTACCTGCAGTATCATTACTTGTCGCTGCATTTGCTGCCGTCGTTGCAGCAGCGACATTTGCTGCTGTTTGACCACCAACAGTGCTAACAACCGTCGAACTTTGATTGCCCGTAACATCACCCGATAATGGTCCTGTAAAATTGGTCGTTGAACCGGCTGTCGTTGCGCTGGTTGCATTACCAGTTAAATTACCCGTAACGTTACCCGTTAGATTTGCCGTTATTGTTCCGGCACTAAAATTACCTAATCCATCTCTTTTTACAATTGTATTTGGCGTATCAGTATTGGTCGCCGCATTTGCTGCTACGGCACCGGAAGCAACATTGGCTGCCGATTGACCACCAACGGTGGCCACAACTGTTGCTCCTTGTGTTCCGATAACATCACCTACTAAGGGGCCGGTAAAATTTATAGCTGAGGTTACATTCCCATTTATTGTAGTAGCATTTATAGTATTTGCGTTTAAAATATTTACGCCACTTATATTATTACTACTATCCAATGTGACATTAGATTGCTTAATATTATCAACACCATGGGGTAAATCTGTTGTTACAAGTGCATTATTGGTAACAAATGGAAGAGCTGTAGAAACATTGCCCCCTCCTCCCGGCGTTGCATAGACTAAATTGCCTGCACCATCACTCCCTAAAAAAGTACCTGCAGCTCCTACATTTGAAGGCCAGCTCACGGTATGAGCATTTTTTGTAATGCCATTAAGTTCAATATTATTTACATTTAAAAGATTGTTTGGATCAATAAGTATTCCGGAATTTGCTAGTCGTTTTCCGGTTGTGTCAGCAAATATTGCTATTGCATTTGTAGTTGACGAAGAAGGCCCCGTAACATCGCCTGTTGATCCTAAAACCTGAGCTACAATATTTGCAATCTGAGCATTAGTTGAAAAATCAAAAGAGCCTACTACACCATTATTTTGGGCATCAGGACGCGGAGCACGTGAATCATTTTCAATTGCTGATGACTCAGCATAGGCGTTGAGAAAAAATAGTTTCACAAACAAAAGATACAATATTTTTTTGTATATCTTCATCACCTATAACTCCTCGTAATAACTTTAATAATTTTGCAGTAATCTTAATCGTTTATACTAGGATTGTTATAAGAAAATCTATAGTTACAAAAAATAAATCAGAAAAAGCTTTTAAAGAAACAAAGAAAATCATTAATTATACATGTTAATACTCAACATCATCTCTTCTATTTTGGTCAGAAGGCAAAAGCCATTGTGGGTTATTAGATAGGATAATTCCTGTACCAAAAAAAGTAACAAAAACGCTTGTCCCCATACCAGCCACAAAATAAAACTCAGTGGTGCAAAACTGACTTAATAAATATATTTCTCCAATAAACAGCGATAATCCCATATATATCCAGATTTTAAAGAAATAATCTCTGAGTTCCTGTGTTGCATGAATCTTATCTGTAGCACTCTCTAATGACAAAGGGAATGCCCTGTCTAATGTTTTTTTAGCTTCATTCGTTAACATATTGCTCTTTAGCTTCAACTTTGCTCGATCTAAAGCAATAAATTTTGATATCTGTTTTATTTTGTTATTCTCAAGATCCAAAAAAAAGTATTCTGGCAATAGATCGACCATAGTTATTTTTTTTATTCTATTATTACCTACTTTCAAAATTCTTAGTTTGCTAAAAGAGGCAATTATTTTTTTTATATTAATTCTTTTTAAAAAGTTATTATTTAATTTGATCTTCACTATGTGTTCATTATAAAGCGACTCTGAGAGTGCTTTAACTCCTTTAAGTGTATCAAGTTCTTTGCGAGCTAAGTTAAGACACAATTGATCATCTTCATCATCACCAATTTTTTTTAAATACACTATTTTTTTTTCCGGCAAAAAATAATTATCATCAATTAAGCTTTGAATAGAGTTAAAATATGCTCCATTTTTAACAAACTCATGTTGATTACTTTTCGGAATTTTTTTTCGTACAAGCAATGTTAATAATCGTAAAAGAGGTCGTGGAGCCTCAATATAAAATGCGGCTTCAAAAACATCTTGGACATCGACTAAAGTATCATTACATCGAGAGTTATCTTCAATGCACTGGAATACTTTGTTTAAAACAGACGCATGCAAAAAACTATTTTCTCCTTTGAAACTTACATCATATACTTTTTCTTCTTGACCTTGAGCATCAGATAACACATTACAAAATAAACCGCATTGCGAGGCGACAGATTTAGGTGTTGCAAATAAATTACCCACGTTATCCTGAATTATCACAGAGGATCGTGTAATTTCTTCCATAGAAATAATAAAGCTTGGAACTGATAGCAACAGGATCAATAAACCATATTTCATAAAAATGACCTTTACAAAATAAAAATCAAAATTTGAAATTCCCTTTATACGTTACATCAGAATAGTCGCAGTAATATTTTTTAACTATTAGATAGGTAGTTATAGACAAAAAACAAAAAGCTAATGCTCCGCGTCCAATTATTACGTTATCAACATATCCATCTAGCCCATGCGTTACATAAAGAAGAAACGCTCCAAATGCAAAAAATGTACGTACTTGCTTTATATCATCAAAAATATGTAATGTTTGATCCAACTTACCAAAACGTTCCAACCAAGGACGACTAAAAGAGAGTTTGATGTTTTTTTTAGATTTATCAGTCAGCTCAAAATTTCCTTCAAAGTTGCACGAAGCACCTTCATCAACAATAAAAGTTGTGATATCTCTAATCTGATTTTGCATCAACTCAAGATTAAATTTATTTGGTAATGTATCTATAATAACTTTTTCAACTCCACTAGCATTAACCTTCAACTCCTGTAAATAGGGAAATAAATCAAGAAATTTTGTCAGATTAATTTTCTTCAAATTATTATTGCTCAAATCAATGCTATTAATTATGTATTCACATTTTTTTTTAAGCAAAGATAATTCTTTTAAGCTGCTAATATCACAATCAACTAGATTCAAACAATTAAATCTTTGACCATGCTCGCGTTCAATGGTTGTAAGATGGCTATCTTCTGAAAAACTGGAAAAAAATGTCCCAATACTTTTAGATGCTTCTGTAAGCTTTTCTTTTTCCATGTTAAATAATATTGAGCTGCTCGATAAAAAGATGAATAAAGCCAAAGCCACGCTATTTTTCATACAGATGCTTTCATAGTTTTTATTGTATATTTATAGAAAGCAGTATTGCATATTATTGCACAAAAAAGAAGGCGCTCAATGCGCCTTCTTTATAATAAATATCTCAATAAGTGCGTGCAGAACTCTTATTTGCAAGATTCTGAAGAGCAACGACAATGGCTCTTCATACACCACATGCAAAGCATTACAAGGCTTATAACACCCGCTATACCAAAAATATAGCCAAGCACTTGTGAATACTCATGAAGTTTTAATACATCGAGCGCATTATACCCAACAGCCATTAATCCTTGATGAATAGCCGCTAATGAAGAAAGAAAAAGTGCAACCTTTGCAATCATTTTCATTACTGGTGAACAACAGTCCATAGAAACTCCTTTTTTTAGACATAAAAAACAATACTACCATTAAAAGTTTGCCATAAAAATTTTAAAGAGTGCAATACTTTATACAAGGTATTTATACAAACTCATATAAATTCTTCATAAGTTTTGTTTACTCTTATTTAAGTTCTTCTGCCCAATTTTGTAAATAGTTACTATATTTTTTGCATATTTCTACTTTTTGAGCAATAGTTTTTATTAATGCTTCATGGACCAATGTTGATAAACGCTCTATTAAGTCTTGTGCGATAAATTCCAACGAAGAGCCTTGCGCAAATTCTGCACCCTCTTTAATTCTAGAAATGCCTTTATAGAGACTGTCTGCTTGTGTCAATTTAAAGTTAATAAGCTCGAATGTTGCTACTGTCGATTCTTGCAATGACAAATTTGTTTGTGGTACGAATGACTCAAATAATGAAATATATAAGGTAAAACTTGCAACAAGAGCATTAAATTCTTGGACAACCTTTTGATAAAGTTGTGATAGTTCCTGAATATGCTCATTATCGTATGATTGTGCTTCTAAAGTAACAATCTTGCTCAAATATGAATCTTCTTGTGGACCAAAAAATTTCGTTTGTAAGAGTTTTTTTATCGCATCACTAAATTCAATATAAGGCTTAAAGAAATTTGCATATCTACTTTCTTCAAGGGAAAGTAACAATTCACTTTGTTGAGTTTTTATAAAATCTTTAATGCGCTCAATATCTTCTAATTCTTCACGAGTATCTGCTTGCACTACCTGAGGAACTAGTTGTGCTACGCTCGTGCATTCTGCCTGTATAATATCTTCATTTTGAACAGTGGTACCTGATGCAAGTATAGATTCATCAACCTCAGAACGAGCTTTTTGGCTTGCTTCAAAAATGTCTTGCTGGAAATTGGCATTTTCTTTTGATTTTTCATTGCTAATTTTATGGGCAAACCATTCAATCAGATTACCTAAAGTATACACAGCCTTTCCCGGAATTTGCCGGACTGCCACTAGAGCACCTGGTGACCAGAGCAAAGTCTCTAAATATAAAGCGACATCTTTTGTATAGGGTAGAGTATCAAACCTCAAAAACGAAATTAAATAACTAAAATAATTAGTTTTTGCAATAGTATCTCCATATTCTTTTAAAATCTCTACAATTGGCGAGTTAGCTTTTTGCGATTCCAACAAAACGCTACCCCATTCTTGTAAAGAATGCGCATTCTTTAATAAATAGTCAGATGAACATTGTAGATATTCTTGCATATAGTTTTTAAGTTCGCTCTGCGTAATGCTTGTAAAGAAAGAAGGAGGTAGCTCAACTTTTCTCCCTGCAAATAATGAATGTAACATAGACTTTTTTGGCGTTGTCCTTGTACACGCATCCTCTGTCTTTTTTAACGCTCGTGTATAAATCTGTATACTTTCTTCGATAAACACTAATAAATCTCTATACAATTTTTTAAGATTATATAGTTCAAATGTTGCTTTAATCTCTTTAAGCTGTTCGATAACCTCCTCTAGTTCTTTCTTATCAACACGCTCAGTTATTCCAACCTTGTTTAATATCGTACTTATATAATCCGTTAAAATACGCCCTTGATCTTGTGGTAATTTACCTTCTAAATGCAATCTACTGCCCAAAGCAGTAGTACCAAACGGTTTTGGCGCTATCTGTGCAAGCTGCTTAATACGTTCATCAATACTATGCTCAAGGTATATATTTTTATTTTTTTGTTCTTTTACAAAAAATGCAAGCAATGCTAACTGTTCTTTTTGCTTTTTATGATTCTCTATAGTTCTAATTCGTGCAAACTCTTCTTGCAATAAAAAATCTTTTTCCGTATCAGAAGTTGCAACTTTTAATCTCAACCACAGAAAATATGGTTTTGATTGCACGGTAGGATCTTCTATCAATCTCTTTTGTGCAAGAACTCTTCTAATAGATTGAACGAGATCGGAGCTCATCAGTGAATAATGTCTCATAAGATCAATGATAGAAAGAATGGCGTAAAACTGTTTTTCAGGCGTTTGATATTTTTTAGCAAAATTAGAAAGCAGCAGATATGCTTTCAACGCAGATATTTTATCTTGTCTAATTTTTTTATACAAATGTAATTCACGATCAATACTATTATTTATAAGGGGCTTTGTTTGCACAAACTCCCTTATACCATCGATTCTTTGATTAATGGCTCTCTTTAGATTCTCTACAGCATTATAATCCAAATTCATTGTAGTTAATTCTTTATCATACACAAAATCAGAAAGTCCGAACCTTTCGGTGTATATAAAATCGGCTAATTGTTCAAGCGCAAGCAACTGGATTGAATAATCAAAAAAACTAAGTTTGTTGCCGATTATAGTCGAAAAACCACCGCGCTCAATAGCATCAAATTCAGCAACAAGAAGATTGAAAATTGCTTTTGTCGAGTCAAGTTTAATTATTGTATCTTTAACTGCTTTTTCATATTCAGAGAGCCCACGCATACCTGTGTATTTGAATAGCTTTTTATAGTGAGCAATCATTTCCTGCTTTTTTTTCAGAGACTGGCTTGACTCTTTTTCTTCAGATGGTTGTTCATAGTGTAGTTGATCTAATGCATGTAAAACATCATTGCCAAGCTTCACTGTATTAGATACAATCTGCGTTGACGCTTTATTAATCAAAAACACCAGTTTTGTATATACATCTTGAACAAACGGTTCAAAAACTGATCCTGAAGCTGCTAGCGCACTTTGCTGAAAATCTTGCAATGCCTTTTGCAACGCTTTAATCTGTGCTTTTTTAAAATTCATAAAATCAAAAGCAGCAATAAGCGCATCAGACAATGATAAAGATTCATCAGGAACAAAAATATCAAAAAAAGATGCATACAGAGTAAAACTAATTAAGAGCGTTGCAAGTTCATTACAAAATTCATCTAAAAGATTCTTAATATTTCTCACATTTTCAGCGCTTCTATTCTGTCTTTCTAACTCCTTTAATCTTTGTACATATGATTGAGGCTGATCTCCAAAAAACAGTGTGAATGAATTTTTAAGAGCATCACCAAATGAAAGGAAAGAAGAAAAGAATGATGCAAACTTTTTTTGTTCTGAAGGAGTTTCAAACTTTTTCTCTTGATCAATAATATACCTTTTTAATCGTTCTATGACTTCTTGCTTTAAAGACGGAGTGATAACCGGCAAATTACGCAAAAATTCTTTTTTTTCTAGTGAGCTTGGCAATTCGGTCTTTTGTTCTGTTTTTTCAAAGCTTTCAGCTTCTTGTTCAACGGCTTTTTCCAATGATTTTTCATCTGCTACTTTACTAACAAGCCATAGGGTGACCGCTGCTGCTCCTTTAAAAGCTTTACCTGAAAAATACTTTGCTTGAAACAGGTACCCAGGAAGACTTAATGCATTCTCCAAAATCTTAGCTATAACTGCAGAACAAGGAAAAAGATCAAAACGCAAAAATAAAGTGGCTCCTTTAATCAAACGAGTTTTTAAAAGCTCATCAGTATATTCTGATAAATGCTGTAAGATCCGACTATCAAATCGTCGTGCATCTAATAAAATATCAGCCCACTCATCAATTTTCTCTGCCCGCTTAATAATATACGTTGGTGAATGCGTAATGGATGAAACTATAAAATGAATTGTATCTTCAAAAGGCAATTTTTTTATTTCTAATTGCTCTGCTTGATCAAGTTTCTTACCACTCATAAGATCAAGTAACGCAGATTGCCCTTCAGAAGATATATGAATCTTTGATTCTGGAGTTCCATTCGTATTGCAAAAAAGAGTTGTATTCAAAAGGCTTAATGCTAAACATGATATCGAACAAACCGTAAAAATCTTGTTCGCAAGGATCTTGTTCATAGTAAGCCCCTCAATTTCTATGAAAACTATGTATCATCTTTTATAGCATAAACTAAAGGAACCGAGCCATGCAATATATTTGCAATTTGCATTTTCAAAAAAGAATCTTCTACTAATTCTCAACCATAAATTGAATAAAATTTATTTTTACAGCACACTAACAGTAGATACCTATAACATATTGTGTACTAGACTAATATCTTAATGAAAGAAGTACAATGACTATTAAAGCTGGTCTTGTTGGCCTTCCTAATGTGGGAAAATCAACACTTTTCAATGCATTAACTAAATCATCTGTTCCAGCAGAAAATTATCCTTTTTGCACCATTGATCCACATATGGCAATTACAGAGGTTCCCGATGAAAGACTCGGACAGTTAAAAAAGCTTTTTAATAGTCAAAAAATTATTCCAGCAACCGTTTCTTTTGTTGATATTGCAGGTCTTGTTAAGGGGGCTGCTTCCGGTGAAGGGCTTGGCAATCAGTTTTTGAGCCATATTAGAGAAGTTGATCTTATTATACATGTTGTTCGTTGTTTTGAAGATGAAAATATAATTCATACCAGCGCTGATCTTGATCCGTTACAGGATTTTGAAATAATAAATGCTGAATTGATGCTCAAAGATATTGAATCAGTCACAAAACGAATAGAAAAAGTACATCATCTTTTAAAATCTGCAAAAAGTAAACCTGCAGAGTTCAAAGCGCTTTCTTTAGAGCTAGAACTCTTAACAGCACTCAATAATGCCCTAGATGCGGGCGATTCTCAAAAAGTACGAACTCTTATTGAGCAGGCAGCCATTCAAACAATTCCTTTATTAAGCTCTAAGAACTTTCTGATAGTTGCCAATATTCCTGAAACTGAAGTGGAAAATAATGGCTATGAAAAAAATGAAAAATTTCGTGCTTTAACCGCTAAATTTGGCAAAGAAAGAGTTATTGCCATTTCTGCTCGCCTTGAATATGAACTTTCTCAGCTGAGCAAAGAAGATGCTGAACAGATGATGGGACTCATGGGTCTTGAAAAAAGTGGCCTTGAAACCATTATTCAAAAAACGTATCACAATCTTGGCCTTATAACCTTTTTTACCTGTGGTCCTAAAGAAATACATGCTTGGCCAATTCCCAAAGGCAAAACAATTCGTCAAGCTGCAGGGGAAATACATTCCGATTTAGAACGTGGTTTTATATGCGCTGATATTTTTAACTATAAAGATCTTTTTGAGCTTGGCAGTGAAGCGAAAGTACGCACCAGCGGAAAAATGAGGACTGAAGGGCAAGATTATATTGTTCAAGATGGTGATATTATTAATGTTAAGTTTAACGTGTAACAAGACTTAAAATACCATTACATCAGTCATTTTTTTTATTCTTATACACTATCAAATTTATTACATAATGTTTTAGTTAGGGGTTTTTTCATGAAAAAATTATTTTTATTACTAGTAATTTTATTAAATTACAAAACTGTTTGTATTGATCCATATGATTATAAGAAGCATCAAGACAAAATAAAAGATTGCGAAAAGTTTATTTATCGAATGAGATTGCAAGCTCCTCAACTTTATCATTTAGCAAAAGAATGTAAGATAGAACATAATGTGAACTCCTGTAATGAAATACAAACCACTAAAAAAACATTAAAAGAAGGAGTTAGAATTCACGGTCAAGTGCAATCCTTTCTTGTGTATGATATTATTTTTTTGCATGAGGCTTATAGTTTTAATAGACAAGAATTGTATGAGCAAGATTTAGATCTATTAGAAAGATATAAACAATTGTTACCGGAAGAGTTGTATTCATTACTCTCTGATTTTGAAAAAGAGTCTGCATTGACACGCAATGAATGTGTTTTTAAACACAACACTCAAGCTTGCAAAAAATCATTCGATAGGAGCACGATTCAAAAAGAAGTTATGGAAAAATTAACAGAGTTATAACGCCCCCGTAGACCGGGGGGCTTGACGGCTGTTAGCAGTCCCAAGGACTGCCAGATTTAACTTTGACTATATTTTAAAATTGACCTTCTTCATCAAAACCTTGGCTATCCAGCTGTTCTTGATTTTTCACGTAGGCTTTAACATTCTCCAATTCATGACCTACTGTTGAAACCGCATATCCCCTTGCCCAAAACTTCTCGCCATTAAAATTTTTTTGCCGACCGCCAAATTGTCGCGCAACTGCAATCGCACTTTTACCTTTTATATATCCAACTATCTCTGCTATTGAATATTTCGGCGGAATACTTATCAGCATATGCACATGATCTTGTACCATGTGGCCTTCCAAAATCTTACTTTCCCTTTGTCCTGCCAATTCATGAAATACTGGTCCTAAGAATTTACGAATTTCTCCATAAAGTTTCTTTTTTCTATATTTTGGAACAAATACAATATGGTATTTGCAGTTAAATTTAGAATGGCTTAAACTTTTAAATGATGTTTCCATATATATTTTTTTTCGAGCCGTCACGCCCTAAAAAAATATATCATTGGAAACATTTTTTTTACACTTGAATCTAAAGGCCTAGCCTTGAAAGTCTCACTAGTCAAACTAGTGGTTTACCTATCTTTCAATTAAAGAAAAATGATCCTATTCTGTATAGCATAATCCTAGATTATTTTATTGAGTCATTGAGCTCAAAAATTGTTAACACTAAAACAAGATTTATGAATAGTCGCGAAGATTATATTAAATTGATTGAAAATTTAGATATTGAAGATGATGCTGAAAAAGCAAAATTTAAAAAATTTGCCGATAAACTAAAAAAAACGCGGAGCGATAGATTTGAATTTACTCTAAGTCACCGGGAAATTCGTCAAAAACTTAAAGAAGCAGAAACAACCAAAAATCCACAGGAATAATTCTAAATAAACAAGGCGTGGTCTAAATGCCACGCCTTCAAATTTTTAATATTTAATAATTTTTTCAGCACACATTTCAGCTGCCAAAGAAAGATACGACCAAATTTTGCTGTAATATTGTTCTTTATCAATTAATATCTCAGCAGAATTACCAATTTTTTCAGCGATCATTTTTGGAATATTGTTTAAGTCATCTTTAGTAGTAAGCCCAGCAATATCAAGTACAAATTGGTCTACAGAATGTTCGCGTTCTATAAGGGCATAACAATAATCTATAACGAATCGTGTATCAATAAACTTTCGATCTAATCCATAATAAATAACTTTCCATTGTTCAATAGTTTCAAGTTCTATTATTTTTTTTATTAAACAATCTTTATTTTTCACAATTAAATTTTCGTCATCATATAAACGAAAGTCAGATTCTTTAATAAAATACCCTTTAAAATACTGATGTAATTTCTCTTTAAAACAATTAAAATGTGACCAAAAGGTTTGATTAGTTCCCATTTTATTAATTATGTCTTCATTCAAAGAAACATTAATCATGACAGGATCAGTTGTATTTTCAATTATTTTTTGATTACAAAAACAACAACGGAATCCAAATTTTTCATCAAATTGTCCATCCATAATTTTCACCTAAGTTTTTAATTTTTTTCAAAGCAAGGTCTTTCATCGCACTGACAACTTCTTTGGCTTTTTCATTGATTATCATAATAGCATATTTTTCATTAAATTTCTTAATATATACATCTGCACCATCCCTTTGTACTCTTCTAAAATCAGGGTTTTGAACAAGCTCTTTTATAATATCTGGAGTAAAACCTCTTTCAATTAATCTTTGTAACCCATGTTCAGTAACATTAATAATTTTTTTAATTTCATTAGCTTGATGTTCATAAAGCCCCTTAGCTTCTTCACTTTGGAGCTCGTTTTTTAATTTTTCAAATTTTTCTGGACAGCTTGGCGGACATTCTGCAATGTTATTTTGCACTGTTTCTTTGGCTGCCAGTCCTTTCTCAGCAATAACTTCAGCAACTGCGGCTTGAGAAAGGATTGCAGTTGAAACTCCAGGATTAACAACAAGAGGCTCAGAAACAGTTGTTGGCAATGCAGATTCTTTTGCAACTGCCCTAATCGCTTGTTCTGCTGTATTTTCTACAGCTGCAGGCAGCCTGCTTTCAGCAGCACCTTCAACAAGCGCAGCAAAATTGAAAGAAGTCGATGGTCTAGGATTGTCACATACCTCAACAGTTATTACTTGAGGCCTATAAGGAATATTTCTAAGTGTTCTGTGATATTTGGCAAAATTAAATGTTTTAAATGCCCCTGCAATTGAAAGATAATCCACAAAACCATCGATGGCGATTTGAGCAAACAATTTTTGACGTTGATCTATTGATAGATTATTAAAATGATGGTGAATTCTTGTTAATTCTGTAATTGGCGTTTCACCGGATATCAATTCATGAGTGGTTTGAACTAATATTTTAACTGCGTTATCAATTTTTCTATATTTTTCAAGAAAAGGTAGATCAGATGATGCTAATGTGCCTATCTCGTCACATTTTTTGACAATTACTTGAACAGATCGAATCATAGTTGATGCTTGTCTCTTGGGAAATTCACATAATGCACCAAAAATAGCATCAAATCGCCTTTGTGAATACCCTAATGGATTGGAAACCGTATCAACAATTTCATTGCCAACTGCTTTTGCTAATGATATGGGATTTAGAAACTCAAATAAGTCTTTTATCTCTCGAGCAAGATCTGTATAGTTTCTTCTATTTAAATCATAAGCAGTTTTAAAAAGCTCTTGTTGCATTTCGCGAACATGAGGCGCAACTTCAATGCCAAGATTAGAGGCATTTTCAATAGCTTTAGAAAGGGTTTTATGGAATTCCTCTTGTTCAGCACTTCCTTTAAAATCATTATATTCATTGGGATTAATACCGATCTGATTAAGAAAATCATTGGTGCGGTTAGTTTTAATCAAATCCAACGAATCAAGAGAAGGCTCTGCTAGATTAATTGTAGGATCGTAGGCTTCCGGTTCAATAACAGTTTCCGTATCAGCAAAAGTTAGATTATTAGTTTTGAACACATTTGGCTTTGAAGCAAATTCATTATCAGGACCTTTTAGGTTTTTTTCTTCCTTTTCATGTGCCCTTTTATGTTGTTCGCCTCTATTGCCTAATGATTTATTAAATGATTTATTAACAGATGTTTTCTTTTTGTCCTTGTATTTATCTTTATTTACTTGCAGCATATTAGTAAATAAATTAACTACGGGATTAAGATATAAATATTTTAGCCTTTCAAATGCTGCTTTATCGCTATTAAGTTCATAACCAATGTGTTTAAATCGTTCCTGAATTTCTCGTTTTTTCTTTATTTTAGCGATTCTTGCTTTTTTAAGTTGCTTACGCTCTGATTTTAGTTTTTTTGCTTTTTTTTCTTCTTCTTCTTCATATGCTCTTTTATATCGTTCACTGATACTGTCTAACGATTTATTAACCTGTGCCTTCTTTTTGTCCTTGTATTTATCCTTGAGCAGTTGTAATCGATTTGTAAATATGTCAAAAAAAGTAATATTGTTATCAATATCAGCTTTTTTTTCCTTTTTGATATTTTTGTAATCATCAGAATAAAGTAACGCTTGATCTTCTTGAGAAATATATTCATGTTCTAAACTTCTACGCAGAGCAAGTTGTTCAGGATTTAAATCATCACGAATTCTTAATTGGTGCAAAATGGTTTGCTCATACTCGCTTTTAATGTGATTAAATCGTTCTTCTGTTTGATTAAAATCATTTCTGCCATAACTACTATCATTGACCGCATCATTTAATGCTTCTCTATAATGCTCAGGAATTCTATCATCATTTAAAAAATCACCAATATTTTTACACACATTTGATACCCTAGCCGCTTCTTTAATTCTCTTTTCCTCTTCATAATTGGGCCAATCCATATTGTCTAATCCCATATGCGATTCTGGCGTATCATCATTATCTCGAGCAGGAGCTAGCTTTCTGACATTCATCTGTTTTGATTGATAAGATCTTTGCGTGCTAGTTGGAACTTGTTTTGGCACATTAGTTGAGGGCGAAGAACATATAGTTTCAAATTCACTTTCGTCAATTTCTATAGATTGCGTTGCCCTTGGAGATGATTCATTCCTTGAATTTGGCAATGAGGAATATTGCATTGTTTGATTGCCACCTGTATAAGGGCGAAGATTTTCGTAGATAGCAGCACGAGATACATTACTCGGTACAGCCTTAATAACATTTGATTTTGGAGAATCATTATTGCTAGAATAGGTGCTAGGGCCGCTTAATGAGCCGCTATCACTTTTTTGTTCATTTATTTGTTTCTTTTCTAACGGTACAGGATTTTTTACAGGAGCAGGAACAGTCTTATTCTTATGATAAGCATCTCTTGCTCGTTTCCCCTGTCCCGCCTTTCTTTTATTATACTCTATTGCACTTTCTAAAGTTGCTACATCATAGCCAACTGTTCCTCCTGGCCCCGGAGGAAGATTTAAAGGATCTATAGAACTTTGCCCTTGCTGTATTGCATTTTTGCAAATATTTTCATGCTTATTGCGAGCGATCAAATTTTTTATAGCCTCATCATGCGATTGAGCATTGGTAGTTTTCTGAAATAATGAAGGTAAACGATTATCTTCTCTTACAGTTTTTTCATGTGTTTGCGACTCTTGAGAATCATCTTCGGAATATATTTCTAATTGATCGACAGATTCTAAACCGAGACTCGTCTCTATTATTTGATTTTCAGTCAAAATGGGTCTTACTGTTATTTCAAAATTATCCTTAGAAACCTCATTTACTGTAACATCATAAGGAACTCTTGTTTGAGAAGTAAAAAGCTTTTGAAAAAAGCTCTTGTCATCTTTTGGCGTCTCTTCCATTCCAAAGCAAAAAAAATGATAAGAAATAACAGTTGCTATACAAAAATAGTTATTGAAAAATCGAGGCATGCAAAAACTCCATTTATAAAACACTAAGAGAAACTTTAATGCTTCATTTATTGTAAATAAAGCATTATATAATGAACCCCAGAAACTTGACACGATAAAATTAAAAATGTGTTAGTTTTTAATGAACATGAAAGTGAACATTATTATCGGGGAATTTTTATGGCAAGAAGATATAAAAAACATAGTAGTTCATTCAAAGCAAAAGTAGCTATAGATGCTATTAGAGAACAAAAAACTTTAAACGAACTAAGTCAGGAACATAGCATTGCTCCTGCACAAATCTCTATCTGGAAAAGACATGCTGAAGAAAATATGAGCAACCTTTTTGAGGGGAAACAAGAAAAGGACCAACAAGAGGAAATTGATAGGCTTTATCGAGTAATTGGTCAAATAACGGCAGAGCGTGATTTTTTAGAACGCTCGCTCAATCGATAGATTTAAAGCAGCGTAAGGAAATGGTTGAGTGTGTAAATGAAGCAATAGACTTTAAAAGAAAATGTGAACTTTTAGATGTATCGAGAGGATCGATGTATTACAAGCCTAAACCTCAAAAAAATAATGATGCAATTATTATGAATGAGCTACGTGAAATTTATCAAGAAACGCCTTCCTATGGCTATCGGCGCATGACAGTAGCTTTAAGAGAAAATGGTTTTTTGGTTAATCATAAAAAAGTCTTTATGTTGCTTAAGATAGCGGGCATCCAGGCCATTTACCCTCGCAAAAAAACAACCATACGAAATCAGGGGCACAAAGTATTTCCTTATTTATTGCGTGGGTTGCTTATTAATCGACCAAATCAGGTTTGGCAAGTAGATATAACCTATATAAAAATACGGGGTGGTTTTGTATATTTGGTTTGCTTAATTGATGTTTTTAGTCGAAAAATCATGGGATGGAAATTGTCAATTTCTCTTGATACAGCGTTATGCATAGAGGCGTTCAATAGTGCTTTGCAACATGGTATTCCAGAAATTGTTAATAGCGACCAAGGATGTCAATTTACCAGTGCTCTGTGGGTTGAATTAGTGCAACAATATGGAATTCAAATAAGTATGGATGGTAAAGGAAGATGGGCAGATAATGTTTATATTGAGAGGCTTTGGCGTACGATAAAATATGAGATGATACATTTGCATAGCTTTGATACAGTTCAACAGGTAAGAGATGCGCTTGCAAGTTACATTGTTTTTTATAATACACGACGTTATCATTCAAAGCTTAATTATCACGCACCAGACGCTATTTTCGCAAAAAAAATTATTCCATCTAAAAAAGAATTATTCGAAAGTTTTATAGCTTCACAAATTTATAAACTTGGAGCCGCTATGATTTAAATTTTTTTTTAATTTCGTGTCTTGACAAAGGGGTTCACTATATTAAGTATTTATGATTTTTTGTCAAATGAAACAATAAGAAGAAATGTTATGTTTTTTTTTGAAAAAATAGAATTGTTAGAATATATATTCATCTGCAAAAATTGAGCTTAAAAGAATAGTAGAGATTGAACAAAATTGTTTAATCTCTACTATTAAAGAAATGTTAATAGTTTTTGAAAATTCTAATTAAAAAAATTTTAAATTATCTATCTTGATTCCTCAAAATACGAATTCGATTAACTTTTTGTATGGAAGGATACTTACCATGTATCTTGTAATATTCCTGAGCAAATAAAAGATCTTCGATCAAACTTTTAATATAACAAGTTGACACTTCCTGCGATCTTACAAATAAAACTTTTTTTCGTTTTTTAAACGAATTCTTAAGTTTTTTATGCTCTTGATCCCATGAGCCCAAAGTATGTGATGCAGATTGCAATGCGTTAAAAATCAGTAAAGAGATAAGAGCTATTTTTTTCATATAAAAATCTCGTTTCAAAACTATTCAAAAGACAACTTGTTTTAGTGTAATTAAGATATAAGAGAAAGCAAATCTTTCAAATAACGAGTATCATCACAGGTTTTAATAGCATAATTCACAGAATCCTGATACAGCTTGTGAAGTTTTTCAGGCAATCCCTCTAAAGAAGCAAGAGATTCATTGAGTATTGAATAACTAAGCTCTTGGCCTTCTTGACATTTTTTCTTAGCATTTTCAACTATTTCTGAAACGGTATCAAGATCTTCTTGGGTTGCAAAAGTCGAAGTATCAAATTTTAAATATCCTGCAAGCAATGGTTCCTTAACTTTTGCTAATTCATGCATAATCTCATTGATTTTAATCCTTATAATTTTTTTAATCGCATTGCTTTGAGCAGATATTTTAAATTCTGCCTCTTGTCTTCGTTTTTCATTTTCCAATTTCCTTAGTGCACGTCTTTCTTCTCTTTCAGCATCTAAAATAGTATCCAAATATTCATCATACGGTACCGCATGGCCATTTATTGCCCAAATATCCTGTATTTTTCCATCAATAATATCTGTTCGGTGCGCAAAACGCATATCATTAACAGACTCCTCAAGGACCGTTACCGATAATGATTTTTCAATAAAACGAGATTTGCAAATAGAAATTAAAAGAAGCGATACACATACTAATTTTATAACTTTCTTCACAGTACACCTCAATTGTTGTCCCAAACTTTAACCTTACAGGTAAGACTATACTGTATCATACTAATTTTTAAACAAAAAAATGATTTATCCAAAAAACTATGATATTCTATAGTTAGTAATTTACTATACATACTATATCTACTATGGTTTTCATATTGTATCAGGGTAAGACAAATGAAAAGAAAAAAAGGATATTTTTCCATTTCAGCTGTTGCCAAGATGTTTTCAGTTCATCAACAGACAATTCGTTTATATGAAAAAGAGGGACTCATTGTTCCTAAACGGTCTGAAGGCAATACACGTCTTTTTTCAGATGAGGATGTTGATAAACTAGAAGAAATTATCTATTTAACACATCAATTAGGAATCAATCTGGCTGGCGTCGAAATGATTTTAAAATTACAAAAGAAAATAAAAAAACTTCAAGGTGAAATGAATAAAGTATTTGATGAAGCACATGATGATCTGAGCAAAGAAGTTGCCGAATGCAAAGAAGAAGCTCAAATAAGTGCAAGAAAATTAATTACCTTGAAACATGAAAAGCTCAAAGAGATTGAAGTCAATCATAAAAATTCACAAAATGTTGCAAATAATCCCGGGGACGTAATAGATTTGGTGCAATGGGAAGTCGATTATGATGAATAACGCGATAAAAGGGAAATTATATGATACCAAATAAAATCAAGGCGGTTATACTCCTTGGTGCTTTAAGTGGATTATTGCTTGCTATGGGAAGTTTCATTGGTGGCATTAAAGGGTTACAAATCGCCTTCATTATGGCATTGGTTATGAATTTTGTTAGTTATTTTTTTTCAGAATCAATTGTTTTAAATTTGTATAGAGCACAACCACTAGATAAAGAGCAATTTGGCTGGATTTACGAAACCGTAGAAGAACTGTGCCAAACTATGAACATACCGATGCCTCGCTTATGGCTCGTCTCTATGCCAATTGCTAATGCATTTGCTACGGGAAGAAATCCTCAGCATGCCTCGGTTGTTGTTACGGCCGGAATTTTGGATCTGCTTGATAAAGATGAGTTACGCGGTGTCTTGGCTCATGAACTTTCTCATGTTAAAAATCGTGATATTCTAGTAACTACCATGGCAGCAACGCTTGCCACGGCAATCGGCTATGTTGCAAATATGCTACAATACAGTGCCATGTTTGGACAATCGAGCTCAAGTGATTCACAAAAACGAACAAATCCGCTCATTGCACTTATTATTGCTATGATTATGCCTTTAGCAGCTTCCCTTTTACAACTTGCTCTTTCGCGATCTCGTGAATATCTTGCTGATGAGTCCGGTGCACACTATTGCCATGAGCCTCTTGCTCTAGCCAGCGCACTTGCAAAAATTAGTAATAATAAACAATATACTCCTGCAAATAATGCCGTTGAAGCGACAACTTCTCCGTTATTTATAATTAATCCGTTAACAAGCTCAGCTTGGGCACAACTTTTCTCAACACATCCACCTGTTGAAAAAAGAATAGAAAAACTACAAGCTATGGCTCAAAAAATGCCTTAAAGAAAGTTACTGCATATGTCACATGAAAAGTTTAACATAAATCATAATGACCAAGGTCAAATTCTTTTAACGTATGAACTTTTGTTTTTACTCCAATGGATTATGGAACATGAATCCGATGCTCTCAAAAAAATAATAGTACGAGCATTAAAAAATGGGTTTAATGACCCTGAATTTCGGAGTAATGAAGTTATTGAAATGCATATTTCAGATCCGGCAATAAATGAAAGCATCGTAGATTTTTTAGGCCTTCTTGATAGTTTACTCTTAGAAGCAACGACAGAATTAGATATGCAAAAAAACGCAGAACTTACCCTAATACCAGCGCTTAAACACATTGATTCTACCATATGCGATGAAGAGGTCGTGCAAAGCAGCCTGAAAAAAACAAATGCTCAACTACATGCTAATTCAAAACAAAGTGCTCAGGAAATTTTATTAAAAGAACTATTGCGTCGTTGGAAACCGGATAAAAAGATTTTATCCAATTAACAATATCTATTTATTACTAGAAACTTATAGAGAGAAGTAGTAAAGGCTTCTCTCTAATAATAGAAATATAATCTAAACAATCAAAAACCAAAAAATCCGATCTTTTCCAGTGCCTTGCGCAACTCAACCATTGGAAGGCCCAAAATGGTGGTATAAGAACCATCTATAGATTTGAAAAATTGAGCACCAAAACCTTCTAATGCAAAAGCTCCTGAGCATGTTAATGCAGGAGAATTAGCAAGATATGCATCAAATGTATTTTCTGGAACAGAAAAAACACAGCGAGCTTCCACAAATTCAATAATTTGTTCTTGTGTTTGCCATTTTTCAAAGCGATACACTTTTTTCTCAAGACAAAAAGCTGTGCCAACACGTGCTCCTGAGCTGACCGAACGAAGCATTGCATAAGCATGCTCTCGAGACTCAGGCTTGCCAAGAATTTCACCTTGCAATGATTCTGTTAAGGTGTCTGCAGTCACTACAAAAAGCTCTTTACCATTGCTGCCTACCGGCATGATAATCTGCTCCATTTTATGCTTTGCTATTGATGAAACGAGGTGCGGTAATGGCAACGTCCAATCACATGCTTTTTCATCAGCATATTGATCAAGCTGCACGAAAGGGATTTCTGCTTCTGAAAGAAGATTGCGCCGAGAACGAGATTGGGATGCTAAAAGTAAAATGTTCATTTATAAATCATTCTTAAAAAATATAAAATCCTAAAAATTTATCTTTGTATAGCATTAGTATACAATTTAAAATGATTTAAAACTATTACAACTAATAAGGTCTTTAATCCACACAAAAAAATAGTCCTAAAAGTTCATTTTTAAATTATAAGCTTTTTAGGACTATTTTAGTTATTTCTTTGGTGCCACTGGAACTTTAGCACCTTCTTTACGTGCTTCAGAAAGACCTATAGCTACCGCTTGCTCTTTACTGGTAACCTTTTTACCTGATTTACCGCTTTCAAGCTCACCTTTTTTATATTTATGCATAGCTTCTTTTACTGATTCTTGTGATTTTTTACCATATTTTGCCATGATTAACCTCCTTTTTTAATAAATAATGGCTATTTTACTTCTTTACTTCTATTTTATAGTTTATCAAAACCAATAGACCAATTTCAAGAAAAAAAGCTGTTCATTAAGGCTTTTTTAAGGAATAATTTCTAATAACAATCAAAGGGATTTCCATACTTATTTGGCATACCAAAGATAAAATTTCGCACACAATGCATGGTTCCAAATAAAATATAATAGGATGCATAATTTGAAACTTCTGGCTTTTTGATAACGCCAATTAATGATGGCCAATGTTCCGTATCAATAACAACAATATCACCCGTCCCTTGCTCAACCATAAAATTATTAGGATTTGGATCAATACGATTATCAAAAACATTTTATGAGAAGGGATACCAAAATTAATAGAAATGAGGACAGTCGTGGAGCAGTTAAAATCTAAAGAGAATTACCCAAAAAGTAACAAGTCTAAGGCTGGGGCCATGACAAGGAAGTTAGGCGAATAAAGCATTATAACAAAGAGGGAAGCAAAGGACTTATTCATAAAATTTGGGTAAAAAAAGTCCAAGGAAAATACCGGGTTATTTATTTTTTCAAATGTGAAAGATAATAAGCAGCCATCGCAGCAGCTGATAAGTGCCAAGCAGCATGTGGCCAAGTTTTACCTTTATATTGCCCTAGGTACACATCTAAAAGATTAATTGCTCCTACCGCTACAGGAAGGGCCAGAAGATGTGGATTTTCTTTAAGAACTTGGTATTCTCTTGCAAGCTTCAAAAGAGCAAATGCAACCCCAATTCGATCAACATACAAGAGCCATTGTTTTGGACAACTATGATAAGCAAATGAAGCTAAACCAGCACATATAATTTCAGGTGATTGATATTTTAAACCAACAAATATTAAACCCCATATTAGAAATAGCACACCAGAATTCTGATATATAGGGAGTCACATTGTACCAATCTTCCCGTTGAGTTGCAGGCTCAGCTAAACGATTAAAAAAGCCTGTATTGTCCTCATCTTTTGGACTAGACCAATAACCCTCTCCACGACTAAATGGTGCTTTAAATCCTTTGCCTCGATCGCAGATATCCTATGAATTTATTGTAGTTTTTTTGAAGAAAATTCTTATTATTTGTTGGAACTTCTTCTGGCTTCATTTCTAAAGCAAAGCTTGAGATGAGTACGAATGATAATGATAGTAATAATAACTTAGACATTAAATACCTCCTTTTTAATAAATTTATACTTTAATACAATAATATCAATTTGCATTAAAAATGCAATATAGCTCACACATTTGTCTTGAGCGGCAATTCAAAAAAAGCTCCTGCAGATAATAATGAAACAAATAGGATAAAATTATATATTTTATTCATAACAACCTCCATATTAATACCTATAAATATTTTATACTATTTGTAATAAAAGCCAAGAATTACTAGCTATTTTTTTGTGCTTCAAAAGTATCAAAATGAGCATTAAGGATCTTTTTCATTTCTTCGGTTAATTGCTTGAATTCAACCATTTGTTCTCTAGAAAAAAGAATTGGAATCCCTGCCTGCTTACAATACGGTAGAAGCAATGCAACAAGTGAAACATCATTTTCCTCGATAAGTTCACCCAAAACATCGCATTCTGCGATATTTTCCAGAATTCGCGCACCTCTATCAAGCAGAGATTTCACAATGATGCAGTTCCTACTATCCATAAGTGCGCGATATAGGGCACTGTCCATTTCACCCTCAACATTTGTGGATGCACCTTTTTCTAATAACCAATTTACTAGAGATACAAAACCATATGATGCTGCATAACAAAGCGGTGTTTTATCCGATTCATCCAGCCCATTGAGTTGCTCTGGAAATTTTTTATAATAGATTTTTACAAGTTTTTTGTTCTGAGTGCGTACTGCACAATGCAATGCTTCATAACAGGTCATCCCGCGATCAAGCAATAAGCGAGCAATCGCTACTTGACCGCATAACGTTGCTTCATATAAAGCTTCAAATTCACCTAACTCACCAAGCCAAGAATGATCTTCATCATGTTTAAGCAAAATTTTGATATGTTCTAATGCTCCGGCTCGTATTGCATTCACAAATCCTTGCTCTAAATCATGAAATGAAATATCTTTTCGATCTATAATGCTTTTTAAATAATTTATATCTCCACCTGCACAAAGAGATGGTATCATTGTTGAATCAAAAGCACTCTCAATCACTTCAGCATATTTTAAAGCTCTTTCACCTGGGATTGCTAAAATAAATTTCAATAACTGATCATGATCATCTTGTTCCATGCGATCTTCAGGAACATAAAGAAGTTCATAACAATCAAGATGCCCTTGTTTAGCTGCAACCAAAATGGGAGTTTCATTCCATTTATTTCTTGGACGCCTATGGACTCCTAACTCCAATAAATAGGCCACAATATTTTCATTACCTAAATAAGCAGCAGTATGCAAAAGCGTATCACCATTATGATTTTTTTGTTGTGCTATATGAACAGCGGCTGCGGTAGGCAATGATTGTAAAACTCTTAATGTTTTCTTTACATTCCGATTTCCCTGTTGATACCCGTAAATTTTTTTTGCAGCTATTTCAGTTAACTTGGGCACATTAAAATGATTTGTTATTTCTAGTGCATAAGTTTTTTTAGAAACATGCTCCTCTTCTTCCATTGCTGTAAGCAACGATGATATACCCAAAAAGATTACAAGAAAAATAGTAGATAGCATAACAGAATAACTCCGCTGAAAAAATGATTATGAAAAAAATCCCATCGCTTCTAATGCTTCACGCAATTCAAAAATGGGAAGCCCTAATGAAGCACCATACGAACCATTAAGTGATACAAGAAATTGAGCGCCATAAGTCTCTACCGTAAGAGCACCTGCAATTGATAAAAATTCCGGATAGTTTTCACAATAAATCTCAATCCAGTGATCAGCGATATCGAGCTTATAGGTAGCACTGGCAAATTTTAAAACTCTTTGCAGAACTGTCCATTTTCCTTGCAAATACTGTTTTTTATCTAAGCAGAATGCGGTTCCAACAGAACCGGGATTATCTCGCAAAGATTTAATATAGGCAATACCAGATGCTTTATCTTTTGGTTTGCCATATATGTTACCTGAACCATCCTGCACCATCGTATCAACTGTCACTACAAAAGCATAAGCTCCTTGCACAGCTTCAGGCATTACAACATGATTCATTTTATGCACTGCAATTGATTCTAAAAGCTGGGGGAAAGGCAAGCCATAATCACATTGTGTTTCATCAGCATCTTGCTCAATAATTTTAAAGGGAATTTGTGCTTCTGAAAGCAATCGACGACGTTGAACAGATTTTGTGCCTACAAGAAGTATATGAGACATGCAAATTCCTTTAACCAAAAAAAAAGTCACCTATATTTAATAAGTGACTTTAACGTAACTTTTGCTAGAACCTAACTTCATCGAGCAAGTTTTCGCTTTTTTCTATAAGCTTAATTTATTATTTCAAATCATCTTAAATGGCCGTGCCAGGCGTAGCTCGTAAGAGCGAAGACTGGCTGGGGCGGAAGGATTCGAACCTCCGAATGCCAGGACCAAAACCTGGTGCCTTACCGCTTGGCGACGCCCCAACATACTTTACTAATTTTTTTTACTACTACTCTTCAGATTCTTCACTTGACGAGAAACCCATCTTTTCTGCCTTATTATATTCTCCAATTATTGCTTCCTCAATCATCTTTCGGGTTTCAGCATTCAGAGGATGTACTATATCCCTAAATGAACCATCTTTGCGTCGGCGTGAGGGCATAGATACAAATAAGCCTTTCTCACCTTCGATAACTTTAAGGTCACGAACAATAAAAACATCATCGAAAATTATTGTTGCGTACGCTTTAAGTCTGCCATTTTCCTTAGCCGGATAAACTTTTACCTCTGTTATTTTCATCTGAGTGCCCTTAGCATAATCTTTACTATCTCATTTCAGAGGCTTGATACATAATATCAAACAACTCAAAAACTAATTTACCGATTGCTTCCTATTTTGTCAAACTATTTCTGACTTTTTTAATTGCGCTACACGAAGTTTTGCTGAACGCGAAGAAGGGTTTAAACGTACTTCTTCTTGACTTGCTTGTATAACATTCGGTGTGATAATTTCAAGTATCGGTTGTTCAACAATATGTTGTTTAAAAAAGTTTTTTACAATACGATCTTCAAGTGAATGAAAACTTATACACGCTAATCTTCCCTCGGGATTTAAAATTCGTAAACTTGCAATCAAAAATGAGTGTATATTTTCAATTTCTTTATTAACATACATTCTTAATGCCTGAAATACTTGGGTTGCCGGATGAATTTTTTTTGCACCGCGTGGTACGATTCGCTCAACTATTTGCGCTAATTGTCTCGTTGTTACAATACTATTTTTTGTTCTTTCTTGCACAATGGCGCGCGCAATTTTCCTTGCGCGCGATTCTTGCCCTAAATCTCTAAAAATCTCAAACAGCTTATTCTCAGTTGCTTTATTAACTACTTCTGCTGCTGTTACTTTTTGATGCGCAGGAGACATTCGCATATCAAGCGGGGTATCATTATTAAATGAAAAACCGGATCGTTCTAATAATTGATATTGCGACGTACCAAAATCCGCCAAAATTCCATCAACAGGACCAAGGCCTTCTTTTTTCAACCGCCTATCAACTTGAGAAAAGTTTCCCCATAAAAGTATCAGTCTTCCCGGAAATTCATCTTGTAGAGGGTATCCATTTTTTTCAAGCGCTACACTATCCCAATCAAGTGCAATAACAGTGCAATGCGCCTCACGCTCTAGAAGAGCTCTCGTATGCCCACCTCCACCAAAAGTAACATCAAGATATACTTTTCCAGGCTGAGGATTTAAATAGGTTAAAACTTCTTCTACCAATACAGGTTTATGATATACCACAAGCATCATTTGATTTGGTCAATGTAGTTACTAAATTATCAAGTCCCATCACCCGAGATCCTTTGACCAAAATAAGAGAATCGTTCGGTAGTCTTGTTTCTAGTAGTTTAGCGGCTTCTTGCCAATTTGCAACATGATCAATAGCCAAACTTACCGGAATTGTCTTTTTTGTCCATTCTACTAACGATCCTACCAAGATAACACGACCTAGAGAAGGAACCTTACGCAAAAATCTTCCCAATTGGCGATGCCAGAAGGGGCTGTTAATACCTAGTTCACCCATATCACCCAATATAGCGATCTTTTGAGCAGATGTTTCAATTTTTTGTAGCGCAAGAAGAGCAGCTTTCATACTTTCAGGACTCGCATTATAACAATCATTAATCATTATGCCATTACCATTTTTTAATGGACGATGCTCAAAACGGCCTGCAACAACCACGGGCATTTGTATTGCTGTGATTATTGCTTGTGCAGGCACTTTAAGCATATAAGCAAGCGCTACGGCTGCAAGTGTATTGTAAACAGCACCATTATGATTTGTTTTTAGCGAGATTTTATATTTTTGACCGTATAACTTTAAAATAAATGAAACACAATCACTTCCTTGCTTGATCTTACGAGCTTGAATTTGATTGGTTGTTTTTGATCCAAATTTTACAACGGGATGAGAATATGAAACATGTGCAAGCAATGGTTGGTCGCCATTAATAATACCAATATTGTCTTCCTTAAAAAGAGAAAATATATCTCGCTTCTCAGTAGCAATATCAGAAATAGAACCAATACCTTCCATATGGGCATGGCCAATACATGTTATAAGACCTATGGTTGGTTGAGCTATTGCAACCAGTTCTTTCATTTCGCCACGTTTATTAATACCAAGCTCAAAGATTGCCATTTCATGGTCTTCTCGCATACTAAGGATACTTAGAGCCAAGCCCAAAACCGTATTATGGTTTCCAGCAGAAGCTGCAAATCGTTTGCCACAACTATCTAAAATATTACATAGCATTTCTTTAGTTGTAGTTTTTCCTACTGAACCTGTTATACAAACAACAGGGTATTTAAATTGAGAACGCCATGCTGTTGCAAGTTGAATCAATGCAGTATGAGTATCAGGTACAGTAACAATCAACATCGTTGATAGAATTTTATCAGAAATTGTTCCCAAACAACGTTTTTTATTTTCGGTTATTATAAGACCGGAAGCACCTTTTTTTACTACTTCATCTATAAATTCGTGTCCATCATGTTGAGCACCCTCAAGTGCAATAAAAATATCACCCTTTTCTATTTTTCTTGAATCAATACAAAAATTCATATCTTCAGGAAAATTATTTTGCACAATAGCCACTTCCTGCAGTGCGTTTCTAAAAAAATGCTCATCCAAACGCATTGATATTTCTCCGCCTTTTAATGTTAAACAATGTATATATTTTTTTATGACCTATTTGGACTTAATGAAAAAAAAATGTCTGTTTTTTGAACATTTGTCAAGGAATAAAAAAAAATTTCTTGTCATAGTTATAAAAAATCTTTTTTAACGTATCACTTTTCGTGTTTTTCCGCCCGGTTCTTGCATAATGATGCCTTGTGATTCTAGTTTGTCAATAATGCGAGCCGATCGATTATAACCAATTCTAAATTTACGCTGCAATAATGATATCGAAACTTCATCAACAGATTGTACAAAACGTAAGACCTCATGATATAACTGATCATCAACTTCTTCATCCTGTACTTGAGATATAAAGTCTTGAGCAGGATCAATGTAAACAACTTGTTGTTGTGAACGAATGTGGCTCACGAGCTTTTCAATTTCTTTATCAGAAACATATGCCCCATGAGCACGTTTTAATGATGATGATGAATCTAAAAAGAGCATGTCACCTTTGCCCAATAACTTATCAGCACCATTACAATCAAGAATCGTTCGAGAATCAATTTTAGAAGTAACGCGAAAAGAAATACGGCTTGGAAAATTAACTTTTATAAGACCTGTTATAACATCCACAGAAGGTCTTTGTGTTGCAACAACCATGTGAATGCCCGCTGCTCGAGCCATTTGCGTTATACGAGCAATCAGATCTTCAGTTTCCTTAGGTGCAGTCATCATTAAATCAGATAGTTCATCAATCATCACGACAATAAAGGGCATTTCAGGTCTATCCGGTTCCTGCTTTAATAGCTCATGATAATCAAAAATATTTCGCACATTTGCTTCTTCCATTAATGCATACCGTTTTTCCATCGTCTTAACAACCCACTTGAGCACAAGTGCTGCTTTGCGAGGATCGGTAACGATTGGAACTAAAAGATGTGGAATATCCGCATATGATGCAAATTCCAAACGCTTGGGGTCTATTAATATTAACTTTAACGTTTCGGGAGTATGCTTGCATAATAAACTTACAAGCATCGCATTTAATGCAACAGATTTTCCTGAACCAGTTGATCCAGCTACAAGTAAATGCGGCATAGTTGCTAAATCTACAATAACAGTAGATCCTATACTATCTTGCCCGAGAACAAGAGGAAGATGCCCTTCTGAATTTTTAAATTCTGATGATTGCAACACTTGCCCAAGCAATACAGTTCTACGTTGTTTATTAGAAACTTCAAAACCCACAACTGATCGGCCCGGAATTGGAGCGATAATTCGAATGCTTAATGCTTGTAATGCAAGCGCTAAATCATCTTCTAAAGCAATGATTTTACTAATTTTAGAATCTATTTCAGGTTGATATTCAAAAAGCGTTATCACGGGCCCAACCTTAATTGAAGTTACTTGTCCTCTAATACCAAATCGTTCTAACTTTTCCTCAAGGATGGTAGCCAATATTTTATGGTTATCTTTTATTTCTTGGTTATTTTCAGAATCGGTTCTAAACCATGAAACTAAAGGAATCTGATAAAATTTTAGACTCTTTTTTTTTGATTCTTGAATAACTGGAGATGGTCGATTTTCTGAGTGATCCACTGAACTCGCACTAAACGCTATTTCTTCCTCTGATTTTTCATGATCTACGGCTAAATCATGATTATGAAGTTTCTGAACTTCATGCACAAGATAGGTTTGCCAAAATTTTTCATGACAAATATCTTTACTCTCTTCTGTTTCAGCTTCTAGATCTTCAATAATCAGTTCTTGTGCAGTGTGCGTTAATGAAGTGTCATCAAAATACGCAAAACTCTTTTTAACACACCACAGTATGGGAAACGTACCCCATACTATAACACTTTTAATGAACTGGTACAGCATTGTTGCACCATAGGAAATAAAACCATTCATTATAAGAAATTGTAACAATGCAATGCCTGCTGTTACAAAAAAAAGGCGCGTAATGATACACAATGAGCTTAAACAAACAACTATTATAAAAACAGTACATAGTAAAGGATCAAGAAATTGTTGTACCAAGTTTGCAGTATATTTTCCAATAATGCCACCCGGAATTTGAGAAGCAAAAAAATCAAATTGCAAAATATAACTACCTGCCATACCAGTTACTAGTAAAAAAAACCATGCTATATACTGATCGCAATTATTTTTTATTGGCTGTTGCAGATACCGACAAGACAAACAAAAAATGAGAAAACCAAGACAAAGAAAAGATCCAATACCACCAAACAAAAAAATCAGTAGTGACGCAGTATAGGCTCCCCATGCGCCAAACCAATTGTGATACTGTATCGGCAATAATGTTTTATGCAAAAAAGATACATCATGCGATGAATACGAAAGCAGGCAAAAGAGTAAAAAGAGTGTCAGACTACAAAAGAAAATAAACACACTATTTTTTTTTAATCCATACTTTTTTTTTGTTACATTCCTCATAGGTATAAAGTTCACCATCTCTATTCTTTCATACAAGCAAAAAACTACCCATCGCTACCAGTACTAAATACACTGAAAATATCCATTCTCTCTGCTCATGCAACATGCGTTCTACTAACTTCAAAGTACATAACCCACAAACTATTGCTATGATCATAACCAATATCACCTTCAGTTGCAATAATTCAACAATTTTATTTTCATGATACAATGAATACGTTCCTTTTAAAAAAGCTGCACATGATATCGGCCACTCAATTAGAAATGATAGTTGGAAAGATCTTCTCATACTTAACCCCATCCAACGAGCACAGACAAACGTTGAACCCAAACGAGAAATACCTGGTATTAATGCAATTGATTGTACAATTCCCAATAACATTGCATTATAACAGTTCCATTCTGCAAAAGGAGGTTTTTTATTGCAATAGTATAAAGAAAAAAGAAGCCCACTTGTTATTAAAAATCCGATCCATACCGGTAAAAAGAAAATCTTTTTATAGAACAAAAAATATACCAATACCGTTATGCCATCTGTTATAATACCACGCAAAAAAATCTTTTTTATAAGAGGAAGTGTACGTGGAAAATTTTGAATAAAAAAACACCAATCATTAAAAAAAAACAGCGCAATAACTAAAGCTATGGGACCATGTAAAAAAAGATCGATAGCTTCATTGCAAAAATCGGGTAGATCTAATTTTTCAAATATTCTGTGCAACAACTCAAGATGACCGGAGCTGCTAATAGGAAAAGTTTCAAGAACAATAGAAAAAAATATATACAACATTCCATATAATGACATCATTAGCCTCATCTATTACGTACAAGCTCACTTGTTTAAACAGTATATAGATCTGCTTCATTAAGTCGATCTATTCTGCAATCAGTTGACGAATGTATGGAAATAAAGTAGCGTTTGATCAAAACAAAAGAGTTATCATTGCCATATCAAAAAAGACTACACGTTATAAACGTAGCGAAAGGAGAGGATATAACATAAAAGCAAAGCCAATTGGTGTAGCTCGTACACCCAAATATTATTCGTATTTTTTTAAATTTTTTTCAATTCATAGCAATGAATTGTAAAAAGGAGTTAATTTATGAATCACCCGCTTAAAAGATTTTTATGCATTGCATTATTTGCTTCCGTAGCAGTGATGTATGCGTCTGATGAAGATTGTTCATCAGCAAAGACTTTTGGGCACACCTTTTTTAGTCAACGTCCTCAATGGTCAAATTTAGCACGAAGATTAGTTGGTGTAACCGAATTTCTTGTACCCTGTGATATAGATTGCCTAAATGGATTTCTAGCATTTACACCAGAATATACTCGTTCATTTGATCGTGACGAAATTGGAAAATTCCTCTTCTACAACGGCACTAATAAAATGACGTTTGGTGCTGCTGGAGCAACCGGTGTCGATGTTTTTGCACGAAACTTTTTCCTCAATGATGATTTTAATGGCATCTTGACAGCGCTTCCTCGCGTTGAAAATGCCCTATTGGATATTCAATTTAGATTAAACTTAGATGAATGGATTTGTGGACTCTATTTTGATATTCATGCACCTATAAACTGGACTCGTTGGAGTGTAAATTTTTCTGAAAATATTGTCTCTATAGGCACAGATATTGCAGCATTTGCTTTAGGAAATACCACGGCATTTCCTTCGCCTGTTACGAGTATTTTAGCAGCATATAATGGTCAACAATTAGACACCATAGACTTCCCTGATCTTAAGCAAGTATTGCAGTTTGGTAGAGTCGATACGTCCGATGCTATGGATAGTCCAACTCCTGAAGCAAGCGGACAACAAACAAAAACACGCTTAGCTGATGTTGAAACCGCGCTTGGATATAACTTCCTTTGTGATGAATCGTATCACTTAGGTGCCGATTTTCGTGTAGTATTTCCTGCAAGCAATCGACCTAATGCTATGTTCTTATTTGAACCCGTAGCTGGTAATGGAAAACATTATGAAATTGGTGCCGGTGTTTCAGCACATTATGAATTTTGGAACAACTGCTGCGATTCATCTTTCACCGTATGGGCGGAAACGAATTTATATACCGTATTAAAAGGTCGTCAACGTCGTATCTTTGATCTTAAGAATGCCGATGGTACACAAAATATTGGAAGTAGTCGTCTTTTAATTAAAAGATTTTCAGGCGCACCAGCCGCCCCTTTATTGCAAGAGATTCTTTATGGACCAAATGTGCTAGCCTTAAGTTGCAAAGTAAGAAATGCCTTGCATGCTGAAGCTGCAGTTCTTTTTGATTATTATCGTTGTGGTTTCACACTGGATACCGGTTATAATTTGTGGACTCGGACAGCAGATAAAATTAGCGACATCGAAACTATTTTACCAAACACCTTCGGACTTGCCGGTCAAACATTAGGAACCGGTGGAGCTACAGCAAATAATACCGGCAGCACAGCAAAGATTAATGGTACAGGCGGAACAGCCGATCCAACAAATGTTTATATAAGCAATGATTCACTCTTTATTGACTCTGCGGCTCATCCACGAGCAATTTCACACAAATTTTTTGCACATGCAAGTTATGCGTGGGAAAATTGTGACTATACACCATTTTTAGGAATCGGTGGTGAAGCTGAATTTTCGGGCAATAAAAACTTTGCCCTTGACCAGTGGGGAATTTGGATTAAAGGAGGCTTTGCTTTCTCATAAAAAACAAAAAAAACAAACATATACTTAGTACTAAAGGCTCATGATATCATGAGCCTTTTTACATAGATCCAATAAGGATTTATTATTTTTTGATATTTTTAGAAGCTTTTATAAAATAAAAGTTCAATGCCTGCAGTAGAACTTTTGCTTGAGCATATACAAGGAGCTCAGGTTTATAAGAAGAATCAGATTTACCAATAATAAATTTTACAGATTTTGTTTCCATAGTCGGATATAAGAAATAGAATGCAGTAACAATTTCCTGAGCTAAATCTATTTGATTTTGTGATAATGCTTTAGACCCCGGAACATAACGCCATAGTGAACTCTTTGATTGAAAGCTTAGTTCCTCTAACATATTTATAAATACTCTAATTCCACTTACAAGAGTTGGGCTTTTAACATCCCCACCAAGAGTTTTTTTTATATTTTTATCATCAATAATAAATTTAAGAATTTCAATTGGACTCAGTTTATTTTTTGTACTTTTTAATTTTTTAAATTGATTAAAGAAACTATTTGGATCAAAGCTAACTCCTGTTAAACTTTTATACTGAGTAAGAACGTCACTAACTGACCTATTTTTCCATTCTTCTGGATAATTATCTTTAGAAATTTGTGGAAGTTTTTTAAAATATTCGCTATATAGAGCAAATATTTTATTTATTGCTTTATCTATTTGAGCTAGATCTTCAGTTTTGTATAAGTTTTTTGAATAATTTGGCATCATATTTAATGTGTCAATGATGGTTTTCTGAGCTGCTCTATATGATTTTTGCAGTAAAGGCTGTTTTTTCAAAAAGCCACTCACAAACCAGCTATCAACACATGAGGTTAGATCTAGCCAAGGCTTCATCTCTTTATCAGTAAGACTTCTATCTAATCTAAATGCTTCTTTAAAAGCCTCATTCCCTTTACTTAGGATAAAACTATCAAGGTCTTTGCCATCCATATTATTAATCGCATCCATAGTTTTTTCATCACAGACACCATGTAATGAATAGAACAAACAACTTATTATCAATAATCTTTTCTTCATTTTTACCTCATTTTTCTAATAAATATTGTATGATGGTATATAAACAATTTGATTCAGCATTAATAACAAGCCAAAATTTACTCTTAGATTGTGGAAGCTTAAGATCCATAATTGAAGTAATTGTATCAGGATAAGTCCCAATTATTGCTGCTAAAATTTCTTCACTCATGTCTATTTTATTTTGCAATGCACCAGTACCAATACCCAAAAACTTCTTCTTAATATCTTCCTTAAATCGATAAATCAAACGCTCAAGCGTATCAGCAAACTGAACAATTTTTTGCTGTGTTATTTTTTCATCTCTATTTTGACCAATAAAACTTTGATTTTTCAAAAAATTAATAATTCTATCCTGTGGTAATGAACTAGTTGATGGAAGCTTGTTATAAGAAATATACTGTTTTTTAGTTGCAGCAAAATTCTTAAAAAACAGATCATAATCTTTCAAAATTTCATTTGCTCTAGAAGGAACCCCTTTTTTCCATTCCTCAGGTTCATTAATATTCTCAATTGCCTTAAGTAAAGAATCTCTGTGTAATGCTAATAAATTTTCCTTATATCCTAACAAAACACGATTATTCTTTATAATACCTTTATCAACAATATTTTTAATTGCACCACTAATTACTGTTAAATTTTTTAAAAGAATTTTGTTATTTTGTTCACTTGATGGCACAGATAAATTGTTATTCACACATGCAATAAAATCAAAAAATGATTCCAATTTTTCTTTGAAATTCTGAGACTCTATTGGATGTTTGAAAATCTCAAAATGCTTATTTATTATCGATGTATATAACTCATAAGGGTTTAGTCTATTAATTACAGCAACGTCCTTAAACGTACATTCTCCATGAAGAGCAAATGTTCCCAACAAACTACAACATTTTATTATTTTTTTTATCATTTCTTCCCCTGCTATGGCTTATATTTTTCAAATAGTTTGTACAATTTCCTTTTTTACTACCAATAATTTTGTGAAATCTCTCTTTACACTTAACAATTACTGGCCACCTTTTTTTATTTTCTCATATACAATAAGAAACGCCTCTGTTTCACTGAAAATAATTACATCAACAGGATCAGCATCATATATTTTCTTGTAGAAATCAGTTGGAATTTTCTTATATAGATCAGTTATAAGGATAGCTTCTAGTATATTACGAGCATCTAAACTTAATTTTTCAAGATTTTCTATTCTTTGCCTTATGGCTTTTTTATTGAATGTAAAAACACTCGATAGTTTTTTTTCAAGATTATCAATTTCCCGAGCAGCATTAATTAGAAAGTCATAATAGTATTTAAATATACCATATGCAACATTAAACCGTTCTTGTTCCGTAAAGCTCCTCAATTGATTAACTGATGCTTTTTGAAGCATTGAAAAATTAGCGACATCTGAATAATTTTCCGGACTCAAGATACCGTTGCTATTAACAACTATATTATTTTGATCTATAAATCTCCTATATAACATAAAGCGAAGCTCATACCCACCCTCTTTATAAAATTTATCAAAATTGAAGTTACGATTTTTTTTAATACTCTCTTTAACATCTTTAGCAAAATCTAAAATCATTATATTTGCATAAGCTTGTTTATTGTAATCCTGTAAACGGGTTATTTTTTTTTGAATATGAGGTGCCTGTGCGAGTCTTCCATGAAGTTCTTTAATATTATTCTTAATAATGTCATTAAACTCATTCATGAAATTAATATAATCATCTATATCAATATTAACTATATCTTCTTCATTTTTTTTGAGATGCTCATGAGCACAATCCAACAACAATTCAAAATTATTAAAAGCATGCGTATCAATTTTGTCTTTATTATTAATTACATTATCGGTATAAACCTTATTAATTTCTGAAAAAAATAATGTAGGAATACTTTTACTTTTAATTGAATTATTTATTTTTGTTTGAAACTCTTTTGTACATTTCGATTCAATAAATTTAAATCCATTAATTAAAAAAATAACACCTAGCAATAATAAACAATTTTTTATATACTTTTTCATAGCAATAAATCCTTTAACAATTAGTTTTGACTTTGCAAATCTACAATATTTTTGCTTAAAGCATTAAGCATTTCTAGTAAAGCAAAAAATTCACCAATCAGAATATTCTTTACCGGATTTTTCTCCACGTACAATTTTGCATGATCCAAATCAGAAATTATCTGATATTGCTTATTTAATGCACGTATAATCTCTGTACCATCTTTTATCATCTTCTTCTCAGCCCCACTAAGAAACCATTGCTTATTCATGACAGCATTAAATATTTGAAGTCGATTAACAAATTTTGTAGCAGCTCTTCGCTCAATATCAAATTCATTTTCTTCTGAAGGAATCATTTCCAATAGTTTTAAAAAATTTACTATCTCTATATCCTGAGGAATAGGTTTGGTAAAAATAGTTGTTTTTGCCTCATTATAAACTTCAAAAAATTTTACTAAATTATTGGATAACTTTTTGTTTTCTGCTTTTTGTTCATTATTAGGCCATTCTTTTGGAATTGATAGTGGATCAAGAAAAAAACGAATGTGATCATATATTTTCGTTTTATATGCAGTTAATTGAGAAAGGATTCCTTGTTTTTTGGCAATCTTAGAATTTTTTGCATACTCTGCTCTGAAAAGAACCAAATTAAGCTTAAAATAATTAAATATACTTTCATTTAATGCAATGTAATCTAAATAATCCTTCGAAATTTTTTTTCTAGCAACCTGTTCTCGAATATTATTATGAGCGCAACTAATTAATGAATCATATTTACTTTGTAAATCTTGAAACTCTTTCTTAAAGTCACTTACAAAATTTTCATCTTTCCCTTTAAGATTTGTACTTTTTTCAAATTCAATTAACTGATTTCCAAGATATGGGTTTGCAATATATGTTTTTGTTGCTGCGTCTATAATCAAAGCAAAGAGATTGGCGGGGTTTTCCTCAATTTTTTTCTCAATCATGGAGAATTCAGTATTATTACACTTTTGACCCCCACTTAGAAATTGAAAATATAAACATAGAACTACAATAACGCTGTTCTTCACCATTTCCCCTTTTTCCCACCGCATACTCTTCATGGCTTATCCTCTGTATGAATAAATCTTGCTATCATTATTACTAATAATAACAAATAATTGTTTTGAAAATCAATATTTATTCAAATTATAAATAAATAATTCCTTCCATGAAATAATCATTCAAAATTCAAGTTATTGGCTTCTTAAGCCATCAAACACCTAAAAAATGATTTTTTTATTTATAAACTTTCTGCTTTTCTCAAATAAGCTCGTAAGGTAATCAACAAAATTTGCGCAGAAGTCCATAATAAAAAAGGAGGCTTTATAGCTTGGGATGTTGTCAATTTAATTATACTCCTGCTTGTATAGGTGTCACTAGCAGGATACAATGAGTACAAATCGTTAACTATTGTTTGTGCGACCAAGATCTGATCCTTAGAGAGGGGCTTTTTTGAAAAAAATCCTTTAGATTGATTTAGTAACTCCTCCAATAAGTTAATCACCAAAGTCGCTTTTTGTTGTTGCATTTCATAGGTTTCATCTCCATCTAAAATAGAAGATGCGGTAAGAGCAATAACTATATTTCTCTCTTTAGATTTATCAGTATTAGTTTTAAGTATATTAAGATAGGTATTAAAAAACTCATTCAGAGAAAAATCTATATTTTTGGACTCTCTTTTATAGGCTTCAAGAGCTTCTTGTGCTGATTTATGTGGGAATCTTTTTACAAGAGGCAGTAAATATTTGTTATAATTATCCAAATAAACAGCTGTTACTGATTTTATGTTATGACCTACTAAATTTATAAATAGTCCTTTTTTTAATGGTTTTGTATTAATAATTTCAGAAAAATTTCCTATCATATCTATATTAGAAACCTCTAAAAGTTTATTAACAGCCCCTTCATACTCTGAGGCTTTTTTAACATTGAATTTAGACAATTGAATCCAGCTTTTAAAACTTAATAAAAAATATTCCCATGGCATTAGATCATCTTCCTTTAAGACTGGGATTATTGGATCATCACTCAAAAGATTTTTTAAGCTAGTTGAAGCATCTTTAGTACCGCCAAAAACTTTAAATCCAATATTTTGAACATAATCATAGAGCTGCTGATCATTCTTATTTTTTATTACCTGAATATAATTTTCATTATTTTCTTGGAGTGCAAATTGCATGTTAAAAATACCAACGAAAATATAAAAAACTATTAGATAATTTAGAACTTTCATAAACAATCCTTTTATTTTGTATTAATCAACTTATATTTTATTATGATAAAAATTATTCATACCCTTTATTTGTATACGCATTAACTAAACTCAAAAAATAGTTCCGCACTCGATTATAGATTCGGCCTAACGCTTTCGTTTCAGCTAAAATAAGCCTATAAACAGGAGTTGCTTCTTCTAACTTTTTTGCAAAAGCTATAGGCGGTCGTTCATACAAATTAGTAATAAAGATCGCTTCAAGCATCTGATTTGCATAACTAATAAATCTGTTCAACTCATCTATTTTTGCTTGTATCTTTTTTTTATTAAATCTGAAAAATCTTTTAAAAGAAGTAGGTTCGGAAAGCCTTTTTTGTAAGGCTGCACGATACAAAGCTGCCTTCTCTTTAAATTCATAAAGATACATAAATGTATCAAGCGCCTGCTGAGAAATAGTTTGTGAACTTTGGGCAAACTCCTTTTCACTCTGAAGTTTCTCAAACTGATTTCGAGCAAAAGTAGCTACTTTTTCATAACTTCTTGGATCCAATTTTGAGTCTTTATCAATTATTAGATCAGGAAAAATTGACTGATATGTATCAAAAAATTCTTGATACTGCTTATCTTTGTAAAATCTTTCAAAATTAAAACTAAGAGCGCTGTTATCTGGTTTTTGCGTATAAATAAGTATATCTATTAAAGCTTGTTTACGAAATTCTTTGAGTTTTTCACTATAATCGGAAAATATAATAAAATCATTTGAGATATGATCAAGGCCAAACTTTCTTCGTTTAGTATCATAAAGATCTTCGATGAACTTCTTTAAAAACTTAACTGCTTTTACACTTGTCTCGGTAAAATCATCACTCTTTATATGCACAAGAGCATTTTTGTTTTCTTCTATCAATGCATGACTGCAATCAAATAAGTTAATAAGTTTATAGTAATCACTATAATTAATCACATTATTCGTAATTGCTTTATCCGTATACACTTTTTCTAGTTCATCTACAAAAAGTTGTGCAACTGAATTATGTGCAAAAGATTCTTCAAGCCTTTTTTGCATATCCGGTGTACAAACAGCATACATAGAATTATCACCAAATGCGTACAAGAGCATAACGATGAATAATATAATGCTTTTAATAGAATAACTCTTCATCAATCTACCTTTTATCTTAAATTATATTGGTTGTACCTATTTTTTAGTCACATCCCTGCATGCATTATTACTGATTATAGCAAAAAGATATGTATAATCTCAATAATAACTCAGATTGACAATATTTTTAATACAACTCTACACCATTCTCCCATTGCATCAGATAAAAAAAAATATAGACTAAGCTCTAAACAAAAGGGCGTATCTATAATCTTTTAAAAAAGGGTATTCAATGAAGCACAGAGTTCCAAAACTGTATTATTTAGTCTTTCTTACAACACTATTTTCATCATCGCTAATTGCTGATAATGAAGGCGATGACCACCGAGATACCTTTGGCATCAGTTTTTTTCATGCTCGCTCGATTGGATCAAATAAAGCTCGCGAAAGCGCCGGTTTGGCAAATCTTATTACTTGGGGTTATGATGAATGTTCTCATGGACTATTCTGGGCAACAGGAGAATATTCGAGCTCATTCAATCAACATGGACTAGGCCAGTATCTCTTTTTTAATGGTAGCAATACCATGCTAACAGGAACAGCAGCGGGACCAGGTGTCGATATATTTAGTGAAAACTTCTTATTAAATGATAATTTTTCAAGTGCAATAACCGCACGTCCCAATGTTACCTATGGACTTATTGATCTCAATCTATTCTATTCATTGGACTTTTTATGCAACGGTCTCTATTTTCTTGCTCATGTTCCCTATGTACAAACATCATGGTCGGTTGACTTTAAAGAAACAATCAGCTTTACAGGAACTATAATTTCAGCAAATGATCTTGGGAACCCAACAGATACTCCGGCACCTTTTACTTCATTGATTGCTGCTTGGAATGGTCAGGCAACCTTTTTTGATGTTAAAGAACCATTACGTTTTGGGCGTGTTTGTGGCAAACGCAAAAAAGCTCGTCTTGCTGATGTTGAACTTGCCTTAGGCTACATCATTCTTAACGATGAATGTAACTATTTTAGTATTAATGTACGCGGTATCATACCCACCGGTAATACACCAAAAGGTAAATTTCTGTTTGAACCTATTGTAGGTAATGGTCACTACGGAGAAGTGGGTGCAGGAATTTTAGGAAACTTCTTTATCTGGGAAGGTTGTTCTGATGATTATTTAACCATTTTTGTTAATGCAAACATTTATACTATGCTCAGTTCACGCCAACAACGTACCTTTGACCTCACCGCCAATGGACCCGGCAGCCGTTATCTTCTTTTCAAAAGATTTGTTAATAATCTGTATGCGGGTGAAATTGTACGTGGGCCAAATATATTAACCCTTCCTATTCATACCAAAAATGCTGTTCACGGTGATTGCGTTCTTATGGTTGAATACACTCGGTGCGGTTTTATTGCTGATGGTGGCTATAATCTTTGGGGAAGAACTCGTGATCATATCGAACTTGCCGGTAAAATTCCTGCTAATACCTATGGTGTCGCCGGTTTGAGTGGAACAGGAGTAAATGCTAATTTAACGGCAAGCCAAACCTTACTTAATGGAACAAATGCAAACCTAATCGATGCAACTCCAATATTTATATCAAATGCTAACATTAATATAAAATCTGCTGCACACCCCGGAAGCTTTTCCCATGGTTTCTTTGTTCATCTTCAATATATATGGGATAAAAGATATGCTAAACCCTTTGTAGGATTTGGTTCAGAGGTAGAGTTTTCAGGGACCAATAAATCTCTCTTATTATGGCATATTTGGGCTAAAACAGGTATCTCTTTTTAGTATTTTAAGGTATTTTCACGTAAAAAAGGCTTTTTTTTAAAGCCTTTTTTTTTGCTCATTTTATTTTCTATTTACAATTATTTTTAAAAAATATTGCATTTTATTTTCAGTTTGTGAGATACTGGTAATAACTATAAAGGCCTTTATAAGAGAATGAATATTTTAATAACAACCTTACTACTTAAGGAGACCTTATGAAAAAGGTATTATTAGCTACACTTTTAACTATCGTTGGTTTAGCAGTTGTTTCTGATGCATTTGCATGGAGAAACGGACGCTGTGGTCAAAGAAGCTGCGCACCTCGTTGCGAAACTTCTTGCAGAAAAGAATGCAACCCTGTTGTTAACATTACTCGTACAGAAGAAAAACCATGTGGTCAAGCACCTTGCTGCTTAACAGCTGTTCAAGTTCCTGCGAACTTGGTTAAACACGTTGAGTACACCTGGGAATGTCCAACTGGTTGTACGGTTCAAACCGGCGACCAATACTAAGTTTTAAGTTAGACTTAGAATCAATTAAAAAAAGGGAGATAGCTCTTTAGAGGATTATCTCCCTTTTTTTGTATGCGTGTATTTGTATGCGCCTTGGCGCATTAGCCTAGCCTATCTTTGATTATAAAAAGCTTTTTTAAATTATTGCAGTATTAAAAAGTTTTTAATTACAAATATGCTAAAACATGTCATTGCGAGGAGCTTTGCGACGCGGCAATAACATTCGTTGGTATATTGCACTTTTCTAGATTAATTTTTGCCATCAAATCCGTTTTATAGAGGTATATTTTATTCACCGAAATTGTGAGCTTCTACAGCAATGACATCCCCAAATTTATCATTCTTTCAAAAACATGATTTGTACTTAATTTTAACGTAACTATGTAATAAGTTCTATCTGTTCTCCTATATCCTTACCCTACCGGTAATTTTAATTCAATTTGAAACTTTATTCCTACTATAGAAATCAAGAATACCCAGCCACCACACCCCTTTTGCACTATATTTTCAAACTGATATAATTAGTCATATATAAATTTGTAACTAATTTTATTTGTTTTTAAAAGAAATGCATATATGGTAACTCTCAAGAAATTCTATTTTATTTTTTTTATGGGGATATTCCTTCCTACTCTTATCATAACTGCCTTTAAAGGCTTACACATAACCACGACAGCATCAAACAGTACCATTCAACCCAGTCAATCTAGCTCACAAAAAAATCAATGGACTCTATGGCTACAAGATCAAGAAAAACAGATTTGGGATGAAATGACAACAACGACAAAACTGACACAAGAGCGCTGCAGTTCATTAAAAAATGAATGGTATCAAGAATATTTACAAGGCGAAAATGAGTTGCTTACTACTGAAAGCAAACCCTCTGCTATTTCTAAAAAAACTCATGATACTATTAATGCAATAATGGCCGATTTTGGTATTTCAACAAAAGACCTCCCCTTACTTGCGTGGAAAGATAATTCAGCAGCAGGAACAACTGATAGCAAACTCTTGGTTAATGAAAGAACCTTTAATAAATTATCTCATCAGGCACAAAAATTTGTTATTGCACATGAAATACAGCATTATTTGCATAAAGATACTTCAACACGTTATGTTATTGAACGTTTTTACAAACCGGCAAAAGAGTTACCACAAGATCATCCAATTAATAAATTATATAGATTTCAAGAAATTCGCGCCGATGTTCAGGCAGCACTCAAAGGACAAGAATATCAACAAGGCTATATCTCTTTTATTGAAACTATAACAAAAAAAGGTGAAAACAAAGGCATTACCCATCCTAAAAATTCAGTTCGCCTTTCAATGGGTAAAAAACTTATTAACAATCTTCCCATAGCATAAGAAGATTATCGAGTGCGATTTTTTTGAATCGCCTCAACAGCTTCTGCTACCGTTTTGATATGACTTGCTACATCATCGCTAATTTCAACACCAAAAACATCTTCAATTTTCATAATAATTTGCATCATATCTAATGAATCAGCTCCAAGCGTATCAAAGCTGCTATTTGGAGCAATCGTTGAAGGTTCAATCTTCAAAATTTCAGCAATTATTCCTTTAACCATTGAAGTCGTTTCTTGTAGATCATACTGTGTCATATGTGTAAATGCTCCTTGCAATAAACCTAATATTAGTTTGTTTTAAAATGTGTAATTGCGGCTTTTATCTCTTCAATATCAGAAAGTTTATTGACAGAATACAGTAACTTTTCAGGATATTTCTGCGCAATAATCTTTGATAAAGTGGTACCCGGACCAATTTCAATAACTAAATCCCATTCAGAACATCGCTCTAAAATCTTATCCCAAAGTATAGGAGATTTTAATTGCCCTACTATGCTATTTTTAATCTGATCATGAGCAGTAATCGGCTCTGCTTGTGCAGTTGCAATTAAGGGAATAGCTGTCGAGGTAAAATCGATTTTTTCTAAATATTTTACCAACTGATCAACAACAGAATCCATTAAGGTACTATGCAAACCTTTTTCTGCAGGAAGATCATGAACAGTCCCACCACAACTTAAAATAAGTTCTTTACAGTGACGTATAGATTCGGGAAATCCGCTAATAACCATATGCGTAGCAGTATCATAAGCAGCAATAGATATTTCGGCATGATTAATGCGCAAGGTAGTCCACAGTGACTCAACAGTTTCACGGGAAAGACCTTCAACTGCTATAAGCGAAACATTAAGATTTGCTAAAAGTTCTTGATAAAATTGCGCATATTTATGCAAAAAATAAAGGCCATCAGGTAAACTTAGGCCACCGGCAACACTTACCGCACTTAACTCGCCAATGCCATATCCAGCAACTTCTGTAGGTTGAATACCTTCCTGCTTTAGCAACGCAGCCGTTGAAACACTAATTAAGAAAATTGCTACGTATGCATTTTCAATTTTAGCTAATTCTATATCTGACGAAGCAAAACAAAGTTTTACAAAATTTATATTTAAACAGTTGAATGCTTCCTCGAAATATTCCTGAACTAACCTTGAATGATCATATAACTCTTTACCCATACCAACGAACTGGCTCCCATAATCGGGGAAAAGCATACCTATCTTCATTCTATCCTTACCTTTTTTTTGAAATAAATCGAGCCATTTCGTTTAAAAACCGCTCAATTCGGAACAGTGTTTCCTTTTTGCCCAAAAGTTCCATCAATTCAAAGATGCCCGGACTTGCCGTTGTTGCTGTTAATGCTAATCGAAGCGGCTGAGCAAGAGCAACAAGTTGAATTCCATATTCCTTACAAACTGTTTTGGTACAGTTTTTTATAAATTCAAGGGAATAGTCTTCACTATTTTTTATACGATCAGCTAACTCTTGTAGATGCGTAAGAATATGTTCATGAATCCATTGTTCTTTATCAGATTCTGCTATCTCATTCTTTGCATCATGTAATGCATACAATTTTTCACGTAGATCGATGAGCGTTAATGAACGCTCTTTATACAAAGCAACAAACCCTAATAATTGTTCATGACTCCATTGAGAAAAATGAGCACAAAAGTTGTGGTCAATATCTTTCTGCATATGATCAATAAGCTCTTGATTTGGCATTTGTCGAATATAAAGACCATTTAACCAATCTAATTTTTTGTGATCAAATATAGATCCTTTTTTATTAACCGCTTCTAACGTAAAATGCGTAATTAACTCATCAATGCTAAAAACTTCCTGATCACCATGTGACCATCCAAGTCGAACTAAATAATTACACAAAGCATGTGCTAAATACCCATTTTTTTTATAATCAAGGACTGAAGTAGCACCATCACGTTTACTGAGCTTTGATCCCGAAGGACCCAGGATTAAAGGAAGATGTGCAAAAAAAGGAGTTGGAAATCCCAATGCTTGATATAAGATAATTTGCTTTGGTGTATTTTGTAGATGCTCTTCACCACGAATTACGTGGGTAATCTTCATAGCAGTATCATCAGCAACAACGACGAAATTATAAACTGGCGTTCCATCCGAACGCGCAATAATAAAATCATCAAACTGATCCAAGGGAAAAGAAATAGACCCATAAATTAAATCAGTAAACTCTATTCTTTGTTGATCTTCCGGAAGCTTTATACGAACCACAAAAGGCTGATCAGTTTCTACGGGTTCTTTCATTCTACACAACGAAGCATATCTAAAATAATCCATAGATTCAACATCGGTCGATATGGGGCAATAACAGCGATATGCTTTGCCTTGATCCAAGAGTTGTTTAATTAATTTTTTATGAAGTTCAATTGCATGACTTTGAATGACTAAAGGTTCATCACTGGTTATTGAAACCCATTCAAGAGCTCCCAAAATTGAATCGAAAAATTCCGGCGTTGAACGTTCAAGATCAGTATCTTCAATTCGAACAAGAAATGTCCCTTGAAAATGTCGTGCAAAAAGCCAATTGAATAAGGCAGTTCTTAATCCACCAATATGAAGGTTACCCGTCGGTGATGGTGCAAAACGAACTCGAACGGTTTGCTCAGATAAAGATGTACCCATAGCGTATAAATTTCCTTAGATTAGAAATGTTATTGGATTTTTTCATCCGCCAAGAGAGCCCACGGTGATGCAGAAGTCGCTTGTGCTGTTGAAAACTCTTTTTTAAGCTCTTGCCAACTGTGTATCGCTTTAACAGTATCACCTTGACTCATAAAATAATCACCCAAATAATAGAGCGCTTCATCGCGTTGTACATTATTTTTATCATGCGCTAGCTTTTCTAGTTCTTTCAACCCTTCTGATTGAATTGCTGCATCGTCAAAATCCAATTTAATAAGAGCTAACTTTACTGCATAAAGATAATAAAGAGGCGAACTAGTGCCCATCTGCTTTAAAGCATCTGCTAAAAGCTTACAACCTTCTTGCATATTTCCTTGAGCAAGAGCAGCTTGGGACTCAAGCACTAAAAAGTAAGGACCAAAGGAACTTGATTTAGATGAACGATAGCCGGTTTTTGCAGCTAACTCAGCATTGGGCCACAATTCAGCATTTTTTTGACCATGATGGAATTCTTCCAGGGTTTGTGAAAATGCAAATTGCGCACGTTCTTGTTGTTCATGTGCATATACAGAATAAAAATAGTAAGCTCCACCACCAAAAATACAAAAGAGTGGAATTCCCATGAGGAGCAACCCATTCTTTTTCATAAAATTTTTTACGCGATCGCTCAATATATAACTTTGATTAATCATACTAACAACTCCGAAGATAACTGAATAATTAATAAACAAACAAACAGTACCATAGCTCTATAAAACACACAAGTAGGGATACTGTTAGGATACAACCATTTCATGCGATGATAGCGTTAATGTTTGCTTTATGACTTGTTCACGATCTAACAACTTAATTAAATTATCATTAAATTTTTCTACAACGCCGTGTGTTACAACACGATGCGCAAATGTTATAGCGTTTTCAAAAGCGTCACTATTTGAACAACCATGAGCAACAACAAGAGGATGATGCACCCCAAGGAGCAATGCTCCTCCTACATTTTTATAGTCAATAGCATTGTATACTTTTTTAAAAAACGGTTTTGCCAAAAGACCAACACAGCGACCCCATACTGAACTAGAAAAAGATGTTTTCATAAATCCAGTTAATGCATGCGTTGCTCCTTGAACCGATTTCAAGACAACATTGCCAACAAATCCATCACAAACAATGACATCTGCATAATCATTAAAGATTTCACGAGCTTCAACATTACCAATAAAATTAATCGATGAATGCTCTAAAAGCGTATAGGCTACTTTTGTAGCATAAGATCCTTTGCCTCGTTCATGTCCATTTGAAAGCAATCCAACACGCGGCTGGGCAATTCCGCTCATAAAGCTAACAAATGCATGACCCATACAAGCAAACTGCTGTAAAAAGTCAGGCTTACAATCAACATTTGCACCAATATCAAGCAAAAAGACTGATCCCTTTTGTGTTGGCAAAAAAGTCCCCAATGCTGGTCTTGCAACACCTTTAAGCCGCTCGAAAACTAAAATACTTCCAACAACTGCAGACCCAGAATTGCCTGCGGTAACAACGGCTTGAGCTTGTTGATTTTTAACAGCATGCAAAGCACGCATTAATGAAGAATTTTTTTTAAGAACACTACGCGTTGGCTCTTCAGCCATTCCTATTGATTCTGGACAATCAACAATATCCAAGGGCAATGATCGCCAATTCTGATCGATTTTTTTTAATAAATCGACCAAAACAGCCTTTTGACCAAACAGGGTAATTTTAATACCTTTTTTGGCTGCATTATATGCTCCTTGGACTGTAATTGCTGGTGCAAAATCACCGCCCATAGCATCTACTGCTATCATTATTTTTCTTCTGGTTCTTGTGTCTGGGTAGATTCAGTTTTTTTTGCTTTTTTTGCTTGATTCAATTCTGCTCGTTTAACCAACCGTTCAACTTTAGTTGTTACAACTTTTACACCCTTATAATGACCACATTCTTTACAAAGTTGGTGTGGTGCAATCGCAGATTTGCATTGTGGACATGTTGCAATTTGTTTTGGCTTCAAACCTTTATTTGCAAATCTTTTATCTCTTCTGGCCTTAGACCGTTTTCGTTTTGGTACTGGCATGGCAATCTCCAATGTGCTTAAATTATGGTAAACATGCTATTAAATGTATATTCATAGTAGCAAAAACCATAAAAAAAACAATTTTTTGCAATCTTTTTGAACTATAAGGGTTCAACTTCTCCTTAGATTGCCTTAATGCCCCAAAATCAACACCAAGAGCCAGTGTGATAAATTATTATCAAACTCGTATTACATAGGTATTCCAAAGTGGCAGGTAACACCTTTAAGATTCTCATCATATTCACATTCAAGAGATTTAGGTTTCAAAAGCTGAATAGCAGCATCATCATGTTTTACTTGTGCATAATCTAATGCTGTTTTGCCTTGATTATTTTTTAAATTTACATCAGCACCATAGGTAAGAAGTAAGGTAATAACACCAAGATTTTTATTATTGCTATTTCTCATTACTGCATACATAAGCGGCGTCATGCCGGCCTTATCTTTGAGATTAGGATCCGCGCCAAAATCAAGCAGCTTATGAGCAGCATTAGTTAACCCTGAGCGAGCGGCTAAATGTAAAGCGGTTAATCCATCTTTATTTACACCATTTGGATTTGCACCCTTTTTAAGGAGATATTCCATAACATGAAGATATCCCCCCAGCAATGCGGCCATTAAGGGCGTTGCATTAAATGGAACCTTAGAAAATTTCACCGTTCTTGCTTCATTAAGTGCCCCAATAGGAATATCAACGCGCTTACCGGCATAAAGATCAAGAAAAAATCTATCTCGTGGATCAATTACCTCTTTAAGCTGCTTCTTTTTTTGCATTCTTTTTGCTTGGCTAAATAAACTTTGCGCTCGGCTACTTAATGTTTTTACAATACTTTGAGAGGCTCTCCAACTTGCAAGAAACTGCTTATCTTCCTCTTCCTTGTTTTTTTTAACAGCTTCTTGACAGAAACTGATACTCATTAAGCCTATGACTATGGCAATGACTCTTTTTTTCATTATGACCCCTTTTAAATTCGAGTTCCCTAACAAAATGATACTTAAATAAGAAAAAAATAATCAAGAAAAGGTAGAAAAATTATATACAGCGCCAAAGCCCACTATGATCTTGCTCAATTTTACCATCAACTTGAAAGTCAAATAAAGTGCCATTCAATTCAGCAAAGGACATCCCTGTTTTAAGCATAAGTTCTTCTGTAGAAATTGGAGTAGCACATAAAATGAGAAAAGGATCTTGCACCGCAGGTTGCACAATCTCTTTTTGACTCTGATTGGCACCATTCATATTCTTACGACTGGCTATTCGCTCAGCAATAGCTTCATCAAACTCTTCAAGGATATCATACGCATTGGTTATAAGCTTTGCTCCTTGTTGAATTAAAAGATGACCACCCTTTTGTAATGGGTCATCAATTCTACCAGGAACAACAAAAACATCTTTACCCTGCTCCAGAGCAAAACGCGCAGTAATAGAAGCACCACTCTTTTCAGCTGCCTGAACAACCAAACATCCCTTACTTAATCCTGCAATAATACGATTTCGAGCAGGAAAATTTCCCGGCAGCGGCTCCATCTGAAGACTAAAAGAACTTATCAAAGCACCGCCTGATGCACAAATAGCATCAAATAATTTATTATTTTCAGAAGGATATCGACGTAAAAGACCTGAACCAAGAATTGCATAGGTGGTTCCGCCCGATTCAAGAGCTGCTTTATGAGCGAATGTATCAGCCCCTAGAGCTCCGCCGCTCACAATAACCCACCCTTGTTCAATCAAAGGAGGAATAATCATCTGAATAGCAGTATTTGCATAGGTCAATGCTTTTCGAGAACCCACAACTGCAAGAGATTTTGTTTCCTTCAAAGTCCCTTGTATATAAAGAACTGCAGGAGGCAAATAGATTTGGCGTAAAAGATCGGGATACTCAGATTCAAAAATGGTTACTATGCGCACTGAATTTTTTTGCGCAAGCTGCAGCTCACGCTCAAGAGATTTAGTATCTGAAAGGCCAGACACAAGCTTTGTAGCTTGTGCTGGCGATAATCCACACGTAGTAATAAAATCTGATTCGCTAAATTCATACACCGTTGGCAACTGCTCTAAACTCATCGTTTGAACAATACGATGTATAGTTCCAGGACCAATGCCGTTCAATAACGAAAGATGTATTAAACAGTTAGTCATTTATAGAAGTATCTCATCATCAGGGTTACTTTCAAATGCCGACTCTTCTTTATCACTAAATTCCAATGAATAGTCATCAATAAGAGCTTCTTCAAATCGAATAGCATCATCAGCATAAGCATATCCACCAAAGCCCTTAGCAGGCTTTTTGGATTCAGAAGATTCATTTTCTTGCCCAGCATCATGATTATGATTCTCTTCTTCAAAAGAAATTACTGATGAAACTCTTTGCTCCTCATCCAGCTTAATGAGACGAACACCTTTTGCTTGTCGACCCATAGTACGAATTTCTGAAGGCGATAGACGAATCATCTTGCCGGTAGTATCAATCAATAATACATTAGAGTTTTCACCAACAACCGCAAGGCCTATAACATGCCCATTTCGCTCAGTAGTTGGAATAGTACGAACACCATATCCTCCACGATGAGCAACGCGGAAATCTTCAGCTTTTACACGCTTACCATAACCACGAGCAGTTGCAAAAAGAATATCGCGATCATCTGAAATAACTTCCATTCCGACAACACGATCACCATCTTTGAGACGAATGCCCATCACGCCTGATGCTTGGCGACCCATTTGGCGAACTTCCGTTTCTTTAAATCGTATGCCTTGGCCATTAGCAGTAGCAAGAACGATTGAATCATTGCCTGAACTTAATTGGCAAAAGACAAGCTCATCATTTTCTCGCAACGTAATAGCACGTATACCCGAGCTTCTAATTTTTGAAAATTCCATTGCATCGGTACGCTTAATAATTCCATCGCGTGTAACCATTACCAATGATTTATTTTCTAAATCTCGTGTTGGTAATAATTTTACGACATGTTCATCTGGGGTTAATGGCAATAAATTAACAATAGCACGACCTTTTGCAATACGAGAGCCTTCAGGTATTTCAAATACTTTAAGACTGTATACACGACCCAAGTTGGTGAAGAAGAGAAGTTCATCATGTGTTTTAGCAACAAAAACATCTCGCATTAAATCACCGGATTCATCAAGGGCTGCCATGCCCATCTTGCCTCTTCCACCACGATGCTGCACACCATAAACTTCCAATGGCACACGCTTAATGTATCCCTTGGTTGTTAAGGTTACCACCACATCTTCTTCAGGAATCAAATCAGCCTCAGTAAGAATATCAAGCGGACCTTCAATCTTGGTACGACGCTTATCGGCATACTGAGTTTTAATTTCTTCAAGTTCGCGTTTAACTTCTGCTTGTAACACTGATTTATCGGTAATAACGGATTTATAATAGGCAATGATCTTCTTCAATTCATCCATTTCATGATAAATTTTTTCTTGCTCAAGCCCCGTCAAACGTTGTAAACGCATTTCTAAGATTGCTTTTCCTTGTTCCGGCGTTAACAAGAAGCGCTTATTTAAAGCAGCTATTGCATGTTCAGCAGAACGAGAACTTTTAATAAGAGCAATAACATCATCAATACTTTGCAATGCAATAATAAAACCGGCTAAAATATGCTCGCGCATTTCGGCTTTTTTCAAATCATATACCGTACGCTTATGTATGACCTCATGGCGATGCATAACAAATTCATGAATCAATTGACGAAGCGTAAATATCATTGGCTTGTTATCAAGCAATGCAAGCATTAAAATCGAAACGGTCGTTTGCAATGACGTAAACTTATACAGCTGATTTAAAATAACTTGTGGCATTTCACCACGTTTAATTTCTATAACTAAGCGCATACCTTTCTTATCAGATTCATCTCTAATATTGGTAACACCTTCTATTATTTTATTTTTTACGAGATCAGCTATTTTGATAGTCAATTCAGCCTTATTTGCTTGATAAGGAAGTTCAGTAACAACAAGCGCACTACCCTTTTTTGTTTCTTCAACTTCAACAACACCGCGTAAAACAAGATTACCACGACCTGTTTTATAAGCGCGAACAATTCCCGCTCTACCACAAATAATACCGCCTGTTGGAAAATCTGGTGCAGGTATTAATTCAAAAAGCGCGTCATCAGTTATAGTTTCATCAGCTAAATATGCCAAACATGCATCAATAATTTCACTCAAATTATGCGGAGGCACTGAGGTTGCCATACCTACTGCAATACCGGCTGTTCCGTTAATCAATAAGTTAGGAAGTCGGCTTGGTAAAATGACGGGCTCAACGGTAGATTCATCAAAGTTTGGAACAAATTCAACCGTTTCTTTTTCAAGATCAGCAAGAATTTCTGAAGCAATTTTTGCCATACGAACTTCAGTATAACGCATCGCTGCAGCATTATCTCCATCAACTGACCCCCAGTTTCCTTGACCATCAAGCAATGGATAACGCTTGGAGAACTCTTGAACAAGACCAACCATACTATTATATACGGCTTGATCGCCATGTGGATGGTATTTACCAAGAACTTCACCGACGATACGTACCGATTTATGGTATGGCTTATTATGAAAGAATCCAAGCTGAGACATGGTATACAAAATTCTTCGATGCACCGGTTTAAGACCATCGCGTACATCAGGAATTGCACGACTGACGATAACCGACATCGCATAATCTAAAAACGAGGCTTTTAATTCATCCTCAATTAAGATTGGCTTAACGTTATTTTTGGATAGTTTTTGGCTATCTGTTGCCATAGCAAGACCCTTTATAAAACCAATTTTTTCTTAAATAGACCTTAAATTTATGAATAAAAATAGTATAGAAAAAATACCTAAATTAGACAAGTTTAATCAAGTATCATACAATTATATTCACAACAACGGCATAACGCGCTCATTTAAGCAATTAATCATGATATAATAATTACAGCTTTGGTCTTTAATATGTTTTCTCAAAAAAGCTTTTCTGCACAAAACCTGAAAAGCTCATTGAACTAAAAAAAGCCGTTGCTTAAATTTGAAAAAGATTAGACTTCTAGTATACTAAAGCTATTAGATAGAGATACATATTATTACAAGGATCTTACCATGTCAGTTACCTATAAACCAAGCCGCATCAAAAGAGCAAGAAAACACGGATTTCGCAAAAGAATGGCAACAAAAGATGGTAGAAAAATCATCAACCGTCGCCGTGCTAAGGGTAGAAAACGTTTGACCGTTTAATCTATTCCCTGTTACGTATTCATGAAATCATTAAGCAGTTTTAAAAAATCGGAAATTCAAACCCTTTTTAAAACTGCTCGCACTAAAATTTCAATTCCCGGCATTACCATTAAAGTTGCCCCCAAACAAGGCGAAATTGGACGAATACTCATTGTTACGCCCAAAAAAATGGGGAATGCTCCTCAGCGTAATCTTATGCGCCGCCGTTTAAAATCTATTTTTTATGAGCAAAAACTATATGAGTGCCCTTTTGATCTTCTTGTTTTTGTCACCCATCCCGCGCTTGCTCTTCCTTTTATCACCTTGCAAGAATTAGTGGTAAAGGCAGTTCATGAAAATCATCAATAATTTTTTTATGCTTTTGCTCTATGCCTTTCGTCCATTGAATCATCTCATACTTGGTCCATCTTGCTGTAAGTTTGCTGTTTCATGTACCGAATATGCCATCGAGCAGCTACATGAAAAACCTCTTTTTTCTGCTCTCTGGGCGATATGCAAACGAATTTTTTCCTGCAATCCTTTTAGTTCTGTTAATTTTTAAAAAATAATAATCTTTGTGAATTCAACCCTTGGGCAAACTCATGCCCATGATATTGAAAGTCGATAGTTCTTCAAATTGTCTTACAGCTTGTGAGACTCTCTTCAAAGAAAACTTGAAAGCGACCCTATCTTTAAAAAAATGCTTTACTCTTTCGTTCTTGAAACTGATCAACTAATTCTGCCGGCAGTGCCGGCAGAATTGGCTATTTACATAACCAAAAATAAAAAAAAACGTATATTGGAATATCCTCACAATTAAATGACTATTCTGTTTCAAAGTTGCTCGTTTTTAATCTACAATTTAAGAAAAGCTAAACATCTAAAATAATAATTTAAAGAAATAGATTCATTAAACAAGGCGGCATATGAAAATAGAAAAAACTCAAAGCTATGCAGAGTTTCTAAAAGAGATTAACAATCGCATTCATGAAGCACAAAGCACGGCGCTTAAAGCGGTTAATAAACAGCTTATCACCCTCTACTGGGATATCGGTAAATGCATTGTAGAAAAACAAAAAACCGAAAAATGGGGCGATTCTGTCTTAGAGCGGCTTGCAATTGACTTGCAAAATGCATTTCCAGGAATGAAAGGGTTCTCAGCAAGAAATTTATGGAGAATGCGCGATTTGTACCTCTCATACTGCGATAACGAAAAACTGCCGACACTGTTGGCAGAAATTAGTTGGAGTCATAATAGGGCAATTTTAGAGAAATGTAATGACATTCTTGAACGCGAATTCTATGTACGCATGTCTCGTAAATATAGTTGGAGCTATAGAGCTCTTTTAAACAATATTGAAAATCAAGCATATGAGAAAACATTGCTTGGCCAAACAAATTTTGATGAAACGCTCCCTGCAGATATGCGCAATAAAACAGCTCTTGTAGTTAAAGATGAATACACCTTTGACTTTTTGGAACTCGGTGATGATTTTAGTGAACGGCAACTGGAGAATGGATTGATTGCTCAAGTTGATGATTTTCTAAAGGAGATGGGGGGAATTTTTACTTATATTGGCAGACAATATCGCCTTGAAATAGATGATAAAGAATATTTCATAGATATTTTATTGTATCATCGCTCGTTAAAATGTTTGGTAGCAATTGAACTTAAAATTGGTGAGTTTATTCCTGAGTATGTGGGTAAAATGCAATTTTATCTTTCTGCCTTGGATGATCGCGAAAAAATGGCAGGAGAAAACCCTTCCATCGGAATTATTTTGTGTAAAACTAAAAGTAAAATGACGGTAGAATATGCGCTAAAAGATTCTCACAAACCTATTGGCGTTGCTGCGTATACTGTTGTCAAAAAACTTCCAAAAGAGTTGCGCGATTTACTACCCAATGCTGAACAGATTGCAAAACTTCTTGGTTATATAGAATAAAAAGCATACATCAGAACAAAGGGCAGGGAATAATTCCCTGCCCTTGAGCTTTACAATAACTCACTTGCCAATTTACTCAATTCACTGCGCTCACTATTTTCCAAGAATACAGTTCCAAAAAGATCTTGTCCTCTAAATTTACTGCTTGCAACCACAAGACCATTACTACTAAAATCCAAAAGCGGTGTATCAATTTGAAATGGATCACCTGCAATAATAATCTTACTTCCTTGGCCGACACGGCTAACAAGCGTTTTAACTTCATGTGGTGACAAATTTTGCACTTCATCAAGTAGAATATATTGAAAGGGAATTGAGCGACCGCGCATATAGGTGATTGCTTCAATGCTAACCTTACCCTCTTTACTCAATTGATCTAAAGGAGGCAATGCACGTTTAATATGATGATTTTCTTTATCCTTTTGTCCATTATTATGTTTTTTCTTCTTTTTATCGCGTTGTTGGCGCCAATCTTTTCCACCTGAATAAGCAGGTCTTTCATGCTGCCTATCATGTCGCTCATAATGGCGTCCATATTCTTGATCATGACCATTTTTATTTGCTTCATAAGCAATAAATTCCATATTATCATACATAGGCTGCATCCAACTATGGAGCTTCTCTTCAATAGTACCCGGCAAATAACCAATATCGGGACCCAACGGAATTACAGGTCGTGAAATCAATAACTTACGATATATATCCTGAACAAGTACTTGATGTAACCCAGCAAGCAATGCTAAAAAAGTTTTACCCGTTCCTGCAGGCCCTATTAAACTTACCAGCGAAACTTCGGGATCAAATAAAAGATCAAGCGCCATTGCTTGTTGCGGGTTACGTGCTTCAAGAGGCCACCGCAGCTCCGGACGGTGCACCGGGCGTAATGCTTTATTTTTAAAACGGAACATTCTGTAGTTCTGTGGGTTATTACGGCTTGAAAGCAGTACAAATTGATTTGGTGCTAATGCTCTATCTTTCATAAGAGCATTCAAAACATCCGGCACCTCTTTTTTAAACTGTACCGCAGGCACCTCCTCATGAATCCATCCTTTATAAATCGTATCTTTTGCTAAAAACTCTTTTATATAATCTTCAGCTTCAATGCCTAATGCATCTGCTTTTACACGTGCATTTAAATCTTTAGAAATAAAATGTACCGATTTTCCTTTGTGCTTAAGAGCAATTGCCGTCATTAAAATAGCATTATCAGCCACATTGAGTGTTAAAGGAACTTTTGTTTTTATTTCAGGTAAAAAAAGCACCTGTAACGTACCGCCATTATCAAGTTTCACGCCTTCTTGCAAAGAACCACGAGTACGAAGTGCATCAAGCGAACGAATGGCCATACGCGTCATTGCTCCTCGCTCACTCGCTTCAGATTTAAATCGATCAAGTTCTTCCAAAACCGTTATGGGGATTGCCACTGTGCTACGGCCAAAATTAAAAAGTGATTGCGGGTCGTACACCAAAACATTTGTATCTAAAAGGTATATTTTCTCAGCTGGCATAATCATTCCTTATGTAGCATGGTTAGAAGATCTTCACCTACTCTACTTGGTAAGGTAGCATGAGAATGAGAGAGAATAAAATAGTTAAAATAAAAAGACCCCCGTTGTAGAACGAGGGGTCTTTTTATTTATTTTTATATAAAAAAATTTTATTTAAATTGATTTATAATCGTGTAAAGCATTTGGCCTAGAAAATAACCAATGAACCCTTTTGGCTCAACTTTTAAGCCATAGTCCTTACATGCACGCTTAACTGCTTTAATCATATTCTCAACATTATTTTTGTCAGCAATTTCTAAATTTTGTGGAACTACTACATCAAGATCACAGATCGAATCAAACATGTTTTTGATTTCTTGCAACAAGTTACTAAGTATTTGTTTATCTTTAAAATTTAATCCTTGAAATTGATCTTTTATGTCTTCAAGCACATGATACAATTCATTTGTATCATAAGCTTTTTTAAGATCTTTTTTAATACGTACGAGTTCTTTCGATTCCTCAGCATACTTTTGTGGTTCAAAAGATACATTCACAACCAACTGCTTCATAATTTGGAGATTTTTTTCAAATGGTCTATACGCTTCTAAAATTCCGGAATAAACTTTTTTCAAGCCTTCTACAAAAATATCATTGACTTGGCTCTCAAATTCCTTTATTACATATTCTTTTCTCTCACCAAGCTTTTCAGGAGCTTCAGCTTCTTTTTCAATTTTTTCTTCAGTCTTTTTTACTTGATTTTCAGCTGTTATTTCATTGAATTCTTCAAACTTCAATAAATCGTTTACAACCCTAGCCTCTTTTTCAAGTTCTTTAACTTCCGGAGCAGCTTTACCTAATCTTTGAGTTGCTTCTTCAAGATCTTTTTTTAATCTTGCTATTTCTTGTTTAGTATCGATAAGATCTATTTGCAACTCATCAACTTTATTTCGTTGCTCCTTTAAAAGTTCTTCAGAATCTTTACGGAAATTTTCATTATCTTTTTCCAACTCTCTTGCTGTGTTATCCAGTGCATTATTCCTTTCTAGCACTTTTTTTAGAAGGGCAGCTTGTTCCTTAGAACCTGCTCGCACCTTAGTTAATTGATTTTCATATTCATCAATTTCTTCTTTTAAACTTTCAATTTTTTCTAAATTTTTTTGCTTTTTTCTCATATCTTCAGCTATTTTTGCTTCAATTGCTTCAACTGATCTTCTTCTTGCAGCTTCTGCTCTTGCTTGACGTTCAAAACGAGCTGCTTTTGCTTTGGCAAAAGGTGTATTTGATGATCTTAACTCCGCTTGCACTCCTGCCATAATACGTGCCAACTTAGATTTTCGTTCTTCAGATGTTTCATATGCTTCTTCACTAAGCAATTTATTTAATTTGGGCAAAATTCTTCGCAATTCACCAAGATTCTTTATCAAAGATTCTTCTAAAGCTATTTGCCTAGTAGTAAACTCAGTAAAAGCCTGTTCTTCGTATAAACGGCTCACCTCTCTAAGCAAATCGCTTTTTAATTTATTTCCCTCAATAATATTAAATTGTACTACAGTCTCTATTGGCTCATTTTCTTCACGTGCAACTTCAACAAGTGGATCATACCATTTAGTAATTATCTCTTCCCATGTTTTTTGAGGAAATTGTTCTGATGAAGGATAATATTGTTTAACAAGCTCAACAAACTTTTCTCGACCTCTTTCTTCCATCCCATAAGCCATCCCAGTACTCAACACCAGAAAAAGACTTAATACTTTCCAATAGTTCATAACTACCCTTTCTTTGTTTTTAATAATAGTACTACCCACTTAGATCTAAAAAAATAACCACAAGAATGTCAACATTTACTATAAATGACTTGGTGCATCACAAAACTTATGGCATAGAAAAAAATATTGTTTCATGATAGAGTAAACTCAAATCTCTTCGTGAATAGTTAGTATCTATAGAAAGGAAAAAACCATGGAAAATTCACATGAAAAGTTACAAATCCTGCGCCATTCAGCAGCCCATTTAGCAGCACAAGCAGTGCTTGAACTTTTTCCTGATACTATTTTGACTATCGGTCCGGCAACACCAGAAGGTTTTTTCTATGATATGCTTCCTACACATAACTTTAAAGAAGAAGATTTACCACGCATTGAACAGCGTATGCATGAGCTTGCTAAAAAAAATTTTCCGATTACCCATACTGAAATACCAAAAAGCGAAGCTCGGAAAATATTTGCCAATAATCGCTTTAAACTAGAACTTATTGATAGCATCCCTGGTGACACTGTTGGCTTATCGCAACAAGGTGATTTTTATGATCTTTGTCGCGGTGGCCACGTTGCTTCAACCGGTGAAATTAAACATTTTAAACTGCTTGCAATTTCTGGATCCTATTGGCGTGCTGATCGAGATGGCCAACCCTTACAGCGCATAAGCGGAACAGCTTTTTTAACAACGCAAGATCTAGCTGATTATGAAAAACAAAAAGAAGAAGCGGCTTTATATGATCACCGTAGATTAGGCAAACAACTTGATCTTTTTTCATTCCATGAAGAAGGCGTTGGATTTCCCTTTTTTCATCCTAAGGGCAGAAGAATTATCAATATTCTTGTCAGCTACCTTCGTTCAGTACTTGCGCGTGCGCATTATGAAGAGATTTCAACACCAATACTACTGAGCGACACGTTATGGCGTCAATCGGGGCATTATGCACACTATAAAGAAAATATGTATTTTTGCACAATAGATGAGAGAAGTTATGCAATTAAGCCTATGAACTGCCCTGGAGCAATTCTTGTATACAAAGAACGCCCTCACTCCTACAGAGAATTGCCGCTACGATATGCTGAGTTTGGTCTTGTACATCGTCATGAACTTTCAGGTGTTTTACAAGGGCTATTTAGAGTGCGTGCTTTTACGCAAGATGATGCCCATATTTTTTGTATGGCTTCTCAGCTTAAAGATGAATTACATTCAATGATCGCCCTATTTTTCACCGTATATAAAAAATTTGGATTTGCATCAATCAATGTTGCGCTTTCAACGCAGCCTAAAAACTATATCGGCAGCAATGAGCTTTGGCAAGAAGCAACTGAGGCATTACGTAGTGCCCTTGAAACCTTAAAAATACCCTATGTCGTTAATGAAGGGGATGGCGCATTTTATGGACCAAAAATAGATTTCCGATTAGAAGATTCTATGAAACGAGAATGGCAATGTGGTACTATACAAGTAGATTTTTTCCAACCTGAAAACTTTAACCTAACCTATATTTCAGATCAGGGTACAAAAGAGAGGCCTGTTATGATTCATCGAGCAATTTACGGCTCTATTGAACGTTTTTTTGGCATTCTTATTGAGCATTATAAAGGACATTTCCCCCTATGGCTTGCACCGGTTCAAATGCGTATTTTAACGATTACTGATGAACAAAAGCCCTATGCTCATGAACTTATGAAAAAGCTAGAAAACAATGGATTTCGCGTTGAAATTGATGAATCATCAGATCAAATTTCAGGAAAAATTAAGAACGCGCAGCTTGATAAAATTCCTTGGATGCTTGTTATTGGCAAAAAAGAGGTCGAAAATAACACAATTACCCTACGTTTTACCGACGGAAAACAAGAATTTGGTATCACCTTTGACGATCTTCTGAAAAAAGCACAGGTTGCATGTTGCGATGAATAATTAATTACAATAAAAAATAATTTTTTCTAAATTTTTTTATTTAATTGTGTGATTGTTTTTAAAAAACCATTGACTTGTTTGCATCATTTTCTGTACATTGAGATTGTAGGGTTTAATTTAATGTACTATTAATCTCAAATTAAGGAGAGATGCAATGGTGATAAAGAAGAAAACTGCAGCTAAAAAGACAACTGCAAAGCGTAAAACAGCTGCAAAACGTAAAACAACCGCAAAAAGAGCGGCTCCAAAACGCAAAGTTGCCAAACGTGCTGCACCTAAAAGAAGAACAGCTGCTAAAAAAAGCGCTGTAGCTAAATTGGCTGCATTCATGGCTGGCGGAGCAAAGAAAAAAGCTGCTCCTAAACGCAAAGCTGCAAAACGTGCTGCACCTAAGAGAAAATCAGCTGCTAAACACGCTGCTCCTAAAAGAACAGCTGTAAAACGCGCTGGCACAAAGCGTAAAGCAGCAAAAAGAGCTGCGCCTAAACGTCATGTTGCTAAGAAATTAGCACATAGCTAAGGCGGAATCGCTTAATAACACTCCTCTTGATCGTAAAAAATGGGCAATGCTTTGAACATTGCCTATTTTTTTATTTTTCCATAAACTTTTCGATAAATGGCTTACACACTCGCATATTTTGTCCGCACATTACTAAAAGCCTCGAATATTCAATCCAATGATTTTTAGGCACAACCATTTCTAACTCTTTTTCAGTTTGAACGGGCGTTTTAGTATGCACGATACCTAATTTATTTGAAAGTTTATGAACATGCGTATCAACACAAAGAGCAGGAGTTCCATAAGCAACCCCTAGGATTAAATTGGCTGTTTTTGGTCCAACGCCTTTTATAGAAAGCAGTTCTTCTTTTGTTTTAGGAACTTTTCCATCGAATCGTTCAAGAAGTTCATGGCATACCGAATAGATAGAGTTTGCCTTGTTTCTATAAAATCCAATTGAATGGATCATACGCTCAAGCTCTTTACGAGGAATTTTCAAAAATTGCTGTGGTGTTCGTGCCTTTTTAAAAAGTTCAACGCAGATTGGGTAGGTAACTACATCACGTGCGCGCAAACTTAAAAGGCAACTGATTAAAATAAGAAAAGGATCATCATGATACTGCTTTTTAATCAGATCACTCATAGGACGAGGAAGGCCTTTCGTGGCCTTGCAAAGAGTTTGTATAAGTTTGAGTGCTCTTTTCTTGCGTTCAGCAATTGTTTGATCTGTTTTCATGGTCAACTTCTTTATTCAAAATAAGGTATCTACCAACTATAGTTCAAAACTAATCAAAAGTTCTTGCATAAGCAAGCACCATTCTATATCCTAACAGAGAAACTCGACAGCATAGGAGAATGGAATATGACTCTCAAAGAATTTAAAAATAAAATTGAACAATTTTTAGTTTATATCGAAGTTGAAAGAAATCTTTCAGAAAATACGCACAAAGCATATGCCCGAGATTTGAATCAAATTTACCATTTTTGGAATGATTCTACGCTTCAAGAAAAAAAGGAACTACCCTTCAGCAGAATCCTTGAGCGCTTTCTTGTCATGCTGTACCACAAAAAAATAAATAAAAGCTCGATTGCACGCAAACTTTCAGCACTACAATCATTTGAAAAATACGTTCTCTCAGACGGCATTCAATTAAACCTTAAGGTTATTCGTCCAAGAATTGACAAAAAATTACCGGTTTATTTAAGCGTTGATGAAATCTTTTATCTCCTTGATTCCATAAAAACTGAAGATTTACCAACACAACGACCGTTTCGAGATAAAGCAATTTTTGAGCTTCTCTATGCAACAGGAGTTCGCTGTTCAGAACTGATTTCAATTCGTATACAAGACATTGATACCGATCAAAAAACGATTAGAATCATGGGAAAAGGAAATAAAGAACGAGTCGTGCTTTTTGGCACTAAAGCCGCTACAAGCCTAGCTGCGTATATTGACCATGAACGCTCACCCATTCTTAAAAACGATGAATTTCTTTTTCTCAACCACCGCAATGAGCAACTTACCAGTAGATCTATTCAACGCATCATGGAAATGTTTCGATCTTTTTTAAAAATTGATCGCCCCATAACACCGCATAAAATTAGACATTCATTTGCTACACATTTATTAAATGAAGGCGCTGATTTACGTGCAATTCAAGAACTTCTGGGTCATGCAACATTGGCGAGCACCGAAAAATATACGCATGTTTCAACGACAGAACTCATAACTATGTGTGATACTTTTCATCCCCTTAAGGAAAAAAAATATTCACCTGATAAATCGTAATGTTTATGGATATTTCGTATCAATATGCTAAAAAAATAAAAACTTTTATCTCTCTTCTCTCATGCTGCTTTGCCATAATTCTTGTTCGGTTACTCTATTTACAAATTATTTTAAATCATAGTTTCTTTGCATTAAGTGTAAAAAATTTTTTAAGAACAGAAACAATAGCTTCGCCTCGTGGTAATATTGTAGATTGTAATGGTATCTTGCTTGCAACTAACAGACCAATAACCTCAGTCTATTGGCATGGGACTGGAAATAGTAACTTAACGAACAAACAGCAACAACTTCTTCAGGCAATTGAAACTATTATCGGTCCTATTGAACATTCTAAAATTATGCGCACAGAACAACGCAGTAGCACTTTGTTGCTAGCACAAGATATCTCTTTTGTACAACTGAGTAAAATTATTGAGCTATTTCCTAATAATAGTAACATACATTTTTCTACCAATTTTAAACGTTATTATCCAAACCAAAAAATCGCAAGCCATATTTTAGGCCATTTAAGCAGTTTCAATAATTTCGAAAATATCGGAAAAATGGGGCTTGAAAAAATTTTACACGACACTTTACAAGGGCAAAAAGGTCAATTACTTAAAACTATCAACTCATTCGGCATTAGCACGCAACAATCCGAAATTAAAACTGCTTCACCTGGTCAAGATATTACAATCACCTTGGATAGTAATTTACAAAAACTAGCTGAAGATCTTTTCCCTGCCAATTACAATGGTGCTCTTATTCTCATGGATCCTAAAAATGGTGCATTACGTGCAGTAACTTCGCGCCCTAATTTTGACCCTTCACTTTTTTTAGATCCGATAACACAGCCTGATTGGAAAAATCTACAAAATGGTAATCCATTTTTAAATCGACCATTTTATGCATGTTATCCACCGGCCTCAATTTTCAAACTTATTAGCATTAGCGCAGCTTTAGAAAATAATTTTATAACACAAGAAGATACTATTAACTGCTGTGGGTACTATCGTTTTAAAGGAAGAAAACACTATTGTGATCGACGAGTTGGCCATGGCACCTTAAGCATAAAAGATGCTGTAGCAAAATCTTGTAATATTCTTTTCTATGAGATTGCTACTCGTATGCCCATTGAAATTTTAGCAAACTATGCTCAACGATTCGGCCTCGGGAAAAAGACAAATCTCATATTTCCTGAGCAAGAAGGACTTGTACCAACACCTGATTGGAAACAAGCAACAAAAGGTGAACGATGGTGGCCGGGCGAAACATTATCCTGTTCGATTGGTCAAAGTTATCTTTTGGTTACACCCATTCAAATTGCATGTATGATTGCAAGCATTTTTGAAGGGTATATCGTTACACCGCGTATTTTGGAATCTGAAATCATTACGCGACGACCTTTAAATATTTTTGATTCAACACGTAAATTTTTATGCAAATCAATGAAATCAGTTGTACGTCTAGGAACCGGTATGGCTGTAAGTAAAATCGAAGATATAAAAGTATACGCAAAAACAGGAACTGCTCAGGTAGTTGAGTTATCGGCTAAGTACGATCCAACTAAACCTAAGGCCCATTCATGGTTTGTCGCCTATTTTTATTATAAAGACCACGATCCTCTCATACTTGTTATCCTTCTTGAGCATACTGGAAATTGTCGGCCTTCAAAATTATTTGCCAAAAGATTTTTGATGCACTACAGAGCATATATGAAAAACAAATATGCTCTGCAATAACTTAAAATTATCATTAATCAATATAATAGCTCAGTGTAGGAAATGGGTACTCTAAACCACATTCAATGCGTAGTGTTCTATTAGACCCTTCTAAGGCCTTTGCAAATGCCTCTTCAACCGATGTATATTCATCAAACATCAGCTCACATTCTAATCGCAATTCATCAAAAAAATGACAGAGTTGCCCTATCAATTCGCTGAATTCAATTTGTTCATGCTCCGTTAAGGTTTCATAAAATGGCTGCAGCTCCTTTTCAAGGACACATTCAGTACTATCTTTACGAAATTCATGTTTAATAGTTTCTATATTTTCTATACTACATCCAACTGTGCTTTTAATACTCTTTTTTTGCATGAACTGTTTATATTTTTCAAACAGTGGATTTTCTTTTATGTGTTTAATACAATAGGTTTGCATCTTGAAAAAAATAGACCAAATATCATCAATCATTCTACTAAATTCTTCGCGAATACCGTGTGTCATTGTATCAAAAATCTCAGCAAAATTTTCATTATTAGTAAGATTGCTTTTAAAAATTGTCATTGCTTCTACAAAATCAGCAGGCATAGCATCTAAAGATGACTTAACAGCCTGAGAGCGACATACCAAAAAGAGCAGTATAACAAATAGCATTTTCTTCATTTTTTCATCCTTTTTTAACTTTGTGATTTTTTAGTAATAATTTTTATGAACCATACCATACGGCTTATTTTTTTGCAAAGCATACACAAAAAAAACGCTCACTTTTGAGGCTTTAAAATAAAATTCTTCTATTAGATTATGCTGGTAATCTACCAACTAGCCAGCTTCCAAAACTTACTAATACCATACATCCTGCTATGGATAAAGTTGCGGTGAGAGCGCCACTAATAAAGGCTTTTTTTTGAGATTTTTCTCTGCAAGCATCAACTTTGTTTTGCAAAATTTCTAATTCCGCTTTCTTCTCTTTATCTTTATCTTCATTTAAACGTAAAATGAATAATGCTTTTTTACCATTAGCCGGAGAACCCTTCTCAGCCGACATCATTAACCATTCTTTAGCTTTTTCTTTATCTGTTGCATCGTTACGAAGTTTGTCATAGTGATCTTTGTCCAAGGCTTCATATGATTCCTCAAGAGGGGATTTCAATTCTTTTTGCTCTTCCTTCTCAGTTTGTTCATGAGACGGAAATTGATCAGATTGACCCTCTAACGCATTCAAACCTATACAACTAAATAAACACAACATTGATACTACAAAAAAACGTTTTGAAATAAGCATATTTGTCCCTTTACTACTAATTACCGATAAAAATTCAATCATAGTGTAACTTATTAAAAAAATTTTACTATAATTATATATAATTTATACAATAACTCGAAGAAATTCCTGTAGTGAAATAATACCCTGAGTAAGCTTTTGAGAAGCATCATGCATAAGTGTTTGCATATCCTGCTCTAAAGCTTTTTGGTATAAAAGTTCATAGTGTGGATTATGTATAATAAGTGCTCGTAAAGAATCATTCATTACTAAAAGTTCAAAAATTCCCGTACGTCCCTTATAACCCAAATTAAAACAGTGCGAGCACCCAACTCCTTTATAAAGTTCTTTAGGAGAAATGGATAACTTCTCCAGCATCTTTGACTCTTCATTAGTTGGTAAAAATTTTTCTTTACATTGCGTACAAATTTTTCTTACCAATCGTTGAGCAAGAACCCCGGTTAATGAGGCATTTATCAGAAAAGGTTCTATACCCATATCCATCAAACGCATAATTGAACTACATGCATTATTAGTATGCAAAGTGCTTAATACAAGATGACCGGTTAAAGCAGCTTCTATGGCAATTCGTGCAGTTTGTTTATCGCGAATTTCACCAACCATCGCAATATCGGGATCTTGACGCAATAATGAACGCATACCTCGTTCAAAAGTAAATCCAGCTTCAGGATGAATTTGTCCTTGCGTAATTCCTTCAATATTATATTCAATAGGATCTTCAAGCGTTATAATATTCTTCTCCGGTGAGTGTAATGAAGTAAGCGCAGCATAGAGTGTTGTTGTTTTTCCAGAACCGGTAGGTCCTGTTGTTAAAAAAAATCCATTGGTGCGTTGTAAAAGATTTTTGAAATTCTCAAGAACATTTGGTTGCAAACCCAATTTTTCAAGTTCTATGGTATGTTCTGATCTATCTAAAATTCTAATAACTACCTTTTCACCATGCAGGGAGGGAAATGTTGAAACGCGCAAATCTGTTGGAGTTAAGGTACCATGAACTGTAAATTTTCCATCCTGTGGAATACGCCGTTCAGCAATATTAATGCGTGCTAAAATTTTTATTCGTGATACAATTTGCAAACCAAGATCTTTATTAATTTTCTGCTCATCATACAAAACGCCGTCTATGCGATAGCGAACACGTAATTCATAGGTTGTTGATTCTAAATGAATATCTGAAGCATTACGTTTAATTGCTTGAACTATTAAATCATCAACACGAGTTATAACAGAAAAATCATTGCTTATTTTTACCTGCGATTCTAACACTAATCTTCCTCGGAATACTCTTCAATTTCTTTGTAGGCTTCTTTTTCAATCTCATCTTCTTTTTCTGGAACAAGATTATCATCAAGTTCATGATCAGTTAACGATTTATCATAAAATTCTTCTATAGTTTCTACAATTTCTGAAGCTAATCCTACCCGAAATTCAATATCATATGATACATATTTCCCTAGTGCCGGCAAAAGATCTTCATCATCCGGGTCATTGGCTAAAACCATAAGAATAGCATCATCGATCACCTCAATAGGAATTATTAGATTACGCAACAAAAAATCTTTAGGAAATTTCACTATAAGATAATGATCAAAAAAATAACCAATTGGATCCATTAATGGAATTTCGTAATAGTTAGATAATGCTCTTAAAATATCTTCTTTTTCAATAAGCCCTTCCTCAAGAAGAAAATCTTCAAAAGCAACATCAGATCGATTTTCAAAGTTTTTTTGTAAATCTATTGATTGTTGATGAGAAACAACACCATTTTTTTCAAAAATTTTACATAATGCTTCTACAAATCCTTTTTTCTTCATTAGTATCCTTTATCCAATTTTATATCCTGCAATAAAACCAAGAGCAACCGATACTGATAAGGGAATATTATTAGTAACCCAGTTCCAATATAAGGTTGCAACATCTGCAAGCGTAGCCTTATGAGCAAAACCCAAGTAAAGTTTCAATTTATCGCTATGCACCGTAATAAAATCTGTAGATTCAAGTCCATAAAGAATACAACCTGTTAAAATCGCAGCAACAAACAGAGTTGTTCCATACCGTTTTAAGAGGAAACCAAACGCAAAACCTACGCCACCATAAATCGCAAGTTTTTTGAGCGCATCATAGGACAAATCGAGTGATTCAAAAAAATCACTTATCTTTTGTTTTGCTACTTCAAACCAACTCTCCTGAACGTTTGTCGTTTTAGACATGCCGTAACTCCAATTCTATATATAATTCAATACCTATAAAGTGCTTTAAAGTATACCGTGAAAATTCATGCATATGCAACTACAAAAAAAAGAGAAAGATTTTTTAGATCTTTCTCTTTTTTTAAAATGTAACAAACAATTTATTTTGCAACAAGTGATTTTAATTCTTTACCTGGCTTAAATTTAGGAACTTTTTTAGCAGGTATAGGCATCTTTTTGCGTGTTACAGGATTAACTCCAACTCGTGCTTTTCTTTTCATAACAGAAAAAGTACCAAATCCAGTAAGGGTCACTTGACCATTTTTTTTCAATACTTCACCAATAACGTCCATAAAAGCTTCTAAACAACGTTTTGTCGTTGCTTTAGTCTCTTTAGAAAGTTTCGCCATGCGTTCAACCAACATCGCTTTATTCATATGCCTTCCTTTATGTGCTGATCAGCTTTAATAAATTTTATAAATAAACAATTATATATTTAAGGCAAACAATACTAGTACTACTAGTGTACAATAGTATGAGATAAACTTTTGTCAAGTTTTTTTGATTTTTTCCATCACAACCAAAAAGCGACAAATTTTAGTTCTTGCAAACCTCCAACCATAGTTTTACCCCAACTAAGGCGTGCACAGGCCTTGATAAACGAAATCTAGCAAAGCCAGTCGTAGTTTGCCGAGCCGGAAGGCCCGGATAAACGAAGACTGGTGCCGAGGGCCGGACTCGAACCGGCACGAAGAAACCTTCGAAGGATTTTAAGTCCTTTGCGTCTACCTATTCCGCCACCCCGGCTTTAATTAATTCAAAGAAAAAATGGAAATAAATCTGGAGGCGGCACCCGGATTTGAACCGGGGATCACGGATTTGCAGTCCATTGCCTTACCACTTGGCTATGCCGCCATTAACCTTCTGCAGATTATAGTAACACGATTGTTAATGAATCGCAAATTCTTCAATCTTTTTCTTTAAATCTTCAACAGAAATTACAGCAACCGATTTCTTTTCAGCATACATTTCAGGCTTTTGATAGTTCACTAAATATGATTGTTGACATGCCCCAACAACAGAAATGCCAAACTGTTTTGCTTCCGCTGTTCCTCCCTCAAAAGCCCATACACGCTTAAATCCAAGCTTTGTTAACATTGTATAACCATCTCCACTTGCTGTGCATAAATAGTTGCTACAATGAAGAACAATTTCTGTTGTATCTTTATTCCAACGCTTTAATGCATATTCTTTTAAATCCATAAAGGGTACATTGATTGAGCCTTGAATATGACAATCATCAAATGATTCTTTATCAAGAACATTTACAATAACAAACTTTGGTGTTGTTGCTTGGCCACCAACAAAACGCTCACAACTACATGCAGATAATGCAATCATTATGATAACATTTATAATTGCTAAAAAAAATCGAACAAACATCATCATTTCCTAATAAACAAATTGAAAGAATCTACTCCAACGAACACGCTTCCAGAAATCAATTGGATGCTTCAAAAGGTCAAAAATAAACCATGATTCATTGCTATCAATTGACCATAGACGTATAAGAATTTTTCCATGAATCAATTTTGTAGCAAGCGGGCCCCAATAACGTGAATCAAGGCTGCCTTTTCTATTATCTCCCATTGCCCATACTTGATCAGGACCAAGATGAACATCATACTCATCAATATTGTGATTATCATCAATAGTCGGCGTATACGGCATTCGCTTCCATTCTATTCCATAACGTTCCATTATTTTTTTAGCTAATTCAACATCAGCTGCAGTCATTTGATAATAAGGTTGATCTTCAAATGATTTCGATTCATCATAAGAACGTGTATACCACGGTGGCATTTTTCCTTCAGCATAAACTCCAATAAGAGGATTTTTATTTACATACGGCTCATCAAGCTTTTGACCGTTTCTATAGACTACGGGTTTACCATCTTCAATCTTGCCTTGAATATGATCGCCAGGAAGTCCAATAAGACGTTTCGTCCAATTTGAAGGCCCCCAAACATACTGTTGGAAAAGTTCCATAAAATAGTTGTTTGAATAAGCATATGTCGGATCATTGAAGGTAATAATATCTCCATGCTTCAATGGCGTGAAAAGAACTGTAAACTTATCGGCAAAAAAACGCTCACCAACTAGCATTGTTGTTTCCATTGAGCCAGTCGGTACTTGATATAATCCATAAAAATAGGTTCTTATAACAAATGCCAAAGGAACAACCACAACAAAAGTTTCTATATATTGCGCTATCGTTGACTTATTCGGTCTTCTTACCCATGTCCAAAATCTATGCAGTGCATTCATACATGTTCTTTCGATTATAAAAAATAAATAAATAATTATCTTAAAATATACAGAGGATTTATTCTCTTGCCAAATAAATCTATCACTTCAAAATGCAAATGCGATGCATCATGCTTTCCACGAACCAATCCCGTTGCACCAACACATCCAATTTGTTTTGATACGGTAACTTTTTGACCAACTTTTACCAATATTTCATCAAGATGTGCATAGCGTGTTTTACAATTTTTATGACTTACTACAATCGATTTGCCATATCCCTTTGGTGTGTAAGAAACTTCAACCACTGTTCCATCAGCTGCTGGATATATGGGTGTTCCTTTTAAAGCTGCCATATCAATTCCATAGTGAAATCTTTTTTTTCGCGGGCCAAAATGTGAACTAATCCAAAACTGTTTTTTATTAATGGGCCATGCCAAAGAAAAATCATACAGATACTTAGGAATGAAGGTGTTTCTTTTGGTAAGGCGAGTGCTGCCTCTTTGATTCAGTTGTGGCTTGGGTTTAAGGCAATTGCGAATAACGGAAGAATAGTTTGTATCCCATCTACCTCCTTCGTACAAAGGCTTAACAACTTTTTCAAGATTATGTGCTTTTCCAAATCCGAGTGCGGCATTGCGTAAATAAAGCACTTCGCGATTTACAGGATTCAATCTAGCTTCTGAACTATCATCAATCCATGTATCATCAAAAGAGTCTTCTTCTGAATCAGTATCATGCAAGAGTGATCTCTTTAAAAAATTGATCTGTTTTAATGAATAAAGATAGTCTTGATAATCTTTCTGCAACTCCAACATACGCAAAGCTTGCTGTTTAAAAAATCGGTATTCAACAAATAATGCAACAGTTATAAGTGACATAATAAAAAATAATAGCCCACATAAAACAACAATGAGCGAACAGGCGGATTCTTTAATTTTCATTTCATATGCATAGTTAAATTATAATAATGTTATCCTCTAAAATCCACCCAGTGGCTTCATTTGTTGCTACTTTTACCCATTTACCTTGCTTCTCATACACTCTTATTTCTTCACCTTTTATAAGTGTTGCCAATTTTGAAAAACGCTCATCAGTACCAGCAACAAGAGATGTTTCTTGAGCTACAATAGCATTTTTTTTCGAAAGACCCCAATGCTTAATTCCTAAACTGCTTGTTGCAATGCACAGCAGAATAAGGAATGTCCCCACCACGAATTTATATTTTTTTGTATCAAAAAATAGTATCACTATACACACTGTTATAAGTATCACAAGAACAAGCAATTGCCAGCAGAATAGTGAATAGTTCATAATACCACGAAATAAAGGTTCATACCAACCATTACATTCACGAATTCCCAAAATCTCTTGAACATGTTTAGAATTAGATTCCACATCAGCATACCAAGCAGAGCGACCGTTTGCTAACGAACGCTTCCAACATACAAGAGCCTCAGGATATCGTTCTAAATGATAATAACAGTTACCAAGATTATACCACACTGCTGCACCCTTATTATCAATTGATTCATAAAGCCTCTGTGCTGCATCATAATCACCGTGAGCATACAGACTATTAGCATGCAAAAATTTTTCTTGTGTTGTAGCTAAAGAAAGATGGCCTATTCCAAAAAAGCTGAAAATAAAAAAGGAAAAAAGATGCCATTTCTTCATAATTTTTCCTCCAACTGGTTAATCCACATTAATGCGCGCTTGAAAAGATCATCAGGAACTTGCGTAATTGCTTGTCTTGAATATGCTAATTCAGCTAACTGTAAAAAAAATCTATTCCATTGTTCAAGCGATTCTCGCACAAATCCTGCATCTTTAAGCCTCTCTTCAATGGTCTGTGCGGTAACTTGCGCCGGCAATAACTGACAACGATCTCTAAATAATTGACTAAAAACATCATAAAGCTGAACATAATTATTATGCTTTTTTAATTGAGCTAATTTTCTTCGTGTAAATTTAAAAGCATTTTTTCGTTTTTGAGCTAACCAATAATCTGAGCCAAGGCTTTGTAAATAGTTTTTAATACCAACAAAAAGTGTACCTCCTATGATTATAAGCAGATAGAAAAAAAACCATCCTAATGGGATAGACCGTTCAGACGTATAAGTCCATGGGCCATCTGTTTTGAGAGGACCTATTTTTTCATTATCAAATAGTTCAATCGATGGATCATTTTCATTCTGCTGATCATATATTTTATTATTCTCTTTACCACCATTAATTTCCAAATGCACAGGATTTGTCTTGAGTTGTTTATAAGTTCGCACATAGGGGTCAAAAAAATTATAAACTTGTGAACTAATTTCAAAATTACTATCTTGGGTAGCTTGTATAATATACTCACAAGATTTTTTATATAAGCCATTTGATAATTTTTCTACTGATGCTTTTGAATCATAATATTTTAATCCAGCGGGAAGGCTCAATGGTGGTGGTAGAACATCGTCTAGACCCTCTTTACCAATAATATCTAAAATAGCTACTATGCCTTCTCCCCTCATAGCGCTTTTTTGTTTACAGCGCAATGAAATCGAATCAAATAATCCAACGCCTAATAAATGATCCTTTGTTGGTGATAGCGGCAACGCAGCAACCTCTATTTCCATAGGATCATTAGTATAAAACCATGTATCTTGCGATCCATGCATTGAAAAACCAAATCCCCAGAGTCGCTGTTGTTTTTGGCTTTGCACCCTACATAACACGCCAATTTTTGGTATTATAAGTTTTCCGGTTTTTTTTACAAGTAACGTGACGGGAATTTCATAACACGCATAATTTTTCCCATCAATTATTTGTGTTGTTTGTGTATGATTTGGTAACTGAACAAATTCTCCAACTTCAGGATCCAATGGTGGGATCTTAACATCAAGAAGTTGAGAATTTATGCAACTATTTATACGCAAGACGCCAGTGATACGTTGGCCAACCACTATTGATTTTTTAGCAACTATAAGTTCTACAATAATATCCGATTGTTCTTGCTGTTCAACTTTAATCGTCAAAGCATTTGAAGTAAGCGTTACACCATTTTTGGTTACCAATTGTACAGGTCCTAAAGAAAATGTACCGAGCTTATCAGCACGTATAACATAGGAATGAACCGTTGTAATATGTGACATTAGATTTAAATGGCTTGCGCCACAAAATTCGCTATGGAAATTTTCTAATCCGGGAATAGTGCACTTGTAAAGATCTTGAGCGCCTTCCGCTTTAATTTCCAAGGTATAAGGATGACCCAAAGATAATGTTGTAACAGCAGTATCATTAGTTCGATTTACAACACGTAGCTCTAATCGTGGTGCAGCATCAAGCAAACCGAAAAATCCAAAAACTATACCAATGATTTTACGATAGTTACCAATTTTTATATCCATTGCGCACCATCTCATTTTTTAACTTGTTTTGTAATAAAAACTTAGTCATGTGAGCATCTTCATTCTCAACTTCTTGCAATAATAAAGTTTCAGCATCTGCATCTTCTTCATCTGATTTTTTTCCTGTAAATTTTTTCTCTTGAGAAGCTTGTGCAGCTTCTTTTGAAGGCTTCGATCCACTAGAATTTTGTGTATCTTTTTTGCCCACATCTTTTTGTTGTCGTGGATCTTCTTTTTGTTTATGAGAATCTTCAGACTTTTTTTCATCATTTTGTTTTTGATCGCCTGGCTGCTGATCTTGCTGAGGATTATCCTTTTTTTGATTATCAGAATCTTTGCCGCCTTTATCATTTTTTTGATCATTTGAACCATTATTCTTCGAATCATCCATTGGATCATTAGGATCTTTTTGATCACCACTCTTATCTTTCTGTTGATCAGAATCTTGTTGATCTTTTTGATCTTCTGATTTATCATTTTTATCTTTTTTATCTTGTTGATCTTTTTGATCATTTTTCTCGTTTTTATTCTTATCTTGCTCTTGCTGCTTCTTTTGCTCTTCTTCCTGAATTCTTTTTTTAGTTGTTCAACCATCTTTTTTGCTTGTTCATGGTTAGGATTTTGTTTTAATACCGCTTCAAATTGATCAAGAGCTTTTTGCCATTCCTGCATTTTAACAAAACTATTTCCAAGATCATACAGCGCTTGCTCTTTTAACAATGGAGGCATCTCATCAACTTCTAATGATTTCTCAAAATATGCTTGCGCTTTTTCATATTCGCCTTTTTTGTAGGAAATTTTACCTAAATTGTAGAGGGCATCAGCAGCTTGCGGATTATCAGTCACGAGCGTATCAAAATAGTGCTGCGCAGTTTCAAGATCATTATTTTTATAAGCAGTAACTCCTTTATATGTAGTTATCATTGCATCAACAGAGGTAAACCAAACAATACTAATAATGGTTACTAAAATTCGTTTCATAAAAGCCACTCAATAATAAAACAAAGTAAACTAAGTGCAATACAATAATGATATTGTTCTTGTAATGATTGAACTTTTTTATCATCAAATCGTTCTTTTTCCATACGTTCAACATAGGAAACAACTTTTTTCAAATCTTGTAAATCACCGGTAGCTCGTACATATAAACCGCCTAATGAAGATGCCAAGCTCGATAAAATTCCCTCATTCAAACTTGAAATTACAACAGCGCCTTTCTCATCCATTTGATAGCCGGATTTATTTCCTTGCTCATCGATAAGAGGAATTGGCGCTCCTTCAGGTGTTCCTATACCAATAGTAATAATTCGTAATCCCATTTTTTGAGCTTCTTGTTTAATACCGGATAAATTGCTAGAAAAATCTTCGCCATCGGTAAATACAACTAATACTTTGTTTTTCTTATGCTCTATTGTTTTAAACATATCTACAACTTTTTGAATAGCCGAATCTAATGCTGTTGTACCCGATGACATCGTTGTATAATCAATTTGATTTAAAAACATCTTGAATGCATCAAAATCTGAAGTTAAAGGACATTGAACAACTGAACTACCTGAAAATAACAATAACCCAACTCTTTCAGACCCGAGCATTGCAAGCAAATTAGAAATTTTTGATTTAGCAACGGTGAGTCTATTAGGGAAGATATCTTGTGCAAGCATGCTTTTTGAAATATCTAATGCAATAAAAAGATCCCTTCCCTCTTGTATAATCGGCTCCTCTTTTTTATCCCATTGTGGTTGCAAAAAAGCCAAAAATAAAAAGCTAAAACCAAGGGTTAATGCCATTTGTTTAATAAACTGCTTGTGTGGACTATAATTCATCACAAGGAAAGATTGCCATTGTGGTGCTGCTAGCGTTGCAACCACGCGTTTTTTTGTAAGGTAATACCAGATAATAATGCCAATAACAACCATTAGGACGGGCAAGAAAAGTAGATTATTGGCTGAAGCAAATGTGATCCCAAAAAATCTTGTTTTCATACAGTAATCCAAATAAAAGATGATGAAACTAATTCTAACAATGCCAATGCTGATGCTATACAAAGAAATGGTTTGAAAACATCATGAAAATGAGTAAATACTGACGTTTCATATTCAGTCTTTTCAAGCATATCTATTGTTGTATAAATCGCCTTCATATCATGAGGTTTTTTTGCTGCAAAATAACGGCCGCCAGTATGTTCAGCAACAAATGTCAAATCTTCTTTATTTACACCTTGAATCGGCTGAATACCAAAAGGAGTCTGCACATAACTAATACCATCAGGACCAATACCAATAGTATAAATTTTTATACCAAATTTTTGTGCAACTGCAACCACTTGCTCACGTGTTTTAGTATCTTCGTATGCAGCTCCATCTGTTAATACAATCATAATTTTAGATGATCCCTTGCAAGCTTTCAATCTATTTGCTGCTAAAAGCATACCGGTATACAATAACGTTCCTCTTCCATCAACAGTTCCTATTGCGGTATCTTGTATAATTTCTTTCAAGATTTTTTTATCAAGCGTTAAAGGACAGCGCGAAACAGCATCGCGGCCAAAAATAGTTAATCCAATTGGATCATGTTCACGATTTTCTATAAACCGAATTGCCTCTTCCTTTGCAATATCAAGACGAGTTCGTGAATCACGATCATCATCAATAATTTGCATACTATTTGAAACATCCAATACTAAAATCATATCAACACCTTCACCATGTATTTTCGATTGGTGATCTATAGTGCGTGGCTTTGCAACCAATAATGCAAGAATAGAAAGAACGGCTACTCTTAAAAAGAATATATATTTTGTATGAATGCTTGAAGCATTAAATCCCATTGAATCGATAGTTGTTGCCAATGAATAACGATATCGTATTGGTTTATACGAGTAAAATCGATATACACTTATTATTGCAATACAAGGGATTAAGAGCCATAAAAGCCACGGATATGCAAAATATATAAAGTCCATAGATCATTCCTTATCGTGCTCTAAAAACCAGAATCGAACTCGATCGATAAATTCTTCATCTGTTTCTTTTTGCCCTAGCATACATTGTTTTCCAATAACTACCTTAATTGGATGATACCTCACAAAAAAACTTCCCATTGGATATACTTTATAGGCATCCTTAATCATTACTGGAACAACAGGTTTTCCTGTCTTCCTTGCTATAATAGCAAATCCCCATAAAAAATCATGTACCTTTCCATCAGAATATCTACTACCTTCAGGAAAAATAATAAGGCTTTGTCTATGATCTTTTGCTCTACGAATTCCTTCAAGCAGCCCTGCCAATGCCTTTCTTGGCGTTGTTCTATCAACTGCAATATTCATTCGCTTTGCCATAAATCCAAACAACGGAATTTTGCATAATTCTACTTTAAAAAACCAGCAATGCGGCTTATTTTTAAGTAAAACTCCAAGTAGAAGCACATCTAATGCTGATTGGTGATTTGCCACATATAATGCTGAATTTTTTGGAAGATTTTCTTTTCCCTCAAAAGTTATAGGGATGCATAATCCAGCGAGAGCTATACGATAAAATAGATTCATAAAAAAATAGTATATTTTATTATCGTATCGTATACGCGTCGGTAGTAGTGAAAGTATAAAACAAGGAATTAAGCCAACAACAATCGCGATAAGAAAAAAGATATAAAAAATAATGGTTCTAAAAAAAGTAATTATCATAGCGCATACCTATCATAATGATCATGCACTTGCTTAGTGTACAAAGTATAAAATAAACAAAAAATGAAAGGAATTATAAGCTTGGTTGCATTATCAGCAATAATCTCAAGCAGATGATAGGAATCTGCATGCTTTTCAAAATATAACCAACCTAACATACTGACAATTGAGTTTATTATTATAAACTCTAGTAAAAAAGCAGCTAATGAAATTATGAACCAAACTATTAAACAAAATGGATACGTATAAAAAACAGCACAACATGCTGACCAGAGTCTTGTTAAAAAATATCTGATTTTTTTTGAAGAATCTAAGTAAAAAAAAGTATACACTATCAAAAATGGTGAAAAATAGACTGTTGAAAGCCCAGGAAAATTTCTTATAAAAAGCAGATAATCAACCCCATCAAAAAACCACCCTAAAAATTTATTAATAATCGTACTATTCATACTATAAAAACGTAGTGCCCATACAGCAGCCGTTACAAAAACAAACCAGCAGTATGAGTTCCAATAACTTGCATAATACCAACAATCTTTTATATCAAGCGAAGATCGCACCATAAGAAAAAGAATGCACGCTACTAAACTCCAGAGTAAAAACCATACAACCAGAAGGGCGCCACTAAAAATAGGTAGTAGATGCATTCTGGTTACGACATCAACAACTATACATACGCAAATTAACCACCAAAAACCCTTAAATAGCTCTGTGTAGGTTTCTTTAGATGCTTTGAGCGTAACAAGCCAAAAGCGTTTATCCATTAGAAGCTTTAACGATTCTCGCCAGCTTATGCCCACTTCTTTAAAGAAAGACCCTATTCTTGTAAAAATCATAGAAAATCCTAACTTGTATTAATAAAATGGCTTAAAATAGTAAAACTCTAGGCCAATTTATAAAAATATTTGACATTTTGAAAATATTTATTTTATTATTAAGTACAAATGAGAGTACTTTGGTACTATACCATTGCATATTACCGTAAAACCATTATTATTTATAGAAATTTCTTGTATATAGTAAAGATATCATATGAAAAAATTATTAATTGTAGAATCGCCAGCAAAAATTAAGACAATCTCTAAGTTCTTAGGGAAAGATTTCAAAATTATGTCCACTATAGGCCATATAAAGGATCTTCCTACAAAAGAGCTTGGCATTGCCATGAAAAAAAATGAAATTGTTATTGATTATGTTGTTTTAGATACAAAACAAAAGGTAATTAATGATATAAATAAAGCAGCTCAAAGCGCCGATGAGATTTATCTAGCTCCTGACCCTGATCGTGAAGGAGAAATCATTGCTTGGCATGTTGCTGAAGAAGTTAAAAAGAATCTTAAAAAAGGTGCAAAAATACATAGAATCACTTTCAATGAGATCACAAAGCCTGCAATTATAGAAGCATTAGCACATCCTTCAACGATTGATATGCAAAAAGTTGCTGCTCAACAAGCACGCAGAGTTCTAGATCGATGGGTTGGCTATGAAGTATCACCCATTTTATGGAGAAAAATAAGCAAAGGACTTTCTGCAGGACGTGTACAATCGGTTGCTCTTAAATTAATTTGCGATCGAGAAGAAGCGATTCGAGCTTTTAAGCCTGAAGAATATTGGTCAATCACTGGAAATTTTGTTGCAGATGATTCAAAAATAACTGCCCCATTAACTCATATTAATAAGAAGAAAGCAGTTATTGCCAATGAGCAAGAAGCAAAAAAAATTTTAGAACAACTTAAAAAAAATTCATATAATATTGAATCTATTGAAGATAAACAACGGATAAAAAATCCTAATGCGCCCTTCATGACCAGTAGTTTGCAACAAACTGCTTACAATAGGCTTGGTTTTCAAGTAAAAAGAACAATGGATGTTGCTCAAAAGCTTTATGAAGGTATTCCTTTAGAAGATGAAAGCACACCCGTCGCTCTTATTACGTATATGAGAACAGATTCCTTGCGTATTGCTGACAGCGCTCTCAAAGAATGTCGCTCATTTATTGAAAATGATTATGGCAAAGAGTATCTCCCTTCAAAAGCTTATGTATATACTAAAGGGAAAGCGCAAGATGCACATGAAGCTATTCGACCTATTTCAGTTTCAATTACCCCAGCTTACGCAAAAAAATATTTACCACCTGATGCTGCAAAATTATATGAACTTATTTGGCAACGTTTTGTATCATCTCAAATGAAACCTGCGCTTTATGCACAACGAACGGTTACCATTCAAGGAGGTATTTATACCTTTAAGGTAACAGGATCAACCTTAATTTTTGATGGTTTTTTAAAAGTTTATGGTATTGAAGAAGATGAGGATGAAGAAAACAGCGTAATTCCAAAAGAGATTAAAGAAAAAGAAGCATTAGCTCTTTCAAAAACAACTTCTAAACAACATTTTACTCAACCACCTGCTCGATTTACTGAAGGTTCGCTGGTGAAAGAGTTAGAAAAAGAGGGCATTGGAAGGCCTAGTACCTATGCAACAATATTAAATACCATTCGTGCCCGATCCTATACCACTCTTGATACAAAAAAAAGATTTAATCCAACTGAACTTGGAATGACCGTAACCAAAATGCTCAGTGATAATCTCCCTAAAATAATGGATTACAAATTTACCGCCGTTATGGAAGAAGATCTTGATAAAATTGCACACGGAGATCTTGATCGCGATGAACTATTACATCAATTTTATGAAGCGTTTGAAAAAGATCTCGATACGTTCCGCGGTGAAGCACGAAGACCTGCTGAACCGATTGGTATGAAATGCCCTGAATGCGGAACGGGAGAACTTGCAATTCGTGTTGGAAAAGCCGGCCATTTTATTGGATGCCTTAACTATCCTGAATGTAAATTCACCAGCAATTTTAAACGTAAAGAAGATGGTAGCATTGAACTCGTCGCTGCTGAAGGCCCTAAGCTTCTAGAAGAAAAATGTCCCAATTGTGGCAAACAACTACGCAGCGTAATGGGCAAATTTGGTCCCTTTATTGCATGTTCCGGATATCCTGAATGTAAATATATCCAACAGGTTAAAGCTCATTTTCCTTGTCCACTTGATAAAGGAGAAGTTCTTAAAAAGCAATGGAAAGGAAAAACATTCTGGGGTTGTAAAAACTATCCTGAATGCAAATTTGTCATCTTTGGAGATATTGAAGAAGAACAATGTCCTCAGTGTAAAAATCCATACCTTCTCAAAAAGTATGAAAAGGATGGATCTATTACACTCAGTTGTCCAACAAAAGATTGTGGATTCAAAAAGAAAGTTCAGCCTCAGGCTTAAGGTAACATATCTTGTAAACGTTCTAATTTAGTTACCAACTGTTTAAGATTTATAATAAGAGCTTCATTCATGCCTTTCTTAGGTTGTACACGTATTGGCTTTTTGGTTGTTGGGGCTTCCTTTTTAAAGCGAACAATATTTCCATTCTCTTGATTACGATAATCTTTATAATTTTTATACCAAATAAAATCATCATCCTCATTAGCCAGACCCAATAATTCAGCTCGCACCCGCATAAGCACTTGTCCAAGAAGATTTGTTCCTTCACCTTGAGCCCCGGCTCCCCAAAATGCATCATTTGCTCCGGCATCTTCAACAAGAATCTTATCGCCTGTATTAAATAATAAATGTTTTAAACGCATATTTTCATTAAACTTACGACGTACTGCATCAAGCATAACAGCGACACTTCTTTTATTCCATGCATTTTGATCATATTCATTTTTATGTTGACGTGCAAAATCAAAGGCTTGGCGAGGAGTAGTTAATCTTTTCATTTGATTATATAATTGTGGATTATCTACAAATTTTTGTGCTTGAAAATAGTTCTCACTTGTTGGCCATTCATGGCCTTGTGCATCAATTACTGAATCGGTGTCAAAATTTGTAAACTCATAATAAGGCTTACTACTTTCATAAAAATAAATAGCATTACCTAACCCTTTCCATGAATCTTTAGACGCCTTTATCTGCTTTTTAGTATCACCACCAAGCTGTTGTACTGCCAGATCCCAAAGATCCAAAAGGTCCTGCGTTTCGCGTGAAAACCTATAATCGCGCTGTTTGCCTCTAACTTGTTCAGTAATAGAAAATTTACCAATAATCTTATCAATTGGTAACCAGGCATAATCATTTTTTATATTATTGGCAAATTTCCCCTTCTCTTTCATTTTTTTATAAAGAAACTTTGCTGAAACATATTCAGTTGGTACAAAATGCACTATATCTCCATTTGGTCGTTTAAACCATGGCTTACCTTTTAAATAATTTGGATCGAGTTCGATTATATTATTTGTTTGTACAAACAGTGCATCAGTGGCAAATTTTTGTGCATTTTCTTTACCATGTGCGGTCTCTCCAAAAAAACTCCATTGTCCATTAGCCGAATCCTTACCTAATAATACATTCCATTCATTAGTATTCTCATTCCATGAAACTGGAACAATAATTGCCTGCCAACACTCAGCTTGATTAAATGTCAACGCCATAATCAAACACAATAACATTGATATTTTCATATGAATTCATCCTTCGTATATTTTTAAGAACTACAATCGACTACAATTTCATGCTACCTTAAACTCTAGAATTTTTCATAGGCTTCTTTGCAGCAACTTTCATTGATTTCGTAGTATAACGATTGTGACGGTGAGAAGTAGCCAATCGATTGCGTTTAGTTTGCACTTTCGCAATTTCAACTACCGGTTTTTGCTCAGCAGGCTTTGTCACTCTTTTTGCACGATATGCCACTTTCTTTTCATCCCTTTTTGCATATGCTAATGCTTTTTCACGATTAACTGCAGCATTCAACTGAGGTTGTAATAGTGATTCCCAATGGTTATTAAAAACCGATTTCGTAAAATTATCAAATTTGTAACGCATCTTCATATTGCGAGCCGTTCTGACAATGGTAGTACGTGATAAAAGTTCCTCCATAGGAATCCATACAAATTTATCTTTTCTTATATCCTGATCTACCGAACTAACCATCTTTCTTTGCAACATAGGAATAGTCATATGCTCGACCGGCACACAATAAACAACATCACCACTTCTAAAAGCAATTGATGATTGAAGCTTTTGCATACCTTCTTTTTCAAACGAATAAACTCCATTGGTTTGTTCTTTGAGTGTTTGCAAAGCTGAGGTAAGCATGTCAGCATCAGATTCTTGCTCAATTTTTTGCTTAAAGGTGCTCCACAAACCGCCTGCATCGCGACCAAAAAGCCCACACCATTTTCCTGTTAACCTCTCTTGATAGAGTGGAACAATATGAACTTCCTTAGAAATAATTAGTGTTGTATACTGTAATATAACTAAGAATAGAGTTATAATTTTTTTCATAGCATCCTTTTTTTATGAGCATTATTCGTAAACTTCTTACACGATAATAATGGTTTTTGCCAATGTCAACGAAACAATCTACTCTTTCAAAAAATATATCAAAAGAGATCATAGGGTATTATTTACCACCAAATCCTATTATTGTCGAAGCGGGTGCACATATTGGACGTGATACCCTTAAAATGAAAAAACATTGGCCTCAGTGTACAATTCATGCATTTGAACCGGTGCCCGAACTATTTGCAGCACTCATTAAAAAAACCCAAGATTATTCGAGCATTCATTGTTATCCATATGCTTTAAGCTCCTTTTCAGGAGAAAAAATAATGTATATTAGTGCTGGCCGTTCAACGGCAACCAGCTCACTCTTTAAACCAACAGGTTATAGCCTTGAACATCCTGAAACAACCTTTACCCAACGCCATGTCCAAACAATCACGCTTGATGATTGGGCAAAGCAGTATGGAATAGATCATGTTGATGCCCTTTGGCTTGATATGCAAGGTGGAGAGTTAGATGCTTTATGCGGTGCTCAGAACCTTTTGAAAACTATATCAGTTATCTATACTGAGGTTTCGCTGCATCAACGTTATGAAAACACCCCTTTATACCATGAATTGAGGGCCTGGCTTGAACAACAAGGCTTTTCTGTAGCTCATGAAGCATTTCGCGATACTCTTTGGGGCAATGTTTTATTTGTGAGATAACAGTTCTTAATCTCTAATGTTTGTTATTTTTCCAAAGGATAATTTAATTTCATTTGAAGTTCTAAAACTTTGTCGCTATATTCTTCAGGTGCTTTTTTGCTTTCAGACACAAAAGGTACCAGTAATGAAGCAGTTGGTGTACCGAGTGAATAGTCTTGCTCTTCATCAGCTCTATTATTTTCTTTATTTACTCGTTTAATACCTGTGCAATATAAAGAAGCTTCTGCCAATTTTTTTTGAAGATCTAAAAACTCATCACTATATTTTACTTCGTCGTTAATATCATCTTTTTCATTTAAATGAGAAGATCCATTTATATTTATCTTGCACCTACAAGAACTTTTTTGGTTTTCTAATTCTTTTATTCTTTTCTCTTGTGATTCAACACAAGCTTTTAATTCGACATTATTACGCATTACAATTTCAATAATCTTCGTTAAATTTTCTTTATTTTCTTTTCGATCCTTTGCAGCATCTTTTTTTAAAGACATAAAGAGCATACGTGTTTGATTTACCAACATAGCTTGATTTCGTTGTTGCTCTTGCAATTCAACTATTGCTTGATTTTGTAGTTGATTTTGAGCTCCGTTTGCTATATCTGAGCAGCTTAACGATCTTACTAAGTACGATTTAGGTTGTTTTTTTACTCTTTCAACAACCTCTTCTTTTTCCATAGCACCTATCATCGTGGACAATAAAAGTGATGCAATGCAACCTAAGCCAAATGATTGTTTTATAAATACCTGTTTCATGATTCCCTTTCATGTAAAATACAAAGTAGTGAAATATATACCCTAAAAATATTATTACATTATTTATATCAAGTTTTATATAAATTGACTAATTTACTATTAATTTATTATAAATTCAGCACCAGAAAAAATAGACCTTTCGCTCTAAAATTATTTTATTGATCTCTTTATTTACACATCACTACTAACTACGTTATCCTAATGCTAAGAAGCAAAAAAAAGGAAGCTCTTATGAAATTATTAGTTGCAGAAGAGTCATATCGTACTAATTCAAAATTAACCTGGCTCTTAATTCTTTTAGCTTTGCTCATTAACTTAGCTTTGTTATTTTTACTTTTTATCCTCCAAACGGATAACAACTTTTTTCAATTTCCCTATAAGACTGAACCAGAACACTGAAGAGGCTCCCGTACTTTTTCAAGAAATGCCGGAATCACCTGCTCAGGCTGAGCCACCACCACCTCCAGTAACAAATGAAGTTGCTGCATTAAAGCCCGGGGCTTCAAATTTTGGTATTCCTGACGAATATAAAGAAGATGAAATGGTTGCTCACATCAATGAACTTGAACCTGATGAAAAAGAACCTGAGCCAGAACTTGCAGCAGTGCAAGAAAAAAACGAAAAAGATCAAGAAGAAGAAACGCTACCTTCTCAACCAATATCAGAATCACTACTGCAAGAAAAAGAAGAAGAGCTTGCTCAACCACAACCTATTGCCCCAACAACTCTTGAAAAAACTATGGAACAACCAAAACAGCCTGATGCTCCTCTACAACCAAAATTGCAACCAAAACCTCCAATGCAAAAAGCTCCCGAAACGCAGCAAAAGATTAAAGCTCCTTTAAAAAAAGAGCTAACGTTCAATGATATTGCTAAAGGATTTTTATCATCACTTGATGAGGGAGGTAATGATCTGGTAGAACGAAAAGGCAATGAAAATATTCGCCCTGACTTTGAAGAGATGCGTATTTTAAGCTATCAACATAAGCTATTCTGGTATATGCAAAATGAGTGGGCTCGCATTAATCTTTCACTTAATTATCCCGTTCCTCCCTTTGTCGTTACTGGCATTTCAATGACAATTGATAAGGATGGCAATTTAAAAAAGGCTTCAGTATCTCATAGTTGCGGCATTCAACAACTTGATGATGCAATTCTACAAGGCATCAGATCTGCAAGCCCTTTCCCACCGTTGCCAACCTACTTAAAAAAGGATAGTTATACTTTTGAATTTGGGGTTAAACATGTCCAAAAATCTCCTTCAGGACTTACTAATCGTTATCGCTGATAAAGCTATTTAGCTTTTTAAGATTATACGTTACACTTAAATGGCATATAACCATTATAAGGAAATCATTTGTATGAATAGTCTTGAGACATTAAAAAAATCATTTTTCACCTTTCTTGCAACAACTTTTAATCTTGAACCAGAGCTTTGTAATGCAATAAGCTTTACCATCAACAACGATGCAACAAAATCAGAATTTGGGGATGTAAGTTCAAACGCAGCTATGGTTCTTGCAAAACATTTAAAGAGTAATCCAAGAACTGTTGCACAAACAATTGTTGAAAATTACAAAAACCATTCTGTTAAATCAATTGAAATAGCCGGCCCGGGATTTCTCAACTTCTATTTGGCTCAAGAATTTTTTATAGCAGTAGCTCACGCCCTTTTTACAACCGGCAGCCGTTATTTTGCCCTTAACCCGGAAGATCATAAAGAAAAGTTTTCGATCGAATTTGTAAGCGCAAACCCTACAGGCCCTTTGCATCTAGGACATGGCCGAGGCGGCATTATAGGTGATGTATTGGGCACAATTTTATCATTTTTGGGCCACAATGTAGTTAAAGAATTTTATATTAATGATGCCGGGACACAGATCGAAAAACTTGGTCTTTCATTAAAAATTCGATGCCAGCAGCAGCTTGGGCTTGATGTTGCAATTCCTGAGGATGCCTACCAAGGTGATTATATTAAAGATCTAGCAAAAGAGTTCATACATGAATTTGGAAATGATGCTCTCAATCAACCAATTCAAATTTTCTCTCAGTTTGCTCAGACTCGATTATTAAAAAATATTAAAAAAACTCTTGAAGAATATGGTATCACGTACGATGTATGGTTTTCTGAAAAAACATTACATGACTCTGATAAAGTTGCGCAAGCTCTTCAAACTCTTGATCAAAGAGGTTTCACCTATGTGCAAGATAATGCAACATGGTTTAAATCTACTGAATTTGGTGATGATAAAGATCGTGTTTTAAAAAAAGGCCAAGGTAATTACACCTATATAAGTGCAGATATTGCGTATCTACAAAATAAGATTAGGACGCGGATTTACTAAAATAATCATGGTCTTAGGGCAAGACCACCACAGCTATGTAATGCGCATGAAAGCAATTATGCAAGCATTAGGCAATAACCCTGACAACTTAGATATAATTTTATATCAGTTGGTTATCACTCAAAGAAGACGGTCAACAAGTGCGCATGTCAAAACGCGCAGGTGCTATCGTAAATTTAGAAGAAGTTATTGAATGCGTAGGTAAAGATGTTGCGCGGTTCTTTTATCTTCATCGTAAAGCTGATGCTCATTTAGAATTTGATCTTGCGTTAGCATTAAAAAAAACTGAAGAAAACCCTGTTTATTATATTCAGTATGCTTACGTTCGAACGCACAGTATCTTAGAAAAAGCTGCTCTGCATAAAGAATTTGAAGCTATTAAAGCTTCTGATCTTAAAGAACTTGGACCTGATGAGATTCTTTTACTTAAAAAAATAGTTGAGCTCAAAGAACTCCTTGTTACCTTAAGCACCAATTTTCAAACACATCTTTTGGCCTATTACGTTATAGAATTGGCGCATGCTTTTCATCGCTATTACAGCAAAAATCGCGTTATTAATCTTGAAGCACCCAGCTTAAGCAGAACACGATTGGCATGCATTCAACTTCTCAATCGAACCTTTAAACTCTGCTTAGATTTATTAGGGCTCAATGCGCCTACCAGCATGTAACAAAAATGGCCATTGCTGTTAAAAACAATGGCCATAAAATCTCTTAAAGATTACTTATATTTTTTATTATCGCTTAGATAAAGCATAACCACTTATACCACCAATGAGAGTAGAAATGCCCAACAAGGGTAAGGTATAGACCGACTTATAATTTTGCAAATAGGCTGAACAGGCCATTTTTAATGCATAGCCACAAGAAGTTCCAATAAGAATCCCTAAAGCTGTCATTCCCGCGGCATATTCTTTTGATTGTGAACGGTATGCTCGATTAAAGGCTTCCTGAAATTCTCGCAAATCAAGCAATTCTGGATTCTGTCCGTCTTGTCGCTTGCCCATCATCATAGCAACTAAATTTACAATAGCTTTTTTATAACGCACTTTATTAGCTTTATTAAGCTTTGAAAGCATTGGGCTCCAAAGAGTAATCGTAGTATAGGGAGAATTTTGGTTAAAAGTTTGTGTAGTTTGATCCAGACGACCTATTCTTAGACTTATTGTTTTAATATATTTCTGGATTTTTTCACCAATATCTGGGGTACTAACATTTACATGATTATATGTTTCAAAAACTTGTTCTAAACATATAAGATCAGCTGATGCATTACAACAAAGCGTATCATACATATATGCCAAAGCAGTTAAAAGATTTTTTTGTTTTTGTGTAGTGTTAAAATTATTAGCTTTGACTTGCACTATTTCAGGCGTATCCTTGATGTCTATAGTATACACGACTTGGGAATTAACAAATCTTAAATCAAAATGGGGATGCTGCCATATTGTATTATTAGCTTCATCGATTTTTTGCTTTTCTTCTTCAGTAAGAGTTGGCGCATAATGCGCGCACGAACTACCTGGCACTCCCTTGCCGAATTCACCAAGATTCATCGCGTTCAATAAACCAAATCCATAAATAGGGAATAAAGCTATTGCTATTATATTAACTCTTGATATCATAATTTAACCTGCCTTTTATTTATTTAAAATACTATATTTGTAATTAAATTATAGCCTACATATTGCAATCTGTCAAGCGGATAATGCCGATTTTTGGCTGTTTTTAAGCAAAAAGATCTATTTTCTTCTGAATAACCAAGGGGTACAGCAATATCCACTTAAACCACCAAGAAGAGTAGAAAGGCCTATTAATGGCATCGTAAGCCTTGGGTTTTCTTGAAGATATTCATGTAAAAAATACTTGAGTGTAAAGCCAAGATTTAATCCAAATGAGAGACCTGTAAGAATGTTATGAAAGCTGTTATTTTTGTATAAGGTTATTTTTGCTTCTTTGATAGATTCATCTTTTGATGCTTCTTCCAAAATAGGTACCACAGGCATCAAATTGTATTCTTTTCCTAAATCTATCACCCCTAACCTAAAGAAATCAAGATTAAATACTCTATGAGTATCTTTCGAACAGAATGGATTAAGAAGTCCATTAGATAAATGAATCAATTCAGCACGATACTTTATTAGAGCATCTCCAGCCAGCAATGGCAAAATATTACTCATAACACTAAGCCGTACATGTTGTTCAACTTCACTATTATTGCTCCTAGCTGTAAGTAGCCTTGGTAACCTCAACGTATAAGTAGCTTTTGGATCCGCTTCTAATCCAGTAATAGTTAACTCACTTGTAACAAAATTATTATCTTGCGGAGTAACATAATAACAACCTTTAAAAATACCAAGCATAACGTCTTCTAAAGGACGTACATCAAAAAAATTATCGTTCAAATGCAAATAAAAAAGATTAAGGGCAGTTGCTAATGATTCTTGTTTTTCCCCAAAATAAGTTAATGAAAGTTTACCAAAATTTTTACTCAAACCCCATGTCACATATTCAGAACGATCGAGTTCAACATCGCTCGGAAAATCAAGAAAACAAAGATCCGGGCCAATCGTTTTTTGGCCGTCGTACATCATAGATTGCACGTTGCTTAATCTTGCCAATACAAACAGTAACCCTACCATCAACACTCGTCTAAAATTCATATTGCGTCTACCTCAAAAATTTCTATTCACATATTTATATTATTTTTCTAAATCAATCCCACTCTATTCTAATGCAAAAAAGATGATTTATAAAGCAAAATTCTCATAAAATTTTTGCCGTTTTTTTAATTTATTAGTATACTAAAAGCAAATTTACATATCTGATAAAAAATTGTTGAATCAATTCCATTACTGTTAGCTAAAAAACCATGAAACAAGATTATTATGAAATACTTGGTGTTTCCAAAACGGCAACCCAAGACGAAATCAAAAGCGCCTATAGAAAATTAGCACTCAAATACCATCCAGATCGAAATCCGGACAATAAAGAAGCTGAAGAAAAGTTCAAAGCTGCAGCAGAAGCATATCAAGTGCTTTCAGATCCAGAAAAGCGTAAACGCTATGATCAATTTGGTACCGCTGATATGGGAGCAGGCGCAGGTTTTGGTCAAGATATGAATATGGAAGATATCTTTGATAATTTTGGTGATATATTTGAAAATCTCTTTGGTGGCGGTGGTCGTAAAAAAGGAGCTAAAAGCGCAGGGCCAACTGCTCGAAAAGGACATGATCTTCATAAAGAAATCACCATTAGCCTTAAAGAATCTTATTTAGGAACAAAAAAAGATTTAAGTTACTATCGCTTTGTTTTATGCCAAACCTGTAATGGTAAAGGTGCGCAACCAGGAACTTCGGTTCAACAATGCACCACCTGCCAAGGAACCGGGCAGCAGTTTTATAGACAAGGATTTTTTAGTTTTAGTCAAACTTGTAGCACCTGCGGAGGTCAAGGGTTTACTATTCCTAGCCCGTGCACCAACTGTAAAGGTCAAACACGAGTACAATTTCTTGATACTTTCAATGTAACAATTCCGCAAGGAATTTTTGACGGTGCTGATCTCCGTATCTCTAATAAGGGAGACGCCGGAATTTTTGGTGGACCTGCCGGAGATCTTTTCTTGCGTATTCATGTCGCAGAAGATAAAAAATTCAAACGAGTTGATGATAATTTAGAATGCACAGTCATGGTCACCTATCCCGAGCTTGTTTTTGGATGCCAAATTGAGATAGAAAGTATCGATGGGACAAAAGAGACCATAAAGATTCCAAAAGGCAGTCCTGTTAATTATAAGGTAACCTTGCCGGGAAAAGGATTTGCACAAATACGAAGCAAAGCTCGTGGTAATTTAGTGGTCACAATCCAATGCCATATTCCAACGAAACTTTCTTCTGAGGCAAAAGAAGTTTTAAAAAAATACTCTGAGCTTATTGGAACTGAAGTGACTGATACTCAGACGGGAACAATAGCAGGATTTTTTAAGAAATTTCTAGGATAAAGAGATAAAAAAAAGGCAGATGTTTAAATATCTGCCTTTTTAAAAAATTATAATGATTTTTCTGAAGGATCATCCGACTCAAATTCTTCATCATTTGAAGGCTGCTGATCAAGAGTTTTCATATAATCTTCAAATTCTATTTTTAGTTTATACTCATTTTCTCTCAAGGTTTGCAAAGGAATAATTTCATCTCTGTTATAAGAAGGTTCTTGTTCTCCATCAACTTCTGTAGGAAATAGAAGAGTAAACATTCTATTATTTAAACCATTTTCCTTAATTTTTTTTGCTTTTGCATCTCTCATAGCAGCTTGACGTTGTGCTTTGATACTTGGCGGTGCAACTACGTTATTTGAATTTATTACATCATGTTTTCTTTTTTTTTGAACTTTTCCTACATTAAACAAGTCTCTATATACACCAAAATTACCCACGATAAGAGGCTTTTGATAAGATAGTCGTCCAAAAACCGCGTCATATTCCTCAAGACCATCGGACTTGCTTTCCATAGAAACATTGTTTTCTTCTTCTGGGGCGCCCAGCCCCTCCATGCCATAGGCATATGAATTAAGAATAAAAATAGAAATTAGTAATAATTTCTTCATATTTTCCCTTTACACACTAAAGTTATAACTATTTATTATATACTATATTGTAACAAAACAATTACAATATGCAAATTTATATAAAAAACAGTTAATACCCTTAACCACTACAACTATACAAGAATTAGGCTATCACAATTGCTTTTTATGCATATTTTTGTATGCTAGGAAATGTAACATTCTTTATAAATTTAAAAAGCGTTCAAATAGCACTAAAACCATAAAGGAATTTATAATGATAAAAAAAGCGATTCTTTGCCTAGCTCTTCTTAATTTAGGAATTCAAAATCAACTGCAAGCTTCACAGAGACACAGTAACTCTGCATACTATAATCAACAAGATTGTGAGATCATAGAAACAGGAGCGAAGGTTGCACTCGTTTCTATAGTTATTGCATCATGCACCTATGCACTGTATAAAATTGGATCATGGCTTTTTACAAAAACTGATGAACAAATTTTTCAAGAAGCTTTTATTGCGTATCACCAAACCAAAAAAGAGTACAAAAAATTAAGAGAAGTTTGGATGCAAGAGATTGCCTATCAAACCGATGAACATTTCTTAGCATCACTTCCCCTTGATGGTGCATCAACTATATATAATCTCGGTAGATCTTTAGAAGCTCTTGAAGAACATAAAAAAAAGATAGAAGAACGATTAATAGCATTTAAAAATGGAAAAAAATTAAACAGCCTTCTAGAAAGCCGCATGAAAAAATTACGTGATAACATTAAAGTTTTACACAAGTCACTTAAGCCTATTCATTCATTTTTAGCAAAACACAGCGATTATTATCAACTTGTACAAGAACTACACACCATTAAAAAAACCTACTATAAAGAGATTACAGCGCTCGAACAAAACCGTTTTGATGAGCAAACAATACATAAACTCTTAACATCGCACATTATGAGTAATGCCGAAAACAATCGCTATCCATATATTCATTATATTGAAAACTTATCAAACAGACTTAAAGAATTGATGCAAACCATGGATAGTTGTAAACACTCATATCCAAAGGTTGAGCGTACAGCACAGCAACTTAAAGAATATCTTGAGTGCATTCATTCATTAATTCTTATCCACAATGCTTACCATCTTGAATTACAAGAACGAGAACGGAATAGATTAAAAGAAGAAAAAATTGCGCTTGAAAAAGCAAAAGTAAAAGCACAACAGGATCAAGCACGAGCACTTGAAAAACAGAATTGGTTGCGCACCCAAGAAATTTATAATCAAGAAAAAATTTTGCGAAAGCTTGATAATTCCAATTCTTGTAAATACTAAGTGCGGGATCTTTACTTTGCTCATTTTTTCATTATGCTCTACAAAGAAATAGTAACTTTTTAAAAATGAGAGAAACACATATGAATAATAAAACCGTTTTAAGCTATTGCCTCGGTGCATGTTTAGTTATTGCAACTACCGGCTGCAATTGTCAAAAAGACGAAACCAAAAATGAATCAATCAATCAGTCACCTATAGAAACAACCCAAGAATCAACCACTAAACCTCAGGATCAAAGCATTATGAATACACCACAACGCGTTACCACACCATCAGGCCTTATCTATGTAATTATCAAAGAATCAAAAAATGATAAAAAGCCAACAAAAGGTTCTAACGTTACGGTTCATTACACCGGTTGGTTAGCCGATGCGCAAGGAAATGCACGCCTTGATAAAAAATTTGATAGCAGCCGCGATCGTAATCAGCCCTTTCAATTTACAATCGGCGTTGGTAAAGTTATTAAAGGGTGGGATGAAGGCGTCATGGATATGAAGATTGGCGAAAGACGACTTTTAATTATCCCAGCTTCACTAGCCTATGGTAATCGTGCGGTTGGTGGAGATCTTATACCTGCTAATTCAACACTTGTTTTTGACGTTGAACTCATTGACGTTAAATAATTTATTATAAAAGAGTTGCGTGTTTTAGTGTGATCTTTGTATGCTACGGTTGCTTTTATAAACAATCTTGCATAAAGTGAGTTACCAATGGCACGCAATCTTCTTTTTTTTATATGCATACTCGGCACTTTAGAATCTACCTATCTTAATGGCATGGAATCACCCGAAGACACTGAATCTATTTATTCAAAATGGATACTACTCTTAGAAGACGAAGATTATCAAACCGATACTATCTTACCTTTAACAACAGTCGAAAAACAAATTCGTAATACATTAGAATGGACTATAAAAAAAGGTGGCCCACCGAAAATTATCAAAAAACTTGCACCTCCAGAATTACATCCAAAACTATTACGAAAAGCTCGTTCAAATTTTATACAGATTAATGGAAAAAAATTTGCACTTGAAACGGCGATTTTACAAAATAATCTCAATTTTATAAAAGCTCTTCTTTCACAAACGGACGATAACTCTTTCAAGGCAATGGCATTTTCCTTTGCATTACTTCATGGCAAACGCAAAACAGTGCAATTCCTTGCTCATACGACGCCAGAACTCATTAACCAAAGCACTATGTCTATAGTGTATGATTTGATTTCAAAAACCGTACAAGAAGAGTCTATTAGACCACTTAAATTACTCTTCAAAGACATTACTATTTTTGATCCTTTTCAACGTGAACGCATAATTATCTATGGACTACAAGAATCCGAAAAATCTAATTTTACACGCGGAACGCTTTTTTTTAAAAAGCAACAACAAATAGCTGAAAAGACACAGGGTATTTTCATGAGAAATACCCTGTAAACTCATACTTGACAATTCTTATAAATAGCATATAATAATTACTAATATATAATTTTATTTGAAAATAATACTATTTTAGGGGTAATTTATGAATTATAAGAAAGCTATTATTGTACTAGGATTTGGTCTTTTAGCAGTACAATGTGAAAAGATACAAGGGATGGAGCAGGGACAAAACTCATACCTTAACGCTTTGCTCGGTAAATTTACTCATACTATAAAACCAGAGTTCACTTTTAGGGCACAATTTTGTACTGAAACTGAAAAAATTCTTTCCATTATAAAAAATCATTTTTTAGTTGAAAGAAATGAAGATCAAAATCAAATTTCTACTGATACTGATTATGCACCAGATGACAGTGAAATTAAACCTACAGAATATATTTGTACTGCATTTGATAATTTTGATTTTACTAATTTTGTTTTTCAACTATATAATGCAGGGTACAATAACTCACATGATGCATTAAGAAAAGAAAACAATGAACTTGCACAAGCTAATGAAGAGCTAAATGCACAAAATATTCATTTAAATAATCGACTTCAAAAAAGATTTAAATACGCAGAAACAATTGAACAACCAGTGCTAAGAGAAACGATCAGAAATCCTAAAAAACCAAAATCATTATTTTGGAATAATGTGGGATTTATCGGTTTGGGTGCAGGAATTGCTAGCATAGGAATATGGTCTTATTTACATTTTACAAAGTAAGTTAAAGATCATCATACAATGTTTTGCTTATTAATTTGAATACAATATAGGAATCAGACTAAATTTCAGTGAGAAGAATGTCATCACAAGGGCCTCAAAGAGGTCCGTGGTGACCCAGTAATAAAAATAAAAAATGAACTATTTATCCACTGGGTTGCTTCGCAAGCTCGCAATGACAATCTTAAATTTATTGTTCTCTAAAAGTATCTTTTTTGCATTGCTTTTTTATGCCTAGATCCCACCGTTTTCGCTTCGTTAAAACCTAAGGATGACATCTTGCCAAGGGAAGAATTATAACTATCTCTCCGATAGTGCATCGTGCACCCGAAATCTTGAGGCAAAGCCTCAATGATGTGTGGTGCATATACGCACGGAAGAGGAATCCAAGGGAACATTGGTGTCCTTTTGGTTATTAGGTATTTTTGACATTCAAAATACTTAATTATTTATTCTCTTTTATATATCTCTCAGCATCCAAAGCAGCCATACAACCAGCTCCAGCAGAAGTAATTGCTTGGCGATAGCGATAATCAGAAACATCACCGGCACCAAAAACACCAGGAACCGAGGTATGCGTATAATTTGTTAATTTTAAATAACCATTTTTCTCTAACTCAAGCTGACCTTTAAAAAGTTCTGTAGCAGGATTTAATCCAATTGCAACAAACGCAGCACTCACCGTGATCTCTTTTTGCTCTTTTGTTTTTTGGTTAGTAATAACAACACTCGTTACATGCTTGCCATCACCCTTCATCTCAGTTACCGTGCTTTCATACATAATCTTAATTTTTGGATTATTAACCACACGTTCTTGCATAGCTGCTGACGCCGTTAACTTATCTAAAATATGCACAAGAGTAATTTGATCGGTAAAATTAGTCATAAATGAAGCATCTTCCATTGCCGTGTCGCCACCACCAATAATAATAACCGGTTTGTCTTTATAAAATGCACCATCACAAACAGCACAGGTTGTAACACCCTTTCCCCAATACTGATCTTCACCGGGACATCCAAGCCGCTTATATCGTGCTCCTGTAGCAATGATAACAGAATGCGTTTGCACTTCTGTATTATTTGAAAGAAACAGCGTAAAAGGTTTTTGTTTAAAATCAACACGAGTGACTGATGCTTGAAGTATACTACATCCCAATTGTTTCGCTTGTTCGCGCATGTCAATCATTAATTTGGGTCCTAAAATCGAACGCGTGCCGGGCCAATTTTCAACAAACGTTGTGCCCATAAGTTGCCCACCCGGTTCTTTTCCTTCAATAATAATAGGATTAAGATTAGCGCGTGCAGCATAAATGCCCGCAGTCAAACCAGCTGGTCCTGAACCGATAATAACAAGATTAGCAATTGAGTTCTCTTTCATAGCTATTTTTTCGTTAAATTATGAATTATATGATTAAATGTCATCTCACGTAGGCCGCATTGTGCCAAAATTACTGCAGACGACAAAGGTATTTCTTGACCATCTAGTTTAGTAGTTGGAAGATTAAAGTAAACAAATTCTTTTGTGCGTGGTCGATTTATTAAATTTAAATACCCTTTTAAATCATTGGGCCGTAACACGATGTTTTCATGAAACATAATTTGGTCGATCAACAACATCTCTTTTGCCTGTTTAAGTGCCAATTGACGAATCTGTTCTTTGAAATTAGGTTGTGTTTTATAGACTTGATAATCGGGATTTGCCGTTACTGCCTCTAGAACAATTTTTTGCTGTCGTAAAACTAACGAATTTGGCACATCAAAGGGTATTTTCGAAAGAAGCATTTTAAATGCTTCTTCAGCTATTGCTCTGCGCAATGACAAATCATTACGATATGAAAAAACTTCAATAAGTTTTTGATGAACTTCTTTATTAGATTTTAAACGAAAGTGGTGTTTAAAATGGTCAAAAGAAAAAAAAGCGTGGTGAACAACGTCAACTATGTGAATATAAAAAAGACAATTCGTGTTTATAACCGTTGCAAAATATTCTTGAAAACATTTTTCATCGCTATAAAATAAATCATTTTTCTTTTTTCCGACAAAGACCTCTTGAAAGGGAATATCGGCTTCCTCATTACCAATTTTTAACCATAGATTTTCTTTATACTGAGCCAACGGATTTTTTGAATCTTCTTCAGTGAGTGCAATATCAAAACAGACCCAATCACCAATGCTCACTACATCAAAACCCTGATGCTTTTTCATATTGACCTGCTCATCTTTAATAAAAGATTCTACTTGCCGATCAATATCCTTATAATTTTTTCTTTTTGGTGCTTTAAAGGGCAACATCTTCCAACGACTTACATCCATTGAAGGAACCAAGGAGAGTTCAAAATGAAATTCAGCATCATCTGAATCAAGAACTATATCATGCAAGCGCGGATCGCCGGCAATCAACATTTTTTTAGAGAAAAGTTCTTTATACAAAAAACCTAAAACATAATATTTAAAAAGGAATTCTTTGACGTGATCGAGCAAACTCGCTTTATAATTTTGCTCAATATATTGAAGAGGAGTTGCACCCTTTGCAAATCCATACGTATGAATTTCGTTTTTTTGTGCAAGCGAAGCGTGCCGATAAACACTTGCAACAAAGATTTTAGGTACTATAACAATTACTTTAGCGAAACTAGATTGAATATACTCAACCTGCAATTTTAGTGCTTCATTAATTGCCGGATTCATGGTACATCTCTCCTTTTTATTCTTTAATTGGCTGCTTCAGGTATAGTCGTCCAGCCTTCGTTTATCCGGGTCTTCAGACTCGGCAAACTTCGGCGGACAGCCTACTTCAATTTTCTATTAATATATTTCAATCCATTTGAAAATGGTGTAGCCAGCCGAAGCCTTGGCGTAGGCTGGTGCAAGAGAAGGGACTCGAACCCCCACTCCCTTTCGGGAACTGGATCCTAAGTCCAGCGCGTCTACCAATTCCGCCACTCTTGCGTAATTCATTTCAAAGATTCGTTCCTACTTCGCTCCTTCGAGCTACAGGCTTTTCAAGTAGTCCATTCTTCGCTTTTAGCGTAAAACTTCGAAGTCTTATAAAGCTACGAAGGACAATCTTCGCTCCTTTTGTTGGCGTCAGCCAATCGTAGCCGTAGGTCCACTTCGTAGTAGCAACCCACGTAGGCGAAGATTGGTGGGCCGCATTGGAATCGAACCAATAACCTGCAGATTAAGAGTCTGTCGCTCTACCAATTGAGCTAGCAGCCCTCAACAAAAAATTTCAAAGCTTTCATAAACCACTACAAAAGTGTACCATATCGTAAAATAAAAAAAAGAGTTTAAACCGTTTTTATTTCATTTTCTTTTTTTTGAGCCATTTGCTCAACAACAAGAATAAACTTATCGGTAATTTTTTGTAAAACATCAGCAAGACGACGTCCATGATCCTCTGATATCTTTTTACTTTTTTCAGTATCTCTTACAAGATTATGAAAATCTTTTCGAACGTTTCTAATCGAAATACGTGCTTCTTCCAGCTTTTTATGTAAAATTTTTACTAATTCATCTCGTCGAGATGTAGATATTTCCGGAAGCCGAAGACGTATTAAATTTCCATCATTAAAAGGAGTTATTCCCAAATCAGAATTAGAAATTGCTTTTTCAATTTCAGGAATCAACGATTTGTCCCATGGCTCAATAACTAACATACGAGCTTCGGGCGCGGAAATAAGCGCAATTTCTTTTAATCCACGCAAGGTATCATAACAGTTTACCTTTATACTTTCCACTAAAGCCGGATGTGCTCTACCCGTTCTAATCGTTATTAATTCACGTTCAAAATGCTTAACTGCTTTATCCATTTCGCTTTGTAAGGCAGTCTCAAACTCTTTAATATTACTGTCAGTTAATTTTAATTCTATCATATGCCCATAATCCTCAATCGTTATAGTAGTACTAAATATTTTCTACAATAGTTCCAAAATGCATATTTGTTGCAGCTTCAATAAGTGCATTATCCTTAAAAATATTAAAAACACGAATTTTCATTCCTGTATCTTTTGCTAATGCAAATGCCGTAGCATCAAGAATTTTTAAATTTTGCGCTAAAGCGTCTTGATAGCTTATTTGCTTTAATAAATGCGCATCACTCACTTGTCGAGGATCAGCATCAAAAATACCGTCAACATTGGTTCCTTTCCAAACACAGTCAGCACCAATTTGTAAACCACGCACAATTGCTGTTGTATCAGTACTAAAAAACGGATTCCCCGTCCCACCAGCAAAGATAAGATAATCTCCACGATCAATGGCTTTTTTTATATTTTGCGCAGATGTTGCAATGCCAATTTCTGTTGAGGCCATTGCTGAAAATAAGGTTGTTGATAAACCTACTTGTTCAAAAAGGTCTTTTATAATCAATCCATTCATCAAGGTGGCAACCATACCAACTTGATGCCCAACGGCAGGCGAAAGACCAAGCTGAACACCTTGTTTATTGCCTCGAAAAAAATTTCCGCCACCAATAACAATACCAAAATGATGCGTAGACTGTAACTGAATCATTTGCTGAGCAATGTTTTTAACGAGAGATCCATCGAGCCTGCCCATCTGATTATTCTTAAGCAGTTCCCCTGTAAGTTTTAATAAAATAATTTGTTTTGACTTCATATGATCTCAAGAGCTCACTGCTATGTTTAACTACCAATTTCAAAACGAGCAAAACGCTTGATTTTGATATTTTCACCCAATTTGGCGATAAGATCTTTCAAGACATCATCAATGGTCATTTTATCATTTTTAACAAAAGGTTGTTGCATTAAGCAAATTTCTGTATATAATTTTGAGATTTTACCCTCAAGAATCTGTTCTACGATCTTTTCAGGCTTACCGGATGCAGCCAGTTGTTCTCTAAAAATTGAACGTTCTTTTTCAAGAAATGCTGAATCAACCTCTTCAGGAGAAACATACTGAGGTTTCATCGCAGCAATGTGTAAACATATATCAGCAGCAAATTGCTTTAATGCATCGGTACGAGCAACAAAATCAGTTTCGCAATTAATCTCTAAAAGAACCCCAATTCGACTTCCGGGATGGATATAGGCATGTACAAGACCTTCAATGGTAACATTTCCAGATCTTTTAGCTGCAATGGCCGCACCTTTTTTGCGCAAAAGTTCGATTGCTTTTTCAATATCGCCATTACTTTCTGTAAGAGCCTTTTTACAATCCATCATTCCTACGCCTGTTTTATCGCGTAGTTGCTGGATTAATTCCATCGTTATTGTTGACATAAGAAACTCCTAAAAATTATCATTAATAAATTTTCTATAGTTTCTAGTTTGCCAAAACTATTGTATTTATCAATATTAAGGTTAGTAAGACAGAAGTGCCTGAAGCTTAGAACAATCGGCTTCAATTCTTTTAATATCACCCGGTCTGACTGGTTGAAATATAATCTCTTGATTATACTGTGGAAATTCATGCTGAAGCTTATGAACCACCTCTAAAAGAGTAACACTTTTGCCGGATGCTACATTAACTATTTCACCGGAGACTTTCTCAGCTGACAACATACCAACAGCCATATTTGCTTCAACTACCGTATGAACCGACACAAAATCGCGGCTTTGCAAACCATCGCCATAGAGTATAATCGGTTTATTATGCCTCATATTATAGTTAAATCGAGCAATTGCTGCAGCATAAGCTCCTAATGCATCCTGACGTTCTCCATAAACATTAAAATATCTCAAACAAACCGTCTCAAGATTAAAAAAAGTTGTATAATTTTTACACAACTCTTCACCTATTTTTTTTGAAACTCCGTAAATTGAAGTAGGATTACAGGGAAGATTTTCTGTGCATCGCCCCTCCCGCTCTCCGTAGACTGCTGATGAGGATGAAAAAACAAATCGTTTAACCTTATGACTTAAGGCCGCCTGCAAAAGAGTATAGGTTCCTTGAACATTCACCGTATAGGAATATAACGGATCTTCCATTGATTGAGGAACTGAGGTTTGAGCTGCGCAATGAAAAACTATATGTTGGTTTTGTAATGCACGATTACACGTTTGCCTATCGGTTATTGAACCCCCAATAAGCGTTATTCTATCAGCAACCGAAGCAAGATTTGCTAGAGTCCCTGTTGAAAAATCATCAAGCACCGTTACAAGTGCGCCAGCAGCAATTAAAGCTTCAACCAGATGTGAGCCAATAAATCCTGCACCACCGGTCACCAGAACCTTACAATTGGTATATGATGAAGAGAAATGATTCATGATAACTCCTTGTGATTACTATATTCGGGCATTGAAACAAAATAGTCCTTTTTTGCGGGCACAACAACAAGTTCTTCTGCAACTTTTTTACCATCTAATACTGCTTCTTGCATACTTGAATATTTCCATGCACCGTATCTTCCAATAGAATGCACATCCTCCTGATGCAATCTGCCAAGCAACTTAGAAAGATTTTTTTCTCGCCAAAAATCGTATATTACGTATGCATGCGGTATTTCTATTATTTTCTCAGTCATGATGTCAGATTCATTGATAGTAAAAAGTCTCTTAGTTAACTGCAAAGCTTCTTTCAAGGTTCGATCTTTATAGCTTTTCGATTTTTTTATAGAAGAAAATTCTCCATATAAAGAGCTACATCCTTGTGGCACTGTTGCTTGAGAAAAATTATGAGGGAACCCAATTCTATAAAAGGGATACTTTGATTCAGGAAAATATATCCAGTGTTTATCAGAAAGGTCAGCTCGGTTAACGCCAATATTGAAATTAACGACTGAATTACACAAAAGATTTTGGCTTTGTTGCTTTAAGGCGCATGAAGATTTTTCTCGTAACCGATTTAATAAATGATCTAAAGGAATAGTTGAAATCAAGCTATCATATTTTTCATATTCTCCATTTGAAAAAATTACGACTTTGGATCTAAGATCTATAGTTTCAACCTCATACCCCTTTTTGATAGGATTTTGTAATGTTTGAGCTATTTTATCAACCCAGAAAAAAATTCCACCCTGTTTTGGATAATAAAAATGGGCATTATAGCCAACACCTACTTGTCGTGCAGGATCTAAAACTGCTCCTTGAATCATTTGAGTAAGCGAAGTTGATGGTACAAAGCGGCCCGTCCAGGATGAAGTTATTTTTTTAATATCATACGCAAATATCTTTTTTTGATAAGGGAAAAAAAAGTGCTGCGCAATTCCTTTGCCAAAATATGACAATGCCCATTCATAAAATGAGGCTTTCGGTTTTGTTTTTTTTCGAGCAACAAAACCTTCAATGCATTCGGCAATCACATGAGGCGGCAGCCCATACAAATTGATTTGAAAAGGATAATGTGAATAAACATCATGCGAATAGATAAACGAACGTCTATGGACACTTTCAAAGTTTTCAAAACCGACAACATTAGTAATCAATGATTGAAAATATCCATCATTAACGTGTAATAAATGGCCCGTGTAATCAAAGGTAAATCCATCTTGAATGATTGTCCTGCACAATCCTCCAATGGTCTCATCTCGTTCAAATATTTTGTAATCAAAAAAACCTTTTTTTTCTAAATGATAAGCGGTTGATATTCCTGTTAGCCCCGCTCCAAGTATTACTATTTTTGCCATCTACTCCTTTCAATGCTTCATTGCTTTTGTGTGGGCTGGCATTATTTATAAAACGAAAGAATATAAATGTCTAGAAAAAAGTCCAATTCTATAGTTCCAATAGATTTATAGAAGTAGCACTAATTTTATTGCATAAGAAAAAACTAATTTAGTATCATTTTTTTATAATTACTTTTGGTCAAAGGAGTTTTAATGAAAAAGCTTATTATACTACTTATTTTTTTTCATATGTCTCTCGAAGCATATAATGCAGGTATACTTCCTTATACAAAAATTAAAGGCAAAATTTACTTCTTGTTGGGCAGAGAAGCTGGCGGAAGTTCACGTGGTACATGGGCAGATTTTGGCGGAAAAGGAAAAGGATATGAGTCTACAAAGGAAACCGCAATGCGTGAATTTACAGAGGAAACAAAAGCTGCATTTGCTCAATTTATCGATCCCAATGTAAAAGACTATAAAAGAGCAAAACAATTAAGCAACCAATATATTTCTCCAAGAATGTCACAGCCGATTAATAATCCTGGACCAAAAGTATTTTATACCATGTATCTTGCAGAAGTAGATTATATTTCACCGGATGATATTAAAAAAGGAATCTATAGAGATAAGGAAAAAGATGCATTTGAATGGGTGGATGCTAATGAATTTTCAATACAGTTAAGCCGCAAAACTGCCTATCTTCAAGATTATTATAACTCATTACAAACCAAACAAACTACACGGTTTGCCCCATCATTTGGTGATAAAAAAATCCGTCGACCATTTGCAACCTACTTTGTTGATCCTAGAACAAATGCACAGATTAGAAGAATCATAGGCCTTCCAAGTCACGGAGCTCCTATAGAAGAAGGAGGCTGGATAAAGCCTGGAAAGGAAGAAGAAGAAGGGTTTTGGGAAGAAGCATACAAAGAACCTTACGAAGAAGAAGAATGGATCGTAACGCCAGTTAAAACAACCCCCAAACCTCCATCAGGAAAATTGCCATCAAGAAGCCATGATTACTTAATTCGGTCATTAAAGAAAACTGCAAAAAAATTACGTAAGCTGAAAGCATTATTGCCTTCTCAAAGGCGTGCATGGTAATATCGTATTTACATATTTTCTAGAGATATCATAAAAAAACTGCTATATTTAGAATATGAATATAGCAGTTTTAGTTTCAGGCGGCGTCGATAGTTCCGTAGCATTACGCCTCTTGAAAGATCAAGGACATTCAGTCACCGCTTTTTATCTGAAAATCTGGCTTGAAGATGAACTTTCATTTTTGGGCACCTGCCCTTGGCAGGAAGATTTACGTTATGTAGAAGCTGTTTGCAAACAAGCAAATGTACCTCTTGAGATTGTCTCATTACAAAAAGAGTATTGGGATCGCGTTGTCTCTTATACCATTGCTCAAGTAAAAGCAGGATTTACTCCTAATCCCGATATTTTGTGCAACCAGCAAGTAAAATTTGGCAGCTTTTATGCAAAAATAGATGCCTCATTTGATGCAGTTGCCACCGGCCATTATGCCCAACTTCTCACCGTTAACGGTAAACGAGAATTACATTGTGCTCCTGATCCTATAAAGGATCAAACCTATTTTTTGTCCTATTTGAACCAAGATCAAATAAAACGAGCTCTTTTCCCCATTGGCCATCTTCAAAAGTCTCAAGTACGAGAAGTTGCTCAATTCTATGATCTGCCTAATAAAGATCGAAAAGATAGCCAAGGAATATGTTTTTTGGGAAAACTAAAATTCGATCAGTTCCTTAACTACCATTTGGGAGAAAATCCTGGTCCATTGATAGAAATTGAAACCGGGAAGCAATGGGGAACACACAAAGGTTTCTGGTACTATACCATTGGGCAACGCCAAGGAATCGGTTTAGCCGGTGGTCCATGGTATGTTACTCATAAAAATCCTGAAGAAAATATTGTGTATATTTCACGCTCCTATTATTCTGCTGAAAAACAACGAAACAGCTTTACCATTGGTAACTGCCACTGGATTTCAGGAGTAGCTCCAGAATCTTCCGAACTTTCCGTAAAATTACGGCATGGTCAACATACGCATAATTGTATTTTAGAAAATGCCCAAACTACCAATGCTCTGGTTACACTTAAAGACCGCGATCAGGGAATTGCTCCCGGACAATTTGCTGTTTTTTATGAGGGGACCAAATGTTTAGGCGCAGGTATTATTAAAGACCATTCTTCTCCATAACTCCGATAATGCCATAAGGTATTAAATTCAGATTGAAATTATAAATATTTCCTGTATACTGAGATATTAGTAACTATTTATTATTAACAATCTAACCTAAAAAATGGAGTTTTATGAAGGTCACCTCTTTATCCATAGCTTTTATAGTTTGTAGTATACTACAAACTGTTGATTCACAAGCAATGATTCCAGGCAGAAACTTTAATGGTACACAAAACGTAGAAACAATGATCACTCTTCAACTTATAGACGATAGTACAGCGACACATTTCTGCATAAAAAGCGTTGCACTTCCTCTTAAACAAATTGCGCTTTGTCAAACATTAAGTAATTGTTTAGCAACGGTGACGCAAGAAGAACCACTCATACTCTTCAGCTCATCTATCGTACCTGAAATTTTTGATGTAGTTGTATCTTTTTTAAATCAACTTGATACACAACCGGCAACCAGAAAAATAATGGAAGATATCATTATTGAAAATTTAGAATGCTTTGCTTTACATCATCTTATACCCCTGCTTGATGCAGCATGCCATCTTGATTGCCCTCTTCTTTATGATCTTTTTATTTTTCTCGCCCATGCAAAAATTGAAGAATATTTATTTAAAAAAAATAATCCTAATGCTGTACTCGTACTCACAAAAAAAATAGAAGAAACGATACACAATAATCAGCTTTTTAAGCATGTCCAATCAACTATAAAAAATAAATTAAGCGTAGAGAATCTTGCATTATCATATACAAACTTTTCTTCACCTGATTTCAGTAAAGTAACAACTCGTTTAACAGCTCATGATGCACTTTTGGTTCTTAATAAAGGAACAAGCTCAATTTCTCTTACTGATTTTTACACACAAAAACTATTAGCTGCCATTGACTCAAATAATGGAATGTGCAATTCAGCCTATCTTTCCGGAAATGGGGAAAAAATTGCATCAACAACATGGGAAAACTGTATACGAATTTGGGATGTTTTGGCTCCTGATCGTATTACAGAAATTAGTGCAGAAAACTGTTTCTTTGATTCAATATGCCTTTCTTATGATGGTGCATATTGTGCTTCTGCAAAACCCGGCGATAGTTCTATCTTCATCTGGGAGACAGCGACAGGTAATTGCATCTGTACAATACCTACAAACTTTCCTATTAACGCACTTTGCTTTGTTTCTCAATCATTAACGCTTGCTCTTGTAACCAGCAATCATACTATAGTGCTTATAGATACAAATTCAGGTTCTTGTATTGGCAAATTTAGAGGACACAAAGATACGATAACCGGAATTTGTTTTAGCCCCGATAATGATACCATTATTTCTTCCTCACGAGATGATTCTATAAAAATTTGGGACATACAAACTGGTAAATGCTTACAGACAATTGTGAGTAGTAACCCATTAGAATCAATACACTGCACTTCTGACAATACGCTCATTGCGATTATTTCGACGCATAATTCGATACAAGCAATTTCTTTAATGGATGTAAATAATGCATTCACTCTTTCTTCGCTTCTTTTTCTTGACTATATGCTTGAAAAAAAAAGAACAAACTCACCGTTCATAGTAAATAATCGCACTCAAGAATTGTATACCCTTTTACCTCAATCATATAAAAATGAATTAAAAGAAGCATATATTTAAATTCTCAATTAGAAATTATTGTATAATTTCTAATTGTTGAGTATTGTGGACTATTTTCAATCTGTTATACTTAAGAGCATATAATTAATCCATCAAGTAAAGGAATGCTCATGAAAACGGTCTCTTGAGCTTGATTTAAAACACAATACAGTATTTAAATAAAGTAGTAGAGGAGCCTCTTTTTTGTTAATCTTAGGTCAAATAACAATTAATAAGCAGAATGAAATTAATGTGTATAAATTTATTCTGCCGTAACAATAACTCGGGATCATACGTGGATTATACTGCAAATTCAAATTCAAACCAATGGCGTATTACTATACCAACCCTCTTTACATTGGCACGTATTTTTCTTACGCCTGTAATTGTCTACTCTATGGTTCAGCAATATTGGCAACAGGCCTTTTATCTTTTTTTAATTGCAGCGGTAAGCGATGTCATTGATGGGGCATTAGCGCGATTATGCAATGCTAAAACATTTTTGGGTGGATGCCTTGATGCTCTTGCTGATAAATTCTTATTGTTATCATGCTTTGCAACCTTGGCTTTTATACAAACCCCTCATTTTATTATTCCACGTTGGTTTGTAATCATAGCGTTGCTCAAAGAGTGTATACTTATTGCCGGTTCTTATATCATATTTAAAATGGCTGGGGCGGTCGAAATTAAGCCAACAGTTTTAGGAAAAGCTACGACGTTTTTACAGATCTGTTTTATTATCTGGTTTTTCTTTTGTTATTTTTTTCACTGGTTCCCCTTAAAGACCTATGGACTGATGTTAGGAATATTGCCTACCTTACTTGTTGCATCATTACTTCAATATATCTATATTGGTCTTTGTTTTGTTCAAGAAAAAAAAGGAAACGGTCATGAATAAAAACCATGCATTCATCATAACCATTTTTTTAGTTCTATCACTCGTTGCTGCTGAAAAATTAGGTAAAGAATCATTCATCGCACAACCAAAACCCAAAAAAGAATCTCGTTCAAGCCTTCAAGAAGATATTGCAACACTACTCATGCACACTACACAACAAAATCCACACATCATTGAACGTGAAGCACGTGTAGAACAACGTCTTCTTCGCTATGGTTCTCAACTTCTTGCGCAAGATAAAAATAGTTTTTTTGCAACTGCCGGCATTAAAGAATTACAAGAATTTCGAGCACTATTACAAGAACTATCTTCTGCACAAGAAACATATTCACAATTCTTGGTACAATTAGATACAAAATTCAACAAACTTATGTGCAGTTCTGCTAAAAATTAAAATTGTTTTTCATTACTTCATTTTAATTTCGCCATTTAAATCAATACTTTTTGTGCTATACTAAAAAAGCTTATTAACCATTACACTGAAAGGATTTTTTATGGCTAGCTATAATCGAATTATTATAATTGGAAATTTAACCAGAGACCCGGAGTATAAACAACTACCATCAGGACAACCTGTAACTCGTCTTGGTATTGCGTCAAATCGCCAATATAAAAACAGACAAACAGGTTCAATGATCCAAGAAGTATGTTTTATTGATGTTGATGTTTTTGGACCTCAAGCAGAAAGCTGCCGCCAGTATTTACAAAAAGGCCGACCTGCTTTAATTGAAGGTCGTTTAAAATTTGACACGTGGCAATCGCCCGATGGACAAACTCGAACAAAACATTCAATTGTTGCTGATCGCGTAGTATTTTTAGGATCGAGCCAAGGAGCATCTGAAGTTGAAACTGAAGTTGGGTCCGATTCTTCACAAAGCTCATCCGCTGTCGATCTTTCAGATCCTAATGTTTCTGCAGCACATGAAAAATTGGGCCGCATTCAAAGCAAAAAGAAATCAACAAGCTTTTCTGGCGCTTCAACGAATGCTACCTCATTACCGGCAGGAGAATTTGATTTTAAAGATGAACCACCTTTCCAGGATGACTTACCTTTTTAATAAAAGAATACTATGAAAAATTCGGTAAAATGTTTTGTTATAATGCTTGGTTGCACTATGTTACAGTGTTCTGGTATGCGAAATAGAACACAAGATCTTTCTGCTGAATCTCAAAAATTTGCAGAACATGCTCGTGAAATTCGGAAAGAAGCTCAACGGCAAAATGCACAAATGGATAATGCTCTAAATATTGTAACCTTTGGGCTTTACGGTTATTTCACCGGATCAAACAATCAATCGCAGCAGCAAGGATCTCTCATTACTGATGGACCGCGTTCATATACTATATCAAATGATCGTGAAAAAGAAGAACGGCAAAGGCAAAGACAACAATATCAACGTTACTCAAGAGAAAATGAGGACGAAGATGAAGACGATATCCTTGCTACTGCACGTGAAGATGCCAAAAGAGAACGCCTTGGGCTTGATCTTGACTGGGAAATTGAAAGGACAAAAGATTTATCTGCATCATCTAAAAAATTCTTGTGGCAAGCAGAGAAAAGCAAAAAAACAATCTTTACAATATTGTTACACAGTATAACGTGTCCAACTACACGCGATATAGTAGGGCTTACCGGATGCACAATTTGTTGTTATGTGGGCATTAAAAGTTTATTATATCACCATGAAAACAGATTTTTCGGTTATAGCGCTACCTTTTTTGGCGCCACCGGAGCAGCTGCTAAGCTTTATGACCTTTTTTTAAAAGAATAATCTATTTTTTTAGGAAACTCCTTGAGGAGTTTCCTAAGGTCGTTTACTAAATCTATTCATCTTTCATCAAAACATTTATTGGTATGCCAAAAGAATTTAGCATACTCGCAAGCATTTCAAATAAATAATACAAATTTATTGACTATTTGAATATAATTTTGAGAATATAAGATTGGAAGTCATTGTCATTGTGAAAGGCATTTCATGAATTCTTATAGAAGAGCAAGTAACGTAGTGCATTGTTTCAAAAAAAGTTACTATAGTCTAAAATCACTAGTAAAAATTGTATACTTCATTGTTTTGTGTAGTTATTGGCAACAAATTAATACCATGAATGGCTACCCAACCTACCCTACTCCGGCATTTCATAAGGTAGAAAAAATAAGCAAAGAATTGCTCATAGATATTAATGCACTTACTTTTAATAATGAATTATATGAATTATGGGTTGAAAAATCAGATTATTTATTTAATCAATTTTTAATTTTTGCACGTGCAATTGATGAGCTTGTAACTAATCAAGAAGAGTGCCGCTCGTATCTTTTGGAAGATTTACATTATCTTAAAGAGATACTATTCTTAGTAGAAAATTCTTATACAACTATTAGTTGTAAAAAAATAGCTCATACTAGTAATGAAACTATGTTCACAATCATTCAAGAGAGCAAAACAAAACTAGATGCGCTCTATATTTTAAATCAAGAAATAGTAGCTTCCTAACGCTAATTCTCAAGAACTCCTGCTTAACTCAAGATTATTTGTCTTGCATTTTGAACTGCAGTAATCATAAATAGTATATCAGGGCAAACGCATTTAAAGTGTCGAATTCAAAAGGGAAATAACTTTCTTGAAGCAACAATAAATTCCCGCCTGTCATTGCGAGCGCATGCGTGGTGACCCAGTTATAAAGACTTTTAATTTTATTACTGGGTCACCACGGACCTCTTTGAGGCCCTCGTGATGACATTGTGATTAATTTGTTAACTTTGCTTTGATAAATCACAGTAATCTTGTATCAATATAAGCTTAAAATCTGAATTTTTAGTGCAATTGCCCTGATAGTATCTAGTAACTCTAAAAAACCTACCGTGCAAAATTTTTGTTATAGAATTTCATAGCATTCAAGAATTAAAACTTAATAAAAAAATAAGTTGCCACTAGAAAAAATATTATTCTATAGTATTGCCTTGTTTGGCAAAAATATGGTTTTATTTTGATGGGATTTAATTTTAAATAAAACTTAGGGGTAGTTATGAATCCAAAATCATTAAGCAAAAAGATGTCTTTTTTAATTCTCATTTCTCTTATTTTTCAGCCAATTTCAATACAATCAAAACAGCATAGTACAACCCAAGAACCATCAAGCGTCTCCCTTTCATCAACTCACATGAGCATCACTCCTGATAATCTGATGGGAATACATTTAGATGAACTCTTAAGAATTGTTATTGAAAATGCTCTTGAAAATCACACGTTTCATGAGCTTCCGCCAATTATTATGGACTGTTATAAACAGCTTCAAAATGGTGCGCAGTCTTTTAACATTCAAGATTTGGCTCAAATATTACCAATCGCCGTTGAACAATTAACCTCTATAATGAAAGCTGAACGAGCACTCCGTCCTGATGCTCCAGGTAACGCCAATGGTGCATCGGTAGGGACATCTCTTGAATGCAATTTCTCTGAAGTTCTTCAACCCCTTAATCGTTTAACCCATATTGTTGTTCAATGCTGTACTATGATACAACAAGATTTTAATGCTACATGGACAATTCTTGCTGATCTTAAACAAACTATCACAACAGACATCAACGGCACATTCACTGCGATTGCTGCTATTGTTGCAGGGTCATGCGATCTTTCCGGCGTTTACACAACTCTCAATGATATTGATACTACCTTAACTACTTGTTGCTCTAACATCCAAAATGATTTTGAAGTAACCTGGACAATTTTAGCTGATATCAAACAAACTATTACCACCGATTTCAATGGCACCTTTACGGCTATTGCCGCAATTAGTTTAGACACCAATAGCACCTTCACAGCACTTGCTGATATTAAGAATTCCTTAACGACTTGTTGTTCTAAACTTCAAAATGATTTTAATAATACTTGGACAATTTTAGCAAATATTTCCAATAGCGGTTGTTCCAATATACCAATAACACAAGCAGATATTAATGCTGCTGGAGGAAGTTTAGCTATCAATAATCCGGGCAATTATTTTTTAGTTGAAGATATTATAGCCGCAGGCGCAATGGGTTCCGGTATTATTACAATTAATTCAAGCGATGTAACTCTTGACCTTTGCAATCGCTCATTAAGCGGTACTCCGGGAAATAGCACTTCGGGAATTTTTATAAATACATCTACGAATGTTAGTATCAAAAATGGTATCATTCAAGATATGCTCGTTGCAGGGGTTGTCGTAAATGGTGGAACAACTGACTTAGAGTTTGATCATCTTACAACCCTCAGTTGTGGAATATTTGGTTTCCAGTTGGGTAATGTTCCCTTAGTAAATCCGGTATCAAACTCTTCTCCAATCAGCAATCTGCGCGTTACAGATTCTAATGCATTATTCTGCGGTTTGCTCTTTGGACGGAATGTCTCATTTCAACAACTTTACACTACTCATCGTTTCACACTTGCAAATAGTGGTGGCTTAATAGCAACAAACTGTTCTAATCTTATTATTAAAGAGAGTTTATTCAATCTAAATGATGCTGTTCAAGTTTTTGGATTAAGTTTTATACAATGTTCAGATTCTAAAATAATCAACTGCTCTATGAACGATAATAGTGCATCTGAATTTTGCGCAGGCCTATTATTAGAACTCTGTAATGGTATATATGTTGCTAACTGCAACTTTAATAATAATCTGGGAAATGGAATAACGCGTTTTAGCCTTGGATTCGGCGCCGGAGTAAGTCTTGAAAATTCTACAAATTGTGTTTTTTTTAACTGTCAAGCCACTAATAATGCTGGCGATTCTTCAGCGGGCTTTGCAACTGACAGCGGAGCACAAAATCTATTCCGCAACTGCATCGCAACAAATAATAATGGAGCAGATTTTACAGGATATGGCTTTTATGTAACAAATGAACTTGATACCCAACTTCTTGAATGTGAAGCATTAAGCAATATAGGACTCTTAGAAGGTAGTGGTTTTATAGGTCTTGACGGAACCGGTAATTCATTTAAAAATTGTCAATCCGTTGATAATACAGGAACAAATACCGGTGCCGGATTTATTTTACGCGCAGAAACCGGTTCAACAATCGAAAACTGTGATAGCAAGGACAATTTTGCAAGCAATATTACTGCAGGATTCAGTTACGGAATTCTCTTAGACACTGATATCAGCTTCGGAATAAATTGCACCAATTGTTACATTAATCATAACTCATTATCTAATAACATTGGACAATTTGCTAGTTTTGGAATCCTAGATACAGCAATTAATGCAAGCAGTAGTTATGTTGGCAGCAACTTTGCTTATAACAATGGCCTTAATTATTCTGTCACCTATCCTGTAGCAACATTGCCGGTTGTATCAGGAAGTTTCAGTGGTGCATTACCTGCAACAGGAACCACCGGTAGTTTTGATAATATCTCAATCAATCCTTAAAAAGATGTAAACATTTACTTACCTGTAATGGTATTATCAATGTTTATAATTGCCACTAGAAAAAAAAATTACTCCATAGTATTGCCTTGTTTGGCAAAAATATGGTTTTATTTTTGATGGGATTTATTTTTAAATAAAACTTAGGGGTAGGTTTATGAATCGAAAATCATTAAGCAAAAAGATCTCTTTTTTAATTCTCATTTCTCTTATTTTTCAGCCAATTTCTATACAATCAAAACAGCGTATTTCGACTGAAGAACCATCAAGCGTCTTCCTTTCATCAACAATCAAAGATCCTTGTATAAAAAATAACTCAGTTCACATGAGCATCACTCCGGATAATCTGATGGGAATACATTTAGATGAACTCTTAAAAATTGTTATTGAACATGCTCTTGAAAATCACACGTTTCATGAACTTCCGCCAGTTATTATGGACTGCTATAAACAGCTTCAAAATGGTGCGCAGTCTATTAACATTCAAGATTTGGCTCAAATATTGCCGATCGCCGTTGAACAATTAACCTCTATAATGAAAACTGAACGAGCATTCCGTCCTGATGCTCCAGGTAACATTAATGGTGCACCGGTAGGAACATCACTTGAATGCAATTTATCTGAAGTTCTTCAACTTCTTAATCGTTTAACCCATATTGTTGTTCAATGCTGTGCTATGATACAACAAGATTTTAATGCTACATGGACAATTCTTGCCGATATCAAAGATACTATAACCTCTGACTTCAACGGCACATTTACCGCAATTGCTGCTATTTTGACCGGATCATGCGATCTTTCCGGAGTTTATACAACTCTTGCCAATCTTGATACTACCGTAACCTCCTGCTGTGCAACCATTCAAAACGATTTTGATTTCACCTGGACCATCTTAGCTGATATTAAACAAACCATCACCACCGATTTCAATAGCACCTTCACAGCTATCGCAGCTATTGTTGCAGGTGCATGTGATTTAAATGGTGTTTACACAACATTAAATGCTGGCTTCAACGCTACTTTTACTGCTATCGCTTCTATCGTTGCCGGTTCTTGCGATCTTTCTGGAGTTTATACAACTCTTGCCCATCTTAACGATACCTCAACCACCTGCTGCACTGCTCTACAAACCGATTTCAATGGAACCTTCACAGTACTTAATGGAATAGCAGCGGCTCTTGAAGCTATTCCAGCAGCTCTTGCTGATATCAAACAAACCATCACCACCGACTTTAACGGTACCTTTACTGCATTGAATGCATGTTGTGGTAATGTGAACAACACGTTCACGGTGCTTGCCGACATCAAGCAAACTATAACCACCGATTTTAATGGAACGTTTACGGCATTGAATGCATGTTGCACCAATCTTGCTAATGATTTTGCCAATACCTGGACCATCTTAGCTGATATCAAACAAACGATAACCAATGATTTTAATGGAACATTTACTGCCATTGCTGCTATCAATTTAAATGCAGAAAATACCTTCACGGTGCTTGCAGACATCAAACAAACAATAACAACAGATTTTAATGGAACATTTACGGCATTGAATGCATGTTGCACCAATCTTGCTAATGATTTTGCTAATACCTGGACCATCTTAGCTGATATCAAACAAACTATTACCAATGACTTTAATGGAACGTTTACTGAATTCAATGGCACCTTTACTGCTATTGCCGCTATCAACTTAAGTACAGTAAATACTTTTACGGTGCTTGCAGACATTAAGCAAACTATAACAACAGATTTTAATGGCACCTTCACAGCCTTGAATGCATGTTGTATCAACCTCTCTAATGATTTTGCTAATACTTGGACCATCTTAGCGGATATTAAACAAACTATTACCAATGATTTCGATGGGACTTTCACTGCTATTGCTGCTATCAATTTAACTGCAGTAAATACCTTCACAGTGCTTGCCGATATTAAGCAAACTATTACTAACGATTTCAATGGCACCTTTACAGCACTCAATGCGTGTTGCACTAATATTACTAATGAATTCAACGGAACATTTACTGCGCTTGCAGATATCAAACAAACGATAACTAACGATTTTAACGGGACGTTCACCGCTATTGCCGCTATCAACTTGAATGAGGTAAATACTTTTACAGTGCTTGCAGACATCAAACAAACAATCACTAATGATTTTAACGGCACCTTTACTGCATTGAATGCATGCTGCACTAATATCACCAATGAATTCAACGGAACATTTACTGCGCTTGCAGACATCAAACAAACCATCACCAATGATTTTAACGGCACTTTCACGGCATTGAATGCATGCTGCACTAATATTACTAATGAATTCAACGGAACATTTACTGCGCTTGCAGATATCAAACAAACAATTACTAATGATTTTAATGGCACCTTCACTGCACTCAATGCATGCTGCACTAATATCACCAATGAATTTAATGGAACATTTACTGCGCTTGCAGATATCAAACAAACAATTACTAATGATTTTAATGGCACCTTCACTGCACTCAATGCATGCTGCACTAATATCACCAATGAATTTAATGGCACCTTCACTGCACTTGCTGATATCAAACAAACGATAACTAACGATTTTAATGAAACTTTCACTGCTATAGCCGCTATCAACTTAAGTGCAGTAAATACCTTCACGGTGCTTGCAGACATCAAACAAACGATTACTAATGATTTTAATGGGACCTTCACGGCCTTGAATGCATGCTGCACTAATATCACCAATGAATTCAATGGCACCTTCACTGCGCTTGCAGATATCAAACAAACGATAACTAACGATTTTAATGGAACTTTCACTGCTATAGCTGCTCTCAGCTTGAATGCAATAAATACCTTCACGGTGCTTAATGATATTAAAAATACTGTTTCTCAAGATTTTATTAACACCTGGACTATTTTGGCCAGTCTTAGTAGTAGTTGCTCAATGACTCCTATAACGCAAGCAAAAGTCAATGCAGCCGGTGGAAGCTTTACTATTAGTAGCCCAGGCAACTATTTCTTAGAGGAAAATATTTCATCATCAGGTCTTTTAGGAAGTGGAATTATTAGAATTAATTCCAATGATGTTACTTTAGATCTTTGTAATCGCTCTATAACAGGACTAGCGGGTAATGCAACGTCAGGTGTCTTTATAAATACTACCACAAATGTTACCGTAAAAAATGGTACTATTGAAAATGTCTCAGTCTCGGGTATTGTTGTTAATGGTCAATCAACAGATATACTACTCGATCATGTAACAACTCTTAGTTGTGGAATATTTGGGATACAATTTGGCACAGCTGCAACTAATGCACTTCCAAACTCTAATATAATAGGCGATTGTCGTGTTCTATATTGTTCAGCACTATTTTGCGGTCAAGCTACACAATCAAATCCAACAGCAGGCCTTTTTGCCTTTAATTGTACAGACCTCATTATTGATCAAGGCTTATTTAATAATAATGTAAGTTTAACTATTAATGGTATGTTTCTTTCACAATGCTCAAACTGCACCGTAACCAATTCTTCCATGGATAATAATTCTGGCATTGGTGCTTTTAGTGAAGGTGTGGGATTACAAATCATTACCCCTGGTGCAATAAGTTGTAACAATAACTATTTTGCTAATTGCACTTTTAATAACAACAGTGGAAATAGTTCTAATGGTAGTGCAATAGGAGTTACTTCAAGTGGAGCAATAGCCAATGTTTACCTCAATTGCCAAGCAAACAATAATTCTGGCAGTACGGCTTTTGGTTTCTTTTTTCAAGATGGTAGTCAAAATGTCTTTGAAAATGTAACAGCAAGTTTCAATACGGCTTTTGTTGGACAAGCTTATGGCTTTAATATTAGTGAAACTGCTGATCAATTTACTAACTGTACAGCTGCGACGAATTCAGGAGTGCTTGAGTGCGCAGGCTTCTATTATCAGGCTGGATCTCAAAATTTATGTCAATATTCTCAAGCAATAGACAATACCGCTACATTTACCTGTGCCGGTATTATTTTACGCGCTGAAACAGCGAGTAATGTTGAAAACTGTACCCTAAAGGATAGTTTGGGCGCAAGCGGAATTTCATATGGTATATTATTAGACCAATTATCAAATACCTTCTGTCTCAATTGTTTTGTCCGTGCAAATAATCTTTCAAATAATAAATCCTTTGGAATAGCAGATACACAAAATCACAGCAGTACCTTTGTTGGAAGCAATTTTGCCTTTAACCAAACAACCAACTATAGCATTACCTATTTAGGTGCAACACTACCGGTTATTTCAGGAAGTTTTACTACAGGATTACCATCACCAACAGCATCGGGAGGAATCTTTGCTAATATTTCTATAAATCCTTAAAAATCATTACTCTATGGTATGCATAAGAACCAACAATCTTATGCATACCTTTAAAAGCACCACTCAATATCAATGCCAACTGATGCAACGGCCATAGTGGTATCAAAAATTCTCTTTCCCCCAATAATCCAATTATAGAAAAAGCCAATTCTTGGGCCAATATCTGAAGGTTCATGTGCAAAATCATATTCTAAAAACCAATGAATAACATGCATCTGCCAACTTCTAAAACGTTGATCACTATTTACAATTTCCGGAATAAAAATATTTGTAGTATCAGGTTTAATACAATCACGCTCTTTAAGAGTAAAACAATATCCAACCAAGAGCGAAAGACCCCTGAAAATATGATCAGCTTTAGTATACGCAGCAATATCCCAAATGGTACCTGGATCTACTAAAGCTTTTCCTGAGGTTAAAAAAATAAAACCGTTTTGATCATGAGCAGTTTTCATTGCAATACATCGCGATCGATCAAATAAAAACAATGCACCAATATGAGCACCACATGTCAACCATTCCCAATAGCCCATAGAACAGTCAAATTTTAATGGCATACCATAAAATCCATCATATCCAAGGGGAAGATCAAAAGGATTACGCAATGATCGTTTTTTACCGGTGGGAAATAATATCCCAAACTTTGCAGTAACATCATAATAATCAGCATAGGTTGTATCTTGATTATTAAAAGTCCAACCTGCTAACAAAGTTAAATCTCCTATTCCCATTCTATGTACATTTGTTATCGATCGACCATAACGTGCTAAAATTTGTGAAAAATTGCCCAAAAATTGTATCCATTCTGGACTATTTTTATTTGGGACAATAGTGTCTTCCGGAGACTTATCACAATATTGAATATTTTGTATGGTGAGACGTCGAATAGGAAGATAAAGTTGCAAAAAAAATCCGGAACACAAATTTTGATAGCCATTTATTACTGCTTCGACAATAGAAAAATCTCCTTTAAAAAGCAGTTTCCCAAAATTATCACGGCAAGGCAGGTTGTTCAAATCAATAAGAATCCTATCCAGCTCATTTTGTTCATCGAGGCATGGTATATCAGCACCAAGATTTTGCATTGCATGCAAACCAAAAACATTAAGTAGAGCTGTCTTTTGACCATTGCAGTTAAAAGCTTTTTTGGTGCTCCCTCCTGAAATGAGAAAATCCCAAGAGGTTAACCAATTTTTCTCAAACCTAGGTTCTCCCCAAAAAAAATTTGCTCTATAAAAATGAGGATTATCAATAGCAGTTGCAAAAGATATCGTTGCTAACCCAATAAATAAACATCGCATATAGTTGTAATGCTGCTTAATCATACTGTATTCCTATACATTCTTTCACTCATTATGAGAGCATGAAAGGACAAAACCTTAATCATCAAGCATAATTGCTTGTCAGCCATGCTCAGTGTGTTATACTTTATTTAATACTTATACACTATAAATCATTATTCTAAGATCATAAAGGTTCAACCATGGATACTATACAAGAACAAGCTCAATTTAACCAATCGTCTGAACAAGAACAAAAGAATGACACTCTTCTACAGCAGTGCACAACCGAGCTACAAGAATTAAAAAATAGCTATGTTCACCTTATTGCAGATTTTGAGAATTTTAAACGCAGGCAAGAAAAAGAACGGTTACAATGGAGCAGACTTGCTCAAATAGATATTATTGCACCATTATTGACTATTATTGATGATTTTGAACGTGCATTAGAACAAAAAGGAACTGCTGAAGCTTCCCAAAATTGGATCGCAGGATTTGAACTCATCTACAAAGAGCTTATAAAATATTTAGATAAAATAGGCATCAAAAAAATTGAAGTTAAGCCTCATGATCAATTTAATCCTGAATTACATGAATCGATTATGACGGAAAATGTTGATCAAACTCCCGATACTATTGTAAAGGTTCTTCAAAAAGGCTATATATTTAAAGACTATGTTATACGTCCGGCTAAAGTAAGTATTACTGCAGGCTAAAAAGATACTATTTATTCACCAAGCTTTTGTAATACTCAACCACATCTTCTGGATCTTCATGTACAGAAAGTGCTTTTCTATGAGCATCATTTTCTTGGCTCTTATACCACTTTTGTAATAACGATTGGTAGAATGGTGTTTGATCTACCATACATTTTGCTAATGAACTAAAGGTGGTTACGGCGCCAATCTTTAATAAACGAAACTTCGTAGGCAAAGAAAAAAATGGCAAACGAGCCGCTACCAAATTACAGGTACCAACGAGTCCCAAACCTAAACCACTATATGATTCCATACCTCTTTTAACATGATGATATAAAGCAAGATGTGCAAACTCATGAAGAAATTCGTAGAGATTTATATAATCCGGTTTTTGATTACATAAGCGCTGATTAATCCATAGAGCATTTACCCAAGGTATAATAAAAATTGAGCCAAATCCCAATGCATGCTCAGTTCTTGAATTCATTTTTTTTACCGTAAATTTTTTCTTAATTCCCATTTTATTGCGTGCTATATCACTCATTAATTGATAATGTGCAGTAGCACCTTCCTCTCCATAGGCCTTTGCATCTGCACTCAAAGAGTGAGGTAAATCAATCCAGCAGCTTGGAGAATTTGTTGATTTATTTGTTATCGTGCGCTCCATAGAATTAAGCGAACTGAATAGTATCATACTAACAAATAAAATTTTCCTACTCATTTTTTGCATTTTTTATCCTTTTATGCATTTCCTGATACAGCTTTTACGCGTTTACCACATTCAGCACGACATCTTGTTGCTTCCAAAGAACGTAATTCCATTTCTTTTACAGTAAGTTCTTTGCATTCAAAATTTTGATTCTCACATTGCTTAACACACAACGTATGATCTTTAATCGAAAAATTTTCTTTTAATTTTTCTTGTTTTTTAACCACTTGATTCATAAATTCCAGTTCATCTTCAGGCAAACCGGGAGCATCATTTAAATGGCTTAAAAATAGAGCTTTTTTTGCAAGATTTAATCGAGTAATACCAGTATCATGAAGTGCGGTGCTTTCTATCGCTGTAAATTTATGGTTTTGAACAATAGATTTTTCTAGAGGAGTTTGCGGAATAACCATTAAAGGCCCTACAAATGAGGTTGCCCAGCCCAATGCTTTAAAAACACCAGGACGTAATCTTTTTTTAACGTGCCCTATATTTTTTTTCACATGCACATCATCCCATGTTAATAAAGATGACAAGGATTCAAATGATTTTGCAGGTTCTATTTTTTGATCTGCCATTCGCTTCTTAGTTAGGTTTGCTTGGACAAAAAGTGTATAACTTGCTAATGCTACTAAGGATTCGCTCGCTATGACCATTTTTAAATCGGGATTGATAAGCTTTGCTTGTTCCACACCACAGGTTAACAAATATTCCTGTACTTCCTGAGGCTGCTTTTGTAAAAGTTCCTGATTAATCCATACCGTTTTTCTTCCAAAAAGATCCTTACTACCAAAAACATACGATCCATAGGTACCAAGTTTTTTTGCGGTTACTTCATTCATCTGCTTAAACTGAATAGTCTTAACATTTTCACCTAATGATTCTGAATGCCTAGATTGTAGATCCGGATCAATAGCAATGGCACCATATTTTTTCATTTGTGCATTACGTGATGCAAGCACATGAATCGATTTTAAACGCTCAAAATATACTGACCATGATATTTGATTATAAAATCCAGCTTGCTTTTCACTTTCTTTGGGTAAATCCATAGCAAATTGATTGTACATGAAGAAAATAAGCGAAATAAATACAGAGGAACAAATTAATTTTTTCATAATAACCTTGCCATAGAATATATAGCGACCCGCTTTAATTTCCGCACAAATGTGCTATACTATCCTTAAAATTTTAAAAAGGAGAAGCGAATGGCATTCAGTCTTGATTTAAGAGAACGAGTAATAGGGGCAGTTGATGGTGGCATGCATATAGACGAGGCCGCTAAAATATTTGATGTCAGCAGAAGGGTAATTTATGAATGGTTAGAATTACGAAAAAAAACTGGCGAGCTCAAACCAAAAACAGGTTATCAAAAAGGCCATAGCCACAAAATTACAGACTTGGAAAAATTCAAAGCATTTGCAAATTCTAATAAGCAATGTACATCCCCACAAATGGTTATTAGATGGGAGCAACTTACAGGCGTGAAGGTCTCTGAAGACGTGATGCTACGGATGCTTAAAAAGATTGGTTTTACATCTAAAAAAAAACTTTTAGCTACGCCGAAGCAAATGCAAAAAAACGTGCCGATTTTTTAGAAGAAATTAAAGACATCGATCCAGCAAAAATCATTTACTCTGATGAAACTGGAATTGACGATAATGAGGTCGTTCTTACTGGATGGGCACCACGCGGAGAACGTTGCCATGCGCAAAAAAAAGCTGAACGTAAAACACGTTATAATATCACGGCAGCACTGAATTTAAATTTGTTGTTTGCGCCATTTTTGTTTGAAGGATATTCAAATTCTGCTGTTTATGAAACTTACGTAGAACAGGTTTTGGCTCCTGCGTTAGAACCTGGAATGGTACTTATAATTGACAATGCTAGCTTCCATAAATCTAAAAAAATAATTCAGCTTATCGAAGCCGCTTCGTGCAGAGTTATATTTTTACCCCCATATTCACCTGATTTTAACCCAATTGAGCATCATTGGACGGCTGTCAAAAATGCAATCAGAAAAGCTGCTGAAAATATTAAAGATTTTTATGAAGCAGCTGTTTATGCATTGAGTGAAATGTGCGCGGCTTAACGAGGGGCGCTATAGAGTGTTAATAATATTATAATAGCACTAAATAAATATTTGTCCAACAAGAGCTAATGTTTCTATTTGAAATTATTCCTCTGTGGTCTTTATATCAATGGTGAGTAAAGAACTGTATTACTAAATGATACATAATAGAGGTAGGCTGAGTATAAAGAAAAAAATAATGAACAGAATAATAGAATATGTTCAAGGGAAAAACCTAGAAAAAGTGAACTTCCCCAAAAACCATAATTTAAAATTGCAGAAACTATATAGAGCGATTGAAAAAAAGTTTTAATTTTACCAACCCATGATACAGGTATATCAAAATTCTGTTCTAATGCTAAAATTCGTAAACCCATAATAAAAAATTCTCTGCCTATCAAAAGAATAGCCCAAAAGAAGAATAATCTTTGAAGCGCAACTAATGCTATGAGAGCAGAAAAGAAAAGAAACTTATCTGCTAAAGGATCCAACGCTTTACCAATTATTGTTTCCTGATTATGTTTACGAGCCAAATAGCCATCAAAAAAATCAGTTAAACTTAAAATAATGAAAAAAAGTGCAAGCACACTATTTATCAGCATGTTATTATAGGGCAATAAATAGTAGATACCAAAAGGTAAAAAAAGGGGCGAAACAATAAGTCTTATTAGGGTTAATCGTAAAGGAATATTAAGAGCTTGTAGTTTCATAGTATATTAAAAACCATCTTAACGGGCCGTGCCAGGTATTTCCTTAACATTGCCCTACTGCGCCAAGGCTACGAAGGGCATACTTCACTATTAAATCCATTTGCCATTCCTTTAAAAAACTGGCTTGCCATACGAAGCTTCACGCGAAGTATGGTGGCGACGCAGGGACTCGAACCCCGGACCTACGGATTATGATTCCGCCGCTCTAACCAGCTGAGCTACGTCGCCTTCTGCTTTTCAATTGTGGCCATTAAATTTTAATAGTTTGCATACCAATAGTATAAAGGAAAAAATTAAAAATGGAACGCAAAAAGAACAATCCTGTAATAAGTGTTGCAACAATACCAATCATAAGCGTTAACGCAAATCCTTGAATCGGGCCATAACCAAATTTATACAGTACAATTCCCACAATAAACGTAGTAATGTTAGAATCCAAAATCACTTCCATAGCTTCAGAGAATCCTACTTGAACCGCTTTCTTGGTTGGAACACCACCCTTTAATTCTTCTTTAATTTTTTCAAAAATAAGAATTGAAGCATCAATCGCCATACCAATCGTTAAGACCATACCTGCAATACCCGGAAGAGTTAATGTTGCTTTCAACCAGCCAAGCGCAAGTAAAATCAATAAGAAATTAAAGATCAGTGCCACGACAGCAAAAAGACCTGCAACTTTATAAAAGATTATACTAAACAAGAACAAGAGTAATAAACCAACAATACAAGCAATAAGACCTTGTCTAATTGATTCTTGTCCCAATGATGGTCCAATACGACGCTCTTCTTCAAAGGTTACCGGAGCAACAAAGGCACCTGATTTTAATAAGAGAGCTAATTCATTGGCTGATTCTGTGGTAAAGTTACCATGAATATAACCACTTGCACCAATTGGTGTACTTACACGAGGTGCAGAAACAACAACGCCATCTACGATCATTGCTATATGTCTATTAAAGTTTTTGCGCGTAAGTTCATAAAATTTTTCCCCGCCTTCAGGATTAAATACAAAATTTACCACAACTTCTGTTTGCATTTGTCCACCAAATCCGGTGAATGCATCCTTTAAAAGTCGTCCTGTTAAATCGGTACTTGCAGGAACTAAATAGTAACGTTTGCCATGAACTTCGTTGCCTGGGACAATAATCATTCCTTCTGGAAGTTCCCCATCATACGCATCAAGAATTTCTTCAGGGCTATTACCTTCGCGTTCAACGAGTTTAACTTCAAGAAGCGCTGGCTTACCAATCATCTCTTTTGCTTTTTGAGGATCATCAATATCAGGCAACTCTACTATTATATATTTATCACCTTGAGCTGATATTGGAATTTCACCAACACCTAAACTATCCAATCGAGTACGCAAAACATCAATATTTCCTTGCACTGCATGATCAGCGATTCTTTTTACTTGAGCTTCTTTAAAACTTATTTTAACAAGTTCGCCTTCAATAGAAACCACTAAATCCGAATCTTGTCTTTTAATAATGCTTTGAGCAGCTTGTGCAGTAGCAGGAGAATCAAAACGAATACGTGCCTCATTTTTTTCTATAGTATGTGAAACAGGTATGATATGCGCTTCGTTATCAAGCTTTTTTGATAAGCTAACAACTTTATCAAATAGTTCAGTTTCAACCGCTTTATCAGTTTGTACCTTTAACGTTATATAGGTTCCCCCTACAAGGTCAATACCAAACTTTATACGATCAGGACGTAAATGGACACCACCATTATAAAATGTAAATAGATATGCAACTATGCCGGCCGCTGCTAACATCCATAGAAGAAAACCTGAACGAGTCAAACTTGTCGTCGATAAATTCATATTGATTTTTCCTTTACCTAAAAAATATATCCACTGCTACTCATGAAACTTTCCCACAAAAATAATAATATCGGTCCAGCCATTTCCTTGATTGCCCTACTCTGCCAAGACTACGAAGGGCATACTTCGCTATTTTTCAATCTATTTTGTTATTCCTTAAAATAATTGGCCTGCCATACGAAGCTTTAGCGAAGTATGGTGCGGAAGAGGGGACTCGAACCCCTACAGGATTTCTCCCACAGCCCCCTCAAAGCTGCGTGTCTGCCAATTTCACCACTTCCGCTTGAAAATGGTAATAACGTTAAGAAATGTATCAGATTTAAGAGCATTTATCAAACTTTAATTACGTTTTTTAGCGTAGTAAATAAAAAAAGGCCTGCTTTAAAAAAGTCAGACCTTTCTTATAACGTTAATCTACAAGATTATTTAGTTTTTTTAGTACTGTTATTCACCTGTGCTGGATTATTTCGAGTAATAACTTGAGTACAACCCATAGAGTAGTTTCTGTCCCACAAACAATGCAGGAATTTTATACTCTTGTATTAACTCCGGTTTTCTAAGCAAATAACCGGCTGTAAATAGCGACGCAGAATTTTCTGCTACTAGTTTTAGAATAGGATTTGAGTATTTTATTGATCCACGAAATTGCTCATAACAATTTTTAGCAAAAGACCCAAGCATACTATAGTGAACCCCTTTGTCAAGACACGAAATTAAAAAAAAATTTAAATCATAGCGGCTCCAAGTTTATAAATTTGTGAAGCTATAAAACTTTCGAATAATTCTTTTTTAGATGGAATAATTTTTTTTGCGAAAATAGCGTCTGGTGCGTGATAATTAAGCTTTGAATGATAACGTCGTGTATTATAAAAAACAATGTAACTTGCAAGCGCATCTCTTACCTGTTGAACTGTATCAAAGCTATGCAAATGTATCATCTCATATTTTATCGTACGCCAAAGCCTCTCAATATAAACATTATCTGCCCATCTTCCTTTACCATCCATACTTATTTGAATTCCATATTGTTGCACTAATTCAACCCACAGAGCACTGGTAAATTGACATCCTTGGTCGCTATTAACAATTTCTGGAATACCATGTTGCAAAGCACTATTGAACGCCTCTATGCATAACGCTGTATCAAGAGAAATTGACAATTTCCATCCCATGATTTTTCGACTAAAAACATCAATTAAGCAAACCAAATATACAAAACCACCCCGTATTTTTATATAGGTTATATCTACTTGCCAAACCTGATTTGGTCGATTAATAAGCAACCCACGCAATAAATAAGGAAATACTTTGTGCCCCTGATTTCGTATGGTTGTTTTTTTGCGAGGGTAAATGGCCTGGATGCCCGCTATCTTAAGCAACATAAAAACTTTTTTATGATTAACCAAAAAACCATTTTCTCTTAAAGCTACTGTCATGCGCCGATAGCCATAGGAAGGCGTTTCTTGATAAATTTCACGTAGCTCATTCATAATAATTGCATCATTATTTTTTTGAGGTTTAGGCTTGTAATACATCGATCCTCTCGATACATCTAAAAGTTCACATTTTCTTTTAAAGTCTATTGCTTCATTTACACACTCAACCATTTCCTTACGCTGCTTTAAATCTATCGATTGAGCGAGCGTTCTAAAAAATCACGCTCTGCCGTTATTTGACCAATTACTCGATAAAGCCTATCAATTTCCTCTTGTTGGTCCTTTTCTTGTTTCCCCTCAAAAAGGTTGCTCATATTTTCTTCAGCATGTCTTTTCCAGATAGAGATTTGTGCAGGAGCAATGCTATGTTCCTGACTTAGTTCGTTTAAAGTTTTTTGTTCTCTAATAGCATCTATAGCTACTTTTGCTTTGAATGAACTACTATGTTTTTTATATCTTCTTGCCATAAAAATTCCCCGATAATAATGTTCACTTTCATGTTCATTAAAAACTAACACATTTTTAATTTTATCGTGTCAAGTTTCTGGGGTTCATTATATACAAGCTCCAATTGCTCCTACCACAAAAGCATTGTCCTTTATTTTAGTACGATCAAAATACAGGCAATATAGTCCGGCGAACGTAAATAGAGAATTATCAACAACTGTTTTTGATAATGCATGCCCTATTTTTGAAACCTTTGCGCCCAAACCTTCATTCATTGTAAAAGAAGTTGAAACTACACAAAATAGAGCTACCAATACTATTGTACAAAACTTTTTGTTCATATATACCTTTCGTTTATTTGTATTTTAAAAGCAATTTTTTTAATTTTAATACTATAAAATAGTTACAAAACCATCATCTTTATTTAATTTTTTATAATTTCGGGCAAAGGTTTGCAAAATGTTACATGCAACAAAACAACTAATCCAAGGATGATTACGAATTCCTTCACGATCACAACAGATTTTTTGGAGTGCTAACCCCAAGTCATAAGGCACATCTACAACAGTCTGTAAAAGGCTATTTCGAATTTGAATTTTATTCTCGAAAAAACCATGGTAGAATACTGGAACAATTAAAGAACTTGCAATTGCGACACTTCTACCAGGATTATCCTTAATGAAATCCTTTTCAATCCACAAATGCCAAAGACCAAAACATAGGCTTAAAGGACTTTTTATTATTGTTTTAGCTACGCCATGACACAATCCAGAAATCACATAAGTGCCGCCCTTTTTAATATTTGATCCCCAATTATTAACATTAGTTTCTTGATCACTTCCATCGCCAAGATCAAATTTCATTGCAAACGAGTTGGCAACAAATAGTAATGAAGTCACTAACATCAATTTTGTGCACAATTTTTTATACATAAACACCTTTCATAGGAAACAGTTTCTAAAGAATACCTTTATTATTGCTTAATATTGTCATTAGTTGATGCCGGAATGCGATTACATACTGTATTCAAAAGCACAGATAGCAACGGCAATGTTACAAATTGTGCAGCAACAGCTCCTGTCATCCAAGGATGATTCTTTATTTGATCCCTTTGACACACTAATGCATATCCTGCTATACCGGCACTAACAGAATAACTACACAGAGTATTTAGTATAAAATTTTTAGGATATTTTATTCTTGGCACCAGAAAATTTTTTACAAATGATCCTGCTAAACCCGCAGCAACACAACCAGCCACTATCTTATTCTGGACTATTGCCTCTCTATTAAAAGCTAAATAATAGGTCCCAATAGCAAGAGGAGCCGTGTTCTCAATAAGCGTACTCACACATGCAAAGCCAAAAGTAGGTTTCGCACCCCTTTTCATTGCAAATGAGTTAGCAACAAATAGTAATGAAACGACTAACATTAATTTTGTGCACAATTTTTTATACATAAACACCTTTCGTAAATATTTTAGTTACAAATCAGACTATAGAATATCAAAAATATTTACGTTGTACATAAAATAATTTTCTACAAAAATAGGCATTTGAAATATCAAATGCCTATTTACACACAATTAAATTCCGAAAAATATATTTTTCCAGTTCGTGTTATTCATTGCAATCATTAATAGTATTAAGAACTATATAAGAACCAACAACAAGATTTGCTGGGTCTTGCATAATTTTATCTCGATTTACAATAAAATTATATAACAACCAACAGGATGCAAATGGGTACTTAAATGGAACTTTGACTAACGTTGGTAAATCTTTAATAAATGAAACTCTGCTAAGAGCATCACCAATCCAACCTCCTGCTAAACAAGCAATCATATGATTATCCTTCAAATCGAATAAATTTGAGGACCTCTTGGACACAATATTATGTGAAAATAATGCAACAAAACTGGTACTTAAATTATTTGGATTTAGCCCATTTCTAACAGCTTCGCAAACTGATCGATTCATATTAATCAAATCTCTACTTAAACCTGAAACTACAACATTAGTTTTTGTTACACAATAAAGACTCAATATGACTAAGTAGATTTTCTTCATACTATTCCTTTTTTTTGATTTATTTGTTTTTATTTTTCTTTTTCACTAACTTTCTTTGCAGCTTTTTTCTCAGCACCAATATTTTCTTTTGCAGCCGATTCAACTTTTTCCTTCTCAGATGCTTTTTTCCCCTTTTCTGCTGCTTTTGTAACTTCAACAGGGATCTTTGGCGCAACCTTTTTTGTTACAAAAAAACTCATACCATACTCCCAAATAGAATTAACAACCGAAAGTGGATAACGCCATACTATGGCAATATAATCAAACCAACTCTCTTCTTTCTTTACTTCTTTTTGAGGAGTCTTTAGTTCAGGAACTTTTTCTTGTTCCTTCTTTTGCGCTTCTTCTTTTTTTTGTTTCTTACCTTTTCTTGCGAGCTTTTCAGCTTTTTTAATTTTTTTTACTTCTTCTTGAAGATTAATACCCTTAGCCTCTAGAGCTTTGATCTTTTCTTGCGTATCGCTCATGTTTTGTTTAAGAGTACTGATTACACTATCAAAATAATGCAGTAAATCACCATTAAGATATTTAAGAATCTCCTGCATATTTTTCAAAAGCGATTCAGTCTGAAGATAAAGCTCTTCAGCCTTTTCGTCGCTTAAAACCTTCTTAATTGTTTGAAAATTCCTCCATGCACGTGTTTGATAACTATTACTTGTAGTTATCTCTTTTTCTAGTTGCATGAGAGCTTCATCCAATGATGCATCCATCTCGGTAATCGATTTTAGGGTAGCTTTTAAACTTTTTAATTCGGTAATTTTATTTTCAACTTCTTGCAAAAGAGTACGTTCTTCCTCTGTAAGATCCCCCTCTTGAACACGTTCGGCTTTTAATTGTTTAACCAAGGTAGAAAGCAGTTGATTTAAATCACCAAGTTCAAATCCAATAGAATTAGCAAAGGTATCAAATGAACGATCAGTTTTATTTCGTTTTACGAGGTAATCTACGCGAACTTCCAATGTTTTAGTAAAAACATCTTTTATTTTTTCAATAACATCAATCGTTTTTTCAAGAGCTTGCCGTTTCAAAAGCCAGTTACCGCCCTCTTGCTCAAGAGTATCAATTCCTTCGCCAACAGGCACTACTGGTTGCTTTTTAGCTACCTGTACCGGCACTTCTTCATTTTTTGTTTCGGGTACGACCGTTGGTGCTGCAGGTATTTCTTGCTCAACCTTTTTTTTGGCCTCCTCAGTGGTTGGCGCAACTTCCTTAGCCTCAGATTTTGGAGCTTCGGTTTTTTCTTGAATTGTAGTTTGAGCAGCAGGCTGTGTCATCATTGGTTGAATAGCCGTCGGTTGAACAGCAGCTGGCTGAACAGCCGGTTGTTGCACTGGCTGCACAGATAGATTTACTTGAGGTGCCACCGCAGGCTGTGTAACGGGAACTGCAGGGGGCGTTACAGCCGGTTGTGCAGCCGGAGCTACAGTAGGAGCAGCCGGAGCTGCAGATACCGGTGCTTGTGGAGCTGCTTGAACCGATGCTACAGGTTTTTGAATAGCAGTTTGTTCGATTGCAACTTGTCCCTTTGCGCCTTCGCTTGTGGTTTGAACTATAGGCTGCTGCGTCATTGGTGCACCCGTTGTCGCCACAGGAGAAACCGGTTGCTGTACTGGCGCCGGTTGTTCCGATATAACTTTTGTTTCAGCTGCAGGAGCGGCAGTTGTAGCAGAAGGCTGAATTGGTTCTTGAGGAATGTTCTGCGCTGCGTCGACGAGATAAAATAAACTTATACAGTAAAGTAAACAGCAATGCATTGTAACACGCGTGATAATCATAACAATCCTTCTTTATACTTAGTATAGATTATAAAGTTTTTGCCAAATCTTTTAATTCAAGCAATAAGTTCTTTGATAATTCTTCTGCTTCCCAAGAAGTATAACTCCATTGAACGCCCTTATCAACACGCGTTAAAAGCGAACGATCACTTTTGATGTCAATAATATCAATGCGTACAATATTCATCAATGGATGAACTATAGATGGTGCTCTTACTACGCCTGCACGACCTAAAACACTATAGGCAGTATTGTTTTCTTCTAAAAAACAAAGCATAACTTTTTTTTGCCATACCATATTATGGTATCCTGTATGCTCTTTATGAATTGATATCAAAATACTTTCTAGGCCTTTAGGATAAACACAATGAATAGGAGTTGTATGAGGAAGTCCTTTTTCAGAAAATGTTGCCAGAATGCCAACCGGCGCTTTTTTTAAAACTGCAATTAAATCATCAGGAAGTTTAACACCAACATGTTTAGCCATATAAAAACCCTTTATCTTGTTAAAAAAATATAAATTTCATGAATAATTTTTCTCATTTATACACTGTCTATAAAAAGCAATTTAAAAAGCAATTTGTTTGTATATACGAGAGGAAATAACAAAAATCATGTGCATGTATCTATTGTAACAGCACTGTCAAGAGGGGAACCCCCAATTAACCATCTTTTGGCATGGTATTTTGTATTACTCGAATACTCAGATATAAATGCTCCTGGAGCACAGAATCATCAACATCCTGATCTGAAAATTTCACAGCAGTAGTTTCATTAAAAATTTTTTTTAAATCTTTTATCTGCTCATAAACAAATTTGTTATTTTCTAAGTATTCTACCATTTCTTCATCGGTTTTACCACGCAGATCTAATGAATATCGCTCAATGAGATAATTTTTAAGTAATGAAGTTAAGGAAAAATAGAAGACTTTATGATTTTTACGATCCAAAACGGCTAACTCTTCTAATGCTTTGCGCCAATATTTTTTTCTAGCTGCAACTCTTTTTTGATACCAATAAGAGAATAATCCAACTAAAATCACACATAGACCACAAACAACTATGTGCAAGGAATAGCGAATAAACCATGGGGGTTGGTACCAAATATCATACACATCAAATAGTTCTATATCTGTCATAAAATCTCCATATGTATTATCGTACAAGTCTTTTTGCAAAAAAAAGAAGCAATGGATCTATAAAAGATCTATTACTGCGCAAATCTAAACAATCTATTGCATATTTCCTGAACATCGAGTCTTGAATATTCAAACGCTGTTTTAGAAACTTAGATAACCCTTCTGCATTGTTTCGACAATCAAGCAAAACGAGCTGACCGGTTTCACAATCCTCGCTATAGAGAAATCCCGTTGGAATAAAGCATTGTTCTAAATCATCAAGACAACGTAATGCAATAAGATCATACCGTTGTGCAACAATTCCTAACTCTTTTTCAAAATTTTGAGTATCAATAAAATCTGATATCAAAAATAATAACGTATCCTTCTTACTTATTTGCGCTAAAAATTTCAAAGCAAGTGCATTATTGGTCATTTTACTTTTAGGCTCGAAAGACCAAAGTTTAGTAAGTATCGAAGAAAGATGAGCGCTGCCTAATCCCGGAGGTATATAAAATTCTATCTGCTCAGAATATACTACTATTCCTATACGTGCTTTAGAAAAATCAGCAGCCAAGGCTAAAACAGTCGCAACTTGAGCAATAAACTCTTTTTTTAATAAACCAGATGATCCGTAACAAGTAGAATTAGAGGCATCAAGAGCTATAAGAATAGTTTTAGTATGTTCATGAATATATTCTTTAACGAGCATTTTATTTGTTCGAGCCGTACTTTTCCAGTCAATAAAACGAATATCATCACCTAATTGATAATCTCTCAACTGTTCAAATTCAATACCATAACCCTTTTGTTTGGAGCGATAATCTCCAGCAAAAAATCCTTTCAATAATTTTTTCACCTGCAATTGTAATAATGAAACTTTTTTTTGAACATCCGGAGCGAGCATAGATATACCTCTTTAGTTATAACATCCAAGGCTTCAAAACATCAGGAATAAGTATTGAACCATCTTCTTGCTGATATGTTTCCATAAGAGCAGCAACTAAACGCGGTAATGCCAGTGATGAAGCATTTAAAGTATGAACTAGGATAGTTTTTCCACCAACTTCTTTTCTATAGCGCATTCCACCTCGACGCGATTGAAAATCGGTGCAATTGCTTGCTGAAGAAACTTCCATATATCGATCCTGTCCTGGAAGCCATACTTCAATATCATAGGTCTTTGCTGACTGAAATGAACAATCTTGTGCTGCAAGCAAGCTGATACGATAATGGAGATTTAATTTTTGAAGGAGTTCTTGTGCGCATTGAACCATACGCTCTAATTCATTATTTGATTCTTCCGGAGCACAGTAAGAATATAATTCTACTTTTTCAAATTGGTGAATACGAATCAATCCCCGCTCTGTTGCACCATAGCCACCTGCTTCGCGTCTAAAACAACTTGTCGCTGCAGTCATCCTTAGAGGCAATTGTTCAGCTGAAAATATAGTGTTACGGTACATATTTGCCAAACTCACTTCAGACGTTGGTATTAAGTACATAGTATCTTCTGCAACCTTATACACATCATCATAAAATTTAGGAAAATTTCCTGCAATCTCTAATGAGCGTTCATTAACTAAGTAAGGTGGCAAAACAAATGAAAAACCATGGGTAGCATTATGCTTAAGCATAAACATGATGAGCGCGTACATGAGCTTTACTGAATCATTTTTATAAAGCACAAAGTTGCTACCTGCAATCGTTGCAGCAGCTTCAAAATCAAACCAACCTAATGCATTTCCAAGCTCTACATGATGTTTAATGGCAAATGAAAATTCGGGCTTAGTTCCAACGACCTTTACTACTAGATTTGATTCCTTACCACCGCAGGGTACATCATCAAAAGGAATATTAGGACACCGTAAATATAAAGCCTTAAACTGTTCATGTATTTCGTGCAAACTCTTTTCTTGTTCTTTAAGTTTTGCGCCTATTGCTTGCGATTCAATTCGAATTTCCTGTGTAATACCTTTTTTTGCTGATTCTGAAAGTTCATTTTTACGATGACGTAATTCTTCAACTTCTCGAGTAATGCGACGAACTTCTTTGTCTAAATCTACAAGACGTTGTGCATCAAAAGACGGATCTTTCTTTGTAACAAGTTGTATAAAGAGCGCTGGATTTTCATGGGCCAATGTTAAATCTATCATCGTATAATCCTATTCATAATGTAAATTTTTTAGTAATATTTGTAGATTTTATTACGTTAATTACTGTTATGAAGATAACGAAAAAAAACTAATTTGAAAAGGAAAAAGGACCGGATATCCGGTCCTTATACTGATAATATCGTATTTATGTAGTCTATACTACTAAACTGACCTTACAACTTCTTTTAAATTTTTACCTGGCTTAAAGCGAGGTACATTAATTGCAGGAAGATTAATTCTTTCCTTGGTTGCAGGGTTAATTCCCTTACGTGCAGGTCTTCTTGAAACCCACCATGTACCAAAACCGGCCCATTGCAACTTATCACCTTTTTTTAAAGTACGTTGCACAATTCTAGCTAAACTATCTAACACTCTAGAAACATCTTTTTTGCTAAAAGTTGTTTCTTCACTGAGCGAATTTATCAACTCACTCTTGTTCATAAGAACTCCTAAGAATAATAATGGTTAAAACACTGCTACTTCACTAATTACTGTCCTTTTTTATGGTCTGTGATATTAGTAACATACTGTAATTTTGATTTAAAAATTTGTCAACTTTAAAAAAACTATTATTATGCTATTCCTGCATTAAATCAGATAAAGTATAGCTATCTATAACAAAAAAAAATGAGTAGAATGTTTTCTAAAAAAATATCTTTTTTATGTGAATTATAAGGATTTTATATGTATACCAAAAACAAAGTTCATAGCCAAAATGCAGAAGATATATCTACACTATTAATTGACACGCATTGTCATATTAACTGCATGATAAAAAAAAATTTTGATCAACTGCTAACTCTCAATGAATTTCCTCACGCTGCACAGATCGTTGACCAAGCAGCTGCGGCCAACGTGAAAAAAATCATTAATGTTGGCACAAGTCTTATTGAAAGTATTAACTGCGTTGAACTGGCAAAATCATTTGATGCCTGTTATGCCGCTGTAGGCATCCATCCAAATGATTGCACAGAAAAATGGCATCAAGATTTAAAAGAGATTGAATCGCTTTGGTTTGACAAAAGAATACCAAAACATAAAAATTTCAAAATTGTTGCAATAGGAGAATGTGGCCTTGATCGCCATTACCCTGATTATAATTTAAAACGACAAAAAGATGCTTTCAAAGCGCATATAGAATTAGCATTAGAACATGCACTACCGCTTATTGTGCACACTCGTGATGCCGGCGATGAAACCTTGCGCTCATTAGAAGAGTTTAAAAACCAAGGTATTCATGGAGTCATTCATTGTTTTTCAGAAGATCAATCATTTGCAGATACGGCTCTAGAATTTGGCTTTGTTCTTGGTATTGGCGGCACAATTACCTATCCCAAAAATGGCATCTTACGTGAGGTTTGTAAAAAAGTTGCCTTAGAAAAAATTATTCTTGAAACTGATGCTCCCTTTCTACCAATTCAATCCATGCGCGGCAAACAAAATCATCCTCAACACATTGTTGATATAGCGCATTATTTGGCTGAATTACGCAATGAACCTTTTGAAAAAATAGCAGAAATTAGTTCTGAAACAGCTTGTCATATTTTTAAGCTTAAGTAGCCTTAAATTAATTTTTTAATCTATTGTTTTTTATCTTTTGTTGTATTAGCATATCCAAAATAATTAATAATATTACATCTTGATTTATAGGAGTTCTTATGAAGTTACTACAAATTATACTGGTTTTTGGAATTAGTGGAGCAGTATTTAATGCATTTGGTATGGAGCAATTCTCAAAAACAGTACCCCAAAACCAGGTTCGATCAGAAAAGTTAAAATACGTTTTCAACTCACGTAAGTTCGATACCGCTCCTGGAGCACGCACAAAAATTTGTGAGCAAAAACGAGTGGATCCAGAGACCAATCAACATTTGAAATATATAGCAAAAAAAATAAGATATAGTTCAGGAGATATAACTTGGGTAACTGAACTTAGTATCCCCAATAATCCTAGGATTATGTCTACAGAACCGTTTTGTCCTAAAATTCTTTCAGAAGAAGATTCCAAAAGAATATGGTTAGAATTGAAAAAAGCATATAAACTTCAAGAACTCAAAAGCCTCAATAGTCAAAACTAAATAACTTTATTATTGTGCAGCAGCGTCTTAAAAACATTGGCGCTGCTGCATACTTTTATCGTATTCTTAGCATTCTCTTTAATCCAACATCAAGATAAACATGCGAAAACGCTCCTACAATAAAAAAAAGCGTATCCCAAAGCATAAGGGATGAAAATTGCGGAAAATAAAAGCTTAAAAAAAATGCCGTTGCAAGTGGCGCTCCAAGAATAAACCAAAGCTCATGACACATGCCTCGATGACGTACAATTAAGGGAAGACATGCTATAAAACTCAGCAAAATGATTGCACTAAAGCATTGTTTAATGAGCAGTATAAAAAGGAGCACAACTAATGCTTTATAAAATATTTTCTGTCCTTTGCTCTTTGTATCAATGTCTGGAAACAAAGCTCCTAAGAGAGTAAAGCAGAGCCATTCAAGAGCAATAACCAGAGAAACTTTCCGAACAATAATAATATTAATGACAATAAAAAAAGCTACAATTCCACCAACAAGATGGCCTTTATAATTTGGCATATTATCTTTCTCAATTTTTGATTCTATAATGTATAAATCTTTTTAGTGTATAATAAAAAAGCTACATTCAACAATATGGCAATAAAACGGTAACAAGGAGAACATATGAAGCGACAGTATTGTATCCATTCTTTACTAACTATTTTATATTGCACCATTTCACTAAGCGCAATGCAAGAAAAAAGCCTTATCACAAGACAAAATATAGACGATCCAAACGACATTATTATCAAACTAGAGAAAGTAAAAGCACCAGGAAAAATTTTAACAATTATTCACACGACACATAGGACAACACAAGAACAGTCATGGTGTGGCTACCTTACTCTCTTGCTCAGCAATCGATATATAGCCTATTATAAGTATGATCCTGATACCGCTCGTCAAAAATGGAATAAACTTAATAATCAAATAGCTTGATCCTGCTTTTTTTAAAACCATTATTCTCGATTATCTGGTGTTAAAAGATTAAATTGTTTAAGCCTTTTATATACCGCAGATCTATGGACACCCAAAAATTCTGCGACTTTTGATTGCGCTTTAAACTTTTTCATAAGCATTTCTAAAGTCTTAAAATCTTTCAAAGCATTCTTGCCCATTTGCGCTGCCTTTGCGCATTCAGCATCACTGATTGTATACGATGTATCAAAATGAATAAACGTTGCAGACAAATTTTTTTGTTCCAATTTATGTTTCAGCATCGATTCTATGCGATTCTTTAATTGTTTCAAACTTAACGCTCTCTCAGAGAGTAGCTTTAATTTCTCTGAATCAGTAAATTCAAGTAATTCCCTAACCTGTGACGTTGCCAGAGCTTGATCAGTAAAACTTTGTAGCAATGCTGAATACTCATTATCTGAAATATCAGATAATGAAGGCATAACTAATTGAGTTTGATTGAGTTCTTCAAAAAGAGCTTTAGAAAACTTTTTTTCCTGCACCAAGGAGCTTAAGTTATGCCGTGTTGAACATATAATTCGCACTGAACTAGCAATTTTTTGTTCACTTTTATACACACGATAATAACCATAGCGTATATATTCAGCAAGCATATCTTGTAACTCTAAACTCAATAAATGAATGTTTTTTATAAAAAGCGTTCCGGTCGTATGTAATGATTCAAGGAGCGGCTTTTCTTGCTTTGTGGTAACATCCGCTTCATACATTTTATTAATACCAAATAACTGTTTTGCAAGAACAATCATAGGAGTTGCAGCATCAATTTTTAAAACTTTCAAGGTATCACGCATGCTTATCTTAACACCTGACAATTTTAAAAGTAAGCCATAAAGGGGGAATTTCCAGCAATGACAGTGCGGCTTTCAGAAGAAAGCGAATACCTTTTTTGAAAAAGGAAGTTAAACTGCGCGCAGTTTTTTTTTAGAACGTTTTGCACGCTCAAGATCTGGCTGCATGCCGGTGGAAACAGCCCAATAATAAGCAACACTTAAAACAAGAATAAGACGTTCTATTCGTTCTGCATGGCGTAACTGAGTAGTAGTGATATCAAAGCCTCTTGATTTAAAGTCTGAGAACATAGGCTCAATAGACCATCGCATGCCATAATCAAGAACTTTATATTCGGTAGGAACACAATCCATAGCAATGATCCAAGGTTCATCTTTGCCTTCATCTTGTAGTGCACCAATGTTAGTTGTAACGCCAGAATTATTCAACTGAACATTGCACAACGATGTTTGTTTTAATCTGATAAGCTCGCCAGAACTCAATTCCCCACCATGATGAAAAAGAATAAGATTACCTTTCAAGCGAATGCGGTATCGCCATTTGAAACTTTGACATAATTGGATAAGCGCAGGATTCCCATAGAATCTATCCGCCATTAAAATAATTTTTGCATAGCTTGGTATGTTAGCAAACACCGCCTCAAGCAGTTGTTTTTGAATGGTAAAGCCAATTTCTCCTTGCGTTTTAATTACTCGCCATGCAACAGGAATAGCACGTTCTCCAATTCGCAATGAAACCATAAGACATTCAAATTCTTTATTGATTTGACTTTGATCCATTGATAAAACAATGATCTGGCCATTTGCATGTATAAGTTCTATTAATTCAGGGATAAAGCCTTCTAGTAACGTATCACAATCAATTTTATCATTGGCAAGCCAACGATTAATATAGCGATAACGCTCCTCATCACTTTTGACTTTTCTTGGCAGCACTGTTGCTAATTCTGATGTGTTAACATTGCGACATGTTATTACTGATGCTGCTAAATCTGCCAAACCTATCCTTTGTGGCTTGCTTAAACGTATATCTCTCTCTGCTAAATCTTCTTCGATAACTTTTGCCAAGTGTATTATTGATCCACCCATCATTCTCACCTTATTTACTCCTTTGTTTTTCACAAAGTATACACTTTTTGCAAAACAGAGTCTTTGATGAGTGTTAAATTTTGTCAGGTGTTAAGCATGCTTATAGAATGTAAAATATCTACCAAATCCGCTTCATCTTCGTCAGGAGCATCAATTACCAATGCCTTTTTACTCAAGGCACACTGCAATAAATTGATTTTAAATTGAATCAAAACTGCTCCGACACTTGGAACAAGCTTATTAATTAAGGTGCCCGCACTTGTTGTTTCTAAATATAAAAGATAATCAATCTCCGTTGGTTTACCCAAAGAATCTTGTATTCGTTTTATAGAGTCCATTATTTCAGGATAATAAATCATAAGAAGGACATTATTTTTTTCAAGATATGGAACAGCGCGAATAACTATTTTTTCACCACGTTCATCATAGTTATACTTTGTTTTTGCTATCTTATAGTGAAGTACATCTTTGGCTATCTGCTGAAACTCTTTAGTCAAACGATGTCCTTGCTGCATATTAAGATCAACTTCTTGTAGTATATCTTTAACATCTTGATTTAGGTATACAAACTTCCGATATGATGTATATGAAATAATGCCTATAGCACGATGCCTCTGTAATCTACTAAATGTTTCAAGCGCTTCTCTACACTGATTTATTTCTTGATGCTTTAAAAAGAGTTCCTCTTGTAATTTCTTCTCTCGTTCAACAATAATTGAAAGTCTATGATTCTGAAAAATATTAATAACGTTTTCAAGACTAGCTACATATAAAATCATTTCATCGCATTCAATATCGTTAAACAGCAGTTCTCCTCGTGCATTGCGTTCGATTATAATGAATGCAATAAGATTATTCTCTTTAAAAATAGGAATAAAAACATCAGCGTTAAGCGCATCTAAAAACTCTATTACTGCAGTATTGGATGTTGTTGCATGATAGGTGTTATTAAAGGTAATTTCATCATAAATAATAATGCGTTGGCCTCGAATGAAACTATGCAAATCATTATTGTTACTCAGCATTGATTCAACAACAAGCTCTCTTTTTGTTACGGGCCGACTATTTTTTTCATCTCCTGCAGCCCTAATACCGCTCGATTGCCTAAAGTATAAGCTCACTTGGCTCGATTCAATTGCGAATATATCCTTAAAAGCCATCTGTATAAGTGGCTCAAGTTGTTCAATATGTGTGACGCATTACTTAAATTTGCTACAGCTTGTATAAATTTTTTGAAAAATGGATATTTATGCGAATCATCGAACATGTTTATTTACATTCAAAAACCGTAACCACATAATTTTAAAAACACAATAATAGTGGCGAAGGTAAATAGGACCGATAAAATGCTGAAGCAATACATAATGAGTATCCGAAAACACTAAGTGCATAAATCCAAGGAATAATTCCATAAAAACAAATGGACACACAACAAATTTCAATAAAGTCATAAGCTGTTGTTTTAATATCTTCGGAAAATCAACTTTATTTATTTTTTTCAAAACAAAAAAAACAGTTAAGAGTAGAACACAAACTATAAAACTCGCGGATTTCAAACAAAATTTCAAACCAAGGCCGCTCATTACTCATACTATAAAAAATTGCCCCACCAATGAAATAACCAATATAACTACCATTAAAAAATAAAAGTAGTTTTTGATACCAAGGTAATGAATAATTCTTTTCAGCCAAACTTTCGATAAAAATTCCCAATGACTGATATTGCATAAAACACAATGCCCATGCAATGCGAATAATAAAATTATTAATGCAAATACTAAGAGAAGGAAAAAAAAGAATTCTTACATAGCTTTGCACCCAGGTAAAATCAGTAAAAAAACTACCTATTAATGCTAACCCTAAAAAAAATAATTTTTGAAAATTATCAGAATTTTTTGTTCCTCTATATACTAACAAAGCAAAAAGATATGTTTTTGCAATAAAAGCAGTAAAAAATATTATTAAAATTAAATACTTACTAAAATCAACTATCATTGACTAATTCCTAGAATAAACGTATCTTATATTTCATAAAGAACTTATAAATGTAATAACTGAAAGGTTTAATTATGATTAGTAAAAAAAATCTCACTAATCCAATTTATCTCAATACACTACTCGAATAATTTTACTATTAAACATTCTATTTAATAATCCACCTATACACTGATGTTAGGTTGATAATAAGTTTACCATTTCTACAAAATTCAACCACCGTAATGGTCCAATATTATAAAACATGGTTTTTAAAAAAAATTGAAAAGAAGCTAAGCACTTTGTTAATGTTTAGCTTCTTTTCAATTTTTACCAATACCAATCTCATTACGGCATTATTTAATCAGGATATGTATAGCGCAAAAAAGACCCTAAGAATATTGATACTATAAACGAGATTGTTGCCTCAGTAGATAAACTCCAATGGAAATCTCCAAAATAACGTCTAAAATCAAACAAAATAATGACCCAGGCGGAAAGTAAGAACAACCTGATTAATTTGTTGCTTTACGCAATACCAATACGTCATTATATTCTTTCGATCCGTTTATTATATCTGTTCATAATTCGGGCCATAAATATTAAATTAACAATCCAATGCACATATAAAAGAATATAATTTATACCCGACATACGATAATAATCAGCGTACCATACATAAAACCAGATATTACCTATTATCAACACCATCAATGTTCTAAATATTTTTTTGAAAAGCACAGGATCGGGCGAATCATCTAACCATACTAAGTTATATTGTGGTGCATATAAATCGGGAAATAAAAACATAGTGCAATAAAAAAAAACACCGCTAGCGTATATAATCGTACATACAATAATACTTAATGGCATTCCCAATCTTACATAAAGAGGGAAATTATAATGGTACCATGCTTGAACAGTAAAGAAATAAAGAAGCGGAAATATTTCATGCTTAAATTCTGACCATCGAGCTTCATAAAAATTAAACATCGTGTTTGTACCTTTCTTTAATAATGGCTATTTTATCCTATTATTATAACTGTCTAAAGCATTAGTCATCAGCATAAAAGCAATAACACAGTGAACATAAGAAATAGCATAAAATATATCTGGCATACGGTAAAAATCTATATACCAGAAATAAAATAATCCTAGATGAAATACTAATATCATAATTATTTTAAATATTTCTTTTAAAAGCAACGAATTTGGTGCATCATCGAGCCATTCTAAATTAATTCGTGGTACATATTTTTCAGGAAACACAAATATCAAAAAACAGAGAAAAATACCTACAATGCTTAAACTTGTACTGACAATAGTGCTTAAAGGAGCTCCTAACCTTACAAAAATCGGACAATTAAAACTCCACCAAATCTGAAGAAAGGAAAGAAATAGAATCGAAAATAGCTCTTGTTTAAATTGGTCCCAACGACCTTCAAATATATTCATCATGAGCCTTTTTTATATCCTATTCTTTATATCGCAAGTATCCTACCTCCAACAATTTATTAGGCTATTTCTTTACTGACAGTAAAGAGGGTACCCATTAATTAAGACATATTTTTAATAATATATACCAAATTAGAAATGAAATAGAAATATAAGAAAATGTTCCTTCTAAATCATAATAACTATATATTTCTCAAGTTAATTAAACTGGTCCAGTTATAGTCCCACCAATAACAGCTGTACCAATAGCCACTACATTACTTGCGGATTCTATTGGGCCGGCAAGAGACATCATTAGTGCCAAAATAGCTGAATATACAAACGATCCCATTGGAAGTGTAACTACGAATATTGTTCCATATGCAACAGTATAAACGGCAACTTTCCTACCCAAAAGCCAATAGTTGCTCCCAAAACACCACCGCCAAAGCCGCGGTTTTAGCTGTCAAAGAAAACTCACCATCGCTCATTTGCTTAACCGATAAATATCCAACTTTTTGAAACTTCTTCAATGTCTTTTTATCGGCCTTACGCAACAATGGATCAACAAAGTAGTTTTTTACATCATACTGCTCATCATTCTGCATAACATGAAAGCCACCTTGATCATGAAACACTTCAATGTTACCTAAACTTTGGGAAGCCATCAAGGATGATTGTTTAATTTTAATACATGAATCCTGTTCCATTGCACCAACAAAAGAAACCGTTGAAGAAATCAATAATAAGCTTGCCATAATAAATTTTTGCATAATAATCCTAATTTATAAAAAAAATTTTAAAAACAAATAACGTAAACTCTTTTATAAAAAATATTTCTACATCGCCCCTCTCCTTTTTTACCCTAATAACTGAAATTTATTTAATAACCCATTGTTAACAAGACGGGATAATCGCACCGATAATTCCCATACCTATTGAAGCCACTTCAACGATAACAAGTGTTGCTGCAGCCGCAACTCCCGGCGTATTACTAATAGCAGTCGCAACAACTTCTGACCCGGTAGCTGCCTGAGTTGCAATCATTACCGCACAACGACCGCCTTCTTCCCCAGTTGCTTGATTTATAGTTGTTCCAATAAACTTTGTAGCACCATAAAGAATCCCTGCCAAAACCGGGCCGCCGCCCATTCCTCGCACTTTAGATCTAAGGACAAACTCATCATTATCCAGGCGCTTGATTTCTACATACCCAGCCTTTTGAAATTTTTTGAGTGTTTTTTTGGATGCATTTCTTAATAAAGAATCAACAAAATCGTCTTTTACTTCATAAGGCGTGCCATTGCGCATAACACAAAATCCATTTTTATTTCTTAAAAGCTTAACATTGCCCAATTGCTCTGAAGCCCTAACTGAAGTCTGTTTAAATTCAAATGTTTTTTCCATTGCCACTGCATGAGAAATAATCGAAGATACTAATATTACACTTGCTATAACTAATTTTTGCATTAAAAAATCCTGAATATAAAAAATTTAAAAACTCAATAATAATCAAACTCCCCTTTTTTAAAAAAATATTTCTACATCGCCCCTCTCCTTTTTGCCCTTAATACCAACAATTTTTCATTTTTACCATGTACATTCATTTCAAAGAAACCTCCAATTTCCCCTTAAACCATTTTTAGCAGTCTTCGACCAGTACCATCACAGATCAGAACCCATTGTGCATGAAAATATGGCTCTTATTGAGAAGTTTCCCAAATTGATTTTTACGTCAACATTAAATTACGTGTGAAATACATGGTTTTTTTGATTTTGAATGAAGACATTTTTAAAAAATTTTTTTTGTCGCCAAAACTGTGACCGATGCAAAAATTTTAAAGCAACATGTTCTTGACATCGATTTTGTAAAAAGTGTTTTATTAATGGGCTAAAAGTAATAAGGCAACAAAAATTGTTGTTTGAGCCTACCATTAAAAAAGCAACAAGAAGCGCAATGAGGAGCGTATATGATAATTAATTTAAAAAGGAAACAAAGACAACTACTATTTTCGATCTAAGTACAAAACATTTTCAAAATAGTTCTTAAGAATAGAACGATGAGGGCTAAAAATTTCTTCCGGCAAGTTCGCTCTGTTAAAAAATCTTGCAGCCAACTTTAATATTTTTGGTATTCACAAGCGAACTTTCAGCATAAGATCAAAATTTTTTCTAAAATTTTAAGTTAAGAAGGATATAGACAACCTTAATTGCGCGCTTCAAGCACACCTAAAGATTATTGAATAGGAGTAAGAATTTTTATCATTAAAGCATAATAGCTTGAAATATTTGGATAAATATCTCTTACCTGAGCAGCATTGTAATTATGCGTTGTCTTATTTCTATCTTCCAACATTGCCAAAAGCACAAACCCTTCCGATTCCGTACATAATTCTTTTTCTACGCACATACGAAAAACTGAACGAGGACTATTTACATCTTCAATATTAAATTTTTTTTCAAAATATAATTTAAGAAATTTCCAAAAACTTTCATAGCAATATTCAAACCGTTGTATGGTAGAATCTTGTGCTGCTAAAATAAGTCTGTTATTACCAAGATCAACGGCCTCTTCTTCTGCAATAAATGAATCTGCTAAAGTTGCTAAAGCATTCGTTAATAAACTTCGGCTTAATGTTAATTTTTCCATTCAATTCCTTCTTCTTGAATTGTTTTTCTAAATTCTTCCGGAATTGCATGCATATCAACTAAATCAATAAAAACTGGAATAACTAAATGCTCTAACGTAACCCGTGCTCTTTCCATCTCTCCAAATGCAATTTGCTTGCCATAATCAACTGCAATATCAATATCGGCACCGGGTCTATTGGTTCCTCGTGCTCGTGAGCCGAAAAGATAAATTTTTGCACCGGGAAAATGATAGTCCATAGCTCGCATTATCATAGTCTTGTAATCCAGATTAATATTTTCTGCCATCGCATTTCTCAAATAGATATAAGTAAATTTTTACATCAAAAATAATAACAAGAACAATACACTTTTGTAAAACAATCAAAAAATCTATTTTATAGATTGTAATAAGAAGTTGTTTATAACCATGAACAACTTTTAAAAAACCACACTCTTATTTTAAAGTCAATTTCATACAGGTTGTACCAGGATAGGAAAAGTTTAAAATACTTTTATAATTCCATCCATGATCAATCATTTTTCGAGCACCCCATTGGCAAATTCCCAAATGATGGCCATATCCCTTACCTTCAATAACTATTTTTTTAAGCTTTTTTTTGAATAGAATAACAAAAGCTTTTTATTTTAGTGGTTAAAGAATAAAACTGTTTTCCTGTTAATTTTGTTATTCCTTGAGCCCAGGATATGGTAACCTCTTCAACAGCACCGGCCTTGTCTTTTGCAGCATTTATTGACGTAATACCATGGATCATAAAGCCTTTTTTCTGTAATAATTTTTCAAACTCGATGCAGTCAAGCTCACATTTCCATTCATAAATTTTACATGGCTTGCAAAAATCACATACTTTAGTCCGAGCTAAATAAGGCGATTTTTTAAAATCTACGCCGGTCAAATGTGCAGGAATAATGCCCCCACAACAACTATCAAACATCGCATGAATCGGTTTCTTATTATAGGTAACAATAAGACCTTAGTTTGCTCTACTGCTTTTTCTAGAACTTCACTTTCGTGAAATCCATTATAGGTCTGATGAATATTAGTTTTTTTTATATGATACGGATTTTTATTACCACTTTCCAATACCTTTGCAATTACGTAAGTTCGCGAAGCGATGGCAAAAACTTTATTAACCTCAAGAGGCCAACCGGGCCAACTTTCTGATCGTAAAACAGAATAAACATAATCTTCGAGTTCAAGCTGATTGATAAGCATACAGGAATCATTTTGAATAAGACAAATAAAAGAACCTTGATATACATTATTAGAAAAGCCCAGATGCCCTTCAATAGGCTCAATTCTTATGCTCTTTTCTTCCAAGCGTTGGCCATTAATATACCAATTTCCCTGCTTCATACAAAGCATGGTAGTAGTATGCTTAGAATATCGTTTTTTTCTATGATTGGTAGCATCATAAATCATTACACCTTTTTGCGCGTATATAGACCACTGAGTTGAACCTTTTTTTTCATCAAGTAGTACACGTACCTTAAACTGCTTTGGGTTTTCTACAAAAGGTCCTGGATTTTCTTGCTCTTTTATAAGCGTCGACATTTTAACAGATCGCGCATCACACAAAGCGCCGAATAGACAGTTAAAAATGCATAAACAGTAGACAAGATTATAAAGAAATGTCATGAGCGGAAAGAAACTTAATAAATTCTTGAGGAACTTTCACTTTTTTATCAATACCTGCATTAGCCAATTCATCAGCTAAACCATTATACTCCCGCAAAATATGACAAAAAGAATATTTTATTTGATCAAGAAGAACAAATGCTAAATCAAAAAGTTTTTTTAACTCTATGCTTTTAATTTTATATTCACCCTTCATATGCTTCACTAACAGTTCAGAATCGGAAAAAACATATAACGTATCATCTTTTCCTATGTGCTTTTTAGCATAAAAGATGCCCAGTAATAAAGCCATATATTCAGCTTGGTTATTTGTTTTAATACCTAAATAAAATCCTTTTTTATAGATTTGATCCTCATCTTTTGAAAGATAAATACCCGCTCCCGCTTGCCCTGGATTTTTGCGTGAAGCTCCATCGATAAAAAGTTTCCATGCGATTCCGCCTTTTTTAGTAGTGAGATGAGCCGGGATACATTCTTCAAAAAAATTGAGCTGTTTCATCATTATTCCATATATAGAAAACGATAGCATTCTTTACACTGTAACAATGCATGTTTTTTTAACCGAGCAATATCTTGTTGTGTTATAGAATAAAAGCAGGCAGAACAACAGTTATTAATGACAGGAACCACCGGGTTAGGAACAGACTTTCTCATAACGGCATACTTTTCAAGCCATTCTTGAGGAATACCTACCTCTAATTCTGCTCTTTGTATATGTCGTTCAGAGATTTTTTGAATAAGATCTTTTTTTTGTGTTACCGAAGTAACGATTAAGCTTTCTAAATCTACGAGCTCGCTTTTCCAATTCTGCTTTAGTTATAAGATAACTACGAGTAGTGGATTCAAGCACATTCCATGCCTCTAAAAGCCCTTCCTCTAATTCGTATTGCTTTTTTTTCAATGCATCGATTTCTTGAGAAGCAGATTGATATTCGCGCTGATTGACAATACGCTCAAAAAGATCTCTTTTTATCTTAATTTTTGCATCGAGATCTTTCATCTCAAACTCTTTTTCATCAACCTTTTTTTTGCACGATGCAACAAGCATTTTAGCATGCTCAAGCTGATCCTCGACACGAAAAACCTCATTTTGAAATTCATTAATATCTTTTTCTAGCCGATCATTATCACGCTCTAAAGCATTTGTTGTTTGATCAAATGCCACAAGATTAACAAATTTTTGAAAAGGAAACTCAGTCATCAAGGTTTTCTACCTCCGCTTTGCTTATTATTTTAGCATTTAGTCCATTCTTCGCTTTTAGAGAAAAACATAGAAGTATACTAAAGCTACGAAGGACAACCTTCTTCCTTTTACTGCCAATAGCCAACCGTAGCCATAGGTCTACTTCATAGTAATAACCTTCGTAGGCGAAGATTGGTGGGCCCACCAGGACTTGAACCTGGGACCTCTCGGTTATGAGCCGATTGCTCTGACCAACTGAGCTATGGGCCCACTTTTAAGAAGAATAGCACAGGAAATACCTTATGCTAAAAACTTGTCCTTAGTGTAAATCAAATTATTTCGCTTGTGAAGAGCAAATAAGATAAAAAAGCGCCTTTTGACGAATTTCATAATTTTCTTTAAGCTTAGTATACTTAGTTCAAATATAGTTGTATTTAATTTTTTAAGGAGTCCTATGAAAAAAATAGTTATTTTTTCCCTTTTAATTTCTATTACTGCTTTAGCCTATGCAGCTGGTCCACAACCCAAAGTAAATGCCGAGCAGGCCCAACAACAATTGCAATACCGAATGACCGCTTTTAGCATAATTCAAGTAGAACGTATGGTAGCCCAAATTGAGAAGACTTGAGACCAAACGAGAAAATTTAACGAAACAGATTACACCTGAAATAAAAATGAAAATGGAAGAAGAAGCTGAAGAATTGCTCTCCACTATGCATAATGAAATGGCAAATGATCTAAAAGAATATGGTGAGTTCATTTTAGGTCTTGATCTCAAAAAGACCTTAGCAGAATGTGAAACAGAACTTAAAACCAATAAAACTAAAACTTCGTGTAATAAATTTGAAGAACAAAACAAATTCGCAGAAATGATTGAAAGAAACTTGGCCAATAGAACAACCGCACGTTTATCTGTAGCTACTACCAAAGTAGAAGAACATTTAAAGAGCAAATATCCTAATAACTATCACACCTATAAAAAATTAAAAGATGTTGAGCAAAAAATCGATAGCGTTCTCAAAAATATGGCTAAAAATCAATAAGAGCAATTGTAAAAAAAGCTGATTGTTACGTAACAATCAGCTTTTTTTTATATACTATTCAACAAAAAATCCTTGAGCCTTTGGCTGTATCCCCATTCATTATCATACCAACCAAAAACCTTTGCCATCGTTCCCTGCACTGAAGTAAGCGATTCATCAATAATCACTGAGCTCTTATTACCTTTAAAATCGGAAGAAACTAAGGCTTCTTTAGTGGTTGTAAGAATACCTTCTAAAGCATCAGATTTTGCCGCCTGTTCAAAAGCCTTATTAATTATTTGGATAGTAACGTTATTTTTTAACCTAACAACCAAATCAATAAGTGAAACTTTATCAAGGGGAACACGTAAAGAAACACCAACAATTTTATCACCCAATTCAGGCATAACTTTTCCAACAGTCTTACTTGCGCCGGTTGACGTTGGAATACAGTTAATTGCCGCAGCGCGAGCTCGGCGAGGATCATGATCGTTTACGTCAAGAAGCACTTGCGAATTGGTGTATGCATGCACCGTTGTCATAAACCCTTGTTGAATCTCAAAAGCATCATGTAAAACTTTAAGCATAGGAACTACGGCATTGGTTGTACAACTTCCCAAAGAAACAATTTTGTGCTTAGAAGAGTCAAATGCTGCATCGTTCACGCCGGGAATAATGGTTACATCATCGCCATGAGCAGGTGCAGAAATTAGAACAGCCTTTGCTCCACTTGCAAGGTGTTGTTCTGCTTGCTGGCGATGAGTATATTTACCGGAACAGTCAACAACCCAATCAATGGCTAATAATTTCCAGGGCAGTTTATCGGCATTTGATTCTGCAAAAATTTGTATAGAGAGATCATCAATATGCAATATATCACCAACTAAATGCACATTTCCAGTATATGTTCCTAGTAAAGAATCATAGATAAACTGATGGGCAACATATTCTTTTGGAGAAGGTCCAATATTAACAGCAACAATGGTTATCTTTTTTAAAGCTTTTTTATCTTCAACAAGCGCACGTAAAAAATTTTTACCAATACGACCCATTCCATTAAGTGCAATACGCATTACCACTCCTTATTTTTTTTATTGATTAGCTCTCCAACTACGAACATCCATTACAACTTTTTTTAAATCGTCTTCACTTAAATTTGGTACTTCAACTATACAAGGAATATGTTTCAAGCGAATATCACAAATAAATGCCTTCAAAGCGTCCCTTCCAATTAACCCTTCGCCTGGAATTGCATGGCGATCACGATGTAAGCCTAATTTTTCTTGAGAATCATTGAGATGAAGCAAAGCAACCGAATCAATACCTAGAGTTTCTTCTAAAAATTCTATAAATCTTTTCTGCTCATTCATATCAGCAATATTATAACCAAAACTAAATGCATGTGCAGTATCAATACAAAATTTAACTTTTTCAGGCTTGTCCAATTTAGATCGTATAACTGCTAATTCACTAATTTCACCGCCTATAGATCTATTTCCAAAAGCAACATTTTCTAGTAATAGAGTAGGATAATTGCCCTTTTTTAAAACATGATTTATTTTTTTTGCTATTGCATCAATACCTTGTTCCCGCGTATTTCCAGCTTCAATAGAGCCAGGATGAATCACCAAGTAACCTGATTCTAATCTATTTGCTAGTTCTAATTCTTTTTTTAAAAAGTAACAACTATTTTGGCTATGTAACGTAGATGCTAAATTTATTTTATAAGAACCATGTATATACAGATCAATATCCTTTTTATGTTGTATAAATCGCTTATACACATCATGAGAAAAAGTAATATAGTTTCCTGTTTCATGAAAGGTTAAAAAAGATTGAAATGCTGTCAATTCAAGCCTTTTAACGTGCATGATAAGATCGTCTAATGTTGTTATTAACCGTACATTTAACCCCACATTTTCCATATATACCCCTCAGCGCAACTCTTGTAAAAGATCTTGAGCAATATATGGCTTTAAAATCTCAGCAAATTCATGCTTTATACGGTTTAATCCATGAATAGTATCTGATTCAAATCTCAGGCATACAACCGGCTGAGTATTTGAAGGACGAACCATACCCCATCCATCAGGCATAATCACACGGATACCATCGAGTGTCATAAACTGTACATCAGGTTTTGAACTATAAGCAGTTTGAACATGATCTACAATTGCAAGCATATCGCTTTCTTTGCAAGCAAATCGTAGTTCAGGAGTAATAAATTTTTTAGGAAAATGTTCAAGAAGCTTTTGCAAGGATTTTTCTGTCTTTTGCAAAAGCTCAAAAAGACGCAACATAGCATAAATACCATCATCAAAACCAAAATAGCGATCCTTAAAGAAGAAATGACAACTTAATTCACCTGCTAAAATAGCACCATTTTTCTTCATCTGATCTTTAATAATTGAGTGTCCGGAAGGTGACATACAAGGATTTGCTTGCAAAGAATTAAGGACTTCCGTAAGACCAGATGAACATTTGGTGTCATATACAACCGTAGCTTTTGGGTTCTCATTAAGAACCGATTCAGCAAAAACAGCAAGCAGTTTATCTCCCAGAATAAGTTCTCCATCATGAGTCATCGGAGCCATTCTATCACAATCACCATCAAGCCCAATGCCATATGCATTATCGGTAGCAATCAAAATTTTTTTCAGAGCTTCCATATTTTTTTCAACAATAGGATCAGCTTCATGATTAGGATAGGTGCCATCGATTTCTGCAAAAAGCAGCTTAACATGCGGCCACTGCATTTCTTTAATCAACTGAGGTAATACTGAACCTGCTGCACCATTTGCACAATCGATTATAACCTCATCCTTCATGCCATACAAGATGGGCAAAATGAACTTTCATCCAGCCTATATATTCATGAATAATCTCTTTTTTTTCAAAAATACCTTTTTTGGGTGCCACAATAGCCTTTTTTTGGGTAAAAAGCTTTTTAATCTCCTGTATCTGACCACCCCACACAGATTCTTTATTAAAGCAGATTTTAAAGCCATTATATTCTTTGGTATTATGAGAAGCTGTAATCATAACCCCAGCCCCTACATCCAGGTTAAAAAGAGAAAAATAGAGGACTGGTGTTGGGCACAATCCAATAAAGGTGACATTAAGACCACTATCTAAGAATGCTCTGCATAAATGTTCCTGTATTACAGGTGAATGCGTTCGACCGTCCATTCCTACAGCTATATTAGAAATCAGGGGATTTTTTTGAATAAAATAGGTAGCCATAGCACAACCTAGATCATAAACCTGATCAAGAGCAAGCTCAGAACCTACTTTACCACGAATATCATATTGTCGAAAAATTGAATCTACCACAAACACTCCTTGGTAATAATACATATATATTCTAAGTCTATACTAAGCGTAAAAAAAATTCTAAAGGTCCTTAAGAATTACAGAGATATCTTGAGGTGCTCAGATAAGCATGCTACACTGTCCCCTGGTAAACTCTTAACCTCCGCTATGGTGTTCAATACCCTATGATTCCGTTAAAACTTCAACTTAAAAATTTTTTGAGTTATGGCGCTACTCTTCAAACGATAGATTTTTCACCTTACCATTTAATCTGTTTAAGTGGCAAAAATGGGCATGGGAAATCTGCTCTTCTGGATGCCATTACCTGGGCAATTTGGGGTCAAGCACGCAAAATTTCCGGTGTTGCTAAGGCAGATAACCATTTATTGCGTCTTGGCCAACAACAGATGCTTGTTATACTCGATTTTGAATTTAACCAACAAGTATATAGAATCCGTAGAGAATTTGCCCTGACTCATGGTAAACAATATGCTTCTTTAGATTTTGCGCTTATTGAATCGGAAAAAACCGTTTCCTTAACCAATAAAACGATACGTGAAACACAGGCCACCATTGAAGCTACGCTTGGCCTGGATTTTGAATCATTTATTAATTCTGCTTTTTTACGGCAAGGACAATCGAATGAATTTTCAAAAAAATCTCCTAAAGAACGTAAAGATATTCTAGGAACGATTTTGGGATTAAACCATTATGAACTCTTAAAAAAAAGGCGCTTGATAAGGTTAAGAGCGCAACGGCAGAAACTCTACATATAGCAAAATTTCATGAAAAACTTAAGCAAGAACTTCTTCGATTACCTGAACTTACAACCACCTTGCTGACGGTCAATCAATCAATAGCTATCCTTGAAGAGCATGAAAAACTTTGTATAACACAAAAAGCAACATTAGTTGATAAAAAAAATCAGCTTTTGGTTGAAAAAAATCAACAAGCACTTATTACCTTGCAGATCAAGCAAAAAGAAGAAGAAATTGCACAACTCAAAATAAAACTTCAAGAAGAGTATACGCAATGGCGATACCTCCATAAAAAATATCTACACTATTCTCCTTCCAGCGATCACGAAAAGGAAAAACAAGATCTTATAAACAAAATTACACAACATCAAAACGAGCAACAAAAGTTTCTTCTCCTAAAAGAAAAACAGTTAAATCTAAAACAACAAGAACAAGAACTCATAGCAAAGATAAAAATTGAACATACAAAAAAAGTTCAGGAATCCTACAACGCCCTTACCCAAATTCAGCATGAACTCTCTCATAGAAAAAACCAATTAGAAAGCTTGGAAAAGCAAAAAAGTAAGATTGCTACTGAATCGCAAATAAGAGAAGCAACACGTAAAATGCTCGAAACATTCCTTGAATCTTTAAAATTCATAAAAGCTCAGCTACAAGCTGAAGAACTACTTTTTGATAAAAGAAGAATGCTCTATTCACAATGGGGTGCCGAAATAAATAGTGTTACCATCGAAATGAAACAACTTCAGCAAAAGCAAAATCTAACTTCTGACGAAACAAATCCTAGTTGCCCACTTTGTGAACAAACTCTTTCGTCATCAAGAAAAAAATATTTAAAAAACCATTTTCTTCAAAAAGAAGATTTCCTCAACCATCGTTTAGTGCGCCTAAAAACATTAATTGGTTCATTAAAACAACTTCTTGTTGAGCAAAACGAAAACCTTGAAAAGATTAAAAAAAAAGTAGAAGAATATAAAACTGCTGAAATCAAATATAGTGAACTCATGAATCAGGCAGAAAAAACGGAAGCCGAACTTGAAGAATACAACAAAAATCATGCCTGCATTCAAAAAGAAATACAGACTCTTGAAATCAAACTTCAGGAACAACAAACTGCACATGAACAGGTAAATGCCAATGAAAAAAAGCTCTTAATTCACAATAAAGAGTATATATTCCTGGCCTCTGAACTTAAAAAAATTAGTGATGAACTTTCTATCGCCAGCTACAATGAAGAATATTTTATAGCACTGCGTAATCAATTAACAACCCTTGAAGAAGTTGTGCTCCAAGCCAAATGTATTGAACAAGAATTAGCCAAAAAGAAGATCCTGGCAAATACCATTGCTGAACAATGCAGAATAATAAAAAATACGAAGCTTATGCGTAACGAGCTCAATGCAAAAAATGCTCAGTATGAATCTCTTGAAGATCAAATACAACAACTATACACTCTTGAATCAACCATAGATCAAACGGCACAAAAATATCAAAAGGAAAAGGAACTCTTATTGCAACAAAGAGGCGGCCTTGAAAAAGAACGAATGACGCTTGTACAGTATGAAACAGAGTTCAAATTTCAAGAAAAAAAGATTCAAGAGCTACAAGAAGTTGCATTTGATTATCAAACTATTGCAAATGCTTTAGGAAAGGATGGTATTCAAGCACTCATTATTGAAGAATCGTTACCTGAAATTGAACAGGAAGCTAATGATCTTTTAGGGCAATTAACCGATAATCAAGCACATATTATCATCGAATCGTTACGTGACCTAAAAAAGGGCGGGACAAAAGAGACGCTTGATATAAAAATTTCCGATTCAATCGGAATACGACCTTATGAACTTTTTTCAGGTGGCGAGGCATTTCGCATAGATTTTGCATTACGCTTGGCAATCTCAAAGCTTCTTGCTCGAAGAGCTGGAACATCACTTCAAACACTGATTATTGATGAAGGATTTGGGTCACAAGATGAAGATGGATTGATTCATATCATGGATGCTTTATATAAAATTCAAAATAGCTTTTGCAAAATAATTATTGTCTCACATCTACCATCTATGAAAGATCAGTTTCCGGTACATTTTTTTGTTGAAAAAGGTACACAAGGGAGTAGTTTACGGGTTATTGAACAGGGATAAGAATAGATTTTAACATCTAAAATCATCCGGCTACAAAACAAAATACAAGTCATTGACTTTTATCCTACTTTTGAGATCATTGAGCGAATCATTTAATTTCAGCAGGAGAAAGCTTATGAACACAACAAAAATATATATTTTCTTTGTACTCATATCATGTGCAATAATGCAACAAGCTCATTCTATGAAAAAACAAGAAAAAGCTCATGAACTTATTAGCGATGATTCAATTACCGTGAATTTTGAAAGAGATGGCCATATCGTTTATTCTTCCCAATGTAATCCTGATCAATTACCATATATAGGTAATACCTTATATAACCAATACACTTTTGATCCAACAACTGCACTAATAATTCCTGAATCTCAAGTTTTAGAAGAAGATTTCAAAACTCTTAAAGAAGCTGCAAAGCTTTTAGTAAATAGCAGGCAGCAAGACAAAGAAAAACAAAAAAAAGAACAAAACGGTATAGTAAGAAAAATTATGAGTTCAGAAAGATTTCCCTTGAGTTTTATAAATCTTTTTAAAGCCGTTGATTTCCTTGACTGCTCTTTTCTTTTTAATCCTTGTCTTGCAAAAATAACCCAAATCACAAAAGAATTTATTGAAAAAGGCAAGATTAAAGAAGCCCTTCTACTCTTCGATCAATTAAACAATTACACTCTTTCAGTACTAATTGGAAATCACTTATTACAAAATTCAAAACCAATAGGGCATTTGCTTACTGCGTGTCAAGAATCTATACTTCATCAAAGAGAGAACTCTAACACTACTGTGAAATCACCATTCATAGAAATACTTAAATCTAATTCCAATGTTGGTTTAATCGAAATTTGTGTCTGTCATGAATCAAATACATTGTTTTTGTTATTTAAAGATAGAATTCTTGTTTATGATATTCAAAATAGAAAGAGCTTGGGCTGTTTATATATGCCTGTAGAAATAAAATCAGTGAGATATTCACCCTCAAAAGGAGTTTTATTTTTAATAGAGGACAACATAATAAGTGCATACCAAATAAAAAATAACACATTTAACCTTTTAATACATCTGGAGAGTTACAGCGTTAACACAAAAATTGATACCCTTACTTTTGATGAAAATAATCTCATATTTTACCTGACTCTTAATGATTCTGATAAAATTTATCAGTACGAATATTTGAACAACATCTACCGTAAATATTTTCAGTGTTCTAATATTAAAAGCTTATGCTTATCTAAGGATAAAAAAACGCTTTATTCCGTTTCAAAGAAAAATAATTCCAAACAAAGCCAAACAGGAGAAATATGTTTCTGGAATATAAAAAAAAGATACCTTTATAATGTTATTCAAATAAAGAATTATTGGAATGAACAAGATTCTTGCCCATTGTATCAATTAGAAGTTTCGCCCGATGGCTCGCTTCTTGCGTTAGCTACAAAAAGGAATGTATCATTATTTGATGCTCAAACAGGAGATTATGTAAAAAAATTTAATAGCAGCTTCGCTCCGATTGCTTTTTATCCTAATAGTAAAACCTTGATCGCATCACATAAAAAAGGTTTTATAGAACAAACATTAATGAACAAAAAACTTGAAAAAGAATTACGTAATTTTCCAGCACAACACATTGCATTACTTTACGCTTGCATTCAAGAACGAAAAAAAAGAAATGGCAATATTTTTGAGCATTGTATCAATCTAACTGAGCAAACAGGAGAATTGTTTGATCAATTACCTAAATCAATAAAGGCTTTTTTAATATCATAAAAAATAAAAATTCTGCATAAGAGATTCAATCAAAAAAAAAGACACCTTAAAAAGTGTCTTTTAGATTTCATAGAATTAAAGCACTATTAAACAATAATAGGCACTTTTGTTATTTTGATCGCGAAATTCCCATTAATCTATAATCATAGTTCATTAATTCTGAAGTTTCTTTAATTACTTGAAGCCTGTTAGCTTTTTGTCTTCTAAATTCAGCAATTTTAGGACCAACCTTCATTGCAGTTTCATCATCAAGTTCAAAGAAAAACCTATTAATATTTTTATTAATAGCACCAGTTTTATATTCTTTATACAATAACTGACAAATCCATGTTGATTTGATTCTTGAACTCGTAAAAGAAAAAGGGTATTTGATCAAATTTAAGACTTTTGTGCCAAAACTTGGGGTAGAACCCAAACTTCCAGAATCAAGTCTATGCGAACTTCCAGCAAAAATGCTAAAATTTCCACACAATAAGATAATAACTATGCAAATTTTTTTTAATTTCATAAGAGCCCCATTTTCATTAGAAAAGAAATATCTTCACAATATAGAATATATTATTTTTAAAAAAAGTCAATTTGGAAATTTACTGCAAAAATAGATAAAAAAAGACACAATTTCAGGTGCCTTTTTTACGTTTTTATATTTCTATAAAACTTAAACCCATTCAAGGCGCGCAAAGGATTTGGTTCACAAGATGAAGATGGATTGATTCATATCATGGATGCTTTATATAAAATTCAAAATAGCTTTTGCAAAATAATTATTGTATCACATCTACCATCTATGAAAGATCAGTTTCCGGTACATTTTTTTGTTGAAAAAGGTATACAAGGGAGCAGTTTACGGGTTATTGAACAGGGATAAAAAAAATCAAAATTTCAATAATATATAATACCCTATAGTGAAAAATTATTATTTTTGCACTAAACGCATACCAACTATGGTCGTAGTTAAAACAATTGAAGAAAATATACAGGCAAAATTCGGTATACACGCATGGCGATCAGTCGTTCTACCGAAAATCATAGTTTGTTCCTCTGTAATTATTTCGGGGTGTGTTTCAATGTATGCATTACCTTCACAAAACAATCTACCCATTTGACTAAATATTAAACCAAGTTCACCAAATAATATCGCACTTTTAATAATCGATAAACGCAACATCGATTCTTTAGGACCAATCAAAGCTGCGCATGCGACAGGCATTGAGCTGCAAATTCCCCAACAAATACCACTGCCGATTGCTGCCATCGGTTTTACTTTCATAAATTCACCCTTTGAAATTAATGTTCCATATTTAAATGTTGCCCCTAATACAGCACCTGTTCCAATAATTGATAAAGCGGGAGTAATTTTCCCTTCCAAAATTTCCATGCTCTTAGAATTATTAAAATTGCTTAAAACAAGAAATAACAGGATCAATTTTATCATATTCATAAATACCTCAAATAATAATATCTGTTTAAAAATTCTATCTGTTCCGAGCTTTTATATTATCTTGGCTTAAAGCCTTACAATCAGGCATCGGTAAAGAAATGTAGATTAATCAATAGACCTCTTCTGAAACTATAAATTTTATGGCATAATCATAATCGATTTATAAAAAAAGGGTAAGCGATTATGAAGTATGAAAAATTAAAAATTTCATCAGAAAAAAACTTTAGAAGAGTAACTGGAGTAAAACGAAAAACATTTGAAGTATTGGTTTCTATTTTAAAAGAAGCGCAAAAAATAAAAAAGGCAAAGGGAGGACGTCCAAATAAGCTCAGTATTGAAGAAATGCTTTTGATGACTCTTGAATATATACGGGAATATCGAACGTATCTTCATATTGCGACAAGTTATGGCATTGCTGAAAGCAATGCATTTGAAGCAATACGATGGGTTGAAAATACTCTTATTCAAAGCAAAGAATTTAGATTGCCTGGCAGAAAAGCGCTACTGAAAAGCGATAATGAATTTGAAGTTATTTTAATAGATGCAACTGAAAGTCCTATTGAACGTCCTAAAAAAAACAGCGGAAATTTTATTCCGGTAAGAAAAAACGTCATACTATAAAAACTCAGGTAGTTGTAAACAAAAAAACAAAAGAAATTGTTTGTACAAATTTTTCAGATGGTAAACGACATGATTTTAAACTCTTCAAAACTTCAAAAATTCACTTCGCAAAATCTACTGAAGTTCTTACAGATACAGGTTATTTAGGTCTAAAAAAAATTCATAATAATACTTCTATGCCAAAGAAAAAAAGTAAAAAAAATCCTTTAACATTAACAGATAAACAACGAAATAGAGAATTATCAAGCCAGCGTGTTTTAAATGAGCATGTAATTGGTATGATAAAACGTTTTAAAATAGTTGCTGACAAATATCGCAATCGACGAAAAAGATTTGGGCTCCGTTTCAATCTTATTGCGGGTATCTATAATTTTGAGTTGGTTAAATGAGTTTCAGAAGAGGTCTAATTACAAAATAGCTCATTTCCAAATGCAATCATATATTTGATTTAATGCGTCAATGCTACCATCAACACCTGATCTAAATTCTGCCATTAAGCCACCAATTTTCTTTTTATATTTTTTATTAAGAGAAAAAAAAGTCTTATTTGCTTTTTTATTAATTTTTCCCGTTTTATATTCATCAGTAAGATATCTATGCAAAAAAAATATCCTGACCTTCGGAATAAAAGAATTGGGAAAATTATTAAAAAAACCTAAATACGAAGGGGACAAAACTCCGGTTGTATTTTCTGCATCAGACTTATGAAAAGAAAATTGCACTCTTCCCGTATAAACTGAGCTGTCATATCTGTGAAATAACCAAGCTAGAGGATTATAAGGCAATACTAGTGGAAAGTTAATGCAAGTAATTATTATTAAAAAAAGAATCTTTAAATTCATCTGTTTTTACTTACCTTTTTATTAGTATTTAAATAATTAAGAGTTTTTTCTTTGAGCTAAAATATTTCGAATTTCAATTAAAATCTGACCCTTTTCTAAGCCACTATTTTCATATCTTAAAAGCAATTTTTTGAGTTTCTCTTTTTTAGTTAAGGGCAAACTGTTTTCCATCCAAGTCATAAACCTATCTGCCTTGTTACTAAGCTTTCTTTTGTCAGAAAATATACAATAAATGTACATGTCGATCATTACGTCATTTACAAAACGATAACCTAAATATAATAATCCAATACCAACTCCTGCGACTGCTGTGTATTTTGCAAGTTTGACACTGTTTTCACGGGTAAATAATGACAGATCTAAAGAAATAGCCTGTAAATTGCCTGAAAATACCAGAAAAAATAGGGCGCAAACCTTTAACATTCTATAATTCATAAAAACTCCATTTTTAAGAATAAGTTGATTACCTATATATTAACAAATTATTTATATTTGTCAATATATTAGATTTAAAGATAAAAAAGACACCCTTTCAGGTGCCTTTTTTACATTTTTATATTTCTATAAAACTTAAACCCATTCAAGGCGCGCAATGGTAGCGGTATCGCTCACACGTTGGCCCATAGGAATAAGACGAGTATACCCACCCGGTCTATCAACATACCCAGGGGCAATTTCTTTAAATAATTTTAAAATAGCCTCATTTTTATACGGCAATAATGAAAGAACTCTGCGATGTGCGCTGAAAGTATGGCCAGTTCTTGCGATGGTAACACATTTTTCAGCCAACTTCTTAACTTCTTTAGCATTTGCTCTGGTTGTAACTAGATGTCCATAGGTAATTAAGTGAATCACTTGATTACGCAACATAGACCTTCTATGAGGTGCTTTAAGATTTAATTTTTTTCTGCCTAATTGGTGTCTCATTGTAATAACCCTTATTAATAATGATGTTATGACTCTATAGAAGGCATTTCTGTCTTCATAAGCTTTTTTAAATCAGATTCTTTAATATTCATACCAAAAGAAACCCAAATGCTTTAATGCATCTTTAACTTCATTTAATGATTTGCGACCAAAATTCTTAATTTTTAATGCATCATCATCAGAATAGTTAACTAAATCGATAATACGTTTAATACCTGCATTAATTAAACAATTATGAGCACGTACTGAAAGTTCCAATTCATCAATAGGTTTCAAGAGAAGCTCAACAGGAATCCCTTTAAACTAAATCCTTCATTCTTTTGTTACCTGAACAGGTTTAACTTCTTCAGGCATTACGGAAATATCATTAAATGGAATTTCAGTATCTGCAAAGAAATGTTCAAGTTGCGTGCGCAAAACTGAAACAGCATAATGTAAAACTTCAACTGGAGTTTCAGAACCATCGGTATCAATGTAATAATTAGTTTATCATAATCAATATCGCTACCAACACGTGTTTTTTCAACATCAAAAGTAACTTTACGAACAGGAGAAAACATTGCATCTAAATAAATACGATTATCTTCTTGCAAGTGCTTTATCCTGCAGGCCATTGAGCTGGTTGATAACCACGACCAGATTCAACAAAAAATTCAATATCAAGTGTACCGCCATGGTGCAACATGGGCAATAATATGATCTTTATTAATAACTTCCAAATGATCATCGGCTTTAATATCTGCAACGCGTAGCAATAGCTTCTCCTTTTACGCTCAGATTCATTTTACCAGGTTTACCTTCTTTATTACAACAACAATTTCTTTAATATTAAGAACAACTTGCATGGTATCTTCTAACAACACCAGGCAATGATGAAAATTCATTATTTACGCCTTTAATAATAACTGATGTAACAGCAGAACCTTCTACACCCCCTAATAAGACTCGTCGTAATGCATTACCCAACGTAATACCAAAACCTGGCTCTAGCGGTTGAGCAACAAGCTCACCAAAGGTGCTCGTCAATGTCTCTTTATTCCACGTCAGTTGTGGAATAGTTAAAGGTTTATACTCCTTTTTATCCATATAATCTCCTGAAAACTTATCCAATATACCATTGGATCAATACAAGCATTTTCTTTCATTATTTAGAATACAACTCAACAATTAAATGTTCTTCAATTGGAACTTGAATATCAGAACGAACAGGTAAACGTAATACATTTCCTTTACGTTCTTTTTTATTCAACTCAAGCCATTCTGGAACTTTAACCCCCATATTAAATCTTTTATCAACTACTTGCTCTAAAAATTCTGTTTTATTGCAACATTAGGAGCAAAAGAAATTACATCATTAATAGATAACTAAATATGAAGGAGAATATACCTTCTTACCATTAACCAAAACATGTCCATGAACAATAATTTGACGTGCTTGAGCACGTGATATGTGCAAATTTTAAACGATAAACTACATTATCAAGACGTCTTTCAAGCAAACTTAATAAGTTTTCACCGGTAGCTTCCTGACTTTTTGCAGCAATTCTAAAAAAACGTTTAAACTGATTTTCACGCATACCATACATTTCTTTAACTTTTTGTTTTTCTTCTAGCTGCTTACCATATTCAGATAATTTTCTGCGTTCTGCTTTGAAGCAGCAGTCTTGCTGTTTGTTCTTGAGATCCTTGAGTAGGCTTCTTATTATTCCATAATGATACCTTAAATCCTAAAAAATATTTACTTATACACGACGTTTTTTAGGCGCACGACAACCATTATGAGGCAAAGGAGTAACATCTCGCAAAACCGAAATATTAAAACCTGAAGCTTGAAATGCACGAACAACTGAATCTCTTCCTGATCCGGTCCTTGCAAATTAACTTCAACATTTCTAATACCCAATCGCAGTCATTTCTTTAGCAAGAGTCGTACCAATTTGCGAAGCAGCAAAAGGAGTACCTTTACGAGCACCTTTAAATCCAAGCTTCCAGCACTACCTGCGCAACAAAACATCACCATCTTCGGTGGTAATAGAAACAAGCGTATTATTAAATGTAGATTTAACATGCGCAACAGCAGAATCAACTTGTCTTTTATTTTTTTTTGTTTTTTTTTTATAAGCCATTGTAATCCTTTAACAGATAATAACATTATTAATTATTTCTTAGTTACTTTACGTTTCAATGCAACTGCACACCAGCTTTACGTGGACCTTTACGAGTACGCGCATTAGTTTTAGTACGTTGACCACGAACTGGCAAGTCCTTTTTTATGACGCAACCCACGATAAGCACCAATTTCTTGAATCGTTTAATATTCGCTAATTTCTTTGCGCAATTCACCTTCAATAATATAGTTGCTGGTAACTTCTTTTTGAATTGCAGCAACTTCTTCATCGGTAAGATCTTTAACACGTTTATCAAAATTAATTTTAACTTTATTTAAAATATCTTGAGACGCTTTTAACCCTATACCAAAAACATAGGGTAAGCCCATATTCAATTCTTTTATTCACTAGGTAAATTAACACCTTCTATTCTTGCCATAAAATTCCTTTAACGTTTAATCCAATTAACCTTGACGTTGTTTATGTCGTAGGATTTTTTTTACAAATAACGCGAACAACCCCTTCACGTTTAACAATTCGACAATCATTACAAATTTTTTTTACTGATGTTCTTACTTTCATCAATATTCCTTTAATAAACTGCTAATTATCATTAATTTTTATATCGTAAAACAATTCTTCCACGTGTCAAATCATAAGGAGAAACTCCAAGAGCAACTTTATCTCCAGGTAAAATTCGAATATAATGCATACGCATTTTTCCTGAAACATGCCCTAAAACTACATGTCCACCTTCAATTTCAACACGAAACATAGCATTAGGCAAGTTTCTTTAACAATGCCATCAACTTTTATAACATCTTCTTTTTGTTTGTATTTCATGCATCACTCTTACTTATTCATAACTTCTTGTTAAAATATTCGGTCCATCTTCTGTAATCATAATAGTATCTTCAACATGGCAGCCAAACTTTTATCAACAGTTTTAACCGTCCAACCATCATCCGTAACATAAACTTCATAATTTCCCATAGTAATCATAGGCTCAATGGCAAATGCCATCCAGGCTTACAATACACGGTCCTTGACCTGGCTTACCATAATTTAAAATTTCTGGATCTTCATGCATCTTTTTACCAATACCATGACCAGCAAAATCTCGTACTACCCCAAATCCATGACTGTTCAACTTCACTTTGAATTGCAGCAGAAATATCGATCAAATGATTTCCTGCGCGAGCTTTTTCAATTCCTTTATTCAATGCAGCTTTGAGCAACATCAACCAATTTTTTGACGTCATCTGTAGAACTGTACCAACAAAAAAACACGAGCCATATCAGCACAATAACCATCGCCATGAAGCACAAACATCAACTTTTACCAAATCACCATCTTTAAAATTTTATTTCACTACGGAACGCCATGAACAACTTCATCATTAACCGAAATACAACTGACATGCTTATACCCACGATACCCCTTCATTTCTGAAATCAAGCTTTTTGCTCTTTAAGATGCTTCGATAAATGCATCAATTTCCAAGAGTAGAAATTCCAGGCTTAATAAATGATGCAAGCATCATCAAAAATACTCTGCCAATAACTGACCAGCTTTTTCCATTTTTGCAATCGAAGCTTTATTTTTGATAGTAATCATAAAGCCTTAACTACTATTATCAAATTTTGAAAATCATCAAATACTTCATCAAGTGGCTTTTCAACATTTACATTCTTTATCAACAAACCAGTCTTTATGATAAAATTCTAATAAATGCTTCTCATGCTATATGATACATTTGCAACCGATCTCTAACCGCAGTCTGCTGCATCATCATTTCTTCGTATCAAGTGCATCATCACAACTATCACATTTCATTGATTCTGATGGTTCTAATGCTTCACATGACTCAGAATAAACGTCTTGACAATCTTTATTACTGCAAACAAGACGGCTAACTAAGCTTATTTACAATAATTTCATCAGAAATAAAAAATTTTACAACTTTCAATTTAAAACTATGTAATTTCTACTCAACAAAATTCATGCAATGCTTGCGCTTGTGCAATCGTTCGAGGAAAACCATCTAAAATAACAGCATCAAATTGATCAGCATTAGCTAAGCAACCATTCTTGACCATAGCAATAATAAGACTATCAGAAACAAGTTTACCAGATTTTATAGCAAAATCTATCTGTTTGCCTATTTCTGTTTGTTCAGCAATATGCTTACGGCATAAATTACCAGTTGAAATTGATTCCAACCAAACTTTTTTACACATAGATGGGATAATGTACCCTTTACCTGACCCTGGAGGCCCAATAAAAATATAAATATCTTTTTGTGAGTTCAACGTACAGCCCTACTTTTTAATCTTCCTGTTGTTAAAAAGCCTTCATAACGATGCTCAATTAAATATGATTCTATCTGAGCAGATGTTTCTAAGAGCAACACCAACCACAATCAACAGTGAAGTTCCACCTAAATAAAATGGCATTCTGAACAAATGCATTTAAAATATTAGGTGCTAAGGACAAACAATGCTAAATAAATTGCACCAACTAAACCAATACGAGTTAAAATATAATTAAAAAATTCAGCAGTTTTCTTACCTGGACGAATTCCCGGAATAAAGCCACCACTTTTTTTAATATTTTCTGCCAAGTTCATCAGGATTAAATACCAAAGCAGTATAAAAGAATGAGAAAAAGATAATCAACACAAATTCAAAACATTAAATAAAATTCCCTGTGGTGCAAACCATTCAGCAAATCTGTCTAAAAATTTCAACTTTTTGCAGATAAGCATAGCCTGCAATAATCAAAGGAATATTCAAAACTGAAGAAGCAAAAATTACAGGCATAACACCAGCAGTATTAATTTTAAAAGGAATATAAGTACTTTGACCACCATAAACACGTTGACCAACAACTCGACGAGCATATTGAACAGGAATTTTACGTTCACCTTTTTCAAGAAAAACAATACATGCCGTAATCATAATAAAAATAGCTAAAATAAGTAATGCTTGCCAAAGTTCTAAGCTTCCAGCATCAATTAATGCTTATTGTTTTAATAACATACTCAGGAAATCTAGCAACAATACCTGCAAAAATAATCATTGAACTACCATTACCAATACCAAAAATGAAATCTGCTCACCAAGCCACATAACAAACATAGAACCAACCGTTAATGAGAGAATAAACATAATTCTGAAAGCCCCATCCTGGAGTTAAAGACTAATCCTTGACTTTCAAGATAGACCGCATAACCAAAACTATACATAATACTCAAACCAGAACGTTAAATACCGTGTATATTGATTGATTATTTTACGACCATATTCACCTTCTTTAAGCAAGTTGCTCAAGATAAGGAACTGTCATACTAAACATTTGCATCATAATAGATGCAGTAATATAAGGGCATAATACCTAAAGCAAAAAGGTACATGAAGCTAATGCACCGCCAGAAAAAATATCAAGATAACCTAAAAAACCACCCAAGACTCGTTGCTCGCTTCATATGTTCACCAAGCAAAGGAATATTAACCCCTATAACAGGAATAAACGTACCAAGACGATAAACAATCAGAACACCCAAGGTAAAAAATACTTTTCTTCTTAATTCTGGAATAAAAAATATATTTTTAAAATTTTTTAACAAAACCACTACTTTAACTCTCCTTAGTTAAATGAACTTCTCCACCACAACTTTCAATCTTTTCTGTTGCACTGTTTACTAAAAGCATCTGCCATAAACAATAAATTTTTTAGTAAAGTTCACCACTTCCCAAAATTTTAATTATGGCATTACTTTATACCTTTTACAAAGTCCTTTTTCAACTAAAAGTTCTTTAGTAATATCTGCACCATCTTCAAAAACTCGATCTAAATCATCCAAATTAACAATCGCATATTCTGTTGCAAAAGCTTATTATTAAATCCTCGTTTTGGTAATACGACGAGCTAAAGGCATTTGACCTCCTTCAAAACCAAAGTCGAACTTTTAACACCACCTGAACGAGCTTTTTGTCCTTTATGCCCCTTACCAGAGGTACCACCTCGGCTACCACCACGACCAATTCTTTTTCTTTTTTTACACAGAGGGGTTAAATTATTAAGCTGTTGTACCATGAGCATCCCTTTATAATTTGTTCAATTGTTTTACCTCTGAAATGAGCCAATATCCTGAACTGTTCTAATTTTGCAATGCATTCAATGTTGCTTTAACCACGTTTTGATCTGATTAGATAGATCCAAGAGATTTTGCCAAAATATCTTTAACTCCTAATGCTTCCATAACTGCACGAACTGCACCACCAGCAATAACTCCCGTACCTTTATATGCAGAACGAATAACAACTCGGCTTGCACCATGATGCCCATGAACATTATAAGGAATAGTTGTACCACGTAACGGATACAGCAATCATGCTCTTGCGAGCTTTTATTGTTGCTTTAGCAATAGCAGAAGAAACTTCTTTGCTTTTACCAACCCAATACCAATATTACCTTGTTGATCACCAGAAACAACAAAAGCTGAAAAAGAAAAACTTTTACCACCTTTAGTAACTTTTGTTACACGACTTACACTGACAACAGAATCTATAAATTCTTTTTCTTTGTTTTCAGCCATTTATATCCTATCTAAATATCGTACAATTAAACTTGTAATCCACCTTCTCTTAATCCTTCAGCAAGATTTTACTCTTCCATGAAATAAGATAACTGTCCACGATCAAAAACAACTCTTTTAATGCCTTTTTCTAAGCTCGTTTTGCCAATTCAAGACCAACAGCATTAGCAATATCTGTCTTATTACCAGAAAGATTCTTAAGTTCTAATGAAGAACAACTTACCAATGGTTTGATCCTTAGCATCATCAATAAGTTGGGCATAAATATGATTTAGACTTCTAAAAACAGAAACTCTTGGTAATTTACCAGGATTTTAATCTACTTCTAACACGCAATTGACGTCGTTTTAGTTCTTTGTTTAATACCTTTTTTAATGACACGTTAAATACTCATCTCTTATGCAGATTTTGTTTTACCAGCTTTACGCAATATAACTTCACCTTCTATATTTAATACCTGTACCTTTATAAGGCTCTGGCGGTCTTAATGCTCGAATTTTACTAGCAAACAAAACCAACTGCTTCTTTATCCATACCTTTTACTGTAATAAGTTGGCCTGTTTTATCAATTTCAATCGTAATCCCTTGAGGCAATATCAAAATCAATTTTATGACTAAACCAAAGAAAAAACAATTTTACTTCCGGTAGAATGCAGCTTTAAACCCAATCCATTAATTGATAACTTTTTGCTCAAAACCGTCTGAAACACCTTTAAGTTCATTAGCCAACAAAGCTCGATGCAAACCCCATAACACATTGTTTTCTCGAGCGTTCTATCTTCACATACAATTTTAATTGTTGATCGGTTAGTTCTGCTTTAAGAACAGCTGGAAGAACATGGACTCTGAACCCTTTTTCCCTTTGTAAGCTGTACTTCTTGTCCTTTAATCTCAATTTGTACATTATTACGATCTATTGGTTTTCTTCCAATCTTTGACATACTTTACCTTTACCAAACTGAACAAATTACTTCGCCACCAACAGACAATTCTTTAGCTTTTTTATCAGTCATAATCCCTTTATTTGTAGATAATACGGAAATCCCTAATTCACCAATAACCGGAAATAGTCTACCTGATTTGCATAAATACGTCTCCCTGGTTTACTTATTCTTGTAATTTCATGAATAACAGATTCACCATCAACATATTTAAAAAAACTTTAATCATTTTTTTTGATGTATCTTCTTCCATCACAGTAAAACTCTTTAATAAAGCCTTCTTCTTTCAAAATTTTTGCAATTTCTAACTTAATCTATAGAATAAGGAACTACTACTGAACGTTTAGATACCATTAATCCATTGCGAATAATTGTTAAAAAATCTCCAATAGCATCAATTGACATTATTTCCTTCCTACAATTTACCAACTAGTTTTCTTAACACCAGGAAGAACACCTGCTAAAGCAAGTTTTCTAAAACAAAGACGACACATCATAAAAAATCTCATATAACCACGCGGTCTTCCACAAAGCTTACATCTATTTCTTTGTCTAACAGAAAATTTTGGTGTTCTATTAGCTTTTTCAATCATTGCTTTTCTTGCCATTGCTCTACCTTCTATTTCTTAATTTTTTTAAACGGCATACCAAATCCTTTCAGCAATTCTAGTGCATAAGTCATCTTTGCCAGCAGTAGTATGAATGGTAATATTTAACCCATGTACATTTTCAAAAGAACTTTTTTCTGCTTCAGGGAAAATAGTCCATTCTTTTATTCCAAGATTATAGTTTCCACGACCATCAATCTTTAAAGATACCCTTGAAAATCTCTGACATTAGGCAATGACAAATTAATGAGCTTATCAAGAAAATTATACATGTTATCACTACGTAAGGTAACCATAACACCAATAGGCATGCCTTCACGAATCTTAAAACCTGCAATAGATTTCTTGGCAATAGTTCTCACTGGTGCTTGACCAGCAATTTTTTCAATAACATCAGCAACAATTTTTAAAACTTTACTATCAGCAACAGCTTCTTTCACCCCAACATTAAGAACAATTTTTGAAAGTTTGGGAACTTCCATAATATTATTTAATTCCCAATTTTGTTTTTAATTCAGGACGAATTTTTTTATTATATAGTTCTTCTAAACGAGATTTTTCCATTAAATATCCTTAATAATCAAAAAACTTCTTCACAACGATTACACATACGTGCTTTTTTATCCTTCAACCACTGTTGCATTTAAACGACATGGTTTTTTACAAGAAGCACATATGGCATTACTTTAGAAACATCAATAATATCTTTCTTCTTTTTTAATAGCAGAAACTTCACCTTGTTTACGTGCTTTTGCATGCCGTAGCAACAAGACCAAGTCCTTGAATTCTTACTTTATTAACTTTACCTTTTTTTGATAAAACATCAATAACCTAACCTTGTTTATCTTTTTCTTTTCCTGAGATAACCACAACCGTATCATTTTTTTTTATACGCATCATGTCATAAGCAAACCTCTTATAAAACTTCTGGTGCTAAAGAAAAATTTTTGAATAGCCTATCTCGTAATTCACGGCAACAGGACCAAAAATACGTGTTCCAATCGGTTCTGCTTCACCCTTTTATCATTTTTTCAAAATCACAGCAGCATTTTCACCAAAACGAATATAGCTGCCATCTTCCGTCGATATTCTTTTACTGTTCTCACAATAACCGCATCTAACAACTTCTTTCTTTTTTACCATTCCACCCGGAATTGCATCTTTTAACTGAAACAATTAACTATATCACCAATGTATGCAAAACGTTTTCCGGTACTACCTACCATTTGAATTCATTACACGAATTACCATTACTTTTATGCACCTGAATTATCTGCAACTTCTACAACATGATTGTTCTTGTATCATAATTATCTCCTCTTATCCTTGCACGATGCTTAACGACGCGAGATAAGTACATATATTTTGTTTTTGAAACAGGACGACCTTCATAAAACTTCAACAATATCCCCAATTTTAGCTTGTTCATTTTCATCATGAACTTTATATTTTTTAATAGAATTCACAACTTTATGCAATAATGGCTCTTTGAAAGTTCGCTTCACTTTAACAACTATTGTTTTATCCATTTTATCAGAAACAACTTCTCCGACAATCGGTTTTTTAATTTTATCTGCTTTTTGATTAGCAACCATTTGATTACCTTCATATTATCGGACATTTATTCTTTTGATTCAAATACGTTAATGCTCGCGCAATATTTTTCTTTAATTTTGTTAAATTGAGAATAATCTTTAACATGCGTTGTAGCAACATTAAGTTTCAAACCAAAAAGTTCTTGTCTATAATGCTTCAACTTTTTCTTTGAAGTTGTTCTATGCTCATAGTCTTTAATTCATTTTTTTCTTTATTCATGCTCTTCTGCTCTCTTTACAATTTTAGTTTTCATCGGAAGCTTATAAGCTGCAAGTCGAAGAACATCTTTAGCTTCTTGTTCAGCTAAGCCCTTCAATTTCACAAATAACACGACCACGTTTTACAACAGCAACCCAAAATTCAGGATTACCTTTACCTTTACCCATACGAGTTTCAGCAGGTTTTTTGGTAACTGGTTTATCAGGAAAAACACGTAAAAACAATTTGCCAACTTTTTTCAATTACGTGAAATAGTAACACGCATTGCTTCAATTTGCTGAGCAGTAAGCCATGCAGGTTCAACTGCTTGTAAGCCCATAATCACCAAACGCAACATCACGAGCACCTTTAGAAAGACCTTTACGGTTCCTCTTTGAACTTTTCTATATTTAGTTTTTTTTGGCATTAACATGATTTATATTCTTTCAACAATATTAAACTAATTGGATATTCACCTTTACAAATCCATACTTTAACACCAATAATACCATAGGTAGTTATTGCTTCAGCAAATCCATAATCAATATCTGAACGTAAGGTATGCAAAGGAATTGAACCAACACGATACCATTCATCACGTGCAATTTCTGCACCACCTAAACGTCCTGCACAGCAAATTTTAACCCCTTTAGCACCACTACGAATAGATGAAGCAGCTGCTCGTTTCATAGCTTTTTTAAAACTTGCTCGTTTTTCTAACTGATCTGCAATATTTTTAGCAACTAATGTAGCATCTAGTTCAGGACTTTTAACTTCTTGAACAGAAACTTCAACATTTGCACGATTTAAGAAGTTTAGCTAATTCTTTACGCAAGGTATCAATTTCTTGTCCTTTTTTACCAATAACAACACCAGGACGAGCAGAATGAATAATAACTTCGAACATTTTCACCAGCTTTTTCAATTTCAATACGTAGCAATTTCAGCAGTTTCAAGAACTTCTTCTAAAATTTTCTAATTTTTAAATCTTCAAGAACCTGCATTCCATACGATTTTCTTGCAAACCAACGAGCATCCCAATCGCGATAAACACCCAAACGAAATCCTATTGGATTAACCTTTTGTCCCACACTATACCTCTTTAGCTTTCTAAAGTTACATCTTAATATGACTAAATCGTTTTCGTTAAAACAGTTGGCCGACCCATAGCACCTGGTTTAAAATACCGAAATATAGGACCTTGATCAACACGAAAATCTTTAATAACAAGATTTTCAGTTCAATACATTACTTATATTCTTTGCATTTGCAACAGCAGACTTCAAGCACCTTTTCTATAGGCTTCTGACACGTTGTGACCGAATAAGTTGCAAGCCAATTAAAAGCATACTGAGCATTTTTTCCCCGTAATAACATCAACCAATGGTCGTAATTTATAAGGCGAATAATGTATATATTTGCTTTAGCTATAAATTGCATTTTTATCCTTAATTATGTATATTAAGCAGGACTAGTTCCTTCGCAACCCAGCTTTTCGTTGACCACTATGCAATCTAAATGTTCTGGTTGGAGCAAATTCACCAAGATAATGTCCAACCATATTTTCTGTAACAAACACTGGAATAAATTTTTTCCCATTATGTACAGCAATAGTCAACCCAACAAAATCAGGTATAACCATACTTCCGCGAGACCATGTTTTAATAACTTCTCTTTTACCACTTGCTTTTAAACGTTCAACTTTTTCTAAGAAGCGATTCAGCAACAAAAGGACCTTTTTTGTTGATCTTGCCATATTTTATTTATCTTTCTCAATCACATTATTTTCTTCGTTTTCAAAATCAATGGATTTTTACGCTTACTTGTTCGTGTATCCTTTAGCACCTTTACCCCATGGACTTTACTGGATGAGAACCAGATTTAGAACGACCTTCACCACCACCATGTGGGTGATCAACTGGGTTCATAGCCATACCACGAACTGTTGGTCTAATTCCCATATGACGCGATACTACCTGCTTTACCAATACAATATTCTTATAATCAGCATTACCCAAGAGTACCGACGGTAGCCCAACAATCCAAGGTGTAACAATTCGAATTTCACCAGAAGGCATTTTTAAAGTTGCATACTCATCTGTTTTAGCCATAATCTGAACTGAAGTTCCAGCACTACGAGCAAATGTACCACCTGAATTCTGGACTAATTTCAACATTATGAACCGTAAAACCAACTGGAATATTACGCAAAGGCAAACGAATTTCCGACTTTAGCTTCAGCATCAGCTGCATGCCAATATCGTATTACCAACTTTTAAACCTTCAGGCATCAAAATATATCTTTTAGCACCATTTTTAAAAACAACTAACGCAATATGAACATTACGATTTGGATCATATTCAACAGCAGTAACTTTTCCTTCAACATCTCGATCAAGTACGTTAAAATCAATCATGCGATATTTTCTTGCAGCACCACCACCACGATGACGACGTTGTAATACGTCCATAAGCATTTCGTCCGCCCGTTTTTTTCAACCCGATAACAAGAGATTTTTCAGGACTTTTTTTTGTTAAGTCACTTGAATCGATAAATGTTTGAAAACGTAAAGAAGCACTTCTTGGTTTTCTACTAATAATTGCCATTATATATCCTTAAAATCACTCTCGTGTTGTTTCGGTATCATTGGAAGCAGCATTGTTCCCATAACTAATCCTCCTGATACTAACTGTGCTAGTGTATCAAAAGATTGAGAATCTTTCAATGTGACAATTGCTTGCTTAATTAACGGACCTTATGATTTCACTCTTTTAAAAACTACGATTCTTACCTTTACGATCGTTAATATTAACGTTTTTAACTTTTACATTAAAAAGCTTTTCAAGGGCTTCCTTAACTAAAGCTTTATTTGCTTCAGGATGCAACTTCAAAAGTAATTTTTTGCTAATTTATTAATACGATCTGAAGCTTTTTCAGTAACAACAGGGCGTCGTATAATAGTCATAAATTTTAAAGCCATTTTGAAACCATTTCTTTAAAAACATGGTAAATCTTTTTGCAAAACAATCCAATGCTTACCATTCATCAAATCAAATGCATTTAGCTTCATCAAATAATAACAACCTGGACATTAGGAATATTTATAAAAGAAGAATACACTAAAACATCATCCAAAGAAACAAATAGAACAACCTTTGTTATGAGCTAAATTAGCTTGTTTTAAAAGGTTATATGCATATGAAGTTTTAGGAGCATTATCCATCGAAATGCCCAAGGCAAAGATAAATCTTTCCCTTATCCAAATAATCACATACAGATATATTAAAAATACCACTGTCTTAGCTTTTTTGATACTTTTAAGCATTCTTACACGTGGTTGTGGTCCAAAAATCACACCACCACCTCGCCATAACGGAGATCGAGCTGACCCTGCACGTGCTCTACCTGTACCTTTTTGCTTCCAAGGTTTTCTGTTAGAGAAACTAACATCAGATCTGCCTTTACAGCCAACAGTTCCTTGACGCCAATTTTGCAAAAGCTGACGAATATAAATAGCAAACACCAGCTGAAGCAATTTCTCTTTGTTGAATCTCAAATCCTAAGTCATTGCGTGTTAAAGCTGCACCGTTTAAGTCGCTTGAGTATTATTTGTTATTTTTCTGAGCAGACATCGTTTACCTACACTTTTCGCATGAATACTAATGAACCAGATCTGCCAGGAACAGATCCCTTAATCAAAACAACATGTGCTTCCGGTTCAATTCTAATACCTTAAGATTTCGCATCACTCGTTGTACATCACCCATATGACCAGGCAGTTTCTTACCCTTAATAACACGTACCTTGAGATCTCATAAAACTCAATGATCCTGGAATTCTACCAAAGCGTGGACCGTGACTTGCGCGACCACCTGTGAAATCCATGACGTTTAACAACACCTTGAAATCCATGTCCCTTAGTTGTTCCAAACACATCAACAGTTATCACCAATTTGTAAACAGAGAACAAAATCAACTGGTTGCCCAACTACTGCATCTTTCGATATTTTCATGAGTATCAATTTCTCTTAATGCATAAAAATAATGCATTTGGCTTTTTTAACCCAATCATTTGAAAATTGCTTACCTGCATATTTTTTTCTGACAAGACCAATTTGCACAGCATCATAGCCATCTTTTTCTTTAGATTTAAATTGAGTAACAACCCAATTATTCAACATCAATAACAGTAACAGGAACAACTTTATCGTTTTCAGAAAAAACTTGAGTCATTCCGATTTTTTTACCCAAAATACCTTTTAACATTGAAATACCTTTCTGATTCTATTTAATTTCTACATCAACACCAGATGATATATTCAATTTCATAAGAGCGTCCATAGTTTGATCTGAAGGAGAAACAATATCCAAAATACGTTTATGCGTAGTCAACTCAAATTGCTCCCGTGATTTTTTATCAACATGAGGTGATCTTAAAACAGTAAAGCATCGCTTTTTATTAGGCAAAGGAACAGGCCCCATAACTTCGGAGCCTGTTCTTTTTGCTGTCAAAACAATTTGTTTCACTGCTTTATCAAGCAATTGATGATCATACGATTTCAAAGTTAAGCGAATTTTTTGTTTTTTCATTACAGTTCCATTAACCTATTTACTTTAATAATTTCAGTTACAACACCAGATCCAACAGTTCTACCACCTTCACGAATAGCAAAATGTAAATCTTTTTCCATTGCAATTGGTGCAATCAAATCAACAGTCAAGTCAACGTTATCACCAGGCATAACCATTTCACGTCCTCAGTCTAAAGTTACAATACCAGTAACGTCTGTTGTTCTGAAATAGAATTGCGGACGATAGCCATTAAAGAATGGACTATGACGTCCACCTTCATCTTTAGACAAGAATGTAAACTTCACATTTGAATTTTTTATGAGGGTTACAGTACCTGGTTTTGCAATAACCATACCACGTTCAATATCTTCTTTTTTAACACCACGAAGAGAAGACCCAACGTTATCGCCAGCTTGACCTTCTTTAAGTTCTTTTTTAAACATTTCAACGCCGGTAACCGTTGTTTTGATGTTATTACCAAAACCAACAATTTCAACTTCTTCACCAACTTTAACTTTACCACGTTCAATACGACCAGTAGCAACAGTACCACGTCCAGAAATAGAGAATACACCTTCAACTGCCATCAAGAATGGTTTATCAATTTCACGAATTGGTTCAGGAATATAGGTATCAACAGCTTCCATCAATTTTATGAATAGCCTGGTTCACCAATTTCACTTTTATCGCCTTTTAATGCTTTAAGAGCTGAACCACGAATAAAAGGAATTTTATCACCAGGGAAATCATATTTTGTTAAAAGATCTCTGATTTCTTCTTCAACCATATCCACCATTTCAGGGTCATCAACCATGTCAATTTTATTTAAGAAAGACAACAAATGAAGGAACGCCAACATTTTTTGCAAGCAAGATATGTTCACGAGTTTGAGGCATAGCACCATCAGCTGCAGAAACAACCAAAATTGCACCATCCATTTGTGCTGCACCGGTGATCATGTTTTTTACATAGTCAGCGTGACCAGGACAGTCAACGTGCGCATAGTGACGTTTTTCTGTTTCATATTCAACGTGTGATGTAGCAATAGTAATACCACGAGCTTTTTCTTCAGGCGCATTATCAATTTGATCATACGCTCTGGCTTGTGCCAAACCTTTTTCTGCTAATACTTTAGTAATAGCAGCGGTTAACGTTGTTTTACCATGGTCAACGTGACCAATAGTACCAATATTAACATGTGGTTTTTTACGTTCAAAAATTTCTTTTGCCATTGTAATTTCTCCTAACAACCGTTTTACAATTAATTAAACACTATTTCTTTTCAACAATCTTCTTCTTGGACATTCTTTGGAACTTCTCTATAACACTCAAATTCCATAGAATAACTCGCACGACCTTTAGTCATAGAACGTAATGCAGTTGCATAGCCAAGCATTTCCTCTAATGGTACTTCTGCAGCAATAACTTGAGCTGCCACCCTTTGCTTCCATTCCCAAGATTCTTCCTCTTCGAGAGTTAAATCGCCCATCACATCACCCATATATTCATCAGGTGTATCAACTTCAACCTTCATAATAGGCTCTAAAAGAACCGGAGATGCTTTTGACATACCAGCTTTAAATGCCATGGATGCCAGCAATTTTAAATGCCATTTCAGAAGAGTCGACATCATGATATGAACCATCTGTTAATGTAACCTTTAACATCAACAACAGGATATCCACCCAAAACACCAGCTGTAAGTGCTTCTTTAATACCTTTTTCAATGCCGGGAATAAATTCTCTAGGAATAGTACCACCAACAATTTTATCTTCAAAGATAAATCCTTTACCGCGTTCTAAAGGCTCAAGATTCAACCAAACATGTCCATATTGACCTTTACCACCAGATTGCTTAATATATTTACCTTCAGATTCAACTGGCTTTTGAATAGTTTCTTTATAGGCAACTTGCAATTTACCTTGAGCAACTTCAACTTTATGTTCTCGCTTTAAGCGATCAACAACAATTTCAAGATGCAACTCACCCATTCCTGAAATAACTGTTTGAGCTGTTTCTTGATCATATGAGAATCTAAACGAAGGATCTTCTTGCATCATTTTTCGTAATGCAATCACCATTTTTTCATGGTCAGCCTTTATTTTTAGGCTCAATGGAAGTAGAAATAACTGGATGCAGGGATATCAATTGATTCAAGCAATAATGGATGACCTTCTTCAGCACAAGAGTATTTCCCGTAATAACATCTTTAATACCCACAACTGCAGCAATATCGCCCGCTTCAGCTGATGCAATTTCTTCTCGCTTATTAGCATGCATCTTAACAAAACGGCTTACTCGTTCTTTATTGCCAGTACTTGCATTATAACATATGACCCAGATTTAACTTCTCCAGAATAAACACGAATAAAGGTAAGAACTCCAACAAAAGGATCTGTCATAATCTTAAATGCTAAAGCACAAAAAGGAGCTTTAGGATCAGCAGCTTCTCGTTTCTTCTTTATTTGTTTGAGGATTGATGCCTACAACAGGAGGAATATCAAGTGGCGAAGGCAAGATAATCAACAACACCATCAAGCATTAATTGAACACCTTTATTTTTAAAAGCAGTTCCAGCAAAATGCCAATGCAATTTGACGTTTTAATCGTACCTTTACGCAATGCTGCTTTTATTTCTGGAATTGAAATTTCTTCTTCATTTAAATATTTTTCAGCTAAAACATCATCAAAATCGCAAGCTTTTTCAACAAGCTTATTACGTAAATCTTCTACTTGATCAACATATTCTGCAGGAACATCATGCCATGTAACAGCAATCCCTTGATCACCACCAAAAATTGCCATTTTGCGCGTCAACAAATCAATAATACCCGATAAAATTTTCTGATTCACCAACAGGAAGTTGCGCTGCAACAGCATTAACCTTCAATTTTTCATTGATATCATCTAACAACACGAAGATAATTACCACCAATACGATCAAGCTTATTAACAAAAATAATTCTTGGAACACCATAACGATTTGCTTGGCGCCAAACCGTTTCAGATTGAGGCTGAACTCCGGCAACCCCACAAAAAACACCGACCATCCCATCAAGCACACGCAAAGAACGACCCACTTCAATAGTAAAGTCTACGTGACCTGGCGTATCAATAATATTAATGGTAGTGTCTTTCCATTCACAAGTTGTTGCAGCAGATTGAATCGTAATACCACGCTCACGCTCTTGCTCCATCCAATCCATGACCGTTTCACCTTCATGAACTTCACCAATCTTATGCGTTACGCCGGTATAAAACAAAATTCGTTCTGTTACGGTGGTTTTACCTGCATCAATATGAGCAGCAATACCTATATTTCTTAATTTTTCGAGCTTTGAACTCATCAGATTCCTTTATATTACCATGCATAATGAGAGAATGCTCTGTTAGCTTCTGCCATTCTATGGACTTCAATTTTCTTTTTGATTGCGTTACCACGACCTTCAACAGCTCGCTTAACTCATTTGCTAATCTCATGCCCATCGTTTTATCAGTTCTTGATTTTGCAGCATCGATCAACCAACGAATGGCAAGAGCACGCTGCTCTTTCAGGGCGAACTTCCATAGGTATCTGATACACACTACCACCTACACGTCGAGGACGAACTTCAACTGCTGGGATCAATTGCTCAAATGCTTTATAAAATGCATTAAGGCCTTTATTTTGTATCTCCGCCATTTCTTTTTATTAGAACATCAATAGCTTCATACACAATTCTACGAGCAACATTTTTCTTACCACGCCACATAATTACATTAATAAGCTTTTGTACCAACTCTGATCCAAAACGCTCATCAGGCAGTAATTTCTCTTTTATAGCTGACAGCTTTACGCCTTGACATAATTCAGTTCCTCAATTATTTTTTAGGATTTTTTTGGTTTTTTTGCACCATACAATGAACGACCTTGCTTTCTATTTTCAACACCAGCTGTATCCAAGGCTCCACGAACAATATGATATTTTACACCTGGTAAATCTTTAACCTTTCCACCACGAACCAAAACCACAGAGTGCTCTTGCAAGTTATGACCTTCTCCTGGAATATACGCGGTCACTTCAGCTCCTGTTGAAAGTTTTACACGAGCTACTTTTCGAAGTGCTGAGTTTGGTTTTCTGGGGGTCATTGTTTTTACTTGCAAACATACGCCACGAGCTTGAGGAGCACCTTTTAGGGCTGGACTCTTGGTTTTAAAAAGATGTTTTTTTGTGCGCCCTTTACGAGCAAGTTGTGTCACGGTAGGCATAATTAAAAATTCCTAAATTAAATTGAAATTGAACTAAAAATACTCATGTGTTTTATCGCCTGTTACCTGAATCTTGTTGATGAATCATATAGGAGGATGAGTTTATTTTAACCTTTTTATTAATTTTTTCAAGTGGAATTGAAAAAAGGTTTTTTATTACAGAGAAAGAATCTCTCTTGTAGCAGTGCCAAAAAATTAAACCTGGAATTTTTACCCGGGACTATGTTTACATAAATCCCTTCTTACATTACTCTAAATTTGCAATCCAATACGTAAAAATTCATATTAACAGATCTTTTGTAGGAGTATTTATGTTTTCAGATCAACTTTTATCACTAGCACAAAGCCTATTTTTTATTATTATTGGAATAATGGGAATTGGATTCTTAATTGGATTCCATGAATTTGGCCATTTTATTTTTTGTAAAATTTTTCACATAAGAACACCCTCATTTTCAATTGGAATGGGTCCACGTATTTTTAAAAAGAAAATAGGCGAAACTGAATTTGCACTCTCACTCTTGCCCCTAGGCGGTTATGTCGAAATTGCCGGGGCGGCTGAAGTCGGGCAAGGCGAACAAAAGGAAGCCTACAGCACAGATCAAAATTCATTTGCTTCTAAACCCTACTATCAAAAAATGCTTGTTATGGCAGGTGGCATAGTCTTTAATCTTATGTTTGCTTATGCAGCGCTTTCTTTCCTTTATTTTATTGGTATGCCAAAAACGTTGCTTTATCCCCTGCATGCATCTAACCAAATAAGTTCAATTGAACCCGAGACTCCTGCAGCTCACTCAAATCTTAAACCATTAGATAAAGTTTTAGAGATTGATAATCGTTCGGTCAATAATGCCGCCGATATAATAGGGATTATACATACTATTCCCAATAAAACAGTTCATATGCTCATTGAACGGGATGGCAAACAGGAAGATATTTCACTTACCATAGGATCTCGAGAAATAAATAAGAAGGAACTGGGCTTTCTAGGTGTTGAATTTTCCATTCCTAAGTTTGGGTTTGTAGAGTCAATTAAAAATGGCATTCAAGCCACTAATTTCCTCATTAGCCACGTTGTAGGTGCATTCAAGAAGCTTTTCACAGGCAAGGAGCTTGAAAACCTTGGTGGACCATTGATGGTAATTTCGCAAACAATAAAGGGAGCAGAAAAAGGTTTTAAAATATTTTTACTCCTTCTTGCTTTCATTAGCGTTAATTTAGCAATTTTCAATATCATTCCTTTACCTATTATGGATGGTGGCCAGGCCTTATTTTATACCATTGAAGCTATCTTAAGAAGACCTCTTAATGAAAAAATACGTGAATATATTCATATTGGTACCTGGATCCTTCTTCTAGTACTTGTTGTCTACTTAAGCATCAAAGATGTCATAATGATTTTTGGCTTAAAAGAAATTATGAGCGCTACATCAACAAAAATTAAAGAATTAATCAGCATATTCTGGAAATAATTATTTCACATAAATTAAAAAGCAAACATCCTCAAAGTTGAATACTTTGAGGATGTTTGCTTTTTAAATCGGGTAGGAGCGAGTGATTAACTCGCGTCCTCCCACACCACCGTACGTACCGTTCGGTATACGGCGGTTCATGTCGATACTTTCGCGAGCATCTCATAATATCTTTCAACAAGACTTACAAGCCCTTGCTCTCGCCAATAAGCGAGGCCGAGGGCTTTGTTTATTTGTGGAGTATTTGCCAGCCGCCAGTATTTCTTGTCTGAGAATGCTATGCGTCCTGCCCATTTTCCTTCGATTCCTAGGTCTTTTAACTTTGCAAGCTTGGTTTTCCCTAACTTCCATTGTTTCAATAAACACATTCTCAATCTTCTGCGTATCCATTCGTCAAGTTCCTGGAGCACACTCTTTGTTTCGATAATACCGAAATATCCAATCCATCCAATGAGATACTCATTGAGCTTCTTCAGTCGTTCTTTCATAGATATACCCCAATTGCGCTTCGTTAACTCGCGAATCTTCTCCTTAAACTTTATTCTGGTTTTGGGAGCGATTCGCAGCTTTACTTGCCAGCCAAAGGTGAATGAGAATCCTAGGAACTTTCTTCTCGATGGATAGTCTATTGCACTCTTTTGTACATTTATATTGAGCTTCAATCGTTCTTGTAGAAACTTCATTATACTTGCATACACTCTTTGTCCCGCTCGCTTGCTTGCTACGTAGATGTTGCAGTCATCGGCGTATCGAACAAAAGAGTGTCCTCTTTGTGTAAGTTCTTTATCAAGATCATTCAGTATGATATTTGATAGCAGGGGACTTATTGGGCCACCTTGCGGTGTCCCGTCCTCTGATCTCACATGACATCCATTGAGCATTACTCCCGATTGCAAGTATTTGCGGATAATTGCGTGTATGCGTTTATCTTCGACATGTTGTGCTATTTTCGACATCAGTATGTCGTGATTTACACGGTCAAAGAATTTCTCGAGATCGATATCCACCACAATTTTCTTTCCGTGTTGGATATAGGTTTGGGCTTTATGCACAGCTTGCCGTGCACTTTTGCCTGGTCTAAATCCATAACTGAATTCTGAAAATGTAGCTTCAAATATTGGTGTCAAGACTTGTTGGATTGCCTGTTGGATAAAGCGATCAAGTACCGTTGGAATTCCTAATTCACGCACTCCACCGTCTTGTTTCGGAATTTCGACTCGACGTACGGGAGCTGGTTTATAGGTTCCGTCAAGAAGCTCTTGTTTGATGCGATTCCAATGCTCATTCAGATATGGAAGCAGTTCATTGACCTGCATATTATCCACACCCGCCGAGCCTTTGTTTCTTTCCACTCGTTTGAGTGCCTTCTTGAGATTATCGTACTCTACCACTTTCTCCATCAGTTGATTATTATGATTTGCCAAGATATGTTTGTTGATTTGTGTCATAAGTTTGCTCAGTACCTCATCAGGACCTGGTAGAATTCACTACCGCCTCTCAGTGATGGTTCGATTTTTTTTTTTCGATTTTCTACTTTCATTGCATTCTCGATGTACGTATCAATCATATCTTTATCGCTCATGTTCAGGCCTTCCCGATTTTTTTTTTCGGTACTATGCCATCTGCTGACTTCTGTCCCTCAACCTCTATTTTCACAGAGGGTTGCCAACTTAGTCGGCGTGGAAACAGATCTCCCCGGGTAATTGCGCGCCCTTTCACCTCATCTACCTGCTCTATTTACTCTCGATAGTTTTGGCAACCATGGCTTTTGTCTTACTTGGCAGACTCATCCGCTATCGCTAGCCTCGCATAGAGTTCGTATACCTCAGGCCAAGGTTTTGCTGCCGGCTTCCTTCAGATTTCACCTCGCGATGAACACCCTTGCCTTAGGCTAATGACTTCGTTGCCTTCGTCATTCCGGACTTTCACCGGTAGGTCGCGCCCATGCCGGGCGCACCAAAAAAAAGGCGAAGAAAGATTCTTCGCCCTAAATTTACTGACCAGATTAAAAGTTATGCTTTTTTGATAGCTTCAGCTTTCTTTTCAGCATTAACTTGTGCTTGGTGAGGATGGTCTTTACCAATATACACTTTCAATTTATCTAACACGGCACGACCCATTTTAGACTTTGGCAACATTCTTTTTACTGCAAGTCTAATTACTTCAGTAGCATCCTTTTCCATCATTTCTCTTGCGGTTTTAACTTTATAACCACCAATCCACCCTGAATAGCTATCATAAATTTTTGTATCTAATTTATTGCCACTCAAAACGATTTTTTCAGCATTCGTAACAATTACGTAATCACCGGCATCGGTATGAGGGGTATAACTTGGAAGATGTTTACCACGCAGCATATCTGCAATTTTTGTAGCAAGCCTACCCAAGATCTCGCCTTCTGCATCAAGCTCAATCCAATGAGGCGCTCTATCCTCTTTCCTGACATAGAATGTTCTATTCATACTCATAGTAAAAAAATTCCTTACCGATAAATATTTGTTTAATTTTTAATTTTTTGCTTACAAACGAACAGGTTAATAGCTTTTATAGTAAATAAAATTTGGAACAAGGTCAAATAAATAGTTCAAAATACTATGCATACGCATTCTTTATTTATATACTATTAGTAATGTTAGTTTATTAAAGCATCATCCAATCTTAAGGAATTAGAATGCACACCAGTTGGATTGTCCTTGTACCGCCTATTGCCGTCTTGGCAACGTCATTCATAACAAAAAAAATTTTACCATCGTTGATGCTTGGTATTGCGTTATCAGCATTCATTGTAAAAGATTTTAATCCTTTAAACACCTTATTAAAAATCGGTGCTGTTTTTCTAGAACAACTTACCACTTTAGATACCCTCTATATTTTTCTTTTTTTGCTCTTTTTGGGTGCATTGATTTCTCTCATTACCATTACGGGCGGAACTCAAGCCTATGCAAATCTCATACAAAACAAAATTAAAACCGCTCGGGGGGCAGAATCAGCTACCATCCTTCTTTCACTTGTTCTTTTATTTGATGATTTTTTTAGCAGCATTACCGTTGGTTCTATTATGAAACCAATAACCGACACTTTTAGCATCGCTCGAGTAAAATTGGCCTTTTTGATCGATTCTATGGCAGCACCGCTTGTTGTCTTAATGCCCATTTCTAGTTGGATTGCAACGCTTACTATGCAACTTTCAAAAGCAGGCATCGGGCATAATCTCGCTCAAAATCCTCTTGTTCTAGGCGAACCTTATTGGATTTATCTTAACATAATACCTTATATATTTTATTCACTTTTTCTAATTGTATCGGTATTTATTATTGTCACGCTGCAATTGTCATTTGGACCTATGAAACGGCACGAGCTCATTGCTCAGCAAACTAAAGATCTTTTCGGCGGAAAAAAACCGGTAAGCAGTATTATTGAAACACTTCCATCACGCAAAGGCTCTTTAAGCGATTTTCTCATTCCCTTAATAATGTTGCTTTTTACAACATTTTCTGCCCTACTTTATTCGGGAAACTACCGTTTATTCCATGGACATAATTCATTTTTACAATCGCTCCATCAAGCAAATATTTTTTATTCTCTTTTCTTAGGAAGCCTCATTACCCTTGCTCTTTGCATTATCTATTTTTTAGCACAAAAAAAGATTAACTATTCGGATGTTATTATCATTAACAAATCAAGTATAGATCTTATGGGAACTTCTATTGCAATTTTATTTTGCTCGTGGGCATTCAGTAGTCTTTTGCTTAATGACTTACAAAGCGGTAGCTATCTAGCTCATCTTCTAATTGGAAACGTTTCAATTAACTTTTTGCCTTGCATTTTTTTTATTGCATCATCAATAACTTCAATTAGCATCGGTTCATCGTGGGGTACGATTGCAATTTTAACACCCCTTGCAATTCCCATGCTCATTGATTTTGCTGCATTACAGACTCCAACAACCCCAGAAATGTTGCCTCTGCTTTTTCCACTGTTAGGTGCAATATTTGCAGGCGCCGTAGCAGGCGATCATGTTTCGCCGCTTTCTAGCACAACCATAATGTCAGCTCTAAGCAGCGGAACACATCTTGAAGACCATATACATACGCAAGCGCTTTACGCGCTTCCGGCATTTGTTGCAACAATCATAGCATATCTTTTAGCAGGATTTTTAGCACCATATAACCGCACGCTAGGTTGGTTATTCAGTATTATTGTAGGACTCGTTATATGTGCATATCTCTTACTGCAAGCACATTATAGTTCAAAAAAATCAAAATAATTGTTAGCTTTCAGCTGTAGTTTCAGCATATTTCTTTTCGAGCTCTTCCCATCTATTTTGCGCTTTTTCACCAAAATATGGAATTCCATTCACAAGCGCAAAATAGATTGCACCATCCTCGTACCGATATTGTTTTGCTGTATAAACCTCGTCATATAATGTCTTATAGATTATCCAATCATTGTATTCTACATACATGATTAGATCCCCTTCAGTAGCTCTCAAGGGCAACAAAAAAAATGACACTACAAAAGTAAGCTTTACTAATAACTTCACAAACGTCTCCTTTTATGACTAACAAAGCAAACACAATTGTTTTATTCATTTCAATATTGATACTCTCAATTTTATTCTTTCTACTTTTTTTCTAATGCATAGGCAAGAGCTTTTTCAATATCTTTTGATTCTTTCGGCAAATTTTCACTAAGGCAAAGAGCACCGTCAGACACAATCCAATAATCATCTTCAATACGTATACCGATAGATTCTTCAGGAATATAAATACCCGGCTCAATAGTAATGACATCACCCTACTTCAAAGGCTGAGAATAATCACCAACATCATGAACATCTAATCCTAAAAAGTGCCCTATACCATGGATACAATATTCGCCATAGCCATGGTCCTCAATAAATTTTTTTGCTAAATGGTTAAGCGATTGATCCGGTTCATTTTTATTTGAAAGCCACACGCCCGGTTTTGCCAAATTTGCAATATATGCCTGTGTTTGCAAAACAAGTTCATATACTTCTTTTTGGCGTTGCGTGAAACTACCTGAAACGGGATATGTTCTTGTTAGATCAGCGCAATAGGAATTATAGCGTGCACCAATATCAACAACTACTAAATCTCCCGAAACAAGAGTTCGCTTATTTTCCATATAGTGTAAAATTGTTGAATTTTTTCCGCTTGCAACAATAGATGAAAATGCAGCAGTTGCACCGCTAATAGTATAATGATATTCAATAAGAGCCTGCAGCTCATTCTCTTTTTTACCCGGTTCCATCAACTGCATCGTCGCTTCTTGTGCATCAATAGTAATTTCAATTGCTTTATACAACTGCTCAATTTCAAATTTACTCTTTTTACGACGCATTTGAGCTACAAGAGAAGAAATATCACACAGTGATTGTTTTAGCGAGGGAATAATTTCTACAATTCGCTGTAGAACGAAACGCTGTTCAATATAGTCACTGGCATTAGAAGGATTAAGCGTATAGAGTTTGCGTCCTTGTCCAATTGAATCTTCAATTAGTTTAAGCAACTGTTCATATTCACGATGTGTAAAAAAAGGATGGCATTGATAGCCAACACATTGATTACCAAGATATTTGATTTCATCAACGTGAAATTCTTGTGCTTTTTCTTCACTTGCTTCAATTGCATCCGCTACCCATTTTGCACGTTCTTTTCCAAAATTTGGAACAAATAACGTCGATCTACCAGTCTCAATATCAATCCACAATGCCGCTGCAGGTTCTTGAAGGCCGGTATAATAAAAAAACGAGGAATCTTGTTTGAAAACATATCCATCTCGTTCAAAATTAGCAAATAAAACTATTGTGCCTTGCGTGATTTCATATTTTTGTTTAACCAATGCTATAAGTTCAGTACGTCGCTCATGAAACATATAAAATTTATGATGAGGTGATGATGTCATTGAAAACTCCAAAAAGTAGGTTATAATCTTTGTAAGTATTCCATTCCGATTTCTTTTTTGCAAATTATCAAAACAATAAAACAATGAAAGGATCTTTCGTGAAATTAGTACGATTTAGCCTACTATCAATTTTTTTTGCAACTTCTCTCACAAGCCTTAAAGCTATGCAAGGTAAACCGCCATGCGACTTAAGCGCAGTAGCCAGACCTCAGGACTTAAAATTCCTCGTCGGAGTTAATGCCTATAGCCCTAATCTTTTAAAAATTGACGCTTTAATCAATGCTTTGCTTAAAAGTACATATGAGGAAAAAATGGAAGAATTAGGAAAGTTTTCAAATACAGCTCTAGAAAATCTCGTATCAGCTATTGAACGAAATAAAAGTCTTCTTACAATAGATATTGAACGGAAAAAACATCTTTTTCAAGAAAAAGAAATCCAAGAAAAAATAGAAAATAGAAATCAACTCCGTTTTTTAGAGCTTTTCATACTCGAATATTTCATACATCCAAACAAAGATGTCACAGAAGCTGAAAAATCCTTGTAAACTACAGCAAAAAAGTTTATGTACTACAGCCGGCAAGAAATTTCTTGCCGGCTTTTTTATGTTATACAATCGTATCTGATTTCAATTTTAAAATAATAGGCGTCCTTAAAAACAGTAATTAATATAATAATATTTGTAATTTATTGAACTAGAATAGAAATATATGCTATACTAAAAAATAATAAAATTATTTACCATTAATAATGTGAGGAGTTTATTATGAAGCTATTTAAAACAACTTTTTTAATAACTGTTTTAGCTATTTCTTATGTTTCTATAGAAGCGATGGAAGGACAGCCTCCAAGGCAAAATCGACCTCCATGTGATATAAGCGCAGTCGCTCAACCTACTACTAAAGTACGTCATATTCAATATGGCTGGGAAGGACCAATCGTATACGAGTCTCTCTCACCCTCAGAACTTGAAATTTTAGCACGTAAAAAAGAGCAAGAAGAAGCCGCTGAAAAAGCCGCAATCGAACGTCAAGAAGCCCGCGCGCTCCATGCAAGAACCATGAAACCATTACAACAAGGCTCGGCCAATGTTCTTATAGAAAATTTATTACAAAATCTTGATGACATTGATACAGTCCAAAATGCCGTCAACTCCTACGCATTAGCTATTAAAACATTACTTCTTGATCAAATTGAAACAAAAAAAGCACTTCTTGATATCAATAACGCAGAAGAAAAAAAGAAAATCGAAGAGCTGAATACTTTAGAATCTATTGTTAATCAAGCTTTAGAAAAAGAAAGCAAAGAAGCTGCAAAAGAAGAAGAAGAGTCAACGGAAAAAGAACTTTAACAATAAAAATAAAGGCTTGCATAAAATATAATAGACCTCTTCTGAAACTCATTTAACCAACTCAAAATTATAGATACCCGCAATAAGATTGAAACGGAGCCCAAATCTTTTTCGTCGATTGCGATATTTGTCAGCAACTATTTTAAAACGTTTTATCATACCAATTACATGCTCATTTAAAACACGCTGGCTTGATAATTCTCTATTTCGTTGTTTATCTGTTAATGTTAAAGGATTTTTTTTACTTTTTTTCTTTGGCATAGAAGTATTATTATGAATTTTTTTTAGACCTAAATAACCTGTATCTGTAAGAACTTCAGTAGATTTTGCGAAGTGAATTTTTGAAGTTTTGAAGAGTTTAAAATCATGTCGTTTACCATCTGAAAAATTTGTACAAACAATTTCTTTTGTTTTTTTGTTTACAACTACCTGAGTTTTTATAGTATGACGTTTTTTCTTACCGGAATAAAATTTCCGCTGTTTTTTTTAGGACGTTCAATAGGACTTTCAGTTGCATCTATTAAAATAACTTCAAATTCATTATCGCTTTTCAGTAGCGCTTTTCTGCCAGGCAATCTAAATTCTTTGCTTTGAATAAGAGTATTTTCAACCCATCGTATTGCTTCAAATGCATTGCTTTCAGCAATGCCATAACTTGTCGCAATATGAAGATACGTTCGATATTCCCGTATATATTCAAGAGTCATCAAAAGCATTTCTTCAATACTGAGCTTATTTGGACGTCCTCCCTTTGCCTTTTTTATTTTTTGCGCTTCTTTTAAAATAGAAACCAATACTTCAAATGTTTTTCGTTTTACTCCAGTTACTCTTCTAAAGTTTTTTTCTGATGAAATTTTTAATTTTTCATACTTCATAATCGCTTACCCTTTTTTTATAAATCGATTATGATTATGCCATAAAATTTATAGTTTCAGAAGAGGTCTAATGCAAGCCTTGGACTATTCTATAACTCAGACTTCAACTTCTGAATGCACTTATTAATCTTTCCAGCGCCTTGCAATAACACTAAATCATCAGGTTCAACAATAGAATCTAAATAGTTTTTAATACCGCTAAATTCAGTATCATAAGGAATATAGGTTATTCTATATCCCGGTTTTAAAGCTTCTAATTCACGCGCAAATCGTTCAGCAGTAATATCTGCAATCGGCAATTCACTTGCTGCATAAATATCAGTTACCACCAAATTATCTAAAGGAAAATCTTTAAAGGTTTCTAAAAACAGATTCCATAGTTTATCAGTTCTTGTATACCGATGAGGCTCAAAAACAACGGTTAATTTCTTTTTTTTCTTTTATAAGCAACGGCAATAGTATTTTTTATCTCTTCTGGATGATGCCCATAATCATCAAAAAGTTCAGCACCTTTATATAATCCGTTATAACTAAAGCGTCGTTCAACGCCTTTAAATGATTCCAGTGCTTTTTGAATAACATCACAAGAGATTTCCAATTCCAAAGCGAGTGCAATAGCAGCTAAACTATTTAAAACGTTATGACGGCCTGGCATATTTGTTGTAAATAGCCCCAAGAACTCATTTTTATAATATAATGAAAACTGTGAATGATCCGATTCAAGCACAACTTCTTGAGCATAACAATCGGCCCAGCTTTCAAATCCATAGGTAATTGTTTTACTATGCGTTAAAGGTAACAATGATCGAACCTGTTCATTATCAACACACACTATAGCAACACCATAAAATGGTAAGTTATCTAAAAATTGTTTAAAAGTCGCTTTAATATCATCAATATCTTTATAGGTATCTAAATGCTCCAAATTAATATTGGTCACTACCGCAATTGTTGCTTGTAAATGCACCAATGAACGATCACTCTCATCTGCTTCTGCAACTAAAAAATCTCCTAATCCAAACTGTGCATTCGTTGAAATAGTTTTTAATCGACCGCCAATAATTACGGTAGGGTCCTTTTGTGCTTCAATAAGAATATGGGATATCAATGATGTTGTCGTCGTTTTACCATGGCTTCCGGCAATAGCGATACTATATTTGGTACGCATTAATTCTGCTAACATCAATGCACGTGGGATCGTGGGTATTTTTCTTTCTTGTGCCGCAACAATCTCCGGATTATCTGCTTGAATTGCAGAAGAATAGACCAAAACATCAATTGAATGATCTTTACATGCTGAGGAATTATTTCCCTGATAAATAGTACACCCTATACTTTCTAAATCATGGATACTTTGTTGATCGACATCATTATCGCATCCTGATATTATATAGCCTTGGTAGCGCAAAATCTTTGCAATACCACTCATGCCTATACCACCAATGCCAATAAAATGCACGTGAACTTTTTTTCTATACATTCATTTTCCTAATCTGTAATAATTCTGTAATTCCTTTTAAAATAACAAAAATATACAGATGAGAAAACTAATAAAAGACGACAAAGTACAAAAAAAATAAACTACAGCATTTCTCGAAACTTAATAAGCTTTTTTTGTAACTCAACAAGGTCGCTCATAATTGATAATGGCTTTTCATGAACTTTACTTACAACCGATTCATTATCCATTGTTGTCATTTCTGCGACCGTATATGATTTCTCATTTTTTAATGCCTCTTTTGCACCTGCAATAGTAAATTTTTTGTCATATAAGAGTTCTTTTATCTTCTGAAAAGCCGAAAGATGTTTTTGATCATAAAAGCGTTGCCCACCTTCAGAACGCGAAGCCTTTATATTAAACTCTTTTTCCCAAAAACGAATAACAAATGATTCAACATTTAAATTATGCGCTAATTGACCTATACGAAAGCGTTGTTTACCCATTTTCATTTTTTTACTCCTTTTGTAACATTAATCAATTTTATCATTCATTACATCTCTCTAGTACAAACTAATTTCCTTCTAGCCCAAAAAGCAATTCTTTGCTATCTTAAGCATGTCCAATTAAAGCAAAAACGTATAAATAAAGGTTTATCTGTATGAATTTTAAAGAACTTCTTGTTCCCTTATCATTAGCGCTTATTACCACATGGGCGTTTCAATACTTTTTTAGTGCACGCAAAACTGGTCTTGAGCCAAAGACAGAACAAACAGTTTCCTCAGGCATGTTTGTTAAAGCGCCTAAGGACACGCATATTGAAGTTCACCAACCCCTTAAACTTGAAGTCAATTTCATTGAAAAATCTCCAACAAAGAAACCTGCCACTACTAAAGTAGAAACAGATCAAGTTCGTTACATTTTTTCAAGCGAAGGTGCTTCACTTGAAAGCCTTGAGTTTAAACGTAAATGGGGAGGCAAAGAAAGTTATCTCAATACCATTTTCCCTCCAAATAGTGCCGATCGAGAACAACGCTGCTTTCTTGTAGCACTCGACGCTAATACTCCCTACCATTTTGACCTCATTAAGCAAAGCCAGGATGATGAAACAGCCCATTTAGTCTATCAAGCGACATTTCCTGAAGGCACTCTTACTAAAGAATTTTCGGTATTCAAGCATGAATTTCGTATAGATTTGATCATTACTCTTTCCCCCGCACAAGGACTACAAGGGACTTTACAACCGCGTATATCGTTTCCTTCCCCTTTGGTGCCACAGCTGGGTAAAGATGATTGGATAAAAGGAATTGTTGCTGATGCAAACAACAAAATTCATCTCTATGAAAAAACCGAAGATATTTTAACAGGATACTGGACAAAGCCGTCTCTTTTTGGAACTCAAGACCGTTACTTTATTAATGCTTTATATGCTGACCATAATAACTTCATACAGCGGGCATATTACAAAGTTTTTGATTTAGAGAATATGTATTCAATTCTTGAAGGAACACCCGTTTCTACTGCTGCTACATGGAAACTTTCCTTCTATTTTGGTCCTAAAGAAGATCATGCAATAAAAAAAGTTGATGAACGATTAACGCAAGTACTCAATTATGGTTGGCTTGCCCCAATTTCAAGACCGGTTTCAAAAATTTTACTGGATATTCTCAACGTTATTAATGATTATGTTCATAATTATGGTATTGCAATAATTATTTTAACATTACTTATGAAGCTCCTTATGCTTCCGTTTACATTCCGTAGTGAGCAAGGAATGAAAAAACGTGCCGAATTCCAAAAGAAGCTTAACTATATCCAAACAAAGCATAAAAATGATAAAGAAGCCTTAGATCTTGCACGTGCAGATTTAGTACGTAAACATGGTATGCCAGGCCTCGCAGGTTGTCTGCCAATTTTATTGCAAATTCCATTGTTTATAGCCCTAAGTTGGGTTTTGGGAAATTCAATAGAACTCTATATGTCACCATTCTTATGGATTAAAGATCTATCGGCTGCTGACCCCTATTATATTTTGCCAATTCTGCTTGGTATATCGATGTTGTTTCATAATCCTACTCAAACAACTGATCCTAAACAGAAAATTTCAGTATTTGCCATGGCAATTATTTTTGCTGCATTTACTACAAGTTTATCAGCCGGATTAGTGCTCTATATTCTTACCAGCACACTTCTTGGTATTTTACAAACAACCATTGCACGTAGATTTCCTGTATGATTGAACATTTGCCAACATTAGTACAACTCATAAGGCACTTACAACAAGTGCCTTATCTTGCCTCAAAAAATATTTATCGAGTTGCTGATTATATCGTTTCGTTAGACCCACAAAAAGCTGAGCAGCTTTGCAAAGCAATCCTTGATGCAAAAAAAAATATCATTCAATGTAATGAATGTTGCAGCTGGCAAGAAATAAATAAAAATTGCGTATATTGTAGTTCGCCAAAACGAGACCGTTCCATTATTTGTGTTGTTGAAACATGGCAAGAACTTATCAGTATAGAAAAAACTGCAGGATATCAAGGTGTGTATCACGTTTTGGGAGGCGTAATAAGCCCGCTTGATGGCATTGGGCCAGAGGATTTAACTATTGATCATTTGGTACAACGCATCAATGATTCAACCAAAGAGATTATTCTTGCAACCAATCAAACCCCTGAAGGCGAAGCAACGGCTGCATTTATCGCAAGTAAGCTTAAAAAATTTCCGGTCATTATTTCATGTTTAGCTCGCGGTATTCCTGTCGGATCCTCGCTTGAATATATTGATAAATTAACCGTCTATAAGGCACTTTCTGAACGTCGTCCTTTTTAAATCATATAATTTGATTGTAATTGCATAAGAGTTTTTGTATCTTCTTACTAAATAAAAATAGAACAGGAGATCGAAATGAAAAAACTTATGCTCATTATAGTTACCTTAGCATTAACAATTCCCTATAAAAATTACCCAATGGAAACTCTTACTGCCCTTCCCTCATATTGTTATGAGTATTTCAAAACATGTGATCTTACCAAAACTATTCTTGTTGCAACGGTTGGCATATTGGTCATTGACAAATTTTATCCTATTTTTCCAAGAAAAAAACAAATAGTGCAACCATCCCCGACATTTGATCGAACAGAAATGATCGAACAAATTAATAGCAAAATAAACGAATATTCAGAAATTATAGCAATGCCTACAATTGCGGGAGTTATTGAAAGATTAAATGATTACGTATCTTTACAAACTTTTAATGAGAAGGTCAGTTTCTTTGAACAAGAAAATAATGGAGTACAACAATATCTCAGAGATCATGATTACAAATCGGAGATAGAAAGAATTTCTATAGCAATTGAGGCTTTTACCAAACCGCCTCGAATACAACTTCCTTTACCAAAGGATTCATTGGAGATGTATGAAGTTGTTGGTAATAAAGACATAGAATTTCAGCTTAAAACATTCCGTGCAGAACTTGCAGAATATCAAAAAACAGCTAATTCAATCCAAGGTTATTTAGAACTAATTAGTGAACAAGGAAAAGCTACCACACCGCGCACGTATACAAGTGACGACGATAACAATAATAGTACAATACTAGGTTTTATTGCTGAAGAAGAAGAAGAAGAAGAAAACAACGAGCCTCCTTTTGGAACATTAGTCCCACCTCTTAAGCTTGAAGATCTTAAATTAAATAGTTCTGCAAGTCTAAAAGTGGATGAATCTAATCAGAATAGCCCTACTTCTGTAACTCCGGCACCTAATTCATATTCATATGTGCACATAAGTAACTAATCTACTTTACCAACAGCATCAATCTTTTTACCAAGAATGATGAAAAAGATAATAGAAAATAAGTAGCTAACAATGTATTGAAAAATATGCATTCTTAAAATCCCTGCTTTCAAGGCCGGACTTGTTTTTATAATTGTTTCAGTTGAACTTTTTACTACTGTTATATTTTCGGCATTGGTAAAATCCCTAATAGCCTGTAATACCACAGGATAATAGTGTATACTGACCAACAGCCCAACTATCAAAACAAAAATCGTTCCAAGTAATAAATAAACACCTAAACGAATGCCAACCGGAAATCCCAAACAAATAAACCGTTCTATAAAATTTTTATTATCATTTTTTTGATTTATATAAAAACAATGCTGAAATCCCCACACAAGAATACCCACTTGAACACCAAAAAAAAGAGGCTTAATAAGCATTTCATACGGATTCACCGGCGTAAATGTAGAGGCTTGTTGAAAGGCAAAGAGCTGTAAAAAAGAGGTAGCCAACAAATACCTCATTTTCTCAACCTCTGTAACAATATCAGCGCGTAAATCTTTAACTAACTGATCAACATTCCAAAAATAAAACATATAATCTCCTTTCAAAAAATATCATTAGTGAGGAAAATCTTTTGATTCAGCCCAAGCATCATCATTATACATAGAACAGTTACATGCCCGAACACATTCATCAGAAACAAAACGTCCTGCTTTGCAACATTGGGCACAATCAATTTCCGTAAAAGGACAACTACCATCGACACACTCAGTTCTAATTTGTAGTATAGAAAATGATTGTACTATCAAAAAACCTACTATAACTATTTTTTTTACAAAATTTTTCATCGTAACACTCCTTCTTTTCAAACTTAATTAATTCTTTTGAGTATTATAAGCAATACCCTTCCAGTCTCAATAGTACCAAAATTAAAATTCAAATATCAATAGTTTTAAAAAATATTTATTTATATAATTCCTTGCAGTATTGATACATCACCCTTGCTTTTGGTATCTTAATAATGATCACAGTGATCATTTTGTACCTTAATAAAGGAGTAATTATCATGAAAAGAATACTGTTATTACTATTTTTTACCCTTCTATCCTTTACACAAATCTCTTCTAGAGATAGCTTTGCAGGCGGATTTATTGGTGGATTTAGCGGAAGTTTTATTGGTAATGCTATAAGCCAACCCCGACAATCACGTAGCGAATGCGTTTATCAGCAACCGGTACAAACACGCGTCGTTGAAGTTCATAAACCAACATACGTTGTACAAGAACCCCGACAAAACTATAGAAAAAAAGAAAAGAGAAGACGACGCCAACAAGAAGAAGATATATTACGCGAACAAAGATTGCGAGAAATTGCAAACAAGCGACCTGCACGTGAACGCACTGCATTTACTGAACCCTCTGTTGAACAGCGAATGCAAGAGTTAGCTTGTAAAGAAAAAGAAGTTGAAGCTAAAAAGTTAGAAGCAGAGCTTGCCAAGGTGCAAGCAGAAAATGCGCAACTCAAACTTAAACTACAACAGAACGAGATGAGAGAATCCAAGAAATAAATAGTTTCTTTTTTGACAACATTCCCAAGATTTTGATAAAGTTATGCCCAATTATTAGTGTGCAACAAAAAAAATTTTGGGAGCGTTTGTTTATATGAAGCAACGTATATCATTCTATTCTCTTATTCTTCTTCTCGTTATTTTTACCATTGACGCAAAATTTTTTAGTCGACAAGAAGAGCATTGGGATTGGTCAAAAATTCCATTTCTAGACGTTGAATTCCCTTCAACTTTTTTATGGGGAACCTCAGAATCAGCTATGCAAGCTGAAGGCGATGTTTCAGCGCTCGGTAAAAGAACTCGAAATTCATGGACTCTCTGGGAATCGCAAGAAATTGTCATAAATGGCATAAAACAACCTCGCGTTCCCCTTGATAAACGTGTTGGTGATGCATGTCAACGCTGGACACGTTATAAAGAGGATGTGCAGCTCATTAAAAAACTTGGCATGAATGCACACCGGTTTTCAATTGAATGGAGTAAAATAGAACCCGAAAAAGGCGTTTTTGATACTGATGCAATGGATCATTATATCGATTATGCTGAAGAAATGATAAAAAACGGTATTCTACCCATTCCTACACTTTTTCATCACACTATGCCTGCTTGGCTCATAGATGTTCCAGCACCTCGAATGCCTGGCTTTGAAGATACACAAACTATTCAAGATTTTGTAGCATATGCTTTATTTGTTATACAAGCATTTCAAAAAGCCGGTCTTCTTGAAAAAATACCTTTCTGGATCACCATTAATGAACCCCTCGCCATTCCACTATCTGGTTACATTTATAATGTATTCCCTCCCGGCAAAAAATTTAAGGTACGTACTGCAGGAATAGTTGCAAAAAATATGCTTGATGCGCACATTGCAACCTATGATGCTTTTAAGAAAATCGATCCTACCCTTATGGTAGGCTTCACGCATATAATGCAACCAATACAGCCCTATCGTCCCTGGAATCCACTTGATCAAATTCCCGCAACAATTTTTGATTATCTTGTAAATGATGTTGCACTCGAATATTTCAAAACCGGCTACTTTAACTGGGTTTGGCTTGTAAGGGATTATAATGAAAACGCTATAAATAAGCTTGATTTCATTGGCATTAACTATTATACCCACACGCTTATTAGTATGTTTAAAGAGCGTGCACGACCTGACGAAAAACTCTCTGAAGCTTATGGCGGAAAAAAGATCAAGGCTATTTATCCTGAAGGGCTCTATGATTCATTGCAAAAAGTTGCCACACTGGGAGTTCCTATTATAATTACCGAAAATGGCTTTGCTTATGATAATGTTGAGCTTCGTGATGAGTATATAAAAAAACATATCTATGTTCTTTATAAAGCAATGCAAGAAGGTATTGATATCCGAGGATATCTCTTTTGGACCTTAACGGATTGTTTTGGCTGGACCAGCGCGCATCAGAGCACCCATGGTATCTATAAGGTTGATTTTGAAACACAAGAAAGGACATTTAGGCCCAGTGCTCAATATCTTGTTGATGTTATTGCTCATAAAAGTTCATCCTCAACGTTAACACACCGACTTGGAAGCTAAAGGTAATAAATAATAGCATAAAATAGGTAAAACCACAGAATTTAAGACCTACGGAAATTAATCAGTTTTGCTTCATAAACATTATTTACAAATAGGGCTTTTGCTTCTTTATTACTATTACTATATACTAAAAGGAAAATAGTAGTTTTAATAACCTTATACAGAGGCAACCTTTCTATGAAGAAAATTTTACTTATACTAAGTTCAATCATATGTACCTCCTTACATGCTTTTGGAGTGCATAGTCTTGTAGATCAAATAGGTACAACAATAAAAGATCATCCTTACGCAACAGCAGCATTTGTGGGCTCAACAATAGCCCTTGGAAGCCCCTGCTTCTATTTTCGTAACCATACTCTTGAAGAGCGATGGGATTGGGATTCTATCGATACAAGCAAAGTAAAATTTCCTCAAAATTTTGTGTGGGGTACCGCAGATTCAGCCTTCCAAACCGAGGGAATTGAAACAGCCAACAATAAAACTATACAAAACACCTGGACAGCTTGGGAAGAAAAGCTTGTTTCTGAAAAATACTCACTCTTTACCCCGACTGGGGTCCTTAAAAAATTAGGAATACTTAATGTTGAAAAACAGCCACGAACCCCGGTAGAAGACCGAGCAGGGTACGCCTGTCATCGCTGGACTCACTATAAAGAAGATGTCAAATTACTCAAAAAAATTGGCGTAAAAATTCACCGCTACTCTATTGAATGGGCTAAAATTGAGCCTGAAGAAGGTATTTATGATCCTGATGCACTTCAGCATTATATAGACTTCACTTGGGAATTAATCAACAATGGCATTATACCCTGCCCTAACCTTTTCCATCATACCTTGCCGTTATGGTATGCAACCAAGGGAGGATTTGAAAAGTCTGAAAATATCGAAAAGTTTGTTGAATACGCCGTCTTTATTTTCACAGCATTCCAAAAAGACGGATTACTTGAAAAAACAAAAATATGGTTTGCCTTTAATGAAGCCATTGGGGTTGCTTTAGCTGGTTATGTTGATGGCAAAATACCTCCTGGAAAAAAAATGCAACTAATACTAGCTGGTACTGTTGCCAAGAATATGCTTGATGCTCATATCAGGATTTATGATGAATTTAATAAAATTGATAATTCAATCAAACTTGGCTTCATTCACGTTATGATGCCCATAACAGCCTACAACCCGCACAACCCAGTTCATCAACTCTTTGCACAAACCTTTAATCATCTTGTTAATGATGTTGCTCTTGAGTATTTCAAATCAGGGACATTCAACTGGCTCAATCTTGTTAAAGATAACAATCCAAATGCTCTTAACAAGATAGATTTCATTGGTGTAAACTATTATTCTCACTTACTTCTCTCATTAACGGGCCCAGCAATCAGGCCTGATGAAGTGTGTGCTGATGGATATCCTGGAGCAAAACGAACAAAACCAATATATGCTGAAGGATTATATCAAACTTTAAAACATGCTGCTTCATACGGATTCCCGCTGGTTATTACAGAAATTGGTTTTGCAGCAAAGCTTGAAAGCGTTGATCTAAGAACTGAATATTTCAAAAAACATTTTTATGCAATGCACAAGGCAATGCAAGAAGGTGTTGATTTGAGAGGTTGTTTCATTTGGACTGCTTTTGATTGCTTCGGATGGAATTCAGGACAACATAGTACTCATGGTATTTATGCAGTAGATCATAAAACGCAGGAAAGAACATTAAAGAAAAATGCTTGGTATATTGTTGAAATGTTTAATAAGCCGTTTTCAGAAAAACAAATTGAGCCTCTTGAAGCTATAAAGAAACAAACTACCATTTAGAAATAGGATATTTATGAAAATTATGAAACTAGTAGTAGCGCTTATTGCGCTCATTCCCTTATACACAGAGCCAATGCAAAGCGAAAAGCTTATTTCCTTTGCAAAAATTTTACCATCGCAAGCAAAACAGCTTGCCTGCATGTATCCTAAAACAACTGCTGCCCTCTTGGCAACCACCGCTTTAGGTACTACCTGGTATTATGCAAATGGCTACGAAAGGCGTGAAGATTGGGACAATCAAGAATTGGATATGACTAAATTCCCTAAGGAAACCACTTGGGGAACCGCCAACTCAGACCTTCAATTATGTGGTGTTCAAACAGTAAAGGGCAAAAAGGTAAAAAATAGTTGGACAAAATGGCAAAAAGAATTGATTACACCAAAAGACAATCGTCCTTGGTGGCAGAAATTTTTCTATGAAAATCCAAACAGTACAAAAGTTCCTCGTATCCCTAAAAAACAAAGGATGGGAACCGCAACAGGCCACTGGGATAACTATCAAGAAGATTTTAAATTGTTAAAAGAAGCGGGAATTGAAACATTTCGAACATCAATTGAATGGAGCAAAATTCAACCAGATTCTCATAATGAGTATGATACTAAGGCAATGAAATATTATAATGACTATCATAAAGTATCAACTGAAGCATTTAAAGAAGTTACCATCAATGGATTCCATCATGCTTGGCCCGATTGGTTTGATGAGCTCGGCGCTTTTGAAAAAAAGGAAAATATTAAATATTATGTCGACTATTATCTTTGGATGGTTGATCAATTGGCTCAAGAAGGCAATCTTAACGAAATTAAGCGATTTTTAACCTTCAATGAACCTGCAGGTTATGTACTCGCTGCGTATGTTTATGGCAAATATCCTCCTGGCGAAAAAATGCAGCTCAAAAAAGCTGGAATTGTCTTAAAAAACATGCTTGATGCCCACGTTGAAATTTATCATAAACTTAAAGAAAAATATCAAGAACTACAGATAAGCATTGCTCATATGATGCAGCCATTACAACCTTACAATCCTTGGAATCCTCTCGATGTATTAACAGCGAAGCTATTTAATCATTTATTAAATAATGTCACCTTAGAATATCTTTCTACCGGTAAATTTAAATGGTTATGGTACATAAATGAAACAAATGAGAAAGCTAAAGGAACTTTAGATTTTGTAGGTGTTAATTATTACACCCATACACTCCTAAACTGGTTTAAGCCAAAAGTTCGCCCTACTGAGATTAGTTCTGATGCTTATGAAGGTGAAGAAGGAAAAGCACTCTATGCAGAGGGTTTCTATGATTCCCTTAAAACGGTTCATCGTTACTTTCCAGACAAGCCTATCATGATTACAGAATTAGGTTTTGCCTCAGAGAATAATGAAAAACGAACTGAAGCTTTCAAAAGATTTTTCCTTGTTCTACAAAGAGCAATACATAAAGATAACATGAAAATTCTTGGCGTTGAAATCTGGGAATCATTTGCCGGTTATGGCTGGAACCAAGGGAATGGTGGCAAACATGCTCTTTTTGATGTCGATTATACTCAAGAAGATAAACCACGAAAACTCAAACCAAGTTCCGAGGGTGTTTTAAATCTAATTGCTCAACATAAAAATTCTCGTAATGATCAACAGCAAAAAGAAACTGATACCTCAATAAACCTGGAAATAAAAACATGAAAATAATCAATACAAATTATTTCACTTCGTTGCTTGGCTTATTATTTGGCATAAGCCTTCTAATGCCAATATCAGCATTTGAACGCAAAGCAGGCTATTGGAATGGTCCTTCTGATGAAAACAACACCAGCTTTTTTGGTACATTAACTAACCCTAAAAGCCAACGGGAAGATTGGTATAAGGTTACTCCCTATATTGCCGAATTTTGGTGTACCATTTCAAACATTGGATTTATAGCTGCCGGGATCCACTGCAAATCTCCTGAACTTTTATTTGCAGGAGCTGCTTCGATTGTAAGTCATAGTATTCCTAAACAATGGCTTCTCTATGTTGATAAAATCGGTGTACTCATTGTTCTTTCCAAAGTTATTAGAGAACATAAGACGTTGACCAATAATCCTTGGCTTCTAATTCCAGTGGGTATTGCTGGCGCCATCAATGTAACAGATGCATATCTTGCACGAAATAAAGGGTTAACATGGCCTCATGTGGTTTGGCATTTATCTTCGGCATTATTAGCCTATGATTTTTTACGACGCACACAACAATAATTTACGTGAATTCGACGTAAGCAAAAACTAAAAAAAGAATATTATTCAATAACGGAAATGTCACCCAGAGGGCCTTCATGCAATGAAGCCCGTGGGGTCCAGCTATAAAAAAAGGTCAAAATAATAAATCTATAAACTGGATTCCACGGATTTCGATGAAATCCTCTGAATGACAATTGTCAATGTATAAAAAGCTTCCGGTAGCTACACGTGGTCCCGAAAACTTAATGCTGTAAGCATTAATGTTGAAGTGGGCCATATTGGAGCGGGAGAGCAATCCAACAGCATGTTGGTGTCCTTGTAGTTAAGGTATATTGGACACACAATATACCTTTAATAAAAAAATTTTAGACAAGTAAAATACTGTTAAATAAAATTCTTTTTTTGTAGTTAAGGAAAGATCTAAAAGAAAACGCCCTAATATGGACGTTTTCTTTTAATCATAGTTTTTCTGGCCAATAAAAATAATCACTCGAGAGATTTTTTTCAAAGGCCGAATAGAAATTGAGCAATACTTATTTGGCTTTTCAAAATTTAAAAGCGTTTCTGAACCCTTAAAGGCAGCAGTTTGCCACCAACCAAGACGCTCCATCTCTTCTTGATAATAAATCGCAATAGATTCATGAGAGACTTCAGCTTCATATGAAATAATGCTGCTTTCATCAACACATGCTGTATTATTTATATTTTGCACCAATTGAGCGTTCAAAAGCACAGGCACATCATATAACCTCGCTTCAAGATGCTTACTTTTCCAGCGTTTTGCAACAAGATCTTTATCTTTCTTGCATGAACTCAGAATAAGTATCATTACGCAAAGGGACAGAAATCGAATTTTCATCTAGTTAAGCAGCTTGAATACCGGTTAGAACCTTAGGTTTAACACGGGCAGCTTTACCAACTCGGCCTCTCATATAATAGAGCTTTGCTCTTCTAATTTTACCGGATCTTACAAACTTAATAGAATCAATAAGCGGTGAGAAATAAGGGAAAATCTTTTCAATAGCAACGGTATTTGAACCAATTCTACGAACCATAAAGGTCGTTGAAATACCATTATTATTGAAAGCAATAACATCGCCTTCAAAATCTTGGATACGTTCTTTATCGCCTTCTTTAATTTTTTGGGAGACTATGACGGTATCTCCAATCGTAAACTTCGGAAAGTTACGATCTGTCATACCGATATTTTTAATGGTTTCTTTTGTATATTTTTTAGCCTTCATGAAGCTTTTTCCTCGAGTGAATAGTTTACCTTACTAGTAACAATTAATTTGTATATATACAGTATATGCAAAAACTTTACTTCTGCCAATAACTGTCGCGATAATTTTTAATCACCAACAAAACCACTCATTTTGTATATTTTCAGCTTGTAATTTAAACCTGGGTCCATTCCTGTTCTTCATTGCTCCATTCTTCATTTTTTCGAGCTTCCTCCTCATATTCCTTAACCTTTGCCATCAACTGTCTATCAAAAGAATTAGAACCTGTACCTTCCGCAATTGGTTGCACCCTACCAATCTGCGGCTTCAAAAGAAGCAATGCTGCAAGAGCATCTACATGATCTTGATTAGGAATAAGCGCTTGCGTTTTAATATCTAAAAGAAACTGCTCTAAGGCTGTTTTATAGTTCTTGTTTTTTGCATTAACTCTTACTCGTTGATTATTACCAAGGAGGTTAATTGCTTCAACATTTCCATGCTTTAAAGCATAATAAAACAAGGAATTCTCTGGTTCATCAACTGCATTCCAATTGCACTCTTCCTGTAAAAGCAGTTCTAATTTTTGATTATCGCGCTTTTCTAAAAGCTTGATCGGAGAAATTTTAGAACGAAGCGCTCCCTTTGCTCTTAATACATCAATTGCTGCTTTACAATTATAACTATACGCATAATCCAACAATGAATTACCCAGTTCATCAGCACAGCGAAGCGAAAAATTCATTTTTTCAAACTTTTTAATCAATTTCTCAATTTGATCTGGCATTTCTCTCGATAACGCCTGCAAATAACTCTTCCGTAACATTTCTAATCTCGGATTTTTTAAGCGATATTTATATGATGGAACGCCATTAAAAGTTTCATTAAAATATACTCGGGTAGAATTAAAGAGTTCTTTATATTTTTCTTTTTCATCCCTATTATATTGAGTACCAAAAATTAAACTTGTTATCTTTTCATTATAACAAGGTGCAATATTAAGGCCTTTCATAGTACCAAAATTTTCATATATAATATTGCGAACAATCTGCGCATGCTCCTTTCCTGTAGCTGGATACAAGGCGATTATTGGTACAATGCCGTCGCAACTACGTTCTTGCAATTGCTGTGCAATCTCTTTTGATGATAACGAAAAATCTACATCCGTATAAACTTTGAAGAGGCTTAGAGACTCCCGAAATTGTTTATTATTTTTTACAAGATTTATTAATGAATAAATTAAAAATATATAATCTTCTAAAGATTTTGGCATTAAATGTTCTTTATAATTTCCACTTACCCGGCTCACAAGTTCTAAGTCAATTCTTCTATTAATCTTATTATTCACCAAGTTTTTTAAATCACCTTCGCGATCATCTCGTATGCCCTCAAAAAGTTTTGTTTGACGAGTTGAATCATTACCAAATATAAGATAATGTTTATAATATAAAACAGTTATTCCATAGTGAGAAAATTCCAGATCTTTTTTTATATTTTTAACAATCTGTGCAAGAGGCTGAACCAGCCTTCCTTTTATACATGAACCAAAATCATCAATAACATCTTCTTTGAGTTGATGCAATGGCGCAGAAATAGTTCCTACTGTGCTCATTGTATTTGGTATATTGCCCAACATAGAATCTATACCTTCAGGTAGAGGTAGATAATTCTCAATGGGCTCTATTGATGCTCTTATTAATTGCGATTCAACACCCAAGGCGGGAATTATGCTTTCCTCAATAGATACTTGCTGCGGCTCAATGCATAATGCACTGTGATATTGCTTTGGAGCATTAAAGGCAAATGGTACATTATGATCAATATCCTTCTTTGTATGCCTCAACCAGAAAAAATTCGAACTCTTAAACCATGACCAACGCTTAAACAGATCATTTGTAAAAGTAAGAGTGTATCTTTTTGGCACTTCCTCTTGCTTTTTGGATTGATCCCCCGATGTATACCAGTTTTTTATGGCAACCATAGAATAAATGGCATAGTGTGCTACAAAACTGTTTTTGATCCTATCGCGATAAGGTTGAGTCAAACCTGGAATAATAGAAAAAGTCGTTTTAGTCGCAAAAAGTAACCCTGCAATGAGGATACCACAATACAAGCGATATTTTTTACTATAATGGTAATTTATTTTCATATTTTAGCTTACTTCTATAGCTTTTTTTCAAGACTATTCTATACAACACTACCATAAATTCTGCAAAGAGGAAAATAAATGGAACTTCTTCAAAAAATACTATACGCTATTCCCGCTTGTTTTATTGATTAATTCACATTAAAACGGTGTTTATCAATAATTTAATAGTTTTTGAAACCCTAAGCTATGCACAACAGATCAAAACTCATACTTATTCCTTTATTTCCTCTTTTCTTTCAACTCTTTGCTATGGAAAAAGAGCTCGGAAATGACTTCTATTTAAGTCAACTGGAAAAACAGGTACAACCTGCCCTGGGTCACAGATTATATGTACCAGGATTTAACAGCTCTATAAAAGAATCAAAAGATAAAAAAAAGCAAGAAGATCAGTCTCAACTTGATCCTTTTAAAAGCCAACCATTCAAGCATTTAAAATATCAAAACAAAGCAGTAGGCAAAGTTACAAAATTTTCTGATAATTTCAGCGAAGGAGTTTCATCACATGATCAACCAATGTCTTTGGATTCTTTTATTAGCGGACTAGCCAATGTAAGTGCAAATATTATCATTACCAGAGCAGTGGGTCCTTATGCAAGTGCGGCGATTAGCGCATGCTCAGAAGCCAAATATCTCAGAGAGAAATTTGATGAATTAAATACTGAAATCAGTAATAACGCAATAACTGATAATTGGTGCACAATGAATCTTGGATGTACATACCAAGAATCAATTGAAGCTCTTAGAGTCGTTCTTAGTGCAGCAGAAAAACTCGATCAACAAAAAAGAAAAGTTATTGAAACACATAAAGCAAAGCTCAGGCAATTTGCTGATTTTGTTCTCGAAGGTTATAAATCTGCTCAAGAAAATTATCCGGAGCTATTTAAAACAAAAGTAAAAAAAGACAATAGTTTGAGAATTTCTAACATCCCCGAATTTGATCTTGAAAAATCTCACCAAGAATATTGGGCGCAGCATCAACGAGACATACAACAATTTGAAAAAGAATCAAAAGTTCGCATTGCTACATCTAAAAGCAAAAAACCAGCAAATTCAAAATCACAAAAAACTAGCGCAAAAAAAGATAGTAATAGCAAAAATGCAGCAGCAACTGACACACCTCAAATGCTCACTCCTGAAATGCTTGAAGAACATGCTAAAATTTTTGCTGAACAAATAAAAAAACTAGACGCGTTGTCCAAATATAATGAATTCAAATCAGAAATGGAATATCAAGAAACAATGGGCAACATTGCGGGTGGGTTCAATGGCATAGCGGCCATTGCAGGTATTTTTGGTCACAAAAAAGAAGCGTACGCGATTAGAACTTTTGGTGCTGCAGGAATTCAAGCTGTTGATAGTATGCGAACTATTATGCAAAAAGGTCTGGCTGGCGCCGGAATTCATCCTTATGTTGGCATACTTATGGCAGTTGAAGGGTTATGTGAGTTAATGTTTCAAGAAGAAGATGATTCTCAAGCAAAAAATACAGAAGCAATCATTAATGCCATAACACAAGGCATTATGCATTTATCACAACAAATGTACCAAATGCGTGAAGAAATGCGCGAACAGTTTGAAGAAGTTCGCAAAAGGGACACCAAGCATCATTTTATTGTACTTGAAAAATTCTTTGCGCTTCATTTAGATCAAAAAAATATCTTGCACAACTTACAAGATCTGCATAACTATATAGCTCACAACCACAAAGCAATTCAAAGTGGCCTTGAAGCATTGCATGCACGAGTTGATAGTAATTTTAGAATGACTCTTGATAACTTAAATGGTTTGCGCGTAGAAGATATTGATGATGATATTCAAGAAGCATTATTGTTACCCGATGATGCTTCACCTGAAGAATTTGGTAAATGCATACAAAATCTCTTTATCAAAGGAACAAGTCGCGCTTCGGCCGATTCATTAACGGGCGGTTCGATTGATATACATTCGCCAACGGCACTCCAAACAACACTGGAAGGCCCTATAGTTCAACAAAATATTTTTGGGCATCCTGCTTTTCCAAATGTTAATCTTTTAAGCAGATATCTTGAAGGAAATTTTAACAATTTTAAACATGAAAAGTTAGTTAATCCTTTAATTTGGATTAAATGCGTCGATACGATTGTGCCTATGCTTAGTCAAAAACTTGCGCGTGATAAAGAATATCCTCCAACAAAAAACATGAAAGATTCAGATATCGAAAAATTACTGCTTCTCAAAAAACAAGGGAAAAAAATACGCGCGTTTATTAACAGAGTTTACGAGAATAACTATTTAGAGAAAATTGCTCAAAAATATTACAAGGCTTTATCGCAACTTTCTGCAGCAGTTCAGCAGGAGCAAGAAAACTTTGAAAAAAAAGGTAAGAAACTACTTCGTAGAGAACTAAGCGCTACTATAGAAGCTGAAAAATCAAAAACAAATGGAATAGTAAATTCGTATGAATGTAAAAAATGCGTTGAATATATAACCAATGCATTAAAAAACGCAAAGACAGCAAACGCTTATACCGTACAAGTACAAGGAGCGGGATACTCCTGTCCAACTTATTTGAAAGGACAATCAAAACGAATTGATTATAAAGAATCAAAATTGATAACAGTAGAAGATGTTCATCAACCCTCTGAAAATTTTAAACGGATCTATGAAGAATACCTAGATGAAAGACAAGCAAAGAACGAATCGTTACTCAAAGCAACAAAAGTTGACCTTGAGCAAAGTTCTTTCAAACCTATTGGAGATGGTATGAGCACTCTGATCTATCCAGCTGGACAAAATAGTGATTTGCCTAAACTTATGCGACCTCGCCAGCCATTACCTATAAACCCATTATATATTATAGCAGAAAATAAAGGCCTAGGAATTATTACACATACCTATCATCTTACAGATGAACGTTTCCACCTTGAATCTTTTTTTTGCTTTAAAACAGATGATCCTAAAATAAAAATTTTACATTTATCTTTAGAGCATGATTTTCAAAAAGAGATGTATACGCTCAATGAAAATATAAACCACTTCTGGGAAGGAGGACGTTTTCCAAAGTCTATTGATACTTTTACAACTAACGGAGTATATCCTAGTAGTGCTTTTACAGTACGGTTTGATGGTGCTCTTGGCCTTATATCTTCAGGGTATTTTCCGCCTGATTGCCCATATCCAGCAGCACGAGATACTTTTGTCAGTAAAGCGCGCAACGAAAGCGATCAAGCCGACCAGTTTTTGCCTTTCTTTCAACAATTAATACAAGAAGATGAACCGTGCATTCATTTGGGACCCACCACCCACAAAAGATCTAATCAATCACAAGATTTTTTGCCCTTAGTTCAACAGTTGATACAAGAAGATCAACAAGAAAAAAGATTGCAGTTTAACCAAGAAATAATGACGCAGGTAAGTTCAAAATCACCAACTTCGGATATTTTTAAAGCAGCACAACAAGTCGATGTTAGTTTTAAAATTTTGGATAGCTTGTTAACGCTTATGTATCATGATTTTATGAACGAAGGTCAACGCAAAAAGCATCCAGAGCTTGCAACAATTACAGGCAATGATGATAAATATTGCATTAAAAATAATGCTGCATTAACACGATATTTACAAAATTATTCTTCAAAGCATGATTCAGAACATAAACAAGGTGACTATCTTCCCTACCACTTAAAATATAATACATTCTATAAACTGAGAAGAGCACTTGGTACTATTACTAAAACACACTTTCAACCCCAGTTTAAGGCTGTAACACAAGTGATTGATAACATTAATATGCTTGTTGCTAATTATACAAAGAGAAAAATTACGCCAGGAACAATAGCAATAGCCCCCAAAAAAATTCATGAAGACTCTCAGTTATTGGCAATTGTAATCCAGCAAATTAAAGAAAAAGATAAAAAAATTGATCAACTCATACAAAGCAACGAAGAGCTCGAACAAAGTAATAAAAAGCTCGCAACAGAAACAAAAGGACTTAAACAAGAAGTCGCAGGATTGAATGAACAGATGCAGAAGATGATGGCATTGTTAATAGCTATGAACAATGGAAAACAAACAACCGACAATCTTTCTAATGTTTATCTTGCTCAAAAACCTTCTGTTGTTGATAGAAAATCTTCACCTTCGCGATACATTATTAAATCCTATATAACTCATGTAAAAAGAGTTAAACAGCAAGTAGCAGCGGAATGCGGTTATCATGCACTTTTCAATGCATTAGGATGTTTTACAAGCGATATTTTATTTGAACAGTTTATGCAAGAAAATAAGCAACACATTAAAGACTCCCGTCATTCTGCTGATGATCAATGGTTAAGCGAAGATGAGGTTGCCGCTTTAGTACAAAAAAACAAAACAGAAACAATGAACATCACGGTGATTCCTGATATTACACGCTATAAAGATGGTAAAAGTGGACTTGAACATTCTGTCTTGGTTGCTTTTGCTCAATCGCAAGCTGCTCTAGGAAACAGACCGGAATTGTATAAACATGTTTTTATACTGCGCACGGGAAAAACAGACGAAACAAGAACTCACTGGGTTGCTGTTGAACAAACGATAAAAAAGGATAGTACTACAGAGTATGCGATTATGAATTCACTACCCGGTCATGCTTATAAAGAATATGTAACTATGCTTCAAGATATCTTACATAACCGCGACAACCAATATGCCATTTCAGTATTCGATCCAATGGTTGAAGAAACACTATCATATGCAATTTCTCAGTTACACTTAAGTACGATTTTTAAAGCACGATCATATGCCCGCACGGGCGAATCAAAGGCTTCTGATTATCGAATTGTTGATAAAAATCATGAAAAGATTGTTGATGATATTCTTCAAGCTGCACAACAACTGCTTGATATAACAGAAGGTTTAAGCTTTTGGTCAACTTGTGGACATATTGAACCAAACATATCAGTTCTAGATGCACTTAGCCATATAGTGGATTGTGATGGTGAAGCTCTTACTTATAAAAATAGTATTGATGATAAAGAAGAACATAAAACTGTTTTACACATAACAAATGAGCAAAACCGACATATCGAAAATCTTATAAGTTCATTAGAGAATCTTTAATCTATGACTTGACGTTAAAAACCCAGAAAAGCTATAATAAAAGCCAAAGGTAAGGTTTTTTCTGACCTTTGGCTTTTATTTATAGTACTATGGAGGAATTCATATGAAAAGAAATTTTTTGCAAGAACTATTGCGATCACCGGAAACAGTATTTTCTTTTAAAGAGCTGTTGCTCAGATTCAGAACCACAGATGTTCAAACGCTTAAATCCAAATTAAATTACCATGTAAAAAATGGGGATTTACATCATATTCGTCGTGGTCTCTATTCAAAAGATGCCAATTATAATCACTTAGAATTAGCAACAAAAATCTTAACGCCATCTTATATAAGCTTTGAAACAGTTCTTAGTTCAGCAGGAATCATTTTTCAATATTATAGTCAAATATTTGTTGCTTCATATCAATCAAGAGATATCATGTGCGATGGAACGACCTATACATTTAGAACAATAAAATCTGCGATCCTTACAAATTCACTGGGAGTTGAAATAGTTCAAACATACAGTATTGCTACACCCGAAAGAGCTTTTTTAGACAGTATATATTTGAATAAAAATTATCATTTTGACAATCTTCAGCCATTGAATTGGGATAAAGTCTATGAGATAGTACCAATATATAAAAATAAAAATATGCAAAAAAGAGTTGATCTGTACTATGATTCATTTAAAAAAGAAGTAGGAAAACTCTCATGACAATAGACATAATCACTCATAAAACTATTCTTATTAAGATCCTTAAAGACATTTTTACTGAGCCAAACATAGCACAATATTTAGGGTTTAAAGGCGGGACTGCGGTTCTTTTATTTTATAATTTGAGTCGTTTTTCAGTTGACCTCGATTTTGACCTTTTGGATAAAGAAAAAGAAGATCTTGTTTTTACTACGATCAATGAAATTTTAATAAAACATGGCCAAGTCAAAGCACAAAAAAAAAGGTATAGTTTATTTTTTTTATTGTCATATAAAGATAAATCATATGGTGCTCAAAATATAAAAGTAGAAATCAATAAAAGATCTTTTGGATCAAGATACGAAGTAAAACAATATTTAGGTATAGCTATGCAAGTCATGGTTAAAGAAGATATGGCCGCTAATAAATTGGTAGCAATGCATGAAAGAATTGGTAAAACTAATCGTGATATTTTTGATGTTTGGTTCTTCTTACATAATAATTGGCCTATTAACAAAAAAATCGTTGAATTAAGAACCAATATGACCTACAAAGCTTTTTTGCAAATATGTATCAATGATCTTGAAAAGATGAGTAATCGCAACATATTATCTGGTATAGGTGAACTTTTAGATGAAAAACAAAAAGTTTGGGCAAAATCAAAATTGATACCAGAAACCTTATTTCTATTAAAATTGGCCCTTAGCAATGAAAATTAATAACATTTTAGAACCTAATAAACTCATGAGGTACCGGCTAATTTTTGAAGTTAATTACACTTTAATAAGCACAGGGCAAACGCATCAAAAATTCAGGTTTTAAGCTTACTATATTAACATAAGATTATTGTGATTTATCAAAGCAAAGTTAACAAATTAACCACAATGTCATCACGAGGAACACAGTGACGTGGTGACCCAGTGATTAAAATGAGAAGTCTTCATAACTGGGTTGCCCAGCCTCCACTTATCCACGCCTTCAGGCTTGGCAAGTTTCGGCGGGCAGGCCGCGCCCGCTTTGCGTGTCCGAGCGAAGCCTTGGCGAAGTCGAATCGCTCGCAATGACAATCGTGAATTTAGCTGCCGTTCCAAACGTATTTTTCTCTCATTAATTCAATCTTTATAGTGCGGTTGCCCTGTTGCATATATGCCTTGAATTAGGCAGTTCTCAACATCTTTAGATTATTACCTATTATGTAGAATCAATCAGAATTCTGCTATCTTGATTTAGATGATTTTTTATATATACTTGTATATAAGTTTGTATATAAATATTTATAAAATAGAGGTATATTATGGCATCCCCCGCGCGTTTATTAGTATTAGGAATCCTTAACTTCGAGCCCGAAAAACCAAAAAATGGCTATGAAATATTACAAACTTTGGTTTCATGGGACGCAGAAAATTGGACAACAATTACCTATGGCTCTATCCATTTTGCGCTAAAAAAAATGGCGCAAGAAGGGTTAGTTAGAATTACCAATGATTCAACTATAGAAGATTCAGGCTGTATCCTCTACCAGATAACTCCTGAAGGCCAAGAAGAATTTAAAAAAAGGTTACGCCAACAATGGTGGGAGGTTAAGCCGCACATCGATTCTCTTCAAGTAGCTGTGGTGTTTATGCATCAAATGCCAAGAGAAGACCTTTTATTGGCTTTAGAACATCGCGAACAACAGTTAAATTATATGGTTAAATCGATGAAATACCTTATTCCAGTTAAAATGGAAAGGACTGGAGCTCCACGACATATAGAAGAGTTGTTTGCCATTACTGAAGCACATATGAATACTGAGCTTGCTTGGATTGAAAAGGTAAAAAATAAGATTCATAACAACCAATTGCCCTAATTTTTAGTTTATATAAGTCGTAATGGAAGGCTATTTATGTTAAGAAAAAATTTTGTTTGTACTATTTGTAAAGATGTCATATCCGTTATTCGTAAACCAGATACTATTCTCGTTCATGGTGCAAAAGAGCGCAATTTAAAAAATATTTGTTTTGAATTTCCCAAAGGCAAATTAATTGCATTAACGGGACCCTCAGGGTCAGGTAAATCCTCTATTGCAACGGGCATCTTGCAAAAAGAATGCATACGGCAATATTTGGAATCACTGGGCATGGTTACGGATCATATAGAAAAAGCAAAAGTAGATATAATTATGGGGCTATCCCCTTCTATTGGCGTTACGCAGCGAGTAACGGATTTTAACCCCCGTTCCACGGTCGGCACAAGATCAGGTATTCTTACCATTTTAAGGAATATGTTTGCGGCTATGGGGCATCAGCCGTGTACAGGTTGTGGAAAAATCGTCAAACAACCCTTGCAAGACAAAAATAAATTAACAACCATTGAGATAGAAAAAGATGAAACAAGTTCTTCTTCAAAGAAAATAAAAAAAAGCTATTTTAATTGTCCGCATTGTTGCCGGCAGCTAGAAAAATTGAAAATGAATCATTTTTCATTCAATGCGTTAGCGGGAGCTTGTGAGACTTGTAAAGGAGTCGGCCAAATCATCAGCGTTGATCTATCGCGTTTACTTAACGAAGAAAAAACGATGAGAAACGGCGGAGCGGATTTTTGGGGCGAATCGCTTGCAAAGTATTACGAGAGCGTTATCCTTGCTGCAAGTAAGCATTATAATTTTCCCTTTGATCCAGCTATTCCAATAAAGAATTATACTAAAGAACAGAGAAATTTTTTACTTTATGGAATCACGTTTCCAGATTTTGTAAAGGCATACAAGAATATCCAAACGCCTAAAAAAGTGAGTGAAGGAAATTTTGAAGGTATAATTCCGCATTTACTCAATCTCTATAAGAAGAATCCTGCAAATGCTTCAAATGATGTCAAGAAATATATTGTACATGAGCCGTGTACCGAGTGTAAAAATTCACGGTTGGCAAGACTTGGAAGAGAAGTAACAGTCAGTGGAAAAACTATTATTGATCTGGTCGGACTTAATCTACGTGAACTGCTCCAATGGATACAAGAGTTGGATCACCATGTTCCAGAGGATGAATTGCAAGTTCTTTCAGCCCTTTCAGGCGCATTGAAAGAACGAACATCACATTTAATTGAAGTTGGGCTGGATTATCTAACATTAGAACGTACACTTCCTTCGCTTTCAGCAGGAGAGTCTCAACGAGTAAGGTTAGCTGGTTTACTTGGTAGCGGTCTTACCGGAGTTTTATATGTTCTTGATGAACCAACCACAGGTCTACATCCTCATGATAATGCAAAATTATTAAAAACAATGAGGATGATACAAGAAACCGGCAACACCGTTTTAATCATTGAACATGACATGGATATTGTTAAGCATGCTGATTACATACTCGATGTAGGGCCTGGAGGAGGCAGCAAAGGCGGGAAAATCGTGGTTTCTGGCACACCCGCTGATGTTATGGCTTGTGAAACATCTATTACTGGCACCTATTTGGCTAAAAAAGCGGCTATTAAACTAAATCATCCTTCTGCGAAAAAATAAAGCTTTAATTATACGTGGTGCTTGCGAACATAATCTACGAAATATTGACGTTAGTATTCCTATAAAGCAGCTTGTTGTAATGACCGGTGTATCCGGTTCAGGAAAATCAACGCTCCTATTTGATATTTTGGATAAAGTGGCAAGAAAGCATTTCAATCATGCAAGTGAAGTTCCGGGAAAATATGCTTCTGTTGAAGGCTTAGATTATTTTAATCGCGTAGTAACCGTCGACCAAGTCACGATAGGCAGCTCAAAATCAACACGTTCCAATGTAGCAACCTATACAAAACTTTTTGATTTGATTCGAGATTTATTTGCTTCTATGCCGGAAGCAAAAGCTCGTAGCTTTAGTGCGGAGACATTTTCCTTCAATACATCCGATGAACGCTGTGAGAACTGTAATGGCGCAGGCGTAGTAGATGTTGACATGACCTTCATGCCTGATATTGAAACAGAATGTCCTGTCTGCAATGGGATGCGATTCACTGATGAACTGTTATCAATACAATTTCAAGGACATACTATCGCGAACATTTTAGATATGACGATAAGCGATGCTATCCCCCTCTTTAGGCAAGAAAAGAAGATTTTTGCACTCCTAGATTTAATGAGACAAGTTGGTTTAGAATATTTGACATTAGGGCAGTCTACTTCGACATTATCAGGAGGAGAAGCGCAACGAATAAAATTGGCGACTGAACTATCCAAATCTGAAACGGGAAATACGTTGTACTTATTGGATGAGCCAACAACAGGATTGCACCCACAGGAAGTGGAAAAATTGCTTAATATCTTGAGAAAGCTAGTATCCAAAGGAAATACGGTGGTAGCAATTGAGCATAACTTAGATGTTATTTGTAATGCGGATACGATTATTGATTTTGGTCCAGGTGGTGGGCTTGCAGGTGGAAAAATTGTTGCAACAGGTACACCTCAAGAAATTATTGCAAATAAAGATTCGTTAACTGGGCAATGCTTGAAGGCTTATATAGCAGATAATCAATCATAATATTGTCTATGCTAATCAATATTATTCCTTAACATTTGCTGAAAAAGTATTTACCAATCGACAACAAGAGCTGCATGAACATTTGTATTCTGTTTGTTTTAAGTTAGCAAAGATTCATGAAGAACGCTCAGCTTTACGTGATCAAGGAAACAAATAAACACTTATTTTCATCAATCTTTTTTACGACTTTGAGCTCGTTTAGCTTGTGATGCTTTTGATCGCCTTAATCTCTTAGCATAATCCGTTTCCTTCAATTTCTTAACAACTTCCTTTGCTTGTTCTTCTATAAAGCGCTTTTGTCGCTTAGCTTTCATGTGCGCTTCTTTTGATTCCCTTAATTTTTCAGCATATCCAATCTCCTCCAATTGCTTAACAGCTCCCTTTGCTTTCTCTTGTATAAATTTCTGATTATGAGCTTCTACCATTGTTTTAATTTCTTGTGGCAGATCGTTATAGCCAAGCTTAATAAGAGGATCGATAGAAATAAATTTATCTTTTGCTAGATCTATCGATCTGAAAATATAATATATTAGTAACGCCTGATCTAAGGGAACATAGGGTTGATTAAGAAAAGAAAGAATTAATACTGGGGAAATATCAAGACACAACAGTTTATTTTCATTAACTGTAGCATATAAAAAATTATTTTTTAATGTTAAAAATTTACTTTCATATTCAGAAACATTTTTTGAATATTCAAATTCTGATAACATTCTTCCTGTATTTCGATCAAAGAAATTAATTAAAAAATCACCAGATAAAGCTACATCAAAAGGACTACGATATAATCCACATGCTAAAATAGAGGGTGATACAAAATACACATCAACTACTCTTTGTCCTTTAGAAATATTCCTCTTCCATAGCTCTTTTTTTGTAGACAAATCAATACACATGATCGTATTGTCAGCAGTTGCAATAAAGATTTCCTGGCCATCTGGCGAAAAAAGAGTTCCCCGCACAATAATTGGCCGCGCCCATACCGCGTGCTGAGCATTCACATTAAGAACAACAACAATTGCTTCCCTTTTTGATACCACTGAAAACAGGCTATTATCTTTTGAAAAGGAGCCTATATAAGGAACGTTAGAAAGTGGCTTTTTAAATGGCCAGGCTATAGCCCCTTCATCGTTGAAACTATTTTCCACCCTCACTAGTTCTTGAGAAAGGGAGATAATTTTTTTTCCATTAGGCGAAATATAATAACGCTCTATAGCAGTATTTGCCTTAATTTTAATGGTATGACCGTTAGTAATATCAAGGATCCAATATGACCTCAACTCCTCAGGCCATTTCATCAATGCAAGGCTTAATGTTTTTGAATCTGAATCGTAATAACTATTTTCGGCAATTTGGCCTCTTTCTGGAAATGGTTTTTCAAATACCACGTTGCCAGTGCCAGCATCTAATACCATTATCTTTCCGCTTTTACGATCTTCCATAACAATTCGATTAACATCAGAAAAAAATCTCAAAGGCCGTACTGTTGGGAAATCAAAAGAATTTGTAGTCTTTAAAAGCTCACCATTCTTAACATCAAATATTGTTATTGGTGATGGTAATTCATGATAAAGTAAGATTTTCGAACTATCCGACGAAAACAGGAGATTGCCAAAAATATAGGGTTTTTTCCATAACAAGAGATTTGTTGCGATATCTATAACTAGCATTGTAAGATTTTTTGCTTTTATAATCATTGTCTTTACATCAGGAGATATAATTATTTTTCCGTTATATTCCCTCTCCCAAACACGTTTTATTATTGATTCTGGTAAGATTTTAAAAATTGATTTCGCTTCAGCGCATATTTTTTGAGATAGAGGAATTTGCATTTCTTCTGGCAATCCTTGCACGAGATTAAGATAATGATGCAGTTTTTTTTCTGTATTAATAGCTTTTAAACGCTCTAATAAAAGAGTTCTATATTTTTTTAGTAACTTCTTGCTATCTAAATAGTTTGCTGTATTAAGCATATCAATTAGATTTTCATCAGATAACGGATCAACATCATACGGAATATTCGTTAAATCTTTATGAACATATTCAAAAATAGACACAAACTCATTAGGAATTGGTATTGGAATAGTATAATCTTCTACATCATTAAGAATATTTTTGAGCGTTACCGACTTCTTTGCTTTCGCTAACGACAAAACGTACTCAACCTCACCAACGATAATGGTAATATCAATTCCTCGATCAGTAATAACTTCAGAATATTTCTCAATCAATTGTGGAATTTTTAAAATCGATGCTCCAGCCAATAAACGATTTATCATTGTATCATCAAGATCATTCTCATCATACTTTTGGCCGACTAAATCTTTATAAATATATGCAAAAACCTCTGGAGAAATGGTATCCGATAAGTCGAGAGGCACTTCAAAGTCTTTATGCCTTCTCATCATAGCTGCTAAAATTTCTGATTTCCGAGCCTGATTCTTAGTTAATTCATAACTACGATCACCAACTTTGATTTTAACACTTTCTTCCTGCTTCTCCATTGCATAAAAAACAGAAACAAAAAATAAAAAACTGCTGAACACACTTATAATTCTTTTACTATTCATCACTATCCCCTACATTATTTACCATCAAATTATTGTTTTGTAGTATAATAAGGAATTGAATACCCAATTTGCAATGAAAAAAAACAGAATAAGAAGTATTTAATCCTTTATTTTGGAGTAGCGATGGCTATTATAAGAACTTTTTTTGATATTTTTAAGAGTATTATTCATGCAATTATTAAGTACTTTGAAAAAATTTTTGATAAAAAATCAAGCACAGATCAACCTCAAAAAAACGAATTGGTTCAAAGTGGAACTCGTAACATACAGGTTAATGGCAATAGCAATACAATTACAGCGTATGTTTCTCTTGAACCAAAGTATATTGATCAGCATAATGCTGCAGAAAAGATTCGTTCTACAATTAGAAGTGCTAAATATCAAATAAACTCTTATTTCAGTAAATCACCACCGTATGCAGGAAATATTCAATCGAGCTGGCATAAAGATAAGTCCAAATTAATAGAGTCTATTAAAACTAATGCTTCACAGTTTAGTTCAAATGATCAAGAAGAACATGTAAAATTAGCTAAACAATTAATGAAAGCGTCTTTAGATAATAAAAGTGAAATTAACGATATTTTTACTCAGATAGAATCATTATTAAATAAGTATTAGTATACAAACGTAAATTCCGCGCAAGCAGTGATGGAAAACGCATCGAATAATTTTGATATTCAATTCCTGATGCAATCGCTTCTGTAAAGGCTTTTGTTTCAGTAAAATCAATAGTAAAAGAAGAAAAAAGATGACACAAGGCAATAAAAAATACAATCTCTCTTATTTTCATTTTAGAGAGATTGTATTGTAATTCACGTAAAAGAAATACTCTATTTATTATCATATTGTTTGAGTAGTTCTAAAACTTTGGTAGTCTCTTGATCAATGAGTTTTCTCTCTCCCATTAATTTACAAATTGTTTCTACCAAGAACTTTGTGCTTGCAAAATCTCTTGTACGCATCCACTCTTTATATGCAGACATTTGCATTTTGGTATCTTTAAAAAATACCTCCTGGTTAGGGCCAAAATCACTATAAATTCTTTTTTTAGCCTGTGTTACATCATAGTTTTTCAAAATTTCTTTTTTTTCTTTTTTCCAAGCATCGTCAAGATTAGCGTAAAGATATTCACGGATATAATCAGCATCTTCACCTGCTTCTACGGCGCCTCTTTCAATAAGCATATTATAGTATCTCTCTTCTCCTACTTTATACATATGAAATTCTGCAAAAAAGTTCCCATAAGCAGCCAACAATGCGGGATTATCATTATAATCGTCGTTAGATAGAATAGTTCTGCCTCTTTGTATAACAATTGAATCAGTCTCTACATTCAATAGCTCATTAAGCCGTTCAGTTACAGCTATATCTTTGTTAACAACTTCTTTAGCTTCGCCTTTCTTTTTTTCCATAGCGTTCATACTATTCATTGAAGCGACACAAAACATAAGCATCAGACTTTGTTTGTAATTAATCATGGAAACCCTTCCTTAAATATGTTGTAAAAAATATAACAAAAACTACAAAATCTAGGTAAAGAATAACGCCATTAATTACTCATGTCTAGATCAATTGATCGACTAGATCAGCAAAATGATTAACTCGTTTCAAATTTTATTATTTCTTGTAAACTAATATAAAATAAATATAATTATCAGGTTCGAGGAAAAATTATGAAAATACTCAATTCAGCATTTTATTTCTTAACAATTTTCTATGCAACTTCATCTTATGCAATGGAACAAAATAATCGCATATCACAACAAAAGTTTAACAATCCTACTTTTTTAGAAAAAATCTGTAAATCTGATGGAGTATTATTAAGAGCAGCTTTAGACCAAGGGCTTTCACCAAATGCTCACATGTATCCTTATGTACAATTATTGACCTATGTTTTAGATCATTCCTATTCACATTCAGTTAACAATGCAAAAGAATTAGTAAACCGTGGTGCGATTGTTAGATCTTCACATGTCTATGAATCTATAAAATTTCATGATATAGAACTATTCACTATCTTGCTTAATGCATGTACAGACTTTGATATAGAAGAAGACAAACAACATGGGTACCATGGTTATACACTTTTACATAGTGTAGCGGCTAGGGGAGGGAATTATGAACTGGTAGAAAAATGTATGCAATTAGGTTATAACATAGAGGCACAAGATGATAAAGCTGGCAATACTCCGTTATTTGAAGCAATATTAAAACTTAAAATACCTGCTATAAGAGCATTGATTGCTCATGGAGCAAACCTTCATGCAAAAAATAAATCTGGTAAAACCATTTTAATGTGCGCAGAACAAAATTCAACGTTGATTGCTAAAAATATAAAAATGCATTTGAGAGTGCAAACTTATCTTGGGTTAGGTAAACAGTTACCAGTTGAAATAACTGACCATATCGCCAGTTTCTATAAGTAGATCAAATATTCGCTTATGATTAAGCGCTAAATTATTTTTGGAGGCAAATTAAATTCAGCTTCATACTTCTTTAGTTCAGCAAGCATCATGCGCGCTTTAAAACATTTAAATTTAGATTCATTAGAATTTTTTGATCGATCTGAACAAAAGCACTCGATGTTATTTTTTAAAAGATTTTCAACAGAATCCGATTTATCTTTATGAGCAGATTTATAAATATCCGGATTGAATTGAAGCAAAGTAAAAAATGCTTCTAATTTTAAGTCTTCAGCTGCCTCCTGCAATAATGTTTGATTAGTTGAATAATAAGTCTCACGATGCATAGTAGACATTTTAGAATTAACTAATTCAGGTGCTTTAGTAAGCAGCAATGAAATAACGATTCCATCGTCTGCCTCAACGGCATTCGAAATGGTGTGAATATCGGGATATACCCCTGCTTTAAGAGCAATTTTAACTAGATGAGCATTATCTGAATAATGCCAAAGAGGAAAATCATCAAGGGAACCATAACGATTTTTATAAAGCTTTAAGCTTTTTTTAAATTTTTTTGAAGCTATTTGCTCTTCTAAGTCCATCATCTTTGAATTTAAATCTACCCAGTTCTTATATTTTGGATCAAATTCTTTTTCCTTTATTTGTTCACTATCAATTTGATTCGATGAATTTTCAGCTTGTGTGTTTAAAAAGTTGATTGCAAAAGTGAGTAATAACACTAAAGAAAAATATTTTTTCATAGGACACCATAATTCATTATTAAACACTTAGAATCTTATGCCAAGACACATTGAAATCAAATAGATTGCCTACATAAGAAACTTTAAACATTTTTTTCCTTATCCTGTTTTTGCAGCGCATCTTTTTCATATTCCAGTAGCAAATCAAGCATTGCACATGCTCTGCGATAATCAGAAGTGTTAACATCGAATTCTTCCATTTTTTCTTTGAGAATATTTTTAGGGGTTTCAGACGGACGCACAGCTTTGTTGATATCTGGGTTGTAGACAAGCAAAACATTAAAAACATCAATCAGCAAATGCCTTGATGCATATTGCAATAAGGTATCGGAAGTTACTGCAAAACTGCCCATTTGCAAAGACAACCCTTCTTGCATTTTCAATGTACCTTGAAGTCGAGAAGAAAAACACTCATTAACATGACTAGAATCTTCATCAAGCAACATTGCTACCATTTTAACATCATTTGCCTCAACGGCATTAGAAAGAGAATGTATTTCAGGATTAACTCCTTTTTTGAGAGCAATTCTAACTAATTCTTCACAACCAGAAAGCGTCCATAAAGGAAAATTGCTTAGATCTCCGTGAACTACTTTATAACTTTTAATAAATTTTTTGAATTCACTTTTAGTATATGGCGATTGGTTCATACAGAGTATTGAAAAACTGTATGTAATTAAGCTTAATGATAAAATTATTCTATTTTTGAAGAGCATAGCATTCCCTTTGGTAATATTGTGGATAAAATCTTGCATAAACAGTGTATTTTCTCTTTATTGAGATTGCAAACTATTTAATTGTTTTGGTGTATATACCTAACAATGTATAGTCACTGCCTATTTTAATTGGTAAACTTTACTAGAATAATAGTTATTACTTTCAATATGAGGATATTCATTATGAAATTTTCACTCTTACAGATATTAATTTTTATGTTACCTTTTCAAACTTTTTCCATGAATAACGATACATTAAATATAATTCAATTATCTACAATTGAAACAAAGGAATTGCTTTTGGGTGCATGTATTGAGAATACCGCATCTAATTTAGAACGGATATTGAATTCTGGTATTTCACCTGATACAACTGTATATCCATTATTAGCGAAATGCTTAAGTAGCGGCAAAAAAGAACATATCAATTTGCTTTTAAACAGAGGAGCAACTGTTACCAAATCACACATTTTGAAATCAATTAATTTAAAAGATCTTGAATTATTTGGGCGCTTAATTCGCCAATGTAAAAATTTTAATTGCAATGAAAAACTATTACCCCATAATAATGAAACACTTTTACATGAAGCTAGCCGCAATGGATCTTCTGAGATAGTTGAAAAGCTCATTTCGCTCGGCGCTGATTTGGAAGCAGAAGATGATTTCGGGTATACACCTCTCTTTACTGCCGTTGCACATAAAAATATACCCGTAATTAAAACGCTCTATACTAAGGGTGCAAATATACATAAAAAAATTAAATCAGGAGAAACTGCTCTTTCTAGACTTCAAACAACCCTACCAGAACTTGCAGAAGAAATATTAATAGAAAAGTAAAATTCCAACAAAAAGTTATTTTTATGATGAAACATATGATACTAATTCTTCCACTAATAGTGCTCTTAAATATCAATGCATTGATTTATACCATGAATAAAGATAACCAAACTATTAATCTTACGCAGTGCAATAATCCAGCAAAGCTCTACACAAATGCTGACGTTTTATATAATTTTTGTAAAGTTGAGAATTTAGACCTATTGAAGTATGCATTAAATCACGGACTGTCTCCCAATACTGCACTTTTTCCCTTGTTAAAAACCACACTATCCAATGGCGCAATCGAATCTGCAAAGGAATTAATAAAAAGAGGAGCTTATGTTAGTTCTTCACATATTCGTCAATCAATATCGTTATGCGATAATGAATTATTCAATAGCATATTCTCTGCTTGTGAAGATTTTGATATTGAGGAAGAAAAAGAAGAGTACTGGCATACCTTATTACATGAAGCAGCAGCTAAAGGAACTCCCGAAATGGTCGAAAAATTCATCGAATTAGATTTTAATATCGAAGCACAAGATCGTCGTAATCGTACACCATTATTTGTAGCAGTGAAAGCGGGTAATATCCAAAAAATTAGAGTATTAATCGCCAAAGGCGCTAACCTTCATGCAGAAAATAAATCCGGTAAAACTATTTTAATGCTTGCCCAAAAATCACCGATAGCTGCAAAAAATATTAAGGTACGTATGCAAGGTCTATCCTATCTTAGTTGTGGTAAACAGTTGCATGTTGAAATAACTGACTATATTGCTAGTTTTTATAAGTAAAATTCGCTAAAATCACGATCTGTACATATCAAAGGTAAAGTAAAAATTATCTTAATTTTCATTATGAAGGAAAAAGTTGCTTTTTAGCTTACGGCTTTTTTGTATTATAATTTTTTTGGTCCTTACAAATTGGTTCACTATTTCAATCTCTGGAGAAAATCAAGCATATAAACGTGAAATCGCTCAGCGTGCGGATGGCTCATCAATTGTTTATTATTTACAGCTTCCAATTAATACAGATCAAAAATATCCAATGGTTGTACTTTGTGACGGTTCATATGAACCATTCGGAACAATTCAAAATGTATTGCCGCTCCATGATTTTTTTGCACAACTTCTTGAATCATGCAATGTTGGTTTACTAACCGTTGAAAAATGGGGAGTTGATGGGAATCATGTTGATAAATCACTATTTCACAGTCACAATACACGCTCGCAACGAACTCAAGATCATCTTGATCTACTACAATTACTTGATCAAAAACATATACCCGGATGGAATGGAAAATATGTAGTAATTGGAGGCTCTGAAGGAGGCGATGTTATCACCAGACTTATGCTAGCGCGCGCAGAATCTATTATCGCTGCTATTAACTAAGCAGGCATTGGTGCTTGGGGTTGGCAAGATCAGATATGGGCATATATTCAACACATGCGGAAGCATGGTTCATTAATGATGAAATTATATATATGGTGGAAAAGATTACCCAAAACGCGTCAAGAATATGATCAGGTTTTTGCGCAAATCTTAAAAAATCCGACCCATACAAAATGGTGGTTTGGACAAACATATAAATATTGGGCCGATGCATTTTTACACAACATTATGGACGATTTTTATGCGCTTAAGATCCCTTTGTTAATCATTATGGGAACGAGTGATCCCGGCCTTAAATCATGTGATGAGTTAATTGACCAAGCCTCAAAACACGATATGCCCATAACTTATTGGCGCATTGAGGGTATGAACCACACTATTAGCAAAGATCGACCTGATATTTTCCCCAAGTCTATAGAATGGTTACATAAAATTTTGAGCAAGAAAACTTAGGAATCTTATTTTTATACAATAATACTTAATGGCTTTAAATCTAATATTCAAACAAATACAAAAAGAAATATTATTGACATTTTATTAAGCTTTGTTATTATTTATAATAATTGAAATATTTCAATATTTTTTAATAATAAGAAATCTATTATGAAGATTCATAACAAAATTCTATTAATAATACCACTAATTATTGGCTTAGGTTTAGTTGGAAATAGCAATGGGATGCGCATCAAAGAGAAATTGTCTACATGGGATCCTGCAACCCGCCATCCTTATGCTCAACCCATAACAACTGATAAAGGTAATGGATATACATGGAAAATCCGAGAAACTTACAGAATTTGGGGCATAGGTGTATATACAGAGAAGGTGCTTTATCAACAAGTAAGAGGCAGCTATAATTATCCCTATCCGCCAGAAGAACTAGAAAGATCTGATTTTACACTATGCAAAAAGATAAAAGCTCTTTTAGGCGGCGCTGCACTCTTAACAGCTGGTGGGCTTTGGTATTGGTGGAAACATAAAAATTAGCTTATTTATTAAATGTATACAATTTTGTTGTACAAATACTCTGGAGGTTTTCTATGAATAAATTATCAAAGCTTTTCCTATTTTTTCTAACAATGCTTTCCTGGAGTTGTGGATCTATAAATTCCGCTACCATCACCACTACCTCAACCGATGAAGCAACAGGAGTTAAGACCTACATAACAACCTATCCATTTTCAGCTAAAAAAGGCTTGGTCAGAATAAAAAATAGTATTCGTTGGAAAGGCGGATTATACCCCGGCTGTTTATACCCAGATGATTGTCAAAATATTACGTTAACTGTTGAACGACATTCTTCAAATCAGGTTATTGTTAAAGCATTTCTTAACAAAGCTTTAGTCGAGCTGCTTGATGAAGGCGAAGATAAGAGTAACAGACGTCCATGGCACAAGCTTCACACACCCAACAACTGGTATAAAGAAAATGGCTTCATTTGGGTGCCATGGTTCGATGACACTATAGAGGATATGAAAAATCTTTTTAAAGCAAAAAGATGGGATACGATGCGAGGAGACAACAGATTACAACTTACACTGAATGAACCTGGCCATTATCATATTATTGTCCCGCTTGATGCCGATGTAGAAGTTGATTTTTCAGAGGGGGATATTAACTATATAACACCGCCCTGGCAAGCCCGAACCCATCTTTCAATAGAAAGTAGCACGGTGAATCACGGTGGAGATTCCGGGTGTTCTTTGCCGGCAGAACCAAAACAATCTTGGACATATTATTGGGGAAATCAATCTGACCCGTTAACAAAATTAATAACTCAAAAAGGGCATATTAATGTGCCTAATCCTTAAAAAGGTCAAAGCAATTTTGTAAAATTATGTAATATCTTCCCACAATGCATTAATCGGAAGCGCAAAAAGATCTTTTTCAAAAGGAATATATTGTGATCCAGTATAAAGAACAATTCCTTTGATAAAATTATCTTTTGCCTTTTCTCGTAAATATCTAAGTCCTTTAAAATCGCTTGGATTAACCGTTGTGCTATTTTTGATTTCAATACCAACAATATTGCCAGAACGATCCTCTAAAACAATATCAACTTCTTCACCACTGGATGTTCTAAAATGATACATTTGAACGTGTAGTTTACTCCATGTTGATTGTTTTTGAAGTTCATTCATTACAAAATTTTCCATTATTTTTCCTGTATGAAGATTATCATCTAATAATTTTTCTAATGAAACATCAAGAAGATAGGCTAATAACCCGGAATCTACCAGATATAATTTTGGAGCTTTAGTAATTCTTGATGTTGCATTATTGCTCCATGTTTGTTTAAGATTCACCATAAAAATTGTTTCTAGAAGTGCAATATAGCGATGCACTGTTTTTGCTGAAATCTTGCTATCTCGAGCTACTTCAGCAACATTAAGAAGATTGGATGCTCGCACTGCTAAAATTTTCAAAAGATTAGGCAACTCAGTTATTTTTTCAATCTGTGCTAAATCTTTAATATCTCTTTGCAAAATCAAATTTAAATAATTGCGCATCCAGGCTTCCTGATCTTCCACAGTAAGATTTTGAACCGATGGATATCCTCCCATTATTACCCGGGTATATAATGCTTTTTTCGTTAAACTTTTTTGAGGTGATTTTAATTGCTTCTTACCAAAAATTGTATCAATAAATTGCTCTTCATGATTATAAATTTCTCCCTGAGATAAGGGCATTAAATTAATAACTTCCATTCTTCCTGCTAGTGAGTCTCCTAATCTCGGTATTAATAAAGGATTGGCTGATCCGGTTAATAAATACCTCCCGGCGACTCGATTGTTATCTACATCTCTTTTGATTGCTAAAAAAATTTCAGGAACACGCTGAACTTCATCAATAATTAATGGCTTATTTATTGTAGAAAGAAAATCGGTACTATTACTTTTTGCTGCTAAATAGGTTATTTCATCATCAAAGGTTACATAGGTATAATTGTTTTCCTTCATAAACTCTAAGGCAAGCGTTGTTTTACCAATTTGCCGTGCTCCGTTAAGTAATACTACCGGACTTCTTTTTAAAGCCTTTGTTAATAAAGGTTTTATATATCTTTTAAACATCTTTTTCACCTAACTTTTGTAAAATCTGCCAGCAACTGTCATAAATTATGACAGCAACTGACATTTTTTACAAGATATTTAAAAGTGTTATATCTTTTTGATGCAAGAAAGGTTATCGAAGCATAAATAAATAATATTATAATTCAGACAATAGTTATTATATTATGTTATAATGAGAATCAAGGAGTATATATTTTATGAAAAAAATAAATGTAACATTTTCGATTTCAGTAGAAACAAATGAGCTTTTGCACACTTTAGTTGGAAGAAAAAAATTAAGCGCTTTTGTTTCTTCTGTTTTACAGAAAGCCCTTGAAGAAAAAGCTAATGCCTTAAAAAGAGCCTATGCGGAAGCTGAAACAGATCCCAATCGTATTGCATGCATTGATGATTGGCTTCCTACAGATACAGAGAGTTGGGAATGTAACAATTTCCAAGAAGAGGCGAAATTTATTGGGTTAACCTTGATCCAACAACAGGTAGTGAAATAACAAAAACACGACCTGCTGTTATTATTTCTAATAATGTCGGCAATGAAATTTCAAGTAGAGTCATTGTTGCCCCAATCACAAGCAGCATTAAAAAAATACTTCCTTTTGAAGTTGCAATAACTATTAAAGATAAAAAAGGCAAGGTTCTCTTGGATCAAATAAGAACTATTGATAAAATTAGACTCGGCACTAAAATTAGCACCTGCGATAAATCTACAATGCATGCTATAATTGATGCCTTAAAAATTGTCCTTGAGATTGATTAATATTCAAACAAATACAAAAAGAAATTGTCTACATGGAATCCTGCAATCCACCATCCGTATGCTCAACCCATAAAAACTGATAAAGGTAATGGATATACATGGAAAATCCGAGAAACTTACAGAATTTGGGGCATAGGTATTTATACAGAGAAGGTGCTTTATCAACAAATAAAAGACAGCTATAATTATCCCTATCCACCAGAAGAACTAGAAAGATCTGATTTTACACTATGCAAAAAGATTAAGAGCCTGTCTGAAAACTCAAGGCAGTTGAAAAAATAAATAAAAAAAAATAAAATCCCTCTTGTTGTTACTACACAAACAAAGAAGGATTTTTTCATATGAAGCATTTAAATTACGAAGAAATTATACCATCAAAATATGTCATATCTAAAGAACTTTTACAAGAATTTCATAATTTTATTGCAGTCTATATGCCACCAAGTAAAATAGGTCGACCACGTTCAGATAATGATCCATTAATAGCAGGAATATATTATTTACTCAAGACAGGATGTCAGTGGGATGCGCTGCCCAAATGCTTTGGTCCAGCAAAAACCGTTTATCACAGATTTAGAGAACTAGTTAAAGCAAATGCTTTTCAAAAAATTTGGAAATCAATTTTAATGCACTATGATCGAACAAAAGGACTTCGTCTTGAAAATCAATCTATAGATTCATGCCATAAAAAAGCGCCTCTTGGAGGAGACAAAACGGGAATTAGCCCTGTTGATAGAAGAAAATTGGGCTCCAAATTAAATCTTGTTGTTGAAGAATTGGGACTTCCTCTTAGCGCTACCGTTGCGGGTGGAAATCGACATGACACGCAATTATTTGTTCCTCTTATTGATAATTTACAGTATCAAATCCCACAATCAAGAAATCATTATCTTCGCACTGACAAGGGCTTCGTATCTAAAAAAAATAAGGAAGAAGCTATTAAACGAAACTTTACGCCGGTAATGCCATTAAAAAAACCCAAAAATAAACCTCGAGTTACAACAAATAAAGATCCAATACGGTGGGTTGTTGAAAGAACATTTTCTTGGATGAATCGATTCAGACGCGTTTTCATTCGTTATGACAAGCTATCTAAAAACTTTCTTGGGCTAGTTCAATTTGCTTGTCTAGTCATCGTTTTCAGAAAAATTTAGTTTTCAGACAGGCTCTAAAGCTCTTTTAGGCGACGCCGCACTCTTAACAGCTGGTGGGCTTTGGTATTGGTGGAAACATAAAAATTAGCGTATTTATAGAAATAAAGTATTGAATTGCAACAAACTATATTTGCTACGCAATAAAACAAATTGACAAAATTGCATTTTTAGTCTATTATTTTTTTAGATAGAAATGCTGTTTTAAATAAATATTAACAAATGGAATATTATTATGAATACACTAAAAAAACTACTCTACTTTTCAACCTTACTATCAATCTCGATAGCTTCAGCTGAAATCATTACCCCAGTTGCAGAACTTAAAAACCCTCTTTGTATCTTCGATGTCGGCAGAGTTTTGGTACACCAAAGTCAACTTTCAAACACACCTGCGTACTTAAACATTATTAGCGAATCAAACAACAAAACATCACTTATAAAGCCCAGCCTTTGGTGTATGTTTAACCTTGCTAAGCTCAGAACTATAAACCTTACAGGCCCTGAAGATGCTGTTGTAGATTATATTGCACAAAAATTCCCAGCTTTGAATCAAAAAACGAAATCAAATACTACCATAGCTGAACGAGCAAAAGAAGTTTTATGCACTGCAACCCCAATCAAAGAAACACAAAAAATCGTTGCAGATCTTATTGAAAAAGGGTATCCGGTTGCTCTCGGCTCTAATAAAGGTAAAAATACCATTGCTCGTATGATTAAATCTGGAGCTCTTGCTGATCTTGATTACGCATTGATTTTCACCTGTGATTCACATGATGATGCAGCTCAAGGAATTTTCTATAAAAAGCCCGATGCGCGTTATTACGAAAATCTTAAAAAAGATTTATATAAACAAGGCTTTGTTGATCACTCATTTATTTTTATTGATAATGATCGTGCAAATGTCGAAGCTGCATGCAAAGCAGGAATGACCGGTATTTTCTATACAACACCTGAAGAACTGATTGCTGATTTACAACAACTTGGTATTAAATTTTAAAGTATAAACATTATTGAATATTGAATAAGCCCATAAGAATCTTATGGGCTTATTTTTTTGCATAATTCCTTCTGCTATTTTCGAAAACATCAAAAAACGAAAATAGCGGCGTTTCTTATTAGCGCAGGTGAAAATAAGGAATCATGCTATTATCGATTTTGGGGCAAAATGAAAATAGCAGGTTTGTTGGCGAAAATATTATTTTGGTTGATAGGTATCAATTAAAGCTTGTATCTTCTGCCATATAGTTAAAGCAAATTTGCCTTCAGCATCAAGCCCAACTTGTGAACTCTTTTCCACTTCTAAACGATCTAATGATTCTTGAGCAAATTTTCTCATTGTTGCATGCGAGCCAATAGTCAAAACTCCTTGATCAACGGAAACCTGTTTTTGAACTAAAAGTTCTATGCATTCATATAACCGGTTAAGGGCATTGATTATGTTATCAATATTTTCTTCAAGACGCGTACGAGCTAAATACCCTTCTATTATGAGTGCATAAGGAGAAAGTTGCTTCTGATCGGAAATAACGTGAGAAACATTAACAACTTGATCTAACGCATAAGGATTAACGCCGGCATCTAAACTTTCTTTAATTATTTGTGTATCAAGCTTCCACAATCCCCAGGCAAATCTTTTTTCTAAGGTTTTTGGGGCAGAGTTTGGCATATCGTGAAGATCTAGTTTTGAGATAATTACAGATTCAGAAGTTTCAATCGGCGATTTAGTTTCATCAGTTGATAGCCGGCATCCTATAAAGGTAGATAAAAAAATAAAAATGAAACAATAAAAATTAAAGTACCATAGAATTTTAGTTACATTTTTCATAACGATTCCTTAATAACTTACATATACATTTTCGATTGTTGTTATGTTGCAATCATTATTATCTATTAAATCAAATATTTTATAATGCATAACTATTCCTTTTAGTAACTGTTTTATTTTCGATAATATAGCATTAAATCAATATACTGAAAATAGCGCACTACTCATAATTGACAAAATATACCTTCTATGAAACAGTAATGATCGTTATTCTAAACCATTATTCGTCTATAATGAGTTATTTTGAAAGAATTTTTAACATGATAACAATCCTCAAACAAACATTATTCATAGGTACAATTATTTGCAATGCATCGCATTACGTAGTTAGGGAATTATAAATTGTAAAAAAGCATTATTATGTTTATATTAAGCCAATCAATAGACATATTGCTTATTTCGCTATTTATTACAGGGTACATAAAGCATGAATTCAACAAAAATTATATTTTCACGAAGGCTTCTTTGTATATTATCTTTATGGTTTTGTACAAACAAAACCGTTGGTAATTATCCGATCATGTCCTATGAAAAGTATGCTTCTGTGTCGCGTTCTGGCCCTTATAGGTTTCAATTATCAAAATCAAATCAGAATTTTTTTTATTTTGGAGCAAATCATTCGTGTGAGCCTCATAATAAGCAATATCAAATGCTAGAAAAATTTTGGCAAGAATTTTTAAGGAAAACCAAAGGAAAAAATTGTGTAGTATTGGTAGAAGGATCAAAGCGCTTTGTTGGTCAAAATAAAGAAGATGCAATAATGCATAACGGTGGAGAAGGCGGTTTTATTACTTTTCTTGCTCATCAAGCTAATATTGGAACTGAATGCCCTGAACCGAGTGAAATTTTTTTACTAAATGAACTGCAGGAACATTTTTCCGAAGAAGAGATAATTTATTTTCGCTTTGCGCAAGCTGTTTTACAATTTAATAGGCATAAGAAGGCTGATGAAAGATTAGATTTTGAAACTTTTATTCAACCTTATCTAATCAATTTTCAAAAGTTTGTTCAACTTCCAATAACGCTTGCTGCAATGAAGCAAATACACCAAAAATTGTTTAAGCAAGAATTTAATCCAAATGACGAAAATTTTTTCTACACAATTACCAATCCTGTTATTCAAGATACTATTATTAACAAAATATGTCGTGAAGCAAGTACTATTCGAGATATCAAAATTGTGAATTATATTGATAATCTTTTACAACAAGGGAAAGATATTTTTATCGTTTATGGTTTTACTCATGCTGTAATACAAGAAGCAGCAATAAGAGAAATATGGGAAAATAATAATTTAAAGTGATTTTACGATATAAAAATTTCTCATATAACTTCATTAGTTTCACGCTTGCAACAAACATAAAGTTCTGCATAACTAATGCCATAGTTGTTTATTCTATCTTTTGGCCCAGGACCCATAACAACAAATCCTTGTGATTCATAAAAAGCCAAAGCTTTTTCATTGTGAGAAAAGCAGTACACAGTGCAAGTTTTGCATTCTTTATATGTTTCCAATGCAGCATATATTAATTTTTTACCTAATCCCAATCTTCGATACTCTTTATCAATTATAAGAAGATCAATTTCTATAGCGACCCTCGTTAAGCCGCGCACATTTCACTCAATGCATAAACAGCTGCTTCATAAAAATCTTTAATATTTTCAGCAGCTTTTCTGATTGCATTTTTGACAGCCGTCCAATGATGCTCAATTGGGTTAAAATCAGGTGAATATGGGGGTAAAAATATAACTCTGCACGAAGCGGCTTCGATAAGCTGAATTATTTTTTTAGATTTATGGAAGCTAGCATTGTCAATTATAAGTACCATTCCAGGTTCTAACGCAGGAGCCAAAACCTGTTCTACGTAAGTTTCATAAACAGCAGAATTTGAATATCCTTCAAACAAAAATGGCGCAAACAACAAATTTAAATTCAGTGCTGCCGTGATATTATAACGTGCTTTACGTTCAGCTTTTTTTTGCGCATGGCAACGTTCTCCGCGTGGTGCCCATCCAGTAAGAACGACCTCATTATCGTCAATTCCAGTTTCATCAGAGTAAATGATTTTTGCTGGATCGATGTCTTTAATTTCTTCTAAAAAATCGGCACGTTTTTTTGCATTTGCTTCGGCGTAGCTAAAAGTTTTTTTTTAGATGTAAAACCAATCTTTTTAAGCATCCGTAGCATCACGTCTTCAGAGACCTTCACGCCTGTAAGTTGCTCCCATCTAATAACCATTTGTGGGGATGTACATTGCTTATTAGAATTTGCAAATGCTTTGAATTTTTCCAAGTCTGTAATTTTGTGGCTATGGCCTTTTTGATAACCTGTTTTTGGTTTGAGCTCGCCAGTTTTTTTTCGTAATTCTAACCATTCATAAATTACCCTTCTGCTGACATCAAATATTTTAGCGGCCTCGTCTATATGCATGCCACCATCAACTGCCCCTATTACTCGTTCTCTTAAATCAAGACTGAATGCCATTCGCTTCTCCTTTTTAAAATTTTAAGGATAGTATAGCACATTTGTGCGGAAATTAAAGCGGGGCGCTATAGAACCCTAGGTTCTGTGAACCAAATTTAAAAAATGCTTAAAAAAAGATAAGCTTCCTTTGTTAATCAACTAAAAAAACAAAAGGAAGCTTGTAATGCATTACCTAATTAATGATACAGATTTTGAAAAAATATTGAATGTTTTAATGAGCATCAAAGGGATTCACAAGAAGTCTATTGAAAAATTACGTAAATTTATAGAGGCAATATATTACATATGCAGAAGCGGTTGCCAATGGAGATTATTGCCAATTTATTATGGTAGTTGGCGAGCTGTTCACAAGCGATTTAAGCAGTGGAATAAACGTAATATTTGGAAAAAACTATTTGAAAGTTTTCAAGAAGATCCTGATATGGAATGGGCAATGATAGACTCTACAGTTATTAGAGCACATGCATGTGCAGCTGGATATGGTAAAGATACTCAAGAACAAGAGGCGTTAGGACGTAGCAAGGGCGGCTTCTCAACAAAAATACACGCTTTGGTTGATGCATTGGGAAATCCACTAAAATTTGTTTTAACACCCGGTCAACGACATGACATTACTCAAGCAAAAAATCTGAGCACTGGTATTGTAGATGCTTCTATCATTGGAGATACTGCTTATGATGCTGATCATTTCATTGAAAGCATAAAAGATCAACGATGTAAGCCAGAAATTCCTCCTCGTAGAAATCGTAAGCAGCCTCGTGACTATGATGTTCATCTTTACAAAGAGCGACATTCCATCGAATGTTTTTTCGGAAAAATTAAACATTTTCGTAGGATTTTTTCGCGATTCGATAAATCTTCTCAATCTTATTTATCTTTTTTATATTTTGTAGGGACCTTAATTTGGCTTAGGTAAAATTTGGTTCACAGAACACTAGAATCTTTTTTTAAAAAAACTATCAAGCCAACGACTTGTTGCGTTCTCGGATCAAATGCTACATAAAGCCTTTCATGGCCAACTAGATTTACGCAATCAGAGAACTCTTTTTTGTCATTAGCACAATCCATCTTCAAATAATAATCCGGATCTTTGCCTATTGGAGTATGAGAATATTTTTTACTATAAAAAGGCTTAAAATATTCCATAGAAACACGCCAATCTAAATCTATTGCAGAAGGAATATCAGACAAAGTTGCCTGTCTTATAATAATTTCAGATACCTTATCTACCATAAAGGCATCATTAAAAAGGACCGAAATAAGCAGCAGGCATAAAAAGTTACACACAATGCATCTCATATCTGAAGAACACAATTAGCTCCCTTTTTTAATGCATTAATTTCTAAGGCTTATAAACAAAGACATCAAAATCAAAAACATGTTCAAAGCCAATTTTTTGATTTATAGAATATGCTTGCTTACCAAGTCCATCTAAAATAACGTAGTCTAGCCCAAGTTCATCTGCCCGTTGTAAAAGCATTTGAAGTAATGCAGTAGCAATTCCTTGATTGCGATAGTTTTTATCAGTTGCAACTTTAAAAATAAATGCATAATTAGTATTGATCATAAGATTGCCAGTACCCACAAGTTGATCATTATAGAATGCTCCATAAAACTCTAACTTTGGCATATCGGGCATATTGTGTGTAACTGCTTTTAAATAAGCATCAGCAACTTCACTACTATAATTGAATGATTGTGCAACAATAGTAATCCAAGGCTCCATTTCTTGAGGAGTATTAGAAAGTTTTCTAATGTGTATATCTAATTTAGGCCACGATTGCATTGGCGATTTTTTGTGCAAATGATATATCATAGTCGATAGAGTAAATTTGTTTATAAAGCCTCTTTCAATAAGAAGATTTGGTAAAGTAGATGGTTGTGATGATGGTGATACAGCCCAAGAAAGAGGTGCATTATTTTTTTGAGCTTGCGCAACTACATAATCAATAAATTCTATAGCTTTTTCTTGTGTGTCTGAAAAATGAGTTACATCGTTAAATACCGGCGTATTAAGTCCTGATACACAATAATGCACATTTTCATTAATAAGCATTTTGCCATTAAGACGCGATATAAAAAATTCTTGTGCTTTTTGCACCTGCGATTCAACTTGTTTGATATCTGGATAGTTTTCTAAAGCAGCGCACCATGCAAAAAAAGTAAGATAATTAATGAAAAAGATCGGGAAAATACTTTCTTTATACATGTTATTCCTTTTACAGTAGATATTGAAAATTACCTTACTCATTTTATCTAATTTTTAATGGTATCAAAGCGACTAATATAAAAACAAGAGAAATAACTGCGCAAGCACACAATTATGTTTGATTACGAAATAACAGGTTTATTTACATCAAAATAATCACACAAAAATAGAGAATTATTCTTCTATACAATGAAATATTTATTACCCTCAAGTGCCATTATAGCATCTTTTGATTTGCACAGTTCTTCTACCGCTTTCAAACTATCTTCGGATTTTTCTGACATAAGATCACTATAATGGCGATAAAAAGGCTCTGAAAGAGGATTGGATAAACGAAGAGACCTCATTTTTTCTGCTAAAATTTCTTTACGAGCTTTAATTTTCTTATTCGTTGAACTAATTCTTAGTTCATGCGCAACCGCTTTAGTTGGTTGTATCACTATAGAATTGAGCGCAAGATATAAAAGCAATGATGATCCGGCAAGAACCCCAAGACTTCCCGCAAGCACAGGTGAAAGAATAATACATTGAACTAAGGTCTCAGATTTGTCACAAAACATATCACCTAAACCAAATCCAACATATGTCCCCATTGATCCAAGAAACAAATTTAATACCCCATCTGCCATTTCACATACACAAATATCATTAGGTTCTTTTGTTAGTTTTTCTCGAAGCTCAAGGAATGTTTTTAACTTTTGACAATCCACCATTAATGCATAATAAATCTTATCAGTTTCTTCATCATCACTGTCTGTGACATACGTCCTATACAATTGCAATTGCATAATTGTCTTTTGTGATGAATATTTTTTTCTACAATTTTTTTTTAATATAGAACTATTCTGAGTATAATCAAAGGTATGTTGACCTGCTGCAAGACTTACGGTTCTTAACGATCTTGATACAACGGGTTGAGTAGATACAGCGCTCAATAGTTTAGTGCTTTGTGAGCAAACACTATTGCCAATCCTATGTTTCATTGCATAAAGAGGATTAAAAAGCAGAACAAAAAATAGCGGTAGTATTTTATTTACATGTTTCATAACAATTTCCCTAACAAACTTTGGCATGTGAAATTCTAAAAACAAGAGCAGCGCAAATCGATATTCCATGATTGTCAACAAACTTCAATGTTCCTTTTCTGAATCAAGCATTCTTAACTTTGCAAACAAAAGATCTTGTTCAGCTTCTTTTTGTCTCAAAATGCATGCTTGTTTTTCCTGTTCCAATTTTTCTTGCATATCTCTACGTTTTTTGTATTCTGCATTGTATTTTCCTATTAAAATATTACAACCTCTTTGGCCATCTGAATATTGACAAATACCATGTTGAATAATCCGTGTCTTTAAAATATCAACATCAGTATCAAGTAAAAGTTTTGTCATTTCTTCAGATACTTGAACAGCCAGGCTAAAGTATTCATCAATTGGACCATCTTTAGGGTCGTGATAATCAGCGATAAACTTTCTTACAAGAGGAATATTGTTAGATCCTATTGCTTTACTAAAAAGTTTTGAAAATTCATCAGAGGTTACACCATCTTTAGATATATAATTTCCATGACCATCTCTATTACTACAAATCAACCCTTCTAAAAGTTCCATTTTTTCATGTTTTTTGCATTCAATGAGTTCTTCAATCATCTGATGACGTTTTGCTCTGGTATAACCCATTGCCAAAAATTGTGATGCAAGAGTTTTTCTACGCTCTTGAGAACATGATTCTTCCCATCTTTTTTCCATAGCTTGCATATTCATTGAAATGACACAAAATATAAGAATCAAATAGTGCTTGTAATTGATCATGAGATCCTTTCTTTGATAGAGTAAATATTCTGAATAAGAATAACTTCATTACGTACGCATGTCTATACTTATATAGTGTAAATAGAGCCTACGTCACTGTTTTCAATTAAGTATGATTATTTAATTTTTTGATCACAAAATCAAGATCTAAAACATTATTATTGCAATTAAAAGCTAAGCCAATTAACGTGATTTTTTTATTCTGAAACAGATACTTTTGATAATACTCTTTTTCTTCAATTTGTTGCAATGCACGCTCTGCTGTGTCATCCGCTTTTATTTCAAATATGTAAATATTTGATTGTGTTTGAATTACAGCATCGATTCTACCCTTATTGGTAGAAACTTCTGATTGTATATTTGTGCCAAGCATACTGAAAACTAGTTGAAAAATTGTGTGATAATCTGCTTCTTTTTTCCGTGCATATAATTGATAGGGAACATGAGCAAACAATGTTTGTAAGAGTATACAAAATTGTTTCATATCATCTTTATTAAGAGCAGTAATTAGTTGAGTTGTTATGGTTTCAATGCTTGAAACTTCATTGTGAGTAATAGCTGCTAATAGATAACTCTTAAATGATTCACGAACCTCTACATTCGGGTAGTCGAGGGTAAACTGTTGCAATGTTTCATCATACTTTTTAATGGTAAGGTAACCTGTTTCAAATAGTAAGGGTAGTAAAGGAATATCAGTAACTTCAAATGTCCTATCAAGCGCTTGTTTGCTTATAATACTATTTTTCTCAAGCTCAGAAGCTTCAGCTATTTTTTTACGCATAATATGTACTAAAAAGGATGGCGTTCCCGATTTAAACCAATAATTATTAAAACTAAAATCATGCAAGCAATAAAGAACTGAAAAGGGATTATAGACTTTTATATTAGCTTCACAAAATCGGTAACCATTATACCATTGTTGCAATTTTGTAAAAATGTCAGGTGTTGTGGTTTTTGTTTTTTTAGCAAAAGCAGCTACGTAGTCATCAAAATAAAAGGGAAGTTCTGTTTGTGTGTATCCAAAAAGCTGTGATGTTTCTGGTTTAAGAGAAATATCATTTAAATTGTTCATGCCGGAAAAAACAGAAGTCCTTGCAAACTTAGTGACTCCTGTAATAAAAATGGCTTGCAAATATGCATCAAGACTTTTAATGGTAGCATACAAACTATGTAAGATTGCTTGTTGCTCTTGTGCTTCTTTAATATTATGCAAATGATCAAGCATTGGTTTATCGTATTCATCAACAAGAATTACAACTTTACTGCGTTGTGATAAAGCGATAATTAATTGATCAAGAGCGCTCTCAGGAAAATTACTCAAAGTAATATTTAATGAATAGTTATCTGCAATCTGTTGAAGATGTCTTACCAGTTCTTGCTCTAATTGTTGAGGTGTTCTATGAGCAATGCGTGAAAAATCCAAATGAATAACTGGATATTCAGTCCATTGATAATCGCTCGATCCAATACGCAAATTTTCAAAAAGTTTTTTATTTCCTGAAAAAAGTTCTTTAAGTGTTGATATAAACAAGGATTTACCAAAACGTCGAGGCCTCGATAAAAAATAATATCCTTTTTCTTTCACCAAAGGATATATAAATTGAGTTTTATCTATATACAGATAATTCCCCGTTATCATTTCTTCAAAGTTACTTACAAAAATTGGCAGTTTTTTCATCGCGCACTCTAAACTGATTACTTTCAAAAATTTACTGTAATTCAAGTATTAGCACAGAATACTATGTTATTGTAACAAGATTTGTAAAAAGTTACAGTCTACTTCTTTTTTTGGTTCTCATCCATCAATTGGCTATAAATCTCACGAGATGCTAAACAAAATAGCATTCTTTACTTTTTATTGTTTAAAAGCTCCCGCCAGGACGTGCGCATAAGGCATTATACAAATCATTGGGAATAGAGGCGAGCAGCTCAGCAACTTTTTGCCAACGCTTGGTAATATAGGCAACTGCTTGTTGATTTTTTATTGCTTCAACAATTTCTTGTGAAGCATCCTGTAATGACTCAACCCAATAAGCCTGTGGTAATTGGTTAAAATCAATATCATCTCTACTGTTAACCCAACCGGGAACAATGTCAGTAACGACAATTGGAATACCTCTTTGCAAATATTTATTTCGTTCAGCTTCTAAATAACGAGAACAAAACGCTTTAGCCGCTGAATATGGTGGATGAGAAGCCACTCCATGGAGCCCATCTATTGATGAAAAACCAACCAAATGGCCATGGCCTTGTCTTTCAAAAAAATTTAGCCCCGTTCTTGCTAGAGCAAAAAAACCTACAACATCAACTTGTAATACACACAATGAACCTCTCCAATCATTACTTTCAAAATCCGCGTCCCAACCTCCCGTGCTGGCAAGTATCAGAAGATCAAGGCCGCCCATTTGTATGATCAGCTCATTCAGCTTTTCTACTGCCTCTTCAGGTTTTGAAACATCAATATAGGCACTATATGTTTGCGAAGGAATTTCTTGCTGGATTCTTTCTAACAGTGAAATTCTGCGCGCAGCCATGCCAACAATATACCCATCGGCTGCAAGGAGTTTTGCAACTTCTTTTCCCATTCCGGAGCTTGCTCCAATAACAATTGCTCTTTTGGTGTGCGCATCAAGCAATGACATGATACTTATTACTGCTATTACTAATGCACCTATGAGGATGTCCCTATTGCCCATTACAATTCCCCCTGATTTTTTAGTTATTTTTTTATAACTATACTGATCTTTAATAGGGCGAAGCAATACTAGAAAATTTTTTTTGATATAATCGTCATTCTTGAATTAATTGAATGGTATGAAAAAGAAGAAGCGAATTCTAAGGATGATCAAGCTCTTCCCTTTTAAAAGTTATAAAACCGGGGATGGCATTGCTGCTCCCCGGTTTATTTTAGTGTGCAAAAAAAAAGAGTCTTATTGTGCTATTGCTGAGCTTGTAATTTTTTTAATCTCTTTTTTTCTCTTTTTTCGCGTATCGATTCTTTTTTCTTTTCTGTCTTTTCTGCTCTCTCTTCTTTTTCTTTTTTCACTTGCTGTGCCGACTTTTTATACTCATGTGGTCTTGTATCGCCACGCGTTGTTCTAACTCTTTTTCCAGCTTTCTTGCTCAATGGCTGAACTTCTTGCATTTCACCTTTTGATGCTTTTTGTATTGGCAACGCTCTTGTTCTTTTGGAAACTTCTAAGGGTTTTGTTTGGCTCGGTAATTGACCCGCTATTCCCGTTGTTCTTTTTTTTGGTTGTAAAACTTTTGGCCCCACAATAGGCTCAACACTTCTGCTTGGATGAACCGGACGCAAATGTTTCATCAGTGTTTTAGGTTTTTTATAATTGAAAATATGGCCTTCTGCAATGTCCAAAAATTTGTTAGCGGCATCTATACCCATTTCTGACTTAATCGAATCGTATGAATCCTTTACGACTCTTGCAATTTGTTGCTCATTCTTAACCTTTAATAAATCACTATGATCTTGTTCCGGGTGATATCTAAGCTTTTTCAAATACGACAAAATGTGATGTCTATTTTTTGAATTTAATGTCTGATCTTCTCTTTCACTTTGTTTTAAATTTGCAAGTGCCTTCTCTAAGGTATCTATCGAAAGAGCTTTGTCCAAATTGCTTACATGCATTTGTACTTGTTTACCTGCACCGCCGGCACAAAACAGTTGTAAGGGTACCACCAACACAACAATCGCTAAAACCTTTAAAAATTGTTTATTCTTCATAAAACTCCTTTTTAAATAAACAAACAAACTATTCTAGGTTTTAAACTAACACTCTTATATTTTTAATTGCAATATGTTTTATAATTTTTTTAAATTTTTACTGTTTTAAGATTTATTCCCAACCACCGATCAAAGATAATGGCAGCAGCGGAACGAACCGATAAATGATTGAAATCAGAAAAGCCTTCAAGAGGTAATAATAAGAAATCGCATCGTTCGATAACCGATGGAGCAAGGCCACGACCTGTGCCAAAAATCATAAGTACTGGACGATCAAGTTTCCATACTTTAGATTGATCAAAATAAGTTATAGAAGGAGCACCTTTTTCATCAGATCGAGCCGAAGTTGCTATAAGTAAAGGTTTTTTACCCTCAATTTTTTCAATCTCATCAATAACATTCTGTAAAGAATCAACAACCTCTACCTTGCGAACCGCCTCATGTCTATTGGTATTGTATTCAACACCAATGCCCGTTTTCCAAAACTCAAGTAGTTTGTTTGTTATTCTTTGTTGATCTATCAAAGGCGTTACTATAAAATATCCCTTCAATCCATAGGTACATGCAGAACGTGCAATATCATGAATATCAAGTGAGGTAACGGACGTTGTGCCAATTTGATCACCCGGCAATACAATTTCATCATGCATTAAAGCACAATAATGGGAAGGCAAGAATGGTTGAGCAATTTTTAATTGCTGATCAGTAAGTTCATGAGAACGTAGCCAATCAAAATGGTATTTTACCGTCTTTTCAGCAGCTTTTTGCTCACGCCATTGAGCTATCTTCTCATGATTTCCCGAACGAATAATCTCAGGTACTTCTCGTTCATTCCATACAACAGGCATGTATATTCAGGATAATCGACAAAAGGGCCGGAGAATGATTCACGTTCAATAGATTCTTGGTTACCAACAACTCCGGGCAAAAGGCGAACGATACCTTCAAGCAAAACCATAGCAGGTAAATCACCTGCCATGATTACAAAATCACCGAGTGAAATAACAAGATCTGCATATTCCTGCTCAACACGCTCATCCATTCCTTCATAACGAGCAGGAAGTAACATAAGATGTTTTGTTTCCTGAGTTTTTTCAACAATTTCTTGAACTAGCAAGTTTGATCTAATTTTTGTCCTTGAGGTGAAAAAAAAATTTTGAAAGACGGCCCATAAAGAGCATCCTTTTGCATAATAAACTTTTGTATGAGATCAGGCCTTAACAACATTCCAGGACCTGGACCGAATGTTGGAGAATCAATTCTCTCTTTTGGTTGCACATACGAAAAGTATGATGCTATATCAAAATGCACAAGCCCATTCTGCTGAGAACGACCGATTAAACTCGTTCTTAAAAAATGCATCATAGAGTTCTGGGAAAACGGTAATAAGAGAAATATTCACTGTTGCGTACTATCTAAGTTAATTTCAATATTTTCATGAGGTTCTATGCAATTCACCATAGAACGAATTGCTCGAACAACACGACCTTCTTTACCAATAACTTTTTTAAGATCATGAGCAGCAACTCTAATGTCCAAAGTCTTTTTATCTCCGTCATGGCGTTCAGTAACAACAACCAATTCAGGTTTATCAACTAACTGTTTGATAATGCATTCTACTAAGTTTTTTAAGCATTATATCCTAATGTTAATATCATTACGCAGCAGCAGGCTTTTGCTTAGCATATATTTTTTGCAACTTCACAACTGATTCTGTAGGTATCGCGCCTTGAGAAATCCAGTGAGTAATACGATCTTGATGAAATTGAATAATTTCTCCTGTTAAAGGATTATAAGTACCCAAATCTTCAATAAATTGACCATCTCGTTTTCTACGAGAGTCTATTGCCACAATACGATAAAACGGAGCCTTTTTTTTCCCAATGCGGGACATGCGAATTTTAACGGCCATTCAAAAGTCCTTTCATAAATAATAATCTTGAATAGATAACATTCATTTTAATTAAAGCCTGGCAATTTACCTAACTTCTTAAAAAGCTTAACAAATTGCTGACTTTTTTCAAATCGATCTAAAAATTCATTAATATGTGTTACGGTTACTCCCGCTCCTTTAGCTATTCTTTCTTTCTTGAACCGTTCAGAATAGCAGGACACAATTTTTCCTTATTGGTCATTGAACTTATGATAGCTCGAAATCTTTTAATCTCTTTTTCGCCTTTTTCAATCATTTCTGGAGTAATTTATTTTGACCTACACCTGGCATATAATTAATAATATTGCGATAAAGAGCCTATTTTATTCATCATTTCAATTGCTGAGCAAAATCTAACAAACTTATCTTGCCTTGCTGAAATGATTTTTCTAAAGCATCTTTATCTGATTGTTTAATCTTTTCTTCCGCTTTTTCAATCAAACTCTGAATATCACCCATACCAAGAATTCTGGACTAGCCATACGATCAGGTCTACAAAACTCTAAGTCACCAATTTTTTCACCCGCACCAATGAATACTATTGGTTTTTTCATAGTATAGCGAAAAGCAAAAGCGGCTCCTCCACGAGTATCACTATCAATTTTGGTCAATATAGCACCGCCAAAACTAACCGATTCTTCAAATAATTGTGCTACCCTTAATGACTCTTGACCCGTCATAGCATCCAAAACCAAATACTTATACTTAGGATTGAGCCTAGAATCTATAGTTTTCAACTCTTGCAATAAAGCTGTATCAATATGCATGCGTCCTGCTGTATCCAAAAATAAAAGCTCATAACCGTTTTTCTTGTAATAAGCTTGGATATCAAGTGCTGCAGCACAAGGATCTTGTAACGGAGATCGATAGAAATCAGCACCGATCTGTTTTGCTAAAATTTCAAGCTGATCAAGAGCCGCCGGCCGATAAAAATCGACTGATGCAAGCAAAATTTTTCTGTTTTTCCCACGTTTTTCAGCTTGTTTTTGAGCAAAATATGCTAACTTTGCAATGGTAGTCGTTTTACCCGACCCTTGCAGTCCCATAAGCATGATAACTGAAGGAATTTGAAAAGTAAGCGATTCGGTTCCTTGAGATCCACCCAAAAAAGCAACCATTTTATCATGAATAATCTTTATAAGATGTTCACCCGGCTTCAAAGTGGCCGTAAACACCTTTTGACCTACTACTTCATCTGAAACTTCTTTGAGAAATGTTTCGACCAAGGCATAAGGAACATCCGCCTCTAAAAGCGCATCATGCACCTTTTGTAAGGTTTCCTTCATATTGCTTTCAGTAAGTTTACTTTGACCTGTTAACCTCGAAAAAAGATTAGAAAACTTATTGGATAAAAAATCAAACATTGTTTACAAATACCTATTAAAAAAATTTTTTTCAATTACAATGGTATAAACAGTTTATCAAAAATAGCTAAATGCACAACTAAAGGAATATTCATGAAAAGGATCCCATTAGCCATTTTTTTATTCATGACAATGCAATCTTTAAGCGCAATGGAAAAGTATATACATCACCAACCTCATGCATGTACACCTTCAAAGCACACAAAAGAAGCCCAATCGTTCACAGAAGACAACCCCGGATCTTGCTGTTTTTGTGGCTTGGTAACCTGTACCTGCTTTACGGGTGTGGGAACCTGTTTATCATTAACCCATTCAGCCCCAATGGTTACCCTAGCAGCATGGACATGCTGTTTTGGCACCTCATTGTATGTTCTTAAAGAAATCGCACTAGCATACTGGGAAGATAAAAAGGATCAATAACTATAAGCATAAAGATACAAAAACAGCCAATCTAGCCAAAATATTCAGCCTGAATTACTTTTAGTCCTATGATATTGACAATTTTACAAAAATACCTATTATTAATACTATACTGCTACTATACTCTCCCTATAAATGAGAGCATTTTAGACATTTAATGAACCACTAAATGGAAGAATGGATATGAAATTAGCACGCTATCTTTTACCCGCTTTTCTTGCTATACCAGCTTTGGGGCTTCTTATAGTGCCTTCAACTATAACGAGTAATTTTCACTATTCATTGGTAAAGTTCATTACTAAAAAAGTTAAACCTACTCTTTTTATTCCGACCCTTACAAGCATTAATGCTCTTACTATGTATAATTTTTCTACAGAGCTTCAAGAAAACAATTCTAAAGCAACAACCATTCAAGAGCTTGCCGTTGCTGTTCATAGCGACTATACAAGCATACAAGATGGTATTTCTCTTTCAATAAACTCATCGCACGAACCAACGAAATATTGTTCTATCTATAAAGGTGTGCATATACCCGATAAAAGCCCTTGCATTACGGTTTACTCACGCGGATTTGCCCGAGAATCAAGGCCCTTAAATCCTACCTCTAATGACTCATACTATAATAAAATATTAAATTCGATCGTGCCTGGCTTTCAGCCCCAAGGATTACCTCAAAAAGGTGGTGGCGCTATTTGTGCTTATGCCACTATTCGCGAAAACCTTATTCATTCCCCCTGCATTAGTTTTGACTATCCAGATACACGCCTTTCTGCTAATTATGCTCAAACAGTAGATCTACAATGCTTGACAACAATATTAAGTAAGATTCCTCAAGATAAAAAAATTGTTCAGATAGGAGCAAGCCGTGGCGCAACCGTCTTACTCAAACATGAACTTCTTAATAAAACAGAGAGGCATCCTGCAGCATTAGTTCTAGAATCGCCCTTTTTAAGTCTTAAAGATACCGTCATGCGTCTTATAAAAAAGACTCTTTATAATATTCCAATTCCTTCATTTTTAGTTTTAACTGCATTCAACTGGCTCTACCCGCAATACAATGCTAAAGAAGATAACCTGCAGGAGCTCCTCTTAAATATCAATAAAGATGTCCCCATTTTTATTGTACATCTCAAAGATGATCCCTATGTATCAAATGAATCTATGTTTTGCTTGGTAAACACACTTGCTCAGGTAAATAAAGAAATTCATCTTCTTGTTCTTAATGATCCATCAAAAAAAGCTCGACATGGAAAGCTCAATATCATGAAACCTTTTCAGCAAGCAGCAAATGCCTTTTATAAAAAGTATGAGCTTCCTTGCAATGAAGAATTAGCTACAGAAGGCGCAACACTTCTTGACGATGCTAAAAAAAATGCGGAAGCATCTTCTATTCAAGAATGGATATTCACTCAATGCTTCGAACATCCTACCAAAGAGCATGAATTTTATTTAAAAGATAAATAACATAATTCTTTTTAGGACAAGCGTGTACATTTTTTTTAACAAATGTACACTAGATTATAATGATTTCACGTAACCTCATACTATTACTTATTGGATTTTTATGACTAGACCCGCACTTAGTTTTGAAGAATTTCGTCCCAAAATACTTTTGGTTGGCATTCATGCGCCTTATAACCATACTTCCAATATCCAAGCGTATTATGATGAATTTATTAAATTAGTAGAATCAGATAATTTAAGATACGATGAAACGCTCTTTTTCAAACTTCGTGAAATTGACGCAAGCACGTTTGTCACCAAAGGAAAATTAGAAGAGATCGCTGAACTGTGCGATAAAGAAAATATCGATGAAATAATTTTTTCAGAACCTTTATCACCACAACAAGAACGGAATTTGCGGGATTATCTTCATCGAAAAGTTTTCGATCGCAATCAGCTCATTTTAGAAATTTTTGAAAAAAATGCACATTCTGCTGAAGGAAAGATGCAGGTTCAAATCGCTATGCTTCAGCACAAAAAATCTCGCCTTGCCGGTAAAGGAGTGACGCTCGGACAACAAAAAGGTAAAGGTGCAATTGGCGGAGCCGGTGAAACAGGAAAAGAACGTGAACGGCGGCATATAGAAGAAGAGATCTTAAAAATTAAACGACATCTGCTCAAATTAGAGCAAACTAAAGAAACACAACGCAAACAGCGCCTAGGTAATAAAATGCCTTTAGTATGCCTCATTGGTTATACAAATGCGGGAAAATCTACTATTCTCAATGCCCTTACCAAAAGTGATGTTTTAGCCGAAGATCGTCTATTTGCAACGCTAGACACGACAACACGCCAACTCTTTATTAATAGCAAGAAAAAGGGACTTATTTCAGATACTGTTGGTTTTATACAAATGCTTCCAACCAAACTTGTTGAAGCCTTTAAATCTACCCTTTCTGAGCTTAAGTATGCCGATCTTTTATTACACGTTGTTGATCTTTCTGATAAGAGTTGGGAAAACCATATCAGCGTTGTGCAGGAAATTATTGCTGACTTAGATATTGAAAAACCTATTCTCTATGTCTTTAACAAAACTGATGAAGTTGAAATAACACCAGAACTTGAAACAGCTCTTAAAAATTATACGCCTCATGTATTAATTTCTGCTATTTCAGAAGATGGATTAGATGAACTTATTACGTTTCTTGATTCCTGGAAAAAAGATACCCAATTTTAGCATATCAATATTTTCATATAAGTAACAAATCATAGTTTTTATAGAGTGTGTATATAAAATTTTTTATACACCCTTCACACCATTATAAGAATATATTAAGGTAGGTGTAATTGTAAAAACTAAATTCTTGTTTTAAGGAGTTTTTTATGAAAAGAGTAATGACATCCCTCATACTGCTTCTATTGAGTGCCGGGTCACAAGATCTTTATGCAATGAAACATAATAAGAAAAAACATCGTAAAAAGCCTCAGCACGTCGGCGCTCAAAATAACTCAGAAATAAAAGGTAAAAACGCCCGCAAAAAAACAACTCTCATAGGTTTTATACAATCAGGTGATATTAAAATTCCTGAAACTTCTATTAGCGAACAACCTGTTGAAGTTCTTGAACCTTTATTCAAGGCATTACATTCTTCTGTGACTGTTGCTACTCCAAAAAAAGAAGCCCAAACAACCTATGCTCATACTAGAGCAATTCTTGATGAATTATCCAAAAAACGTGGTGACAAAAAAAAGGCAAAAGAAGGTCTCCAGGGTTTTGCTGATGATTTTAGCGATGATGAAAAAAATATGAAAGCACTGTGGCAATTTGATTCAAAGGAAGATATTGCGGATCCAACAAAAATATATTTGGGAATAATGGCGGGTTCTACTTCTCCATGGAAAAATCATGTATACGAATATATGAAAAATAAAAACCAACTGTGTGAAAAATATGATACACAGATTGTTGCAAGAGAAAGCACTCTTAAAGATCTTAATGATCAAATAGTTTCGCTTCAAAAAAAAGCACAAGAAGAACATGAACACATTCAAGCACTCACATTAACCAAAGAACACCATGAAACAAAGCTTAAATCTGCTGAAATCTATTCTGCTGACCTCGTTGATTACCTTACTGGGCAAATAGAAGAAACAGTCGGGCTTATCGAAAATTACGATAGTGATTTAGATAAATTAGACCTTCAATCATCTCAATTGAGAAAAAACAAAAATACGGATGTAAAAAATTTTAATGAACAAACTTCTAAAAATAATTTAGAAAAAGGAAATATACTTACAAAGAAAAAAGAAGCTGAAACAATTTTAAAACAATTAAATGTAGCTTTAGAGCATGTTAACCAAAATCTTCCAAAAGCACGTGATGGCGGTTCTTTTGGACGTCGCTATGTCTGGGGCAAAAGCTTCTAATAACGGTAACTGAAATTTCTAATTGGGACCGAATATTTTTCGGTCCCAATTGCTTTCATAACAAAAATAATCTATTCTTAAACTCTGTTTACCTACAAAAAAAAACCCAAATAAAAACCGTGTAACAGAATGCAACAAGAACAACAACGCTTTAAAAAATTCTTCGAAGAAAATCTTAATCAAGAACAACAAAAAGCGGTTATTCAAAAATCAGGTTCTTTATTAGTTATTGCTGGAGCGGGTTCCGGAAAAACACGAGTCATTACATCACGTATCATTAATTTAATTGTTAACGAAAAAACGTCTCCACAATCAATTATTGCATTAACATTCACCAATAAAGCTGCTGCAGAAATGAAAGAGCGTCTGTTGCATTTTTTGGGAACACATGTAGAAAAAACATTTATTGGAACATTCCATTCTTATTGTTTGTATCTTTTGCGACAAAACGCATCAATGCTGCCCCATTCACAATTTTCAATTTTAGATTCTGATGATCAACAACAGTTGCTGCAGGGCATTATCAAACGAAATGGATTGCAAAAAAAAATTACCGCAAAAAATCTTTCATATCAGATTTCTTTGCGAAAAAATAGTTGTTTAGAAGCATCAGCAGCATCTCATGATCAACTTTTTGAACAACTTTATCTAGCATATGAACAAGAAAAAAGCTTAAGCAAATCTCTTGATTTTGACGATCTATTGCTTGAAGTGTTACGCTTATTTGCAAATAATTCAGTATTTAAAAATCAATTTCAACAACGAGTCCGACATATTCTTGTTGATGAATATCAGGATACAAATGTTGTTCAGCATGAACTTCTCAAGCATATGGCTTTAAATAATAAAGAATTTTCTGCCGATTCTTTATGCGCTGTTGGAGATGAAGACCAATCGATCTATTCTTGGCGCGGCGCAACAGTAGCGAATATCATGCATTTTAAAAATGATTTTCCTGCAACAACAACCATAAAAATTGAACAAAACTATCGTTCTGCTGAACCCATTTTACACGTTGCAAATCATGTCATTCAAAATAATAAACAAAGAACGCCTAAAGCATTATGGTCAACAAGAAAAGCAACTGACCGCGTACGAATTATTACAGCACTTTCAGGCTATAATGAAGCTGAAGCATTAGCACAATCATTGCAAAGTGCCAGTAAAACGAAATTAGTGCATTCTAAAGCTATTTTATATAGAGCTCACTATCAGTCGCGAATTATTGAAGAGGCCCTTTTAAGGCACTCAATTCCTTACAAAATTATTGGTGGCATTCAATTCTATGAACGTAAAGAAATTAAAGACATGCTCGCCTATTTACGATTAGTTGTAAATCCCTATGATCGTGTCTCATTTTTTCGAATCATTAATACTCCGGCTCGTGGGCTTGGAGAAAAAGCTGAACAAGAGCTACACGAATTGTGGCATAAGGAGCCTTTATACAGCTTTCATGATCTTATTAATCATCTTATCAATAAAGAAATTGTTACCGGTAAAAAAGCACAGCAGCTCAAAGATTTTTTGCGCTTATTTAGAAATATTTCGTATGAAGATAAACCAAGCCACTGCATCAACCATTTTATCTATGAAACAGAATATTACAGCTACTTAAAAGATACTTATGAACAACAAGAATCTGAATCGAAGATTGACAATATTAAAGAGCTTTTGCGTGGAGCACAATATTTTGAAGAACGAACCGATACAAGCTTAGCGCTTTTTCTTTATGACATTGCTCTTATGCAAGAAAAAATAAACGAACAAGAATCAAGCACAGAGCATGTATGCTTAATGACACTTCATGGAGCAAAAGGATTAGAATTTGATCTCGTATTTCTCGCCGGCTTGGAAGAAGGGCTGTTCCCATCGAACCATTCGATCTACACTGCTGATGGCCTTGAAGAAGAGCGACGTCTTTTTTATGTAGGTATAACGAGAGCAAAAGAATATCTCATTATCAGTAATGCACGCTGGCGACACACCTATGGCTCTATGTCCGATCAACGTCCTTCACGTTTCTTAGCAGAAATTCCTGAAAAACTTGCTTCCAAGCATGATCTGAGTCATATGAATTCTGATGAGCTTAGCTCATTTTTCTTACATTGGTTTACCAATAAAGCGGAATACAAATCGCAAACAGTCACTTTTGGAACAGCACAAAAAACTATCGTAAAAAATAAAACATCTCCACAATTACCTTCTGATAAACAAGAAAAACAGCAGATTGAAAATAACACTTCCACCTTTAAAAAATATCAATCTGTTCATCATGTTACTTTTGGAATAGGTATTATTGAAAACGTCGAACAAAAGGACGAATCAACAACATATATTACTGCAAAGTTCAAAGCTGGGCTCAAAAAAATAAAAGCCGACTTTCTTCAAAAGATATAATGGAAAAAAACATCAATAACAATGATGTCATTCAGAGCGTAGCGTGGAATCCAGTTAATAAAATCTTTTCATTATTAATTATTTTGATTTTCTTTATTGCTGGATCCCACGGACTTCACTACGTGAAGCTCCTCTGGATGACATTATCACTTTTGAAAAACACCCTGTTTTTAAGTTTTTCTTAGATCAAATTCACTTTTATTTTTTCTTCAAAGGATCTTTAGGTAAAAATGCTCTCAACATCCAAGCCATCTTTTCATGATTTTCAAGCTTTTCAATTAAAAAATTATTAGTGCCAATATCATCGTATTTAGCAAGCACTTCATCAGCATCTTTACGAATTAACTTGATTATTGTTTCATGATCTAAGGCCAACTGTTCAATCATTTGTAATTGATTTTTCCCGCCACCAAATAGTTCATCTTCAATTTTTGACAACTTTGAATATTCTTTGAGCGAGGCAACAGTTTTAAAACCTAATGCTCGAACACGTTCAGCAACTTCATCAATAATTTCCAAGAGATCTTCATACTGACTTTCAAAAAATTTGTGCAATGAATAAAAATCAGAACCTTCCACATTCCAATGATAATTCAAAGTTTTGATATATACTGCAAATTGGTGTGCTAAAATTTTATTGAGAACTGCTGCAATATCACTACGATTTTTCTCCGAAATTCCAATATCTGTTTTCATACAAAATCCTTTTTTTAAAAAAATTTAAAATTTTCCAGCTCTTCTAACTTTAAAATAGATAGATGCAGCAAAAATTTCAATAGTTACACATTTTTGTAATCATAGTGACGAATAATAGTTAATGCTCCAGTTGACGGTTTTTAATAGTAAGGTAAACTGCATTCATAGTGAATCGAATTGTAAGAATTTTGAAAGGTAAATTAATGAAAAAAACTTTTATATTTTGTTTACTCACCTCTTTAACCTTAATCGTTAAAGCTGATGATAAAAAAGTTGGATTATCACAAGCCGCAGATGCCAAAACACAAACTGCTGCTTCAGCAGTTGAATCAGTAAAGATTCGTTATGTTGATCCATACAAAATTATTCCTAAATTAGAACAGTGGAATGATGAACGCGTAAAAATTCAAAAAGAACTTGAAAATCGTTCAGCTCAAATTGAAAACCTTAAAGTGGCTTATTCAACAAAGGCAAATGAGTTACAAACCAAAGGTAATATTTTAAGCGAAGCTGCTAAAGCTACTGCACTTAAAGAACTAAATCGTCTTGAAACAGATATCAAATTTGAACAACAATCATTCCAAGAAACCGCTGAAAGAAGTTCACAAGAAGCACAAGTTGCTATTTTTAGAGAAATCGAAGCTGCTGCTAAGGAATATGCACAATCCAATGGAATTGATTTTGTCTTTGCCGGTGGAGCGATTTTTGTCAATGAAAAATATGACATTAGTGATATAATTGCTGATATTATGAACAAAAAATATGTAGCACAAAAAGCTAAAACTGCACCCAAAGCACCTGAAATAAAACGGCCATAATAGAATCAACCAAAGGGCTCCTTTCAAGGGGGCCCTTTTACCTATCCATAACTCTATGAATACACCATCTTCTCTTTCATCTATAAAACTTATTATCGGATTAGGAAACCCCGGAAGACAGTATTATCATAATCGTCATAATATTGGATTTCGAGTTGTTGAGGAATTAGCTAAGCTCCATCATGGAACATTTAAAAAAGTTAATGATATGGAACTTGCCCAAATAACCGTGAATGGCAAGCCCTATTATTTAGTTATGCCACAAACATTTATGAACTCTTCGGGGAAAGTTCTTTCCTATTTTACCAAAAAAGGAATAACGGCTGAAAATATTTTGGTGGTGCATGATGAACTTGAGATACCATTTGGCAAAGTTAAATTTAAAATGGGCGGCAGCGCCAAAGGGCATAATGGTTTAAAATCTATCATTCAACAGATTGGACCTGATTTTCCACGTTTAGCATTAGGTATTGGCCGGCCTCAAAATCGTGAAGATGTTCCTGATTATGTTTTAGAAAACTTTGAAGATTCATCTGCAACGCAAACTATGATTGATGAAGCAATTAGATCTCTTGAACATTCAATTTTTAACAAATAAACTAATCATCAAGGAGTTACGTATGCAATTAAAAAAAATATTCACTACTTTAGCAAAAATAGTTTTATATGTATTTGAAGCAATTTTTGCGATATGAACAACATATATTTCATCAACTATAGAAAGAACATTACCATGCGCTTCTTGCTTTTCACCCTCTTTTCAATTCCATTTTTACCTTTATATACAATGGAACCAGAACTGCATAAAGAACTTGTTGCTAAAATTCTTTTAGATACTGTTAATCCACAAGATTCACTGGTAATTACTTTAAGGAATTGCCATGCAATAATGCGCACTCACAGTTCCTTTAAAGAAATCATACAAAGCGATGCTTCCATTGAGCATATTGCTTCACTCTATACTGCAGAAAAACCACTCATTGCTTTATTATTAGGTAATGATACAGAACAAAAATATAAAGAAAAAAAAGAACTCATTACATCGTATAAAGAAAAAGAAGATATTGTTAATAATTTTCAATATTGGCTTACTGGAGATGAACGGTATATTTCAAACCTTAAATTCCATGAAGCAGGCATTTTAATAGTGTTAAAATATCAATTACCTTATAACAAGCAGCGTGGATTAAGAACTGCACTTCATGAAAACAAAGGCAAAGCCGCAGAAGTTTTGCTTGATTCTCTTAAAGTACCTTTAGCAGCACCATACGACACAAATAAGGCTCTTTTAAAAGTTACTAAAAAATGTGCTTATTCATGTATTGCACTACTTATAAAGCATGGAGCAAATCCAAATCTTAAAGATGAAAATGACAATACTCTCTTATTTAATACAATACTAGGTTATATAAGAAATAGAGATACACGGGACATGTATACAGAAAAAGTAACTTCAGAAAACATACTTGCCGTATTACCACTCTTAACTAATGAATACACTATAAATTTGCCTAATAATGATGATGAAGCCCCATTAACGCTAGCAAATAAATATGCACCAGAGCTTGTTGAATTTCTTAAACAACATGGCGCAGAAGATTGGATGTTACAATAAATCAATAATCATTTCGGAAGTCCTGTATCAAGTTTTTTTTAATTTAATGCGAAATCTTCACATGCAAAAAAATAAATTCATACTTTTTTTCACAATCATATTTTTATCTACATTATCGGTTCGATCTATGGAACAACCCGAGTTGCCAAGTGAGCTCATTGCTCATATTCTAATCACTAGTCAGGATTCTCTTCCATTGGCAATAAAAGTATCAATTGCTTTTAGTCAATGTAGCCATGAATCACGAGACATTGTTCATAGTGAGCATTTTACCTCTCAAGTTGCATCAACCTACAATGCTGAGAAATCTTTGATTGCCCTTTTACTAGGAAATTATGGATTACCAGAATATCAAGAAAAAAAGAAGTTGCTCGATACCTATAAAGAAGCAAAAGATACAACTGAACTTATCAACAATGATAATTGTCTTTTTGAAACAGATGAAGAACATTGGTTTTTTAAAAATAATGAAGTTAGATTGATTTTAACAATGTATACAAATCAACCTAACTATCTTTATCTAAAATCAAATATGTATCTTTATCTTTATTTAGTCTCTTGAAGCTCTTTACGAACCTCTTCTAGGCTCAAATTATTTGTTTCCCAAAGAGCCGGATGATCCTTCATTTCTGTTAGCATGGTCTCAATCTTTTCTTGCTCTTCTTGAGTTCGTTGATCAAAACCTCTTTTCCAAAGAGCTACCATTTTTTCATTTGAATCAATAGCAACTGTTTTTGTATTAGCGCATCGCGCGGCAGTTGATTCAGCAAAATATTTTATAAAAGCTTTATAACATTCAGGATTATTCTTTTTTAGATCATTCAATTTTTCAAGAGGCAAAATAGTATTGATAAATGGATCAAGACTTATCATGCCATCTTCTACTATAGTTCTGTTTCTCTCCGTTTTCAAGTGTTGCTCAAATGCTTCAAGAGGTTCATAAATCTCTTGAGGCATTTTTTCTTTGTAACGGCCCAGTATATCTTCGTCATCATGATAAAGTTCTTTTCTATTCATATATACGGAATCATACCTTAATATATATATCACAGGATCAAATTCATAATATTCCATAGTTTCTTGAACCAAAGCCATTTTTGATTCTTCTAACTCTAAACATGAATCTTGCTTATTGTTAATGTGACATTCTTGTGCCAAAAGTATTTCTTCTCTTTCTCTCAACGGAATCCTGCGCATAAATTTTTCAAAAGCAGATGCATGTTTTTTTAATGCATCTTTTTCTCCTTTTGTTAAGGTGCAAGAGATATCCTTAATAAAAAGATTACCTGCACTTATAAGAATGAAAACATTTAATAAAAATTTTTTCATAATATCCCTGAAAAAAAAATATTGTTTAAAACATTAGTAATATCTTGATAATAGTATAATTTAAAAAAAATAAATCAATGTTCAAAAGTATGTTCTACTGATTCATTGAAAAAATTATCATGTATACTAAGCGATGAAACATCAATCAAATGATATTTATGCTTTTTTAATAAGTTTGCAATATCTAAATATCTTAGACTTTTTGCATGCTTTAATGGCTTTCTTCCACAATATCTCTTATCTTTATCAGCACCATAATTAAGCAATAGTTGAACAGTGGCAAGGTCGCCATTCTGTATAGCGCTTATTAATGGTCTTGGTTCATCTATATCCTCATAAAAGGGACCTCTAATTTTACTATAATCATCAACCGCAGCACCATGCTCCAAAAGAAGTTTAACAAGAGCATAATATCCCCCTTTTGTTGCCGCATCCAAAGGACGAACATCGTAAGGATCTTCAACGTTCATTGGAGCTCCAGCGTCAAGAAGCCATTGTACCATTTCTATATGACCTCGTTTGCTGGCTAACGTCAAAAGATTATTTGTATCACGATTTCTTCCTTGATAATAGAGATATTGGTCAACAAAGAATTTTTTCACATCTTTTGCAGTATCCAAAAAAAACTTCACGATGTTTTTATGACCATTAAATATCGCGTATCCTATTGAACTATGACCAAACAGATCTTTTTGGTATACATCTGAACCTCTAGCAATAAGAAAAGTAACCATTTCTAAATTCCCACCTTCAGCAGCAACCATCAAAGCTGTTTTACCCCAATACGATCTTTGATCAATTTCAACACCTTGATGTATTATAAATTCGATTATTTCAGAAAATCCCATTTTTGCTGCTTTATGAATTGGATAATGTCCCTTTTTAGCCTCTTTGAGAAGCGTAGGAGAATGCCATACTAAAGTTTTTAGCTCTTCACAATTTCTCTGTTTAATTGCATGAAAAACATCATTGACAGTTCTTCCTTTTTTAATGGTACACGACTCTTCCATTGCATGAGATAAAACAATACCATTTGCCATCATTAGTAAAGCAAGACATCTATACATCAACTCTCCTTACTTATATTTAATCAATGCGTTAAAACAACCGTTGCTTCTTCACGTGTAATGTGCAATATCCCACCGGGAATAGTTGTAGATTCTTCTTGTCCATTTTGAAGACAATATACGAGCGGTTTATTTGGGGAAAGGATAAGAATCATTGGTGCATGCCCACGTTGCATCACAAAATTACCCTCGGGAGTATTGACCTCTAACCACGCAATGTCAAACGATTTTTTATCAGAGATACTTACCATAAAAAGCTTCATACTAATACATTTCTGTTTTAAGTTTTTGCGCCTTTTCTTTTACGTGCTCTAAAGTCCCAACCATATAAAAAGCTTCTTCAGGAAGCGTATCATATGCTCCATTAATAATTTCTTCAAAATCATTAATCGTTGTTTTTAGAGGTACATATTGACCCAAAATTCCCGTAAATGATTCAGCAACAAAAATTGGTTGTGTTAAAAATTTTTGAATTTTTTTAGCCCTATTAACCACTACTTTATCTTCATCTGATAACTCATCAATACCCAAAATTGCAATAATATCCTGTAATTCCTTATAGCGTTGCAAAATTGATTGCACTTTACGCGCTACCTGATAATGACGTTGACCAACTATATAAGGATTTAATGCTTTTGAATTTGATTCCAATGGATCAATTGCAGGATATAACCCAAGCTCAACAAGTTTTCTTGAAAGAACTGTGCTCGCATCTAAATGCATAAATGTTGTAGCAGGAGCTGGATCAGTAATATCATCAGCTGGCACATATACTGCTTGAATTGATGTAATAGCACCATGCACCGTATTGGTGATTCGTTCTTGGAATGCACCCATTTCTGATGCCAATGTAGGCTGGTACCCTACTGCAGAAGGCAATCGACCCAAAAGAGCAGAAACTTCTGAACCTGCTTGCACAAGCCTAAAAATATTATCAACAAACAAAAGAACATCCTTATGCTCTTTGTCTCTAAAATATTCAGCCATGGTTAAACCTGTAAGCGCAACGCGAAATCGAGCACCGGGCATTTCGCCCATTTGACCAAAAACTAAACTTGTTTTATCAAGAACACCGGATTGCTTCATTTCTAGCCACAACTCGTTTCCTTCACGAGTACGTTCACCAACACCAGTAAATACTGAAACGCCACCATGTTCAATAGCAATATTTCTAATAAGTTCCATAACTAAAATGGTTTTACCCACACCGGCGCCACCAAAAAGTCCAATTTTTGATCCTTTCATGTACGGGCAGATTAAATCTATTACTTTAATACCCGTTTCTTGTATTTCGGTTTCAATCTTTTGTTCAACTAAAGCAGGCGGTGATTGATAAATTGACCATTTTTGTGCTGCTTCAATAGGACCTTTATTATCAATTGGTTCACCAAGCACATTACAAATTCTTCCAAGAACTTGTGGACCAACCGGTACCTTTATGGGACCCCCCGTATCATAAACTTTGAGACCACGAGAAATACCTTCAATCGTCTGAAGAGCTATACAACGGACAATACCATCACCTAATTGTTGTTCAACCTCTACACTAACAACTGCTTCATGAGTTCCATTTTGAACGGGAATATGTATGTGAAGCTCATGTAATATTTCAGGTGCATTTTCCTGAGGAAACTGAACATCAATAATTGTGCCCATGACTCTTAAAACATATCCACACAACGCCTTATTATCCGCTGGCTCTACATGTATCGCTGCCATACAAATTTTCCTTAAAAAATTAACGCATATTTATTTAATGCTAGTTTAACATTATCAAATTGTAAAGGTTAAGCTCTACATTACTATATTCTTAGTTTTTTGTAACAAATGAAAAATAATTAATACGTATTGTATACTATTTCTCTTGTAATTTGAATGACAATAATCTTATCATTACAATGTATTACTCAATAAAAATCTATGCAAAGCGTGAGGCTTTATGAAAATTGTAACTATACTTATAAGTATATCCTTGTTTTCTTGTACAATTTTGTATGCCCCCGATAAACAAGAAAAACAGAAGAATGCTCAACCGGTCTCAAGCAATGAATTTGAACAAATTATTTTTCAATGGACAAAATCTTTTGCCGAGGTGGTTCATATAATACATAAAAAATATCATGAACAAATAAACCCCGAGAAAGCGATGATTAATGCAATAAATGCTTTTGTCTCCACGTTAGATCCACACTCAAGCTTTATGGATCCAAAATCCTATAAAGAAATTATTGAAACAACACAAGGAGAATTTTTTGGTATTGGTGTGATTATCGATAATATGAAAGAAGCTGAACAAGAATTTCTTAAAATAATTGATACCATTCCTTCAGGTCCGGCTGATAAAGCGGGAATTAGAGCAGATGACATGATCGTTCAGGTCAATGATGATTCTTTAAAAGGACTTACGGTCGAAGAAATTATTGCTAAGTTAAAAGGAAAACGCAATACACCGGTAACCATAAAAATCAAAAGGGGAAATAATCCCGAACTCCTCTCCTTTACCGTTAACCGAGACATTGTCAAAGAACAAGATGCTCTTTGCTACTATTTCAAAGACAATAGTATCTATTATTTGTCCTTACGATTATTTACAGAAAACTCGGTTAAACAGCTTGAACAACTGTTAAAAAAGTGCCAATCACAACATTCTAAAGGACTTATTCTAGATCTTAGGAATAACTCTGGAGGGCTCCTTAATGCTGTAATTGATATTGCAGGCCTTTTTTTACAAAAAAATAGCGTCGTTGTTATCACACAAGAACGCGATAAGCGTATTGAATACAAGACAACAAGGGACCCAATCGATATTGGCGACATACCTGTTTTTATAATCATTAATAACTTAACGGCGTCCGCAGCAGAAATATTAGCAGGTTGCTTACAGATTCATTCCGATACAACAAAAACTAGCCAAAAAAATAATAAAAACCCAATGGTCTTTCTTATAGGAAGTAAAACATTTGGAAAAGGTTCTGTTCAAGAAGTAATACCCATTCCAAATGATTGCGCAGCAAAAGTTACAACAGCGTTATATTATTTGCCTAACAATAGTTCTATTCAAAGTATTGGTATTCAGCCGGACTTTGCCATTGAGCAACGGTTTGCACCGACAAAAGAGATGCAATGGTTCAATAAATTTTTTGGCTATGAAAGCAGTTTGAAAAATGCCATAAAAAACAAAAACAGCGCTGAAGCAAATGAGACGAAAGCCAAAGATGAAAAAGAAAAAACATGGCAAGAAAAGAAACAAGAACAAATTGGCAGTGATTATATTATTTTAAGTACACTACGTTTAATTGAAATGTTTACCATGACAAAAAAAGCTTTCCCTCAACTAGTTTCAACACGAAAAGATAGTATTGAATTTTTAAAAAAAAATTATGTAGCAAGCGATACAATTGCTATGGAAGAAATTACTATTTAATTGATAAAATATAGTTTTATCATCGTTAGTAAAAATTCAATTTTTGACGATTTCTGTAACGTGAATTTCTTGTGTATGAGGCGGGTAGTTATTCGTTAAAACAAAAATAACCAACAATACAATTGTTGACCCCAAAGAGATAGCTATTCGATATTTATTTTTTTTACACATATAGATACAATTACGAATTATTATTCAGCAATTATAGCCATTTTACCAAAACACCCAAAAATTGTCAAAATTTCACAAACCCCTTTAATATATTTGACTATTACATATATTGTTTAATATGATTTGTAATAATAATTACAATATGAGGATATATGAGCACGCTAAAGATTTTTTTATCACTGATAATCATACCTGTTACTCTACTTTGTAAACCACCTATAGAAGAACTGGTTAAAATTCATACACCTTTTGTCTTCAATAATCATTTTTATTTAAGTCCTTTACACGGTGCAATAGGAGCAGAAGGGAATTTATTAAAAAATATGTGGCTCTATTATGATACTAAAAGTTCAATGGTCAAACTCCTTAAAACACTCTTTGTCGTTGAAGAGGGTGATGAATTTTCAGCAACGTCGTATCAACCATATTGCAGGTTTACACCCTTAACAATTGGCATGCTTGTTTCACATGCTTACGACAAAACCTTATTCAACGAAGATGAAAATAATAATAGTCTTATCATTAAAGAGCTAAGGGAAACCTTCAAAGGACCCAAAAATCCAAATCGAGTGCAAAAACTTCTTACGCTCATTAAAAAATCACTACAAGAAGAAGATACTGCACTATTTCCAAAAGGAACAACCTTTCAAATTTTATTAGCATTTTTGTATTTACAAGCAAATTCAACTGATGATCTTGAACAATACACTACATATCTTTCTCAGTATTTTGATCTTAATTCAGATTGCAGGGAACCAAAAACTACGCATAGTCAATCACCTTTAATGCATCAAATTTTGCACATGTCACCTGAACAGATAATAACTCAAAAACTGACCGAAAAAATGGTTGCGCTTCAAAGACCGCCAACTCTTTATTGGAAAAGAAATGTTTCATATAATGAGAATAAACCTATCTCGGATTGTTGCGAAACCGCAATCCGAGAAATTATTAATCTTCTATTATTTGATCCTCAAACAAAAAATTTTGATATCTCACGACTACCAAGAAAAATAGGACAAAAGCTACCTTTTCCGATAATCGAATTTTATCAAACACACAATAGTGGCACAATGTCTAATGATGTCAATAATCTTCAAAGTCACCGAGATTGGATGCATGTTGTTACCAATCTACCTTCTATAATGTATAGGCAAGAAGATCACGAAATCGATCCTAGTCTACTCAATATCATGTCTTGTCTTTCTATGATTTGTGGGATGAAAATTAATAAGAATAAATTCTTAACTAAAAAAATGTTCATAAAAAAAATTTGTAAAAAGCTATCAAATCCAGCACTCTATATCATTGATGTAGAAAATATTTTTAATGGTAACAGTAATGCAGTTGATATTCTTTTTAAACTATCCTATACACAAGATAGCAAAATCCCGTTTCATTCTTTTACGCTCCATATAAGAAAAGATCATGCGTGGATCAATCATATAGCAGCAAAACAGAATAGTTCTTGTTCATTAATAGAATATGGATCAATGCCTGTCTCATTAGATTATCTAACTGCAGAACGAATCAAAGAAAGATTGCAGGATACCCATGAATTTCATCCCGCATTACATGATCTTTCCACCTTGTATGCATCATATATAGTAGATAACTCTTGCCTTACTCATCACTTTCATAAGGCAATGTTATTCAGCCTTGATACTGATTCAAACCTTCAAAAATACCAATGCTTTAGAAGATTATTAGCCTATTATAATCAATCAGCAGACCCTGATGCCTATGCATATATACTTGGAATTTTAAAATCCCTTTCAAATTCTTTTAGATTGGGACAATGCTTTCAACAATTATTGTATAAGCATCATACAAAACCTGAAGTAAAAAAAATTGTAGAAGAAAAATATTCATTACTTACTAGAGCTGATCAACAAAGCTTAATGCTCTGTTGTGCACAAAAAAAATTATGGCAAGATGAAACTTATAGAAACATCATTTTGGCAATTCTTATGAGTCTTAATAACTATGCATCAAGTGAACAGCTATTTTTTGATAATAAAATTTTTACCTTACGACAACTTATACTCTGTGATGCTCAAAAAGATCCAACAATAAAAATTGCACTAACTATTCTTATCAATGGATTAACACCCAAAAAACGATTGTTGCGTTTCCAAAAAAGCTTAGCTTATGCCGAAGATAATCAAAGGTTTTATTCCTAAAATTCATCAATTTTTTGAATACATCTGATATGACCAAAATAAAGCCATTATGCCAATAAGAACTGAACCCATCAATCCTCCCAATAAAGCACCCGGATATGCATCAAATACCATCAAAGGAATTGAATTAGAAATTTTTATTGTTGCTATGATCCAAGGAATAGCAACTCTTAAATTTCTCAATGCATAATAATAAAAAATCCATATAACTACTCCCCAAAGTATGCCTATACCTATTAATGCCCCTATTGGCATAAAATCAGGTACATCAAGCATAATAAGACCAACTATAAGTAAAAATGGTACTGCTACCCATCGATACTTATTGTTACACTCAACAACATAATTTAATGCAGTAAAAATAATGAGAGCAAGCATAGTATACTCTATATAGTTACTCAGCATACTCAATGATTGGCTTAACCAAGGCAGATATGCAGCAGCATAGGTAATGGTAGGCCATTGGGGATTTATATGTGGAAGCATATATTTAACTAATGAAAAAAATCCAATCTCAATCACACCTAATCCAATTCCCATACCAATATACTGCGCAAATGGTAGATCCACTTGAGGCGATTTAAAACATTTTTCATGTAAAAAACCAACAACTAATCCATAAAGTATTGCAGTAAATAGTGCATATACAACCCAAAATAAGATAACGTACCATGCTTGGTGACTAAAGGGTTGACTTGTATTGAAATAAGCTATAGCAGTTGGCCAAATATTAATCGCTTGTATCAAAGATTTCAAAAGCAGTGTCAACGTAATTACGAGAAACATCTTGAAAGAAAAATGAATTGATTTGAGCGAAAAACCAAGAATAACTGCGCTTGCACACATAATAAGAAGCATGAACAATAGAAATTTGACTGTTTCTAATAAAGAAATAAGAGCAGTTTCATCTTTAAACGATCTATCCCATTGCTCAGGAACAAAAATAAAACGAGAAGCATCAACTACATTCTTACCTGCTACTTCAATGGCAATACGTGCTTGGCCCAATTCTAACTTTTGACGCAGATCATTAAACAAAAATTTCCAATCAACACGTTGTGGTCGCTGTATTGGAACAACTAATATTTCTGAAAGATCCTGTTTGCTCAACTTATAGGTATGTTCAATATACCTATATGCAACCTCGAGAGCTTCTTGTTTAGATAAAGATTCTAAGAAATAATTTTCAGGATATTGATGATGAACTCTTCTTACTATTGGTTCCTTTTTACTTCCATCAATAAATAACTCATATTCTTCACTACGCTCCTCTATAGTTCCGTCAAAGCGAACTAAACGTACTTTAAATACGACTGGCATCAAATAACTAGTTAATAGTTTTTTGTAAACATCGTGACCAAATTTTCTCCATATATAGATATGTTGATTACGTTCTTTTAAATCGAGCGGAATCTCAATACCAACTAAAGATGTCCATGGGTAATTGCCAACAGTATTCACCTTTTGAGCAATAGAGATTGCATCGCTACGATTAAGCGATAAAGGAGTTGTATCATAGCTCCAACGTGTAGTTGCAAACCATATACATAAACCAAAAAAACCCACTATAAGAATGCATATCTTTTTTCGTAGTGACCAAGAAACCTTCAAACTTTCTTTAACAACAACCGTTTCTCTTTGAGGAGTATACGAAGGCTTCCATGCACCATTATAAAAATTAGATGGTAACTGAATCCAAGCCTTTTGCTGTAATCTCCTGAAAATAACGAAGAGCAAGGGTACTAAGCTAAGGATGACAATCATACCTTTATCAAGAAGAATCGAAGAAGCATGAGATATAAAAATTGGAAGCGAAAACCATACTACATCAAAGACAAAATGTGAAATTATTGTAGGCAAAAGGCCATACCATATATAGGTCAATCCAAATATAAACGAAGGAATTATAAGTTCTATTAAACGAGCATACGCTGGTTGAGCCGGATAGTTGGCATGTGCAGCACCAAAAATTATTGCCTGAAGAATCAATGCAATGCCAATAAATAAATTTCTTTTACCAAATCTATTTCCTAATAATGCTGCACCAGCTAAAGGAATTGCTCTAAAAAGGCATTCCTCAAGAAATCCAGCACTTAAAGATAAGGCAATTGGCGAAACCCATGGAAGATATGTTGCTAAAGCGTTAGGATTATAAAGTGCATCAGAAGGAGACCACCAACCTAAATATTGAAAAGCCAAATAATAGAAGCCAATAGCATAAGCCAGGTCTATTCCCAGAAGCAAGTACCCACCTAAAGTCCTACCAAAAATTTGTACTGAAGCACCCGCTAAAGGAGACCATACTTTCCATAATTGAATTTTCTTTGGAAAAGCTTTACGTGTTAATCCTTCTGCCACCATAATGAGAAGTAAACTTGCACTAATAAACATGAAGAAATGAAAGATAATCTTTATGATGATATTGCCAATAAATTGCTGCATAGAAACTGCAGTATCATACTCAAACCAATAAAAAGGTATCTGATTTATATCATGTATTACTTGCAAAGAACCAATAAAGAATGCACACACTAAAGGCCATTTAAATTCTAACCATGACCATCGTGATAAGAAAAACAAACCTAAAAAACAACCACAAAAAACATATAAGATAATCACGAGTATTAATGCTATAAATGCAATAAAATTATTTAATGATCGCATTTCTTCATATTTTCTTGTAAATCGTTCGGGAATTTTCACTGAAAGCTTTAATTCAGTTAATCGATCGCCTTTTAAAACAAGCCTCAATCGATAAGGCGCTTCTCCCACCTTTTTATCAACTCTTTCAAAAACAAATGTATGATCAATCCGACCTTTTGACGTAGTTTCTTGTCCTGATTCAATAATTTTATAGTTACTAAAATCAATGCCCCAATTAGTTTGTGCTTCGTACATTGCTTTTTCTTGTGCTTCTTGAGAGGCTAATGCCGCACCGGGTTCATCTTCAGCAATTTTTTGAACAAAACCATCCGGTTTTCCATCGGGTTTAAAAAATAGATCAAGTTCATTTGCATCATATTCTTTAAAATGGCGTACTTTCCAAAAATAAGGAGAATAGTATCCTTCTTTAATAATGTTACCAAATTCTTTTGGTCCTCCGGCTTCTAATTCTATAAAATTTTGAACCTCAGCCTCTTCATCAAAAGTAACGGCTTGATGATAGTTTTCAGGTTTTAGTTTTAAAGACGAAGCGATTTCTTGAGCTTTCTTTAATGCTTGCTGACGATTCATGGTGATTTCAAGATCTACAATTGGAAAGGCTTTTGGAAAGAATCGAAATGAAAAGAGTATCCCTGCTATCGAAAGACAACTAAACAAAAACCAAAAAATAGTAGTATGCGTGAACGATTTTTTAACTAGATACATTACAATTTTCTCTCATTAATGTTACACAATATTTTAGTCTAAGAATAAATTTTTTAACCAATTTCCCAACCATAAATTATATGGTACAATGACTGTTCAAAGATTAAAAGCTTTTTAAACAGATTAAGCTTCTAATAAAAAAAGGAGAAAGAAGAGATGCAGACAACTAGTTTTATATATGAAATTTTTACCTTTGCCACTTCATTTTTTGGTTGGCGTGATTGTTGCGAAATTGCTTTCTTATCAACTATAGTTTACTATTTTTCTTCCTGGCTAAGTACAGATACTACAAAAAATCTTTTAGGCACCTTTTATATATATCTTATTCTATTATACGTTTCATATACCTTGCAATTAACAACGATAACCATTTTCTTACTTTATTTTTCACCTATTGCAGCAATCCTGCTTATTATTATGCATCAAGAACTTTTACAAAAAAACTTTATTACTTACAAGAAAATTAGTTTGATTAATGAAATAAATGAAGACTGGCTTGAGACCATTATTCAAGTTTGTTTACAAACAATAAGTAAAAATAAAAGTATTAATATTATTATAGAGCAACATGACTCATTAAAAGATTATTTTCAAATTCCATGTAAGCTCAATACACCACTCAGCAATATCCTCTTGTCAGTATTAATTGATAGCAATTGGTACGATGACAATAAACTTATTTGGCTTTCCAGTACAGGAACACTCTTTGGCATCAATACACAGTGTAAAAAAATAAAAAATGAGTTTTGGTTTGATTCAACAATTCAAAATTACGAACAATGGAAACAAGACGCTTTTGCACTTTCAAAAAAAACCGATGCTCTCTTTATATGCATAACGCCAACCATAAGAACTTTTACCGTAGCATACCAAGGCAAAGTCATGGAACAACTTCAAGGATCTACCGTTATACAATTAATCAAAAAAATTCTAGTAACCGAAACTAAAAAAGGAACTATATATGGCTACACTTACAAAACTAATAACAAACAAATATAATCTTGCCATAAGTTCAACTATTATTGGATTTTGTTTTTGGTATTTTTTAAGCACTATGCGGCCTCATGAAATTATGATAAAAATACCTTTAAGTTTTTATGGAGAAAAATCTGAAACGTGTATCATTGATACTTTTGAATCCATTACTGTTTGCTTAAAAGGCTTAAAAAAAGATTTTTATAATCTACAGTTCAATAATCTCGCAATACACATTAATGCTGATACATTGCAAGAAGGTAAAAATAATATTTCAATTTCTTCTGAACATTTATTTTTACCACATGAAATTAAACTGATAAACTGTAAACCATCAAATATTGTAGTAGTTGTAAAAAAAAATAGTATACATTAGGACACAATGATTGATAATATTTTTGGAACTGACGGAATTCGTGCAAAAGTTGGAACATATCCTTTTACGGTAAACGCTCTTCATTTATTAGGAAAGGCAATTGCATTATGGTCTTTACAAAAATATAATAAGAAACCATCTTTTCTTTTAGGACATGATACTCGAATATCATGTGATTTTGTAAAATCATCATTAAAATCAGGATTACTTTTGTATCCAATTGTTATACATGATGGGCATGTTTTAACATCTCCCGCTGTTTGTAATATTATCACAACACAACAAAAAAAGTTTGATTGTGGAATAATTATTTCAGCCTCTCATAATCCCTTTCAAGACAATGGCATTAAAGTAATCGATGCAATTCAAGGCAAATTATCTTTGGAGGATGAACTTATCATCTCAAATATTTTTCATATGGCGATCCAAGAAGATACCTATACTAATCTTGGTACCGAAATTAACTGGCCACAGGCAGAAGATGCCTATAGAAGTTCACTTCAAACTTTTTTCAAAACTAATTTCTTACAGGGAAAAAAAGTTGTTTTAGATTGTGCACATGGAGCGGCTTATCATATTGCACCGACAATTTTCAGAGACTATGGAGCAACGACTATTGCACTCAACAATCAACCAAATGGCATTAATATAAATCATAAATGTGGCGCCCTTCATCCTGATGCATTACAAAAAGCGGTCATTGCCTATAATGCAGATGTGGGATTTGCATTTGATGGTGATGCTGATAGGGTTGTCATGGTAAACAACCGAGGGGAGGTTCATGATGGCGATGATATTCTTGCTCTTCTTCTAAAACATCCTTTATATGAGCACACAAATGAGGTTGTTGGAACAATAATGACAAATCAAGGATTCCAATTTTATCTTCAAAAATTAGGTAAAAATCTCATTAGAACATCAGTAGGAGATAAATATATAGCTGCGCTCTTATTAGAAAAAAATCTTCTTCTTGGTGGTGAACCTTCCGGTCATATTATTGCTCGAGACTATTTACCAACAGGTGATGGAATTTTTATTGCACTAAGAATATTGGAAACAATTACTATAAATCAAAATTTGGAAATGAAATCTTTTGTGAAATTTCCACAAATTATCATTAATATTCCAATTTCATTTAAAAAAGATTTAACAATTTTGCCATACGCCCAATTGATAACCGAAAGCCAAGATTCACTTATGCAAGGACGTCTCATTGTTCGTTATTCCGGAACAGAGCAGCTTTTGCGTATTATGATTGAGGATAGTGATTACAATCATGCACATACAATAGCTCAAACATTAGCACAAGAATTATCCAAAGCCCTTAACTAAGCGAGAATCTCTCTATGATAAAAAAGAATTTTAGTTACACCGTTCATCAAATTCAATCAATCTTTCTAAGCGGCCTTTTATCAGTTTTACCTTTTACGCTCACCATTGCACTTTTCACCTTTTGTTATCGCGTACTCAATAATTGGCTTGCTCCTGTATATAATTTAGAACCTACCTATCTTCAATCAATACCGGGATCCCATATTTTTATAGTTCTTTTGGTTATTTTTTTAGTTGGTCTTTTAATAAAATTCTTTTTTTTAGGGCCTCTGATTCATTTTCTAGAATCAATTTTTTTTAAAATTCCTCTCATGAAACAAGTTTATGGTGGAATAAAGCAGCTGGTCCATGCCTTCAATATTCAGGATGAACTTGCATTCAAAAAAATAGTTATGGTCCCTTTTCCCACTGCACAAAGCTATTGTATTGGTTTTTTAACCGGTGAAATGCCGGTACAAGTTACCCATTTTAGCACCGAAAAATACTTTAATATTTTTATACCTACAACACCAAACCCAACAAGCGGATTTTTGTTACAAGTTGCTGAAAAAGATGTTATCGTTATAAATTTAACACGTCAGGAGGCCATGTCCTTAATTATTTCCGGTGGCATTATTCAACCTGAGCGATTTAAAAATAAATAATTATTTAAAAACCTTCTGTGCTAGGTGTCGCTCCAACGGGTAAATCTGCAGCCGATCCGGAATAATAAGCTCTTGTTCCATAAGGTCTTTTTTCAGATCTTTGAAGCTGTAGAGCGCGCATTCTTCGATTACGTTCAATTGCAACCTCTTCTGCAGTTATGGGAGTAACTGGATTACTATAATATGCAGTATCAAAATCCCCACTATTTATAAATACAGGTTCTTCATTTTGTTCTTCATATGATGGAAAATAATACCGCCTACCGCTTACGCCACTATAATGAGGAACTACAGTCTTGGTCATTCTGGGTTTTATGGCAAAAAGCATGGAATCTATACTCAAAAAAAATAGTAGAATGAAAACAGTAAATTTCTTCATATATACCCCTTTATTAACACATTATACTCTATTTATTACTCTTATTGTAAAATAGTGAGTGTACAAAAAGCAATAAAATCACCATAAATATATTTTTAAACTTTTCTCTAAAATAAAGCCATTTTTGCTAATTTATTGCAATTTGAATTTAACATTATGTATACTTATACTATAGTAATATGTTCAATTATTTTTATCTATTAAAGGAGTATCTCATGGCAAAGCATGAAAAACATGAAAAAGGTCATCTTGGTCAAGAACATGAAAAACACGAAGCTCACCATCCAAAACATGGCGCTGCGCATCAAAAACATGGTGCTAAAAAGCATGAAAAATCTGCAGAACACGAAAAGCACGGTAAACATGAAAAACCTCATCATGAATCAGCTAAAAAAGAAAACAACTGGAAATAATTAATGAATAAGCACAAAAAAGGTAAGATTAAGGAAAGATCTGAAACAGTTGTTTCTTGGGTTAAAGAAGAAATACCTAAAAAAGGACAACATGGGAAAAAAGCAAATATAACCCGAGGCATTGAAAAAGAATCATATCCTAAAATTCAACATCATAAAAAGGAGGAATAGACCATGGCACATAGAAAACACTTAACAAAAGAAGCTCATGTTGCACCGGAAACACATCCAAAAAAAGCAGCTGCTGAGCAAATCAAAAAAATAGAAAAAAATGCACCTAAAGAAAATGCAAAAAAAGAGATTAAATCAAATTATGGCAACAGCCATATCAAAGGTGAGCACGGCGAATATTGATCTGCATATGATTCAAAAGGTAGCAACAAAAAATGATGCTACCTTTTGAGTTTTTTACTTAATATCTTCAAAGATTTTTTTCATTGAAGCTAAACTTCCAACAAGCGAACTCGCTTCATAAGGAACAAGAATCATCTTATCTTCTTTACCCTTAGTCATTTCCGGCAATGCTTTTATGTATTGCATCGCTATCATGTAAGGTAAAGGATCTTTTCCATTAACCGCATTTTGAATCATTGCAATAGCTTCAGCTTCTGCTTGTGTTATTTTTAAACGAGCTTCTGCTTGGCCTTGGGCATCTAAAACATTGGCTTGTGCAGCACCATCAGCACGCAAAATATCAGCTTCTCGAATACCTTCAGCTTCTAAAATTGCAGCTCTCTTTTTTCCTTCAAATTCTAAAATGATTGCTCTTCTATCACGCTCCGCTCTCATTTGTTTTTCCATAGCGATGCGAATATCAAGCGGTGGATTTACTTCCTGAAGCTCAACACGATTGATTTTAACACCCCATTTATCGGTTGCTTCATCAAGAATAAGTCTTAATTTAGTATTAATTGCATCCCGTGAAACTAAACTTTCATCCAAATCCATTGCCCCAATTACATTACGAAGCGTTGTTTGCGTTAACTTTTCAATAGCTTCTGAGAGATTTGCTACTTCATACACCGCCGCTTTTGGATCAGTGATTTGATAATAGAGCAAAGCATTAATCTCCATGGTCACATTATCTCGAGTAATAACATTTTGTTTAGGAAAATCGTATACTGCTTCACGCAAATCTAATCTATAGGTTTCTTTTACAAAACGGTGATATCGCTTTCCATCCCCTTGTATAACAACATAAGTCCATTGCACCAATCGAGGGACCTCTATGAAAGGAACAACAATGTGAAGTCCTGGAGTTAAGGTACGACTATATCTACCAAAACGCTCTATAACAATAGCCTCTGCTTGCTTAACAAGATAGACAGTTTTTACAAGAGCTAACATAAAGAAGAGTGCTAAAAGAGCAACAAAAAATAACCCTACATATAAAAATAATACCATGATAATATCCTTTTAATTTAAAGTTTTAAGAATGTACGATTAATTGTAATCTTGAACCAATCGTACGATACAATGACATCCAATTACATCTATAATTTCTACAACTGATCCCACAGCAAAGTGATCACTTTCCTTACCTCGTGCTGACCAAATTTCACCGCCAACTTTAATAAGTCCAATGTGAATTGGTTTTATTTCTTTAATCACTTCTGCATGCTTACCTTGAAGAGCAAAAAAATTGGTTTTTGCTCCATGCTTCGGGCCAAAATAATGGCTTTTTTTTAAAAGTACGAATAAGAGCACAATTGAAACAAGCGCGATGCCAAAAAAAGAACTTATCTGTAACAATAAACTGAATTCAAAATAGGATAACAATGAAGCACCTAATGAACCAAGAAAAAAAGATACAAAAAAGAAAAGAGTTGGTGTAAACAGCTCTAAAAATAGAAATAGTAGCCCTACGATCAACCACAATAAACATAGCATCATTTGAAAACTCCTATAGTTGCAATGTTTTCTTAGTAACATGGTTGGTCCTCTGCTAATAATAGTAACATTTTAACAAAAAAATTCAATGCTATTTTCTAATAGTTTATTGATACTATACCAATTCTTCTAAGCTTCTTGGTTTCATTTTTTCTATTCTCTCTTGAGCCAACCTAATCATTTTCTCCTTATTTGATTTAAAACAGGTAAAAGTGTAGTTTGTCATACACATTCCATCAAATAAGCAACAAGGTAGATATATGGGTATACTCGAGAAAGAAATTACCCCTCCTAGCCATTTAGTAAAATCTTCAGTGGTATCTATACTCGAAGTACCTGGCGGTCCATAAATATACTCAGCAATAGGCCTTGAGTAAAAAAAGAGAAGCAATCCAATGACATTCATACTTAAAGGAACAATATATTTTGGAGACGTTGCAATACAGCATGTCATAGCCCCTTTTTTATTCAGCTTTTTTTTCAATGTAACGTGAATGCAGCTTAAAAATAACCTTCGGGTTTTCAAATAAATCTTCGTAATGCGATTTGAAGGAATATTCATTGAATGATATAGATAATCAATCTGATTCTGCGTATTAGCGCTATATTCTTCAAGCGATTCTCTAAAATCGTCATCATTCATATTCAGTAGATTTTGTACTTTCTCCAAATCAGCATAACTATCTGCACATTTGGTTGCATATTTTTTGGATCGGGTCAAAAAATTTAAAGCTTCAGTAATTAAACATGAACATTCATCATAAGCTTCTTTATCAAAATAATGCCCTTTAGAACAACAACAATTATTTTTAACAATTTTCATCGGATTTCTTTTGATTTTTTGAGCTTCTTCACTAAGATAACGATGATGCATAAAAATAATTTTCTTCTCAACTGAGCCAGGCCAAACAAAATAAGGAGCTAATGCATATAAGGTTCCAATATTTACATAATCACAAATATGTTCTTTAAGTTCTTCAGGTAGTTGATTAAATGAAGGTAAAAATAGTTCCTCTACTTGCATTTCACTACTATTTTGCAAGGGTAGACTACTATATTCACCTACTTCGCTTCCGTCAAGCAGCCTCGTAGTTTCCATTTGATATGATTCATTATTCACGCTTCCTATTTGAGGGGCATATTCAAAAGCTTGATCTTCCATTGCATAATTAAAAAAAATAACCTGTAGCATTAACAACATCATACAGAAAGTTCTCATATTTTTCCTTTTAAATGGCTTTAAACCAATTCTACCATTCTTCTTCGTTTCATAGATTTTATTACATCCTGAGCCGACATAATCATATGCTCCTTAGTTGACCCACAAAACAAAAATGGATGCCAACCTGCTAAATAGCAAGTATTACCAAAACAAACCGTTAGAGCTATCATGCAACTACTAAAGCATAATAATAGTCCTGATATTTTACAAATAGCGTTCAAATCATTTCCATCATTTGTATCAGTTATATCTCTCGAATTACGCATGAGATAAACACCAACTAAAAATATAAATGAGGCACTAGCATATTTTAGCGGTGCTCCAATACAGCATACAGCAGTTTATAATGAACCCCAGAAACTTGACACGATAAAATTAAAAATGTGTTAGTTTTTAATGAACATGAAAGTGAACATTATTATCGGGGAATTTTTATGGCAAGAAGATATAAAAAACATAGTAGTTCATTCAAAGCAAAAGTAGCTATAGATGCTATTAGAGAACAAAAAACTTTAAACGAACTAAGTCAGGAACATAGCATTGCTCCTGCACAAATCTCTATCTGGAAAAGACATGCTGAAGAAAATATGAGCAACCTTTTTGAGGGGAAACAAGAAAAGGACCAACAAGAGGAAATTGATAGGCTTTATCGAGTAATTGGTCAAATAACGGCAGAGCGTGATTTTTTAGAACGCTCGCTCAATCGATAGATTTAAAGCAGCGTAAGGAAATGGTTGAGTGTGTAAATGAAGCAATAGACTTTAAAAGAAAATGTGAACTTTTAGATGTATCGAGAGGATCGATGTATTACAAGCCTAAACCTCAAAAAAATAATGATGCAATTATTATGAATGAGCTACGTGAAATTTATCAAGAAACGCCTTCCTATGGCTATCGGCGCATGACAGTAGCTTTAAGAGAAAATGGTTTTTTGGTTAATCATAAAAAAGTTTTTATGTTGCTTAAGATAGCGGGCATCCAGGCCATTTACCCTCGCAAAAAAACAACCATACGAAATCAGGGGCACAAAGTATTTCCTTATTTATTGCGTGGGTTGCTTATTAATCGACCAAATCAGGTTTGGCAAGTAGATATAACCTATATAAAAATACGGGGTGGTTTTGTATATTTGGTTTGCTTAATTGATGTTTTTAGTCGAAAAATCATGGGATGGAAATTGTCAATTTCTCTTGATACAGCGTTATGCATAGAGGCGTTCAATAGTGCTTTGCAACATGGTATTCCAGAAATTGTTAATAGCGACCAAGGATGTCAATTTACCAGTGCTCTGTGGGTTGAATTAGTGCAACAATATGGAATTCAAATAAGTATGGATGGTAAAGGAAGATGGGCAGATAATGTTTATATTGAGAGGCTTTGGCGTACGATAAAATATGAGATGATACATTTGCATAGCTTTGATACAGTTCAACAGGTAAGAGATGCGCTTGCAAGTTACATTGTTTTTTATAATACACGACGTTATCATTCAAAGCTTAATTATCACGCACCAGACGCTATTTTCGCAAAAAAAATTATTCCATCTAAAAAAGAATTATTCGAAAGTTTTATAGCTTCACAAATTTATAAACTTGGAGCCGCTATGATTTAAATTTTTTTTTAATTTCGTGTCTTGACAAAGGGGTTCACTATACGGTTCATAAAATTTAAAGCTTGATTTATCAAACTTGAATATTCATTATAAGCCTGTTTATTCAGAAAACGGTCTTTGTTACCACATGACTCAATTTCAATTACTCTCATTGGATCTTCTTTAATTTTCTTGGCTTGACTGGCAAGATACCAATAATGAACATGTTGAATTTTTTTTGCAATTGAGCCAGGCCAAACAAAATAAGGAGCCAATGCATATAAGGTTCCAAGATTAACATTATCACAAATTTGTTCTTTAACTTCTTCAGGTAGTTGATTAAAAAAATCTAGAAAGTATGGCTTCAAACTATTATTATTTTGCATCGGAAAATCATTATAGTCCTGATTTGGTTCATCAGTAAGTAACTTCGTACTTTCTGGAGCATCTAATTCATGTTGTACGTTTCCTTGTTGATCGATATATTCAAAGACTTGGTCTTCCATTGCGTAACTAAGATAAACTATATGGATCATTAATAAAGGCACAAAAATTAAATGCATATTTTTCCTTTTATCATAAAGATTTTTTGTTAACTCTATCTGATTCATCGCAATTTTCTATACCTTGTATTTATTTTTATAAATTTATTTCAAATATTAAAATTATTGATTTTTGATTGCTTTATTTTATAAACTTTGAATAAGATAATCGGAAAGGAAACTCATATGTACAAGAAAATAGTATTCGCTCTTATTTGTTACCCTCTTTTAACACACGCACAATTTGATATGACCATGGATCGGGTTTCAACAACAGATATTCCTACTGAATTTACACAAATTTATTATAAACCACGAAATCCAACACGAGCTACTGAAAATGTCCCTGCTCGAAGAAATCGATGGGCTCGATGTAATAAAAAAAATCTGGATATTAAAGAATACTGCCAAGACGAAGATATCGTTTAGCCCAATGATTACATGTCGACTCGCAATTGCCTCTGTGCTATACTTTTTTTACTAGGATAACTATTCAAACATAAATTATGCGAGATCATGGGAAAAATTTTATTATTTTATAAATATGTCGACATCGTATATCCCGAACAGATAAGAAAATGGCAAGAACGCCTTTGTAAGGAATTATCCCTAACAGGTAGAATTATCATCGCTCATGAAGGCATTAATGCCACCTTAGGTGGATCCACAGAGTCTATAGAAAAGTATAAACAAGCTGTTTCTGAGCATATTTTATTTGATAAAATCGATTTCAAGGAGAGTGTAGGAGACAGCGACTATTTTCCTCGACTTCGCGTTGTTGTAAAAGAAGAAATTACCCGATTAGGACTTGATCCCAAAACTATTACTGCGCATGATGGCGGCTTACATCTTGCTCCTGAAAAAGTAGATGAACTTCTTAAAAATGCACCTGAAAATTTTGTAATTTTTGATGCACGTAATAACTACGAATCGCGCATCGGCGCATTCCACAATGCCATTACTCCGGATATAAAAAATTTCAGAGATTTACCACACTATATCGATGAACATCCTGAACTTTTCAAAGATAAAGAAGTTCTTATGTATTGCACAGGGGGAATTCGTTGCGAACGCGCTTCAACCTATTTAAAATCAAAAAAGTTGGCTAAAACCGTTTACCAATTAGAAGGCGGCATCCACCGTTATGCTGAAAAATTTCCTGATGGTTTTTTTAGAGGCAAAAATTATGTTTTTGATGGGAGAATAGCTGCAAAAGTTACTGATGATATTTTAACAACCTGTGATCTATGCCCTACCCATTTTGATGATTACACAAATTGCCTCAATGCTGAATGTAACAAACAGTTTATTGCCTGTGATCAATGTATTAAAAATTTTGGCAATACCTGCGGATCAGTATGTTTAGAACTTGTTCAAAATAATAAGGTTGTAATTCGAAAAATTCCAAAAAAAGTTGTTATGAATACAGTTCATTCCAAATAATATAATTACCTAAAAATAAAGAGTTTATAACTATGTACAAACAATTTCTCTTAATAACGAGTATGTTCGCCTTCTTCTCCACTACATCATTTGGTATGGAAAATGACAAATCATCCATTATCTTATTCTGTACCCCATTAATTACTCCATTGGTCATGGAAAATCCTGACCCAAACAAAAAAATTGTCAAAGCAATCGACGAAAAAGATAATAAATCATTACGAAAAGAACTTTCCAATAACACAAATCCTAATGTTCAATTAAATAAAGAATCATTGCTTACTAGAGCAATTCAAGAAAGAAATCCTAAAGCTATAAAATTGTTGCTCAATGCCGGCGCCAATTGCACAGCATGCGATGACAATAAAAATGGTCTTTTTTGTTTTTTCATGAAATCTTTTGGAGTACATCTAAACAATAAAAAAGAAATCGCAATCCTCAAAGCAATTGTCGATGCTGGATGTAATGTTAATACACCTCTAATAAGTAGAGTAAATGTAATGCCTTTACATAAAGCTTCCATTGACCATAAAACTCATATTATGCAACAACTTATTGAACTCAGAGCACAAGTAAATGCGCAGACTCAAAACTTATGTACACCTCTCCATCTTTGTATATCTCATGCACCATATAATGATATAGATGGAGTACAACTTCTTATTAAAGCAGGAGCTGAAGTTAATATTCAAGATTCTAAGGGGAAAACTCCCTTACGTTATGCAGTAAACTTAAATGCACCTTACATCGTGAAAACACTTCTTTCTGTTCCGGGCATTAAGACATCAATTCTGAGCAAAGATGGTAAATCAGATTTAGCCATTGCTAAAAAAAAAGGACATAAAACAATTGGCCGTTTGCTCATTCAACATTTGGGAGTCTATTCTGCTCAGGGACGCATTTCACGCCAAGGATTTGCGCAAATCTTGCCTCAAGAAATCGCAGAGCATATTGCAGCATTTTTATTTAGAGAATAAATAATCTATGGATATACCGAAAAAATTGTTAACTATGCAAAAACGATTACTCTCAACAAATAGCATATTCGTCCTCTTTTTCACAGCTGCATCATTTGGTATGGAAAATAAACAAGCCATTAATAATCTTTTCTCAGCAATCGTAACTTATAATCACAAATTATTAAGAGAAGAACTTTCAAATAGTACCAACCAAAATTCTCAGCTAGATCGAGATCTTCCTTTGGACCTAGCAATTTGCTATAGAAATTATAAAGCAGTAAAATTATTACTTAAAGCTGGTGCCAATTGCACAGCATGCTATAACAATAAAAATGGTCTCTTTTATTTTTTCATGGACTCTTTTGTCATAGATATAAGCAATAAAAAGGAAATCGCAATCCTTAAAGCCATTGTCGATGCTGGATGTAATGTTAATACACCTCTAATAAGTAGAATAAAGGTAATGCCTTTACATAAAGCTTCCATTGACAATAAGACTCATATTATGCAACAACTTATTGAACAGGGGGCTCAAATAAATGCAAAAACTTTATACAAAGCTACACCTCTCCATCTTTGTATACTTCATGCACCAGATAATGATATCGATGGAGTACAACTTCTTATTAAAGCGGGAGCTGAAGTTAATATTAAAGCTTCTAAGGGAGAAACTCCCTTACGTTATGCAGTAAATTTAAATACACCTTACATCGTGAAAACACTTCTTTCTGTTCCGGGCATTAATACATTAATTCTGAGCAAAGATGGCAAATCAGATCTAGCGGTCGCCAAAGAAAAAGGTCACCAAGAAATTGGCCGTTTGCTTATTCAACATTTGGGAGTCTATTCTGCTCAGGGACGCATTTCACGCCAAGGATTTGCGCAAATCTTGCCACAAGAAATTGCAGAGCATATTGCAACATTTTTATTTAGAGAATAAATTATCTATGGATATACCGAAAAAATTGTTAACTATGCAAAAACGATTACTCTCAACAAATAGCATATTCGTCCTCTTTTTCACTGCTGCATCCTTTGGAATGGAAAATGGTCAATCAGTTGAAGATCTTTTCAGGGCAATAAACAACTGTAATCATAAATTATTACGAGAAGAACTTTCAAATAGTACCAACCAAAATTCTCAGCTAGATCGAGATCTTCCTTTGGACCTAGCAATTTGCTATAGAAATTATAAAGCAGTAAAATTATTACTTAAAGCTGGTGCCAATTGCACAGCATGCTATAACAATAAAAATGGTCTCTTTTATTTTTTCATGGACTCTTTTGTCATAGATATAAGCAATAAAAAGGAAATCGCAATCCTTAAAGCCATTGTCGATGCTGGATGTAATGTTAATACACCTCTAATAAGTAGAATAAAGGTAATGCCTTTACATAAAGCTTCCATTGACAATAAGACTCATATTATGCAACAACTTATTGAACAGGGGGCTCAAATAAATGCAAAAACTTTATACAAAGCTACACCTCTCCATCTTTGTATACTTCATGCACCAGATAATGATATCGATGGAGTACAACTTCTTATTAAAGCGGGAGCTGAAGTTAATATTAAAGCTTCTAAGGGAGAAACTCCCTTACGTTATGCGGTAAACTTAAATGCGCCTTACATCGTGAAAACACTTCTTTCTGTTCCGGGCATTAAGACATCAATTCTGAGCAAAGATGGCAAATCAGATCTAGCGGTCGCCAAAGAAAAAGGTCACCAAGAAATTGGCCGTTTGCTTATTCAACATTTGGGCGTCTATTCTGCTCAAGGACGTATCTCACGGCGAGGTTTCGCCCAAATCTTGCCACAAGAGATTGCTCAACACATCGCAACATTTTTATTTAGAAAATAAAAAAATTATGCATATAACTAATTCAAAGCTTATTCAAGAACATATCCCTCTAGCTGATAAAAACTGGTTTAGAACTGGCGGCCCTGCTCGGTTTTTTGTACAACCAAACTCGGCGCAAGAATTCCAAGAAGCTTTGATCTATGCACAGCATAATAAGTTGCCAATCTTTCTTTTAGGCGAAGGCGCAAATATTTTAATTAGTGATGAAGGATTTGACGGACTTGTTATTCATCCAAAACTCAACAATCTTGAAATAAGCGATCTTGATGATGACAATGCGCTCGTTACGGCTGGCGCAGGCATTACCATGCCGGATTTAATTCAATTTTGTCTTGAAAATAACATGAGCGGCCTTGAAGAATTTAGCGGCATTCCGGGAACCGTGGGCGGATCTGTGTATATTAATTTACATTATTTTCAGTTTCTTCTTTCACAGTTTCTTTACGAAGCTGTAGTTATTGAAAAAGCAACAGGAATGATGCATAAAGTCAATAACTCTTGGTTTAATTTTGGTTACAATAGTTCAAAATTGCAAGAAAATAATCACTATTTAGTTTCAGCTACATTTAAATTAAAAAAAATAAATGATTTAGAAACTGCCTATGCCAAAGGTAGGTCTATTGAAATCATTCGTCATCGCGCAAGTCGATACCCCGCAAAAAATACGTGTGGAAGCTTTTTTAGAAATTTTCATGACAATGAGATAACACTTATTAGCAATGGCAAAAAACTAATTTTTGTTGCTTACTATTTAGATAAGATTGGCGTCAAAGGAGTTTTACAACATGGTGATGCGATTGTTTCATATCAACATGCAAATATGATTGTTAACCAAGGAAAAGCAACCACTCAAGATATTATTAACGTAGCTCGTATCATGCAACAAAAAGTTTATGATAACTTTGGTATTATTCCGCAACCTGAATGTAGATTGATTGGCTTTAAAGAATATCCATTGTTTGACTATAATTTTTATACGCCTCTATTGTAATAATATTCACTTCGATACTCAGCCTCTAAATCAATGCTGCTCTTGTGATACATGGAACACATCACATGGCCATTATATCCAAAACAGCAAGGTGAAATATCATCTGATCTATAACAATCACTATATTCGTTAATAACATACACTGGATGAATGAGCGCTCCCGCCAAAGCACCGATTGCAAGCCCTATTCTACCAAAGGGATACTGTTCATTCAAGGCCTTTGACTCCAAAAATGACTTTACAACATCAACTCCAACCCCTGCCAATCCACCTGTGACGCTACCAATTCCCGCCGTAAACGGACCGACAATTCCTAGATACCATAACAACACTGGAGAAGTATAATAGCGATATAAAACTATAGCGTGTTTCCAAGCTGAACATTTTTTTTCATACAGCCTTAATCTCTTTTTTGTTTCTTTTGAAAAATTGTTATCGCAAAGATCCAACCTACACAGCTCTCCAAGCAAAAAAGGTTCTAGATCTTTAAGGTTATTGTTAGATGCTCTTAAAATGAATCTATCACGCAAGTTACCAATTTTTAACCGTTCTAATTTATTATAAGAAATATCGAGCTTTCTCAAATTAGGAAACAGTCTAAACAAAAATGGCACATCAAAACTTTTTAATTTGTTATTTCTAAGATCAATTTCTGTAATTAATTCACTCGAAAAAGATTCAATACCCTGCAGATTATAAAGCTGTTGACCAGATAAATTGAGTTTTGTTTCTTCTACAATCACCCTTTCTTTATCAAGATCAGCAATAGTCATAATACCAATCTCTTTATCTATTTCGATTGGAACATTAAACCTTAAGGCCCGTAACGTTAGTTTCTTACGAAACTCTTTTGGCGCCCCTATAATGAACCCCAGAAACTTGACACGATAAAATTAAAAATGTGTTAGTTTTTAATGAACATGAAAGTGAACATTATTATCGGGGAATTTTTATGGCAAGAAGATATAAAAAACATAGTAGTTCATTCAAAGCAAAAGTAGCTATAGATGCTATTAGAGAACAAAAAACTTTAAACGAACTAAGTCAGGAACATAGCATTGCTCCTGCACAAATCTCTATCTGGAAAAGACATGCTGAAGAAAATATGAGCAACCTTTTTGAGGGGAAACAAGAAAAGGACCAACAAGAGGAAATTGATAGGCTTTATCGAGTAATTGGTCAAATAACGGCAGAGCGTGATTTTTTAGAACGCTCGCTCAATCGATAGATTTAAAGCAGCGTAAGGAAATGGTTGAGTGTGTAAATGAAGCAATAGACTTTAAAAGAAAATGTGAACTTTTAGATGTATCGAGAGGATCGATGTATTACAAGCCTAAACCTCAAAAAAATAATGATGCAATTATTATGAATGAGCTACGTGAAATTTATCAAGAAACGCCTTCCTATGGCTATCGGCGCATGACAGTAGCTTTAAGAGAAAATGGTTTTTTGGTTAATCATAAAAAAGTTTTTATGTTGCTTAAGATAGCGGGCATCCAGGCCATTTACCCTCGCAAAAAAACAACCATACGAAATCAGGGGCACAAAGTATTTCCTTATTTATTGCGTGGGTTGCTTATTAATCGACCAAATCAGGTTTGGCAAGTAGATATAACCTATATAAAAATACGGGGTGGTTTTGTATATTTGGTTTGCTTAATTGATGTTTTTAGTCGAAAAATCATGGGATGGAAATTGTCAATTTCTCTTGATACAGCGTTATGCATAGAGGCGTTCAATAGTGCTTTGCAACATGGTATTCCAGAAATTGTTAATAGCGACCAAGGATGTCAATTTACCAGTGCTCTGTGGGTTGAATTAGTGCAACAATATGGAATTCAAATAAGTATGGATGGTAAAGGAAGATGGGCAGATAATGTTTATATTGAGAGGCTTTGGCGTACGATAAAATATGAGATGATACATTTGCATAGCTTTGATACAGTTCAACAGGTAAGAGATGCGCTTGCAAGTTACATTGTTTTTTATAATACACGACGTTATCATTCAAAGCTTAATTATCACGCACCAGACGCTATTTTCGCAAAAAAAATTATTCCATCTAAAAAAGAATTATTCGAAAGTTTTATAGCTTCACAAATTTATAAACTTGGAGCCGCTATGATTTAAATTTTTTTTTAATTTCGTGTCTTGACAAAGGGGTTCACTATACCCCCAAATTTCCTGCCAAATCAATAATATATTTAATCCGCTGATCGCACAATTTATTTATATTCATATTATTTCTGACACACTCAAATAATTTAGTAAAATTTTCTATCGTATAATAACTATCCGTTTTTAATTCTATAACTTCACCAGCAACATTCATTTGATCTTGTATTACTTGGAATTTCTCAAGAAGCTTTCCTGAAACCACTAGACGTCCGTCACAAAGTTCGATCATTTCAAATTTTGGCCTATTTTGAACATTCTGCTTTTCCATACACAATGCATTAGAGAAAAAAAATAGTATGCACAATGCAACAACCATTATTCACCTTACTAAAATAATTTTTAAAAAAAAAACTAATATTTACCGTAAATTATAAAGATAATTTATAATATTGAAATAATTTAAAGATTTGCACTAAAAATTAAAACCATTGAATTTTAAACAAATAGTATGCATCATGGAATAGTTCCCTAGTGACCCTAGACTTTGAAATTGAAAAACATGAACTTAATAAATATCTTTATATCATTCATTTTTTTAGTACATTCATCATCATTTACAATGCAAAAAATATTTGGCCAGAAAAAGAAACAAGCGCAACAAACGAAAACTATTGGCACAAAGAAATACCTAAATGAACAACTATTTAAAAGCGTTCAATCAAGACAACGTGTGACATTAAAAAATGCTTTAAAATCTGGCGCAGATCCTAATTGTTATGATTCCAATAAACAAACACCATTAGTGCATGCTGTAAAAAAAATTGATTTTAAGTCGATAAAACTTCTACTGGATGCAGGAGCTCTTGCTACGATGGATTTACCGAGAAATATATCACTTGCACACATTCTGACCAAAGGTGAAATCAATGAAAAATCACTCAAAATATTAAAACTGCTTATTATAAATAAAGCACCTTTAAGCATACAAGCCGATACGGGCTATACGCCATTGCATTATGCAGTTACCAATGATTTATCCACGTTTGAAAACAAACTAGCTTGCATCAATCTATTATTAGACCACAACGTCTCATGCAATGAACCTACTAATACAAATTTGACACCCCTTCACCTTTCAATTTCGATTGCTCACAATCAAAAACTGGCTCACTACTTTGTAAACTTGAAAAATATTAAAATCAATGCAAAATCTGATGAACGACAAACACCATTAACCTATGCTATACAATATGATCTGATTTCGATCATAATCTCATTACTAACTCAACCAAAAATAAAAACAAAAATAATTGATAGATACAACAAATCTGCATTAGAGCATGCAAAACAAAATGGCAAGAAAAAAATAGGCAGATTATTGCTTGCTCATTTAGGATTTTATTCCTATCAAGGTCTGATCGCGCAGAAAGGATTAGTTCAAATTTTTCCTAAACCAGTTGCAAGAACTATAGCAGCTGAATATATAAAAAATTGCTTTTAAAGAATCAAATGCTAATCGCCTACGATGCTTCTTCACGCACAGAAAAAATTACCCACAACTCTCCTTTTTAAAGAGCAATGTATTATCACAAGCAATAATTCTTACACAGGAGCTGATGATGATCCGGTTGAAGAAGTTGAACCAGCAGGAGTTGACCCTGAGCTTCCATTTTTCTTGTTAATAGAATCAAAAAACTCAGCATTTGTTTTATGCTTCTTCATCTTATCAATTAAGAATTCCATACCTTCCACAGTATTCATAGTTGCCAAGAATTTTCGTAAAATCCATGATTTGTTGAGTTCATCAGGCGACAACAAGAGATCTTCCCTTCTTGTTCCAGAAATAAGTACATCAAATGCAGGAAATAGTCGGCGATTTGCTAATTTACGGCTCAGATGCATTTCCATATTACCGGTACCCTTGAACTCTTCATAGATCACTTCGTCCATTCTGGAACCAGTTTCAATAAGAGCGGTTGCGATAATAGTTAATGAACCACCTTCTTCAGTATTTCGAGCAGCACCAAAAAATCTTTTAGGGCGTTGCAATGCATTTGCATCGATACCACCAGTAAGAATTTTACCTGAAGCCGGAGCCGTTGTATTATATGCACGAGCTAAACGTGTTATTGCATCAAGAACAATTACTACATCCTTACCAACTTCAACAAATCTTTTAGCCTTTTCAAGAACCAGCTCTGCAACTTGTACATGTCGTTCTGCTGCTTCATCAAAAGTTGAACTAATTACCTCTGCATTATGCCCTTTAATTGAACGTCGCATATCTGAAACTTCTTCAGGACGTTCATCAATTAAAAGCACAATAAGATATATTTCAGGATGATTTGCCAAAATTGTCTGAGCAATTTCTTTCAACAGAACTGTTTTACCCGCTTTTGGTGGCGCAACAATCAAACCACGTTGGCCTTTACCAATCGGGGAAAAGATGTCCATCAAACGCGTTGATATATATGTTGGGTTTGACTCTAGATTAAATTTTTTATCGGGATGCAAAGGAGTTAAGCGATCAAAAAATAGCCTATCTCCTAAAGTTAAAGGATCAACAAAATTCACCTTATCAATTTTTAATAAAGCAAAATATTTCTCGCCTTCTTTTGGCTTGCGAATAACACCACTAACGGTATCACCGGTTTTTAATCCAAAACGTCTAATCTGTGACGGAGAAACATAGATATCATCAGGCCCAGAAACATAATCAAATTTTGCAGATCGTAAAAATCCAAAACCATCAGGAAGCTTTTCAAGCACACCTTCAACTTCTAATTCTTTATTCGGATCGTCTTGTAATTCCTTAATTTTTTGAATCAATACTTGTTTTGACATTAATGTCGCACCGACAACACCCAATTTGCGTGCATATTGATTTAAATCAGCAAGACTCATTTTTTCTAATTCTTGCATAACCATAACAATAATACTCCTTAACAGAAAAACATAGGATTAACAAAACAAGTAAAAAAGAGAATTTTTTTACTTTTACAGCTCAATTATTTACGAAATTTTTTAAGAACATCAAAAAGCGTTTATTCATTTGGAATAAATCATAAATAAACGCTCAAATTTTATTTATTTAAATCGAGAAAAAACAAGAGAAAAACTGAATTAATTATTCAACAGATTGGCTATTTTTATACTAAAATAAGGAATAATTATCGTTATTTAACTCCCTCTTTATATAAAGCTAACATAACTGGACTTGCAATGTAAATAGATGAATAAGTTCCAAATATCATCCCAATTAGCAATGCCAAGGAAAGATCTCTTAATGCTTCCCCACCCAAAATCATCAATGAAAGAACAACTAATGTCGTAGCAAAACTTGTTAAAATAGTACGACGTAATGTTTGATTTAAGCTAATATTAACTATTTTATCAATTGAAATATTTTTCATTGTTTTAATATTTTGTCTAATCTTAGTAAATATTACAATAGTATCGTTAATGGAATAACCAAGGACCGCTAAAATTGCACTAATAACATTTATAGAAATCTCTTTATCAAATAATAAGAAGGCAAATAAAATCACCATGGCATCATGAAATAAAGCGATCACAGCTCCAACACCAAAACTTACCGACCAGAATCTAAACCATATGTAGAGCAACATTAAAAGAAGCGCTAATCCAACGGCATAAATCGATTTCCAACGTAATATTTCGCCTATACCGCCGCTTACACTTTCAACTTCTAAAATTTCAACAGCATTATTCGGCATGGCTTCTTGAAGAGCTTGTTTAATGGCACCACTCAGACCATTTACGTCAGTGGACACTTGCTTTAATCGAACCAAAATCTCAGTTGGAGAAAAATCACGCATAACGGGATTATTCCAACCTTTAGATTCTAAAACATCCTTTATTTGACTATCAGTAGTTGGCTGAGAAAAACGCAATCTAATTTGTGTTCCACCTGTAAAGTCAACACTATAGCTAAAAGCATAACCACGAGTTGCAATTCTATAACTATAAAGTCCAATAAAACTTGCAAAAATCGTAAGAGAAAAAACGGCACAAATTAAACGATATTTAAGAAAATCAATCACGGTACTCTCCCAAGCCTTAAAAAAATTATTATCATACAGTTGCGTTATTTTTTTGTACTATAATCAAACCTATTTCACAAATTTATGAATCGTGTGAAAACTCTTCAACTACAGAAACATAACGTCTGCCTTTAGGACCGTAATGAAATTTAACAAAACCAGCACCTTTAGCAAATATGGTATGATCACTGCCCAAGCCAACTGATTTTCCAGGGTGAAAACGAGTGCCTCTTTGACGAACTATTATTTCTCCACCGGTCACTACTTGACCATCAAACAATTTTACGCCTAATCTTTGACTGCGACTGTCGCGACCATTCGAAGTCGAACCGCCTGATTTACTAGTTGCCATCAGAATCCTTTATACATAGATTATTATTTTTTGGATTAGTTTAATTCTTTAAAAGAAAATGCTGAAAAAAATTCTATGTTTTCACCATTTACCCACAATATTAATTTAAATAAGAAAAATGTCAATAAATACCCATACTCTTAACTCTAAGCCTTAAAAATCACTTTAGTTTAAAAATAGTAGATTCAAGCTACTTTACATCATAAATATTAGAGGTCCATCAATTCCTATAAAATTATCTTTATAAACAGTTTTTTTTGGTATACTGACTTAAAAAACAGTATAAAAAAGTAAAAGGAATAATTATGTCAATGACTATTGAAACCCAAGAATACAGCGCTCCTCTTATTACAAAAGACCCCCTTGAAGATGGTATCAGTTCAGTAAGCCTCATCCGTGCTTCAGGTACAGATCTTGATATCGTTAATGCAGCACGAGTTTCTTATGGAAAAACCTCAACCCAAATAACAGAACGAGATAAAAAGCTCATTAAATATCTTTTGGAACATCATCATACCAGCCCTTTTGAGCATAATCAGCTTTCATTTAGAATTAAAGCCCCTATCTTCGTAGTAAGGCAATGGATGCGCCATAGAATGAATTCGTATAACGAAATTAGCTATAGATACGTTGAAGCTCCGATAGAATTCTACATTCCTCAACATTGGCGCTATCAAGATGCAAAAAACAGGCAATGCTCAACGGGAGCTTTTACTAACGAAGAACTTTTAAAAGCATATAAAGAATCGATCGACTGCAGCGTAAAAACTTATAAACTCCTTTTAGACCAAGGAGTTGCTCGAGAAATAGCTCGTGGAATCTTACCTTTATGCACCTATTCTGAGTTTATTTTCACCTGCAATCTGCATTCGTTTATGAACTTTTTAACTCTACGCCTTCACGCTGGCGCACAACATGAAATTCGGGCATATGCTCATGCACTTCTTGATTCAGCGCTTGAATTCTTCCCTGTAACCTTACATGAATGGAAGCAGATACAGGAAAAACAGAATCAAAAAGAAACTTTTTAAACGATTTTTAGCTTGATGTAAAAAAGCATTCATGTTTTTTGCTTATTTTTTATAATAATATTGCAAATATACATTATATTTTACTATGCTTATAAAAAAGGGATATCAAACTTTTGTATAAGATATTTGAACTATCAGGCCTACAGGAGAGTATGTTCATGCTAAAAAGTATTAAAAAATTATTTGCCTTCTTATTAATCATAGTATCAATTTACTCTCTTTATGCTGATAATAAATATCCCTACCAAGCACCAAGCCGTTTTAATCAGGATTATCAAAAATCAAACTATTATTTAGCAGGCGATATCTATTTTTATACAACTCTGTTACCTGAGCTCACAAAATTTAGTACGACTTCCCCAAGAATAAATCCTAATGCTAGGAATTCTCACAAAGCTGAATTTAATGCTAATACCAAGTATGATCTATTTTCTCTCTTTTATAACAAAACTTTTGATAAAGAAGCGTGTAAAAGAGTCTCGCTTCCTAAACCATTGAGCAGTAATGAAGATACGAGAATAATTTTTTATCCACCAGGTAATCAACGAGCATATTCCACAATTTTAATCAGTCGAAAGAAGTCAGAAGATACAATTGTACTCTACGCAGGCGTTCCATTAAGAAAAGCTATTAATGGTTCAAAACTTACCTTCAACATCGACAATTTTGAAAAATATATGAAAACGACTGCTTGGTTTAATAGTAGACCTAAATTAGTTGGATACTATGATAGCGCAATAACATTTGGCTTTGCTGTTAATACCGATGATTCAAATTTTACTGTACCAAAAGAAAAAAATAGTGCGATACCAGATAGTTTTTCTATAAACTTTGTAAGATTAAGGGAAAATACCATAACAGACTGTTCACCTTTCCCCTTATATATTGAAGAAATAGTCGCTTATACCGATACAATGAAGATAGCTGAAATGGGTATTAAAAATTTAAACGATGATCTTTATAAGCCGCATACAATTGATTGGCATGGGACATCAATAACAATCCCGCCCATTATAACCATAGAACCAATGAACAAAACTGATTTTGAAGAGTTTCAAAATCTAATAAAATTAGGAAATAGTAACTAAAAAAAGGAGAAGAAGATGTATAAATATACTAAACATTTCATTATTGTTTTTATAGCAATAAATAATTTCTGTTTTATAATTGCCGTAAAAGATCGATTCAACTCAGATTATGTAAATTCTCAGTATTATTTTGTTGGAAACTTATTAATAAAAGCAGAAGGGAAAGATGCTGTTTACACGACTAATTCAAAAATGTTTCCATCACAAGTAAAAGGGTCAAAAATAATATTTGAACCTAATAAAAATTACGATATTTTAGGTACACTATTTTCATTAGGCAAAATACCGGATGATAACTTTAAACTTCCACCGGCATTTAACTTTGATCCTAATAAAAAGCCTGAAAATAGAACTATGGTTTTATCACCTTTTTCAGAACATTACCCAACAGTTGTAATAACCCAAAAAAACAGTGAGCTTCTGGTGTTAATTGGAAAACCAAATCAAGGCGTGAATGGAACAAAACTGATTTTTAATGTGAGCGCTTTTGAAAAAAGAATGAGAGGGACTTCTTGGTATGATAATCTGGATCAAAAAGATCGTCGTTTAATTTTTGGCTTAGGAGTCGATGCGGACAAAGCAAATTTTTTAGGAACCAACTCATTTCCAATAAATATTATAGAAATTTGGGGCGTATCAAAATTAGATTATCCACTTAGTACCGCAAAGTTTATTAGAGCCATCGCCCCTATTGTAAGTGCCACTCGCCTTAGTTCATATGATGAGTTATACAAAGGTCCAAATCCAATAATTTCTATAACACCCATGAACTCTGATGACTATACATTATTCAATCAGTTAATAAAAAGTAATAAATAGCTGAACAATCTACTTAGAACATTAAAAAAAGCTCTCTTAACCGAGAGCTTTTTTTAATCGCGTATATTCTTTAACTCTCGAGATGTTTCTCGCTTAATATCTCGTTCTTTTAACGATTGTTTTTTTTCATGCATTTTTTTATGTTTACAGATCCCAAGCTCAACTTTAACAAGCCCCTTCTCATTAAGATAGACCTTAAGTGGAATGACGGTGACACCTCTACGAGAAATATCTCCGGAAATTCGGTTAAGCTCACGCTTGTGGATCAGAAGCTTTCGTGTACGCGCTGCTTCTTCATCTTTTTTTTGATACGCCATTGCATAAGGCGTAATCGAAGCATTGACTAAATAAAGCTCGCCATCTTTAATATGTGCAAAAGATCCTATTAAGGAAATGTGTCCCGCTCTGATCGATTTTACTTCATTACCATTTAGGATAATGCCCGCTTCAATACGGTCAAAAATCTCATAATCAAAAAATGCTTTTTTATTTTGAGTAATTATTTTCATAGGTTGTTCCAAATTCGAGCGCTACATAATAAGCAAAAACTTTTTTCATAATAGGAAATAAAATCACTCCTAAGACTATTCCTAGTATATTACCACCAAGCAAAAATGACCACAAACAAGGTTTTGCAATACCAATAGTGTTTTCAAAAAAAACATTTATAGAATGCATCCATTGCGGTTCGGCTAAAAACAAGTCAAAATCCAATACTTTATGCAATATCCAATAGCCCAACCCATACCCGGCACTATAAACGGGAAGCATTGTCCAAGGGTTATTGATAAAACATGAGGAAGCGAGGGTTACACTGAAATTTAGACCAAAAATCCATGTAAATAGAAACACCATTGCCGTATGCAAACAAAGAAATGGAGAAAACGCAATATAGGTTCCCATGCTTAATGAAAGTGCTAATTTTTCAGGAGACCTTTCCTGATATACCAGTTTTTTAATAAATTTTTTTAACAACTTTGCCATTATCTATCACCATAGCATTATATGAAAATACTTTTATTAGAAGTATATAGAATTACTATGCTATTTGCTATTAATCTCATTTTAAGCCCTGTTAAATTATCAAGTTTATAGGATATTCAGAAGTTAAATATTGAGAAAAAAGATGGAATTAGGCTAAAATCAAACTTAGAAATATCCTATTTCCCAGTTAAAAGAAAAGAGAGCGGCCATGCTTTACATAAGATTATTCGTTATTCTTTCTATAACGATTTTTTCACTAACGGCAATGACTAAAAAACGAACTAGTTGTTTTGCGCAAACAATTGAAGAAATTGCTACTAATAATAAAAATTATCCTCATGTATTAGGTGAACTCAATAAGATTAAACAAGTTGGCAGCAATAGTTTACTTACAAATAATGAAGTTTTATCATGTGTTAAAATACTACACCAAGGATATATGAATAATCAAACTTATGATCTGTCCAAACAAACGGATTTTCTTCCTCAGAATACTATTTTCACAGAAAATAACCTTGCACTCTTACTAAAATCAATTATTCTCTATAGAATCTTGTACCCGGACGATAAAAATTTTGAAATAAACCAAATTAACCTTATTCCAACGAAAAGGACCCATTTTTGCACCTTATACTAATAAGTGCAACAACAAGCTACTTTCTTTCTCAAATAACTACCAAATTAGAAATTTAGGGCATTTCCTTGACCCATTAACCTCTAGAGTTCAGATAAGTTCTTCAATACTATTATTCTTTTTATACTGCATAATCTCAAAAACAAAACTTATATTCAAAAAAATAAGTGTGAAAAGATGTAAAAAAAATGGTATATTTATTAAAAGGTTTCCTTTTTTTTAATTATCTTGTAAACTATTTCAATTAGAATTTGCCATATTGTGATATTACTATAAAATAAGCATTCTTGAAAATGCAATTATTACACTGTTATTAAGTTAGGGACATTACCCACATGAAAAAGATTTTAATCTTTTCAAGCTACGGCGGAGGAGGCCACATTTCTGCAACTGATGCCATTAAAGGTTATCTTGGGAATGATTATGAAATTATAACAAGTTTCTATATCGATGAGGTTATTGGAAGCCTCAGCATCGTTAAAACAGTAACCTTAAATTATTCTACTGAAGAAAAGTTTTATAATTTCTGTTTACGAAGAAAATGGACTTGGTTTATTAATAAGCTTTATCAATTATCGGCACTTTGGGTTTTTTTAAATAAAAGATTTATGAAGCGTCTTACCATAAAATATTTAGAAAAAACCAATCCTGATCTGGTTATTTCGGTAATTCCTATATTTAATAATGTTATCAAAGAAAGCTGTAAATTACGCAATATTCCTTTTTTACTAATCCCAACCGATTTAGATACCGGATCATTCATCAAAAATATAACACACCCAGAATACAATAAATTTAAAGTTGCCTTGTCCTTTAATGATCCTGATATACTTAGCTTAGCCCATAATCCAGCTTTACCTGATAACGCCAAAATAATTACAGGATTTCCCATTAAACCCTCATTTTTTGAAGAAAAAAATCTTAATCAAATCAGGAATGATTTTCACGTACCTGATAACAAACCGGTAATTTTAGTACTTATGGGAGCTGCAGGTTCAAATGCAACCTATTCATATCTTTTAACTCTTCTTCAGTTACAAACACCCGTGCATCTGCTACTGTGCCTCGGTAGAAATGAAAAACTAAGGCCACTCGTAGAAAAGATGCGGAAACCAAAACATATCACTATTTCAATTATTAGTTATACAAATCGAATTTCAGATCTAATGGCCATTTCTAAACTTTGCATCACAAAAGCTGGAACAGTCAGCGTTTGTGAAACTATGTATATGAATATACCCATGATATTAGATAACACTTCAACGCCTTTGGTTTGGGAAAAATTCAATATAGATTTTATTCAAAAAAACAATTTTGGAACTGCAATAGTTCATTACAAAGAGCTCAATGCTGCGGTGAATAAAATGTTACATGACGATGAATATTATTCCTTCTGCAAGAAAAGCCTCATGAATTTTCCCAAAAAAAATTTCGGAGATTCTATTACAACATTGGTACAAGAACTTATTGGCTAATGGAGCTCGCATTATGCAATTGACTCTTTCAGAATCCTCAAAAGACCAGTTACAAAATTTTGTTAAACTAATTTGGAACTATTATGCTCATCATAAACGGGATTTTCCATGGAGAGATAATCGTTCTCCCTATTCTATTGTTGTTTCTGAAATAATGCTGCAACAGACCAAAACTGATCGCGTAATTAAAAAATACACTGATTTTCTTTCAATCTTTCCTTCATTTGAATCTTTAGCACATGCTTCTTTAAAAGAGGTTCTTTTAGCATGGCAAGGCCTAGGTTATAATCGCCGAGGAATGGCCTTACAAAGGACCGCACAAATAATTATGTCTGAATATAAGGGCAACCTTCCTAATGACCCTACTAGGTTAGTTACCTTTCCGGGAATAGGAAAGGCCACTGCAGCATCAATATGCGCTTTTGCCTTCAATATGCCAACGATATTTATTGAAACAAATATTAGAACAGTATTTATAAACTTTTTCTTTAAAGATCGCGGTGAAATTAAAGATAATGAAATTTTACCTTTAGTTGCTGCAACCGTTGATGCTACTAATCCTAGAGAATGGTATTATGCCTTGATGGATTATGGTGTCATGCTCAAAAAAACTTTGCCTAACCCAAGCCGCAAAAGTGCACATCATGTACAACAAAGCAAGTTTGAAGGTTCAGATCGGCAAATTAGAGGTATGATTCTTAAAATTTTAACAAGCCAACCATACAGTGCATTTGATGAGCTTTGTCTTTTGATTCCGCGTGAGCCACATAGAATTGAAAAAGCTCTTCGCGAATTAGAAAGTGAAAAATTTATTCGAATTCAAAATAGTTTTATTGTTATTACGTAGTGCGAATCGGATAAATTTATTATCGACTTCGCACTACCCTTTAATCCTAGAAATCATGTGACATACTTAAATGTACCTGACTTGCCGATTCATTTTTTCTGCGATCAAGCTTAAAACCCCAATCTATTTTTACCGGAGTTGGTCTTAATAAACGAACACCAAATCCAACTGACTGACGATAATTAAAACCATTGTTTCTTAAGCGCTTTTTTCCAATTAGATTAGCATTAGGTGTATCCCAACCGGCACCACCATCATAAAATAAAACACCTTTAATTGAAAAATCAGGAGCTACAGGAAAAATAAGTTCACTATTTATCCAAAATGCTTTTTTAGCACCTATAGAATCCCCTCTAAATGTTGGCCCAATTTCTCCAAAGAGAAATCCCCTTACGCTGGCAGGTCCACCAATATGATAGAGTTCTCTAAATGGAATTACCTTACCATCAAAGTTATTAACAACGCCAAAGTGCGTATGCAAATAGAAAACAAGATCTCGTTCGCCAATTAATGGAGTAAAATAACTTGCATCAAAATCTATTTTCCAAAATCCGAAATTGTAGCGTGAAGCATTTGGGCTTGTTGCAAGATTAAATTGTCCATTACTTGGAAAAGCAACACGAGCTTGTCCTAACCATTGATATCCCCTGCTTGGATGCATAGGATGATTTCTGAAATCTTGGCTTGCTTGTGCCGCAGTCCACACATAACTACCATTTGGAAATCGTCTTTGAAGGATCATATTAAATTCATTAAACTGCTTGTCATCAGGAAATAATGCTCTATCCCCAACTGGCGCATTATGATAATGCAACCCTTCAATTCCAAACATAGCTACAAATTTTGTTTGATTAAGATTTTGCGCAACAAATCCTAAACTTAATGCACCATTAACCAACTGCTCTTTAACTTCATCGGTGGTTAATTTAAAATCTTCATACACCGATTTTTTAATTGCAATATCAAAAGCAGCAAAAATAGGCCGATCAAAGAGCCATGGTTCAGTAAGGTTAAAAAGCAACTGCCTTTCTTGTTTTGAAAATTCACCACTTAAGTTAAATCCAATCCCCAACCCTAAAAGATTGGTATCTGAAATAGATCCACCGATTCTTAATGATTCTGTTGGGTTTTGTAGATCTTTTGGTGAACCCCCGAAGCCAAGTTGTGCATCAACACGACCCGTTTTTACTTCTCGAACGAAAAGTTCTAGATCGGCAATATCTCTACTTACTCTTTTAATTTTCCAGCTCACTCCATTTTGTTCATCAAAAAAGCCCAATTGTTCGATTTTAAATTTAGATGCTTCTAATCTTTGGGTAGTAAGCAAATCTCCCTCATCGAATAATAGCTGACGGCGGATAATTTTTTGCCTGGTCTTTTCATTTCCTCGAATTTCAATTTTTCTAACACTTATTTTATCACCAAGCTCAATAAAGAAATTTAGCTTTACCGTTTTTGTTTCATCATCAGGCTCCGGTGCAGGATCAACGTCGGCATAAATATATCCAAATTCTCCTAAAATGGTTCGTAAAATCTCGATTGAATCGCGTATTTTATCTTTTGAATACAAATCTCCAACACGTATTGGTAACCGCTCTTCTAATTGCTGTTGGGAAATAATATCATTGCCGGGAACTTTTATGTCGCTTATTCTATAAATATCCCCTTCTACAATGTGGAAAGTAATTCGTAAAACTGTTGGATCATTAGGATCAGGATCAATATCTACTTTGGTTACTTTTGCATTTAAATAACCATTGCTCTGATAAAAATTCTCTAGGGTATGACGATCAGCTTCGATGGCTTCAGGTTGATAACTTCCTGATCGATCCATAAATCCTAGAATCCAATCCTCACGAGTAAAAATAAGTGAACGCAACTGTTTTGCAGGAAATGCCTTATTACCTTCAAAAAAAACTCTTTGAATCTGGGTTTTTTTATTTTCATCAATGGTAAATAGTGCAATTACTTTATCGCTCTTTTCATCATCTTGTAAGGAAGCCTTAATTTCTACGTTGTGATAATCTTTTTCGCGATATAGTTTTTTCAAAGCAATGACATATTTTTTTAGATCATTTTCATCAAGTGCTGGTTTTTCATTAAAATTTATTTTTTTTCTAATGTCTTTTTCAGTTAAGTGCTTATTTCCTTTAAAAGCTACATCTTTTAGCAGTTTTTTTTCTTGAACAATGATATAAAGATCAATCAGATTTTTACCAACTAGCTCAGCTTTTAGTTCAACATTATTGAAATAACCCATATCAAATATGTTAGAGATAAGAATCTTAGATTTCAAAGGCGTAAAAATCTCATTAATGTGATAAGGAATTTTAGTTAAAATAGCATCCAGAGGTACATTTTTATTACCTTGCACATACATAGCACGAATTCTTCTTTGATCATTAAAAGAATCTTCTTCATTACTATATTCATTACCTTCAGCAACTTCCTCATTGATTTCAAAAGGTCTATCATCGGAAATAGGAGATTTATCCCCAACTTCGGGAACAATCGCTATATCTTCCTCAGGATAGGTATCTACAATAGATCCACTTGGGACTTGAATCAATTCATGATTATCTGGTTCAAATGCTACCGGATCATGCAATAACATATCCGAGGTTTCTGAATATAGATCTTTTAGTTCTCCTGATTGCTCGGCCATTATAGTGAATGAACAGAGCAACATAACTAATAATTTGATTGGCAATGATGTCATACCGCAACGCTCCCGCAACATATACTCAAGGTCATTTTTTTAGTTTCAATACTTGTGATAGAATAATAAAATAGAATACCTTTTTTTTTAAGATTGACCAGTAATAACAAAATTTTTTAAACTAATGCTATCTTGCAAGAGCACAAAATTAAGCTTTTTAACTTCATTTTAGAGTTATATATGATAACAATTACCAATACATTAAGTGGAAAAAAAGAACTATTTAAACCCTTATACCCCCATAAAGTGACCCTTTATGTGTGCGGTATTACACCTTATGATTATTCGCATCTTGGCCATGCCCGCGTTTATGTGATATTTGATCTCTTCTATCGTCTATTAACTTTTCTTGATTATAAGGTAATTTATTGCCGTAATTTTACCGATATTGATGATAGGTTATTACAGAAAGCTGAAAAAGAATATGGGGATAAACAGCAGTTTTTAATGATTGCTTCGCACTATATTCAAGCATATCAAGAAGATATGGCAGCTTTACATTGCTTACCTCCTACTTTTCAACCTCGTGTAACAGATCATATTCCCGAAATAATAACCTTTATTAAAGCCCTGATTGATACAAATAAAGCATATGTGGTTGATGGAGATGTTTACTTTAGCATCGATGCATTCGCAGACTACGGAAAATTATCAAAACAAAATATTGAAGACCTTCAAATTGGCGCTCGTGTAGAAATCAATAAAAATAAAAAAAATCCTCTTGATTTTGCCTTATGGAAAAGTGAGCCTGAAGGGACATTTTGGAAAAGCCCATGGGGTTATGGACGCCCAGGTTGGCACATTGAATGTTCAGCTCTTGCACGCCATTTTTTAGGCGAGCATATTGATATTCATGGCGGTGGCATGGATCTTATATTTCCTCATCATGAAAATGAAATAGCTCAATCAGAAAGCCTTTTTGGAAAACCTTTTTCTTATTATTGGATGCACAATGCATTTGTTCGCATCAACAAAGAAAAAATGTCCAAATCTCTTGAAAACTTTTTTACCATTAAAGACATTATTAAAAAATTTGACCCGATGGTCCTGCGTTTTTTAATAATAAACCACTATTATCGTGCTCCTTTAGATTTTTCATGGGATGATTTAGAAGTTGCACAAAAAACATATCAAAGACTTTGCACTTTCTTTGCACAGTTTACCTGTGATGAAAAAGTTTCTCCTGAAAAAATTAAAGAATCTGATATTGTACAAAAGATGCTAACTTTTTTATCTGATGATCTTAATACTCCCGGAATGCTTGGCGTACTTTTTGAAAACTTAAAGGAACTTGCTAAAAATCCTGAAGAGGTATGCTTGGTAAAAGCATTTATCCAAGAAGTATTGGGTTTATCATTAGTGCCTTTGCCTGAAAAAGAAGTTGTTATCACTGATGAAATTCAAAAGCTTATTACGCAACGAGAAGAAGCTCGAGCAGAGAAAAATTGGAAAAAAGCTGATGAAATTCGTGATAAACTTCATCAGCTTGGATATTCAGTTAAAGATGGCAAAAGTAAGTAACCCTCATGAATTTTCCCCTTGCTGATCGAACATCTTCTGGATTTGTTTAAGATTTTCTATCCTTCTAGAAATTCTTGGATGAGGTGCAAACAATGATAAATCTTCAACACCGTCTCGTTGCAATTCTTTCATATAGAATAATGCACCTTCAGTATCACCTAAAGATTCTACTGTCTGGCTATCAGCATGAAATTCTAAATTTTGTGAAAATTTGGAATAAAGGAAATTATTTAAAAGAGCATGAAAAAATCCAGAACAAAGGAGCTTGTTATTCAATGTCCTACATAACAAGAACAAAAGATTATTTTGAAGATTATATCATTTTTCAACCATTTTAAGAATTTTACTTGAACTCAGCAGATAGATAAAAAGAGCACTCACAGTTGATAATGCTGATATTCCGGTAAAACAAACTTTCTTATAAAAATAATTTTCTTTAAAACGAATTAATTCATGAGCGAAAGCAAATTGCTTTGCTTTAAGAGACATTTCTTTAAATTTTTCTCCGTAATACATCACACCCGATTGGCCAATACAAATGCATGAATGCGCAGAATTGTTTAATGACGGTTCTTCCAAGTATTTAATTTCAGATTCATCAACAGCAAGCTTTTCCAAAGTAGCGGAAAACATCGTTAAACATTCTTCGTCAAATGTTTCTTTTTCCCGTAAATCATCCAAGCTCATCGCATCTTCAAAATACGGTAGATCACTTTTGCATCTTTTTGTTACGTAATACGCTAAACAATACACCAACGGTGATCCAAGAGAATAGGTAAATGGCAACCAATTCAAAAGAAAATTTATTGTAGTTTTCTCATATTTATCTGTATTTTTCTGCGCTAAATCATCCCCCGTAAATGATGGTGTTGGAAGAGATAAGAACAAACCAACATTGCGCATTGCTATTAAAGATGAAGAGAACATAAAAAATGTACAAAGTAAAACTGATTTTATTATCATAAACAACCTAACTATAGATATTTAGTGTTACATTCCGTTTATTTATTGGAGCATTGTAATAAAAAATATAAACATTAGGAAGTATGTAAATTTTTAAAGCTGATGAAATCCGTGATAAACTTCATCAGCTTGGGTATTCAGTAAAAAAAGTAAGTAAATTATTGTATATATAATAATTTTTGCGAATTATAGAAAATGGTTAAATTTTGCCTTTGACCGATCTGATCACTACTCCACGTACGCGATAATTTGGTATCATTATCATCATTAAAAATAATTGTAGCATTTATACTGTCAAGATCTTTATAACATCCTGGTGATTGCCTATTTTGTAGCGAACCTGAAATATCCATCTTAGATGAAGCGGGAAGCATTACTTTTAATTCAGCATAATATTTAGGATTCTTGTTATCATAACCCGGAACAAAACATTTCTCTGCATACGTAATCTTCAATTCTATTTCATTCGGCGTCTTATTAGTTATAATGGTTGCTTGCATACTGCCTACAAAAATCACACCAAAAAAGAGAACTATTTTTAATTTCATAAAATTCCTTTCATCGTCCACTACATTGTCCTTTAGTCAATTTATCTTCAATACAAATTCTTAAACGAGATTGTCTTATAATCGTAAAATCTCCCGATGGTACCGTAGGATATGTTGAATCGGCTGTATTACCAATTTTAATCTTATTAGTATTCACAACCGCAAACAGCTTACCGTAAATAGTAATTTTTCGGGCATTAGGTTTTTCAAACGTTGAGGGCCATTGGAAAGTAAATTGATTATTGGGAGTAACCGTTGGAATCGTTCGGGTAATAAAAGAGCTCCCATGTGGATCAATAATTTCATCAATGACAACAAGAGTCATACCTGTTTCATTAATAATCGTTACCGGCCATAGCTGTATTGAACCTTGAACCACAATCATAGGTGCTTTTATACACCCAAAAATAGTAAGTGCTGCAGCTAAAATTAACCTAAATCTAATTATTTCTAAACGTTTCATTGTCTTCTGCCCTACTCTAATAAAACAGTATTCTTTATATAGAGTATAACAAAATTTAATTACAATCTGCAATATTAAGATTTGTGTTATTTGAATATGAGTGTTTAAAGCAAGTTTACAACTTTTGTTTTTAATAACGATAGGCCTTTTAAACCCGATTTTATACCTCTAGAAAAAGCAATTGAATTACAAAGCTGTGATTGAAACTTCAAATATTTTGATCGGCAAGGTTGTTTAAGTGCTTCACAGCCGCCAAAATAGATCATATGGGCCCCTAAAACTCCTTCAAGCAAGGCAGGGCAACTTGAACTAAAAAATCCAGCCAAATTAGATGAATTATTCATAAAAGACGAATATAATGAACTTGCTGCATAAAAAACCATTGTTCCACCTAAAACAACCTTATAACAGCCAAATAACTGCTTCGGAGTTGGTTTGGTAAATGATTTTGGCACATTTGATTCAATTTTTGCTGCCAAAGGACTCATTCCTAATAAAACAAGACACATTAATAATCTAAGTTTTGGTATATATATCATAACATCCCCCTCCTCATAGCCTTAACTAGTACCTTTACCCTTCTTAAACATTATATACTATTTGTAATATATTTCAAGCTTTCTACTAATTTTGCGTATAAAAACCAGTATTCAAGGCTTACCCATCAACTATCAAAATCACTACTTTTTTTTGCATTATTATCGTAATCTAATAAAAAACATCTATTTAAATTAGTTTCAAAATTGGATATGTATGGAAATAACAAAAGAACCTCGTGTTGTAAAAAAAATCTTAGACAATGGATTAACCATTCTTATTCGACCATGCCATTCGGTGCCAAAAGTATCTATTCAACTTTGGTATAATGTCGGATCAAAAGACGAAAAAACCGGCGAAAAAGGAATTGCTCATCTTATTGAACATATGATTTTCAAAGGGACTGCAAAACTTTCTGAATCCGATATAAATATGATTACACAAAAGCTTTCCGGCGTTTGCAATGCTTTCACGTCTTATGATTATACGGGCTATCTCTTTGATTTTCCAAGCCATCATTGGCAAGAGGCATTACCAATAATGGCCGATTGCATGAGAAATTGTACTTTTAAGCAAGAACTCCTCAATTCTGAAATGAAAGCGGTCATCCAAGAACTCAAAATGTATCGCGATAATTATAGTTCAAGTCTCATTGAACATATGATAACAACTATTTTTAATGATCATCCATATCACTATCCAATTATTGGCTTTAAGCAAGACCTTTGGAATCTTAAAAGTGAAGATTTAATTGCATTCTATAATAAATATTATTACCCCAATAATGCAACGTTGGTTATTGTTGGTGATGTAGATGTGCAAAAAGCATTTCAGTTAGCAGATAAAAACTTTGGTTCTATTGCACCTAACAATACCATAAAAAAAGAGTCTTATTCACACAAAAGCGATTTGATAGCAACAACAACCACACTCTATAGAGACATCAAAACGCCACAAATTGCTTTAGCCTATGTAGTTCCGGGTGCCTATGAACAACAAGACTACTTTTTAGCATTGCTTTCATGGATTTTAGGTTCTGGAAAAAATTCGCGATTACAAAAAAAACTGGTAGAAGAGCTCCAACTAGTTACCGAACTTGAATCATTTGTTTATGATCTTTTTGATTATGGTGCTTTCTTTATCTATTTTCAACCTAAAGATCCTCATGACAATCAAAAGATTATTTCATTAATACACCAAGAAATTGAGAATATCATCAGTAATGGATTAACAAAAGAAGAAATTAGTCGAGCAATTAAACAAAGTGAAGCAGATTATTTAGATCTTTTAGAAAATAACCAAAGGCAAGCATATACGATCGGACAATCATATCTTGCCACTGGCAATGAAAACTATTTATTTACCTATTTAAATCATGCACCTGAAACTATTGAACCTGCTTTAATGCATCTTTTAAAAACTTATTTTAATCCAACAGCGTTGCATAGTGGCAACTTATTACCACTCCCAGAAAAAGATAAAGACCTTTGGCTCGATATACAAAAAAAATCTGACGAAGAAGATAATAAAATTTTATCAAAAATAGCGCGTGAAGAAAAAGTAGAGGAAGGCGTTCTCGTACACTCAATTCAAACACAAAAAGCTCCTATTTTTAACTTTCCAAAGCCAAAAGTTTCTATACTTCCTAATGGACTTACTTTGGTATATTATCATAATCCAAATATCCCTAAAATCGATCTTATTCTCGATTTTAAAGCTAAATCTTTTTACGATCCGGAAAATGCTCAAGGTCTTTTAAATTTCATGAGCCTTATGCTTGAAGAAGGTACAAAAAAATATGATGCCATCCAATTTGCATATGAAATAGAATCTCGCGGAATGACCTTTGAATCTCGGCCTGGCTCAATTTCTATGAACATGCTCAGCAGCGATTTTAGTAGAGCAATATCTCTTCTACAAGAAGTTGTAACAAATGCTCTATTTCCTCTTGAACAAATCAAAAAAGTTCGTGATCAGTTACAAACAGATTTGCATAATTTTTGGGATAACCCTTCTAAATTTATTAGCTACCTTGCGCGCAAAGAAATTTATCAAAACCATCCCTATAATAAATTATCATTGGGGACCCAAGAAGCTCTTAATGCAATAACGAGAAATGATCTCTTAACCGCTTACCAAAATTATATAACACCTCAAGAATCTATCCTGGCTATTGTTGGTAATGTAGATGGCATTGATGTTGAAAACACCATTATGGAACTGCTCAGTAATTGGCAAGGTCCTAAAGTTGCAACACTAGAGTTTCCTAAATTACAAGAACAAACAGCACATGAACTCATTCATCAAATTAATCGTGATCAGATTGTTCTTGCATTTGCAGGACTTTCTGTTGATAGAAATAATAAAGACTTTGATAAACTTCTTATTTTCGATCAAATCTTTACAGGCGGCGTTTTAGGCTCTATGAGTTCACGGCTCTTTGAATTACGAGAACGTTCTGGTCTTTTTTATACCATAGGCGGTTCGCTTTTGATGCATTCTGATGAACAACCTGGAATGACCTTTATAAGGACTATTGTTTCACAAGATCGTTTACATGAAGCCGAATTACAAATTGCAGAAACTATTAATACAGCATCTCAGGTTATAACTGATGATGAGTATGAACAAAGCCTTAATGCTTTAAGCAACTCTTTAATTGACAATTTTGAATCAAATAAACGTATTGCACAAAGCTTTTTGTTTTTACAAAGATTTAAGTTACCTGATACTTATTTTGACGCGCGAGCACAACAGCTTGCTAAAATTTCTAAAAAAGAAATTCAAGAGGCTGTTGCAAAAGTTCTTGATTCAAAAAAGATGGTAAAAATTAGAGTTGGAAGAGTATAAAAATATTTTTAATAAGGTCTTTTGCTTGTCCAAAAGACCTTAACCCAAAAAGACCCCAACAGTTCCTTTGGATACCTCTCCCGCGCGAATGATGAACCACTTCAACATTAATGCTTACAGCATTAAGTTTTCGGGTTCACAACGCGCTAGCGGAGAATTAATCTACTAATTTGGCGATCTAAATTATCGCTTAGGAAAAACATAAGTATCAAGATGTCATTTTGAGCGTAGCATAGAAATCAATGTGAATTAATGATTCATGTTTATATATTTATATATACCTATATTTTTTTAACATTTTATTACACATTGCAAATAATTCAAATTGCTCTATACTAGAAATTAGTAGTTAATAATGGTTATTGATAACAATGGAGAAAATATGAAATTTTCAAAAAAATTAAAGGTGATGGCAATTGGCTTAATCTTGTCCCTAGCAAGCTCGACCCAAATCAAATGCGATGAAGTAGAGCAAGTCAAAAAAAATACAGCAAAATTAGCCTACCAACACCCTTATATTCCTGGGGCCATGGGAGCATTAGCATTTACAAAGTTTTTTAAAGCAACTGCTTTTAAACGTTTTGTTGCCTTTTCAATGATGGCCATTACCGGATCTTTATTATCCCAATCTTACAGTGAAAAATACCTTAAAAATAATCTTAACTGTTTTGAATGGGCGACATTTAAAACTCCTACCTTTAAAGCAAAAACAGAAGAATTAAAACTAAAAATAAAAAATCTATTCAGCTAAACAAATACCCTCTTAAGTCTTAAGCTTTCAAAACTTAAGGGTATTTCATTCTCTCATTACCGGTTATAAAATAATTATAGTGTAGAGTTTCCAAGCTTGAACAAACAATTATTTCAAATAAAATTGCTTTTTTTATTACCCCTTTTATACTAAATAATAGAGTATTTATTGCGAAAAACCGAGTAAGTGAAAGGTGGTACTGGTGATCTCAACATCTGAATTCAGAAAAGGATCCAAAATCTTATTTCGAAGCGAACCTTATGTTGTCGTCGATTTTCAATGGGTTAAACCTGGCAAAGGCGGAGCCTATATTCGTACAAAAATGAGAAACATGATAACGGGTCTCGTTCGTGAAGAAACATTTAGATCTGGAGAAAAATTAGAAACACCTGATCTTGAATATCGTGATATGCAATACTTATACCACGATGATGGCCATTACCATTTCTTAGATCAAGATAGCTTTGAGCAAGTTTCATTCAACAAAGAGCAAATAGAAGAAGTTGAAAGCTTCCTCAAAGAACAAGAGATTTATAATGTTCTGAACTTTGCAGGAAAACCGATCGCTGTAACACCACCCTTATTTATGGATCTCAAAGTAGTGGAAACTCCACCAGGGGTCCGCGGTGACACTGCTCAAGGCGGAGCAACAAAACCAGCAACATTAGAAACAGGTCTTGTATTACAAGTGCCTCTTTTTGTTAATGAAGGCGACATCATTAAAGTCGACACCAGAGATTCAAAATATATTGAACGTGTAAAAAAATAATAACTTTTTAATAAAAGGAATAATTGCTTGTCTACATGTTTAGAACTTACCCAATTGTCTGCTGAAAATACTCCAGGTACACACTTAAATAATGATCATCACGAAAAAAAATTTGCTGAACTCACACAACGTGAAAAAAGATCACTTATTTTCCATTTATTATATGCAGCTGAATCTTTTGATTATCAGCTATCATTGAATGCAATCGTTGATAATTTTAATCGGGGCTTTGATTTAGATATACCTTTAGAAAGTGAATTTGTATCTACTGCTCAAACAATTATCGATCAGCGCGATCAACTCGACGAAGCATTCAAACCGTTATTAAGCAACTGGCGATTCGACCGACTTGGCGTATGCACTAAACTTATTTTACGGTATGCTATGTGGGAACTTCAAAATAGTGATACACTTGCAAGCATTATTATCAATGAAGCAATTGAATTGGCAAAATGTTTTGCTGAAAAAGATGCGTATAAATTCATCAATGGTATTTTAGATAAAGCTGTTACTGAATCAACTATACGACCTACACACGCAGAATAAGTTAATCGCGAATCAAAAAAAGAGTAACATTTATTCTGTTATTATTTATTAATTGTCCCTAAATGGATTAACTATTTTCATTGTAGCCAAAATAGTTTGATTATGATGCATATCCTCAGAAAATAATATAGCGCAATCATTTTCAAGTGCAGAAGCAAGTATTAGACTATCAAAATATGAAAATTGATATTTATTTGCAAGCAACAACGCTTGCTCTATAGTTTGACATGATATTGTTACGATATTAAAAATTTGGGAAAATTCCTTCAGTACCCCAGAAAGTAGTTTATAATCTATTTTTCTTTTTTTATGCATTACGTTAATAAATTCATTAACTACTTGAGTACTTATTAACATTTCAGAATATTTATTTATCAGCGATTCAGTAATTGTTTTTTTATCTAATTCATCAATTGAATAAGCATAAATTAATATATTTGTATCAATAAATATTTTATCTCTTATTTGCTTCTTCTCTATCAAAAGATAGCCCTTTAGTTTTTATCTTTATAGCAGTAAGTTGTTTTTTCTTAGCTTCTTTTTGTTTTTCAATTGGTTCACTATTAATTAAAATTATAATACGAAACTCTTCCGGTAAGTTTTTCAAATATTTTTTAGGAATTTTAATTATTCCATTCTGTGCATTAGCAACAAATTCAATTGCTTCCATCATGTCCTTTACAGAGATTATTTATATATTTAATAATTTTATCTCACTATGAAAATATAAACAACTGCAATCACAATTCAAAATTAAATAACAATATCCTTTTACGTCGGTCCTCCAAAACTGTATTCTCCACCACTTGCTGCTTCAGATTGCTTTTGTTCACTTTTATTTGCTGGTGAATCCGGTGGTAACGATTTTCCGGATCCCGAACCTTTATTTTCCGTTTTAGATGCAATATCTTTATCGGTTGTTTTTTTTGTTGAAGAACTTGTATCAGGCGTATCGCTGGGGCCACCGGAAGGCTGAATAACCGCTTTGTAAGCGTCTTGAGATTGTACAATTGCTTTCCATACTTCAGGTAATGTATTATCAGGGTCAAAACGACTCCACAAATAATCTGTTTTATAGTTAGTATGCACTTTAGATCCATACAAATTTCCAGAAACTAAACTCGTTATTCCAATCGAATCACGATCATGCGTAAGCATATCTGAATAGGTAATTCCCGGATTGCCAGCTGTTTTTGCATATCCTTGTTTATCTGGTGCTATAACCGTTAATAAGAAATAATCTTGTATTGGCTGTCCTTTTTGATCTTTTATTATCCCCTTTGCATCTCTCATAGGTGCCGTATAAAGATTTTTTTGTTTTTGCAAAGCATCTTTATTTACTTGCAAACTAAATGCACCTAAGGTAAATGCAGTACTCTGTGAAAAATATTTCTTGCGCAGTTCATCTATCTTTTGTTCAAGAGCAGTGCTCAAAGGACCACTTTGTTTAACATACGTTTCATAAATATTCGATGCTTTCACATTAGCGTACTGCATATCACTATCAAACAATGATTCTGAAATTAAACTCACCAAATAACTCGATTCTTCAGGGCGACTACCGATCGAACCGGATACAATATCTATCGTCTCTTCAAAAGATTCAGTTTTACAAGGCACAACATAATCCTCAACAACTTTGCCATCAATAGCGAGCTTTGTTTTATCGGTGTTATATATATATTGCCCACGTAAAATCTGCATTCTACCAACCGCATTTAACTTAGTTTTTCCTATAACAGGATTCATCAGATAGTCTAAAATCGGTCGTGCTTCATTTTCACGATCTACTTCTTTTTGTAAAGATTCAAAATTGGTAAAATCACAGGGAAGCGTACAACGTTTTCCTTCAGGTCTAATTTTTGGCGTAGGAATAGTTGGGACAATCTGAGGCACAAATTGATATTCTATAGAAGCTCCAGATGAAATTACTCCTACAACTTTTTGCGAAGGCGATGGTGCACTGCACGTAAATATTAAGGCCGTTGAGGGTTCAGTATCAGGCTCTTGCCACACTTTTACTTGTAACGATGTTCCTTGCAGCATCATTTTTATTCGATACCATGTTCCTAGTTGAAATTTTGGGGCATTAGCTGATTGTGTCAACCAACCTTTACCTTCATGCTCGTAGACACCAAAAGATACAGCTCCATCAGTTTCTTCTCTTTTAAATACAGCCATTTTTGCCAGTTGGCCTAAATCAAGTGGTGCTTTTTGAGGTTTATTAGTTTCAGCTTGATGAGTTTTAAAATCTGCAAGATTAATATCTTGCCCACCAAAATACAAACCAATATAGAATGAATTAAGCAGATAAATTGCCTGAAATCGTATCTCAACTTCATTAACCGGTTTATCTAATATCATAACCTCTTTTTGATTAAACCAGTTTTTCGTTTCAACTTTTTTTACTACTTTTTCATCAGTTTTTATAGCAAGCTCCGGTAGTACCGCAATTTCCTGACTAAAACTCTTTCGTGCAGCACTATACAGCGAAAATCCTTGAGAAGGATTTAGCTCATAAACACCCGATGAAAATCCGTAAATTGCTCCAACGTCAGCTGGAGTCAGATTATAATATGAAGGATCCGGAGATAATAATTGTGACCAATAAGATCCTAATGCTTCTGCATATTGCTCTTTTAGAGCTTCAAAATTATTGGCCAAGAAGTTTTCATAAAATCCTAAATTCCTTTCTTGATTTTCAAGCTCACTTGTATATTTTAATTGCAACTCTCCTAACCATTCATTTTGTTGCTGCTGATAAATAAGAGAATTTGTTGAAACAAAAGACGAGAAGCTTTCAACAAACTCCTTTTCTTCCTTCTTTTGCTTAATCGCTTCTTCATCAGCTTGCCAACTGCCATATGCTGCAAAAATTTGTGGACCAACGGTCATGGCAATTAAAGGTACTGAAGCTCCACCTGTCAATGGAATCGATGCCAAAAGCAATCCCGTTGTAATAGCTGTTCCGATTAATCGTTCATGCTCTGTTAAAGCTGTATCAACCGCATCAGCCCATTCAGATGCACTAATATTGGCGCCAAATAAGTTTGCAAAATTACCAATTGTTGCTCCAATGGCATAGGTAATTGCCGTTGTCACATCGATAAATATTCGTGTAATTACTGAGATAAAATATTGGCAAAAACGTAACACATCACCAAGCGATTTCATAAAATATTGAAATTGGAAGGTGAGTGGCTCTAAAATTGCCACTGCTGCATCTGCACCAAACTGCTCCAATTGATCAAGAATATCAGCTTCATACGTAGCATTTTTTGTAGCAATAAAGGCTGCCTGTGTTGAAATTAATCTAATACCTTCAACCGTTAATTTGATCATTCCCCCGGTAAATGAAATATAACTCAAAAGATTGCCTGCAATTTGGTCTATAATAATTTCAAAGGCACTTTCAAATGCACCTCTCAATGATTTGCAAATTTCTGTATCCTTATTTGCCAAAGTCATATCGCAAACACCCTCCATGACCGTTCCTAATACGTCCAAAGAATCTTTAGATACATTTTCAACATCTACAACAGTTTTTTCTAACTCTTGTTTGGCATTTTCTACATGATCCGCAACTTCTTTTTGAAGAGCTAACGATTTATCTAAAAGTTTTTTAGCCAAGCCAGGATTAAGACCGCTTAAAAAAACAGCACCAACGCCAAAGCCAAGACTTTCGGCTTCTTCAGCTATTGCTTCTCCTGCATCAGTTGCAAAATCAATGAAATCTTTACCCGTTTTTTCAACATCTTTCCAAACCTTTTCACCAGCATCCTCAACATCACCAGCCCAGCCAACAACATTTTTAGTAACATCAATCCATAGATCGCCAAAAAATCCCTGAACCTTTACTTGAGGATTTTCAATCTTTTTTTGATTTTGCATTACCGCATCAAATAACGCCTTTGCAGTTTGCTTTTTTGAGGTCCCTCCAGGCCCTAGAGCCATAGGCGTTTTTGTCTCTACCGTTGTTTGTTTAAATGAATCATGCACCAAATTTAAATCTTCAAGATACAAATAGTCCTCAGGAGCATACAAAAAAATTGACGGATGTGGCTGAACAATCGATTTATTTGCTAAAACATTCATCGTCGTTTCAAGATGCTTAGAGTCATAAAGATAGTTTGTTAAAGCATGAAGAATTTTAATCATGCTTAAAAGTAATAACTCTTCTTGTAATAAAGGTTCTTGTTTAAACTTTTCATCATTAAGAGGAACTTTGATTGGATCTTTATTTTGTGCTACTGAAGCATATACTGCTGATTGATCTTCAAGCGCATAAGAAGCTAACGAATAAAAAGGCGTCTTTTGAAAATCGAGCGATGCAGTATATATTTTTTTTATATCATCAAGCTTTTGCCATTCATCACACTGTGGAACATATCGATTACGTAAAGCATCGGTTAAAATCAAGGTTATATGAAACATTTCAGATGCATTACGCAACGAGGTAAAATCCGGTGTATAATAAGCAATCTCTATATTAGGAATATACTTAAAAATCGTTTCTTCGACCTGCTTAATTGAAAGCAGAAGCTGCTGATCTTGTACAAAAGAACGAGTAATAGTATATTTCACATATTTTTGCCAAAAACTTGATCGGGTTAAACTTTGATTACTTATCTTATTAAGACTTGTCCAAAATGAGGTTGTAACTAAATCTTGCCATGACGAAGCTTTAATTAATCCTTGAATCGCATTCCAATCGGGTTTTACTGACCCATCAAATAACTTTTTTTCAAGCGCTGACCATCCACCTGCTTTTCCTTCAACAAGCGTTACCAAATCTTGCCAGGATTTCGTCTCCAATAATGATCTGAAATCTATCCCATTTTGGTGTGCATAATCAGCAATACGCGCAGCAAATTCTATTTTAACGACGTATTCAAAGTAAAAATAAAAGTTCTTGAAATATTGAATTATCTTTGAATCTACCTTCAATCCTTTAGCACCAAATAATGCATCAACAGCTGCAGCGTTTTTTGAACTCACTGCATAAGGATTTGGTTTAACAGTCTTTTCATCAATGCGCTCTACCGGATTAAATAAAACTGCTGCAGTAGCTTGTATGGTTGCAAGCAAATCTTGAGCATGATTTATCGCTTGTAAAGGAGTCATTGCAAATAAATCATAACTTTTGCCATCGGCTCCCACTATTGAACCAATAAGCTGATCCTGTATACCTTGCGGTTCATGCAATACTTTTTTAACATTTTGAAAAGTTCCATGATCTTTACAAGAAACCGTATTAATTTGATCGTCATAAAAACAAGAATCATTACGCAAATATGAAAAATATGAATTAGAGGTATTGACCAATATTTGTTTTGCACTCAATTGCCCAGCATAAAAGCAAAAAGCCAGAATCACAAAAAAGTAAAACTTTTTCATTGCTTTTCCTCCAAATCAGTTGATGGCAAAACGAGTTTTTCAGGTTTTATTATTTTAAATTCTGCTTGTGCTCCAGGAGCCATAAAACCAATTCCTCCAAACAGGGCAATTGTAGAATCTAAGTTACTGAATGTTTTTTGGATAAGTTGTTCTTTTCCTTTTTTTGAAACAGTTACTGTAACAGTTTCAGGAGATGTTGTTATATCAAAAATGAAAGTAATTGAATCTTTCGCTAAGAGATCAGTATCATTTTTTGAAAGTGTGTAAAGTATATGATCATCAGTAGGTTTTGCTCGTGTTATTTGCTCTAAGGGAGAAATAATATTTTCTTTCTCTTTTTCAAAAGTTATTATCTGTTGGGCAAAACCAAGATTAATAGATCTCGTTGCAGGATCCTTATCATTAGTTTGTGTACCATAGAATCCAACTAATCGATACTGCCATAACCGTTCAGGATCTCCGGATATCCAACGACCTCTATTAAAAAATATCCCAACAAAAAAAGGATATGAACAATTAAGCAGTGTGCATTCAATAGAAACTTCGTAGGATTTTTCATTACTTATATATTCAGTAAAAATACTATTTCTTGAAGGATCTGTAGGATAAACCTCTTCTTTTTCTCCCGGCTTTTGGAGCTTTCTAAAATCTTGTTGCCAAAAAGGCATGCCAAAAGGAACTAATCCATTTTGGAAAAAGCTCTTAGTTTTTGGATCAAATTCCCAATCGCCCTGTTGATAGATATTATACCACTGTTGTCTTTTCGGCGTATTCATGATGCTTGCTTCAAACATCTGATCGTAAGGAATAGGCGGCCAGGATAACATATGGATAGCAGGGTCACTTAAATTAATTGATTTAAAAAGATATATTTGTTCTTGAACTGCAGCATCACTAGCCTTTTTGCGCTCATCATATATCTTTTGCAGGCCTGTTTTAAATCCATTGAAAATTTGTTGAATAAGATTTTTTTTTATAGCTTGTAATTGATTTACAAAGACTTCAAAACGTGTCTCAATCTCACCTTGCTTTTTTTGATACTCTTCAAATATCTTGCCATCTTCTTCAACAAGCCACTGAATATACATTCCATTACCACCCATCATAAAGGACTGTAATGCTAACATAAAAAGCTCTGATATAAATTGTATGGTTGCTTCCGGTGTTATACTTTTTGCTCGAGTTACCAGTTCAGCCTGCACTGCGCGCTTTTACCAAAAATTTATACTATCTGGTAAATGGGAAGACTTACTTGTAGTAAGCAAAACAATAAATTTCAAAAGATTTTGATAATTAAACAAAATATTTTCACGCTCAAAATTGCAGTAATCAACTATTCTATCTGCTAATGATTCTTCCCAACAAACTTTTTTAGTACCCATTTTTTTTATATAACAACTTAATTTTTTAAAAGTTTTCTCAAACCGAAACTCCAATCGTTCATAAAACGTCATAGTACGCGCTATCTGTTTTTTATAATTTTTTAAATAGCGTATTTGATGATCTAAAATAAAATTTTTAAAATGTGCTTTTGCATTGTGTGCATTATTCTCAACTAAGAGTTGAAGTTGCGGAACTACTAAATCTATTGCACAAGAGCGCTGGCTTGGTGTCGAAATGCTTAAGTCATTCAAAAGAGTTTCAATCTTTTTTTGTTCAGCATCTGAAATATGTAAACCACGATTACCGAAGATATTTTCAATAAGTTTTCGATTTTCTGTTATCAAATGAATCTGTTCAGAAGAAAATACAATAGAAAAAGTCCCGATCACAATAAGAAATAACATCTTCCTCATGATGCACTCCCATCATCTGAAGGTGGAGGTGGTTCAATAACAGGCGGAGGTACAGTTTTTTCTTGTTCATTTTTTGCAATTTGTTCCTTTATGCCTTTTATAAATGCGTCAGCTGCTTGGCAACTCTTATCATTGGCTGAAACAGAAAGTCCTGCTTTAACTGCTGTCTTATTGATAATACATTGAATGCAGGGGTCAAGAATTTCCTCATTTTCAAATGCAGGATCTAAAAGTCTAGAAAAATCTCCTAAACATGCTTGTAACATTTTAATAATACCCTCTTGAGAATTAAGCCAATCGGGTTGTGGTAACAGTTCTTGCTCATAGATATAATCTTTGGTTGGAATATTAACAAAAAGACGTTTTATATCTTTGTTATTAACTCTATCATTCTTATAAAAAGCAACGAGTATATCAGTTTGAGGACCATATAACGGTTTATATCTTGTTCTAGCATTAGCATCAAAAACTATTTGTGCAGGCCATGGTACATTTTGAACATTTTTTGGCAAAGATTTTGCTAAGGTCGGAATTATCTTGAGCCCGCGCATTGTCTGTTCATCATAAAAAAAAATAGGTGGATTTAACTTTGTTAATGAACGCAAAAAAGTAATTTTTTCTTGAGAAACTTGGTTTTTTCCGTCTTTATTTACCATAGTTGGTATTGAAGAATTTGGTCTATACGCATAATCTTGCATATATTCAGCAATTTTTTTTGCATGTTGGGCAAATTTATTAGCACCAACATAACCTTTGCTTATATCTTCTTCATGCAAGGTTTGTGTATATCGATTAAAAAACTTTAAATAATCACTTAATAAATTAAGATAATTGCTTCTAAGAGAGTCAACGTCAGACTTAATAATAGTTTGAACTTCAGGATCAGTTACTAAAACCAATTCTGCTTGCTCCATCATAATATTAAGATCAACCCCATAATCATGCTTCATAAGCATGTTTCCTGCATAAGTCGCTATCAACGGAGGCAATGACGGGAATCGTGCCCTTATTGCTCCATTCAATTGCGCTTCAACAATATTAACGAGATGGTTAATTATTAATGTCTTCTGATTAAGACCCTGCTGAATTCCTTCTTGCAAATAACCATCTTTTCTATTTTTTGCTTTATCTTGTCCGGGTAGAAGTGAATCAATATGAGTCATATTAAAAACTGCATAAATTTTTGTTAAATAAATGTAGAGTTCATGCAAAACAAGCATATGAATTTTTGTAAAATAGAAGGTAAAATTTTTTGAAACTTCATCTTTTGATAAATTAGATAAAAAATTTGAAAAAAGATCACTTAATACTGAATCATCTGGGAAAAGTATTTTTCCACCCGGATGATTTACTTCGGGAGTTGCAGATTTAATAAAACTTATTAATGTCTGCTTTGCTCCATATTTACAAGCAGCAGGAAGCCGATTTTTTGTTTGCGCATTAGCTACAGTTTTGCCTCTACTATTTTTTGGAAACGGATTAAATACTTGATCTTTTGTTAATGGTGAATCTGATCTTACGGCTGAATAAGAGAAATGGATTGAACAATAGAACGATACAAAACAAAATAAACTATAAACAACAAAACGAGACGCAAAACGAAACATAAAGACCTCTTAAAAAATCTTGAATCAGCATTAGTCTAATTTTTAGATTTTCTACAAAGCAATAGTCTGTTATATTTTTTTAAATTGACATAAGATTGATAAAAAAAATGCTTTTGAATAGCAATAAATTTCTCATTGTAATTGCAAACAAACCTTCTTGAGATTATTGATAATGAACTCTCTTCATATGCTTCTTTAAACCATCATCATAGAAATAAGATTTTGGACATTCAGAACACTTAAACTCTTTTTCACGATTCGGATTATGTACTTGTAAATGTCTTTCAAAATCAGTTCTTTGTACAAAGCGTTTTTTACATGTTGAACAGCAATAAGGTTTTATATTTTCATGCTTAGATTTACTATGATTAGAGTAACTGTAGAAATTATAAAAACCTCTATTACATATCTCACACCAATGTTTATACTTCTCCCGATGTATTATTTTATGTGCTTCAAGTTCCTCCTTTTCTTTAAATGTTTCAGTACAATGAGGACATCGATTTGTTTCGTGAACATCTTTTATATGTCTTTCTAAATTTTGCTTATTAGCTAATCTCTTACCACATTGTGAACATTTAAATGAAGCAAAAACGTTCCCAGAGCCTTCAATTTCATGAACTTTTTTCATGTGTGTTCTTAAATTTTGCTCATTTGCCAACCTCTTACCACAGTGTAAACATTTAAATGAACTAAAAGCAGAACCTTTTTTAGTAAATACTTTTTTTATAGGGAGAGTTTTTATATCTTTTTTTTTGGATTTTAATTTTTCCATACAAACTGCCAAATTGGCAACCGAAGATTTAATAAAGTCTAATTCATACGTAGCTGAATTCAACTCACCATTAATAGCTTTCAAATAAATATCCAAATGAGATTCAACTTCAGATAATTTCTGTTGTAACTTATCTTTATGTATTTTTATATGATCCATAAGTAAGCCTGGTTCATTAAATTTTTCAAAACATCGAGGACATCCAAAACTCTCAAAGCTATCAATCTCCGATTGTTGAAAAAAAGATTGATTATTTATATTAAAACCATGATCAACTTCTGTAATTCCAATATTCCAATTAGTTATGCTATCTCCGTCTAGTGTCATGTTGAGTGTACTTAGACCCTCGATTTTTTGATCATCCAGCTGATCAAAAAATCGAGTAGACCCTAAAAAGGCTTCAGATTCATTATCAGAAAATCCATCGTCAGAGAAAAATGAAAAAGCAGATGGCAATGGAGCAAATAAATCAAAGGGATTATCTTTATGCATTCCAAAAAGAGTTGTTGTAGAAAAAATTAATACGAAAAACAAGTAGTTCATGGCATTCTTTCAAAAAATAAATAAGGGATGTTAAGAAAGAGTATCTATTTTTAAAGAAAATTCCAGAATTTCTCTTACTTAAAAGCATTTTTTGAAAGAATACAAAAAACCAATTTTACGAAAACAACAAAAAGAATTATACTCAAAAATATATACAAAAAATGTATCTCACGCTAAATGAATGGAAACTATTTATGAATTTTCGTATTACTCATTTTTTATTACTTTTAAGCTTTATAGTCACATCCTATTTTAGTTGGAAAGGGTATCACTATTTTTTTGATAAAGAAAATCCAACGATTTCACTGATAGGTATTGAAGATAAGGCATATTATGCAAATGAGATGCAATGCGTTCTTAACGCACAAGATCGATATAAAGTTTCTGACATTTCAGTATGGCTTGATGGCAAATTACTGATAAATAAATTTAAAATAAATGCCTGCTCTTGCGAACATCCCTTTTTTATTTCAACAAGAACATTAACAAATGGAAATCACACCTTAAAGGCAGAAGCAGTTAATGGCACCTATAATCAAGGAAAAACATCAAAAGAGGTTTCTTTTTTTGTAGATAATACACCGTTACAAGCTGCATTCATACGACCTGAAACTGATTATAGGGTATTTCAAGGAAGAACACTTCATATTCAATTTCAAATGAACAAAGATATTAAATCTGCTCAAGTACAAGCACTATCAAATACGTATCCAGCTTTTCAGGAAGCAAAAAATTCACCGATTTACGAATGCTTTATTCCCATTACCTGTGAAGAAACGCCCAATGAATATATAGTGACCGTACATATTGTTGATCACGTCGGCAATAGCCTAGCTCTTGAAGCAAAATTCCAGGTGGTTGCATTTCAATTCAAAAAACAAAATCTTCATATAGATCCAGCAAAAGCGCAAATGGAAAAGGAAGCGGGCATTGCTGCAGCACAGTTAGAGAATGATTTAGAACGGTTAGTAAAACTTTCTCCGGAACAAAAATTATGGCAAGGAATTTTTTATCCTCCTATTGATATCAAAGCAATAACCACCGAATACGGAACCATTCGAACAACACAAGAACGAGGGCGCTATGCTCATAAAGCCGTAGACGTAATTAATACACCAAAATCGGTTGTTTGGGCAACGCAGGATGGTATTATAGTCATTAAAAATCGTTATGCACATAGCGGAAATACTGTTGTTATTGATCATGGCTATGGAATTTTTTCACTTTTTTATCACCTTGATTCTTTTGCAGATATCAAGGTTGGTGACAAAATTAAGCGTGGAAATCCAATTGGTACATTAGGCAAAACCGGTTATGCAACGGGAGATCATTTACATTGGGAGATGAGAATTAATAATATACCTGTAGATCCAATGCAATGGATAAAGCATAATTTTTAAAAAAAACTAAAAGGAGAATAAATGGCTGATTTTTTCTTTAAAACGACAAGAATTCAGGCCCTCCTTATATCAGTTCCTAAATCACTACGCGCGATCTCTACATTATTTTTGTTGACAATCTTATTTTTGATTTGGTTTATCTGCGTCTATAAACCTTTATTCAGATACAATCATCAACAACAAACTCATTATACGAATATTCAGTCAATGCATGCTATTGGCAATAAAACTGTTGAGAAAACTAACAAAATAGAGAAACTTATTAAAAAAAAAGATACAATTTTAACTAAAAATAAAAAAAGTATAGTAGTAGATTCTTGTAACTCACCAGAAGAAATCACTAATAAAATAGTTGCTACTCTTTTTGATTATGCTCATAAATCTCAACTAACGGTTACCAGACATACTCCTTTGAATTCAACGGAAACTGATTGGTTTTTATCATTTCATACTACCAATGAATTTCAAGGTTCTTTCAATTCGCTACTAAAATTTTTACAAAGTCTTTCAGACAATAGTCTAGGAATTCATATCAATAACATGAGCATAGGCAAACAAAATGACTCTTCATTAATCCTCACTTTACAATATACCATTAATCACCTTAAAGAGAGCTTCAATGAAAAAAAATAATATCGGATTCTTTATTCATCTCATACTGTTTGTTTTTACATTACAATGTGAGCAATATTCAGGAAGAAACCCCTTTGAATTTAAACAAGAACAAGGCGTAATTAATGATGAGATTCCTCATCTTAAATCAGAAACATTAAGTAAATGGAATATAAAAGAAAATGGCGACGAGCTCATTGTGATTGAAAATATCGATGATGGACAAATTAGGACTATAGAAATCGCACCATTCGATCATTAAAAAAATTCCCTCCAACTTACGTAAGCTGAAGGGTTAGGGGGTGAATAATACCGAAGTACTATTCATTTTAGGGACATTATATTTCTTTTAAATTATCGAAATCCTAACAATGCATTTATGCATTGTCAAGAAATTTTAGATATATGTCCTTTCTGAACAAAATACAAATTTTCAAACTTATTATTTTGGGTTAGTTTAATTTCTGGTATACTAAAGAATATTTTTTTTGGTTTAAATGTAAGGATTCTCATGGCAGAGCAAACATCAATTCTAGATCGTTACCCAGAATATGAATGTACTATTGGTATAGAAGTGCATGTTCAACTTAAAACAAAAAGCAAAATATTTTGCCGTTGTTCTAATGAGCCATGCCAAGAACCTAATACCAATATATGCCAAATCTGCTGTGGGCACCCGGGCGTTTTACCAGTTTTAAATAAACAAGTGGTTCAAAGCGCAATTTTGGCAGGTCTAGGAACAAATTGTACCATTTCCCCTGTTTCTGAGTTTGCTCGTAAACATTACTTTTATCCGGATTTACCAAAAAATTATCAAATTACTCAAAGTGATGAGCCGATCTGCAAAGAGGGTCATATTACTATTCGACTATCCGATGGAACCAAAAAAAATATTCGCCTCATTAGAATTCACATGGAAGAAGATGCAGGAAAAAACATACATGCCGATAAAACTAATGAAAGTTTTGTTGATCTAAATCGAACTGGAACACCATTACTTGAAATCGTAAGCTATCCCGATATTTCAACTATTGAGGAAGCAAAGGCATACCTCAAAACATTACGACTTATTGTTGTTTATCTTGGCATTACCACGGGAAACATGCAAGAAGGATCATTTAGAGCTGATACCAATGTTTCTGTACGCAAAAAAGGAGATCCAAAACTCGGAACACGCGCAGAACTAAAAAACATCAACTCTTTTAAATTTATTGGCGACGCTATCGAATATGAAATTGAACGGCAAATTGAACTTTTGGAATCAGGGCAAAAGGTTAAACAAGAGACACGTTTATGGGATACTAAACATCATGTTACCCGCTCTATGCGCTCTAAGGAAGAAGCGGCCGATTATCGCTATTTTAATGATCCTGATTTACCTTTAGTTGTCATCACACAAGAAGAGATTGAAGAAGTAAAAAAGACGATGCCTGAGTTACCTGAACAACGTTTTGAACGCTATTGCACTCAAAAAGGCATTTCACCGTATGAAGCTGAAATTCTTATTGAAGATCAAGAATTATCTGACTATTTTGAAAAGGCATCCGCACATTCTTCAAGCAAAACTATAATCAACTGGATTTTGCGCGACCTCATGGGCTATTTAAAAAATGAAAAAATAACACTTGCTGAATGCAAAGTTACCCCAGAAAAGCTTGCGCAATTGGTTGATTTGCTTGAAAAGGGAGTCATTAACAATAAAGCAGCACAAGAAGTTTTTATACTTGTTGCAAAAACAGGAAAAAGTCCTGCGGAACTCGTAAAAGAACATGGCTTTGAACAGATTCAATCAACAGGTGAAATTGAAGCGATCATTAAACAAATTATTGACCAAAACCCTGCTCAAGTTGCTGAATATAAATCGGGAAAAGAAAAAATGTTTGGTTTCTTTGTTGGATTAGCCATGCAAAAAACACAAGGCAAAGGAAATCCAAAGATTATTCAAGAGTTGCTGAAAAAATTGTTATAAAGGCTATCTATTTACACCATAAGGTATATGCATTTGAAAAGAAGAGTTTTACTAGTTATTTTATTCATTGTGAATATAGGCATAAATACACCAAGCTCTCATGCTATGGAAGAGATCGAAAAAGAACCTCAAGAACTTTTGCCTCGTTTGCCACCGGAAATAACTTTGCCTATATTAAATTTTGCAACAAATGAAAAAGGAAAAGATGCACAACACCCTATATTTAAACTTGGAAATAACTATTATTTTTTCAAACCTATTGCTAGGGAAACATGCTACTTAAGAATGAAAAACCCTCATGCACACGAGAGTTATTCAGTAAGTAGAAACATGAATAGATTACATATTTTGCTTGGTACCGGAATGAATCTGTTTTCTCAGCAATGTTGGCTTGGCAAAAATGTATATCATGGTAATAACTTTTATAGAATTGATGATGATATTACCATGCAGCGATATCTTAGAAATGAAAAAAAAGAGATAGAAAGTCATCACTTCGATGGAATCAATGACAATAATCTATTTTTAATTATGGCTCATGGTAAAAAATTTAGCAGATTTTATATAGGAAAAATCGATCAAAGGCATAATCAATATTATGACAATAACAGCCGTAACTATCGCACACACGTTCCTCTCAATGATGATAATCAGCCATTTGATTATGTATCAAATAATTATAGGGGACAAATTTCAGCATTCGCATTGTGTAAAACTATTAATAGATGTGCAATTGTAGATGAACATAAGAAAGTTGAGGTTTATACTATTGTAAGCAATGATAATGATGATGAGTCCATGCAAGTATCTCTTTCATCATCGAGAAACACCCCTGCTCACCTAAAACAAATTTCATTTATTACACCAAATACACTTCTTGCATTATCTAACAAAGGGAAACTATTCATCGTTGCTGCTGATGCAGGTCAACCCATACAATTTTATAAACAACGCATCAAAACTCATGGCAGTAAAAAATTAAACTTTATCAATATTGCCATTGATGCATGCCACCCCTATCAAATACTAATGCATACCCGTGATAATCATCTTATATTCTGGGACATTAAACACAAAATTTTAATACCTCTGATACAACCAAAAGAGCAAATTCAAGATATATGGTTTTATGACGATGCATTTGGTTGTTTAGACTTACCTAGAAAAGATGTTGGTGATGAAACAATTACCGGTTGGTCAACAAATTTTACAAAGTATAGATTAAAACTTTTTTCACCTGAAAATATAGCTTCTAACTTATTAGAAGAGTATAGTTCTCAAACAACAGTCACTCCATTCGAAAAAAAATCAAAAAAATCCTTTATTAAAAAGCATTTTAATGAAAAATTACTTAAACCATTGGGAATTTCTGCAAGTTTAGTTGCTGGGTCTTTAGCCGCTTATTACGCACTAAAAAAATTAGAATTAAGCGACTCATTCTTTAACTACCCATTGATTATTGGAAGTGGAATTGTAACTGCTTTAGGTGGCAATTATCTAATAAATAGATTGCTTAGCAAAAACTAATTCCAAATAAAAACATCATTAAAATTGTCATTAGCCTCATCATTATCATCTAAGGATAATGATACTACAAGTTCATTAATCTGTTTTTTATTAACTCTTTTTTCTAAAATAGCACCTTTTCCATTTGGAAGCATAATAATATTGCTTCCAAGCTTCCTAATAAGTTCAATGATCTCTTCATTTCTATTACGTAAAGCATAGAGCAACGTTCGACTTCCATGAGTAGGTCCTGCTACAATTCTTTTTCCATGATTTTCTAAAAGAGATCTAACCATAGAAGCATCATCTAATGCGATAGCCAGATGTAAAAAATAGGTGTCATATGAAGGAAATTTAATAATACCGCGTGGTGGATACAAAAAAACACTTTTACCACGACCGGTATTTAAATAACACTCCAGCTCTTCATAATAAGCTCTTTTTTCTTCTTCAGAACAATTTTTCTTTACTTGAAAACGCATTTCCATAGCCGCTGCACCATAGAATGAAAACAATACAATACAAAATAAATTTTTTAAAATCATACAATCTTTCAACTCAAATAAAAATACAAATAAGTTATTTTTGTAAACAATAGCTTATTTGTACAACAAAAGCAATGGGCCTGAAATATTTCAGGCCCATTGTATACTATCTAGAATAGATTTTGCAATTAATTTTTATGCTTCGTAGCTTCCACCCAAATGTTTAGCTAAAAACTTTTCAACAGCTTGATAATATTTTAATCTATTTTCTTGCCGTACAAAGCCGTGCCCTTCATCAGGGAAAAGCAGATATTCATATTCAAGCCCTTTTGCTTTCATCGCTTCTACAATCTGCTCTGATTCTGCCTGCTTAACACGTGGATCATTTGCTCCTTGTGCAATTAAAATTGGAATTTTTATTGCATCAACTTTATTAACCGGTGAAATCGATTTTAAAAACTCTTCATCCGTTTCAGGATTTCCAACACGATTATAAAATACCTCTACCATTGCTGACCAATAAGGTGGAATTGATTTAATAAGAGTAATAACATTGCTTGGCCCTACAAGATCAACTGCACAACGATAAAGATCTGGCGTAAAGGTTGCACCAGCGAGTGCTGCATAACCACCATAAGAACCACCGTAAATTGCAATACGTTTGGGATCAGCAATACCTTGTTTAATAGCCCAATCAACGCCATCGGTAAGATCATCCTGCATTGCCTTAGACCATTGCTTATTGCCAGCATTCACAAATGACTTACCATAACCTGTTGAACCACGATAGTTAATCTGCAAAACAGCGTATCCCCGATTGGCCATCCACTGCACCTCAGGGCTAAATCCCCATGCATCACGAGACCAAGGTCCTCCATGTACATTTACTATCAGAGGAAGATTCTCTTTTTTGTCGCCGCAAGGGTAAGTCAAGTAGCCATGAATCAATAAGCCGTCCCGAGCATGAAATTCAATGGGTTCCATATGAACCAAAGCATATTTTTTAAAAATTGGCTGATGATCAAATAAAAACTTTTTTTCTTGCGTTCTTATATTATAAAGCCAATATGCTATTGGACCATTATCTTTAATATATGCAACAGTCCACAACGAATTATCTAACGTACGACTTCCAACAATGATATCGCCTTGATCAATCAATGCAAGCTGTGAAAATATGTCCTCAGTCGCTGCATCAAAAAATATCCAATTTTGACGATCCTTTTCATAACTTAATGCTAATGGTTCTAACGAATCTTGATCAACGAACAAACTGCCAGATATGTCATATTCAGGATCCGTCGCAAGTTGAATGATTTCTCCCGATCTTAGATCGATTTTGATAAATCTACTGGTATTGGATGAACGAGAATCGGAAAGAAAGATATAATTCCCATCTTTTGAAAAATATATATTATTAGGAGCTTCATCTTGAGGAGTCCATGTTCCGATTTCTCTCCACTCATCTTTAACTGTTTTGCGAACAAAAAGCTTATAACCACCATTCTCAAGCGATTCGACTTTGCCTAAAATATCTAAATTATTATCTGCAATCCATTCAACAACTCTTCCGGGATTTTCTTCTAATAACTTTAATTCTCCCGTTGCAGTATTGAGCTCGTACACATCATGAGATTTAGGATCACGTTTATTGATCCCTAAAAGCATTCTCTCAGGAAATTCTTTAATGTATTCTACTAATCGCACCTGAACATTATCAAATGGGGTATATTCTTGGACTGAACCATCGGAAATAAGTACACTATACAACCGCCAATTTTCATTTCCTTCTTGATCTTGCATATAGAAAATACGAGAATCATCATAAGACCACCAATAGCCAGTATTAATACCACGCTTGGTATCATGAGTGATTGACCTATCATCTTCTTTATCAATACTGCGTAGCCAAATATTCATAACCGTGCCGACAGGCGCACAATAGGCAAGCTTATCGCCTTTTTTTGAAATTCTTAATTGCACCTTTTTTGCATGATTACCAAATAAAACTTCACGTGGGATTAATGAGCACCCTTTAGCCTTTACCTTAGAAACAATATAAATTCCTAAACATGCTGCCAACAAAACAATAATCAATTTTTTCATAATATATCCTCTTTCATTAACTATATTTTTTTATAATCTACAGAAAATAACCACTCAAATACAATAATACATACATCAAATTATTCTATACTGAAAGTTTTAAGTTGAGCAACTTCTTTAGGGGTCAAAAATCTCCAACGACCAATTGATAAATCTTTCTTTGAAAGATCTGCATAACCTGTTCGATCGAGCTTTACAACAGTATAACCAAAATGCTCGAATAATCTTCGTATAATGCGATTTTTGCCACTATGTAATAGAACTTTTAAACGGGTTCGAGTTTGATTAAGACTTTGCACACTATCAACATATGCTTCTCCGTCACTAAGAGTAACGCCATTTTTTAAAGCCTCTGTATCTCTGAAATCAAAAGATCTATTTAAGGTAACAATATAGGTTTTTGTAATCTCATAGCGTGGATGTGATAATCGTTGAGCGAGAGTACCATCATTTGTTAAAAGCAAAAGTCCAGTTGTATCTCGATCAAGTCTTCCTACCGGCTTAAGATTTTGTGTAATTTTAGAATCCACAAGAAGATCAACTACTGTAGGACGGTTTTTTTCATCGCTTGTGGTAGTTATATACCCTTTTGGTTTATTTAACAAAACATAAACATTCTGTTCAAGAACAACTAATTTTTTATTGACACGAACTGCATCAGTTGATTTAACTAAATATCCAGGCTCTGTAATAACCCAATTATTTATAGAAACAACTCCTTGTTTAATGAGTTCTGCCGATTTTCTACGGGAGCTTATTCCTGCATACGCTAGATATTTATTTAATTGCATAGTGAGATCTTTATAGTTAATCAATAGGTTACAAATAATTTAATATAATCATTGTAACCTATTGATAATTTTAAAGCCAAAAAAAATCTTAGCTTAACGCTTTTTTCATAAGTTGACCAATAATGAAGCGAGCACGATCAGAATCGTCTGCATTTGACTGATTCATAAGTCTTTGAACATAAAGATTTTGACCTTTTCTATACTCGTCGCCAAGAAGCATTGTTCTTATATCGGCGCGAACAACTTTTAAGCGTTCATATTCGGCCATAATTTGAGAAAGTTCTTCAAACTCAGGCGTAAAGTTCAATTCACATACCACGGCAGGACCAAAAGGTTGTTCAAAAGAAACCTTTTGAGACTCTTGCATACTTTTCAATTGACGTAATTTAGCCAATTCAAAATCAGTTGAATGATCACCATAAAGCGCCATAGCAACTGCAAGCGCTACGACATATTTTTTGACTTCCAACGGCATAGGAGCTGGAATGCAATCTTGATTAATAAAAAGAACTGTATCTGTTGATCCTGCAGGGGCACGTTTTGCAAAAGGAACTATTTGCAACGAATCATTTTCACAGCCAAAATCCTTAAGAACTGCAGCTACAAGATTTTTATGGCTTTGAGAAAGCTCAACTTCAATGCGATCGTTTTGCACCATTTCTTGTACAAGAGCATCATACTCAGCCTTGTGTGCCCTTTTAAGCTCTTGGCATTGATTTTGATCAATTCCATAAACTTTATGCAATTTTTCCCAGAGCTTTACCTCTTCTTGCTTCAACCATTGTTCAAAATCACCCTTTGTTTGGGCTTTTTCGATATTTATTGGCTCAATTCCTGGATTTTCCATTGAATTCAATGAAGAAATCACTAAAAGGCCAATAAAGAGCGAAAATATAGTTCTTATAGATATATTCATAGAGAAACCCTCATTGTTATACGTATGCGTACCCTTCCTGGTATTCGCATATACATTACTGTTTGACATTATCATAGTATATATATTATACAATATTACAAAATTGTCAATTGCGCCTGGGTGTTATACGGTGGGAACAAAAAAATGCTTACGATAGGTTCTCAAAACCTCTATAGATTCATAGACATCAGGTAAAGCTCTATGTTTATCCTGTTTTTTTATATCACTAAAGGGGCTTGAAGGATACCAACGTATAACCAGCTCTTTAATCGAGCTGACATCAACAATTTTATAATGGAAAAAAGCGTCTAATTTTGGCATATATCGTTGAATAAAGGATTTATCCTGCCAGATGGAATTGCCACACAAAATGCCCTGACCTTTTATACAATAGTCTTTTAAAAAATCGCAAACTGCTAATTCTGCTTCTGAAAGAGATATAGTAGATTTTTGTACCGCTTCGGTTAATCCAGAAATAGTATGTTGCTTTTTACACCACTCGTTCATAGAGTCAAGAACTTCTTGTGGTTGGTGAATTACTATAGAAGGCCCTTCAGCAATAACAGCAAGATCTTTATCGGTGACGACAACTGCTATTTCAAGAATCACATCGAGCATAACATTTAAACCGGTCATTTCCAAATCAAGCCAAATAAGATTATTTTTATCACGCATTACTTAGTTCTCTTCTTTAACTACGGCAAAGGGTCCAGCATTTTCTTTTGGGGATTTTGAATACGAAGAATTTGTTGCTTTACGACTTTCCATTGCTTTTCTCATTTCTGGGTTTTGAATAAAAAGATGCCCATAGATTTCATTTAAGAGATTCTTTTGAGGTTCTTCTTTATGATGTTGAAATTGCAGTGCAGCACGAGATGAAGGTCTTTTAATTTCAGTTTTTTTAGGCTTGTTATACCATTTTAAGAATTCGTTTTTTATATAATCATCTTCTCTCCTAGCTAATTTTTCATAAGACAGATTTTTCTCTTTGATAAATTTATTAATAAGAATTTCAGAATCTTCTTTTAAACCTTTTGCTTTAGCACATTCCTTGAGGGTTTCTAGAACATCAGACTTAGCGTCTCCAATTGATCCATTAATCTTCATTGGCTCTGAAATAGATCTGCGAATGTTTATTGCTGGACTAAAAGGTATTCTAGTGGAAAGCTCATGAGAGGACGTGATTCTTGAATCAGCTGATCCTTTTTTGGGTTTATACTCTTTAAAGGACGCATTAACGATGCAAGGCAATAAGAAACAGACGTAAAAAAATTGATTTTTATTCATATACACTCAACAATTTTAAGCATTCTAAATTCAAATTTACTATAAACATTTTAATAAGAATTTACAATTTTAATGTTATTTGCTGTAAAATATCATTTACCATAATTTGAACTTTTACACTGATTTTATTAAGCTTTACTCAAATTTTCCCACTCATAAAAAAAGGACCTTTGTATGCGCTTTTCAGCAATTTTTTTGTATTTTTTATTGCTAACGACAAACTCTATTTTATCAACGACCTATAAACTTACTCATCCAAGTCAAACACCATGGCCGGGTTTTTTTAGTGTTTTTAATACCGTCTTAGGAGCACTCGAGTTTTATGAAAATAGCGATGATGCCGATGGTTTTATTGTTGATTTTGAAAAATCAGGTTTCTTTTATGATCCAAATTTTGGAGAAAATTGGTGGGAATATTATTTTGAACCAATCAAACTCGGTACGCCCAATATCAATGAGATAATATTCAAAGAATATAAAAAAATTACTTTTAGTTTTTCTGCGCAACTTAAAATGTCTCGAGAAAGAAGCTATGAGCTTATTAATAACTACATAAAACTTAAACCACATATACAAAATAAACTTGATGCATTTGTTAAAGAACATTTTGAAGGAGAAACTGTTATCGGCCTTCATTATCGAGGAACCGATAAAATTCTTGAAGCACCAAAAATCAATTATGAGCTAGTAGGGAAACTCTTATCAAAAGAAATTGAAAATGATAATTCCATTAAAATTTTTGTAGCCACCGATGAGGATTCCTTTTTGCAGTATATGTATAAAAAGTTTCCGGGAAGGATTATCGCTTTAGATGCCATTCGTTCAAAAAATGATATACCGGTACATAAAATTATGACAGAAAGTCCTTACCAAAAAGGAGAAGATGCATTACTCGATTGTTTATTACTTTCAAAATGCTCAAAAATTTATAAAACTGCTTCAAATCTCAGCGATGTTTCAATAAAATTTAATCCAACCATGCCTGTAATTAACATAAGCGAGCATTTTACTGAGAAAAAATCTTATAGTAGATATAATTTTTTTAAAGTATTGGATACTATTTTAATGCTGCTCGATACCTATGAAAAAAACCCCAAAGCAGGATTCACTGCTTATTTGCCAACTAAAGATGCTAACTGGTGGGAATTTCATTTTAAACCCCTCATTGTAGGCAATCCTCATCCAAATTTACAACTAGATGACATCGATTTAACTATTTTTGGCTTTACCGGAATCTATGAAATGGACCCCAATAGAGCATATGAGCTCATAACAAAATATATAGAAATTAAACCTCATGTCATTGATAAAGTTGAGGAACTTTATAACGAAAAATTAAAAAATTCATTTGTAGTAAGCATTTTTTACATGAAAGGTGAAGGAAATGATTACCAACACTACAATGAAATTATCTTCAGAACACAAAAAATTCTTCGCAATGCGCCTAATAATAATAAGATAGTAGTTATCACCGATGATAATCTTCTCATACAAGTAATGAGAGAAAAATTTTCAAATATAGTACATCCAGTAAGTCCTAAATGGCAAAATCTTGATGGTGAAGTAGATCTCCTTTTTTGCCTAATTATGGCAAGAGCAAATTATCTAATTGGCTCTCAATCAGTCTACCTTAAAGTAGTTTCTCAATTTAATCCTTTACTACCGGTTGTAGCAATTGGAGATTATTGGCTTGAAAAATAAAGCACGTTTATACACAACAAAGGGCTCAGCCCGCATTTTGGACTTTAAATCATGCAAAAGTTAATTTTTTTATATCTACTATTCTTTTTCACTATTCCATTATTTGGGATGTTAGAAAACTTTAAAGAGATAGAATTAAACTCAACACCACATTCATTTACTGGTGAAAAGGTAGCAGCCTACATGCCTGAGAAACATATTTCTACTCTACCAAAGTCACTATCAAGATATAAATCGGCCTTTATTTTCCCTAAAGAATATTTAGATGAAAATAATCTTATGTTGGTCAATTTTGTTTTACAAGTGTTGCGTGCTCTTCCTCATGAACAATACTTCAATATCTATAAAGAGGATTATTTAGTATATGACTGTCGACAATTGTGTAAAATTTTAAAAGAACATTCATTGTGTAGTTCATGTATTGAAAAGAAAGCAAAAAAACAACAGAAAAAGGTACAACCTGTATCCCCTACAGCAACATCAAATGATCTTCGCAATGCATTTATTTTTTTAGGCTCCTACGGTCTTTTTTGTTGCGGTTTAGGAGGAGGATTCATTTTATTATATAATCGCTTTTTTAAATAGGGTTAATTTTTTTAATTCAAAAAAGTTTATAAAATAAACAATCCGGTAATAGCTTAAAGAGCCATGCAATCAAGCGCCAACGGTGTGTAATATATGCATGAGAAACTTTATTTTCGATAGCAGTATAAATTTGATCGGCAGCTTTTTCAGAAGTAGCGCGCCAAAAACTAATCGGTTCCCCCATTGCAGTATCAACAGCTCCAGGTTCAATAGTTGTTACAATAATATTTTTATTATTACGAACCGCATAGGCTCTTAACCCTTCAAGATAATTGGAAACAAATGCTTTTGAAGCACTATAAATAGGGGCACCCGGAATCCCGCGCAAAGCTGCAATTGATGAAATTCCAACAAGATGGCCTTGGCCCTGTTGAAAAAAATAGTGCATCGAATCTTGCGCCAAAGCTGCAAACCCCAATACATTAACCATTATCGTTTCTTTCTGCTCATTCCAGTTCCACATATTCATCGTTCCCACACCAGCATTTAAAATAATAAGATCTACTTTCCCCATCTTTTTTATCAATTTTTTTAAGATGATTTGTGAACGTTCTGTTTCTTTAATATCCATATAATGAATGTAGGATTTTTCTGTCAACTCTTGCTGCAATGACTCCAATAAAAGTTTCCTTCTTCCGGTTAAGCCAACAATATAACCAGATTGGGATAATTTTTTTGCCAATGCTCTTCCAATTCCCGATGTAGCACCAATAATGATAGCTTTTTTTTGAATAGAAGATGTTTTTTGTAAGAAAGATGTTGAAATTAGTAGAGAAAATATGCCAATAAAAAAAATAATAATAAATTTTTTATTCAATTGCATGGTCCCAATTAAGATCATTAACTAAGCTTTAATTTTTTACATTTAGTTTAACATATCTATCAAAAGTTCAACGTAATACCTGCGCCAATGGTATGCACACCAACAGAACGTTTGCCGTTAAAAGGAACTTTATAGAAAAACTGTAGTTGTGGTTTAAACCAAGAATCTTCGTTCATATCACACTGAAAATCATATTCTGCTTTAAAAATAAACTGATGAATTGTCCATTCTTCTAATGATACCGCCGTATTTGCTATCTGTTGAGAAAAATCATTCGTGAACAATCCTAATCTATCATCATTGTGTTTCCAAAATTGATAAATTACCGAGGCAGATAGACCTCTATAAATTTGATAGGCTTGAAGAAAAAGATTATAACGTTGCGTAAAACCATATTCGGTATGAACTCGAGTTTCAGCTAAAAATAAAAATTCAGTTTGATCGGCATGAGTTTTTATTCTTCGTGTTCGATTATCGCCAAAGAGTGTTAAAAATTCAAAATCGATTCCTCCACGAATATAATTGAACCAATTAAGAATTATGCCGCCTCCAAAAAAAATACCCCATGCACCATCAAAACCAAAAGGAACAAAAAATATATCATTTATATCAGTTTTGACACCCGTTGGAATAGTTAGTCCGGCACGTACGTTCAAACCTACATTTTTTAAATATTCTTTCGCTTGAGGAAAATACTGCAACCATTCTCCCATAATAACTGCATCACCAAGTCCTGTTTTTTTCCAACCGTTTAAATTAAGACATGGATCAAACTGTTTAAGCGTTTGCGAAAAATTATCCGTTAAATTTTCTTTAACGAGTATATCTTCTGCTGTAATATCTTGAGTTAAATCTACAAAGCCAACGTTTTTTAAACGCATAGAAAGAACCGGCAAGAAAAAACCAACCGTTATATTATGTGGAACATGGTAGCGAGCACATAACACAGCATTAGCCAAAAGATCTAGATTTCCGCAAAATAAAAGATGACCCCGTACACCATCATCCTGCGGATTCATGAGTACATTTTGGAAAAAATTACTTTCCGGACTACTATCTGGAAATCCTTTTAACATTGCCAAAGCATCTTGTGTTCCAGACCAGATCTGCATAACATTTACATGTTTATCAGTGCTATTATACCCTGATGATCTCAACCCACCTTCATAATAACCCGTTATTTGCAATGGAGCACCACACCATTCTGGCGGACGTAAATTGATATCCCAAGGCCTAAAAAAGTTAATTGGAAAAAAACCGAATGATTTATTGCTCAGGCATGATGCCACAACGAAAACGAGCAAGGCGATTTTTGTTCTTTTACCTGTCATGATTGTAATCCTTGTTTTACTATGCTAATTATGAATTCGAAGACCAAAATCTCCTGCAAGAAGCCAATTTCCTGTTGCAGAATTCTGTACCAAAGCAGAGACATTTTTTGTTTTTTTCCCAATGTTTATTATTACAGAAAATAAATTGGGCTCAACTACTCTATAATTTTTTATATGCGGTAATGAGACAACATCCATAAATGGCTTTTCATGCATTTGTCTTGATCGAGCACTAAAATAATGCACTCCGTCGGTAGCAAAATGGTCTCTAAAATTTGTAAAAGTAAATAATGGCATCAACCCCTTATCAAAATACCTATGATCCTGCAAAAGTTGAACAGTGGTATCAGTAATTCCATGTTTAGAAATATCGTTTACATACAAACGATAAACACGCGTCATATTTTCTAATAATGAACCCGTTGAAACATATACTTGTCCACTGTGACAAAAACCATTTTTTTGACCCGTTGCCGTCACAAAAAACAGCCTATATACCGCTCCTTTTGCATGAGGCAAAACAATTTGATTCCATTGCATAGAGCCATAAACATCGGTTCTACAATCCTTTCCTGCAGCATTAACCAAGAGACCTTTTGAAGTTGCAAGTAAGCAAAGTGGTCCTGATACACCAACATCAAAAAAGCAACCTTCTTGCGGTGCAATTTCTATTACAACAGATCCTTTTTGCAAAGTAGCTTCTTGCACAACTTCCTGGCTTATTGCAATTCTTTCAAGCTTATTTTTAGTAAGTACAAATAAAAACTGCTCATCTGCTGCAAGTTTTTTAATTCCGTTCCAATTTCCTATTTTTTTAAATGAATAGTTTTTTTGAATACCTGCAAAATGGGGCAATATTCCGGGATCACGTGCAATTCCTGAACCATCATCGGCCGCAAGAATAGCCGCACCTTTCATACCTGCAACAATAAGCCAAGCTTGTACCTCATCATGAACAACCACAGCTTCTGTTATTGATCCAATTTCATCCAAAACGCCACCTTCAACAACAAGCACATTAGGCTTACTTATATCCTGAGGTTCTGTTACCGGCGTAATTGAGCCATTATTATTAGTAGAAATATTGGTTGTGAAGCCTTCTTTAAATGCAGTAAAGATAGCTTCGTTATTTAAATTTCCTGTTTCAACAAGAACAATTTTTTTGTATCCTGTTGCAACAAGTAATGATACCAGATTATTGTTACCACAAAGAGGATTTGTTGTTGAAAAATCAAATAATCCATGTATACCACCGCGATCACGCTTAAATTGTTCATTAAGAAGATCAGCTAAATCGCCTTTTTCTTTTTCTGCGTCAACTCTTTCTTTATTTGGGGGAATATTTTGCGTTATTTGACAAACGACTTCAGGCTTTTCTGATTTTAAATATGCAATAAAAAATTGTTCTGTATTAATCATTGCTTTGGCTACACCTTCTTGAACTCCTGCAATACGTTGCCAAGGTGTCCATGCTGCTATTTTACCCTCTTTATCCAGAATTGCTTGAGAATGAAAGATACCAGGTTGTTGGCCACATCCTGCTTGTGCACAGGTAACATAAACCACATCTCCTTCAATTATCATATCAGTAATTAAACTTGGAAGTTCTTTACCTGCACCGACTTGAGTTTCTCTATCATATTTCGTTACAACATCTTCAAGAGAATCAACTTCATTATGCATTGCTCTGCCAAAAAGCCTACGCTCAAAATATTTGTTATCGATACTACTATGCTTAGATGCAATGGTTCCTTTTGATCTATCTTCTGATGACTCTTGAATAGTTTGGATTACCCCCTTATCAGTTAAGGGCAAAGCATATACTTCTTTGTCAGTTTGATGGGGCTCACCAACACCACCAACAAGAATTAGATAGATATATCCCGTACTTGTACACATGGTACGAACTTTATGTATAGAACTACCAACTCCAGGACCACAAGCACCAATAATCTTATCGCTTCCCCGGCAAAGGCAATCCGGCATAATAGGATCAAAAACAAGCCGCTGTTGAGCATCGATTCTTCCGATTAAAAGCGCCCTACTCCCCTGCGTTTCAGAACAATCAAAAGAATTTTTAACATGTAATGCAATATAAAGCCTTCCAAGATATGGATTCCAATACATATCTACAGCTTTGGAATCTATAGAATAGCTTCCTCCATTAATAGAAATAACCGATTGATCAAGAGCAACAGCTTTATTACCAAATGAAGTTCCGGTTGCTGCATCTAGAACATTGAAACAATAATCTATCTTTTTTTCAGTTTTTTCTTTGCCATCGTAATCTTTTGTAAGAACTTCTTCTACTTTTCTGTCATATTTAATGACGGCAATCCCACTAGCACTTGCATCACCCCAAAGCCCTTTACTATCTTCTACTGCGGCAAAAACATAGGTGCTTTGGTTATTCTCTATTGTTCCTGTTGTACCTAATGCAAGTCCAAGAATACCAGCTGAAACATCTCCTACTACATCTTTTAAAGGCTCGGTTGCAAGTAATTTTTGATACGTTGCCGTTATAATATTTTCAATATAACAAACAATATTTGGATTTTTTTCTGTAACAAATAGTGGATAGGTAGTGGCCGTAGAAAGATGTTTAATGGAAGAGTTAAAACAAGGATGAACTTGATCAGGTTCTTCGTTAATCATAGCGGTTTCACAAGCAACTCCCCTTGGTTCATGAACAACATTCAATAGACTCCGCGCCGGATTATTTTCTATATAACCATAGGCTAAAGAATCGTTCTTTTCACCTTCTTTTGAGCTACAAAAGTAGAAGTTTGCAGAATTTTGAGGCCTGTTAAAATTTGAATCAAATTCATACCCCTTAAATTTAAAGAGAGTAGGATAATAGGGTAATGGTATTGTTACCAGTTTCTGTAGATACTCTCTATATGTAGTATACGTGGGTACAATGATTGTCGCGACAAAAATTACAATAGCGGTTCTAAGTTTCATTATTCACTTCCTTTAAAGAGCATAAAAAGAATTCATTATAGCTTATCACAGATTTTTGTTGTCAACCATCGGTAGCTGTTTGATATAAGTGTAAGTTATTTTAAAAAAAGCGCACCATTTTCAAACTTTTATAGACTACTAAAAAAAATAATTATTTCCAAATAATAAAACATGTGTTATACAGATATTATATATAAGTTTTATATTTTTTAATTTATTTTTATACTAGGTATTTTTTATTAATGAATACGACGATATATTCAGCAACAACCGTAGGCGTTGATGCGTATAATGTTCATGTAGAAGTTGATCTTTCATTAGGCATGCTTCAATTTTTTATTGTTGGACTCCCTGATCGGGCAATTAATGAAAGTCGTCAACGAATACAAACCGCTTTAAAAAATAGTGGTATACGACTACCTGAAAGAAAGATCACCGTAAACCTTGCACCGGCGGATTTAAAAAAAGAAGGCACCTTATTTGATTTGCCCATAGCAATCGGTATTTTACAAGCCAGTAAACTTATCAATCTTGATCAACAATTCTTAGAAGAAACCTTATTTCTTGGAGAACTTTCTCTTGATGGGACCATCAGAAGCATCAAAGGGGCACTTGCTATCGCTTGCGATGCAAAAAAATTACAAAAAAAACGAATAATTCTTCCTGAAGACAACGTATTTGAGGCATCTCTTATTGACGGCATTGAAGTAATAGGAGCGCAAAGTTTGGTACATTTGATTGGTTATTTGCGCAAAGAAATAGCAATAACAACCATTATGGGTGGCACCCAAAGTTTTAATGGCAAAAAATTAAAGAGCGATCTTGACTTTAATCAAGTTAAAGGCCAACACCAAGCAAAACGTGCTTTACAAATTACAGCGGCCGGACGTCATAACATTCTCTTTGTAGGATCTCCCGGTTCAGGAAAAACAATGCTTGCAAAGAGATTGCCAACCATTATGCCATCAATGTCATTTGAAGAAATCCTTGAAACGAGCAAAATTTATTCGATTAATGGAAAACTCACCAATAAGCATCTGGTCATCGAACGGCCATTTAGAAGCCCACACCACACTATCTCACAAGCCGGCCTTGTCGGAGGCGGAACATTTCCACAACCTGGAGAGATTAGCTTAACGCACAATGGCATTCTTTTTCTTGATGAATTGACAGAGTTCAAACGCACAACACTTGAAGTTTTACGACAACCTCTTGAGAGCAAAACCGTTTGTATTTCCCGTGCAAACCATACCCTAAATTTTCCGGCATCTTTTTTATTAATAGCCGCACTCAACCCTTGCCCATGTGGATATTTAGGAGACAAAAAGAAGGAATGCTCCTGCCATCCTCAGCATATTAAACGATATCTTGAAAAACTTTCTGGCCCTCTTATGGATCGTATCGATATTCAGATCCATATTCAATCATTGGAATATACAGATATACATAATCAACAGCAAAATAAGAGCTCTGAAGAACTTTTAGTTGCCGTACACCATGCAGTTAAAACACAATATAATCGTTTTGGTAAAGCATACTATAATAGCGAAATGATGCCCGATCAGATTGAAAAATATTGTATTCTTTCTGAACCGGCACAAGAAGCAATAAAAAAAGCATTTGATCGACTTCATTTGAGTATGCGCGGCTATCATAAAATTCTCAAAGTAGCACGCACTATTGCCGATCTCTCACAGTCAGAAATAATTGAGCTGAATCATATTCAAGAAGCAATTATGTATCGATCACTTGATCAAGCGCTAGAAAAACTTAGATAGCTTTTTTATGTAGAATCTTCAACTACTTAAGAAAATCATGAACGCACAAATTCTCTTCGAAAATAAAATCATTGCTGTGCAAACCGTTCGATACATGAAGAAGCGTTCCAAATTGATATCCTAATGCAAATACTCCTTTTTCATATTCAAATGGATCTTCTTCATATTCTAAATGTTTATTTTCATATAACCAGGTCAATTCTGGAGGATTATTCATTCCAAACACAGAATACATACTAATGAAAAAAAGAGTTACTACTGCTTTCATAGTCATCCCATTTGCAAATATGATTTAACATTTAGTTGTTTTAAGAATAAACTAATTAGGTCATTCATATATATATTATGTATCCCTAGAAGGTACTTACTCTAAAGGAATTTTAATGATCTTAGGAATTGGAATAGATTCTGTTGAAATAGATCGTTTTGAAAAATGGCATTTATATAAGTGTAAATCACTAACAAAAATTTTTAATCAAATCGAAATAGATTACTGCCTCAGTAACAATAAAAAAAGTGCTGAACGCTTTGCAGTACGCTTTGCAGCCAAAGAAGCATTTTTAAAAGCAATTTTTCAGCATACCTGTCAAAAAAAGCCTCTTACCCTACTCACAATATGCAAGAATGTAGCCCTTATTAATGCACAAAGCGGCATGCCTGAACTCGTCATTGATTGGAAAAATCTTCTTCCCTATCTAACAATTCAGACAGTACCGCTCAAAGTTCATGTTTCATTAACGCATAGCAATACGCTCGCTACAGCATTCATTATTTTAGAAAAAATTATTTAATTTACTTTTTCTTCTCTTGCAGCTTCTTGTTTACTTAATGCTAGTAATGAGAAAGATCCATCCTTTTTTGGCCTAAAACAACGTGCTTTAATTTTTTGACCCTTTTTCTTCCTAATAAATGGCTTTGGTTTAATGTTTCCAGTATCAATTTTTTTACCATTTTTAGATTCTTCATTTTTTACCGGACTCATTTCTTTCTCTTTCATTTCAAAGAAATTTAAATCAGGTTCTTGTAAAAGATCAACTAATGAAACTAATTTTTCATTATCGTTCTCATATGTAATCTGGTCCACTTTCATTGTTGGCATATTATCAGAAGACCAAGCTTCTCCTCGATAAACTAATTCAGAGAATAATTCATTAGAATTAAGAGTTAATGCATTCGTTGGCTCATAAGAATCTTGAAAATAATTCATTATGTTTGTGTTTCCTGCTCCTGAACTATGCTCATTCATTATGCCGCTTCTAAAACCTTGCATACCAACAAGAAATTGACCAAATAATTCATTTTGCTTATCCATGCCATAGATTGTGTACATACTCATAGAACTACACATAAAACCGATTGCCAAATAACACTTTTTCATTGAAAACCTCATAAATATAATATGTACAAAAAATAAAATACTCTTTATAGTATAACAATTTAATAATTTATTGCAATAAGAAATTTAATAGCAGCAAAAAATTCGAACTCGGCCACTATAAACTGTTCTGATCAAAAGGAAAAATATGTAACAATATAATAATGCATATATTCAATTATTAAATAAGAAAAAAATGGTTCAAATAGATATGAACAATCACCTCTCAATGAATAAATTTTTCGCTCTCATCAGCATTTCATTAGTAATCTTTCAAGTTACCTTAGGAATGGAAGCATGGTCACTTGATGACCAAAATAAAAATAATTTTGCTGAAGGTCTTTATTGCGTTCTTAATGAGGAAATAAAGGATATATGTAAAGCCACATATGAAGAAATAGAAATAGATGAAGCCATGGAAGAAACAACGGAAAAAGAACATTTAGTTTCTAAAAAAAAAGAGCACAAGTTGCATATTCAAGAAGAAGAGATTTCTCAAGAAACAATAGAATTGATGCTAAATTTTTTATCATTACCAGATTTACCAAAAGAGATTATTATTTCATTTCTTGAACGACATTCATTAGCATTTTTTTGTCGATTAAAAGGTATATCTAATAAAACTCGATGTAAAGCATATAAAAAGCTAAAATACCCTCATACTCTAGCTATGATAAAAAAATATGAAAAGGATCCAACCGCTCTGACAATTAAACATCTTTTTTATGAGGCGCTTAGTTTCGGAAATTTAAAAAACAAACCAAATCATCACCACCTATATTCAGATTTAGAAAAAATAGATTTTTTGACAAAAAAATTAATTGTGAATAAAAATAAATTAACCCATGCAGTGGGTATGTATGTAGTAAATTCTGGGAATATTTTCGATATCAATTGTGATAATGCAGGATATTATAACTTAAGAAAAAAATTCTTAAAACTAATTAATCAAAGGCTTAATACACGCATAAAAACTCTTGATATCTGCGGAGATTCTTGTAACCTCTTCACTAGATATGGTTTCAGCAGTGAAGGCTTTTGCTTAGGTTCATTTTTTTTATACTTTTCAATTCTATCACCAACGACAACCCTTATAGTGGGAACAATTTCTAGTTATGTATGCTGTATTGGCTCTATAGCAACCTGCTATTCAATGAATGTATTCCTACCCTGCCCGGAAAAAAAAATCACCAACAAGCTTGTTAATTCACTACAGTTCACAGCCTGCTGTATACCATGTTGCATTCTTTGCCCAGAAGAGGCAAAAGTACGTTTAACTTCCATTTCTGAAAACGAGAAAGATTCCATTCTCAACCTAAGCGCCATGACAAACCTTCATGAACTCAAGGAAATTATTCAAAATGCACAAAAAAGCTTAAAACAAGCAAAAGAGAAAGTGTCCCTACAACAGGAAGATTCTTTCAATTAATTGACAATCATAAAAAAGACGTTACTCTTGAGAGTATAAATCTGATTTATACAATAAATTTTGAATTAATAAATTTGACGCGGGGTAGAGCAGCCTGGTAGCTCGTTGGGCTCATAACCCAAAGGTCGCTGGTTCAAATCCAGCCCCCGCCACCAAGTATATAGCCGCTTTTCTAAGCGGCTATTTTTTTTATAAAAACCCTCAACCTCTCCCCTTTTTCCTCTTTTTATTTTCAAAGCAAATCTACTCGATTATGATTTTATTTGAAATAAAATTAAAAAATTCTTATGCTTTATTACAACATCCTCCAAAAATATATTATTTTATTTGAAATATATTAAAAAATAGTATAGAATCTACATTGTTTTTAGTATGCCATATTGTTTCATATTAGTAATAAGCATACTTTATAGGTAGGTACTTGAAAGAAATTTATGGAAAAACTTATAGCCTTTAGTATGATTGTGCTCTTGTTTTCATGCGTTCAAGCTATGGAAGAACAGAGAACTTCGCCTCAAAAGCTTGATGTTCCTTCTCATAATCAGCATGATAAAAGTTCTTGGGATTTTAATTTTTTTTCAGATCAAATAAGTATTATACAAAAGCAGAATGAAAAACTAATAAATTTTCATTTACAACAAGATTCTTCATTAGAAGACATAAATAAAACAATAGACAACATTAATAGCATACAAAAACATTACCATCTGCTCTTAACAACTAATCCAGCATTAGAACATCTATGCCGAAATGCTCTTGCTGAAAATTTCTATTTGCTTGCTCTTCTTTATAAGAAAAATAGAAAAAATGAACATACCCAGAGCTGTATTCAATCCGGATTGAGTTTTTCAAGGGTCGGCGATCCAGTACATATTAAACTTGAAAACTTAAAAAAACAGTCAAATCAAATTTCCGCTCAATTACCTTCATTAGTTCAAGAAAAATCGACGCCTCACTTTTCTAACAAAAGACCAGTTGAATCCCCTATATCATCTTCAAACCTTACACATCCTTCAAAAAAACAGCGTACAGCTCACTTATCTAAAAAACAACTTGTACAAGAAATTGTTAACTTTAGAAAAAAATATACTGTTCACATTGAAACTGGGTATTCATTCGTTATAATTGCTCAAAATATGCTTACCTTTTATTCTTCTATTCTCAATAAAATTCCCGATAATTTAATTGGCGCTGTTGCATTCGATTATTACACCGTATTCAATCATTTGATAAATGATTCAGAAATTAATCTTGCTCAAAAAATTGCAGAGCAAATTATTGCTATTGTAAAAAAGAACAAATATTTAAATGACATTATTCCAACTCTGCATCAAATCAAAGAATCACAGGAACATTGCAAAAAAATATATGAAATACTAGAAGCGTTAAAAATAGAGATACAAAAAAATAACATACTACCAGTCTATGAAACATTTCGTAAAAAATTATCGGATATACCTACGATTATTCAACACTCTTATATTGATAAATCAAACAAACAATCTCTTAAAAAAAACCTTGCAGAATTTCACTTAAATCTTGCACAAAAACTCATCGAAATTTCCCATTATCAAGAAGCTCTTATTATCATCAGAATAGCAAAACAATACTACCCACTCGAGGAATTATCTGAACAATTTGAACAGCTCAAAATTCAAGCTGAACTTGCACAAGAAGCCGTCTATCAAAACAACCCCCTATGATCTAGTTTAAAATAATGCATTTTTTACTATTTTAATTCTTCAAAAAATTATCTACTTTTTTTAAAAGTTCTTTTGCGTTTTTAAAAGTCAACTGATCTAATGCTTTTTTATAGGGCAACCACAAATACCCTCTATGCTCATGAGATAAAACAACATCTTTGCTTTCTGACTTGCCAATAAAAAAATAGACCTTTTTTTTAATCAATTCTGTACTATTAGGATAACGGAAAAAATAACTGAACTCTTCTTGAAAGCCCTGGTACAATTCAGCTTTCAATCCTGTTTCTTCCATGAGCTCTCGTAAAGCCGCTTCTTCCTTTGTCTCATTATCTTCAATATGCCCTTTTGGAAAATCCCAATGACCCGATTGATAATGCAGTAATAAAAATTCTACCCCGTTTTCATCATAACAATAAACAACAACTCCGGCAGAATATTCTTGTTTCATAGCCCATCAATCCAGAAAATATAAACGCACATTGAATAACCTTCTCGTTTTAATTAAGAGATAGCAGGTCGTTAAACATAAAGGTCCAACCCAGAACCAAAAACCAATTTTATACAATAAAAATTGTTTAAAAAATTGATTTGCAAGCACAGTGATAAGCATTTGGCCACAAAAATAAAGGCAGCCAAAAAAGAGAACTATGAAGGCTGTTTGCATGAGTGAATAGGTTATAAACTTGGCAAATGCAGAAAAATAGAACTTAAAATTAAAATTTTTATATAAAAAGAGAGCAAAAAAAGCAACATGAATTATATTGGTTATAACAAAAGCTAAAGCCAATCCGTTAACACCAAACATTGGAGTAAATGTTTTACATAAACAGTAGTTAATCATTAAAATACCTAAAGAAATGTAACATGGTGTAATGGTATCATGTAAAGCATAATAGATATTCAATAGAATTTTATATAATGAAAAAAAGAAAAGCCCTGATAAAAAAATTATCAAAAGTTGTGATGCCTGTTCAACATGTAGTAGTGAAAATTTTTCCGATAAAAAAATTGTGTGAAAAAATTTTTCAGCCAAAAAGCTCATTATGATAGTGCAGGGAACAGTAATCCAAAAAACTACTTTTGCGGCCTCCAATAAATAGATACTAAGTCGTTTTGGTGCATAAATACTAATTCGAGAAAAATAAGGTAAAAGTATTGTTGAAAAAGCACCTATTAAAACTGCTAAGGGAATACCCATAAACCTATTGGCATAATAAATCAATGCAATAGAACCCTTGGGCAAATAGGTTGCTAAACTCGTACTCATGAAAAGATTCAATTCAAGAATACTCATACTTACCATACAAGGAAGAAACTTTTTCATTATTTGTTTAAAATGCTCTATCGTTTTATTATTTATTTTTCCAAAGGTAAAATTAAGTTTAAAATAAACAATAAAATGCAATAAAAACTGCAAAAACCCACCAAAAAGAACGGCTGCACACAACCATTCAATGGTAAGTCCAAATTTTAAGCAAACGAGCAAGCCAGAAATAAAGGCAATGTTAAATAATACAGGAGTAAAAGAAGGAACAAAAAAATGGTTGGCAGCTTGCAAAGCACCGGCTAGCAATGCACTACTTGAAAAACAAACAATAAGAGAAATTAATATCCGTAAATAGATAATTGCATAATATGCTTGCCCAACCGATGGCGCTAAACAATACCACGCTGGCGCAAACCATTCCAAAACATGGCCGAGCAAGGGCAAATTCGAAGAAATCATTTCAGCGCCTTGTGCGCAGTACCAACCGGGAGCTATTAATCGAATAACAGCATCAGCTTGCCAAAATATTAAACCACAAAAAAGTAGTAATAGCCCTTCGAAAAATAAAAAGGTAAGAGACATTAAAGAAGAAGCCTCTTTTTGGGATTCATTTTTAATTATTTTTACAAATGTTGGAACACAAGCAGCACTCAAAGCACCTTCTGCAAAAATCTTTCTTAATGAGTTAGGTATTTTAAAAGCCGTAAGAAAAGCATCGGCCATTTCACTGACTCCCAAATATTTTGAAGTTAACAATTCGCGCATTAAGCCAAATAACCTGCTTAAAAGCGTTGATGCTCCGACTTGAACTGTTTTTGAAATAAGATTTTTTTTCACCGTAGTTTGATGTTGTGCTTCATGAGATCTCGCTGGAGTATATGCCATTTGCTTAGCCATTCTGTTTTTCCTTTACTGCTTCTGATAAAAAACCATTGTTTAGCACTAAAATTGTATCCATTTTTTGTATTACATAGCGATCATGAGAACTAATAATAAGCCCCATATTATATTCTTTATGATATCGTACTAGTATTTCAAGTATGAGCTTTCCTGTGGTCTCATCAAGATTCCCTGTTGGTTCATCTGCTAATAAAAATGAAGGTTGCGTTAACAAAGCACGGGCAATAGCAACTCTTTGTTGCTGGCCGCCTGATAATGATCTTGGAAAATCGCTCGATTTCTCCGCAATACCTAATTCATTCAACAAACAAACTGCTTTTTGATAACAGTCATCATACAATAATCCCGCAATAAATCCCTTACACATAACATTTTCAATAACAGTCAATTCATCGATTAAATAAGGCAATTGAAAAATAAGACCAATTTTAGTATTAAAAAATTGCTCTTTTTCTTTCAAAGAAAATAGGTTCAAATTTTGATTATTATAGAAAACCATGCCCTGAGATGGAAGCTCAAGGCCTGCAATAATATGCAAAAGAGTTGATTTTCCCGAACCAGAAAATCCTGTTATTGCATAGGTACTACACTGTTCAAAGCTTTGCGTAATAGATCGCAAAACTTGAAATTGCATGAACTGTTTTGAGATAGACTGCAAAGATAGAATATTAGTATTCATTAAAATGCTCACTATATGTTTTTTATAAGTATATCTAATTTTCCAATAAAAAATAGCAATCACTTGATTTGGCACCATAGAAAAAATATACTAATTTACATATAACTATTATTTTTTAATTGAAATAACCAGCAAATCAATGAACATGTATAAACTATATTTCTTATTTGTCATTTTTATTAGCAGTTCTACTCTTTCTTATCCACCCTTCAATGCCTTAAAAATGAGAAGAATCAATAACCTGCACCATGAACTCGTTGAATATAACTATTCCTATAAAGAGATTCTTGCAACATGTTGGTACCTTACATCCTATTGCTGGTATACTCAAGATGGTTGGGAAGCAAAAAATGAATAAAACTAAGTATAGTGTAGCTCTTGCTATCATATTGTTTCTCATTCTCTATAACCCTTTACAAAGCTCCCAACAAGAAACTGGCATTTGGAACCAACCATCTAGTTCTAGCAAAATAGTGAAAGCAAAATCACAATTGCTTGACGCATGGTATAAATATGTAAAAGCTAGCATTTCATATAAAGATTTTAAAAAAGTAGCCAAAAAATCGATTAGAGTTCTTGGGTTTACACAGTTCAATCACGCAAAGACCTCTTCAATCATCGACCCTCTTTTTTATGCCGCATTAAATGCAGATTATTCTTTCATGCTTTCACTTTTAAAAAAATTCGCTAATCCTCATTTTTCACAAATCAATTTAATTTCGGTTATAGAACAAATGGATACAACAGAATCTAATCCTGACAGAGATACAATTATTGCCTTACTTAACAAAATAGGCTAATCATATAAAATATAGTATCAACTGCCTCCCTCTATTCTTTATTGACAAATATAAATTAATTCCTTTATGATAAAAATGAAAAAGATCTCAAATTTTACTTTTATTATAAAGGAATACCATGAATAACTTGCAAACTATGTATATTTCTATTGCCTTATTATGCATATCAACTAATTTCTCTCTTCGGGCCGGAGAAATCATTTCTCCCGAAAGTTGTACAAATAGCGAAAAATCAACGATTGAGTTACAAGCTGAATGCTTAATAAAAGAAGCAAAAAAACTTGATTGCGACATTCCCGAAGAATTCAATCGAATTAAAACAATAATCCATGAATATATACAACTTATGAAAAAGGCTCCACAACAGCCAGACTTTGATTCACTTGAATGTGCAATTTTATCTGGAGATATTGAGCTTTTAAAGCTTCTTTTAAAAAATCGTGCAAACCCAAAATTTAAAGGAAAATATGGAAGAACTTCATATAACTACTTAGCTCGATATACAAGTGAAAGGATACTTAATCAAAAAGAAAATAAAGCTCTAAAACGAGCAGATCCTGTTGAAGTGAAAAAGTTGTTGGACACCTATGCTCAAAATTTTTAATCCTTAAAATACAAAGAGAGAAATACCTCGAATAAGAGCTCTTCCTTTTATAGTAAGTAATAACTATTTACATGCTTTAAAAAGATTTTTTAAAGTAATTTAAATAATATTGATCGACTTTGAATTTTTTTATAGAAGGAAACTCTATGGCAACATATTTAAAAAATAAAACAGGCACCACCCAAAAAATGACCCACGTATTTAAGTTGTCTGACTTACCTGAAGAGCGTTATGGTGATGCCGGTGAGTTAAAACTAATAACACAATCAGATTTTCCAATTCTTCGCGGATTATCAATATTTTGGGTTAATTTAGACAGTGATGGTATTGCACTTCCTCATTGGCATCCCAATGCTGATGAACTCGTTTTTGTTCTGAGTGGAAAGGGCCGCATGAGCGTGGTAAGCCCAAATAATGAGATTGAAACTAAAGAATTTGAAAAGGGGAATCTACTTTTTTTCCCTCGAGGATATTTTCATTATTTTGAAAGCATTGGGGATGAAAAAGTCCAAGTATTAGCTATCTTTAATAATGAATTACCTGAATATATGGGGGTTGTAAGCGCACTTTCCGGCATTCCAAATGATACACTTGAAAATGTATTTAAAGCCCCAACCAATACTTTTAAAAACTTTGAAAAAAACGATACTATTCTTACCAAGAAAAAAAACACTAAAAATTAAAATCCTGAATCACAAACAAGGAAGAGGTGTATAAGTCTTTAACAACTTCACACTCTTCCCCTTTTTTATAGAGATCGAAAAATTTGACAAATATAAAAATAAATAATAAAATTCATACTTATCCATTTTCTTTATTAATTACTCTAAAAATTCATCTACAATGGCATTACTAAATAACTATTTTAAACGCAATTTTCCTTTTACTCATCCAGATGAACTAACAAAATTTTTCAAAATGGGATTAATTTTTTGTACCATACTTGCGGCATATTGGACTCTAGGAACCATTAAAGAATCCCTTTTGAGTGATCTTATTGGTAGCTCAATGCTTCCCTATGCAAAGATCTTCTCATTACTTTTCTTAGTTCCTGTACTCTTACTCTATTCTCGATTACTTGATCTACTCTCTTGCCAAAAACTTTTTGTACTTATTTCATCATTGTACGCATTTATTACACTCATTTTTGCCTATTTAATCGATAGTTCCCTGTTCAATGAAATGAACAGCCCTTCTTTAATGCAAAACTCACATGTACCACTCTATGCATCATACATATTCTGTTTTTCATTCTACGCATTTGTTGAAAGTTATGGCTCTCTCTTGGTCGCTTTATTTTGGGCTATTGCAACAAGCACAACCCAACCGGAATCAGCAAAAAAAGGATTTCCTCTTATTGTTGGTTTAGGTCAAATAGGTGGCATTTTAGGTCCTCTTGTTTTGAGTAGAATTCCACGTTATTTCCATTTAACAACGAGCAGCCTTTCAGTATATATATCAGCTCTACTTATAGTAATTTCTTCTGTTTTATTTTGGTATTTTTTACGTTCTACCCCTTCTATTTTGCTACAACCATTTCAGGGCTCAGAAAAAAAATTTTCCGATACCAAACAGGTTCCAGGCTTCTTTGAAGGATTGAGCCTCATTATAAAAAACTACTATTTAATTGGTATATGGTGCATTATATTTTTTTTTGAATTTATTACTCAACTTTTTGACTATTATTTTAAATGCTTTGCTGCTGAGCAACTTTCAGGATTAGAACTTGCTGAGTATATTGGTTTTTATGGCAGCGCAATAAATTTTGTTACATTGCTGTGCTTAGTGCTCGGCATCAATAAAATCAACAATTTTTTTGGTATTATATATTCTCTTTTATTAATCCCCATACTTGTAGGGTTTTCAATTTTTGGTTTTATACTTTATCAAAATAGTACAATCTTGTTTTTCATATTAGTGCTTCTAAAAGCAGTAAATTTTTCACTCACTATTCCAACAACAAAACAGTTATATATTCCCACAACTCAAGATGTACGTTTCAAGGCTCAAGCATGGATTGATACGTTCGGCTCACGTACCGCACGACAATGTAGCGGAATCTATGCTATGCTGCTTAATCCTCTACAATTTAAAACATTACAAATTTGTTTTGTATCAACGCTTATTCAATTCACCAATTATTTTTGCCTGAGCTTGGTATTTTTTTGGTTTTTTATTGCATTCTATCTTGGTAAAAAACATACCAATGCAATAAAAAACAATACGATAATCTGCTAACGATACATAGCCTTGTATCCGCGCTTTAAACGAGTTTAAGCAAAAATCACACTCTTCCTACAGTTCTTCCTCTTCAATCATTATAAAGGCGGGAATGACAAATTAGAATTTAGATTCGCAAATGGACTCCTTGTATTAGCTTGAAATTGCGTATATATATTTGTTGCAAATACATAATTAAGATCATTCTGGAACGCAGTATTCTGAATAACAAGATTAGAGCTTGAAGAAGCACTAATCCCTCTTCCGGAAGATACTCCTGCTGTAACGGTTGGTCCCGTTACATTGCTTACATTGTTTCCCATAATTTGTGTTTTGGAAGGAAAGTTTAATCCTGATAAAACTTCAACTGAAAGCGTTGCTGTGTTTTGGACCCCTCCAATAACAACTAAATCTCCTTTTGGGGACCAATCAACATCATCAACTGTTGCACCATGACTATATTCTGAAACAAGAGTTAAAGAAGAACCACTATAACTGACAACTCGAGTATCAAAACTACTACTTGGTGCACCCCCGATTAAAATATAGTTATTATCGGGAGACCAAGCAACACCTAAAGTGGTTCCGCCCGTTGTAAACGTAGGGCCTGCGGTTAATGTAGTTCCATTAAATGTATAGACTTGTATTGCAGTACCTGTAGTGGTACCTATTACAATTTTTTGACCATCTGACGACCATCTAATAGTACCAATCGCTCCAATTGTTGAAGTTGCCGAAGTAAGAACGCTTATTGTTGTACCATTAATTCTCACAATACTTATTAATCCGTTACCTGAAGTTCCTCCCACAACAAGAAGGCTTGGATTTGTTGGGCACCAATGCACTGCAACTGCAAAAAAAGTAGCTCCGCCTGTATTTGAAGGAAGATTTGCAATTAAAGAGAAGGGAATTGTTGCATTTGCATTAAATTCATATATTAAAAGTGCACCCGTACAAACAGCAATATATTTACCATTTTGCGACCAACTTACTGCGTTTGGAGCTGCTAAAACCTCAATATTATTAACGCTATAGCTCGCACCAAACATTCCACCGCTAAAAGAATAAACTGTTATTTTACCACCAGCAACACTATCAACAGCAACAAGATAAGCACTATCAGGTGACCATGATATAGCTCTTGCATTAGCTGAGGCATCGACAACACTTGCAGTAACTATTAAAACACCATTTGTTAGCTCATATACCAAAATAGTGCCTAAAGTAGATGTTGCTATGTATCTTCCATCAGGCGACCACGCGATGGAAGTTATTGTTCCGGCTCCCGATATAGAAGGTAAAGATGAATTACTCAGTGCCGTAAAGGTATACGCCATTTGAATACCAAAGGGCTGCGCATTGGAACTGGTAGAAACATTACTTATTATATTATTTGTTATAATATCACGATTTTCACCGGAACCAATAAAAATGGCATTAGCGCTATTGACTGAAGAAGTATCGCTGGTGCTGACATTATTAATGAAACAGTCTGTAAATATATTGCTCCCTCCATTATTTGCAGTAATGCCAAATATACTACCTGTGGTCGTCGTAGTATTTTTGATGGTACATGCTGATATATTATTAGAAAAACTGCTATTGAACTCCATTCCGGCACTTAATGAATTGAAAATTGAACAATTTGATACTTCTCCACCTAGAGCAGCATTTAAAGTCAGAGCTGTTGTATTACCAACAAATTCTACATCCGTAATTTCAAATGTGGAAATAGGTGAACCAGTCGTTCCATTAAATAAAACACCATGTTGTGAATTTAAGATTGTCGTACCTGATAAATCAATATTTGAAGAACCTGCTGCGATGCTAATGCCATTTCCAGTCATGCCACTTAACGACCCATTATTAATAGAGACATTTGATTGACCATTAATTAATATGCCATTCACTCCTGTTGTACTATTACTTTGAGTAATGCCATTACATCCTAAATCAAGGGATACATTGCTCGCATTAATGGTTATGGCTGAACTACCCGGCGTTACCGGAGCAAAAGAAACATTACTTGCAAGAGTATACGCACCTGCTTGTGCAATAACATAGCCGGAAGTTCCAATTAATGCTGCAGTGATTATAGTTGTTACACATCCTTGATTTAGTAAAATTTCATTAAGAACAGTAAACGTTCCATTGAAATCATTAGTAATTGTTTGCTTAATGTCGGCAAGCACCGTGAAGGTATTTACCGCAGTCGAGTTGATAGCGGCAATGGCGGTGAATGTTCCGTTGAATTCAGTGAAAGTCCCATTAAAATCATTGGTGATGGTTTGCTTAATATCGGCAAGCACTGTAAAGGTATTTACCGCAGTCAAACTGATAGCGGCAATGGCGGTGAATGTTCCATTGAATTCAGTAAACGTCCCATTGAAATCGTTGGTTATCGTTTGTTTAATATCAGCAAGCGCAGTGAATGTTCCATTAAATTCATTAGTAATATTAGTGCAACATGCATTCAATGCCGTGAAGGTTCCGTTAAAGTCGTTAGTTATCGTTTGTTTAATGTCGGCAAGCACCGTAAAAGTGTTTACCGCAGTCAAATTGATAGCGTCAATAGCAGTAAAGGTTCCATTAAAATCATTAGTAATTGTTTGCTTAATATCTGCAAGCACCGTAAAGGTATTTACTGCACTCAAATTGATAGCAGCAATAGCAGTAAACGTCCCATTGAAATCATTTGTTATCGTTTGTTTAATATCAGCAAGCGCAGTGAATGTTCCATTAAATTCATTGGTAATATTAGTGCAACATGCATTGAGTGCCGTGAAAGTACCATTAAATTCATTAGTAATTGTTTGCTTAATATCTGCAAGCACCGTGAAGGTATTTATTGCACTCAAATTGATAGCAGCAATGGCAGTAAATGTTCCATTGAATTCAGTAAACGTCCCGTTGAAATCATTAGTTATCGTTTGTTTGATATCAGCAAGTGCAGTGAATGTTCCATTAAATTCATTGGTGATATTAGTGCAACATGCATTGAGTGCTGTGAAGGTGCCATTAAAATCATTGGTAATTGTTTGCTTAATATCTGCAAGCACTGTGAAGGTATTTACTGCATTTAAATTGATAGCGGCAATGGTGGTGAATGTCTCATTAAAGTCATTAGTTATCGTTTGTTTGATATCTGCAAGCGCAGTGAACGTTCCATTAAATTCATTGGTAATATTAGTGCAGCATGCATTCAATGCCGTGAAGGTTCCATTAAAATCATTAGTGATGGTTTGTTTAATGTCGGCAAGCACGGTGAAAGTATTTACTGCACTCAAATTGATAGCAGCAATAGCGGTAAATGTTCCATTAAAGTCGTTAGTCACCGTTTGTTTGATATCTGCTAGCGCAGTGAAGGTGCCATTAAATTCATTAGTAATTGTTTGCTTAATATCTGCAAGCACTGTAAAGGTATTTACTGCAGTCAAATTGATAGCGGCAATGGCAGTAAATGTTCCATTGAACTCAGTGAAAGTCCCATTGAAATCATTTGTTATTGTTTGTTTGATATCTGCAAGCGCAGTGAATGTTCCATTAAATTCATTAGTAATATTAGTGCAACACGCATTAAGTGCCGTGAAGGTACCATTGAAATCATTAGTAATTGTTTGCTTAATATCAGCAAGCACGGTGAAAGTATTTACTGCACTAAAATTGATAGCAGCGATAGCAGTGAAAGTACCGTTAAAGTCATTAGTAATATTAGTGCAACATGCATTGAGTGCCGTAAACGTTCCATTAAAATCATTAGTGATTGTTTGCTTAATGTCGGCAAGCACTGTGAAGGTATTTACTGCACTAAAATTGATAGCAGCAATAGCTGTAAATGTTCCATTAAATTCAGTAAAAATACCATTGAAATCATTAGTAATTGTTTGCTTAAGATCAGCGATTGCTGTGTAGGTGCCAAGGAATCCAGCATTCAATACAGTAAATATTGCAGTAGTATCATTAAGTAATATCGTGTTCAATACTGTGAAAGTGCCATTAAAATCATTGGTGATGGTTTGCTTAATATCGGCAAGCACTGTGAAGGTATTTACTGCACTAAAATTGATAGCGGCAATAGCAGTAAACGTTCCATTAAAGTCGTTGGTTATCGTTTGCTTAATATCCGCCAATATTGTCCAAGTATTGGCAAAATCATTAGCGAGGTTGGTGCAACATGCATTGAGTGCTGTGAAGGTGCCGTTAAAATCATTGGTGATGGTTTGCTTGATATCTGCAAGCACTGTAAAAGTATTTACTGCATTCAAATTGATAGCAGCAATAGCAGTGAAAGTCCCATTAAAATCGTTAGTTATCGTTTGTTTGATATCGGCAAGTGCAGTGAATGTTCCGTTGAATTCATTGGTGATATTAGTGCAGCACGCATTGAGTGCCGTAAACGTTCCATTAAAATCATTAGTGATTGTTTGCTTAATGTCGGCAAGCACTGTGAAGGTATTTACTGCACTAAAATTGATAGCGGCAATGGCAGTAAAGGTTCCATTAAAATCGTTGGTTACCGTTTGTTTGATATCAGCTAATATTGTCCAGGTATTTGCAAAATCATTAGAGAGGTTGGTGCAACATGCATTGAGTGCAGTAAAGGTGCCATTAAAATCATTAGTAATTGTTTGTTTGATGTCAGCTAAAACTGTCCAGGTAAAATCAAAATCGTTTTGAATAGTAGCACAGCAGGTTGTTAAAGTAGTATCAAGATCATGAAGAGTTGAGTAAACACCAGAAAGGTCGCATGATCCTGTAGAAATAGCAGCAATAGCAGTAAATGTTCCGTTGAAATCAGTAGTTATTGTTGTTTTGATATCGGCTAATATTGTCCAGGTGAAATCAAAATCGTTTTGAATAGTGGCACTGCAGGTTGTTAAAGTAGTATCAAGATCATGAAGAGTTGTGTAAACACCAGAAAGGTCGCATGATCCTGCAACAATAGCCGCAATAGAAGTGAAAGTCCCATTAAAATCTGTAGTGATAGTTTGTTTGATATCGGCTAATATTGTCCAGGTGAAATCAAAATCATTTTGAATAGTGGCACAGCAGGTTGTTAAAGTGGTATCAAGATCATGAAGAGTTGTGTAAACACCAGAAAGATCGCATGATCCTGTAGAAATAGCAGCAATAGCAGTAAATGTTCCATAGAAATCAGTGGTTATTGTTGTTTTGATATCATTCAGCGTGGTGTAAACACCGGAGAGATCACAAGTGCCTGCAACAATAGCTGCAATAGCAGTAAAAGTGCCATTAAAATCTGTAGTGATTGTTTGTTTGATATCAGCAAGAATTGAGAAGGTTTGCGCAAAATCGGCTAAAAGTTCATCACAGCAGTTTGATTGATTGTTACAACAATTAATGATAAGTAACTTAATGCTTTCTAAAAATTCTAATATTGGCGTTAAGTTACATGTTACTAGAGCTGAACCGACAGCTCCCGGACTATCAACTGGTGCATCAGGACGAGGTGCTTTTGAACTTTTAAGTTGCTCTTCTAAGCCCTGAATAAGTTCAGGAAATGCACAAATAAGATCTTCTTTAAAAACAGTTAATTCACCTTGTGCAAGTCTTTCATAGCATCGTATCAAATTTTCAGATACAGTGTTGATACTATTATTTGCTAATGCATTTGTAAGTATGCTTTCAAGGAAATCTATAAAGGTATCAGGTACGGTATACGTTTCATTATTTTCTAAAATTGTGCCTTGTTGAGCTGTTACTAGTAGGGGTTGTAGAAATAAGGTTATTAACAAAAAAATGTCTAATAACTTTTTTAGTTTTTTTAATAGCTTCATTTAATACCTTCTAAACTCTTTTTAAAAAAAATCGCGTCTATTTGTTATTATGTAATCAAAAAACAGACTATGAAATGACGGCATACAATTTCAATGGTTATACAGTAAATTTTTAAGGGATTATATGAAATTCTCACTAAGAATTTATTCTAACTTTTTGTTTATTGGAATGACAAAAACAGTACAAGATTCAACAACAATTTGAAAAGAATATAAGAAGTTCTTTTGACAATAGAATTTCGCTTATTTGAGAGAAAAAAATTAATCAAGAGACTGATAGCACCATCGAACCCGCCTAATTCTATTGTCCCTAATTCTATTATCAAAGAGATCTAGAGTTTAAATATACTTAATAATGTTTTATCTAATTTTTCTAATTCAAAATCAAGATCTTTTTGAAGCATGAGCCCTGTTTTGGCATCAATATGCGTAATAACAGAAACACTATTAAGAATTCCGTAACGAATTGCCGTTTCTACAGATCCAAATCGAGCTATTCCTGCTACAAATGCGGACCCAAATGCATCTCCTGCCCCTAATGTATTTACCACCTTTATGGGGAAACTAGGATGAAAATAGATTGTATTTTCAGAATAGACATAAACACCTTCAGCACCATTAGTAACCACTACAATTTTAGGACCACGAGCGGCTACGGCTTTGAAATAGTTGATCAGATTGAAGCATTCATCATGGGAATTGTATACTTCACTCAATAAAAATGGCATTTTTTGAGTAGCATTATGCATATCAAACTTCAAATTCAATGGCCCTGTCAAGTCAGAATGGGCAAGAGAAATCATAAATTGACGAGCTTCTTCTTTGTTTAAAATCAAAATATCGATATTTGGTAAAGCACGGCATAATGCAACAGCGCCTGCCAAAAGTTGGCTTCGACCTGGATTATTTGCCACAACCAACCCATCAGATTTTGCTTGTTCAGTTATTGGTAAAAGATGATGTGAAGATTCACCACTCAAAGAGGTGATATAGAGATACGAATAGTTTTTTAATTTTTGCAAAGGAAGTTCATTTGTTTGAATCTTTGTATTACTTCCTCGAAAGGCTAAAACAGTTCGCTCTCCTTTAAAAGAAGGAATAATAAATGAAATACCGGTTTGACCATTTTTATCAACGACGCAATCCTGAACTGATATCCCCTCATTTTTTAACGCCTCTAAAATCATAGAGCCTTGACTATCTTCACCTATTTTAAAAAACGAAGAAACATCAAATCCTAAACGTTTGAATGAAACGGCTGAATTAGTTGCTCCACCTCCTGTTGAGTATCTAATTCTATCAATCTCAATTTTCGATCCTTCCTGCAATAACAGGAAGGATTCTTTTTCATTTTTGCGACAAAATTCAATCGTTTGTATATCCTCATGATGAATAAAAATATCCTGAGAAGCACCACCGAGCGTTAATATTTTCATAGGCGATAGTATTATGCTTTCTTTTGTTTTTCCATAAGCACATGATCAAGTACCTCCTGAGCATGATTTACCCAAATTATATTAACACCTTGTGCGATTTCTTCAAAGCCAACAAGATCATTTTTATTTTTTTGCGGTAAAATAACATAAGGAACTTTGTTACGTTTGGCTGCTAATATTTTTTCCTTAACGCCGCCTATCGGCATTACATTTCCTCTCAAATTCAACTCACCAGTCATTGCATATTGCGCATTAATTGGCTTATGAGTTAATGCTGAAAGAATAGAAGTAAGCATAGTTACGCCAGCTGAAGGACCGTCTTTTGGAACACCGCCTGCAGGCACATGTATATGTAAATCATAATTCGTAAACATATCCTTAGAAATACCAAACTCTTTTGCATGTGCTCGTGCATAACTCAAAGCTGCCTGTGCAGACTCTTTCATAACCGATCCAAGCTGGCCGGTCAATAAGAGTTTGCCCTTGCCCGGCATGACTAATGCTTCAATTTTTATCATTTCTCCGCCAAAAGAAGTCCATGCAAGACCATTGGTAATACCAATTCTATTTTCACAATCAACGATATCATCTAAAAATCTTCGAGGGCCTAAATATTTATCCAAATTTTCTTAAGTAAAAACTAAATGCTGGTTATCTTCAACTATAGAACGAGCTGCCTTACAACAAAGCTTACGCATGGTTCTTTCCAGTTGTCGCACCCCTGCTTCACGAGTGTAATTAGTGATAACATCCAGTATTATATCATCTTCAAAAGCAATATTGGAATTTTCAAGGCCGGAATCATAAATCGCTTTTTTTACAAGATGTAGTTTACATATGTGCAATTTTTCAGTTACGGTATATCCGGAAAGCTGGATAATTTCCATACGATCTCGTAATGGTTCAGAAATGGTTTCAAGATTATTGGCAGTTGCAATAAAAATCACTTTTGAAAGGTCAAATGCAATTCCTAAATAGTTATCATAAAATGTTTTATTTTGATGTGGATCCAGGACCTCAAGCATAGCTGCTGAAGGATCACCTCTAAAATCAGCACCAATTTTATCAAGCTCATCGATAATGATTACCGGATTTGATGAGGCTACTTTTCTAAAACCTTGTATAAATCTTCCCGGCATTGCGCCAACATAAGTTCTTCGATGACCTCTAATTTCTGCTTCATCTTTAACGCCACCTAAAGATACTCTAAAATATTCGCGTCCTAAGCTTTTTGCAATAGATTTTCCCAATGAAGTTTTACCGGTTCCTGGAGGACCCGCAAAACATAAAATCGGTGTATATCCGTCTTTTTTAAGATTGTCGTATTGAGATAAAATCTAAAATTCTTTCTTTAATATCATTAAGACCATAATGATCTTCATCAAGTATGCCTTTTGCATGCTTAATATCAAGATTATCTACCGTCTCTTTTCCCCATGGCAAAGCTAAAATCCATTCAAGATAATTTCTCGTTACTGATGCTTCCATAGAATCCGGAGCAGTTCTTTCAAGACGATTTAATTGTCTTATTACTTCAGTGTATGCTTCTTCTGGTAAGGTTAATTGCTCAAGCTTAGCGCGCATCGCTTCGATTTCTTCATGATCATCTTCGCCCAAGTTCTTTTTTTATTGCTTTCATTTGTTCACGTAAATAAAATTCTTTTTGTGATTTATTCATAGATTCACGAGCTCGATTTTTAATTCTTTCTTGAATTTCAGCAACTTCTAATTCTCGCGTTAAAAAGAAATATAATCCCTTCTAGGAACTCTTTATTTGTTTGCGTCTCTAAAAGATCTTGGGCTCTGTCAACATTTAAATTAAGATGCGAAATATAAAATCAGCTATTTTTTCAGCGTCATTGCATTTTAGAGATAATATCATATGAAAATCGGGACTAAGCATATGTCCTGAAGTTGCTCATTTTTTCAGCCAATTCTTTAATATTTTTGATTTGTGCCAATAACTTCAGGATGCATTTGCTAATGATCTTGATCAAATGGCTCAACTAGAGCATTAAGCGATTCTTCATGTGCTAATATTTCTTTACTTTTGCTTTACAAATCCCTTGAACAAAATTTTAATACCACCTTCTGGAATTTTAATAAGTCGCATTATAGATGCAACTGTACCTACTTCATATAAATCTTTAGTGCCTATGGCTCCTTGATAATTATCGATTCTTTTTTTAGCAGCTAACAGCATAATCTATTTTTGAATTTTCTACTGCAGTGCTGGATGCCCTTGATGATCTTTTCATCAAGAACTAAAAATGGAACAATCATATGTGGAAATACAACCACATCCATAGTGGGTATGACCGGCAATATTTCTGGAATTTTTTCTTGAACATTCTTGATTGACAATGTCTTCATTAGTCCCCCTGAATTAATGTAAATGAACCAATTCTATTATGCTCTATAACAGATTGAACATTTTGATCCCTTAGAAAACAGTCTACTCAAATGTCCCAAATGAAAACAAGAATTAACACACTCTATGAATTTCAAAATGACAAATAATTCAAAAACAATAAGTTATTGGATAATCTTCTTTTTGGGAGGTATTGCAAAAGATTGAAATGCTTGTTTTTTATGGATTTGCTCTCTTTTTTGAGTAATAGTATCAAAAAGTATCGTTGCATGAAAAACATTACTGCTCATTATACTACCATCTGAACCTATTTTATGGTTCTCATCCTTCGATTTTTCTATTTCTTTTATTGTTGCATCCCAGACAAATTCAGAAACATAGGCAACTTTTCTTTTTTTTAGTGAAAAAAAATTCTTCCTTGATTTAACAGTATATTGTTTTGATTTTTCAATCCCATCATAAAAACTATTTTTCACAAGATCCATTTCAACATCACCTACATATTTATCTAGCAGAATTAACTCTTTTTGGTATGCTTCTTGTTCAAGTTTATCTTTATTTTTTTCCAACGTAGTAATAACCCCATTTAATTCTTCTAGAAGATTAATCCCAAATAAGGTACATTTACTTGAATTCTTTCTAAGTTCTTCATAATCGACTATTGGTCCTTCCATACATAAGGAATTGCAAAAACAACCCAAAACAAAGATCACCACTCTGTAAAAGTTTTTGGTCATAAACTCTCCTTTTTCTCTTTTTTTCGATTCATAATTTATATTAGCAGATGCTCAGGTATAAAATAAAGCTTAATGATATGACATTTTCATAAAAAAGTTGTATAGTATAAGTATATGGATATCAATTTAATTATTCAATTTGTTAAAAATAATACTCTTCTTACAACTTCCGATACCGTTATCTTAGGATTATCGGGAGGCCCCGATTCTGTCTTTTTACTCTATTTTCTCAAAGAAGCTCAGAAGAATCTTGGATTTTCTCTTGTTGCTGCCCATCTTGATCATGGATGGCGCGTCGAATCGGCCAACGATCTCATTTTTTGTGAAAATGTCTGTAAAGCATTAGATATCCCATTTGTAAGCGCTCAAGCGTCGGAACTTTCTATTAACTTTAAAAAGAATGGGTCTCAAGAAGCTTTGGGAAGGGTTTTACGTCAACATTTTTTAGAAACTATACGAAAACAGTATAATGGCACAAAAATTGCCGTTGCCCATCACAAGCAAGACCAGCAAGAAACATTTTTTATTCGGCTTATTCGAGGATCTTCACTTACGGGTCTTACTGCCATGAAACCTAAGGCGGGCTTTTATATTCGTCCCTTATTGCAAACAAGCAAATCTGATATTCTTGCCTATTTGCATGAACATAATATCCCTTACCTAACAGATTCTACTAATGCTTCTGAAAATTTTTTACGCAATAGAATTCGTTTAAATGTTTTACCCGCTTTACAAAAGGTCGATACTCGTTTTGATACAAATTTTTTAAGCACTTTAGAATCTTTACAAGAAACAGAACAGTTTTTACAAAACTTAACAGTAAAAACCTATGAAGAATTAGTGGTTGATAGTTCAAATTTTCTTTGCTTGTCAAAGCTTTTGGCTCTTGATGATTTTTTACAAAACCGCATTATTTTGCATTGGCTCATTGAAAATAAGGTTACGTTTACGCCATCTCAAAGCTTTTTAGAAGAGATTCGAAAATTTTTGCACCAAACTAAAAGCAGTTCTCATATGATTCATACGAATTGGATGATATTTAAAAAACAAAAAAATGTTTTTATCAAAAAAATTGAAAAACAATTTTAATGCACTAAGCCTTTTTATCTGCCTTTTTTATTTTTATTATATGCTAAATATTGGCAATTCAAATTGTCCAGCAGGCTGCTGGACTTTTTCATAAGCCAAGTAAAAGCCTCGCATATAAAAAATGTTTGATCGGGAAAAACCCGCTAATCCAGGAAATTCTTTTTGTATATCTTCAGCTCAAATTATTCCCCAAATTTCAAATACAATGCATAGCAAACTGGCATTGCTAAAGCAAATCCTATGGCGCCGTAACCAATTTTAGAAAGCATACTTGGTTCCGAATGTCTTATTCCGGGATCAATAATGAGATTTGTACCTTGCAAAAGATTATCGGTTGTAAACTTTTTAGTTGTATGATTTATGGGACAATTTCGTAATATCTGTGAAAAGGTATCAATATACACACCCTCAAACAAACCATAAAATCCAATATCACACAGAACTTCACAAAAATTATCTGATCGCTCTATTCTTTTCGCAACAAAATCTTTTACTAAAGAATAACTATGTACATGCAAATCAATAAGGTAATTACCATCTTCTAGTTTATATACTTCAATCTGATTAAAATAATCACATACAAATTTATTACTTTGATCTTTTGCACGTAATCCAAAGCCTGCTTCAGCAAGGGTTAAGCTTTCGCAACCTTCAATATCTGCATTTTCTAAGCGTTCTTTTTCTGCTCGAGCTCGTTCTTTTCTTACATGATTACGTTCTGCCCTATCACATTTTTTCTCAAATTCACGACTCTTCATACAATTACCTGAAGAAACGAACCCACAAAAAATCAGTAACGCTACTATTTTATGATTCATTGATAAACCTCAACTGACAAAAAAATGTTTATAAATCAACAAAAATTCTAATAAAAGTATAATGATAGTTGTGATTTAGTAAACAAGCTTGTAGTATGGAAAATAAAAAATACTATTTTTTTGAAATAAATAAAAATATGATTAAAGAACAAGAAACAATAATTCGTTTATTGGATGCTCTCTACCCCGGTGTAAAAATTTATCTGTTTGGTTCACGTGCTCGTGGTACAGCAAAACATTATTCAGATATTGATTTAGCAATCGATACCGGCAAAAAACTAAATTTTTTAGAAATTGCTAAAGCAAAAAATGTTATTGATGGTTTAAATATGGCTGTAACCACTGATATTGTTGATATGAACTCTATTCCTGAAACGCTTCGTGCGACCATTCTTAAAGAAGGAATTGTATGGAAAAATTAAAAGAACGCTATGATAATTTGCTCAAAGCATATAGCAGATTAAATCATATGATTAACCGTTTTTTAGAATTTTCCCATAAAATGCAACCAAAAACGTGTGTTGATGAGGACGATTGCCTTGCATTTAGAGATGCGATGATCCAACGCTTTGAATTTTGCTTTGATTTAACTTGGAAATTATTAAAGATTTATTTAGAAAATAACTATGGGATAGAAGTTGCATCACCAAAAAAAGTTTTCCAAGAATGCATTAAGCAAAACCTTGTACCTGAAGATAAAAGTGATCTTCTCTTAGAAATGGTTGAAGCTCGTAACAATACTTCTCACAATTATGATGAAGAAATTGCTCATGAAATTGCCCAAAAAATTCCACAATATTATGAACTTTTAAAAACAATAATTACGCCTCTTAAAGTAAAGTAATTACTGTTTCAATTAGATCATCATGCATAAGATTAACCACGGCACGTAACTGCTTAGTAGGAATTTTGGTTCCATACTGAAATGAAACAAACCCATCAATAACGCTAAAATCAATACCCGATTTAAAGGTTGCAATTCTCTTTCCTGCTAAACTAAGAATATAACAATCAGAATCCTTGGTAAGAGCGATTGATGGATGCAGTGTAAAGTTCCAGCACCCGAGCAAATCAGGATCCTTTTTTTGTACCGTTTTCCAACAATCAGCAATAACTATTTGATTAAGATTCTCCTTATATTCTATAGATCTATACGCAGTTAGACCGTAAAATCTTCTATATAAGGTATGGCTTGTTTTTAATCGATACTGATTATTAACATCGTGCCATTCTTGCAAAAATTCTTGCTGAGGGAGTTGCAACGAAAAAAAGAAAATCATCAAACTCAATGGGTTCACAACCCTTCACATAAAAACTGTTATGATTTTGAATAGATCTAAAATGGTTACGCCAAAAAGCTGAAGGTGTATACAAATAACTACCCGGGTCAACAAAAATGGGTTTACCATCAACAGCAAGCGTTATGCTGCCCACATCATTGTGAAAATGGCCTGAAGGTTGATTATTTTTATACACATGGTGGCGTAAGGAATAATGAACCCGGTCAGTTTTAACGATCGAAAGACCGAAATTTCTAAAATGTTTTACCGGTTCATAGTAGTCATCGGATTTCATCGATTGTATAAGGTTGGTGCTTATTCCGGAATATAAGATTTTGCCTGAATCATCATCGCCAATACGAATTATAGAAGTGTCAGAATTTGGTTTACACCAGTCAATAAAACTAAACATTCTTGAAAGTTTTTCTATAAAGCTTTGATCAAATGCAAAGCCCATTTTGGGTGCAAGCAGATAAAAATGGTACACTATTTCTGTAATAAGCCCATGATAGGATGTTGAACCTTCATAATCAGCCCCTTCATCAAAAATCTGTTTTTTGAATTCTGATAACAACTCCTGAAAACACCATTCTGCTCGTTGTGGAACTTGGGGTAAATCATAAAAATAGTAGCATAGATAAAAATATCCTATAAGATCCGAAAAATAATGGTTGGACGTACGCAAATCATAGATCTCCCAGTTATTTTCTAGATAATGAAAATGATCGTAAAGGCTTTCAGTAATTTTTTGTAAAAATTCTTGAGAAACTGTTCTACTCTCTTTAAAAAGTTCAAGAGCCCAAATAATATTTATGCTCCGAATGGCTACGTCCATCGGGCATGCCCAATTAGCTCCTAATAAGAAACTATTATGGGCTAACCAATCTTCATAATGCCTCACAAATGTTTCGGCATATTTTTCATTACTTGAAAGATTATATGCTTGACCAAGAATAAAAAAATGGTGCAACCGAGAAAGCTCCCAGGGAACTTTAATGTCTTTTGTAGTTTGATCTGTTCCTGAACAAATTTTTACATCTTTAAAGTAGGCCCGCCAATCAAATTCAGACTGAGCGGTTGAGTTTTCTGCTTGTAAACGAATATCAGTATGCCATGGAATTATAGCATAGTTTTTTAATGGTGAACCAAGAATAGAAAAACAATTTTGCACGTAAGTATCTGCTTGAGCAATAAGCAATGCTTTCTCAAAAGAAACTTTAAAATCATCAGGATGCAAAGCAATTCTCTTGCTAGCATCTAACCAGAAAAGTGTGAATTTTTTATACTTCTTTGCAGAATGTTTTTTTACAATATCATTCCATTGATAATGAGCTTTTTTTAAGATCGCTTTTGAACGCCAATAGGTGTCAAATATTCTACTTTGAATGCGTGTATAGAGAACTGCAACTGAAGTTTTAGGTCCTAATTCAATGGACCTGCGCATATAATGCTTTAATTTTCTTAGCTCCACTACTCACCTTTATCATTATTGTAATCGAGTCCCATTAGGAACTGTTTTTTGAACAGAAATTAATTGTAAATTGCCTTGATCATCTTTAGCAGTCAAAATCATTCCTTGTGATTCTAAACCCATCATCATACGAGGTTTTAAGTTATACACAAAAACGGCCTGCTTTCCTATCAACTCTTCAGGCTGAAAAAAAGTTCGAATACCACTTAATATTTGTCTCATACCACAATCACCAAAATTAACCTTTAAACGATATAACTTATCTGATTTTGGAATCGTACGGCACTCTTCAATTGCACCAACACGTAATTCAATTTTTGCAAAATCAGTAATATCAACCCCTTCTATTTCAATTGGCTTTTGTTCCATGATTTCTTCTTCTTTTCTTGGTTCAATTTTATTAAATAAGTTTGGTATTTTTTGAATAGTAAAAGTATGATTCCACGTTTCGTGTTCTAAAAGTTCAACACAATCAATTGTTCCAAGATTATGCATGGCTCCAATGCTTAATAACATTTGTTCCATACTCTTGGGCATAATGGGCCATAAGAGAAGACCTACAGCACGCAGACTATGGCATATCGCTGAAATAACCTCTAAAAATTTGGTGCGATCTTTTTGTGCTAACTTCCAAGGTTCATGTGCATGAAAAAAAGCATTTGATTGTGCGATAAATTTCCATATTGCAGCTAATGCCATATGAATCGAATATTCATGCATATATTTTTTGACTTGAACAATCATTTGTTTTGCTTGTTCATGCAAAGCGATTCCGTCAGAAGACCATTCAACCGGATCCAAATTAAAAATTTGATTTTTTTCAGCAAGCGTTGTCATGCGATTCAACAAATTTCCAAGATCATTAGCTAAATCTGAGGTAATACGCTGTTCTAGATCATCCAACGAGAAATTAGAATCTTGACCTATCGAAAATTGTCTCATTAAATAATAACGAACCTGATCAACACCATATAATTCAGCCAATTGCTTTGGATCAACAACATTATTTCGTGATTTAGACATCTTTTCATTATCAATTTTTATCCATCCATGTACTAGCAGTTGCTTTGGTAGCTCCAATCCTGATGCCATGAAAAATGCAGGCCAATAAACGGCATGAAATCGTACAATATCTTTACCCAAGATCTGAAGATCTGCAGGCCACCAATAATTAAACTCCTTTTGCCTCTCTTTTTGCCCATAGCCAATAGCCGTAATATAATTATTCAATGCATCTGCCCATACATAGGTAACATGCTTTTCACTGCCTGGAAAAGGAATTCCCCAGGTAATTGACGTACGCGAAATACTCAAATCACGCAACCCAGATTTTACAAAATTGATTACTTCTTGCGTTCGTTCTTGAGGCACAATAAAATCAGGATTTTCTTCATAAAAATGCAATAAACGATCTTGATATGCCGACAATTTAAAAAAGTAGGATTCTTCAGAGAGAACAACTGTTGTCACGCAGCACATAAGGGACATAAAGGCTTTTTTATTTCCTGAACTTCTATATCAGTAACAAAAGCTTCACATGCGTACAATACCATCCTTCATAAAAAGCTTTATAAACATCACCTTAATCAATAATTTTTGTAGCCATAATTGAACGGCTTTGATATGTTCAGTATCGGTCGTTCGTATAAAATGGCTATATTCTAAACGATATTCTGCCAAACTTCTTTATAAGCATCGAATAAAGCTGTCAACAAAATTCTTTGGCGCCATTGCCGCTTTTTGCTGCAGCTTGTGCAATTTTTTGGCCATGCTCATCAGTGCCTGTTAAAAAAAGATATTTGATCCCAATAAGCCTATTCCAACGGGCTAAAACATCTGCAAGAAAAGTCGAATAGAGTGAACCTAAATGAGGCTTAGCGGTAACATAATAAATTGGCGTGGTAACATAAAATTTTTTTTGATGGTTATTCATATTAGTTTTCAATTATTATTATTTTTTTTATAGATGATTAATAAGTTTAAAACATTTATAGCAATGATGCAAAAATATTATTAAGTCTTCAAAGCCATAGAAATGAAATAATATTCTTAAAAAAATAATTCATATCTTGATTTCATGTTTTATTACCTGATTTACTATTAAAAAAAATAGTTCTAATTTCGGAGAAATAGTTATGAAAGCATTCAAGCAATTAAAAAAATTGTCAAATATTGTTGTTCTAATTGCGCTATTCCTTCAACCTCTTGCTTTACCTGCGCAACATATTATTCAAAACAGCAATAACAACACCGTTGAAACCTGTACTGTACCTGATTCATTTCTCAATTTCCTAGAAAATATTATCATCAAAGCTCTCGAAAACAATACCATCGATTCTCTTTCAGAAAATTTATTACGATGTTATGAAAGGCTACTACAAGGGGAATCAACAGTCCTCAAGGAAGATCTCATCTGTGCATTTCCTGAGCTTATCAACGGTCTAGATGAACAACTTAAAAATTCAAAAGCTCCTCGTCCCGATGCGCCATTTGATACGGCAGGTGTTGTCGGTTCAGCTCTAGTAACATGTAACTTAACGCCAATATTAGAATTTTTAGAAAGCATTAAGCTGCTTATCATTAATTGTTGTAACAATCAAGCAAACTGCTGTGCTGAACTTTTAGCCGATTTTGCAGGAACATTTTCGGTCCTTGCTGATATCAAACAAACCATTACGACAGACTTCAATGGAACGTTCACTGCTATTGCTGCTCTTGTTGTAGCTGCTTGTGATCTTTCCGGTGTATTTACAACTCTCCATGATCTTGAAACCACCGTAACTACATGCTGTGCAAATATCCAAAATGATTTTGATTTCACCTGGACTATTTTGGCAGATATTAAGCAAACAATCACCACTGATTTTAATGGCACCTTCACTGCAATTGCAGCAATCAATGTTGATGCTAACAACACCTTCACGGTCCTTGCTGATATTAAAAACACTTTAACAACCTGCTGCGCTACTATTCAAGTTGATTTTAATGATACGTGGACTATTCTTGCAGATATTAAACAGACTATTACCAACGATTTTAACGGTACCTTCACGGTACTCAATACAATTCTACTTAATGAAACCTCCGGTACTTTCACTGCAATCAATGCCGGATTCAATGGGACATTTACGGCTCTTGCAAATCTATTACTAACGGTTACTACCGATTTCAATGGTACTTTCACTGCGCTCAATGCTTGTTGCACTAACTTAACTAATGATTTTAACGGAACATTCACTGCACTTGCTGACATTAAACAGACTATTACCAATGACTTCAATAGTACGTTCACGCTATTGAATACAATTCTACTTAATGAAAATAGTGGTACTTTCACTGCTATCAATGCCGGATTCAATGGAACATTTACGGCTCTTGCAAATCTATTACTAACGGTTACTACCGATTTCAATGGTACTTTCACTGCGCTCAATGCTTGTTGCACTAACTTAACTAATGATTTTAACGGAACATTCACTGCGCTTGCTGATATTAAACAGACAATCACCAATGATTTTAACGGTACCTTCACCGTTCTTAATACAATTCTACTTAATGAAACTGCTGGAACTTTCACTGCTATCAACGCCGGATTCAATGGAACATTTACTGCACTTGCAAATCTATTACTAACGGTTACTACCGACTTCAATGGCACGTTCACTGCGCTCAATGCTTGTTGCACTAACATCACCAATGAATTCAATGGAACATTTACAGCGCTTGCAGATATCAAACAAACAATAACCAACGATTTTAACGGTACCTTCACGGTATTGAATACCATATTACTTAATGAAAATAGTGGAACATTCACTGCTATCAATGCCGGATTCAATGGAACATTTACTGCTCTTGCAAATCTATTACTAACAGTTACTACCGACTTCAATGGCACCTTCACCGCGCTCAATGCTTGTTGCACTAATATTACTAATGAATTTAACGGCACATTCACTGCACTTGCTGACATTAAACAGACTATTACCAATGACTTCAATAGTACGTTCACGCTATTGAATACAATTCTACTTAATGAAAATAGTGGTACTTTCACTGCAATCAATGCCGGATTCAATGGAACGTTTACGGCACTTGCAAATCTATTACTAACGGTCACTACCGACTTCAATGGCACCTTCACCGCGCTCAATGCTTGTTGCACTAATATTACTAATGAATTTAATGGTACATTTACTGCACTTGCTGATATTAAACAAACCATCACCAACGATTTTAACGGCACTTTCACGGTATTGAATACGATATTACTTAATGAAAATAGTGGAACATTCACTGCAATCAATGCCGGATTCAATGGAACATTTACGGCGCTTGCAAATCTATTATTAACGGTTACTACCGACTTCAATGGCACCTTCACCGCGCTCAATGCTTGTTGCACTAATATCACCAATGAATTCAATGGAACATTTACAGCGCTTGCAGATATCAAACAAACTATTACCAACGATTTTAACGGCACTTTCACGGTATTGAATACGATATTACTTAATGAAAATAGTGGAACATTCACTGCAATCAATGCAGGATTCAATGGAACATTTACGGCGCTTGCAAATCTATTACTAACGGTTACTACCGATTTCAATGGCACTTTCACTGCGCTCAATGCTTGTTGCACTAATATTACTAATGAATTTAATGGCACATTCACTGCACTTGCTGATATTAAGCAAACTATCACCAATGATTTTAATGGCACCTTCACGGTATTGAATACGATATTACTTAATGAAAATAGTGGAACATTCACTGCAATCAATGCCGGATTCAATGGAACATTTACGGCGCTTGCAAATCTATTACTAACGGTTACTACCGACTTCAACGGAACCTTCACCGCGCTCAATGCTTGTTGCACTAACTTAACTAATGATTTTAACGGCACATTCACTGCACTTGCTGACATTAAACAGACTATTACCAATGACTTCAATAGTACGTTCACGCTATTGAATACAATTCTACTTAATGAAAATAGTGGTACTTTCACTGCAATCAATGCCGGATTCAATGGAACGTTTACGGCACTTGCAAATCTATTACTAACGGTCACTACCGACTTCAATGGCACCTTCACCGCGCTCAATGCTTGTTGCACTAACTTAACTAATGATTTTAACGGCACATTTACTGCACTTGCTGATATTAAACAAACCATCACCAACGATTTTAACGGCACTTTCACAGTATTGAATACGATATTACTTAATGAAAATAGTGGAACATTTACTGCAATCAATGCCGGATTCAATGGAACGTTTACGGCGCTTGCAAATCTATTACTAACGGTTACTACCGACTTCAACGGAACCTTCACCGCGCTCAATGCTTGTTGCACTAACTTAACTAATGATTTTAACGGCACATTCACTGCACTTGCTGACATCAAACAAACTATTACCAACGATTTTAACGGTACGTTCACAGTATTGAATACGATATTACTTAATGAAAATAGTGGAACATTTACTGCAATCAATGCCGGATTCAATGGAACGTTTACGGCGCTTGCAAATCTATTACTAACGGTTACTACCGACTTCAACGGAACCTTCACCGCGCTCAATGCTTGTTGCACCAACTTAACTAATGATTTTAACGGCACATTCACCGCACTTGCTGATATTAAACAAACGATTACTACCGATTTTAATGGTACCTTCACTGCTCTTAATGCTATAACTGCCGATACAGGTTTTGTTTCAGTATTTGGCGATCAAATTGTAGGAACCAGGTAAGATTATGTTAGCGTTCAATTTCAATATGGAGTATCATCATTTGATACAACGGCTTCCGTTCTAACCACCGGAACCGTACAATCATCTAACAGCCTAGCAGTAATCTCATCGGGGGTGGGACCAACCGGATTTGCACAGTTGCAAAGTAATCGTAATCTACGATATCGTCCAGGCCATGAAGGATCTGCATTCTTCACTGCTCAATTCTCGGGTGGCTCGGCAGCTAATTCAACACAGTGGATTGGACTTTTTGATAATCTCAATGGCGCCGCAGTCGGATATACCGGAACCACATTCTCAATCCTTTTCAGACAAAATGGTGTTGATACCACAACCCCCCAAAGTTCATTTAACCGCGACAAACTTAATGGAACAGGCCCAAGCGGTTTTACAATCAACCCCCAAAATATAAATGTATTTAGAATTTCTTATGGTTGGCTAGGGGCCGCACCGATAAACTTTCAAGTAATTGATCAAAATGGTGAATGGATTACATTTCATCAACTTATATTCTCAAATACAATCCAGGGCTCAACTTTTTACAACCCCACATTACCTATTACCGCACAAGTCCTAAAAACGGCGGGCACAACAAATTTAACAATCGGAACGGCATCCTGGAATGCAAGTCTTGTTGGAGAACCATCAACGGCCGGCAGTAGATTTTTCGGAGCTTCAAGCGGGACCGTTGCAATATCATCGCCGGGAGTAGGACATTTGATGACAATTATAAATAATACAACATTCAATGGAGTACCAAATAAAGTTGCCGTACGAATCTCCTTATTTACCGGAGGAACGGTAACAACTGCCAGCGAAACCTCAATTATTCAAATCTTAACCGGCGCAACGGTAACGGGGCTTTCATTCACAAGCGTCAGTCCCAATTCAGTAGTCTCATTTTCTACCGTTGGAACCTATTCTGCAGGAACGGGGACACCTGTACTCATTATTCCCAATAATACTTTCGGTAGCGGTCCATTTGCACTCTTTTTACCTCAAACAGACATTTCAATTATTCTCCTGCCCGGACAAACTGCTACCGTTACGGGGCAAAGTCTTTCCGGAGCCGGAACGACCGGTATTGCGACTCTTACATGGGAAGAGATGTTCTAAAAAAAATAAGGAAGGAAAATAATTAATGAACTTTTATAATAAAAAAACGAGTACTACAAGACTAATAATGATTCTAACAATCTTTATTATATCACCATGCATTATCAAACCAACATCACATCAACACTTTATCATACAAGATCAAAGCAATGCTATCGCAGAACTATCATCATTTGATAATCCAACATATATTGGTCAACAAACCACAATTACGCATCCAGGTGTTTATGCTTTAAATACCCCTATTGATTTTAATCCGACATCTTCAGGACAATCATTTATTACTATCGCATCAAATGATGTTATTCTAGACTTAAATAGAAAAACGATACGCTTAGATGCTACAAATACTCAACCGAACATTATAGGTATCTTTGTACAACCAAATCTAAGAAATATCATTATTAGAAATGGAACCATCAGCAGCATGACATGGGATGGCATATATGTATCTGATGGCTGTAATCTTATCAATATAAATAATATAAGTATAAACGGGTCTACCGATGCCGGCATTAATATTGATGGATTAAAAACAGGAACAGGTATCTCTAATGTCACGCTCAATGATATAGATATACAACAAATAAATGGCGCAGCCTCAAATGCCTACGGAATTTTATTAAAATATACTTTCATATGTAACCTAATTGAATGTATGGTCACCCAACTCAATACAAATTCCTCAAATTGTTACGGTATTAAAATTAAAAATTCTGATTCAGCTCAAATCAAATCATGCATAGTAAGTGAAAATAACTGTGGGGGTACTGTTAATATTGGCTATCAAATAATAAATTGTACTCCTTGTATCATTGAAGACTGCCTATCAGCAAACAATACCTGTACAGGCTCAAATCCGATATCAACAGCATATGGGTTCAGTCTTGAAAGGTCACAAAATCAATTGATGAATAACTGTTCAGCAATTTCAAATCAGTGTACTTATACAGCCTGTGGTATTCGTCTCTTTCAATCTGAAAGTTGCATCGTTAATAATTGTCAATCGCTTTCTAATACAAGTTCTTTATTAGATGCCATCGGTTTTATAGATGATACTGGATTTGGTAATGAATTCAACGAATGTATTGCAAATAATAACAACGGAAAAACAAATGGATTTGGATTTTTACTTAATGCAATCAGCTCATCAGCAATAACCGACTGTGATATTAGGGCAAACTTAAGTACAACAGGAACTGCTTATGGAATTTCATTAACAACAACAGTATGTACTATTGCAAATAATACCATTGTAGGCCATATCGGCAATGGGGGCTACGGTATATTTGATAGCGCCAACCTTGCGACCGGTAATGTTTATTATGGAAACTACGCAATTAAAAACACTATTAATTATTCTCCTGGAAATCCGACAATTCCTGTTTTTGCCGGACCAGTAAGTGCAATCCCGGGACCTTTACAAAATATTTCACTCTAGCAATTTAAAGGTAAATACATGAATTCCAGAGAAATCTTTTTGATAGTTCTTATATCAATAATAGTTCATCAAACTATGCAACCCATACAAAATGTAAATGAGGGATTTATCTCAGTTTTTGGCGATCGAATTGAAGAACCCAGAGATGATCAAATCAGTATCCAATTTCAATACGGAGTTTCAAGCTTTGATGTAACAACTTCAGTAATTTCAACGGGAACAATTCAATCATCAAATTCACTTGCCGTTGTTGCATCAGGTACAAATACAACATCCTTTGCACAAATACAAACTATTGATATTCTTCCTTATCAACCCGGACACGAAAGCTACTGTTTTTTTACCGCAGGGTTTCCCGGTGGTTCAGCAGCAAATTCAACGCAATGGATTGGATTATTTAATACAACTGACGGTGTTGCTGTTGGCTACAATAATACTACCTTTTCAATTCTATATCTCAACAATAGCGTTTCCACAATAATCCCACAAAGTTCATTTAATGGAGACACCCTCAATGGCAGTGGCCCCAGTGGATTTACCCTTAATCCCGCCAATATAAATGTCTTTAGAATTGTGTATGGATGGCTTGGAGCAGCGCCCATACTTTTTCAAATTGTAGATCAAAATGGTACTTGGATAACCTTTCACACCATTATTCGTTCAAATCTTACACAAGGTCCTTCCTTTAGCAACCCGGAACTCCAAATAACCTCTCAAGTTAACAAAGTAGGATCAACAACGGCAAACCTTTCAATTGTCTCAGCAAGTTGGAATGCCGGCAATGAAGTAAGTCTTGATCCTTCACCAAGTCAACGTTATTTTTCCGCCAATAATTCTAGCAACCCGACACTCAATGCCACAGGCATAGAAACACATATACTCACTATTCAAAACAAACCGACGTTTCAAGGATTCACCAATAAAATCCATGCAACTATTACGTTTTTTAATGGAGGAGGCACCTCCGTAAATAGTCTAACATCACTTATCCAATTACGCAGCAATGCAACCGTTACAGGGCTTTCTTTTTCCAACGTTAATACCGCAAACTCCATTATGCAATTTAGCACAGCCGGCACCTATGTTGCAGGAACAGGCACTCTTATACTTATTGTTCCCAATAATACTTTTGGTAGCGGACCTTGGAATCTTTTACAATTTCAAGGAAATCTAGAAATTATACTTTACCCCGGTCAATCGCTCACCATAACGGGAATAAGTTTATCAGGAGCCGGCAATACGGTAACGGCTAGTATTGGATGGCTTGAACAATTTTAAATCAAACAGAAAGAGGCGCTCGAAAGCGCCTCTTATTTTTGATGTTTACTAATCTATTATTAATAACCTGACAATTGTCCAAGTCTTATATAAATAGATTTAAGCCATTGAATTACATCAAAGGTAGTTGTTGACAAGGTATCAATAGACGAAGGCAAATCATCCCATGGATTATTTGGCGGGAATGGAGGTGTATTTGGTGGATTATCTGCTAAATTACCAAGAACATCGCATGCACAGCTGGTTAGCGTCACAAATACTTCATTTATTGAAGTATAAACACCAGTTAGATCACAAGACCCAGCAACGATAGCTGCAATAGCAGTAAATGTGCCATTGAAATCGGTGGTAATAGTTTGGTTAATATCCGCTAATGTAGTGTAAACGCCGTTTAAATCACAGGCAGATATTACAATTGCTGCCAGTGTTGTAAACGTACCATTGAAATCGGTTGTAATAGTTTGGTTAATATCCGCTAATGTAGTGTAAACACCGCTTAAATCACAGGCAGATATTACAATTGCTGCCAGTGTTGTAAACGTACCATTGAAATCTGTGGTAATAGTTTGCTTAATATCCGCTAATATTGTCCACGTATCGTTAAAATCAACTTGAATTTTTGCACAACACGTTGTCAATGTTGATTCAATGTCAAACAAGGTAGTGAAGGTGCTATCAAAATTAACTACAATATTTGAACAACATGCAGTTAAGGTGTCATTAATATTTACTACTACGGTGAATGACTCAGTAATCGATGCTATTGCAGTAAATACACCGTTAAAATCAACTTGAATGTCAGCACAACAAGTGGTCAACGAATTTCTAATATCTGTTAATGATGTGAAGGTTCCTTCAAAATTAACTTCAATATCCGCGCAACATGTTGTTAAGGTATTTTTAACATCTGATATTGCGGTAAAAATACTATTGAAATCCATATCAATTGCAGCTATAGAAGTAAATACTCCATTAAAATCGACTTGGATATCAGCACAACAGGTTGTTAATGATGATTTAATATCTGCAAGAATTGTCCATGTAAAAGCGAAATCTTGTTGAAGAATAGAGCAACATTGCGTTACAATCATTGTCAAACGATTAAGCAGTTGAAGAACTTCATTAAAATTACATTCAAGAACAGTTCCAACAGGCGCACCATCGGTATTTCCCGGTGCATCAGGGCGTGGTGCTCTTTCAGTCTTCATCATCTGCGTTAACTTCTCAACAACTACAGGCAATGCTATAGCCAAATCTTGAACGTGTAATGATTTTGCACCATTTTCAAGTTGTTCATAACATCGTAAAACACCCATAGGAAGTTCATGCAATGTATGAGTTTCAAGTGCGCTTTCAATAACTATTCTTAAGAGCTCATCAAGTCGCAATCCCATCAAACTTTCCGGCGTAATAAGCATTTGCATATTATTGTCTTTAACTTCTTGTGCTAAAGACGCCATACACATCTCATCCATTTCACACTGCATTGCTGCAGGACGAGCTAGCTGTTTGTTAAAAATATGCATGGGTGTAAGTAAAACCCCAAGCGCGAGTAATGCGCTCAGGATTTTGCAATGACTTCTCTTGTGCCATTTATTCATATACTAATTCCCTTCATCTACGACCATTAAAAGTTAACAACCAGGCCTAAATACCAATCGGTATCATTAAGCGCATTCTGGCCCGCAAAGGTGTGTTCCCAACCTGCAAATATTTGCCAATTGCAGCATTGTTTGAAGATTTCAGCCTTAACGGTGTGTGCTATACGTTTTGTTCTTGATTCTAATAAGCATGGATTCAGTGGTTGTGTTACCCCAAAGAAATCTTTAGCAGTAGTCACATCAAAGCTTACATGATCTTTACGTTTAACCCATGCTTGATAACCAACATCAAAGCCGATGTAATCACAAGCGCATGGGACTAAGAACGTGAAATCAATATCACCTATAAAATATTGCCATGAAACATCACCGCAAATTCCAGGTCCGATATTTGCAATGGTAGCGCCGACAAATGGTGCACTTAATGTTTCTCTGTGACGCAATGCCCAGTAGTACCATGCATCTGCTTTAACTGCGAACCATTCACATGGCTGCCAACCTAAGTATCCACCAACTTTTATTTCATAGTGGTGATTGTTTCCGATCGGTGATAATAAAAGTTGACTGGTTGTAGAAGTTCTTGTATCAGTTGGAAAGCGCACACCAAATATAGCTTCTGCAAACCATGCTCCATCACAAAGACAACCATCATAACGAGCGTAAAATTCGGTATCAAAGTTACCAATACCATTGTTACGCGCTGTATCAAAGGTTATGCCATTTGCAAGAAGAAAATCAACGGGAGAAAGACCATTATTAATGCTATGGAATTGAAGAAGTTGCTTGAGACGTATCTTGCAATTTGACAAACAGCGTCAACAAGCTCTAATGAAGCTGCATCCGATCCTGCCGTTGGAACTTCGATCATTATTGCGGGGCAACCAATAGTTTCTTTGAACTGCAGGGCTCAAACCTATACCAGCAGCATAATCAACACCGGTACCAAATACAAATTTACTTCCAGTTCCAGAACCAGCACCACTAGCCGGTAAGGCTGGTAAGTTGCGACCGTTGGTTGCGGTAAAGCAAATGGTGGTGTTGGTTGTGAACCACCATCACTTTCAATGAGATAAGCTGGTGTTTGCGCAGGTACAACATTTGATACATCAGCTCCATTAATACGTGTATCACCATTTGGAGCAGGGTTTGCTGTCCCATCACCATAAACAACTAATGCACTTGGAATAAATGGAGCACTTCCTGATTGTTGCATCAAACAAAGCAGACGCGAGATCTAAACGAATTGCAAACACATCAGAACCGTTTGTTCTTGACCAACCGGAACCGGATCGCATGTTGGACAGCTTCAACGTTCATTATCAAGTACAAATAGATCAACGATACTTTCTTCTAAAGCACAACATGAATCAAGCGCCATCTTTATAGAACGGAAAGGAACACGTGCACGGAATCCAAGACCCCATTGCTCTTCACACCCAACACGCGTTTCAAGATTAGCACCAAAAATTGCCATCTCTTCATTATAATCAAACGTAGGGGTAAGTGCTAAAATACCAAGCAAAGGATCTGAAGGAACTGGCAATGGCGTGCTTGAAGAAAACGAGTTTGCTACGGTAAATGATGGTGCACCAAAGAAAAGCGCTGCCAATGTTTCTTTTGTCGTAGAATCCTTACAGGTAAATGCGCTATTTGCATTTTTATGTAAGCCAGCTCCCCAAATATCTACATAAAGCCATTTGCATTCATCTTTACAATCTTCATAATCAGCCCGCGCAAAGGGATAGTGGTTAAATGCATAACCGCGTTCAAGCGATTCAGGTGTCACAAACACCCGTGCTGTCACATTGGAAAATCCAACGAAACTGAGCACCGCAAGAATCTTGAGATTTCGTTTATTCATATTGCTCCTTTTTAAACGACATTTTTTTCATTATATTCTAAGGCCATAGACAAATAAATCTATGGCCTATAAAAGTTATATTAAAATTCGCCTGTTCCTTGAATTTCATCAGCGCGAACAATTTGGAATGAAACAGGATCAACATCAAGACTGACTGCCCCAATTTGTAATGAATGTAAATCATTGACAACATTATTACCTGAAGTACCATAAATTACTGGCAACACATCACGTCTAATTGTTGTACCAACAACAAATCCAAGATTATCAATATTCAATGCATTATTACCAATATTTGCTTTTGGTGAAAGTTGAGAAAAATTATCGATTGTATTTAAGTAATTAAACAATGCTTGTGGCGTAAGTCCTGCAGCCCCTAATGGTTGTGCGGTTTAGCACGATCTTGCAATAGAAGCTTACCTGACATAATACCAGATTGAATAAATCCACCTGGTTGAACACCGGCAAATGTAGTCACTGTAGGAACAATCTGAAATTGGAATTATTTGACCATCACATCAAGTTCGGTACAGTTTACTTTGACCATGTTGCCACCACCAAGAATTGCTGAAGTAGCGGAATTGAAGATAAATGAATAGCTACCTTCAGAACCAATTGCAAGCAATGATGCTTCTTCAATGCTACCAGATGCAATTTGATTATGGTAGAATGTTCCACCCGGTAGTTGTACCAATTCCAAGAGGCCCACCAATAATAAGTGAACAGGTTGTCACATTGCTAAGACAACTAACTAACCAATTGATTTGGTAGCTTGCTGCGCAGTTTGTTGAACAATACCAACACTTAAACCAAAGAAGCCATGTCGATTAATTTCAAACAATGCACCTTGACCGGCAAGCTCTAATAGCAATGATATCGATTGTGATGTACTTGTAACGACCGTATCACCAATTTGGAATGCACCACCAGGTAATGCATCAGTACCAATTTGAATTGATGCTTGGTCATTCAATACCCAAACAAGATTGGTTATCCAATGAACAACGTTGGAAATGTTTCAACACCAAAGTATGCATTAGCCGGAATAAACATTGATGAATCTTCAATCATGTTTATAATACCGGTACCACTCAATTTAACACGAACACTATCGGTACTATTAACATTTACAGCCGGTAATGCTTCAACTTGCGTATCAAACTCAGGTTCCATGTACCATTGCGCTTGACCGCTTAAGATAAAGGTACCGCCATTCATAATAATGCGAGCACCCGGTTCGCAAACAAGTTTAACTTGACCGGTAATTTCAAATATTTTGAAGGGGTAGTAAATTGTGAAAGATCAAGAACACCGGTTGATTTAATACGAAGTTCTTTTGGTGTGGTTGAACTAATTGCAAGAAGTAGGCCACCATTTGCTTAAATGCCGTACCACTTAAAATATGGCATACGTTGTTAATAATAACATCTTCATTCAATTCAATGTTACCATTACCATTTGGAACAAGCATCACACCGTTAATACCAAGAACAATAGATGCTTCAAGTGAATCAACATCTTTGTGTGCTGAACCTAACCCAACAAGACCATCATTTTGCAATACTAAGAACGCTGTAGGAGCTTGTGCTGAGTTATTACCTTGCAAGAAGACTAACTCACGAACAAATCCGCCATCAACTAACAAGTGAGCAGTATCACAAATGCGTGAACGCAAGATTTGCAATTGATCAACTTCACCTTGAATTGTCGGTAAGTTCACCAGATTGTTTTGTGTTACTGCAGGACATGCGCATGGTGCCGGAACTTCTTCAGTATCATACGGAATAAAGCATGTTGGTGTAATAAATAAATCATTACAACAGAATGTTTTCTTAGCAGCACCCCAATCAAAGCTAAAATCAGAAAGTTGTTGACCTGGAGCAACAAGAATACGTTGTGCAGGATCTGAAAGAAGCGGTTGCCATTCTGTTATACCAATAGTTGGTTCAAAGAATGTTTGATTACTTGGTAAATTAACAATACCACCGCGGCTTTTGGTTACCATTGCACCAAAGCTTGCAATACGATTATTAATAAGACTCAAAGAACCAAGTGCATCAACAAATATTCCGCCTTCTCCCGTAACGCCAGATTCTTGTGGTAATGCAATTGTGCCACCACGAGTTTCAAATGAATAGCATGAACCATCGATGATAACGTTTGCAGGTATTGTTAAGGGGAATGTAGCACCGAATCTATCAATTCCAACGGCACCATCAGTACCGATTGAAAAGTTACTTGCATTATTCAAGAAGATTGTTTGAACATCATTTTGTCCGGTAATTGCTGCGATACTTGGTATACCTTGCGTAATACAGCTATCGTTATACGCAGTAAGCAAACTAACAGTGATATCAAATCCTGCTGTTTGTGCGTTTATTTGGAATACGTTAAGATGTGAATTTCCATCAGCACCTATATCACAGTTTTCAAAACAGTCATCGGTTCCTAAGATCCAATTGCGACCATAGCCATTATCGATGCAACGTCCATTGCTATAGAAAATAATAGCACTATCATTGTCACCATCCGGATCATTAGGGAATAAGAAATCAACACCGGTTGAACAAATGTTTGAGTGTACACGCAACTTAGAATCGATTAACTCTATTGTTGGGCGAGGTCTACCTGCATGGCAGGGAAATAAGTAACTATCACTACCAATGTAGGTTGGTTGTGATGAAAGATTAGGATTACCTAAATTCCAATGCTCATAAACTTTGTGAATCGTGTCAGTGTGAATCAAAGAAGTATTGTTCAAAGTCATGATATTGTTTATTAAGAAACAACCAAGATTGTATTGAATATAATCGCCATTTGGCTGACGATTAAAGGTTCTCTTTGGAAAGTTTGGAGCAGCAATAGAATCTATGGTAACAGGACATCCCGTTGGATCTACTTGTAATGATAAAATATTAATACCAGTTTCATCTGGGCTTGAACCAAAAATATCAAGCGGACCTTCAACATCTAAAAGAATATTTCCAGCGCAGGTACTTAATACTGAAGTATTGACCGTAAAGTCCGGCGATACGCTTCCACAATTATCAACACCTGAAAGGAAGTAGATTGCTGAAGAGCCAACTAAATTAATTGTTGCCGGTGAAAAATCATCAGGCGCATCAACGATAAACGCTGAACCATTTCTTAAACGTTCTAATGGTTCAAGAATGCCACATGCATCAGGCAATGTGAAATCACAACAAACGTTTGTTGTTGTACCAATATATGCAATATATGTTTCATTTCCAACGGTAATAACACCTGTAGGACCTGTTAACACAAACCCCGAAACAACGCCACCAGGAAAAGTATTAATCACCGGAATACAGAAAGGATTAATTAACAATCCTTCATCAGGACACAAACTATTATTATTGATAATTTCTAGAGCAGATCCTGTTCCAAAACCGGATAAATTTGTAGTAACAAAATTTGCAGAAGCACCTGATTGAGCACCAAAATCAATATCACTAATCATAAAATTTGGTAATGTTAAATCAGCCGGATGACCGATAATATTTACACCACCACCATTTTGGATAATAAGTTGCAATGATGAAGTTACCGCATTAGCCTTAGATTGGAAATTAAGTTCTGCAGTTGCAGTGGCATCACCAGTTTGTGCAGCAAATGTAATTAAGGAGCCGGGTCCAACAATTACTTGAGCAGGTAATCCCGTAGTAGCAACCAATGAATTTGCAAATGCAACAAATGGGCTATTTATTGTAGACATTCCTTCAACAAAGAATGTTCCACCACTGCCGGCATCTTTAGCAGTAAAGCTTACGGATTGTCCATCACCAAGAGTAAATAGTATAGTTCCACCACCTGATGCAGTTACGAGTAAATCAAGAGGAGTTGCTCCATTTGCAGAACCACTAAATATCAAATCGTTTGTGAGATTAAAATTAATAGTTCTACCGGCAGCTGCAAAAAGATAAAGGCGTGCAGGGGCTGCAGGGGTACCATTACATAGATTCCCCGAACCGGTAATAATTGCATCACCATTAGTAACGGAAATAGTTATATCGCAATTTATTGAAGATACATTAATTCCTCCAACAAGTGCGTTTGTACCAATAACATCAATATTTTGGTCAACAACACTATTCACTACACCTGGATTAGTCTGCCCGGCGCCACATCCGGTATCACTCAGATTATGCCAGTTTACCGTAGTTCCACATGGTGAAAATGCTAATGGTGCAGCTACAGCAGCTATAGGGCCAACACCTTGATGATTTGGTTTTCCGAATTTAGTCATACCTAATAATTCGGGTGCAGCCAAACCAAGGCCCACCATAAAAATTAGGCTAAAACTATTCAAGAGAAATTTTTTTCTCATATCTTCTTCCTTTTTTATAGAGATTAACATTGCTTGTTTTTATAAAAACAATACTTGTCATGATAGAGAGAAAATGATGCTTCATTGAGGGAGGAAATGCTTCTTACTACCAGTACAAATGTTATAAAAAATACCCATACTTTTCTACGCGTTTCACCTCCGTTTATCTTCTAAATATAATTTTTTTTGATAACATTATGGCTACCTTGAGTTGGAGAGCTCGATACTTAAAGCACTCCGGAATAGTATTAAAATGCCTAAAAATAAAAGTCAAGCTTTTTATCTAGCTGGCTTTTAGAGCGATCCAAATGTCATTCAGAGTTGATTTTTTGAGTATATTTTTAAAATAAAAAAGTTTATGATTTAAAGAGATATGAGCTGCAAGGATTGATGGATAATTTTTTAAGAGATTTTGAAGATCAATAGTAGCAGGAATAAAAGTGAAAACATTAAAATGATGATTGATAACATCCGGCTTGTATAAAAAATTGATAAACGAATAAACCGACTCCTCTTTGATGCTTGCTTTTGGAATAACCCAATTATCGGTAGTCATAAACGTTCCTTCCTGAGGAACGACAAATTCGATATTTTTTTGAACACCCATAAGTCTAAACATAGTTGGTGTGGTTGATACAACAACCGGGCATGTTGTTGATAGCAATAAATAATCGGCACGAAATTCGGTATATGCCTCAACCCATTTTTTTTGATTAATAAGAAGAGTTTTAATTTTTTGAATAGTACATTCATCAATATGTTCTAAAGAACCATTAAGATATAATGCCGTTAATAAAATCGCTTCCCGAGGATTATCAAGCATTGATATTTTGGCATGATGTGGTAATGGTTTAAAGATAAGATCCCATGAAGGTGTTAATACTTTTTGATCAAAAAAATCTCTGTTAAGTCCAATACCATAAATTCCCCAATAATAGGGAATCGAATACTCATTTTTAGGATCAAAATAAGCACCAAGCAAACGAGGTTCTATTCTATCCCATATACTAATTTTCGATTTATCTAAAACTTTTAATAATCCATCTTCTTTGAGGAGTTCAACCGTATGATCGGATGGAATTATTAAATCATAACCCTCACCTTTAGTTGCTCTTATCTTTACTAACAATTCATCATTATTATCAAAATAGCTTATGTTAACATGAATACCTGTTTCATCTTCAAATTTTTTTATCATAACTTCATCAAGCATATCAGTCCATGTAGCAACATTAATTGACTCTTTTGAGCTCAATGAATAAAAAAGAATTGGTAAATAAAGAACACCAAAAAAAATAGCCACCCAAAAAATGAGTATCAAAAATTTGGTAGAGAAGCGAATGAAAAATGAATCGTCCATAATTAAAATATCCGTATTTTTGATTGCAACCAACAAAACACTAACACCAAAAGACTACTTACCAATAATAAGAGTGTTGAAAGAGCATTTAACATGGGAGATATGCCTGTTCTGATTGTTGCATAAATATACAAAGGCAATGTTTGCGCTTCAGTTCCGGCACAAAAAAATGCAATAAAAAAATCATCAAAGGATATCACAAAAACTAAAAGACCTGAGGCAATTAATGCAGGAATAAGCAAAGGGACAACGACACGAAAAAAGGTTTGATTAATCGATGCACCCAAATCCAAAGAAGCTTCAAGTAATGCAGGATCTATTTCAGCAAAACGTGATGATAAAATTGGAACAACATACCCAAGACCCAGAACAGTATGACCGGCAATTAATGTTAACAACCCGGCGGGAATAGAACAATAGGTGAACAACAATAAAAGACCAACTGCAAGCATAATCTCAGGGAAAAAAAGATTTGCATAAAACAGTGAAAGAAAATTTTTTAAACGACTTTGGGTTGAATAAAATACTAAAAAAATACCCATTGTTAAGCTAAGAATCACCGATGCTGTCGCAACAATACATGAATTTTTTACCACGTGCCAAATTTCATCAGATTCAAAAAGCTCATGATACCATTGCCATGAAAACCCAACCCAACGATAGGGAAATGCTACCTCATTAAAAGAAAATAAAACCAATACCGCTATGGGAATATATATAAATAAAAAGCAAAGACAAATCATTGCCGAAAAAAAATGTGAACCAAAAAATTGTCTAACTATTTTCACTATCAATCTTTCTTTGATGATCTATTTCTTTGTGTGAAAAAAATCGAAGAAATATAAGCACTAAACAACACAAAATAATACTGCTACCTAAGGTAAATGCTGCACCTAATGGTCGATCTTGGCCTATTAAGAAAAAATGTGAAATTGCTGTACCCACAAACATATACTTATCACCACCCATGAGAAGTGGAATAACAAATTCGCCAAACGCAGGAACAAATACCAATAAAATTCCCGTTTGTATTGCAGGCCTGGTTAATGGTAAAATTATTTTAAAAAATGTTTGTAGATGGGTCGCTCCAAGATCTTGAGAGGCTTCAACAAGAGTCAAATCAAACTTTTCTAAGCTGGTAAATAAAGGCATAATCATGAATGGTAAATAACAATAAAACATAACAATCATAATTGCAAAAAAACTATTAAGCATAAGAATTGGTTCGTGTATTAAATCAAGCATCAACAATATACGATTTAAAAGACCATCTTTATCAAGAACAAAACTCCAAGCATAGGTCAAAACCAATAAGTTGGTAACAAAAGGTAAAACAAGAAAAAAAAGAAAAAAATTTTTCCATTTTCTTTTTTTTAATGCAATATAATAGGTCAAAGGATAACCAACCAGTAAGCAAAATAATGCAGTGAAAAAGGCAACACATAAAGAGCGTGCAATAATATGCACATACTCAGAAGCCAAAATTTGATAATAATGATCGAACGTAAGATTATCAAATGATACCGGTTGTGAAAAATCTTTAATGAAGCTCAACACAACAAGAAAAAGTAAAGGAATTCCAAAAAAAACAAACTGCCATACAAAGGCAGGTACCGCTTTAAAGAAAAAAACTTCTTGTCGTGTTAACTGTTTTTTCATCGTTCTAAGAGCACCGCATTTTCTTTTTGCCAATATAAGTGAACTTGAGTTCCATAGTCTATAATTTCGCGTGTAAAATGTTCTTCATTTTGTTCAAAAACATGAATCAATGAGTTATTTTTCAAACGAACATTATATTGCGTTGATCTTCCATGATATACAATAGATTCAACAGTTCCAATCAAGATGATTTGAAAACCCTTCAACTTCTTTGATACTAATCAAGATTTTTTCAGGTCTTATACTCATAATACAAATTTTTTCCATCCGACATCCATTCTTTTTTTTCAGGAAACCAAACTAAAACATTTCCGATTCCCGGAATTTCTAATGCCGGTTTTGTTTCAATATCTCGAAGAAAGCCTTTCAAAATATTAGTTGTTCCAACGAATTTTGCAACAAATGTTGAAATAGGGAATTCATAAATTTCTTTTGGTGTTCCAATTTGTTCAATAGATCCATAATGATTCATAATCGCCATCTGATCAGCAACAGTTAATGCTTCAAATTGATCATGGGTAACATATAAAAAAGTTGTTTGTAGTTTATCTTGCAGATCAATCAAGCTCAACAAGAATTTTTTCACGTAATTTTAAATCCAGTGCAGCAAGAGGTTCATCAAGCAATAGCACATCAGGTTCATTTATAAGCGCTCGTGCTAAAGCAACGCGCTGTTTTTGTCCACCTGAAAGTTGATCTATAGATTTATATGCATGATTTTCCATATGCGTTGAGGTTAAAGCTCTCATCACTTTTTGATCAATAACCGAGCGTTCAAGACCTTTAATACGTTGACTATACGCAACATTATCAAAAACATTTAAATGAGGAAATAAGGCATAACTTTGAAAGACGGTATTAACACGGCGTTTATTAATAGGCAAATCAGTAATATCTTCGTCCCCTAAAAATATACGTCCACTATCTACTTTTTCAAATCCTGCAATTAAGCGCAAAATAGTTGTTTTGCCACAGCCACTTGGACCAAGCAAGGCAAAAAATTGCCCTGAAGGAATAGTTAAATTCAGATTTGTAAGAATCGTATTCCCATTATAGGACTTCTTGATATTTTCGAGCCTGATACTTTTCATTATTTTTTCTCGGCTTTGCAAAAAAAATTGGAACAATAACATCAGCTAAGGTACATGGTACGACAACTGCGACAATAAGAAATAAAAATAAAAGTCCCATTTGGGGATACCAATTACTGAGTCCTTCTGAAATCAAATAAAATAATGAAGCAAGGGAGCTTATTAAAATATGGCCAAAGTGTGACCCTACCGAATAAACACTTTTTATTGTTGAATCATGTCTACTCATTGCCAACCCATTGATAAGTCCAATGATGTAAAAAGGAATAACATTGTGCAATTCTGAAATCAAGCAAATATGAAAATGCATATGCACACCTAAAAACAATACCCGCCAAATAGGGCAAAATTACATCAGATAGGGTGCAAAAGAAAAGCGAAGAAATAATAGCAACAACAATCCCTTTGGCAACATTATTAGAAAAGCGAGAAAACGTTACCAAGCATCCGGTCATTGCAAAAATTATATGCAAAAAGTGAAAACTATGAAAAAGTACATGCGCTCCTTCCATAGCATGATCGTGTCCATGGCTATGCCCATGATGATGTTCATGGCCTAAGCCAAAAACATCCAATAAGCTTAAAATTACTAATCCTAATGCTAGTGAAAAGACCGCATAGGGTAAATGATGTAATAGCTCACCTAAGAGATTACCTTCGTGATGGTCATGCGTTGCACAGGTTTGCGATGTTTTATGATCCATAATAATCCTATCCATTTTTAAACTTTTTATAAACAATGAAAGGCCGTTTGACCGACCTTTATCGTTAACTATAAATTGTTTTCAAAATAAATCAAAAAAAACTCTTTAAAATGCATGGCCAAGGGTTAAAAACAAAGAAAAGCGGTACTTTGTTGAAATTATTCAACAAAGTACCGCTTTATCATTCTTATTAGTAAATTTTAGTACTTACGTTTTAATACCTCAGCAATATCTTCTTTTGTCATAGGAAGAATCTTAATGATTTTTCCATAAGTATCTCCTAATAGATCGTCATAGCTCACTGTTTTATATGCAGTCTGCTTCATCTTTTCATCAAAATAGGGTTCTACTCGCCAATCTGTTATAGGATGCAAAGCACCTTTTTCTTTCGTACGAAATAGTAGCCCATGGAATCGACCATGATCTAGCAGGCGGTTTTGTTCCAGGTCTATTATCAATAAAATCAAAATAATCGTCGTTAAATGTTAAATTAAGAACCATCGCTCTTATTTCTGGACCCTTTTCCAAATTATCATACTCATAGGTTTGTGTTAAAAATTTTTCAAATTTATCAACATCAAAAATTAATTTTACTCCTGACTTACCATCAGCTTTACATAAATAAAAAACAATCTGATTAGAGTCCCTTCGTACAATCAACCCTTTGTTCTCGCGAGAATCCGTTATCAAATAGGGATTGGCGAACATAAAATCAATAGCAATTGGCTTATTGGCTTTGTAGACTTGCATAAATAAACTTGGAGGGCCATAACATTCTTGTTGAGAGATTGAGTCATTTCCAAATGCACCCTTAAAATAAATCCATTCACCACAACGTATTTCCGTTATTGTGATATCTCCTATCGAATAATTGCCTGAGACATAGTCTCCTTGCGTCAAATTTTTCTTGAACCTATGAGGATCTTGAAAGGGAAATTTAGCTCTTTTTGCACTTAAGGACATAGAAAAAGCTGCTATAATAATAAAAAAAATTACTTTCTTCATACTTTGATCCTCTTAAAAAATCAATTAAAAAAAATTTATTTACTAACAGTATTATTATAGCAAAGTGTCGCACAAACGAGCAATAAATTTAAATATAAATTTTTAAAATGCGTGGCCGAGCGTTAAAAACCACGAATACCATGATTCTTCTGGAACATGTTTCTTCCATTTCCATCCTAAATCAAACCGAACAGGTCCAATTGGGGTATAATAACGAATACCAAAACCTGTTCCGGCTAAAAAATGGCTCTTAACAACTTCAGTAATCGAACGATCGGCCAAAAACCCAATATCTTGAAAAAGAACTCCTCCTATACTCCAAAATAGGGGAAATCTTAACTCAAAGTTCATATTAAACAGAGATTTACCTCCTTGTGGCACGAGAATATTCTTGCCCTTGTGCTTGAAACTACCCAGTGGAGGGCCAAAGTCTTGATCATAGCTTCTTAAAGAGTTTTGTCCGCCAATAAAAAACGTAAAGGCGGCATAATATTAGGAAAATCCTGATTAAAAATATGCCCTGCTCTAAAACGCATAGGCCACAACAGATGATATCCATGAAACAGGGAAAAAAACGGATTGCTCAAAAAGAAACTTAAAAAAAGTTGTGCTTATTCTTCTGAGTGGAACCATGATCTGGCAAGAAGCAACCGTTAACGTTCCATAGGTTGGATTTACATCATTATCTAAAAAATTAATTACCAAATCCGGTTCGGTGTAAATATAAGGTACTTGTTTATCGACTAAAACCGTTTCAAAATTAATCGCACGAGCCATTTCAAGAGAGAATTTATTGGTTTCCATTACTTCAACACCTATATTTACTCCAAAGTTGACCATTGAACAGCATCTATTTACACCAAATAAAAAACCCTGTTGAATTGCTTGATACAAAGGTTTATCACTTCCAATATGAACAGGTTGCGTATATTTATTACTGTATCCTTTAATAACCGTATTTAAAGGCATTGAAAAAAACCAAGGACGTTGATATTCAACCGAAATATTTCTATAAAATCGAGTAAAATCCGTATCAATACAAAAATAGTCGCCCGCATTAAACGGATTTTTATAGAGTCCTGTTCCTCCGAATTTATAGGTCGTTCCTTTTCTGAATTCTAATAAGGTTTTACTTACTTGCTGAAATCCTGCTCTTAAACGTATTTCAAAAGGTTCATCTTGTAATAGTTTAATAATAATTGCTTTTTGCTCCTCTTGTTGAGCAATATCATACGGTGACAAGTAAATAGTTTCAAAGATTCCTAACTTGCGTAGCCGCTTTAATGAATCTTCCATTTTTTGCTTTTGCCACACATCACCTTCCTTGAAAGAAAGCTCGCGAACTATATTATTAAAAGGAAAGCTCGTTGATCCGAGCAGAATAATCTTTCCAAATTTTACAACCTTATCAATTCCTGCAATTTTCCAAATAACAGCAACATCAGAACCGTTATGGGTAATGTCCGGTTTGACATCAACGTATAAAAATCCTTTTTTTTGAAAATAATCCATAAGCCATTGTCTCTGAACTTGGATCTGATTAGGATCAAATGGAACTGCTTCCTTACGTAGGCAACTATTAAAAGGCGCCATTTTTTCAAGTTCAGGGAAATTCTCAATAATTACTGATTTGAGAAAACGACGTGAACCTTCAATAAGATTAATATATACCTCATAAATGGCCGGATCCTCTATTTTTTTATAGTCTTGATTGACTATCTTGACGTCTAAAAAACCATGACTTACATAAAAATTGGCCAATTTTTGTAATGATTGACGCAAATAGTCTTCATCAAAAGGTTGTTTGAGAAACGATGAAAAAAAAGATTGAAGAATCTTATGGGTAAAACTTTCAGCACCTTGTATGATAACTTTTTTTATACTACTGCGTGATCCTTCCTTTATTAAAAAATAGTTTCGATGATCTTCTTGCTTAGTAGTAACTTCAACTTCCCAAAAACCTTTTTTTTGATAAGCATCGATAATTTCTTGTATTAAAAATGAATCGGGTAATAACGCAGTTGATCGTCCAAAGGCAAAAATAATATCAAACAGTTGCTCATTTGAAAAAAAGTGATTCCCAAAAAAAGTTATCATCTTTTTCTGGTTGAGCGTAATAGTAAACTCTAATGCAACAGTTTCTTGGTCAAGCTGCAGCTGTTTATTAACCGTAATTCGAGCATTTAAAAAACCCTTTTTTGCAAAATATTGCTTCAAAAATTTTTTTTGTTGCGTAACCAGTTCCTGTGTATAGCATTGACCATCCAATCGAGGCACAAAAAGATCTCTAACTTTTTTCTGAAACCTTTCAGAAATTTGATCTCCCTCCGTTGATGCTAAAAAGTTCAATTGAACATCGGAAATTATAAATTCATAACCGGAATCAATTACTAATGTTACAATGATCGTTTTAGTTTTATTATCATAGTTTAAATAATCAACCACACGCCCTTTAAAAAATCCATCGGCTTTGAGAGCATCATTAATTTTTTCTAAAGAATGTTCATGTTTTTCTCTGTCAAATTGCTCTCCAAACTCTAATACATAAAGATTTCGATATTTCTCTGCTCCACGCAATAATCCTTGCACAATAACCTTCTTAAAGGTCCAAATACTTTCAAGCTTTATGGTTAATTCATTTTCCCCTTTACACCTATGTAGATGTAATTCTGCACGAGAAAACTTATTTTTCATTTTAATATGCAGGCAAGCCTCTACCAATTGTTGTTGCGTAACAAGATCTCCTTGAGTAAAACCAAGCAGATAGTTTTGCTCATGAATTTCCATAGAGACATCTGTTTCAAAACGTAGAGTATCTACCTTAAATGATTCCGGAAATAGTGAAAGAAGCTCTCTTATCTTGGAACGATCGGCTGAAAAATCAACCGTTACGCTATTGACCAGATCATGAGCTTCATAACAAGATTTTTCTTGATCAGCTTGTATTGCTCTTAGCGAGACTAAGAAAAAAAATAGAATAGAAAAGTGCTTTAACCTTTGAATCACTGTTACCCTAATGCTCTTCAAATAATGAGAACATCAGTTTAGCATAAGAGCAAAAAAATTTATAAAATGTTTTCCTGCAGTACGTCGCTGACAAACAACACAAATTCGACAATAATAAATCGTGTAATTGAGCTTATAACTATTGAAAATATACACTTAACAACACAAACACTATTTGAATATATATATTTTTTTGCTCTGCTCAAAAGGGTTTTAATAAATTGTAAGAAAAGTTCTTGTTATATAAAATGGGAAAAATATTTTATTATTTTTTGGTATTTTGCGTAAGACCTAGTGAAGTTACAATACCATTTCGTTCAAGTAAAATATCATAACCAAGACCTTGAAGGACTTTAAATAGGCTTTTGGTATTAAAGCTTACTTTAAAGCCAGATTTCATATCTTGCACAATAGTTGGGGATACTCCAGCAAGTTTTGCTAATTTTCTTACCGAAATATCATCTTCTTCCATAGCTGCTAAAATTAGTTCGGAAAGTAAAAAATCATGATAGCCTTCTTCATATTCCCGTTTTTGCTCAGGAGTTTTGGCTTCCATAAACTCTTCAAACGTTGTCTTAACTTTCTTATTTATTCGCTTAGTCATAATAAGTTCCTTCTTTATATCTTTGAGTGTAATCCACTTTTGCTTTTATAGCACGTTCCTTTTCCCTTGGAGGCATTTTTTGTGATTGTTTTTTATAGGCATTTGTAATAATTATTCGTGAACCTTCAAAAAAGAAACATAAAAATCTATCTGGCGCCGGTTTAAGCGCAAAAATTTGGTCACCTTCATTGGTAAATTTTTCTTTATTACCGATTTTTCCCGTATCTGCTAACCTTTGAATTAAATAGAAAGTTCTGTTTTTTTGTTCCTCGGTTAATTCAAGGAAATATTCAAGTGCACCACTATTGCCTCTATTATTAAAATACCACTCGACAGTAAATTCTAAACCCCGATATGCTATAAATTTTCTCTTCATTGTTTCCTAAATAAATTATACACACATGAATATCGTACCAGAAATCTAATACAATTTCAATATTTATATGGTTAATAAGGACTGAGATTTTACTACTGGATTCCACGCTTCGCTCTGAATGACATTTGTGTGCGTTAGCTTGTGTACTACAGCATAGAAATGTATTTTTTAGAAATATTTCCTTTGAGCCCAACACGTTGAAGGCTTTGCAGCATATCCCAAAAGGGATGTGCGAGAAGCCGCCTTTTGGGCGATAAAGAGAGATCCCTAAGAGAGACTTCTCTTAGGTGCCCTTGTCTTAAAGGTATTGGGCAAGCAATACCTTTATAAAAAAAAGCTTTGTGGCAAACAAAATACTGCAAAAGATACAACCCTTATTCAATAATTCGGAAAACACCCCTATAATCCCGTTCTTTTATAAAAGGCTCTATCTCAATTGCTTCTGCAGACTTCTTACTCATCTCTTTATGAAGAACATCTACAAACTGATTAATCGGATCCTTTAGTCCACACACAACAATTAAGATTGCATTATTATCAATTTGTGCCGTACCTTCAAGCGATAATTTTTTAGCGTTCTTTTGGACACAATTATGTAAAAAAGCCTCCGAAACATTACATAAAAACCGTATACGTAAACATTGAGCCATCACTTCTCCCTTTTTTAGACTTTTACACTCTTTCTGCAGAACTTACCAAATCAATTTTATTAATGTCAAAAAAGTAATAGATTGCCATAACCTGGACTTACAAAAAAGTAATGGTTAAACTCATAATGACAGCTTTTTTTAAACCTTAAAAATACTCAATGCCATGAATACCATATCGTCTTCGATCCGCGTTCGTTTTGCCCCATCTCCCACCGGAGTTTTACACCTAGGAAGTGTTCGTACTGCTCTTTTAAACTATCTCTTTGCACAACAAAAAAATGGGACATTCGTTTTACGTATAGAAGACACCGATCCTGAAAGGAATTTTGATCCCAACGGCAAAAAACTTATGGAAGATATGGCATGGCTAGGACTTCCCTATACAGAAGGCGGTGAACTTGGTGGTCCTTATGGACCCTATTATCAATCACAACGTACCTCTCTCTATCAAGAGCAGCTTGATATTTTAAAAACAAAAAATGTTCTCTATCGTTGTTTTTGCACCGCTGAAGAACTCGAGCGCAAAAGAGTTCGTTCATTAGCTTTAAAAATTGCTCCTCGCTATGATCGAACATGCCTAAAATTAACCGAGTCAGAAATTCAAAAGAAATTAACTGATAATGTCCTTTTTATATGGCGTTTTAAGATTCCCGATGATTATATTGCTACCGTTCATGACCTTGCTCATGGAAAAATAAATTTTGATCTAAACCATTTTTCAGATTTTCCCGTAAGCCGTTCCGATGGCACATTTACATTTCTTTTTGCTAACTGCATTGATGATATTCTTATGAAAATTACCCATGTATTGCGCGGTGAAGATCATCTTTCAAATACGGCAAATCAGATATTGCTTTTTGAAACCTTTGGCGCTCCAACTCCATTGTTTTGGCATTTACCAGTCTTATGCAATGTCGATGGCAAAAAAATGTCAAAAAGGGACTTCGGTTTTTCATTACAAGATTTAAAAAATGGTGGATTCCTACCTGAAGCAATTAATAACTATTTAGCTATTACGGGCGGATCATTTACTCACGAAATTATGGATATGAAGACCCTTACGAGTGCAATGAATTTCGATTCGATCAAACCGGTCAGTAATATACGCTACGATGTTGAAAAATTAAAATGGGTTAACCATAAATGGATTCAGCTCTATGATTCTGAAATGTTACTTGAAAAGGTTTTGCCTTATTTAACAACAGCATATCCAAAAATTACACAAGTAAATCATCAAAAATTATTAGAATTAGTTAACACAATAAAATCAGAACTTATCACATTAAATGATGTTGTTCCCATGCTCAATTTTTACTTTGAAAAACCTATCATCACACATGAAGCAATTCTTGAACATATTCCCGCAAATTTACAAGAATCTATGAAAGCGCTTATAAAGCATGGTATTCATCATGTTACCAATGTTGAAAATTTTTTAGAAATAGTAAAAAATGAAGCAAAATCTGCGCAAATACCAACAAAGCTTCTTTTTACCATCTTACGATTATTACTTACCGGATCAACACATGGACCTAGCATTAAAGATATTATGACTGTTCTTGGTGCGCAAGAAACAGAAGAACGCTTAAACTTATTTTTATAAAAAATAGTTAATAAAAAAGTCTTCTTTTTGTAAGATGTTTTATTTGCCACAAAGCTTCTTTATAAAGATATTGCACGTCCAATACCTTTAATACATTTTTTTATAATATATTTTTTTAACCTATAGCGCCCCGCTTTAATTTCCGCACAAATGTGCTATACTATCCTTAAAATTTTAAAAAGGAGAAGCGAATGGCATTCAGTCTTGATTTAAGAGAACGAGTAATAGGGGCAGTTGATGGTGGCATGCATATAGACGAGGCCGCTAAAATATTTGATGTCAGCAGAAGGGTAATTTATGAATGGTTAGAATTACGAAAAAAAACTGGCGAGCTCAAACCAAAAACAGGTTATCAAAAAGGCCATAGCCACAAAATTACAGACTTGGAAAAATTCAAAGCATTTGCAAATTCTAATAAGCAATGTACATCCCCACAAATGGTTATTAGATGGGAGCAACTTACAGGCGTGAAGGTCTCTGAAGACGTGATGCTACGGATGCTTAAAAAGATTGGTTTTACATCTAAAAAAAAACTTTTAGCTACGCCGAAGCAAATGCAAAAAAACGTGCCGATTTTTTAGAAGAAATTAAAGACATCGATCCAGCAAAAATCATTTACTCTGATGAAACTGGAATTGACGATAATGAGGTCGTTCTTACTGGATGGGCACCACGCGGAGAACGTTGCCATGCGCAAAAAAAAGCTGAACGTAAAACACGTTATAATATCACGGCAGCACTGAATTTAAATTTGTTGTTTGCGCCATTTTTGTTTGAAGGATATTCAAATTCTGCTGTTTATGAAACTTACGTAGAACAGGTTTTGGCTCCTGCGTTAGAACCTGGAATGGTACTTATAATTGACAATGCTAGCTTCCATAAATCTAAAAAAATAATTCAGCTTATCGAAGCCGCTTCGTGCAGAGTTATATTTTTACCCCCATATTCACCTGATTTTAACCCAATTGAGCATCATTGGACGGCTGTCAAAAATGCAATCAGAAAAGCTGCTGAAAATATTAAAGATTTTTATGAAGCAGCTGTTTATGCATTGAGTGAAATGTGCGCGGCTTAACGAGGGGCGCTATAGGTATTTTTATGTCAAAAATACCTAGGTTAAAAAATCAAATAAAGATATTAAAAAAGGGACCTAAAACAGGTCCCTCATACCGTAGTAAAAATTGATATTTTTTATTTTGTAGATAATGCTTCTTTAAGCTTACCAATACGTTCTTCAATTTCTTGCAATGTAATTCTTTCATTTTGATATCCTTGAGCTTTATAAAGCGCATAGAAAACCAATGGGAAAGATATAAGCAATGCATATGCTTGTGTATCTTTTGAATGCAAATGATGATTTACACGCTCATTTGAAACATGAGGAAGCAGATCAAATCCACATATTACAGCTAGAATAGCTGATACAAAGAACCCAGAAAAACCAGCAAATTTCAAATTATTTTCTTTTTTTTCCACTGATGCAATTTTTTCTGCACATTCTTTAAGTACCGCCATAAGAATCGCTTTTACATTGCTATTAAATTTATTCTCATCAATCGATGTTGAAGCACTATTGTCATTGAGCAGCATTTGCACATAAGTTATATCTTCTTTGCTTACATTGTGAAGATTTTCATTTGAATCACGCACTTGCAAAACAAGATCATTTATAACCATAGAATTTTCACCTGCACTAGCAGAAGAATTCATTCCAATAGACCCACCAATGAACACAATGGAAAGAAACAGAGTAGAAAATTTCATAAAAAATCCTTATATATAATGGTTTAAAAAAAATCTTATCTTAGTGTACCCCCTTTTAAATAGTTTGCAATCGACACTAAATTATTTTTAATCGCATAAGATATATTAATAATTTTTCTATAAATTGATGCAGTGAGAATTTTCAAGCTTTTTAAGAATAGATAAAAAACCGACAAAATTTTCTTGAATTGTCGATTTTATAACTTATAATTCAGCAGAAGAATCCATTAATCTATTCGGTAATTTTTGAAAATCAGTTATCATGCCCTGATCTTGATAATAGTTCATAAGATGCACGAAATATGATTCAAGCTGCGGTGGAACAAAGAATTCAAATAAACATGTTTCTTTGTTCAAGGATCTATCAAAACATAAATGTTCAAAGCTACGTAATGTTGCTGTCAAAAAACCCGTATCAGGTTTAGAAACCTTTGCTTGATAATAAAGGCAATAAAAATTTTGTTGCATACATAAAACCAAATAAAGAAATTGTAAAATAAATCTAACTGTAAACGAAAAATGTTTAAAACAAAAATTTTTTTTAATAAGAAAAATAACCAATGAATGTCATCACGAGGAGCTGTCCGGCCGACGCTTATCCAGGCCTTCCGGCTTGGCAAGCTGTGGCGGATCCGCTATTTGCGCTTGTCCGCCGAAGTTTTAACGAAGGCGGAACGTGGTGACCCAGTAATTAAAATGAAAAGTCTTTATAACTGGGCCCTCTTACGCCAAGGCTTCAAAGGGCAGGTTGCTACGCCCTGTCCGTCGGAGCTTACCAAGCCGGAAGGCCTGGATAAGCATAGTCGGATCGCAATGACAATTGTGGAATTATTTGCCTAAGCTGTGATTTTATATTTTTATTATCATCGAATTCGCGTTATTTCTAGTTTACACTATGTAACCAATCTTTAATAGCCTCATGTCTCTTTTTTAATGAATCTTCTTTCTGCTTACGCCATGCACTAGTTTTTTCATTAGTTATATAGCCCCAGCCGGCAGCTCCAGCACATGCTACAGTAGTAATACCCACTTTTACATACCCATCTATCTCAGAGAAAATTTCATGGGGGACCCACGGAGCACAAGCAAGCAATAAAAACCCAATGGTTAAAGCGCCAAATTTTTTAACAGCACCAAATTTTTCTTGCTCGAGCTTATCAAAAGCTGCTATTTCTTCTATAGCTTCATTAAGCAATAGTTGTTTGTCTACTCTGTATTCATCAAGATTTTGTTTCGATTCATACAATTCAAAATTATCGTATAGTTCTTTATAGTCGAGTTTTTTTTTATCTTGTGGGGGCTGAATAGCTAATTTCTGAACATACGGAATAGTTTGTTGAGGCTGTTCAGTGGACTTTTGAATCGACGTTTGAGATGTTTTCTTTTGTTGTTGCACATTTTCCGGCTGTTTACGCAAACGCATATCGCTCATTAGCTCAATTAAATCTTCCTCTATGTCTTGATTTGCATATATAAAACCCTGAAATAGTAACAATCCAAATATGAGTGTTGTATAGTTCATATAAAATCTCCCAATACTATTTTTTAAAGTAACCTACAGCAATCTTGTACAAAAGTATGTCATTTGTATATCCTAAAGCAATCATATGTTACAACCTCTTTTAAAAAGTTAAAAAAATATGGACAACGAAAATAATCAAAAAATAGGCTTAGCAACTGCAACAATTGTTGGAATGAATGCAATGATTGGCGCAGGAATTTTTAGTGTTCCCGCCGCCTTAGGCTCATTTGTTGGCCCTGCTGGAATTATAACCTATCTTTTTGTAATTATTGCTGTTTGGTTTATGGGATCTTCAATGGCTCGTTTAGCCCAACTTTATCCTGAAGAAGGATCATTTTATACGTATGCATCGCAATGGGGCGGCCATTATGTGGGATTGCTTTCGGCGGGAGCGTATCTCATTGGCTTGATTATAGCAATGGGGCTTTTGACTCAAATGGCAGGTCAAAATCTCCATGAAGCATTCCCACAACTCAATGCATATTCTTGGGGACTTATTGTTCTTATAGCACTTATTATTTTTAATCTTGTTGGTGTTACTTTATCAAAAATTGGGCAAATGGTTCTTATATGCTGCACCGTATTTCCTATACTTATGACTATAATAATTGGTTTTATGCATGGCAGTGTCAATAATCTTACCCCATTTTTACCGTATGGATTTACACATATTTTTACAGCAACTAACGCTGTTATTTTTGGTTTTTTTGGATTTGAATGCGCTGCATCTCTCTTTAGTGTTGTTGAAAATCCACGAGAAAATGTACCAAAAGCTTTACGTTATTCAATTATCTTAGTGGGTCTTCTTTATTTAGGCTTTGTTGGTTCAATAATATACGCAGTACCTCATTCATATTTTACCGATCCAACAATTTCGCTCAGATCAATACTTTCAATTATAGTGCCAAATCATCCATGGCTTCTACATCTCATTCATTTTTCAGTTCTTTCAGCAATATTAGGAACAGTACATTCTATGATTTGGGGATCAAGTAGTTTACTTGTATCATATTGTAAAAAATTCAAATCTCCTTTGAACATAAGCACACGTATGGCTGTATGCATTATAGGAATATGCATTTTTATGACATTCTCTCTTTTAAAAAATATGAATGTTTTTTTTAGCTTAACATCGATCTTCCTTATTTTCGCTTTTGTTTCTTCAATGATAAGTCTTTTACTGCTTCCTAATGAATGGAAAACAGGACAAAACATTAAAACTATTTTAGGTTTATTGACTGCATTTTTGATTTTTTATTTTGCTATAACCGGCCTTTTACTTTCTTGAAATTTTTGTGAATTGGAGTTGACGTGTATAGGATAAAGATGCTATACAATATCAAAATCTGATTTCACAGAAAGGAGAGTAATGACTCGGTTAATGAAGAACTATTTTCTAATGCTCTTTATATGCATTTTCTTTAATAGTTCATTATCTGCTCTAAGCTCATTAGCAAATAATGACCCCTATCCAATTTATAATGCAATATATGATCCTTATTTAACACGATGGCAAAAAGAATGGTTGATTGGTTGCAATGAAATTTGTGACGACGATGAAATTTTTAGTTTATCCATTTCGGCATTTTCACAAAAAGCTCGTAGCGGTCGAGATTTTGCTCATACAAAGCAACTTTTAGGCGATCTAACCGGCCCATGGAATATGGTAGGTATGCTTTATGGTGGACTTCCTATCGGAGAATCGTTGCAAAATACACAACTTGGTGAAGCAAAACTTCATATTTTTTCTGACCTGATTCAAAGTCAACTACCTACCCCACAAACTCCCATACCCATCTCCTTTGAAGATATTATTATTTCACCCACGTCAGAACAATCATCAATTTATGTATTAACCGATAGCAGTCAAAACATAGGATTCTTTTCAGTACCTATCCATTATCGTAAAGTTGGCGTGAGGTTTGAAGCCACATTAAAACCTTTTGAATGTTTTGGCCTTACGGTTCAAGCAGGTGTTTCAGAAATTCGTCAAACGGTTACCGGTCTTATTGATCGCACACCGAACATTGCTCCTGAAAATACGGGAAATGATTTTAATGGAACGGGTAACTGTCCCGATCTTTTATGCGGTGGGCAGCCTTTTGATAATAACTTTTTTAGAAACATTCCTGTTTTGCTGAATAATAATATTTACTCAAATTGTAATATTTGCAACCCAAATCCATGTACCATGGCATCAGATTTAACAACCTCATCATGCACAAATCCTTATTTGGAGATCGAAAATCAACTCATGGATGCAAGCAAAGCAAGCCTCATTTTTCATCAAATTGGTTTTAATGATTGCAATTTTGAAAAAACATCATTTGAGGATGTTCGCTTTATCTTCTGGTGGCGAGATATCTTTGAGATTAATAGAGACCGCTGCAGCTGGCCCTACTTCTTATTTACCCCATCAGTAGAGTTCAACTTTGTCATACCAACAGCTAGAAAGAAGGATCGCAGGGAACTCTATTCACTGCCTTTTGGTAATGATGGCCACTGGGCTTTGGGCTTTGATGCGGGGATTTCGTTTGATTTTGTTGAAACGGTTGAGATTGCTTTTTATGGTGGCATGAACTACTTTTTTCCAAGAAACGTTTGTAATTATCGCATTCCAACTGACTTATACCAACAAGGAATATTCCCCTTTGCAACAAACGTTAATGTCTCTCCAGGGTATAACTTTAACTGGCGAGCCGTATTTAATGCATACCACTTTGTTGACAGAGTATCGGCCTATGTTGATTGGGTTTTTGTAAAACATGAAACGGATAAAATTAAGCTTTGTACCCCAGATCCGGCATTCCCTATCGACATGATTGAAAAAGCAGAATGCACCACAAAGTTTATGTCACAATTTGTTGATGCGGCAATTTACTACGATATTTCTCCAAATCTACAGCTTGGAGTCATAGCCCAATTTCCTGTTGCGCAACGTAATGCCTATCGCTCAACCACCTATTTGTGGACTTTTAGATGTGTATTTTAGGATTAATAAGAGCTTTTCAGGCTCTCTTATAGACAAAATTGAAAAAAACTATTAGAATTATAGAAGAAAATTTAAAGTAAAATTATAAAGGGATGCTTCTTATGGCAAAAAAATCTAATATTGAGATTAGTGTAAACAATAATCTTGAGCGCGCTATGAAACAGTTAAAAAAGAAAATGGAACGTGAAGGCGTTACTCGAGATATGAAACGTATTGTTTACTATGAAGCTCCTACCCAACAACGCCGTAAAAGCTTAATTCGTGCAAAAAAACAAAACTATATTAGAATGGCATCGATGCGTCCCGCATAAAGTTATCCTTTTATGAACGAAACCGTCAAAACAATTAAGCAAGCACAAAAAGAAAGTCTTCTTTTAAGGGAGATCTCAAATCTTTTTATGAAGACTTCTGCTGATGATCCTCGCTTAATGTCCTTAACTATAAATCGCGTTAGTATATCGTCTGATAAAGGATATTGCTCAATCTATTTTTATACGCCGGGCGGGCTTCAAGAGTTTGAAAAATTGCTAGAAATTCTTAAGCTCTATAAACCTTCTTTACGCACTGCATTAGCTAAATCCATTAAATCTCGTTATACGCCGCAACTTATCTTTAAATTTGACGAACAGTATGAAAAAGAAGAAAAAATGAATAAGCTTCTTGACTCATTAAAAGAAAAGGGCGAGCTATAATTGTTTATTATGTTCCTTTTTTTTTAGTCTGGGGATCATTTTTAAATATGCTTGCTTATCGGCTTATCTCTGGAGATAGCCTTCTACGTTCTCGCTCATTTTGTCCTTCCTGTGATACAACCATTGCTTGGTATGATCTTATTCCCTTAGCATCATGGCTTATTCTTAGAGGAAAATGTCGCAGCTGTTCAGCCTCTATCTCTCCGCTCTATTTTTTTATTGAATGTATTGCCGCATTAGTTTTTTCAGCTCTTGTTTATACCATGCAGCCTGATTTTTGGTTTGCCTACTTTATCTTCTTTTCAGCTTTGCTTGTAACTATACGAACTGATCTAGAATTTATGCTTATTTCTCGCTATGCTTCAGTTTTTCTTATCCCTCTAGGATTTTTTTTTAGCTTTACCTCATTCTTACCCATTTCATTAATAACCAGTTTAGTTGGTGCCTTAACTGCTTATTTATTTTTAAAGCTTATTACTGCACTCTTTTTTATGTGCACAAAAAAGGTCGGCATGGGAGAAGGCGATGGTGAACTTTTAGCCTTCATTGGTTCATTTCTTGGCATTACAGGCTGGTGGATTTCGCTCATTGTGGGATCACTTTTAGGCTCAGTCTGTGGAATAGTATATATGTTTTATACGCAACAAAAGCATTCCATTAAAATGCCCTTTGGTCCCTTCTTAGCCTTTGGAGCACTAGCATATGTGCTTTTTGAAAAACAGCTTTTAGCTATTTTTGGTTTTTAAGATGATAAGCGCAATCTATCTTATGGATTTTCCAATCTTCTTTTTGGCATTCTTTTGAGCAATAATAAACAGCTGGACAAGCACCACACACCAAAAACTCCTTAGATTGTTCTGTTGTCTTGTGGCATTTTTGGCACTCACGGACTTTCTTTAAACAGTTACGTTTATGAGTAAGCCAATCTTTTTGTTGGCACCCTTTTGAACAATAGTGAACTTCTTTACAGCACCCACACACCAAAAATCTTTTTTGCGAAAAATGCTCCCATGTCTTACAAAAATCACAACTTGCAGGCGTTCGAATACAATTTGCTGCTTCAATTAACATATTTTTTATACAATTTCTATACGATTGAACAATTTCTTCTTTGTTTACTGCGTTCTTAAACAGAAGTTGGTTTTGTTTTTTTAGTTTCTGCGGAAAAGTACCAGCATCTATGGGTGAAAATACCTGAGACATTAAAATATATCGTCTCTCTAAATATTTTTGCAAATAAGTAGAATCTGCAAAACCTTGATACAAAACAATAACTTTATTTTTATTTTTTAACATCTCTTCAATGCTCAGCTTAGCTATTAGGAAATCAAAATCCAAGACCCAATTCATAAAATTATTTTTAAAATAAATTAAGTTGTATTTTGTAAATATTTCATATAAAGCTTTTTTTAAGAGTTGACTGCCATCGCTACAATGAGTTTCAAAAAATTTTAGCGCAGATGCTTTTATTAGAGCATATTCTTTATGTATAGATTCATCATCTTTTTCATTAAAACAGTGCTCAATAGCCGTTAATGCTTCTTTATATTCATCAACAGTCATATCTGGTAAATGTAAACTTTTTTCTCTCAATATTTCGCCTAAAATGCATTTTTCATTTTCTTTAAGCTTAAATTTTTTAATATCCCGCACATAATTGTTTATCCATACTGCAAATTGAATAGGAATAGAAATTATTGGTATGCGTAAGGTTTGAGAAAATATCAATGCATTACTGTTACCACTTGTAGTGTCTGTAAAAATAGTTGGCAACTCTCCTTCTATCTTACTATAATAACTAGAAAACAAGTTATACAAAGAATCTGATCGATAATCGGTAAGTACAGTAAAATGAGAATCCTTACGATTAATTTTTTTCAGCAAATAAGAGAAGTAATTATTTTCTTTTCCTTGAAGTTCATACAATTCTCTTTCAGACGGTTTTAATAAGCTAATATCGGCATCAATCATTACAATAGTATTACCATAGCTTTTATAAACCTTAATAAAATTAAATACCCCCTGCAAGGAAAACACAATGACAAATGGTATGATAAATATTTTTTTCACAAACACCCTTCAAATAGTAATTTCATTTAATTGATACAGAATGTAATTGTATCAAACAAAATTACTCATGCAAAATAATTATCAACTTAAAAAATTACTAAAAGATAACCGCTTGATTAATCAAACAAAGGTAATTTGTTGCGCAACATTGTTATCTTGCAAAATTGGTTTCTAAAATTTTATACTCATTTCCTAGGGGAAAGATAAATGACCTTCGGCAAAGAAAAGCTAGGTTATGACTTGGGGACGATATCTCATTATTTTTTTATTATGCATACTACCTCTTCATGCAACCAGATGGAACAAAAGTAAAAGAATCGAATGCAAACATACACCATCTTCTACACACTTTACATTAAAAGAAGTTCCTTACCGGTTTGTACGATGTGCAGCAACCCTCGTTGAAGAGGCAATTCGCTTAAATCTCAACTTAGTTAGTCTTGACACAGTCAAAGTTTTTACCGCCTTTGTACCATTTTACTTAGTAACACGCATGGCTGATGCTCAAGTGCATAATAACTTTTATGACATTTCTTGCCATAAAAATATCAATCAGATGCCTAATGCCGTTATTAACACAATTAATAAAGGATGCGATCTTGGCATTGTTTTATTAAGTAGCCTTGCATTATTTGCCTGGGATGAAAAATTGCGCCTTACAGCGCGTATTTTTGGAATCGGTGCATTATCGGCCCTTTATGCTAAAGATTTTGTCAAAAAAATTGAAGTAAAAAGCTGTTTGCGACCTTGGAATGAACATTTTAGTTCAAAAAAACAGTCTTTTGGCGGCTTTCCTTCCGGGCATATGATCGAAGCAACCTATATGCTTACCGTTTGGGGACTGCAATATGGGCTTAAAGCTGCTATTCCTTTAGGTCTGTTTGCAGGGCTTTCGTTTGGTGTGCTTGTTGGAAGCAATCGTCATTATGCTTCTCAAGCGGTTGCAGGTGCAGGATTTGGTGTAGCATTTGGACTTGCTGCTCATAAACTTATACATACCAAAATCTCTGAAACAATTGATTGCAGTTTTGCACTAAACAAACAAAAGTTGCCGACCCTTTCTTTAGGATGCAGTTTCTAAAAAAAATGTACTTTAAAAAAATATTTTTACAAAAGAAATTTTCTTTGATATAATTCATATAGAAATATAAAATATTCATTTTTAACAATTAAAAAAAGGATACCAACTTATATGAAAAACTATTTTCTTTTACTATTACTTTTCTTTGCATGGTGCAAAGGTATGGAAAACAGGGAAGAACTTCCTTCAATCAGAGAGCAGTTTCCAGATCTTTTCCAAAACAGAGAAGAATACCCTCATAACCTTGGATTGAGCTTTAATTTCCCACCATATTCAACTGATCAAAACCCTATGCCTGAATACGTAGAAAATTCAGTCAGTGCTATACAAAATAGTAACATTACCCTCGAAGAATCTGGCAATCCCTATAAATTTCAATGCATTTTCCCCAACTGTGCCATTTTTTCTCTTTGGAAAAAGTCAATCGACACTCATATACGTTCGCACACTGAAAAAAGACCTTATGTTTGTTCAACACTAAATTGTAATGCAGCTTTTAAGAGAAAAAATGACCTAACCCAACACAAAATATCCCATAACCCTGTCAAGAAAGTTACTTGCTCGTTTCGTGGATGTACTAAAACTTTTACAAGACAATCTGATCTAAATAATCACTTGCTAAAGTTTCATCATATTAGTCTTCAAATTGAATGTAATGAATGTGATGCATCATTTGATAGAATACATTATGAAAAACATTGTAAAGAATTACATCCTGAATTAATTTATCAATGTTATCTCTGTGGTAAAAGATTTTACTCAGTGAAAGGTAAACGAACCCATTTTTCACAGAATCACAAATCAGCTTAACTATTTTTACAATCTCTTTATCAGCTTAGGATCTTTTATTATGATAAAAAACTATTTTTTTGCATTATTACTTTCTCTTTCAGCATGCTGCAAAGGCATGGAACATAATACCGGACAACTCCATCAGAAACTTCCTCGCATTAAAGATCATTTTTCAGATCTTTTCCCTCAACTTCCATCATTAAACTCTGAGGCCCCGGACATTTTACCGCAAGGTGCATACCAATTGCTTTCCTTGGCTTACCGCAATAGCCTAGAACAGAATACTGATAGCATGGAAGAGGACACTGAACAACCCGATCAAACAGTTCCTTCCCTTAGAGAACTCTTTCCAGATCTTTTCACAATTGGAGAAGAATATCCTCAACATCCACCATTAAATTCTGAAACACAAGACATTTTAGCGCACAGAACATACCTAGCTCCTTATGTTGAAGCATCATATAATTATTCCTTAGAAGAGACACCTAATTATCAAGTACAGACACCTCAAGTAAATGAAATCCCCAGTCCTAAAGAGCAGTTAACTATTATTCAATATAATACTCCACAATCACCGCAAAAATTTTACTGCGCACTTGGATGTGGAGTATTTTCATTGTGGAGAACAAGTATAAAAACTCATGAACTTGCCCATACCGATGGAAAAAGAGTTCATACTTGCGATGCACCCAACTGCCATGCAACTTTTACTAATAAAGCTCAGCTTTCTACACATAAAAGAATGCACAATCCTACAGTGCTCTGCAGGGTCCAAGGCTGCAATAGAGCATTTGCACGAACTGATAATAGAGCAAGACACGAAGCAAGGCACCTTCAAAAAAAATCCTTCAAATGCGAAAGATGCGGAGCAGGATTTATAGAAAAAAGTGACTACAATAGACATAATGAACAACTTCATGAAAAAAACCACTTTCAATGCATTAAATGCTGTAAAAAACTATTTAATTCTTTTGGTAGACTACAACAACATTACAATAAGAAGGTCCGTAAAGGCGTACTAGAAAAATGTGCCGGCAAAATAATTGTTGCAGAAAACGTATAGTTCAAAACTTTCTTTTATGCCAAATCATCAACAACGATTTTTATATCATTGTTTGGACTTGCTCTGCTCATAAACTTATACCTATTAAAATCTCTGAAACAATTGATTGAAATTTTGCCTTAAACAAAGAACAGATGCCAACGGTTTCTTTAGGTTATAATTTTGTAAAAGATAATTTTAAATTACCTTTTACAAAAGAGCTTTTCTTTGACATAATTCATATAGAATCATAAAAAATTCATTTTTTAACAACTACAAAAGAAATATCAACTTATATGAAAAACTATTTTTTTGCATTATTATTTTTCTTTGCTTGCTGCAAGAGCATGGAACATACTACCGGAAGACTTCCTTCCATTAGAGAGCAGTTTCCAGAACTTTCCTTTCAACTTCCACCATTAAATTCTGAGACATCAGACATTTTAGCGCACAGTTCACCCCAATTGCTTTCCTTGGCATGCTATAATAGAATGGAACAGACCACTGATAGCATGGAAGAGGACACTGAACAACCCGATCAAATACTTCCTTCCATTAGAAAACAGCTTTCAGGTTTTTTCACTCAAACTCCACCATTAAATCCTGAACCACAAGACATTTTAGCGCACCGAACATACCTAGCTCCTTATGTTGAAGCATCATATAATTATTCCTTAGAAGAGACACCTAATTATCAAGTACAGACACCTCAAGTAAATGAAATCCCCAGCCCTACTGAAGAGCAGTTAACTATTATTCGATACATACCCTCTCCAAAATCACCGAACACACTCGCTCCAAACATACCCACTCCAAAATCAGCACAACAATTTTACTGCGCACTCGGATGTGGAGTGTTTTCATTTTGGAGAAAAAGTATAAAACTGCATGAACTCGCTCATATCGATGAAAAAAGAATTCGTATTTGCGATGAACCAAATTGCCATGCTGCTTTTAGTGATAATAGTGCACTTACTAGACATAAAAATATGCACAGGCCTACACTGCGCTGCCGATTTCAAGGCTGCAATAGAACATTTGCACGAAAGGATAATAGAATAAACCATGAAGAAACACACAAAAAAAGATCCCTTCAAAAAAGTCTCTTCAAATGTTTAAGATGCAGGGCAAAATTTACAATAGAAGGTGACTACAATAGGCATAATAAACAACGTCATAAAGAAAATGGCTTTCAATGCATTAGATGCTGTAAAAAACTATTTCATTCTAAAGGTAAATTATGTCAACATTACAATAAAAAGATCCGTAAAGGCATACTAAAAAAATGTGACGGCAAAATAATTGTTGCATAAATTGTATAGTTAAAAATCAAAACTTTCTTTTATGCCAAATCATCAACAACGACTTTTATATCATTGTGATGATTCACCGTTAATAGATCTGCAGTACCATCTCCATCAATATCTCCGGCTGCTGCAATAATAAATCCTTCTTTATCGGCTTTAGTTGTCCCTAATGCAGATTGCGGCGCTGACAATTTGCCAGTAAAATAGTTTTGTCCTTCTTGGCCTTGATTAAATCCATAGGTGTAATTAAATTTTTCTTGCGCTCCACCACCAGAATATCCTTCCGGCTTCCAGCCAATACCATCTTTACCAAGAAGCACAGATGAAAAAGTTCCATTTTCAGCCCAATAAGTCTTTTGTGCAACATATAATGAGCCTAAATTCATGTAAGCCTCGGCTCGTTTAGCCTTTGAAAGAAATTTTAAGAAACTTGGAACAGAAATCATTGATAAAAAACCTATAATAGCTACCACTATCATAAGCTCAATCATAGTAAAACCCTGAATATTTCGCTTCATTGACCCTACCCTAACCCTATAAAGCTTTATTGATATCATGATAGTGTAATGAGGATGCCTAAAGTCAATAATTTTGAAAAAAATAGATTTTCCCAGGAAAAAGCTTTACTAAAAAGATTAGTGATTTCAAAAGTCATATTCCTATTCATTAAAATGGTTTTTGACCAACCACTAGAAATATTTTCTATTTGAAACAATCAAAAGCTTTAAACCATCACACATAAAGCTATTTATACCTGTAAAACAGCCGCTTATCATTTTTAATCTTTTGTAAATACTAGGCAGGTTTTTTCATATATAATTCAATGTTTGACATTTTTAAAAAATATTATACTATTAAATAGAAGATAGGACCCCATCAAAGGCAAACTAAACAAGTTCTATATAATTTAAGTATTCGCTTTCATATTATTACTGCTTACCGGCTAATTAATATCAATCAGCAATAATAAATGAAGAGGTTTTTTAAATACATTCTATTTTGGAGAAAAAATGGCAACCATAAACAAGCAAGATATAGTAACTAAAACAGCTGCGGCTTTAGGTAAACAAAGAAATTATAATGAGGTCGTTGAATTTCTGGACTCTAACTGGGTTCATGAACAACCGACTGAAAAAAGCTTTGCACTTATTACTAAGCTTGACCAAGCTTTAAAAAGCCCTTCAAAAAGTTTAAACGCTATTTTGATTGGCGGAACTAATGGGAAAGGACTTACCATCCATTTTGCCACAAAACTTTTTCAAGAAGAAAAGATTAGCTCAGGAGCATTTTATTCACCGCACATTTTGAGCTACAATGAACGTTTTACCATCAACAATGAAACTATTTCAAATAAGACGTTTACCGAGTTGGCAAATGATGTTATTAACACCGCTGAAGCACATGGTATTCCTGCAACATCATTTGATATTTTAACCATGATGTCCGTTCTTTATTTCACCTCAAACAACGTTGATGTTGCTTTGCTTGAAATGAAGAATGATAGTCCTTTTGATCCTACCAATATTTGTAAACCAAATATTTTAGCAATTACTCGTATAACTAACGAAAATATAGCACCTAAAAATGATAAAACAGCTGAATATATCAAATATATTCTTCAAGGTGTAAAACCTGGAACCCATGTTATTTCAGGCGATCAAAGCAAATTAAATCTTCAATTGATGGCTGATCAAGTTGAACTTCACAAGGGTATATGGGAAATGCCAATACGTAAACTTGCACCATTAGCATATCCTTTTGAACAACTTCATGGTCGCTGCGCTGCACTTGCTGAACGCATTTGCCAAATTTATGTTGACGATTTCCTAAAAGATAGCACCTTGGTTTCTAGCGCAAGCCTTCTTGCAAAACCTAAAGGGCAACGTGGACGTCCAACCTTACAACGTAAAAAAGAATCATTAGAGAATCCTCAAAGAACACTTGAACAATTCTGGAAAGAAGAATCAAGCACGTTGGCTGGCCGTTTCCAAGTTTTAGATAAAGAAAAACCAACAATCTTACTTGATAATGCAAGTAATGTTGATGCGTTGAAAAATCTTTTACTAGGTATTAGATTAATGCATTATCAAAAACCTTTAAAAGGCTTAGCATTTATCTTTGCTTGTGATAAAAACCAAATAAATGTTGAAGAATTTTTACGACTTCTTAGATACTTCTCTAAGAAAAATTCAGGACAAATTATTTTCTGCCCTATTGAAAGTAATGTTCCCGGCGTTCAAGAAGAATCATGGGATGTTGAACAAATTATCAACAATGTACAAAGACTTGGTGATGCATCAGGATCAGGCAAAGCAACAACTATTGCATTGAAGGTCAAGGCTAAACTTGCTAAGAATTTCGAAGAAGCATACGAAATGGCTAAAAAGTCAATTAATGATGAGCGCCATGGATTAATGGTTATTTCCGGTTCTCAATCAATTATTAGCCAATACTGGAAATTTAAAGGCATTAAAAAAATCTAATCTATGATAACATCCATCATTGTTGGTTCACTCTTAGGAATTATATATGGGCTTTCTTTCTTTGTCACAAAGAAGAAAGCCCTTTCTTCTTATTCTTCACAGGCGACAGTTCTTCGTGTCGCAGCATTTTCATCTTTTCGTCTTCTTTTTATTTCGTTAATATTTTATTATCTATTGCTACAACATAATCTTAATTATATACTGGTTTTGGTATCATTTTTAATTACCTTATGGATCACTGTTATAACTAAGAGCGATATGCGTTTATGGAAGGCTTAGAAGTTTTTAATGTCGAACATGTATGGCATCCACTTAAATTGCTTGGCATTGATTCATCTATAATCAGTATCACCATCCCAACTGTCATTAATACGTGGATTGTTTTATTCGTTTTAACGGGATTTATTCTACTTTTTCGATTACTACTTTATAAAAGTAATGTTGTGACTTTTCTTGTACATTCGTTTGTCGATTCATTTATAGAGCTTTCAGTTCAATCTTTAGGTAGCTTTAACTACACCCATTTTGCTTTCGTTTTTTCTATTTTTGTGTTTATTCTTTTGTGTAATTGGATTGCTCTCATCCCTTTTGTTGAAGAACCAACAAAGGATATCAATACAACGCTTGCACTGGGATGCATATCGTTTTTTTATAAAGAATTTTATGCGATAAAAACACATGGCTTTCTTGCCTATATTAAAGAATTTTTTCATCCTTTTTTTGTAATGTTTCCACTCAATCTCATAAGCCATTTTTCAAAAATCATTTCAATATCATTTCGCCTTTTTGGAAATATCTTTGGTGGTTCAATCATTACTCAAATCTATACGAGTGCAATTTCACTCTCGTTCTTAACTGAACTCTTTGGCTTATTATCAGGAATAAATTTTTTAGTACTTTCTTTTTTTATCCTTTTTGAAGGCTTAATTCAAGCGTTTGTTTTTACTATGTTAACGCTAACCTATCTTGCTATTGCAGTACAAACTGAGGAAGAAGAGGCACCCATATAATGGAACATATAAGTTCATTTCTTCATTATGGAACAATCTTGTTTATTATTGGTACTACTTCTCTTGGCACCGGTATTGGTGGCGGCAAAGCAACCATGAAAGCTCTCGATGCACTTAATTGCTCGCCAACATCTTTTCCTGAAATTTTTAGAGCTCTCATCATAGGCCTTGCTCTTATTGAAACAAGTGCAATTTTGGGTATCGTTATGGGACTCATTCTTATTCTCGGGCAACCCCTGCAGGACAACGGAAATCTCTTTATTACGCTGGGTGAAATAGGCATTGCATTCGCTTTAGGAATATCAGGAGGACTCGTTGGACTTCTTTCAGCATTACCTGTGCAAGAAGCCGTCTATGCTATTGCTCGGCAACCATTTTTTAGTAACAAAATTTTAAATACAATGCTTTTAACGCAATCAATTGTTCAAACACCGGTAATTTTTAGTTTTTTAATTGCCTTATTTATTAAAGGACAAATAGGCGCCGTAACTACCTACGCAAATAGTATACGTTTAGTAGCAAGCGGATTATGCATTGGCATTGGAAGCATAGGGCCAACTATTGGCTTAGCTCGTTTTGCACAAATTGCTAATAGATGTATAGCATTCAATCGAGAAGCCTATTCAACGCTCATGCCATTCATTTTTGTCAGTCAAGCAATTATCGAAACACCTATAATTTTTGCTGTGCTTGTTACGATTATTTTATTATTTACGCCAATAAAACCTGATAATGAAACATTAGGGGCGCTATCATGTATTGCGGCAGCATTCTGCGCTGCTCTTGGTACCTTAGGACCCGGTATTAGTTCCGGCAAAATTGCATCTGCTGCATGCAAGGAAATTGCTTTAAATCATGAAAACAGTTCTATCATTTCTCGAACAAGCATTTTGGGACAAGGCATTATCGATGCTGCAGCCATGTATGCTTTACTTGTTGCATTGATTATTATAATTTTGAGGTAACATGATTTTACCTTCATAAATCAATACTGATTCATCGAATTCACGTTAATAAAATTAAAAAATAAAAACGGAGAATGAAGCTTTATGAATACTCATGATACTCATGACTTGCATATAGTATATATTATTACAAAATTGGAGCTTGGGGGTGCACAAAAAGTTTGTTTATCTCTTTTTGAAGGCCTCAAACAATCTGGATACTCCTCAATGCTCATTTCAGGCACACAAGGACCTCTAGCAGAAGAAGTAAAACACAATCCTTTTGTCTATCTTTTACCCACGCTAACACGAGAAATTTCTTTTATTAGCATTTACAACGAAATAAAAACCTTTTTGCACCTTATACACTATCTAAAAGAACTCAAAAAAAAATATCCGCAGCTTATTGTTCACACTCATAGCACAAAGGCAGGAGTTGTTGGCCGCTGGGCTGCTTTTTTTCAGGAATTAAACAACGTGTTCATACCATTCATGGCTATGCTTTTCACGCGCATCAATCATATTGCGTGTGGTTAATGATCTATTTTCTTGAATTGATTACAAGCTTCATAACAACACGTTTTGTTTGCGTCTCATCAGCAGATGTACAAACCGGCATACGATTGTTCCCATTTTTCAAAAATAAATATTCTATTATTCGTGCTGCTGTTGATTGGGACCAGTTTACAACAATAACTTTTCCTCCTAAGCAAACCCCACAAGATCTCTTTATTATAGGAACCATTGCCTGCTTTAAAAAACAAAAAAATCTCACTGATCTTATTAAATCATTTCATAGCGCATATCGCGCTAATAAAAATCTGCGATTAGAAATAATAGGCGATGGAATAATGCGAAATGAAATTGAACAACTCATTAATTTGTATGAAATTCAAGATGTCGTTATACTCCATGGTTGGCAAAAAAATGTCGTTCCTTTTATGCAATCATGGCATGCCTTTGCCTTAACTTCATTATGGGAAGGACTGCCATGCGCAATAATCGAAGCACGGCTTTTAAAACTTCCAATTCTTGCTTATGATACGGGCGGCATTCATGATGTTATAATTAACAAAAAAAATGGCTTTCTTTATGCTCAAAAAGATTGGAGAAGTTTAGCAGAAGGAATGTTAGAGTTAAGCATCAATAAAGAGCTTTATAATAACATGCGAAATTATAATGAAAATCTACTCGATTATCATGCAACAACGATGATTAATAATCATATTGCATTATATAAAGAATTAGCTAATTGAAAGATGTATTTTTTTTCCTAATACTTGTGCTGCTTTTAAAAGAGTATGGAGTGTAAGCGAAGTATTGTTGGGATTAAGTAAACGGCTTATCGCTGCTTTGCTCGTTCCCATTTTTTTAGCTAAATCTGCTTGCGTTAAATTTTGTTCAATTAAAAGATCATTAAGTTGAAAAGCAATAATTCTTTTAAGAGCTACAGCCTGCGTATGCTCTAATATACCTTCTTGTGCAAGAAAACTATCGAGTGTTGATCCATAATGGGGATTATTATTACGAGTAACCATAAGTTCCTATCTTTTTTTTTCTTTTTGTAGCGGTTTCAATTTCATTTTGAGGAGTTTTTTGAGTTTTTTTAACCATTGCTTAACAGGTTCTTTGCCTGAATCTTCTTGATAAAAAATTATAGTATATGTTGGTTTAGTCATACTAAAAAATAACCTTATGAAAAACAGCTCTACAACTTACTATTTTATAAAAATGTTATCATTTTTGGTAACAATAATCAATAGTTAAACCCATAATTAATAACATAAGTAACAAAAAATAGTTTAAAACTCTTGTTATTCTTTGATAAAAAATCTTTACAATTTGAAATAAAATGCTGTATTATTAAGAATAAGAGACATATATAAAAAAAAATATACCTATAAAACAGTAATCTTAATTGGCCAATACCTATAGAGAAAATGGGGAAAACTTATGAAAAATTTTAAAATAATAACATTCACGCTTATACTAATGAGCCAATATTATGCGCTACAAGCTGGACCATGCATACGTCTTGCTAAGGAACTTTCCAGCAAACAAGGTATAACCGAATCTCCAAAAAGATCATTCGCTACCTGGGGCACCTTAGAGGTTCAAGCATCAAAACCAAGCTATTTGCGATCAAGCCCGGCCAAATATTTTTCTACATCTGAAGCAAAAAGAAAATCGCATGCATTTCAAACCAGTCCTCGAGAGTCTTTCAAGCCTAGCAAAGAAGTCGCTGCATTGAGAAAAAGACAAAAACAGCTTCAAAAAGACTTAGTTGAAATCAACAAATTGATTCGAGAATATAAAGAATATAAAAAGAGAGCAAAACAAGAAAAAATTGAACCATCACATGAGAAATTATTTAAAGATAAATTTGAAACCGCAGAAAAAGAAGAAGAGATCAAATAATTAATTTTATTAACCATTAGTTAAAAAAATTGGTGAGAGAGAAACAATGAAACATAGTAAAGGGAGAGAAACAATGAAACATTTAAAAATAATAGCACTACTGCTCATTGTAATAAGTCAGACGTTTATGCTGCAATCAGCATATCGAAGAGCTGGAGCAACGGGAGCACGAGGCTACTTTTCAAGAACAGGTGGTGCAGCAAGATCATTAACAACCGAAACTGGCGCGATATCAAGAACACCAATAACGTGCCCAAACGTCGGTTCCCGATCATTTATGAGCGGACGTTTTCCGGAAACACCCTTAAGAGTTAGAGCTTATAAATTTGGAAAACAAGCTGGTGAACAGGCTCGTGAATTTGCCGGGAAACATCGTGGAAAATTGTGGGTTGCTGGTACAGCCGGTGCTGGATATGGGGCTGGAAAGGCAATACAAAAACATCAAGAAAATGCCGCTCGAGCTCAAATCTATTTAGGTAGTTTTGAAGACTTGATAAATTCATATAATAAAGAAAGAGATGAAGCGGAAATGATTGAGCTTATTAAAGACTTACAGGAAGTGGGCGGAATCAATACAGGAAATGAGCCCTGGGGACATACGCTTCTTAGAATGGTAATTGAGGCTAATAGGTTAACAGAAGCTGATAGAGAGGCGATTCTTACATTGGCTATTGAACATGGCGCTCGACCAAAAGAAGTTGAACTTAAAAAAGCATTAGGTTTAACAGAATATGAGTCTATACCATATGAACGAAGTGGACTTTATAAATTAAACCCTAAGAATAACGTCTTGAAGATTATTTTACCACTTTATGATCAAAAAACATCGTTGAAGATTATTGACTTGGCTAAAGCTAGAATCAGTAATATTAAGCATGATGTAAGATATCAATCAGAAGAATCGAAAAAAAGAGCACTATCTACTATAGAAACCTTTAGAGAACTAAAAAATATTGCAGAAGAAAATCTTAATAAACGTAGATTACGCAGCTTAGCAACAACAGGAAAAGAGGAAGCTGAATTAAAATAAGCAATTTATATTAAGAAATTATATTTTATTAACCATTAGTTAAAAAAATTGGTGAGAGAGAAACAATGAAACATAGTAAAGGGAGAGAAACAATGAAACATTTAAAAATAATAGCACTACTGCTCATAGTAATGAGTCAGACGTTTATGCTGCAATCAGCATATCGAAGAGCTGGCGCAACCGCAACGCGTGGCTACTTTTCAAGAACAAGCGGTGCAGCAAGATCATTAACAACCGAAACTGGCGCGATATCAAGAACACCAGTAAGTTGCCCTAATGTAGGTCGAGCATTCGGTCCATCTTCATTTGGTAGCAAAGCGCGTACATTAGGAACTCAAGCTCGTGAATTTGCGGGCAGACATCGTGGAAAACTATGGGCTACTGGAGCTGCAGCAGGTGCTGCCGGAGCTGTCGCTGCAGGCTATGGCATTAGAAAAGGAATTTCTGAAAAAGAAATGGAAGATAATGTATTGAAACTGATTTCCACGACCGATTTATCCGATTCTGAAAAAGTAGATATGCTTAAGACTTACATACCACATTTCTCTTCATTTAATGAAGAAACTTTACGAGAGTTGAAACGTTTAGCACAGGTAAATATTAATTCTCTAACCAATGACTTAAACTATTTGGAATCAAGGGCACTAGGAAATTTTAGAGCATACCTGCTTTTAACTGAGTACACTGATGATCCAAACTATGAAGAATCAATTAATAATAAACTAAACGAAAAAAAAGAATCAATTGAAGCTGATAAAAAACGTATAAAAGCACAACTATCTTCATGGAGAGAATTAAAAAATAGTGTTAATGAAAATCTTAAGATAAAATTATATCCAAATTTATATTCAAAAAAAGAGTTTCAATTAAAATAACAAAACTTTAAAATAATAAACTCTTCCTATAAAATTTTAGGAAGAGTTTATTTTAGTACTGACCTAAGCTACCACGTTTTTTTGCAATCTTTTCACAATAAACAAACAAGAATAAACCGCCTAAAAAATATAACGCTGAATTGAGCACTAAAAAAATAAGTTTCCCGTTATGCATAAGCATTGCTAATGATTGTCCTTCAAAGATAACATTGCGCAGTACAATGATTCCTTCAGCAGTGGGAAGCGTGTGAGCAATTTTTTGTATCCAAAAAGGTAACTGTTCAATAGGGAGCATTGAACCGCTCACATAGAAAAGTAGATTATCAATCAAATCTATAAGCCCGGCAACATTTTTATACAATAATGCCATTCCGGCAATACAAAGACCAAATCCAATAAGACCAATTAAAATAATAATAAGTACAGGCAAAGCTGCTATTTGTAAGGGTATGTAAATAGAGCACACGATACTAATAATAAAAGTCATAGCAGCAATCATGAGCGTAGAAGAGACAATGGTTGAAATACTCGCACCAATAAAAATCAGAGCAGGATGAACCGGACTCATATACATCTGTTCAAGCGTCCCACTTCTTCCTTCAAGCGTTAAAATTAAACTTACTTTCAAAATATAAGACGAATAAACCCAAACAATATACCCAATTAAGGATGGCCCAAACTCTTCCAAATTAGTATTTCCATAATTCATAAGCAAAGCCGTACCTAAAAAATAGATGCCCAAGGTAATGAATTCACTCACAACATTAAATTTATAATGCCAAGTAACGAGCAATCCTTTTCGAATTTCGTTCAAAATTACAAGCAATGCTGTTTTCATCTCTACTTAGTTTTGACTTATGAGTTGAACAAATACTTCTTCTAAATTATTAGTAACTTTTGCAAATGAAACTAACGATAATCCAGTGGCTTTAATTTTCTCAATCACAGAATAAAACTCCTGCGCTGTAGATAGTTTTCCGGAGAATACTGTTTTATCATTTTGTTGATCGATAGTAAATCCGAACTGTGAAAAAAAGTTTGCTTGTTCTCCATTAAGCAATCCTTCTACTTTGATCTGATAATATTCTTGATTAAAAAGAGTAAGAAACTCTTGAAGAGGTTTATAGGCAATCAAACGACCTTTATTAATCAAAGCAATCTGCCCACATAGCTGTTCTGCTATATCAAGCTGATGCGTAGTGATCACGATAGTTCTACCTTGCTCCTGAGCAAGCTTTATAATCCAGTTTTTTACCGTACGTGCAGCCTGAACATCAAGTCCGAGCGTAGGTTCATCAAAAAGAACGATTGATGGATTTGCAATCAAGGCGCATGCTATAGCAACCTTTTGCTGTGTACCGCGAGAAAAATCCCCTACAAGATCAAAACGGCAATCCCAAATTTCCAAATCATGTAGTAACATAAGCGCACGATCATACAATTCTTTACCAAAGTATCCTTTAAGACGTCCATAATAGAGAAGATTTTCTAGAGGGCTCAACTGCCAATAAATGTTTCGAGCACCCTCCAAAACAACCCCTATCTGATGCATGGCATTATAGCGATGAGTATTAATATCAAAACCATTCAGACGTATCGAACCATGTGTTTGCGTTATCAAACCGCAAATCATTTTAAGAATCGTGGTTTTACCTGCCCCATTTGGTCCCAAAAATCCAAAAACTTGTCCCTCGTTAATGGTGATATCTAATGAATCAACGGCCTTGAACTCTTCTTTAGTTCCCTGCTCGAAGATTTTACTTACTTTCTTTAACTCGATGGCAACAGCCACAATTCCCCCAACATGTTAATCTATTCACATCAGTTAGCAAACTCATGCAAATTCTGCATGATTCACTGTCAGTATGACTTGATTTTTTTATATAAAACAAGATTCACAAGAGATACTCACAAAATTAGCTCTTATGTTCTCTACTTATTTAATGAGATATAGGATATAGAGTAATCAATACTATTGCAAAAGATTTGTTTATTTCTCATTTTTATCTCAATATATTGCATATCAGAAAATAAAAAATCCATTATTTTAAGGCACGTAGGTTTTTAAACGATTTAACCAACCGGGCATCCATCGTTTTTCATTGGATTCGATTGGCGCATACGCTATACGTGTTTCCAATACTTCTTGTGCGCAACGAGAAAATTCTTGCAAGGCAGCAGAACCTGGAGCAGCTCCCTTCATTTTTTCTAAAACCTGCAAAAGCCCCCAACGACATCCTTTATATTGCTCATGCGCTACAATGCCTTCTCCCTTAAAATTAATATAATCAATTAAAGCATAAAAGCCACCTGGAGATTGAGCAATACGATAAAACTGTTTTTTTATCTGCTCATGTTGAGCTAAAGGAAGACTTTTAAGCATCGTAGGAAGCGCCTGATTCAAGCGCTGAATAATAAAGGTCGTCTGTAGATCAATAGTATCAGCCAAAAAGTTCCGTAAATCCTGCATCGGCTTTGATGAAAAGTTTTTCAAAAACTCTTCCCGGGATTCCCATGGACATGCTTTAGATCCTTTTTTTAAAATTCCTACAGGAAGTTTTTTCCCATGTCGTTCAAGAAAAACTACAAGCGAAGGAAATGTCTCTTTAAAAACACCCTTCTTATCCTTTGGATACCAAATAAAATGGCCAATACCTAAAGAAGCAAATGCTTCGCCTTCATTCCATGAGGTAAGACCATCTCTCTTTCCCCCACATTCATTTTTCCAAATCTTTTGTCCAATAATTTCTGCTTCTTTTGGAGAAACATATCCAGCTAAAAGAGCTGATGAGAAAAATATACAAAAGGTTAGTATGAAAACTATTCTATAATTCATTGTTACCTCTTACGTTAATTCCTGACACCAGCATATCATAAATTAAATTAAAAAATAAATATATTACAAAATGAAATTATTTAAAATGATTTGTTCTTGCTTTATAAAGCGCTAAAGAATCGATAGCATCTAATAACTTTAGGTCTTTTGCCTCTTTTTTACTCTGCCAATATGCTTCACAATGAATGCTAAGATTCGGAATGCAATAACCATTAAAGTTAAGCCAACTAAACAGTCCGGTTAATCCAACCACACTTCCCAAAAATACGTTTCCCGTTGCGCATAATGCAAGACTCCCACCGGTACAAATTCCCGAACCATAGGCACAAGTTGAATCACCAAACTTTACGCAGTTTTCCTTAAATGAAGATTTTTTGTTCCATTGGCGCATCCATTCTAAGAGCGTAATTCTTGATGCCATCCATAATTTAGGTGCATCAGAGAGCTCTTGGAAATTGTCATTAAAATAGTTTGTTTGCTCTTTTGATAATATTTTTTCAACAGCATCTGCCAAAGCATTATGATCAATAGCTACACGACTAAAAAGATCATACATTTCAAAAGATTTTTCACTAAACGCAGCTAATGCTGTATCAATAGTAGCATCTTCTTCTAAAGATCTATAAACATTTTCAATATCACTACTTCCATTTTCTTCTACAAATTCTGAATACTCATCAAATTCAAAATAATAACCATATAGATGCGGCACGTACTTATTCATACGCATTGGAAATTCAAGAGTCTTTTGATAAAGGCTTAATTGGCCATTGTGTTTTGAAAGATCAGCGCAACTTTTATGAATCACTACCATCGTAGCTATGTGATATACCAATAAGCCATAATTTTTTTGATTAAGAGGAACATCTTCAACAGCGATCTCTTTTTCCATCGAAAAAAGTGAACAACTAAACGTCAACAATACAACACATACAAGTTTTTTCATATACAACTCCTTCTAGCAAGCAGTGAAACACTCAAGACATGGTAATGAAAAAGTATACTAATTTCAAGTTTGGTCTATAGTCGACTCATCTTTTAGGATAAATGCCAATTCTATGCAATGTTTTATCAACCGAAGCAAAGTCAAAGTTATGACAATGAAATCAATGATCAGTGGTTTAATTGTTAGTATAACAAGCTAAGGAATCTATTGCTGCTGATAATTTTAAGTCTCTCTCTTCTCTTTTATTCTGCCAATATTCTGCGCAATTAAAATTTAAATCCTGAATACAATGTCCTTTGAAATTCAAACATGTTGATATCCCCGTAAGCACCATAATGGCTCCGAACAAAAAATTCCCACTCGTACATGATGCAATACCTAAACCAGTGCAAACTCCTGGACCATAGGACGTAGCATGATCACAAAACTCTGCACTTTTTTCGAAGAATGGGTGTTCCTTATTAACATGCCGCATCCATTCAAGCAGTGCCATTCGAGAAGCCATCCAAAGCTTTGGTGCATCAGTTAACTCTTGGAAATTGTCATTAAAAAACTCTATTTGCTCTTTTGTTAACATCTCTTTCACAGACTCTTCTAACTGTTTATAATCAATATTTTTACCAGAATAAGCATCACGCGCTTCAAACGAACGTTTACAATAGGTATCCAAAACTGCCTCTAAATCATTATCTTCTTCTAATGCTCGAGCTACAGACCTTATGTCACTTTGACCATATTTTTTAATAAAACTTTTATACTCTAATTCAGGTAGAGGATGCTTGCACATACATGCCGGAAAAGTAATCACTTTCTGACAACACATAAAACTAACATTTCTCATATAAAAATTTGATTTACTTGTATGAATAACCACCATTGCTGCTATATGGTGCGACAATACTTTATCAGTTTCATTAAGAAAAACTTCGGCCGAAACATCTTCTTCCATTGAAAATAATGATCCACTAAAAATCAATAGCAAACCAAATACCATTTTTTTCATTATCTACCTCATTTGTATATAATTTTTCTAAGGCAATACTAAAAAAAATGTTTATTAATTGCAAGATTCTTGTAAATGAAAGGTTAAATTTTTATAAGCCTGGATTCCTACGCATTCACAAGGTGAATGCTCAGAATGACATACTTGATAATGTTCTGCCACTCAACAATTTTAATGCTCATTAAGTATGGTCAACTCAATCCATACAATTCACAAATCATTTTGGATAAATGCCAATTCTATGCAATGTTTTATCAACTGAAGCAAAATCAAAATTGTGACAATGAATGCATTTTAGGAACTTTTTATTAAGCGACCGCGCTGCACTAATATTAGATTTTTCATCATCGATAAAGAAGGTCAATTCACTATCAGGATCAATGTCAAAATAGTCAAATGCGTATTCAAAAATTTCTTTTCCAGGCTTCATACAACCTGCATGGCCTGAAACAACAATGCCATCACACAAATCTAAAAATTTTTTAATTTCCTTGTTTTCAAATAAAAGAAGAAATGATTCAGCATCCCAATTACTTATAATAAAAATTTTATGCATACGATTACCATCTTTGTCTCTTTGCTTGTAACACTTCTTTAATATTTTTACACCCTTTTTTAAAGGAACAATTACGCGTACAAAGTGCTCTGGCGTAAAAATAAAGTTTGCAATAGCGTGTAAGAGTTTAACTTTACGCTGACTATCAATTGCCGGAGCCAGTTCATTGAGTTTTTGGATAACAATTTCTCGAACCTGCTGTGCTGTAAGAAGACCCATATGAAAATCACACATAATTTGCGGTAAAAGCCTGTTTTTATGCATAGCACGAGGAGTTCCTTCTCGTGGCGGAACTAAAGAATTAAGAAAATCAAAGAAAGTATCTTCAATATGAGCAGGATTAAAAAAACCAAAAAATTTTGTAGGACCAATATGCCAAAAACTGCCCGATTGAGTTACTAAAACACCATTCATATCAAAAATAATGTTGGCAGAAAATAGATTCCCTATACCGAGAATTATGGCAAACAATAGTATAAATTTATTTTTTATTTGAAATATATTCACAAAAAATCCTTTTTAAAAATAACATCCAATACAGTATAAGCATAACGTATTTTAATAAAAAGAATATTATTAACGGTATATTGTATGTCAAAATAGTTTATTAAAAAAATGCTTTTATAGTGATACTCTACTAAGGTTATAAGATCCCTTTTTTCTTAATAAGAGAATGTAAAGCTGAAGGTTTTACGCAATGAATAGTTTCCATACCAAGGCCCTGTGCTGCTTTAATATTTTCAATTTGATCATCAATAAAACAACAATCACGGGGATTGAGGCCATACTTAGTAAAGAGATAATCAAAAATAGCAACGTCAGGCTTTAAAAAATGGCTATAACAAGAGGTTACAATACCATCAAAATTGCTAAAAATGTCCTTATGCAAAGCTTCTAAGCCATCAATAGTTTCTTTATCGATATTAGATAAAATATATAATTTATAGGTTCCACTCTTTCTGAGCTTTTGTATTAAATTCACGGTTGATTTAATAGGCTTAAAAGCATCTAAACTTTTTTCGGAATTAAATAAATCATACAATAACTCAAAAAGAATCTTTTTATGCTGACTATTCTTAAAATAGTTCTGTGTATCAAGATGAGTAAAATAATCACGAATTTGTTCAAATGCTTGTGCTGCCGAAATCAATCCTTGATTCCACTGAACAAAACAAAGAGGCAAATAGGTACCTTTATAACCAACTATTTCCTGATATTGCCCCGGCACTTCTTTGCGCATTTTATCAAGAATCATTATTCCTTCATCAACAGGATTCTTTCTTTGTTTCAAAAAGTATACAAGCAGGTCCTTGCTTGCTATATTACGCATTATTTTCATCTTATGAATAGCAAATATAACACCTGTCAAATCAAAAACAAAGACATTAATTGGGGGTGAGCTCATTGCGCATCTTTCTTTTATTGCACAAATTGTTTTTTTTCTAGAATACTACAAAGATTATAAAAGCAATAGACCCCGCACTATCTCTTCTCATGCCCCCAAATGCATCCTGGTTAGATAAAATACTGCAGTTACTGCTGCAATCTTTAAGATAAAAATTATAGATTTATTCTTTTTCATAACCCTAACCCCTCTCGTTAATTTTTAATTTTAATTACAAATTGATTATAAAAAAAATTACTATAAAAAGTATAGAGTTTTAACAATTAAGCTATTTACCTATCTTAAATACCTTAACCTAAATATGGCCCTGCGCCAGCCGGCACAGGGCCATATTTTGATAATAATTTTCAAATTCGGTATCATAGAGATATGAATCTTTATGAAAAAAACCTTATCAATCATTATCATAATCCAAAAAATTACGGAACTCTTAATCAGCCTCATTTTGTCATTGAAGAGTATAATCCTTCCTGCGGCGATCGCATCACCATACAAGGACAAATTACAAATTCCGTTATACAAGAGCTGCGATTTACCGCCGAAGGCTGCATTATTAGCAAAGCGACAGCTTCGCTTTTAACGCAAAATTGCATAGGCAAATCGATCGAATTTGGATCCTCATTAACCAATGAAGATATTCTTAATCTCATTGGGATTTCACTAGGTCCCTTACGCCTTAAATGCGCGTTAATGCCTTTACAAGCACTTAAATGCGGCCTTGCAAAGTACACCCAAAAAAATAGAGAAAAGTAGCTATGCTTGATCGACCAAAGGTAATGAAAGAACTGCAAGAAAGCGCTGAACAACTATTTCTCAACCTTTCTTCAGAATTTGAACTGGCTCGTTCTATTTGGCACTCTATAGCAGATGACCCTTCTTTTGCCAAAGCAATTGCTGAAAGTAGATCTCCTTGGCTTATTCCTTCTTGGGATGGCCTGTTAGGCGATAGCCAGAGCATTACACCAACCAAAGTTGACTACAGTGTATTCTCAATCGATGGATCACAAATTTATCCTGATCGCCATCAAGGAACTTCCTGCTGTTTACTTAATATTGGCTCTGTTGCATTATCCTATGGCGCCAATAATCATCTCTTTTTTAACTCAAAACCATCAATATATATTCCCAATAAACATTCAGAATCAGAAAATCCAATCGAATTAGTAAATTGTCGACGCTTAGAACTAGAACTCCATGAAGGGGTCATGCTTGCAAAAGAACTTATCAAAAAAGAACCCGAAGTTCCTCTTATTGGAATGTTTGATGGTTCATTGATATTTTGGCACCTTGAAGGTAAAGAAGAAGCAATTAAAGATGAATTTATTGCAAAATATATTCAATCGCTTTATCAACTTTATATTCTAAAAATACCTTGCATTGGATATATTAGCTTACCGCATAGTAAAGAACTCGTTAATCTAATTCGGATGAAGCTTGCTAACTTTGATCCTAATACCAATAAAGAATATAAGAAGATTGAACATCTTGTTGATACTCATATTGCAGATTTTTTTCTTGAACCTTATGAGCGAACTACCTTCTTTGCAAGCCATTCGCATATCATTGACTACTATCCAAGTTATCTTAAACCACATTTTTTTTATCTTCACCTTGGGCAAGAAATTGTCCGTATTGAATTACCTGCATGGCTTATACATGATAAACCTCTCATAGATTTCATATGCAAGGTAATTATTGATCAAGCAAAAAAAGGACAAGGATACCCAATTTGCTTGGCAGAGGCCCATGAACAAGCAGTTGTTAAAGGGCCTGACAGAGATTTTTTTTATCATGTAATCCAAAAGATTGGATTTGAACATAAACAACGCTTATATTTTTCTCAAAAAAGTCTCAAAAAGCGCTGTATTGGAATTTAAACTAAAAACTCAACTCTTGAAAAATCCCGAGCCCCCTTTTTATACTTTTCTAAACGAGTATGCAGTATGGGTGGGAAAATGAAGTATCGCTATTTTTATTCTTTTCTGTTCCTCTTTTCATCTTCTTATACGCAACCCTTTGATGTAATACCTTATATCAGTCCTATTTTTTCTTTCATGGTAGGCACATTCACCTATTTTTCTTTCATCACCGATCATTTTATCCCCGCTTCTAGGCAAGAACTTTATACTACTGAGCAAAGAATCACAAAAATGCATGAAAACAACAGATGCATTATGCAAGAATATGCTCAAAAAAATATTCGCGAGCAGTATGAGCAAACAAAAACGGAAGTTGAAGCTAAAATAGATAGTGCAATTGCTACCTGTTATCAAAAATCACGGGCAATAAAAGAAGCATTAGATTCCACACAAACACTCATTATAAAAAAAATAGAAAGAAGTCATCGCATCAGAATGCAATCACTCAAAAATAATCTTGCATCCTATGCAGATTCTACGCAAGAAGATATCACTGCGCTCATAAAAAAATTAACTCTTGCATATGAAAAACGAGAGAGTCAAATTCAACACCAATGCACTCAAATTCTCAATCTACTGAGCAACTTTCAAAAAAAATTGCATCAAAAAACAATAACTACACAACGGATTATACAAAATACCACTCAAGAACATACAAATCTGCTCACAAACAATCATGATCAAATAAAAAACAACTATGACCAGACTGCAGAAAAATGTAACCATTTTTTTATACAAACTTCTGAAAAACTAGACGCCATCGAACGATTGTGTTGCATCCTTAAAGGAGTCATTGCAGAACAAAAACAAAAAAATATTGCACTCTATAAGCAAATTCTTGCATTAAAAAAACTACGAAAAAATGATTCACTTCTCTCTATTAAAAATGCATTTGGTTCAAATAAATCTTTAAAGAATTATAGTAACTTGGATTACAAACAATGATTTCAGTTTTTTGTAAAAACTCAATGAGAACAACAATCTTCCTCATAGTAAGCACTCTATTCTTTCAAATAAACTGCATGGAAAGAAATCAACTCATCCTTTTAGTAATAAAACAAATTCTTGCCTCTATTAAACCGATTCAAGAACCAATAAGTAAATCATTTTTACAACAATCGCTAGAAACGACCAAAGATATTTCTTTAAAACTTTTTATCGCATGTTATAAACATCCAAAGATCATTATTGGCGCTACAACTTTGACCCTTCTTTTAATTTCGCTCAAAAAATCTTCTCTTTTGCCGATTACCATACATAATTTAAAAAAATTTGAGCAGAAATGCGCAAAAAAAGCACAAAATCAGATAAGAAAATTTATGGAAAACACTGCGAAATCTTCTCAAGAAGCTTCTCGGCAACTTACTACCTCAATTGATGCATCACAAACACAATTGTTTGTGCTTAACGATGAACTTGAACAAAACCAACAAGTTCTCATGCAAATGCCTGAAGAAATTGCACAATCAGTTGCTTTATACAATGTTCAAGAAGAAAAAAACCACGATGAACTTTTTTCACATGCACATAGACAAAGAACGACACAGCTTAATACGTTAGAAACGCATGCCAGGAATCTTATGGATAATGACGAGATTATTGTTACTGACTTTTTAAAAAAATTTCTTACTGAAACGACTCAATTAGATAATTCATTGGATTTTAACATTGAAACCATTGTGAACTCATTAGCGCAAGAAACGGCACTACTTCATCAGACTATGCATCAAAACAATCACCAAGAAAACCTACAGCTTACTCGCCTGAATTCAACGGTAGATAATCAGCATAATAATTTGGCCGAACGTGTTGACTCTCTAATTATTCTTCTTACAGGATTAGTTGATACATCTGAAGAGTTGGTGTATGAAAAGACATTATGAAACAAAAATAATGATTAGAATATCCTCGTTGTATACGTGTTTTTTTATTGTATATTGATATTTTTTATAATCAAAGTACAATCGTTTCAAATACAACTGTTTTTATTACATTAATGTTGGAATGCTATGACTTACAAACGTTCATCAATCTTTTTTACCGCATTATTGTTTTTTTTGTTGCAGCACCAATCTGTACAAACAATGGAAAATCAATCACAACCTTCACATTCAAATAAATTGAGTATCTTCAATCCATTATCCTGGGTTTATGGATTATACTCTAGCTTTTATTATAATTTTGGATGGATGACAGATGCTGCTTGTGAAGAAAAAATAACAGCATCATTTAATAAATTGGAGAAATTCATTCAAGTGATGTTTGCAGATATCCTTGATGGAAATCATAGCTTTGCTCAGCAAATTTTAGAAGATGGTAAAAACTTACATGACATACTCAATTCTACCACAATAAATGTCCAAGATTTAAAACTCTTTTTTTTAGGAAAAATACAATCATTAGAGAAAGAACGACAAATAACAAATGCAATATTTGAAAAAACTATTAATGATTTAAGAAAAACACTACAAAGGTTTTCAAAAACTCGCCAGACTGTAAGTAACCTTGAGAAGCAATTTTCAATTTATAGCCAACTAACTCAAGAAGAAATTGAACAAAATAATCAAAGTTTAAGCTCACTTGGAGAAAAGTACAAAGATAAAATTAAAAGTTTATATCGTCTTCAAGAAAAACATCACAAAGAACACCAAATCCAAGTATCACAACTTCAGTCTCAACAACAAGACTTTTATCAGCAAACAACAGAAAGTCTTAAAGCTGTCCAACAAACAACGCAACAATGCCAAGAAGAATGCGAAAAGAAACAAGATAAGGGAACTCAAGAAGGAGAAACTATTCTTGAGTTATTACAAAAAATACGAGAAAATGATGTTGCTTTACAGAAAGTATTAAACATACTGCCTAATTCAACTAACCACGTTCAAGCAACTCCCAAAAAGTCAAAGCAAAAATCTCTTAACACCTCAGTCTTTCCTAACCGATTAAGAAAAGAATTTAAAGTTTTTGCTCCACCCATAGGTACTTCCATATATGGACGAGATATATAAGTTTATTAATTTAATTTACTCAATGGAGATATTTTTATGATTCAAGGAACACAAAGCATGAGAATTTTATTGTTATCATTATTCTTTACACAAGCTTGGTGTATGGAAAGCTCACAGCTAGTTATTGTTAAATTTGAAGATTTAAAAGAACTTGTTCAGCAGTGCAGCAAAGAAGCTGTTGCTGCAGCAATAAAGAAAGAATCCCCTTCTTTTTTTTCATCAACTTTTAAATTCATTGCAAATCATCCAAAAGAACTGTGGGCAACAGTAGCATATGGTGCTATAGTTGCTACTTTCCTGGGATTTTCAAGAAGTAAATTTTTCTGGAGCACCCCAAAAAAATTCGATGCTTTATTAGAAGCAAAAGAAACTGAACTTGTGAACGAGCTCTATGATATAAAAAATCTTATTGAAGCATCCCGTGCAAATGTAGGTTCAGCATACCTCAATACTATGAACGGTCTTAATGCTGGTATAGCCGCCATCGATAACTCCCTGGGAGAATCTAAAAGAGAAGTGGAAGATGTTTATAGCAAAGCTCTTGCTCGTGAACTCAATCGCCGTTTAGTGCTTATTCAAAAAGCTACCATTACCTCACGTTTTACTCAAAACGGCATAAATACCCTTGATTCATCGCTTTTTTCTTTACAGTGCTCCGCTCTGCAAGAACAAGAAAAAATCAAGGATGAACTTGCGCAACAAGGAGAAGCAATCGCCGCTCTTGATGAAGACACTGAAAAGGAATTTGATACAACAACCAACACGATGACCTCTAATCATGATGAGGAATCACGATCATTACATTCCTTGGGCAATCAAATGTCAGGAAATAATGAAGATATTCGAGAAACACTTCTTCACGTTGAGATTACTACAAGGGTTCTTGCAAAAAAACTTCCTACAGTTGATGATACCAATGAAGAAAATAAAGAAAATATCCGGGAAGCATTTAAAATTATTGAAAACCAAGCTCACCTCATTGCTCAACTTCAGGGCTTAGTGCAGGAAACTCAGTAGCTTCCAGTAACTATTTCGATCTTAATTAATTAATGCTATACTTTTACTATGGCTATAACTAAAAAAGATTTCCCACTTTTATCTTCATCTTCACTGATTTACCTTGATAATGCAGCAACAACGCACAAACCGGAACAAGTTATCGAGGCAATAAATGACTTTTATCGAACCGGCTATGCAACGGTCCATAGAGGAATTTATCATCTCAGTGAAAGAGCTACAGAACAGTTTGAGCATGTACGTTCATTAGTAGCAAAGTTCATTAATGCACAACCGCATGAAATTATTTTTACACAAGGAACTACGCATGGCATAAACTTTATAGCCACGGCTTGGGCTTTAAATACCTTGCAGCATGGGGATGAAATTGTTCTTACTGAGCTTGAACATCATGCAAATATAGTTCCTTGGCAACAAGTGGCTCAAAAAACGGGTGCATGTTTACGATATATACCCGTCTTGCCCAATGGCGCCTTGGATCTTGCCAATCTTTCAACCATCATTACTGAACGAACAAAAATTGTCAGTATAGTGCATACCTCAAATGCGCTGGGGACTCATAATGAGATTGCTCATATTGCAAAATGTGCACGCAACGTGGGTGCAAAGATTCTTCTTGATGCAGCGCAATCCGTTGCGCATCAACGTCTTGATCTACAAAAACTTGATGTAGATTTCTTACTATTTTCCGGCCATAAACTAGTAGGCCCAACTGGAATTGGTGTTTTGTATATTCGTTCAAGCGTGCAAGAAGATGTTCCTCCCTATCAATTTGGTGGCGGTATGGTATTTCATGCAGACTATTATACTGCAAATTGGCGAACTGCACCTGAATGCTATGAAGCCGGCACTCCACCCATTGCTGAAGTCATAGGGCTAGGAGCTGCTCTTGCCTATATACAGAATAATAATGATTATGCTGAACAGCAAAAGCATGAAGCACAATTGTGTACCTTAGTTATTGATGAATTACAACAATTTTCTCAAATTCGCCTCTTAGGCCCTCTTGATCAATTACGAACATGCGGTCATATGGTAAGCTTTACTGTTGAAGGTTGGCATCCTCATGATGTTGGAGCCTATTTAGATCAGCATAACATTGCTGTACGAACCGGACACTATTGCGCTCAACCACTCGCAAACAAGTTAGGAATTCCACAAGGATCTATTCGATTAAGTTTTTACGCATATAACTCTCTAGAAGATGTTGAGTATTGCATAAAAATTATAAAAAAATTAGTTACCAAACATTCTTAAAGCTAATAAATCATTGTTTTAGCACTCTTAAATTCTGTAACGTATTTCTTAGTGCATATCACCTCAAGGAGCTTTATGAAAATCGGTATTCTTGCAAAATTCTTAGTTTGCATACTTTTAATTACAGCATTCACTATCTTTTTATGGCAGGGCAATCTAAAGAATTACTTAACATTAGAATATATTCAACATCACCAAGAAATTATTAAGAACTTGATCAATGATCACTATAGTAAAGCTTGCCTGATATATATAGTTCTTTATGCAACTATTGTAGTTTGTATGCTTTCTTGCACGCTTATACTAACAACCTACGCAGGGTTCCTTTTTGGCTTCATCCCGGGAACAGTTTTAAGCATTACAGGGGCATTGGTGGGGTGCACACTTTCATTTTTAGCAATACGCTACCTTTTTCATCATTGGCTAACAAATCGTTATCATAACGCTCTTGAAAAATTTTCAAAAAAATTTAAAGAACATGGTGTACTTTATTTATTAACACTTTACTTTTTTCCCCTCACTCCCTATGCACTTATCACAACGCTTGCAGCTCTTTCTGATATTTCTCTTATAACGTTTTTATGGACAACCGCAGTTGGTATTTTTCCTATAACAACGCTATGTTCTTTTGCAGGCAGAAAAGTTGCAACACTTTCTTCGATCAAAGATATTGTTTCTTTACCCATGCTTTTAGCACTTATCACACTTTCATTGTTAGCAGTAGTCCCCACTCTCTTAAAAATAGAAAAAAAGGTAACAACCAAATGAGATCTTATGTAATAAACAGTCGATTTTATTGAGAATGTGCCTTCTTCTGTTTATTATATTTCTTTCGTATAGTTTCATAGCCCATCTTCGCGTCTTCGTCTTCAAGAATATGGTTATACATCTTGCTTCGATCTATTTCTTTTCGTGGACCTACTGTATACATCAGTTTACCATACCAAGTACATTTTTTTCCTCTACACTTTGTACGAGAAAAATAGATTTCCTTAATCTCTTCACTATTGCGAACCATCAAAGAATAGGCATATATTTTTATTCCGCTTTCTTTATTTTTTTCAACTTTTCTTTTTATAGTGCAATCAGTTTCATTAATTAATCTCTTCAATTGAATTTTATCTATTGTTTTTTTTGGATATCTATCTTGCAAATCTTCTTCCATACAGTAAAAACTGGTATTACCGATAAGAAAACTCAAAAATAAGATAGTAAATAATCTCATAGTAATTCTCCCTAAGATACTATTCTTACCCTAAGAAAATTGTTCAAACAAAGTAAACACTAAAGAAACTTACCTTCCAACAAAGACACAACGCCTTGCCAAAAAGTTACTCTCTACATAAAAAAATTGAGGAGCTCTTTTATAAGAAGAACTCCCCAAATTATTTTTCAACACAACTAACGCTATTATTTACAGCAATAATGACCCTAACTGAGTGCTTAAAGCATCAATCTTATTTTCAAAAAAGTACTCATCATAAGCACCTGAAATTCTGCTTATTGAATTAACATCCCATGCTTTTTGCTGCTCAATAGCATTTTTTAAAGTAGCCAAATCAAGTTGTGCTATAGCAACCGCTAAAGAAGCATTATTTTGATATTTTGCTTTGTCATTAGTTTCATTAGCAGCTGCTGCAATGATACTGTCTAATGCCGCCCCTACAGATTTTTTAACAAGGTCAAAGTGATCGAGTATCCCTTGTTTTACGGAACGTATTTGAGCAATTGCAGGAATTTTTTGAATATTTTTTTCAAGATCCTGAAGACTTTTATTGAGAGAAATAATCATATATAATTGCGCTAATTCATTTTGTGCTTGTGCAGTAGCTTGTTTAAAATCAAACGTAGTTTTACTCACAGCAGCCGGATCTGTTTGATAAAGATTACCAAAATCAGCTTGCAACTGATCTAATTGCGTGGTTGAACGATTAGGAACACCGCTATTAAATGCAGTATTTAAGGAGATAACAGCATCATTAACTGCTTTATAAAAGTTCTTTTGTATTGCAGATTGATTTACACCATTTAATGTTTTAATAGCCTGCTTTACTTTATCTAAGTCTCTAAGGATAACAGGCTTATACTGTTGGATATATTGTTGACAATATAATGTTGAACTAGCACCTACAACTAGTAGCGCTACATACAGCATCTTCTTCATTAAACTCTCCTTTTAGTATGGTCTTTCTTTTTAAGCGTATCATATATTTAATTCAGGTTGCAATATTTATATTTTTTTAAAATACACTGTAGCTGTTTTAAAATTATGTTGCATATTTTCGACCCTAATTTTGTTTTTTAAGTCTTAAATCTAAATCAGCTAAGGAATAATTAGTTACCTTTGAAGAATAGTCAACTAAGCAGACATTCGTATCATAAAACCATACTGATTTTGGACTTTCTATTCCTGTTAGCAAGACTTTACCAACTTTTCGCTCTTTCGGATCATGGCAATTCATAAAATTTAAATAAAGAAGTTGAAAACTCGTAACAAGAATAATTTGATGAGAGTCGCAAGGATTAACGGCAAAATTCTTTAAAAATATTGGATAAGTTTTTTCTTTATTACTAATTTTTTGTTGTTCTGAACGAATGCTACTGCTCTCTTCATCTAATCCAAAACTAAATAATCTTCCAAATTCAGAAAGACCCAATAAGATCTTTGGCGTTATAAAACTAAGTTTTTTGATTGTATCACCTCTATGATCTTCATGAAATGATCCAAAACCAATTCGTCTTAGTGCTGTCTCATGTTCATGATTCATTTTTCGTTTTTTACGTTTAGGAGAACAGGGCAGTTCATCGCAATTTTTTACCTCAAACAGTGATATGCCCGCTTGATCGGCAATTGCAAAACGATTTTTAGTTCTACAAAGAGCTAATGCTAAAATAGAACCTACTATCCTTGTGGATATAAAATCAAATTTATTAGTATCTTTTTGAGAAAAATTATGACTTTCATAGAATTCTTTGCAATCAGAAGTAAACCGTCCTACATAATATTCATATACCGCTTGTTGATTTTCAACAAGTTGAAGATCATCTTTTTCTAACCCTTCTTCATGTGCATAATCTTCTTCACCACATGATAGATTTTCTTCTGATTTTGAATTTCCAGCAATGACAAATACGTTATTTTTATTAGGACCATCAAAAAAAGGCTCTGTAATTTCAAGATTAGCTGATGTCACAAAGTGCATTTTTTGAATATCATCTTCAATTACATATTTCGTAGCACTATAAACCCTAAGAAGGGGCTTATCATCGCTATACCAACATTGTATGGGAAAAAGGAAATGCCTTCTGTCTCTTGTATTTACAAATCCAGATTCAGGGTTTAAATTAATCGATGGAGCCCATTCATGGATACTAAATAATGTAATATCATGTAAAACATCTCTATTCTCCTCACGCGGCCCAAATTGAAAACATGATTTTCTATCCGAACTAAACTCAATTTCAGCATCAGAATTTGTCGCTAATTCTATAATATGAACTAAGAGCTCATCTGGAACCATATCGGCAATGTTTATGAACTCTTCTTCTTTATCAACTTCAGATTGTTCCATGGAATAAAGATCGTTTTGCATCATCATTGCTACATTGAATAGTAAAAAAATGATCTTTTTATTCATAAAAATTTCTATTTACAGTGTAATAAGCTCAATGACATCATAAGATAGTATTCTGCGGTATAAAAAAAATGCAATGAATATGTTAGGATCTTTGAGCGCTTTATTGTGCACTCCTTAGCAATCATAAATTCCATAACCAGCCTGATAAATCCCAGGGCAACCGCACTATAAAGATTGAATTTATAAGAGAAAAATACGTTTGGAACGGCAGCTAAATTCACGCTTGTCATTGCGAGCGAACGCGCGGCAACCCAGTTATAAAGACTTCTCATTTTAACAACTGGGTCACCACGTTCCGCCTTCGTTAAAACTTCGGCGGACAAGCGCAAATAATAGCGGATCCGCCACAGCTTGCCAAGCCGGAAGGCCTGGATAAGCGTCGGCTGGACAGCTCCTCGTGATGACATTGGTGTTTATTGTTGATTGTACTTTGATAAATTAAAGTTAATTTTTCCAAACACCTTTATTAATAAAAGTAGCTTAAATCCTGGATTTGTAGTGCGGTTGCCCTGTGATAAATCCCCATAGATTCGCAAAAATATAAAATATTCTGTACTATAAATAGTAATTAACGGAAAGCTATCTATTTTCAGGGGTATTCTATGAATATATATTTATTTCTAATGGCGTTATTTATTACGCCGCAACTATTATTTTCTAATCATGAGAATAATAATAAAAAATTTTCTCCATCCCAACTACATTCGCAAAAATTTAATCCTTCATCTTCAGAGTTCATTAATATAGAAAATAAAATTCTTCCTAATAAAGACAAGGATAAATTACAAGCTTTAAAAAACAAATTAAATACTAAATTGCTCAAAAATGAGCAATTGCAAAATAACCATGAAGGGCGGTTTAAAAAATTATTTGCTTTGTCACTGGCTAGCGCTGTAGTTAGAAGTTTAATCCCCTTCTTTGGCGAAGGTCTGATTATGACTCCATTTATCGCTATTGCTGACGGACTTTGTTTTTTTAGTTTTTGTGAAGGATGGGCATCTTTATCCAAAGCAAAGGATTGCGCTAATAATGTTTGCATTACTCAAACGAAGCTTCAATCAGTTGATATGTCACTACAAGCCATTGAATCAAATTTAGAGGATATAAAAAAAGAAAAATCTAATCAACAATAGAAAATAAGCTTCTAATAAACAAAGGTATCATAATATAATTTTACTTTCTTTATATCGGATATGATCATAAATATCGGCATTAATCGAATAATACCACGCACTTATCAAGCCTATTGCAACCCCCCCTAAAATATATACATTTTGATATTCATTAGATTCGCTTTGCTTACCGGAATTGAGTAAAGGCAAATTATTTATATATGAAGCACCAAAACCCCCAACCCCAAATGCTATTGGGCGAATGGCCATATTAACAACTAATGTAATACGGTCAAAAGAGCAAAAAAGGCGTCTATGCCAGTCTTTTAAAGGCCGCATATAATTCCACTTAGTTGCATTCAAAGCAATAACCTTAGCTTGATCTGATAATGGATTATTCCTAAGATCAACCACACACCCTTCGTTGACTTTAAAAACCGGAATTGTTACAAGCATATTGTTTGACAGATTTAAGATAAAAAAATCCGGTAAACGATAGGGTAATTTTATTTGCTCCAATTGATTATGACCAAGATCAAGTTGCTTTAAATTTGGAAATAACTTAAAAAGTTTATTTACGTTTACAAATCTTAATCGATTGTTATTTAAATTTATTGATTCAGTAGAATCATTTGCCAGAGCACGAATTCCACCCAAATAACATACTTTTTTATCTACAAAATATAATTTTTTGGAACCAATTAATTCTCTTGAAACGGAAGCAATTGATTTTAGGCATTCATATAATCCCGGTAATTCTTTATTAATTTCATTTAAAGGCAAAATATCCCAAGCTCTTTTTTTAATTTTCTTAAGAATTTTTTTTGGTGCTTCTAATGCATCAGCCAGTATAAAAATATCTTTTATTTTTTCCGCTTTACATCTTTCAGCCATTTCGTGTTTCATAATAAAGGATAATAGTTGAAGGTTATCTTTGGAAAAAGCAGGTGTATCTTGTAATGAAAACTTAGTTACACTATCATCCTTTATGTCATCAGATTTTATATTCCATTTTTCTATCACACCAAGCAGGCAAGCATCATCTTCAGGAATGCCAAATACAATTCCGTCAGCATCTTCGATAATAATTTCTTTGTTTTGTCGTTCCATAGCTACAAGAATAGAATTAGATAACAATAGAAATGAAAGCAGCAATAGTTTACGCATTATAGAAGCCTTAAGAAAGATATAATTATTTTTAGTATTTAAATATAACAAGATGATAACAATTATGAGCTGGTTGCTCAATAGTATTATTTAATGATAATCATCAATACAAAAATATTTATTGCTTCTCTTGAAGATATTTTTTCTCTATGAAAATATGCAAGGTAAACCGCCTGCGCTAAAAACTTATATAACTCGAATTCGATAATTTAAATTACAAGTCTACAAGCAAGAATTGTATGAACATCAATAATGTCATCACGAGGAACGAAACAAAGTGTAGTGACGTGGTGACCCAGTAATAAAATGAAAAAGTCTTTATAACTGGGTTGCTTCGCATTCACTCGCAATGACAATCGTAAAATTATTCTCTAAAGCAAAGTATTGATTTTATGCTGATTTTTTCATTTTTTGTTACTATCGAATTCGAATTATATAAGCTTGTATTGCTTCAAGCGACGATTAATAGATGATCTATTAACCCCTAAGAAATCAGCAACCCTGCTTTGCGTTTTGAGCTTACGCAAAAGCATAGCTAGTACTTTCGGATCTTTGAGTGCTTTTTTCCCTAATTTAGCAGCTTGGGCTAATTCAGGATCAGAAATTGAATACGCTGCTTCAAACTTAATTTCATGAAAAATATCTTGTTTTTGCGATTTTTTCACTAATGCATTTTTCACTTTGGTTTTAAATTCATGCAAACTTATTGCACGCTCTTGCATCATTCTATACTTTTCATGCGCTGACAACTCAAGAAGATTCTTTAAAGGAGAGGCTGCAACTGCTTGTTCAGTAAATCCACTTATAAGTTCATCAAGTTCTTGTTCAGGCAACGTTAAAAATGATGGTAAAGTTAAGGTAGTTTCCTTAAGTTCATCAAAAAGAACCTTAGAAAATTTACCCTCCTGCACAAGATTTTGTAAGTCTTGATTTGTTGAACATAAGATACGCACTGAGCTGAAAAGTTTATACGTACTTTTATACATGCAGTAGTGGCCATACTTAATATAATTTGCCAACATAGCCTGAATGTCTAAATCTAACAGATGAATATTTTCAATAAAAAGTGTTCCGGATTCTTGCAATTGCTCAAACAGAGGTTTCTCTCCATCATTTTGCTGAGCCTTGCTATATAAAGGGTTAATACCAAAAAGCCTGATGGCAACGTCAGCCATGGATGCTTCTTGATCGATCACAAAATGGTAGAGCGCTTTACGCAATGAAATATAGTGAATTATTTCAGCTGTTGGCAAAAGGTCATCCTGTGGCATATCTAGCAACAAAGCCTTTTTACTAATCGACATACTCAAAAGATCAATTTTAAAACGCATTAATTGCGCACCGGAACCCGGAATCATTTGATTAATCAACTGCCCTGATTTTGTTGTTTCAAGGCAAAGCACATAATGCCAATCGGTTGGATTACCAATTTTATCCATTTGATATTTAAGAACATCAGAGATCTCGGGATAATAGGCAATAATAATTACATTATTACGTTCCAAATTCGGAATGCCTAATAAAACGAGCTTATTTCCCTGAGCATCATAGGTAAAAATCGTTTGCGTTGATTTATAATTTTCAACCTCCTGTGCGACACGTTTTAATGCCTGGGCAAGAGGATGTCCTTCTTGCATATTAACATTAATGGTAATGATCTCTTTTGCAGCCTGATTTGCAAAAACGAATTTACGATATTTATAGAAAAGCAGCCCTATCTTACGTTGTTTATCATTGCGCATAAATGCACTAATCGATTCTTGATAATGAGTAATCTCTCGATGCTGATGATAAACCTCTTCGCTTAATGCTTTTTCGCGCTCTAAAACACTGTTTAAGGTGCTATAATGGAGAAGATTGATGACTTTGCCTAAATATCCGGCAACTACAACAAGTTCATCATGCTCTACATCGCTGAAAAATTTATTATGACGAGCATCGCATTCTATGATAACATACCCAACGAGAATATTTTTTTCAAAAATTGGCAAAAAGACATCTGCTCGTAATTGATCAAGAAACTCTATGATTGTTGTTAATGATTCTTGTTCTTGATAAAAATTACTAAAAACCAGTTCATCTTTAATAAAAATTTTCGCTTTTTTCATGAGACCAATAATCGAATCATTATTGGCCAATATATTTTCTACTATCGTTTCTTGAGCAGATAATTTTCGTACATCATCTTGAGCTGAGTAGATCAATTCGTTTTTACGTAAATAAATGTTAACTTTACTTGGGCTCACATCAAATGCTTCTTTGAAAAATCCTTGAACTATATGGCCCATTTCGCCTAACGTAGTGCTATGACTTAGATCTTCTAAGACCCTTTTAAATTCTGTTATGAAATCGAATTTCTCCGGAGATTGCACATGTTCTTGGAAATTGAGGAATCGCAGACCCATTATTTTATGAATACAGAAACAAATTGCTATGGTAAGGAGCAACGTAGAAATACTACTTGTTAAATAGCTATTTTTAAAAAAAGAAACCAGAAAAAAACTCTGCGCACATTCTGCAAAAATATAGGGAAAAATAAGATAGGTAAGCAGTATCGTACATTGCCTTTTCAATATTTTGGGGAATGAAGCTTTTTTTAATCTTCTTAAAGACAGCAAACTTGGCAATACAAGCATTAAAAACATATATACTGAACTAAAACCAATAACCTTTTTCTCAAGCCACGAACGCTCATAAAGATTTATATCGAATTGGAAAAATGCAAGATACATAAAATATAGTATAATACAACCATTAAAAATCAGCAGTATAGATTGATATAAGTGTATTTTATACTTCTTTTCACAAATACTTTCAAGAAGAGCACTTAATGATTGAAATTGAATTAAACTAAACGCCCAAGACAGACGAACAAAAAAAATTATAATTCGATAATCCAACGTAATAAAAAAATTCTCTCTTAACAGCTTAATAATCCAAGTAAAATCAGCAAACATTCCACCTATCAATACTCCAAACAAAAGCAATAAAGGTTTGGTAATATTACTTTTTTTTAGCGCTTGCATACCCAAAAAAAACACAATATACAATTTGACAATAAATGCTAATATTTCAACACTCAAAAGCAAAAGTGAACTTTGAAAAATTGTACTTATACTAAATAAATTTGTCATACCAATTGCTCTCTAATTAATATTCTCGTATACTACTTTTTGTATAATCTTTAATTTATCACTCATTTATAAAGGTGCCCCATGGTAAACAATAATTTAATTGTTTCACTTATTTGTAACATTAACAAAATCTTGTTAGTAGCTTTGCTTTTAGTTGATGTGTTTCCTCCATGTGATTAATCCATTGTGATTAATTATAGCATAAAACACTGATTTATAAACAAAAGCATAAAAAAAGATTAGAATGAGCATAGTATAAAAAGGCTAGAAATTCATAAAGAAATTCTAGCCTTTATCTCTTTATCGCAATTTAATTCAATTATAAAATATCTGCCATAATTTTAACCTCTTTTTACAAACTCTTGTTCTGCACAACAAAAACTCAGTACTTTCAAAAATAATATTTTCATACTCTCAAATAAGGAGACTCGCTATGTTTTTAGATTGGTCAATTATCTTCTTTGTTCTTGCTTTAATAGCAGGATTTCTTGGTTTTTCAGGAATTTCAGCTGAAGCCGCAGGAATTGCAAAAATTTTATTCTTTATTTTTTTAATAGTATTCGTGATCTCATTCTTAATGCGCATGATGGGCAAAAAACCTCCTGTTGAATAAAAAGAAATATCTCTTATTTTAAACTAAGGAGCCCAATATTTTCTGGGGCCCTTTTAACATACGGTATTTTGAAGAAACAAATTACCCTACTATCTTATTAGAAGCTGATTATAAAAATCCCCATAGATTCGCAAAATATAAAATATTTTGTACTATAAATAGTAATTAACTAAAAGATGTCAATTTTGAGGGGTATTCTATGAATATATATTTATTTCTAATGGCATTATTTATTGCGCCGCAACTAGCATTTTCTAATCATGAGAATAATAATAAAAAATTTTCTCCACCCCAACTACATTCGCAAAAATTTAATCCTTCATCTTCAGAGTTCATTAATATAGAAAATAAAATTCTTCCTAATAAAGACAAGGATGAATTACAAGCTTTAAAAAATAAATTAAATACTAAATTGCTCAAAAATGAGCAATTGCAAAATAACCATGAAGGGCGGTTTAAAAAATTATTTGCTTTGTCACTGGCTAGCGCTGTAGTTAGAAGTTTAATCCCCTTCTTTGGCGAAGGTCTGATTATGACTCCATTTATCGCTATTGCTGACGGACTTTGTTTTTTTAGTTTTTGTGAAGGATGGGCATCTTTATCCAAAGCAAAGGATTGCGCTAATAATGTTTGCATTACTCAAACGAAGCTTCAATCAGTTGATGTGGCTCTTTTTTCATCATGAAATATTATTAATAAGGTATTTTTATTGCCAAAAATACTGTAAAAATACCTTAACTAGCCACTTTATTCTTGCGATTTTGTTTATCAAAATCACGTTGTTCGTGCACAAATCTATAATCAGTAACCACTAGACGGCGAATACGTTCAAGCTTATTAACCAGAATATCTATCTGATTTCTTGTAGCCGCATCCGTATATAAAAATTCAGAAAGCCATAAACGACGAATATACCAATCTAGATTGTTTTTATAATATAACAATGGATAATTTTTATATTTACTCTGTATAAAGAAATAGAGGCTATTATTGCGATCATGCTGCTCAAGAATAAATGGTATCAGCTCCTCTTGCAATACTTGCTCATTAAACGTTGCACGCAATAAAAGATCAAGCTCTGCTTCATAACGATAGAGAGCTACTGAATAGATACCGGCACTACAAAGACGCGCAATAAGATAACAACCTGCTGCACTAACAACTACCCCGGTAGTAGCAAGCGCAATATCTTTGATCGACATTCCTTGTTCATGAGTACCATGGGTAGAATAGGGATCATTCTGCCGAGTAGCATTAGATGAAGCGGTTATCAGATTTAGTAGTAAGATTACACAAAAAAATCGTTTACTTTTATGAATAGTGACCATTATTTTTTTCCTTAAAGTACAATTAGAAGTATTTACTCTACTCAACCATTATCTTACCTATTTCTAATTAAAAAGTCATGAAACATTATTTACAGACTTTGTTTACACAATATTTTCTTTTTCTTGAACTGAAAAATCAATAAGATCTTGTGGTCCAACATCCAATGCAGTTCGTGTTTTGACAATAGATTCTTGTATTTTTTTATATATATTTTTTTTGTGCCTATAGCCCGGAATGGCCGATTTTTTACACATACGCAATGACCATAACATCCAGGCTGAACCTACCAAAGCATTAAGAGATCCTAGTGCAATACATGAATTTTTATACTCAAAATCTGCACTCGTTGAAAAAAATAGTAAAAAAATATTAAGGCTAAAAAAACTAATCGACGCCGTATTCATCGATGTTAAACAAAAATTCCAACCCAAAGGCTTCTTAGGATTTCTATCGTGCGCTTTTTTTAGTAAAAAATCGAGATGTGCCAGATATACATGATGAATCTCTAAATATTCATCAGCTTCAGGAACTAAAAATAGTTCACATTTCAAATCCTCAAGACTATTCAACTGATCACCCCATTGCAAGCGCGCTGTTTCCCGTTTTACCGATTGTGTAAAATCTTTCAGTTCATTTTCAAAATCACGAAGATCTGAAAGCTCCTGTGTGCAATAATTCTCCAATGAAAATAAGGTATGTAAATAATTCCTACATTGTTTATGAATTGAATTATTGTGTAAGGGTGGTACATAATGCTGAAATTTAAGCAATTCATCGAGTATCCTTGCACGTTCAAGAGAAATATCTTTTGTTGGATCACTCTTATGAAACTGTCCAATTAATGAACCTATTTTAGCCCTCACAATTGCATTAACAACATCTTGATTTGGTTCATAATGATGAATCAAATAGTTCAATCCAATGCCATGCGGATCACAATAACGGAAAATTATATCTATTAATTCGATAGGCAACCTGTCAAATAATGATTGTTCTTTGAATGAATCATAGCTTTGTATAGCCTGATCTGTAAGCAAGGGTGTTTTTGATAAATTCTTGCAATCACCTTCCATACTGTTGAGCGCTAGAATACTCATAACGCAAAGATCTAATAAGAGCACTATAAATAAAACTATTCTTTTTTTGACAAAGAGCATATGCACCCCCCTTATACAAAGCTTGAATATGCAAAATGTCCCTTGCATTCACTGCATTTATTTATTATTCTCACCTATATAAAGTTCCATAAAACAAATCTATCATCTTATTGCTCAATAAGGGAACAGTTCGCCATGAAAACAAAAACAGTTTTAGAAGCCATCGGCAATACACCGATTGTAGAAGTTAATTTTGATACTCCGCCTACCATTTTAGCAAAACTTGAATATCTTAATCCCGGCGGTAGCATAAAAGACCGTTCAGCTCTTTTCATGATTGAAGAAGCAGAAAAAAAAGGTATTTTAAAACCGGGTGGAACTCTACTTGAGGCATCATCAGGAAACCAAGGAATAGCAACAGCTCTGATTGGTGCTGCAAAAGGGTATAGGGTTATTATCACAACAAATAATAAATTCAGTTCAGAAAAAATTAATACCATACGCGCTTATGGTGCTGAAATTGTTATGTGTCCTGCAACAAAATTTGTAGATGATCCAGAAAGTTACCACAGTACTGCGGTAGCATTACAAAAAAAAATTCCCAACTCATTTCTTTTAAATCAATATTATAATATGTCCAACGCAAAAGCTCATTATAGTTCTCTCGGACCTGAAATTTGGCAGCAAACAGATGGGAAGATTACACACTTTTTTGCTGCTGCAGGAACATGCGGAACCATTACGGGTGTAGCGCGCTCTTTAAAAGAAAAAAATTCATTAATCAAAACAATAGCCTGCGATGCGGCAACGTCATTTCATGCAACAAAAGGCAATCCAATCAGCTACAAGCTTGAAGGTATTGGCGTAGATTTTGAAACACCAATTCTTAACGCTTATCAAAATCATATTGACGAATTTATAGGCGTTACCGATAATGATGGACTTGCAATGCTCAAAACTATGGCACGTAATCATGGTATATTGTGCGGTCCTAGCAGCGGTGCGGTTGCGCATGCAGTCTATGAATATTCAAAAAAACTGTCGCCAAATGATATTGTCGTGATGATTATGGGCGATTCTGGAAGAGCGTATTTAAGCAAAGAATATTATTATTAAAGCTATTTTTGTTCAGCAAAATAGCTTTAATACAAAAACAATTTAACATAAAAATAATTTTATTTAATAAAAATCCCCGCAGCAAGCTGCTGAGTATTTTTCTATGAAACGAAGCAAGCTTCGGGGAATTAAACCGCAAGGTATTAAAGGTATTGCATGCCCAATACCTTTAATACAAGGGCACCAACAGTTCCTTTGGATCCCTTCTCCCGCACAAATGATGAACCACTCCATCATTGATGCTTGTAGCATCAAGATTCCGGATTCACAATGCGCTACCGGAAACATTTTTTAAGTTTTTAATAAGTACAACAAAACTTATATATCAATGCTGAAAACAAGTACACAACCGTCATCCCGAGCGAATGCGTGGGGACCCAGTTATACAATTAAGTCCTATTGTCATCCAGAGAATTTTCACGTAGTGAAATTCGTGCGTGGCGTGCCAGCCAAAGCTTGCCAAGCAGGAAGGCCTGGATAAGCGGCGGCTGGGGGACCCAGTAATAAATCAACTTCCTATGTCATCCAGAAGATTTTACTTCATAAAATCTGTGGGATCCAGTTATAAAATCAAATTCCAATAAACTTACGTTTATTGGAAAAATCTCTAGCATCAATATTACTTATTTAAGCTCAGCTTCTTCTTTTTGAGGTGTTCCAAATTTGACTTTGTAAAGGCTTTCTTTGGCAATAGTTTTCAACTCACTAAACAATTTTGTTTCGGCTCTAAACTTCTCTTGTCGATCTTTCATAATATCTATTGATTCTCGAATTGATACAATTTTTCTACCAATATCAGATATTTCTTCAGATTTTTGCTCTTCGGGTTGTTTTGACAACTTTTCTCGACTCTCAAGTAAATATTCTAATTGCTTTTCATAATCATGTTCTTTTGAAAGCGTTTCTTCTAAATGATTATTAATTTTAATAATTTTGCTTTCGGCTAAATCAACAAGATTCGATAGTGTTTTCTGATCATAATAAGGTAAAATAACTTTCAAAACTTCGTTCTTCGGCTTAACATCAGCCCATGCTAACAAAAGTTGCGATGATTCTGACGGCATAGCAGCAACACTTGTTAAACCAAACGCGTTTTTAAGTTCATTTTCTTGTGGTTTAGCTCCATGCTCAATAAGCAACTTAAGAATAGCCGCTTTTTCACTATCATTAATACCCAATCTAATAACCAAGATCATAGGCGTATTTTTATATTCATCTTTCTCATTAATTTCACCTTTTTTCTCTAATTTTTCAATAAAAGCTATAATGCGTTCTTTTTCAGAAGATCGCAAAACATTTCGGAATTCATTTAAATCTGATTGAATCTGTTTTTGTTTTTCCTCATCTGACAATGTTGTAGCTCCAACAACCCCAGCGACACCCAATGTTGCACCCCATCTATTCCCATACCGGCGCTCTGAAAACTTACCAGCATTAATGTCTAATTTACCTGCTCCACGACCCACTGATGATTTAGAAAATGATTTTGTAAAAATTGATTGTGAGGCACCTTTTTGTGGACACGTAACTTGTGTTCCAGTTTTGGGAGTTACTAATCCTTTCCCTAATTGACCGACAGAACTTCTGGTGACTATTTCACGACCGGCTAAAGAACTTTTCCTACGCCAAGCTGCTTCTAATATAAATGACTGACTCAACACCATAATCATAACGGCTATTAATTTTAAATTTTTCATAAGATCTCGCTTTATAATAAAAGAGTTCATTAAATACCATAGTTTTTTCGCAAAGGCTTTTGCGCTCATGCTCCATTTTCTTAATGATACAGTAATTTACTTCAGCTTGTAAATATATTAAAAACAAACTATTACTATTTTTACAACTTCCTAAAAAATTAAAAATGATTTTGTTCCATTTTCTTCATAAATACAAAGTTCAATAGCGTCAGCACATGAAGCACTCATGATATTTAATGAAACACTATTATGGGTGCCATCATGAGAAAGAAAACGGGTGTAAATGGTTGCACATAGATTGGTTGTATGCGTTGATCAAATGACTCTAAACTCTAAAATATCCCGGAAATCAACATTCCATTCAGAAATTTTATTTCCACTTTCGGTAATTGTTTCCCTTGGGGTTACATATAAGTAACAGGTATTTGCATCAAAAGGTGGCAAACCTTTTGATCTTTCTTGAAATATTTCATAAAACAAACAATGGTTTTGCACAAATACCGTATTATTTTCTTTATATAAAACCCAAAGGGCAATCCATGGATTTTCTATGGGTCCAGCAAATTTTACTACAAAACAGGAAAAGCTGTGAGTTTTAATTCTTTCAATGGCTTCTCTCCATTGTTGTTTATATTCATCAACAGTCCACATATCAAGCGCCATATAAAAAGTTTCTTTTAAATCACCAATCGTAATTTGTCCTCTATACGCTTTAATATTATTAATAGTTTCCGGTTTTTTGCTTATTACTTCGATATTAAAATTTTTTATCAATTTTTATTAACTTTCAATTGAAGTTTTATCTCTTTTACTTATAAAATCTCCGGTTATCCAAGCAGATTTAGGATCAAATAACTCTAAACTCTAAAATATCCTGTAAATCAACACTCCATTCAGAAATTTTATCGCCATCTTCAGTTGTTGTTTCTCTAGGTAATATAATATATAAATAACACGAATTCGCATCAAAAGGTGGCAACCCCTTCGATCGTTCTTGAAATATCTCATAAAATAAGTATTGATTGTGAATATAAATAACACTTTCTTCTTTATATAAAGTCCAAAGGACAATCCTTGGACTTTTTAATGTACCCTCAAAACACACAACGAGACATGAACTATCATGAGTTTTAATTCTTTCAATGCCTTCTTTCCATTGTTGTTTATATTCATCTATCGACCAATTATCATAAGACATAATAAAAGTTTCAGTAAAATCCCCTACTGTAATTCTACCCCTATAATATTTTCTTCTATAAATAGTTTCTGCCTTTTTACTTATTACCTCGATATTAAAATTTTTTATCAATTTTTATTAACTTTCAATTGAAGTTTTATCTCTTTTACTTATAAAATCTCTGGTTATCCAAGGAGATTTGGCATCAAATGACTCTAAACTCTAGAACATCTTTCAAATCAATTTTCCACTCAGAAATTTTATAACCATCTGTAATGGTTTCACGCGGTTTTACATATAAATAACATGTTTTTACATCGAACAGAGGCAATCCTTTAGCTATTTCATGAAACCCATCAAAAAAACAATGATTTTGCACAAAAACCATATCATTTTCTTTATATAAAACCCAAAGTTCCACCCATGGATTTTCTTGTAGTCCGGTAAAATCTGCCACAAGACACGAACGATCGTGAGTTTTAATCCTTTCAATAGCTTCTTTCCATTGTTCTTTATACTCGTCTATAGTCCAATTATCAAAGGACATTAGAAAGGTTTCAGTAAAGTCTCCAACCGTGATTCTACCTCTATAATATTTTTTTCTATTAACTGTTTCTGGTTTCTTACTTATTACTTCTATATTAAAATTTTTCATAGATTATTTGAACTCTTGATAGCTAAGTAAGAAAAAATTTTCATAAATCCTATCATTTTATTACAACCCTATCAATAAATTCTTTTTACTGGCTTGATTTATCTATTTTTTCGTGTAATATAAGCTACAATATAAAAATAGCTTTACAAAAAGCTACGCCCCTGGTAGCATTTATGCATATAAAATTTTGAACTAGAAACAAAACAAAATATACGAAAGGTACTATATTGAGCTTACTAATAAATGAACTTAAAGATCCAACCTTTGCATTCGGCGAAATTTGCGCAATATTAGACCAAAAACCTATGCCAATCAGCGATCTAAATTTATGTATTCAGAATAATATCATAGCACAAGGCGGTTTTGCTAATTTCTCAAAAAAAACAGGATTAGATGTAAATTATCTTCAGAATATTTTGCATCCATTAAATAAACTGTTACTTCATGAGCTAAATTTTCTACTACAAGCTTTGGGTTTCTCATTTAATAAAAATCTAGAAAACATACTACTAACAGCAATGGTTTAATTTTTCTCAAATAATTCACGCTTAATGCTTCTTTTCCAGTGCCAATTCACGATCAAAACATTAATAATAAGCGAATTAGAAATATCTATGAAAGAAAAAATACTAAACTTAAAAGAAAAAAATATCGCCTCAGAATATCTTAATTCTACTGCAAAACAAAATAATACCGGCGAAATACTCCTGGCTTTACACAATATTGCTATAGCTCAAGGGGGATTCACAAAACTAGCAAAAAATACAAATTTAAACCGTGAAAATCTCTACAAAATTTTACATCCTGAAGGGAATCCACAATTAAATACTTTTATATTAATTTTGAACTGGCTTGGATTTGATCTTGCTTTTAAAGAAAAATCAACTCTCTTTAAACACGAAACAAAATTAAACACTATAGCGGACGCTTATCCAGGAATAGCAAAACAATGGTGCTACGCAAAAAACTCAATAACTCTCAATCAAATAAGTCCAACAAGTAAAAAAAAAGTATGGTGGAAATGTATTATAAGCCCTGAACACAACTGGGAAGCAACATGCCATAACAGAATTTTTAAAAAACAAGGTTGTCCTTTTTGTAGTGGCAAAAAAAGTTCAAATTCAAATAACCTTCAAACATTATACCCTGAAATTTCCAATGAATGGCATCCAACTAAAAATGGTGATTTAACCCCAAGTATTATCGCTGCAGGAAGTAATAAAAAAATATGGTGGTTATGTCAGAATGGCCATGAATGGCAAACTTTATGCAATAGTCGTACAGGTCACAACAGAAGCGATTGTCCATTTTGTATCTCTTAAACATAATACTTTGCAAATAAAAATGAAAACAAAAAAATCAAAATTATCTCTTGCAAAAACTCATCCAGAACTTGCAGCCCAATTGCATCCAATTAAAAATATACATATTAACATTACGACTATTTCACAATCTTGTACAAAACAAGTTATATGGATTTGTGAAAATGGACATGAATGGTTATCAACTCCTCGTGGTCGAACAAAAGCCCAAAATAGCATTTGTAAGCAATGTGTTTCTTTAGCTTATACTCATCCTGATATAGCAAAAGAATGGCATTCAACTCGGAATATTGGACTTTCTATTTATGATTTTAATTCAGGATCACACAAAGTCGTTTGGTGGACATGTTCGATTAACAAGGATCATGAATGGCAATCAGAAATTCGTGGTAGAGTTAAAGGCATTGGATGCCAGGTTTGCAATAATCGTATTGCTATAAAAGATAATTGTTTATTAATTACCCATCCAAAAATTGCTCAAGAATGGGATTATGATATCAATAATTCTTTAAAAATACAACCAAATACCATTACTGCAATTAGTAGAAAAAAAGTTGCATGGAAATGTAATAATAATCATAAATGGGAAGCTGTTATTAGAGATAGAACTGCAAAAAATACTAAATGTGGTTATTGCATTGGTCGAAAAGTATCAATCGATAATAATTTGAGAGTTACCCATCCACAGATTGCATTACAATGGCATCCAACCAAAAATAAAACTCTTCTTCCAGAACAGTTTACTAAAGGAAGCGAAGTAAAAATCTGGTGGAAATGTTCTTACGTAGAAAATCATGAATGGGAAGCGTATATATATAGTAGAACTTCTGGTCGCGATTGCCCATATTGTAATTATTGGAGCATAGAAAGTATACGACTATTTATTATTTCACTCATCCCAAATTTACATACATTTGAACCCATTGAGCTCTATTCTATATTTCTGCAGAATGGATCTTTAAATTCTAACGGCAAAAGTCGAACTTTTATCAAAAATTTCGTTTCTGGTAAAATTCCTAAAGACATTCTTGAAAATGTTTCAGATACTCCATTAAAATTTGTTGAATTTGTAGAAAATCAGAGTGATCTACTAATAGAAGATAATAATGAATTAAAAACCTTTGATGAATCTAATGTTATAACGCAAGAAAATGATCTTCCTATTATAGAAACAAAAGATATATTAGCTGCAATCGATAATAAAATTATTGCTAGTGCCGATGAAGAAACCATTGATTTTTTGATTAAATCTGCTGTTGCCAAAATTTGGCGCCATGCGTTTTATGATGAAAAAAAAGCTCATACTCAACTAGAACAATATCAAGATAAGGGAATGTATGCCAATGAAGTAAAAAAATTATTTACTAAAGGTTATTATGGTGCCAAAAATCTGATTATCCCCATTGGATATAGCTTTCATAGTCAGCCAAATCTTATGCAAAGATATATTGCATATCTTGTACAAAAAGAAAAGCGAATCGGCAATTGGTCAGGAACTGGCTCAGGAAAAACTCTTTCAGCTATTTTGGCAAGCAGAATAATTGATGCGCGATTAACAATAATTTGCACACCTAATAATGTTATTGATAATTGGAAAAGACAAATTCATGCTACCTATCCTGATAGCTTAATTTATACAAAAGAAGTAATTCTATCTCTAAAAAACACAAAAGATCGCCATCAATATTTAATTCTTAATTATGAATTCTTTCAACAACCTAATTCTGAAATAAAACTAAAAAAACTAATTGAAAATGTAGACATCGATTTTATTATTATCGACGAAATACACTATTCCAGGCAAAAAAAAGTTGAACAAATTTCTAAGCGAAAATTGCTCATTACAGCTTTTTTATCTCAAGTGTCTTTAAAAAATAATAATTTACATGTGCTTGGTATGTCTGCAACCCCTGTCATTAACAACCTCTTTGAAGGCAAGACCATGATAGAATTAGTTACAGGCGCTGAACATAAGGATTTGAATACCAAGATAACGGTTAATAATTGTATAGCGCTTTATAAAAAATTTGTTATTCATGGTATAAGAGAAATGCCAAGATATAAATACAAAGTTAATCAAATAATTGAAGAAATTGATTGTAGCGCTGAAATTCCTGAGATAAAAGAACTTCAAAATATTGTTAAACTAGAAGCTATTCTTACCAAAACAAAAATGCCTTCAATCAAAAAGCATTTACGGCCAAAAACAATTGTCTATACTTTTTATCGCCAAGGCATTGAATCCATTCTTCAAAATGAAATTGAACAACGGGGTTGGAAAACAGCATTTTTCAATGGTGACAATAAAGAAGGTCTGGACTCATTTATTGAAGGAGATGCTGATATTCTTATTGCATCAAGCTGCGTTGGAACGGGAGTTGATAGACTACAAACTGTTTGCAATAGATTAATTATCAATTGCTTGCCCTGGACACATGCAGAATTTGAGCAATTAAAAGGCAGAATCTACAGACAAGGTCAACTAAAAAATGAAATAGACGTTATTATTCCTATTACTTATGCCAATATTAATGGAACAAGATGGTCGTGGTGTGACTCAAAATTGAAAAGAGTAAATTATAAAAAAGATATTTCAAGCGCCGCTGTGGATGGCGTTATTCCAGAGGGTCACTTACGGACACCCGAACAATCTCACAAAGATATCATGCAATTACTTGCTCGTCTTGATAAAGGTGAGCTTCATACACTAGATCGCCAAATAATTAATATTCCCCTCACAGAAGAAATGCAATCTATAGCTAAAAGAACAATTAGTGACCTTAGTAAAAAGAATCTAAAAATTAATAAAGAAACAAGTAACGAAACTCATGAACGCTTTATCAATAATCCTCAAGAATGGGCCGAATACCATAAAATATATCGCGAGGCCAGACAAGGATGGCCGGTAATTCCATATCAAGAAGCTATTAAATATTGTATGGCAAGACCTAATAAAATTGTAGGTGATTTTGGATGTGGCGAAGCTTTCTTATCCAAAGAACTCATGAATAAAGTCTATTCATTTGATCATATTGCAATCAATGAGAATGTTATTGCATGCGATATTTCCCATGTTCCTTTAATAGATTCTATTTTAGATATCGCAGTTTTTTCACTATCTTTAATGGGCACAAATTTTATTGATTACTTAAGAGAAGCAAAAAGATCTCTCAAGCTCGATGGGCTTTTGTGGATAGCTGAACCCACATCAAGAATCAAAGATATAACACTATTTAAAGAATTACTTGAACGCATCGGCTTTGCCGTATTACCGATACATATAAAAGGACAATTTACATTTATCTCAGCTTTAAAAACTGAAAGAGATGTAAACGAAATTGCGATACAAAATATTAATTATACAAATGTCTTAGATTGACTTTGATATTAAAATTTTTTATCAATTTTTATTAACTTTCAATTGAAGTTTTATCTCTTTTACTGATAAAATCACCTGTTATCCATGGAGATTTAGGGTCAAATGATTCTAAAATAATTTCATAATTAGACTTACTTAAATGAATCCCCCTAAATCGTTCATTTATAAATTCTTCAATATTTAAAACATCATAAGAACGAGTATCATCATAAACATATTCTAAATTATCTAATCCTTTTTTCATAAGATCAAAACCTTTTGCAAGATTACCTTTTTCTATATAAAAACGACCTAAATCAATATAATTCCACACATATCGATCGCATAATTCAATTGAATTATTCAATGTTTTTTGATAAAACTCATCATTTTCTTTAAAAAGATAATACCATGATTTGGTATATTCAATTAAAGACATCAATTCATTATCTTGAGTTTTTAAATTACATAATCTTTTAAACAATTCATCATCAAAATAAATACAGTGATAAATAACATAAATAAGCAAAAGCATTACCTTAATATTATAAGGATCACTTACTAATGCTTTTTCAAGACAATCAATTGCTTTTAAGTCGTCGTGCAATGGGGACCGATATACTGTTAAAGCTAATTTAACCCATATTTCAGTATCCAACGGATTATTAGCTAAATAACAATCTAAAAATATTTCTAGAGTTTCAGCCGATTGCTTTGTTTTCTCTTCATTAAATACTTTAATTAATTTATTTAATTGATCTTCATTTAAATTATTCATCATCTATTAATCAATCTTAATTAATTTTCCAATTATTCTTTCTGACCTACCATAGAATCCATTTAAACTTATAACTTTTCCATCACTTATTCTAACTCTTATTGTTGCTTCACATCCATTGATAAATGTCTCAATTTGATTCGATGGTTCCTCTAAATAATTAAGTAAATCAGCTTTTAAAATTTTTTCAATAAATTTATTGCAAACATCGTTATCAGAAATACCCAATTTTGACAATTGATGATCAGTATGAACAAGATGGTCATACGTTTTACGTGAAATATTAAATTCTTTGATAACATTTTGACCCGATGGCTCAACAGCATAAATAATGTCTCTATCATTTTTAATTGAAGAATCAACTTGGGTTTTTTGTATTACCTTTCCCAGAGAAGGAGGCAAACAAAAATCCTCTCCACCATTTCCATTATTGCTTCTAAACAACGAACCAAAATTAGAAACAGCAGCAACGCTCACAGCTGCCGGAGTAGAAGCTGCGCCCTCAACAGCAATAGCTCCAACATCTTGAACAACTTCGGCAATAGCACCAAGACTTTCAGCAAAAGGAACTGCTAACGCTCCTCCACTGGAAATACCTGGACCGTGAGGAAATATAGTTCCTATACCATCGCTCAATGCTCCAGAAAATTCTGCAAAAGCAGTTGTTTTTGTAAGCAATTTTGGAATAGAACCAACAGCTTTATTTAAAAGCGAATCAACCACAAGCTGTGCTGCAAATTTTCTTTTTTCTTGCGGTGATAATTGATGCCATTGATTAAAAAATTTGTGCAATGATTCATTGCATGCCTTTGCATAAGCAAATTGCTCTTCAGGAGATGAAAGACCAAGTACAGATGAATGCTTTGCAAGATCAGCTATACCAAAAACCATATTCTTCATACCATCGAGTGTTCTTGAACAATATGCAATCGGATGCATCACAGTATCAACAGCGCATTGAGCTACCTCTTTAATTGGCTCCTTATAACCATCGGTCAATACATCAAAAATATCTTTTGCAAAAACCAATCCCTCTGATGCTAAGGTTGTACGATAATCTTTATTGAGTTGATGTATCGCATGTATAAGTTTTTTATGCGTCTCATACAGTTCAAAATGTTGATCATCTTTTAAAAAAGCAGCCTTAAGCGAAACATCTTTTACATGTTTCATTAGTTCATGATTCACTGCATTCTGTTCTTGCGTTCCTGAAAACTTGCTCAACTCTTCATAGCTTACTGTTCCATACTTTGATGAAACCAGTAAATCTAAGCCTAAAGCTCGAAACAACTTTTCCATAGATGGAGAACGGTAAAGCTCAGCTCGACTAAACGTTTTTAATTCTGAATTAAGGCGAGCGATTGTAACTGCAAGTGCATCTTGTGCTTCAGGAGACAGTTGCGCTTTTTGAAACTGTTCATTAAGATTTTGCAGTTCTACTTTAAGATGATCAACATTAAGCTTATTTTCTGGTGATTCATTGAGTCGCTTAATTTCATTAATTAAATTTGCAACAAGTGGGACGGTTCTACGCTGCAATGTTTCATGCTCTTGAGTTGGTAATGTTCTGGAAAAATCACCACACTCTAAAACTAATGCTTCACTATTTTTTGGATTGCGCAATGCATTAACTGTTGTATGCGCAAGATCTGAGTAACATCGTGATAACGGATTATTGGAACAACCTTTTTCTACATAATGGGCTACCGTCGAATAAATTCTTTTCTCATTTTGATTCCGTGCGCCCGAAAGAGCGATATCAAATAAGAGCAAACGATCTTTTATCTGCTCCTGCGTAATGGTAGATGGCAGTGCAATCTCATTAAGAATCGAGGTATCATACGTATAAAAACGTGGAAGACCATGCTCATTTAAAAGCTTCTCTGCATTCTGAACAAAAATATAATCATCCTGATTACGAGCTAATGTTTCATATATAAGCCGCGCAACTTCTTGCGGTGTTTTGCATAGTGGAATTTTTTGTAGTAGGTCAATAACTTCAGGAGTAGGGTTTGTTATTTCATAAGCTTGGCATACTCTATTACAATAAGCATCTAAATGCTTATTATAGAGTTTATTAAGCGCTTGATACTGTTTAATTCCATAACCGGTCGTTTGATTTTTATATGCATCAACAATCTCTTTTGCTTCTGCAAATCTATTTTCAGCAGCCAATCCATTAACTTGAGAAAGATGTTTACAAAAACTATTATTCAAAACTTTATCTTTGAAATCACTCATAGTTCCTGAGAAAGAGGTGGTACTGAATAGCCCGTAAATAAGGCCAGCTGGCTTATTTACGGTTAATAATTTTAACCATGAACCATAGGTTGTTTCTTCTTTAAGTATCTGTACAAATTCTCGATTGCCTTGTGTTGCAAACTCTTTGATAAGTGATACATACTCATTGGGTTTTGTTGCTTTCAAATAGTCTGTTACTATTCGAGCAACCTGATATTTTTCAAATGAATTTAGCTCTAATTTTGGATCACCTGACCTAGCATAAAGAACAGGAATCAATCTATCGATAGTTTGTTGGTTTATACTATTTAAAAAAGGATACGGTTGATTTTTATAGCAATCTGTAAAAGAAGTTAATGCCTGTATATCAAAAGTTCTTGCTGCAACATCTATACTGTCAAATCCAACAGTATAACTATTTTTAAGTTGTTGAAAATTGTTTGCTACATGCGCACTATTATTTAATACACTTATTTGATTTCTTATACCCTCATGCCTCATATAAGCATAATCACTTAAACTCAAAGAAGTTCTTTGTTGAGATGAATGATTGAATGTTACAACGGGTTTATGCTGCATGCCATATGCATGAACTGTCAAAAATATAGATAAAAAACTATAGTTAATATTTGAATTGCGTTTCATAATTTTTTTTCTTACTGTGGTTTTGGTAATTGATTATACAGTCCACCTGCCACTCCGACAGCTTGAACACCCAACCCTGCCCAACCAAAAACCCAACTCCACCATGCCGAATTTTTTTGAACTTCTAATTGTTCTTTACTAGAACGTTCAGCTAATACCAAAGATTCTTTGTTATGAATTCGCTGTAAAGCGATTGTTTCTTGATGACTAGCTTCTTGAAATTCTTTTTGAGCTAATGCTTGTCTTTCTTGCCAGGTATTAGCAAAATCTATTTGCATTCTAGATCCATGATATTGCAAACCTAAACTTCCTACCAAATGAAGAAATTGGGTAATAAATGGATAGATTTCTTTGAAAATTTTATAATATCGCTTCCAAACTGTTTTGGAATTTTCTTTGGCAATAGTTCGAATATATGCGATAGAGTTTTTATAATCATCTATAGCAACTTCAATTTCACAGTTATTAAGAGTAAATTCATCATCAACATTTCTTTCTAATGCAAATAGATAAGCTAAGCATTTCATGGCATTCAATTGCCGCATACTGAAGCTGCTCGTTTGTTTTGTTAACCAATTTTTATCATTACGATTAAAAGCTTGCACAAATTTTAATGGTGGTAGTGATGGCATTGCTTTAGCTAATTTAAATTCATTGCTTTCATCATTTTCTTCATCTGAATCATTATCTTCAAATAAACTATCTATGAATTTTTCACGCCTTTTAGAATCAGGCATCGCAATCTTAAACATTGATCCACAAAAGCGATCTTTTATTTGCGGCGGTAACTTTTTAATTTCATTGGTCGTTGCAATAAATAAAAGATTTTTATGCGTTTCACAATGATCAAGAATTCCTAAAAATTGTTCTATTGTGCCTTCATCTGGATTATTCTTTTTACCATGTTTATTAGTAAGTCCGGTTAATTCATCAAAAATGATAGCTAAATACTCATCGCTCTTAAGGAGTGGCTCAAATATATACCTAAAATTTACTTGTCCTGAATTTTTATATTGATTCAATAGTGATGAAGCGATAATAAATTGCCGAGGAAAGTTACAATAATCTGCGATGGCTTTTGCAAGGGAGCTTTTTCCAGAACCCGGAGGACCATACAAAAGTATTTTGTTAATTGCAAAACTTTTTACTCTATTTAATGATCTATAGGTCGTTGGGTTTTTCATTAATCCTATTTGAAAACGCAATAAGCTTGGGCAATTATGCAATAACGAGACTATAAGATTTGAATCTAGTTTAGTATACGAGCGAATATCTTCACCCTCAAACATAGGTTTAAACAATGAAAGATGTTCTTGATTATTTCCATAATTTTCATTATTTGGTATTGAAGATTGAACACGTTCTTTTTCTAATTCAATCTTTGCAAGCTGAATTGCAAACTTAAATAATGGCACAAGATTTCCGAATGTTTTTTGAAATTCATCCTCTTTTTCTTTTCCTTTATCTTGTTCCGGCATAATAAAAAAATTAGGTTTCTGATCAGAAAATACGAATCCTTTATTACCATCCTGTTCCATGCAAAAAGATTGATTCATGAATAAAACCGACATGATGATTAAAAAAAGAAAGCGATGATGCAACATTATAGACTCCTTACTTGCATTAACTACCGTTGATAAAATTGATTCAATGGTACGTAATTTCAAAAAAAAGTAAAGTATCATTGCTTACAAAGAGTTTATTGAACCCTTAAGAGCAGTGTCTCACAATTGCATTTAATAAAAATTAATCATATGCTGGTCGCAATATTTTTGTTGAGAACAGTTATTCATTTACCAAATTATTATTTGAAAGCAGCTATGATGATTAAAAAAAATAGTAAAAAGCTATGGATTTTAAGCCTTTGTTTACTCTCCTTCTTTATGAATACGACTCGTCCATATTCTTTACTACATGATAAACTCAACTCAGAATACAAATGCAGAGTAATCTCCATTTCCGGCTTTATTGGTTTTTATTCGTTGGCTCTTGGAATTATATATTCAGTCTTGGGACATAATCGCAAGCTCGATATGCCTACAACTCCCAGCGAAAGGCATTTTTTTGTGTTACGCAATTTTTTACCAAAAGAAGATTTAGAAAGAATCAAAGCGCATGATCAAATTGTTGCTGACCGAGAGATAACAGTAGGCAAAGCTTTAGTAACATTCGGGGCATTGTGTATTGCAGGCGGTATTACTTTAGCTTATTTACAGGAATTACGCATAAACACTAGCATTGTTTTGATCTAGAGCCGTAATGCATCGATTTAAAAAAGCAGGATTTTTTTTCTTAAGAGCTCTGATAGCGGTTTCTGCGTTTTTATAACCATTTTTTTTCATTTCCAATTGAACGAGAGAATATGCTAAAAGCACGGCACAAATATGGTCATATTGTGTAACTATTTTTCGAGAAAAACATTCCTGTAAACCTAAACTTTGCTTAGTAGTTCTATTTAATTTCTCTATGCCCCATCGCTTTTTATAATTCATAGCATGTTGTTTTGGAGTAGCTTTATAGGTTGCTGCTTGGTAAACAATTGTTTCATTGCCATGCTTATCAATGCGCCTTACAGCGGTAATATATAAAGAAAGGCCGCGCCAAATAACTTGTACAGTTCGAGCCATTTGGCGGCCTTTTGGACGTATTTCTTTAATTTCACGCAGCTTTTTCTTTTTTCCTTTGTACTCAACAACACGATTACTATGCATGCGCACTTCAGTTTCAATGTTATTTTCAATAGCCCATTGTAGATACTTTACAGTAGCATATGCACCATCTAAAACAGCAATAATTCGTGTATTAGGGAAAAGTTTTTGAGCGGTATTAATGAAATGTTGTACAGTAATTCTTAAAGCTTCGCTTGGATTTGTATAAAATTCCTTACCAAAAGTAAAAGCAGCATTTATAGGCACAACAAACTTACGATCAGAAATAGCACCAATAATCAATTTGTATGCATTAATCGACCTGCCTATCTTAGTATCAAAAAGCCATCCCGTACCTTCCATCATTTGAGAATGAATTTTTTTGATAGCCGTTTCATCTATAACTGCTAATAATTCTTTTTTATCAGCGAAAATTTGTTGTGCAATTTTTTTTGATTGTTCAAGGCTTTCATGACCTGGCCGTAACATTCGGCTAATGGTATCTCCGCTTTTTTTGATTACCCTACCCATATTCTCAAAACTTCGTTTGCCAATATTTGTAAGAATTGTAAGAAATGGATAAGTTGCTATAGTATTAACGATGATCATTTTAGGCTCTCCCTTGAATTAGGCTTTTTGGGAGAGTCTATTATTTTTTAAAAATACGTCTAGATCAAATCTTTAAATACTCTGCGGAAGTCCTGTATTTAAATGAGATCTTTACTGCTCTAACTAAATGAGTATGAAAAAAATTTATTAAATATTTTTTTTGTTCAAGCGACCCTTATTAGAAATTTGCAATAACCTAAATTTATACCTACTCTTAGAGCTGGTTTTAAGATATTCTGCACGTTAAATACATTATTCGAAGGTAATTATGTTACACAAAAAATTGAAAAAAATTTTGTTTATCGCCAGCTTTATTTCAATATTTATAAATTTTGAAAACAAAGCTATAGATGCCAGACAGCAAAGTCAAATAGAAGAACAACAAATAAAAGCGACTATTATAGGCACAATAGCACTATTTGGCGTTTTAACAGGACTCGTTGGAACGATTAACATTGTTAAGGGAATAACACACTTTTTCGATATACCATTAAGCCATGAAGAAAATATTATTTTTACAAAACGTTTTTGCATGAGCAAAGAAGATTTAGAAAAACATCTTATAGGAAATAAAATAAAGGCATCTGCAGAAATTCTTTTGGGTTTAATTTGTTTGTGTGGTGCTTACAATTCTATGCTTGGTTCTATACAACTTGCACAAACCCAAATACAGTGAATTTTACATGATTAAAATAGTTAATCTATTTTAATGGGAAGTTTACCTTCTGCTTTAATTTCGCCCAATAAAAATTGTGCTGCAGCTTTATGTGCTGGAGCATAATCTTCATAAGCAATGATAATTTCATCTGCATCCTTACAATACGATACAGAATAAGGGGTTCCAAAAATAACCACAATGAGTTGTTTACTCTGTTCTTTCAACCGGCGCAATAATGCAAGCGTAGTAGCTGATAACCCAAACTGCTTATGCACATCTTTTGTAAATGAGCCAATGCCAACAATAACAGTCTCGACTTCACGTAATGATTCCAAACAAGATTCAAAATCATTTTGGCTAAACTGAGCACTGAAAGAAACTGATGTACTACAATATTTTTCTAACAATTCAGAAAATTTATTTGCTGAATTCATACCGATGGTAACAACTGCAGTTGAAGCAACAAAATCTGAACTATAGTGAATTGTTAATTGATTTTTTACGCAGGTAAGCGCTTGAGTATATACTTTTTCTTGTAACGCGTACGCTTCCGGGCGTACAAAAAAACGCAAGGCTTCATCTTGTGTGACAGCAACGTGATGCTTAAATGCCCACTCTTTTGCCTTTAAAATTTTTAAAACACGTGCATCAAGCTCGTACTCAGAGATGCGTCCTGAAATAACTGCATTTTCAATTAAATCAAGAGCAGCAGGAACATCAAGAGGACATAAGAGTATATCATTACCTGCTAAAAATGCTTCTAGCTCAACTTCGCCGGGTTTGAAATGATCAGTAATTGCCTGCATGCCAAGCCCATCGGTAATAACTAACCCTTGAAATCCCAATTTTTGCTTAAGCTCTTGCGTAACAACTGCATATGATAAACTTGAAGGTCTATTTTCACGAGCATCAAAAGCAGGAAGAAAAAGATGCGCATTCATTACTGCACCAACACCTTCATCAATTAATTTCTTAAAGGGTACCATCTCAACAGCCTTAAGCCGTTCTTGAGAATGCATGATAACCGGCAATGCACTGTGCGAATCGACATGTGTGTCACCATGGCCAGGAAAATGTTTTGCACATGCAATGATACCTGCGTCCTGCAGCCCATGCATAAACAGCTCTCCTAATCGAGCAACGCGTTCCGGATCATCACCAAATGATCGATCATGAATCACGGGATTTTCAGGATTATTATTTACATCTACCACAGGCGCAAAGTTTATGTGTACACCAAGTGCATTGCATTGCTTTCCAATTTCGTAGCCGATTTCATACACACTCTTTTCATCTGCAATTGCACCCAAAGTCATATTGCGTGGATAGCGCACAACTTCTGATGGATTATTATCCAATCGCATGCTTAATCCCCATTCACAATCTTGGGTAATAAATAAGAGGATAGAAGATTGTTGTTGAAATTTTTGCGTTAATGCCATCTGTTTTATCGGATCGCTTTTAAATAAAAAGATGACACCGCCAACATAATATTCTTTGATAAGAAAACTGATATATTCCTCATCCATTCTATAGGGTGATGCTTGCATAGTTGCTGCAAGAATCTCATTGGGTTGTTCAAAATTTGAAGCTGAAGCTACTATAAAAAGTTGCCCAATTTTCTGGCGTCGTGTTAATGTTTGTAAAATATTTTCAGCCCATCTAGTTGGCTGAGTTAGATAAGGAGGCATTATTGGCTTTAAAAAACAAATAGAGAAAAATAGTATCAGAACTAAGCAAATCTTCATTAATTCTCCTTAAATCTAGCATCTAACAAGAAAAATAGAGTAAGGTTAAGTTGCATCATTTTTTACTATTAAGCAAGGTGAATTCTATGCTGCGACATACTTATTTTCTCTATTTTTTCACAGCTCTTTTGATACAAACATGCACTAATGCTCAAGAGATGAGCCCAGATACTGCGAATCCTACGCCGGAACAGAAAATAGTAGTTCGTAAAAAACCTATCGGAAATCGCATACAGGATGCATTTGCTACAGCAAAAACATATGTTACAGAAAATATACAAAAAATAGTTGATAAAACAACTAAAAAATATCCTGAACCAAAAGTTATTGTCATACGTAACCATACTCGTTTAAAACGATGGATGTTCAACAAAAACTTTCGAAAAGACAAATCAAAAAAAGATATTTTGTATCACACCTTTCATCCTATTGCAAACTATTTTATAGAGCGTTATGGCAAAAAAGAAGCATATAACTCCGGTAAATTTAGTGGAATAAAATATTCATTACAAGGGCAAATCAGATATCCAAATGGTAAGAAAAAGAATGTTGTTTTTAGCATTACAAAAGATCATAAGGATCGTTGGTATCATCGAGAAATTAAATTTCATAATCCAAAAAAATTACGTGTTTCATCTGATACTTTTGAACCAAAAATTATGCATTATAAATTTGGTAATAAAGGAGCAGTACGAACAATTGTCTATTTTGAAAATAGTTCATGGATTAAAATTTATGATGCTGCAAATGACGTCACACTCTATTTGATGAAACAATGAAAAATCTTCACCCAATTACCTCTATTGCATCAGCCGTAACACGAACTCGTTGCCCCTGAAACGTCGTTAACTCAAAACCGGTAAATCCTTGTTCATTATACATGCGTGCATGATCTTGCAAATAATGCAATGCTACTTGCTCACCAATTAAAATTCCTTCAAGCGCATCCATGCGATAATGAATGCCGGCAAAATTTCTTCCCATAGCCACATTACATGCAAGCTTATTAAGCTCACCGCCAACGGTAAGAAGATTACTACCTTCATGAACCGATACATTTACCAGTTGTGTTGCATCAGCAGGATCCGGTTTTTTTGGTGTAACATGGTTTTTGATCAATTCATCATCATTAAAGAATGCTTTTATTACTGTAATACACGCACCTGAAAGAGTTCCGTGACCGGAAGGATATGAGGGATGCGCTGGCGCGCCATCAGGAAACATTTGAGACAATAAATAGGTTTCTGCTGCCGGCGGGGTCAAAGGATCCTGAACTGCGTTTGTTTCTTGGATACTATTATAGCTTTTAACCCAATTAAGGAGATTAATTTTTCCTGCCGGCGTTTGGTACGTTGCAAAAAAAGTTGAATAAAGATTATTAGGATTAGTATCGGTAACTTTTGCTTTATGAACAAGACCTGCAAAAGCATCGGGTCGCAACACTCGCTGCGCACGCCACTTATGAGCCCATGCATGCTTTAATGCTTCATTAACAACATCAAATAAAGCACTATACACATCGCCTGTATTCATATCAACGAATGCTGCTTCGTTAAGCATAGTTCCATTGTAATAGGGAAGCGTTGTTGAAAAAGGAAACTTATACAAGATCAAACTATTAACAGCATAAAAGAAAATCTCTCCAGGGCCATCGCTATGAACAAGCGTAGCAAGATCTCTTCCACGAGTTATATATGCTTGACCAGTAAAATCAGAAGAAATATAGGGCCGTGGAATAAGACCATTTTGAATTGCAACAAAATCGGACCACGAAACACCAAATTCACGATTTTGCGCAAGGTCGACATACGGAATAAAGATACGATGTGGTTGAAAGAGGATCGGAACATTACAATATTCAAATTGAGATACAGAGGGCCCTATTAAACTATTTTTAGCATCTATTTTGAAAAGAAGATCAGGCGTCACTACATGATTGATTTTGGGACCTTCATATGCATCACCAAGACCTGTTAAAATTGCAGCTGCATTATGAGTGATTGATCCACCATTAATGGTATCTCTATCGGTTCCTGCTCCGGTTCCATAATCTGAAAAAAGGACACTGCGGCAAATAGTCTGTAAATACAATTCAATAAGTAGGGCTGCTGCTTTCGGTGTTGAGAGCAAGGGAAAAAGAGGCATTGGTAGTAGATTGTTTGGTATTCCTTGCAAAGTAAGTAGATTACTTCCTTGTGGATTTACAAACTTTGATGAACCGGGAAAACGAACTATCGCATTATAATCAATTTGCTTTGTTGAATCTATTGCCTTAAGCAGCTGTTGATAATTCTGAACTCCGGAAGGCGTTAAAAGTCCGGTTGCAGCATCATGTTCTAATGATTTGGTATGCGCAGGAGCATACAGATTTTTTCCTGTTGCATCCCCATTATTTTCAGCAGCAATAGCATAATCCGGCATCAACAATACTGAATGCAAGGCTGCATCCAAACGCATTAAATATTCTTTAATTTTTTGATCGTTATCATTACTACAACAAGCATCAGCTGTAAAAACTACAGGTATACTTAACAGAATATATAAATAAATTTTTTTCATAAGAAATTCCTTAACTAATGATACACAATGATTGTTCTTCTGCGCCATTATTTTGAGCTGTCTCAAAAGGCAATGCTGACAACGTTTCGTCAATTGAACTAAGAAAATAACAGTAAGTCACTGTTTTATTTGAAGATTTATAAGAGAGTGTCACTTCTTGCTTATATGGATCCAAGACTGCTTTTGCACCTGACTTTTTATTAATAAGTTCTTTTGATTCTTTTGACTCTTCTGCATCTTGTATAGCTTTTTTTACCATTTCTGATTCACCAATCCATGGCAAAATAAGTTCATAAAGCATAAGTGCTTTAGCCTGATACATACTATAGGTATAACTTGTTGCCATACACAAACTTATTAAAAAATATACTGCCTTCTTCATACAGATTCCTTTTCACAAAAGTTTATATTAAAAAAATCTAATCATATTAAGGAGGTAATTAACAAGAATTATTCTTTTTCTTGTCTGCAGCAATACTCTTTGATACTATCTTTACTATAATAATTTACAGAAGGATAATTTATTGTGTATAAAAAATAGCCAATTAATCTTTATTTTATTGTTAGGAGCATCATTATTTTCATCTCAAAAAATCAAATGCATGCATCCACAAAGTTTATATGATATAAGAATTTTTATTCCATGGGGGTGGCAAATTGAAGGGCAGCAGGAAGAAATACAAGAGGCAATTGAACAAGCAAAAAAATCAGAAAATGGAAAATATAAAATCACCTATCATAATTATTCTGCTGAGTTCGATGATTATACTCAATCGGTTGAATTACACTACCATGATTTATATGCATCAATGGGCTATGATGAATTTTTGCAACAGATTGATTTAAAAGCAACTAAAGCTCAAAAATCAAAAAGTAAATGCTGCTCTTTACAATAGTTTTTTTACTTTTTTTAGCATTTCTTGCTTATAACTCTCCTTTTAGATAGTATCATTGCATCTATAATAAATCTTAAGGAGATTGTCCATGAATGCGAAATGTACTCTTGTTCTATTTTTTTTACTCTTACCGTTATCTCAGAATATAATTTGTATGGAATCATCAGAAGCAATGAAAGCTATATTACTTACCATGCCTTGGGCTGACAAACACGAAATGGTGTTAAATGCCATTGAAGATGCAAAAAGTTCCGAAGATGGTATTAAAAAAATTTCATGTGAAGGATTTGATGCGGTGTTTAACACAAAAAATGACATCGTTTCTTTATATTATAACGCTGAAAATCTAAGTGAAAGTATGGGATGCTCATTTTTTTTAAAATCTATAGGTATTAAAGAAGAACAAAAAACACCTCCAACCACTCCTCAACAAAATAACAATTGGTGGCCTTCTTGCACATTACAATAGCTTTTGAGCAATAAAATGTTACTTTTTACAACCAAACGTTACTTCAGCTAAAATTCCCAAATGGTCGGTCATTTTGTCATTGAAGGTCTTAATGATATCCGATTTCGCATCAATATCCGGTAAAGGATTAAGAAGCCAAGCATAATCAACACGATCTGTTTGCGTGTCTGCAACCTTTCCCTTTTCCCAGGAGCTGCTTTTAACACGTTGCGAGCCATTATAATAGGTATCTAATGCTGCAGGAAATGTCTATAAAAAGACATCATAATCTTCGCTATCGCGTGTACGACTAATATTTAAATCACCTACCAATAAAATAGGTGCTTCTTTAGTAAAGTAATCCTTAGTACCCACAAATTTTTGAATTTCTCTTTTTGCTTGGCGCAACTCCATCTGAACTATTTGACTTGAACTTAATGAATTAGGGCTTTTACCCTCGCAGGAACGTGGACGAACTCCAAACATTTTTATATACCACGCTCTATCAACTCCGGCTTGAAGATGTGTATTGAAAAGATAGAAAGGACAGCCATCGACATCAAGCTCTACGCCCATAATACCCTTACGTGCAAGCGCTTCAACTCCTGCCCAACATTCATAATCTTTAATCATTTTTCTCTTTATGGGATATTTACTAAAAATCACTAATCCTGAATTGACACCACCAAGATAAGAACCGGCTCGATCATCAAAATAGGCATATGGATATCTATCTTTAATTACTTTATACAGATATGAGTTTACTCGACGCTTATCAAAAGCCTCTTGAAATGCAATGACATCCGGTTGCAGTTTACCCATATTTTTGATAGTAGTTCCGAGCAATAAAGCACGTTTTTTATTTTCTTTAAGTCCTATTGAAATAGAACCAAAAAAAACAGACATTAACCCGGTATTAAGGGTTAAAACTCGTATCGTTTTTTTATTGAATGGTTGTTCTTTAGCAGCTCCATAAGAATATGCAGAACCAGTAAATAACCATATAAGCAACAACAGATTGATTTTACCTAGTAACTTCATGAGACCTACTCCAAGTTTTTTCACTATAGATTCTAAAACTTAGGATATCATTTTTTTATTTCAGATTGCAACAATCACTTTACATAAAGCCAACATGATTGGCAATGATCATTGACCATTCCAACAGCTTGCATAAAGGCATATATAATGGTTGGGCCAACAAAAGTCATGCCACGCTTTTTTAAATCTTTAGAAATGGCACTACTTTCCGGAGTTGAAGCTGGAATATCTTTTATTGATTTCCAGTGGTTTTTAATTGGTTTGTTCTGTACAAAATTCCAAATATAAGTATCAAAAGAATTATATTCTTGCTGTAGGGTTAAAAAAACTTGGGCATTAGTCCGAGCAGCATAAATTTTTAATTTATTACGAATAATGGTCGAATCGTTTCGCAATGATTCCAGCTGTAGATCGGTCATTGAAGCAACCTTTTTTGGATCAAAGAAATGAAATGCTTTTCGATATCCTTCACGTCTTTTGAGAATAGTTTCCCAATTTAGTCCCGCTTGAGCACCTTCTAAAATAAGCATTTCAAATAAAAGCCGATCATTATGCACGGGAAGACCCCATTCAGTATCATGATACCGAGCATACAAATCTTTACCTTTCTCTCCACCAAAACAACGAATTTTACCATCAGAACTGATGCTACTCATGTACAGAATTCCTCATGAGAATTCCCTCATGTGCAAGAAGCCACTGTTTATTTTTTATGCCGCCACTATAGCCACCAAGATCACCATTCGCATTAATAACTCTATGGCAGGGGACAATAAGTACGAGTTTATTTGTGCTATTTGCTCGACCAACAGCTCTCATCGCTTGGGGTTTTTCAATCAAATCTGCAACTTTTTTATAGCTCAATGTTTGACCATAAGGAATTTTTTGCAGTTTGTTCCAAACATTTTTTTGAAACTGTGTCCCACAAAGTAGATACGGCGTTTTAAATTCCTTAATTTTCCCTTCACAATACAAGTGTAACTCTTTTTCTAGAATATCAATTATAGAAGTTCTACCTAAAACTATATTTGATTCTGTTTCTTTCTTTAGCTCTTCACAATGGCGCTTAAGATAGCGCCCTTCCGTAAAATCTAAAAGATACAAAGCATTAGTATCAGCAAGGGCTACCATTGTTCCAAGTTTAGTTTCAAGCCGTGAAAGATATAATGTCTTTATATAATTTACGTTTTCACACAAGAGATCATTAAAAGTGTCATTTAATTGATTTTTTGTAGTCATAATGCTCTGTAATATGAAATATTTTTTTGTTATAATGTATTAGTATAGGTTAAATTATATATAAAAAAACCAAAAATTCTATTCTAAAACCATTTATTTAAGGATATTTCATGAAAAAAATGATCTGTTTACTTGGGCTTATTTGCTTACATGTTACAATCAATGCCAAACCAGACCTTCGACCCGAAGCAAAGCCGAATAAACCACTTTCCAAATTAAGTAGTTTCATCAGTAAAGCACATGACTTCCTTTGTTTAGAATCACTAGGAATAGCGGCTCTTGTGCCTGAAAATGAAAAATTTATTAGAGCTATTATCGATGATTTAGGGATGCAAGATTATTGCATTGAATTGCGCAGCATGAGCAACTATGCACAACAGGGATTTAGCTTAAATAATATAATCCTCGCCCCTTTTACTCCAATTACACCATATGGTAGAGTAAATATATTTACCATACCATCATTCTTAGGAAGAAAATCACATACTCATATTTATATTAGCGAAGAATGGTTTTCAACCCTTCAAGAGCAAGAAAAACAAGCTCTCATCAGACAGGAATTAATGCAATTAAAGAATGGTTATTTTTTAAAAAGATTAGCCGTGGCAATTGCAAGCGGTGTAGGTTGTTATATCCTTGAAGGAGAAGTTAAACGACACTTAGTAGACCCATATGATTATTCTATTGAAAACCATAAAAATAATAAAAATATTTCTTTTGTTTCCTCAAAAATAAGAAATCTTACAATCCTTTTGCTTGTTGCAGCATATTCAAGAATGTGTCAAGAAGAAGCAGATTGTGAAGCGGTTAAAACAATGAATAACAAAGAAGGATTTATTAGCCTCTTAAAAAATATGCAAGATCATATTGAAGATCCTGATTCTAAATATTCTGTTAAACGCTTAATCAACGCTATAGTCAATCCATTAATCGCATTGGTCAGATTTAAGCCAAGCTTTGATGAACGCATTGAATATATTACTGCACTTAAATAAAATAAGGGGGAATATTTTCCCCCTATCTTTAAAAATATTTTTTAATATTTTCTAGTCATACCACTCTGAAGCATTAAAAGACGCAAAAGGGAGACCAACTATAAAACCAACTCCTGCTGCCACTCCTATTAATGCTAGTCTTTCTTTGAGCGGTCCATGAGTTGTTCCAAAAACCGTAATTAAGGCATTACTACCAGATATTAATCCAAGCGTTATTAGATAAAGTTTTTCATAACGATCTAACGGTATACGGTTATAAAGCTTTTTAGCAATGGAAACCAGATAAATATCTTCATTATGAGCAATTGGTTGCTCACAATTTTGAATTTCTTGCTTACTTGATTTGGGTGTACTATTCTCGCCTGCAAAACAATGGCTTAAGGGAGCTAAGGCAATAAAAATGCTTAATAAAAATTTATAATTCATATACAAAAACCTTCCAAATTGTATTTTTTATAAAAATTATACTAAATTCATTATATAATAAAAAATAAGCGTATGCAAAAGGCTATTTTTCCTTAAGGGCACTTGTTTTAAAAAAATTAAAAAATGAGATATATATCAAATGGCTGTTTTTGCTTTAAATAATTCTTAAATTAAAGAAAAAACAGCCAAATCTGTCAACGCAACGTGAAAAGTTCCGGTATTTAGCAAAGTAAAAAGTTCCTAACATTAAAGCGCCTCCACGGCCGGCGCGACCGGCTTCAACCTACTCTCACTAGGGGGCAACCCGCCTGCCCAACGTTGGCTATTTTTTGAAGGCTTTCTTGGTATACAGTCAGATATTTTTTTCTCCTGAATTTGGGGGGTTGGTCGTTGGTAGATTTCGCTAAAAGAAAGTTCTGTTTTTCGAATCCACAGTTTTATGGTTCCATTTAAATGTACTTTAACAACAATGGTATTTTTTGGAAAAATGATTGTTTTTTGCTGATCGCTTAATTGAAAAATCTGTTTTTGGTAGGTAATAGTAAAATCATTCGTAAGAATACGAGTCTCTTGTGTGCTAAATATATCGTTTAAATCAAATGATTGAGCGCTAGCATGGGCATCGCCTTCTTGGGCAGCAGGAACTTGAAATGCAGCATTATGCTTTGCAATATAATTGCTTGTTCGCAGATAATTATTTGCTTGATCTATTGATGATATCCCAGCAAGTCTCATTTCCTTAATAAGGCGATCTTGAAGGGTTTGATTGCAACGTTCAACGCGGCCCTTTGCCTGAGGACTATTGGCATGTATAACATCAATTCCCAAATCTTTACAAGCGCGCTCCCATTGGGTCTTTTTAATATTTTCTTGATTACTCAAATTAACATGGAAAACAGAACCGTGGTCAGTATAAAAAGTTTGAGGAATCCCATATTTTTCAACGTAATTTTTAGTTGCGGTCATTAAAGCATGCATCGATTCAGAAGGGGCAAACTCAAGCCAAAGGATTTGGCCAGTAGCATCGTCAATAAAAACAAGTAAGGTACATACCCCAGCACGCCCTTCAAACCAGTCATGTGGAGAGCCATCAAGCTGAATCATTATGCCAAACATACGCCTTCTTTCTCGTCGCTTGCGATGCTTGCTGCGCTGTTTTTTAGGTTGCCATATTCCTGCCTTAATCATGACCTTTCTAACAGCTTCTCGACTTATCTTTATTCCATGCAACTCTTTAAGTTTTTCAGCCGCAAAGGTTGGCCCAAAGCCTTGCCAATCGCTTTCTAACAATGAGATTAACAATCGTTCTTCTCCTTGATCCCATCTATTTGGGCTTTCTTTTCCCCTATTGCCATGTACAAGGCCAAAGTCGTCAGATTCACAATATCTTCCATATTTTTCTCTGACCCACCGCTCTGTAAATCTCAGACGGGCTGCAGCCTCTGCCTGTGTCATTTTTCCTTCTTTAACCTGAACAAACACTTTTGCCTGTTCTCGTTCTTTGCGATTCATGGTAATATATTCCATATAAGTTCCGTTGCATTTTTAGAGTTTTTCTTTTTGTTTACAAGATTAAGTTTACCCTAAAAACCGGAACTTTTTACTTTGCGCTATAATAGGAACTTATCACTTTGCGCTAACAGAAAAAACAGCCAAATCTGTACAGTTTATATAGTCTATGCTATAATCTACACAACTTTGGCTTAAAAAGATGGATTTGTTATTTATGGTAGAAAAAGCTCAAAAGGTACTGTGTTGCGTTGGATAAATAGTAGAAAAATTTTGAAAAAAGCATAAGAAATCGCAACAATTACAGCAAGATAATTGCATCTGTCATAACTCTAGCCACTTTCTAAACATGCGAACTACTGATAAACTTTGCGTTGGAAGCGAAGTTTCATTTTTATCAATCCATCGCAATTCTTTTGATTCACTATTTTGAATAACTTGTTCATTTCCAACAACACGCAATAAAAATCGAACATCATAATGATAGTGTTCTTTCTCACGGCTATTACCGGGAATATGGTGAATATCAATATCAAAAATATCACAGCTTACGGGAACAATCTTTTCAATACCTGATTCTTCTTGTGCTTCTTTAAGCGCAACCTGCAACACGTTAGAATCGCCATCACAATGGCCACCAAGTTGAACCCATAGATCAAGTTTGTGGTGATGCATAAGGAGCGCTTTAGAACAATCATCATTCAACAACCACGCTGACCCTGTTATATGACCATATTCTAATGTTCGCTCAAAGCAATCAGGATTTTCTTGTATAAAAGCAATCATTTTTTGCTTTGATTCTATCTCTTCGCTTGCTTCTGGAAAATAATTGTGTAACAATGTAACCAATGATGATCTATGCATCTTTTTCTCAAGATTTAAACTTAAAACAATTATTTTTTAATTATATTCAAAATATATTTATTATTCAATGTATCCCATTCATTCTTAGCCTCTTCTCCCTTCAATTCCCATTCTCTTCCCTCTTGACCATACACAAAAACCAATTTATAACCGGTGTACATAGCTTCCTCCTTCTCACCTTCTTTCTTTTGGACACAAATATCGGTATAGGTTCCATCAATCTCTTCGACCAATTGTATCAATATTGTACCCTCTAGTTCCCATTTTCTCACGCGCATAGAATAAAGAGAAGCAACAAAAAACAGGCTTATCATCAATAAAAAAAATTGTTTCATCATCTTCCTTTAATTTTTACTATTTTTGTATTTTTGTAACGATTGCCAAATGTGCCATGCACGACTTCCCTCTCGAGTAAGACATGTACCATGCTTTTTACAATGTATAGTTAGTAATCCAAAAGTTGTTTTTTCAGAGGGATCGCTAACAGTATCTTTAAGTAATTTTTTGATAACAATACATACTTCATCGTGAAAAAAATTATTAAAGGTAATTTCTTGATTCAGATCTTTATGGCAAATAATTAAAACATCTGCATTCTGAAAACATTGATTAAGAGAATATTCTCGTCGCTCTGCTAATCCTTGTTCAAAATCTTTTATTTTTTGGTCTTCTGAACTCATGCATAAAGAATTATTGACAAAAAATGGTATCATCATTAAAAATTGCAACATAACTATTAACACCATACTATTTTCCTTTATTTCGAAATTCTCTATAACCCAATTTAGATTAAAAAAATTTAGCCTTAGGATCAATTTGTTTATCCTGTATAAGATACCTTATGGCTTTATAAAAAAAAAGATTAGAATCATACATAAAAAGATATATCAATAAACAATAGAAGCATATGATTGAACAAAAAATAAACATCCTAAAAAAAATTGCTCTCAGCATAGAAACTTTTAATCACAAATCAGACCAACACAAACAATCACTTACAAAAACTTTTTTAAACTATTTAAAAAATAACCCTTATGATACTGATATCTGGGTTAAATTTGCACTCGTCTCACATTGTTTATTAAGGAATGATGCTCAAGCAATCGAATGCCTCACAACAATACTTACCTATAATCCCGGTAATATATATGTGACCATGCTTTTAGTTATCATATCTGAAAAAATCCATCCTATGAGCGATGATCTTTTTGAACAATTATCAGCATTGCAACCTTCAAGTAAAGAACTCTTATCGCTTATAGAATATCAAAAGGCATGGTACTATCTTGAAAAAGATGAAGCAATTTACCGATATACTCTTGAAAACTCCTTAGACCTTTGTGGTAGATTTGTATGGAATTTAAGGGCCCTTGGAACAGTTTATTTTTTGCGTAATAACATAAAAGCTGGACGATCATTATTTGAAAAAGCACTTAACAATATTCAACATGTTTATAGTCTCCAAGAATATGAACAGATCGGCATTATCAATATTGATGATTTTTTCAATGCTCGTCTCAAGGGAACTCATATTATGCAACCTATGGTGCTTATGATGATACAAGCACTCAAATAAAATTTATTAACTGCATTGCCAATAAGGATTTTATTGTGGAAATTATTTTTTTTGAGCTTAATGCTATTCAAAAAGAGCGTTTTAAAAAAGCACTACCTGACGATGATCTCGTTTTTCGACCAGAACCTCTTACAGAAACAAATATTCCTTCTTGCTGCACTGCGCAAATAGTATCAATTTTTGTTCACTCAAAAATTACCGAAAAAATTCTTACACAGTTTCCTAAACTACAATTAATTATAACACGCTCAACAGGTTTTGATCACATTGATCTACAAGCAACCAAGCGAAGAAATATACAAGTCTGCTTTGCTCCAATGTTTGCAACGGAAAGCGTAGCAGAGCATACTTTTGCACTTTTACTAATGCTCTCAAAAAAGATAAAACAATCATGCTGTTCATTGGCTATGTTTAGCGCGACTTCTCAATCAATTGAAGGATTTGAGCTTTTTGGTAAAACACTCGGCATAATTGGACTTGGTAATATTGGAAAAAAAGTGGCTTATATAGCACAGAGCTTTGGAATGAAAATTATTGTTCATGATGATTGTCAAAAAAAAGATCCAACAAATCTCTATACATTTGTTGATCTTCTCACCTTGTATAACCAAGCAGATATTATTACCTTTCATGTTCCATACACGGCAGAAACATACCATCTCTTGAACCAAAAAACGTTACCTCATTTAAAAAAAGGCGTCGTTATTCTCAATACCGCTCGAGGAGAAATTATAGAAACTGAAGCACTACTAGAAGGAATTGAATCCGGTATTATTGCTCAAGCAGGTCTTGACGTTCTTGAAGAAGAGCTCTTTACACAAAATCCTTTACAGTACGGCAAAGAAAATAAGTTGTGCGATGAAAAATATAAGCTTGTTTTACAAAATTATGCACTGATTAATCATCCCAATGTCATTGTAACATGCCATAATGCCTATAATACCGCTGAGGCTATGCAACGAGTAATGGATCAAACCATTGAAATAATAAATACCTATAAAAAAGGCAAAAATATTTGCTCAACACCCTGACAACTAGCAAAGAGTCATTTTATACGGTGTTATAAGTAAAACGTTTTTCTTTTGGCAATTGAGTATCCGTGCAATAACGATCACGATACCAATCAATAGTTTTTTGTATACCTTCATTGAGTGAAGTTTTATGGTTCCACCCTAATGCATGTAAGCGAGTTACATCTAATAATTTTCGTGGTGTCCCATTTGGCAGAGCGGAATTAAAAATAAGTTTTCCTGAATATCCTACATGCTCTTTAATAAGAAGAGCCAATTCAAAAATAGAAATATCAAGACCGGTGCCAATATTAATTGGCAAACTATTTTCATAGTTTTGCATCAAAAAAATAAGTGCATCAGCAAGATCATCAACATACAAAAATTCACGTTTCGGAGTTCCATCACCCCATAATTCAAGTGATGAGATAGAATTTTCTTGTGCATCTACCATCTTTGCAATCATTCCAGGCACTACATGAGAGTTGATGAAATCAAAATTATCTTCAGGACCATACAAATTTGTCGGCATACATGAAATAAAACGTGTTTTATATTGTCGATTATATGATTGACACAAACCAATACCTGCTATTTTTGCTAGCGCATAAGGCTCATTAGTTTTCTCAAGTGGCCCTGTCATTAAATATTCTTCCTTAATGGGCTGCTGACAATCACGCGGATATATACATGATGAACCTAAAAATAAGAGCTTTTTTACACCAAACATATAAGAAGCATGTATAACATTAGATTCAATCATAAGATTATCATATAAAAATTCTGCAGGATAATCGTTATTAGCTTTGATGCCACCAACCTTTGCTGCGGCTAAAAAAACATATTCAGGTCGCTCAGATTCGAAAAAATGGTTAACAGTTCCTTGATTACGCAGATCGAGTTCTTGAAAATTTTTACTAATGAGATTGGTGAATCCACCTTTATGTAATGCTCGCTTAAGCCCTGATCCAACTAACCCGGTATGACCTGCAAGATAAATTTTTGAATCTTTATTCATGATTTTTCCTTTTGTACTATAGTTTCTGCATAGATATAGGGAACAATGTGCTCTTCATCAATATGATAGTTAGAATCATTACATAATAATTGCATATCATAATCAACCATTATTTTTACCAATGTTTCAAAATCAACTTTTGGTTGCCATCCAAGCATAAGACGTGCTTTTTGAGCATCACCCAATAAATAATCAACTTCCGTTGGCCTAAAATATTGCTTATCAATAATAATGAGTGGTTTTTTAGTTCTTGCATGAACTCCTCGTTCCTCAACTCCTGAACCTATCCATGTAATTGGTATCCCGGTACACAAAAATGCAGCTTCCACAAATTCTCTAACCGAATATGATTGACCGGTTGCTATAACAAAATCATCAGCTTTCTCTTGTTGCAACATTAGCCACATTGCTTCAACATAATCCTTGGCGTAACCCCAATCTCGACTGCGCATCAAGATTTCCTAAATAGATACTTTCTTGCAATCCTGCTTTAATTCGTGCGACAGCACGTGTTATTTTTCTCGTAACAAATGTTTCGCCACGCAAGGGTGATTCATGATTAAAAAGAATCCCATTACACGCATACATACCATATGCTTCACGATAATTTACCGTAATCCAATAGGCATACAGTTTTGCAACAGCATAAGGAGAACGTGGGTAAAATGGTGTTGTTTCACTTTGTGGATGTGCTTGCACTTTGCCATAGAGTTCACTTGTTGATGCTTGATAAAATCTTGTTTTTTTAGTTAGACCTAATAATCGAATAGCTTCTAAAATACGTAAGGTACCCAGAGCATCGGCATTTGCTGTATACTCCGGCGTTTCAAAAGAAACGCGAACATGACTTTGTGCTGCTAAATTATAAATTTCATCAGGTTGCACTTCCTGAATAATTCTAATTAAATTGGTACTATCGGTTACATCACCATAGTGCAAAATAAAGTTGTGATTATCATACTCATGTAGATCTTGATAAATATGATCTATACGAGAAGTGTTAAATGAAGATGATCGCCTTTTAATACCATGTACTTGGTAACCCTTATTGAGCAAAAACTCAGATAAATATGCTCCATCCTGACCGGTAACACCTGTTATAAGCGCCTTCTTAATCTTCATTACTAAATACCTTTGTACTACATCTAATAAAACTTTTTTCAAATATTTAATCGTTATACTGCCATTCGTTTGCACAATACACAATTCAGAAAGAACAATCAAGAAGCCTCACTCTAATAGCTAACTATTGAAAATTAATAATAACCGGTTTTATGCTACAAAGATGAGTTCAAATACTATATTAAGAGGAGCTTTTTTATGAAAATGCATACATTTTATTTAGGAATTTTTCTTGCTTCAAGTTGCATAATCGCACAAGTTAATGATGAAAATAACAGTAAAGAAGTCATCCCTTCTGAAAAAAAATTTCATATTGGCCAAGGTTTAACAATTGAACCCAATGAATGGAGTGCAAATAAGTCATTTGTTGTAAAAAGAACTTCTATTGGTTTAGATAGTGAAGTACGAGAAAAAATAATCAATTCATTACGTACGTTACTTGCAGATAATTATGTTTTATATACTAAAGCATTAAACTTTCATTGGAACGTCGAAGGAGAACTTTTTAGCCAACTTCATGAATTTTTTAAAAACCTCTACGAATCGTTACAAGAATCAAATGATCTTCTTGCTGAACGTATTCGGGCATTAGGGGGATATTCACCAGGTTCATTACAACAATTTCTTGTATTAACACAACTGAAAGAAGATAAAGGTGGGAAACTTAATTATCTTGAAATGCTTCGCATTCTTCTTGCTGACTTTGAAACAATAATTCGCGCAGTGCGCAGTGCGACTGAATTAACTGCTGAAAATAATGATTGGGGAACCAATAATATGCTTGCAGGAATGCTTGAAGGACTTGAAAAGCAGGCATGGATGATTCGCGCGCATTTACAAAAATAACTTAATCATTTGTAGAAAGCTCAGTTGGTATTTCTGTGAGCTTTCTACAAATCCTCAAGCTCAACAACACAAAGAAATAAAAAAAACAAATATTTCTCTTGCTTTTTAATGACATTTAATGGCAGAATAATGGCAGAATAATGGCAGATTTTTTTATGAAAATATAAAATTATGTTTGATCCTAAGTATACAATAACACCTAAAATAGCATCTATTTTAATGCATATCGAAGCATTAAGGCAAGAAATTGACCATTTATCAATAACATCAAAAGTTCTTGCAAGTTTACGCGAAACAGCACAACTAAAATCCATTCATTATTCAACCTATATTGAAGGAAATCGCTTAACACAGCAAGAGATCATCGATCTTATTTTTAAAGAAAAACGTTTCCCCAAAAAAGAACGTGATGAAAAAGAAGTTCTTGGTTATTATACAGCACTCAACTATATAGAATCTCTTATTGCAAAAAAAAATATACCAACAGAAGCTACCATTAAATATATTCATGCTTTAGTAATGGCCGGTGGGAAAAAAAAAGTAAAGCCAACACCATATCGAGATGGTCAAAATGTTATTCGCGATAGCGCAACCGGCAAAATTGTCTATTTACCCCCAGAATCAAAAGACGTACCACTGCTGATGAGTGATTTGGTTTCTTGGATTTCCAAAAATCATACGATTCTTCCATCTCCTTTGCAGGCAAGCATTACGCATTATCAATTTGCTACAATTCATCCTTATTATGATGGAAATGGGCGAACAGCCCGCTTGCTCACAACATTTATAATGCATTTAGGCGGCTATGGTCTTAAAGGTTTATATTCTTTGGAAGAATATTATGCTAAAAATCTCCATAATTATTATAATGCCTTAACTATAGGCCCTTCACATAATTACTACTTTGGGAGAGCTGAAGCCGATATCACGCCATGGATTGAATATTTTTGTTCCGGAATCGTGGAGAGCTTTGAACATGTAAAAAAAGAAGCTCTAAAAGCACAAAAAAAAGGATCTAAAGATATTTCAAAAGAGTTAGCTACACTTGATATACAACAACGCAAAGTATTTCAGGCATTCTCAAAAAAGGAATCGTTTACCACTCATGATATTCTTAAAATATTAAAATTAAAGCCTCGAACCGCTCGCGCATTATGCCAAAAGTGGGTTGAGAGCGGCTTTTTAATTATTATAGATTCTTCAAAGAAAAATAGAACGTATGCTTTATCTCCTGCTTTATCCACAATTGTATCATCCTGATCTGAATAATTTAACGCGAATAATCGAGGTTGTCATCCCAAGCGAACGCGCGGCAACCCAGTTATAAAGACTTCTCCTTTCCTATCTCCTTTACAAAAAATTCCATTCCTTTATTCTGATTTCTGGTTTTGATTCAACATGGTAACAAAAAGGTCCCATTATGAATGAACGAATCACTGCTCGAGTTGTTCTTGTAAATGATGAACACAAAGTTCTTCTTTTAAAAATGCATTTTGACGGAATGAGTTATTGGCTTACACCTGGCGGCAAAATAGATGAAGGTGAAACGCCGTTGGAAGCTGCTCAAAGAGAATTATTTGAAGAGACCGGCATTAACAATGTTACACTTACCAATCCTCATACCTGGTATCTTGAGCATATTGGCATGTGCCATGGCGTTGAAACATTATTTAAAGAGCATATTTTTTTAGCATATACTCAAGAAACAAAAGTAAACTTTGATAATCATATTGATTATGAGCGTAATGCAATTACTTCTTATGCCTGGTGGGATATTGATGAATTTAAAAATAAACAAGAAATAGTGCGCCCACAGGGATTTATTGATGAACTTGCACTTATTACCTCATTTGATATCAAATCACCTCAACGAAAACCAATCTTTATACAATAATATATATATAACATTGACTAAATTAATACCCATGCTACAATTATTATTAATAAATAATTTTAATTAATTTCCTAATTGAAAAAAAAATATGATAAAAAAATTAATAACATCTTTTTTATTTTTAGTCACCTTATCATCAGTAAGCACTTAACACCTGACAATTTTAAAAGTAAGCCATAAAGGGGGAATTTCCAGCAATGACAGTGCGGCTTTCAGAAGAAAGCGAATACCTTTTTTGAAAAAGGAAGTTAAACTGCGCGCAGTTTTTTTTAGAACGTTTTGCACGCTCAAGATCTGGCTGCATGCCGGTGGAAACAGCCCAATAATAAGCAACACTTAAAACAAGAATAAGACGTTCTATTCGTTCTGCATGGCGTAACTGAGTAGTAGTGATATCAAAGCCTCTTGATTTAAAGTCTGAGAACATAGGCTCAATAGACCATCGCATGCCATAATCAAGAACTTTATATTCGGTAGGAACACAATCCATAGCAATGATCCAAGGTTCATCTTTGCCTTCATCTTGTAGTGCACCAATGTTAGTTGTAACGCCAGAATTATTCAACTGAACATTGCACAACGATGTTTGTTTTAATCTGATAAGCTCGCCAGAACTCAATTCCCCACCATGATGAAAAAGAATAAGATTACCTTTCAAGCGAATGCGGTATCGCCATTTGAAACTTTGACATAATTGGATAAGCGCAGGATTCCCATAGAATCTATCCGCCATTAAAATAATTTTTGCATAGCTTGGTATGTTAGCAAACACCGCCTCAAGCAGTTGTTTTTGAATGGTAAAGCCAATTTCTCCTTGCGTTTTAATTACTCGCCATGCAACAGGAATAGCACGTTCTCCAATTCGCAATGAAACCATAAGACATTCAAATTCTTTATTGATTTGACTTTGATCCATTGATAAAACAATGATCTGGCCATTTGCATGTATAAGTTCTATTAATTCAGGGATAAAGCCTTCTAGTAACGTATCACAATCAATTTTATCATTGGCAAGCCAACGATTAATATAGCGATAACGCTCCTCATCACTTTTGACTTTTCTTGGCAGCACTGTTGCTAATTCTGATGTGTTAACATTGCGACATGTTATTACTGATGCTGCTAAATCTGCCAAACCTATCCTTTGTGGCTTGCTTAAACGTATATCTCTCTCTGCTAAATCTTCTTCGATAACTTTTGCCAAGTGTATTATTGATCCACCCATCATTCTCACCTTATTTACTCCTTTGTTTTTCACAAAGTATACACTTTTTGCAAAACAGAGTCTTTGATGAGTGTTAAATTTTGTCAGGTGTTAAGCAGTAAGCATGGAGAGGCTTTTACTTGAGAAACAAAAAATCCAAAATAAAATAGAAAACCAAAACTTCTTAACCAATCTAAATCTTTTTGAGCCTACAAATCTTAGCCAGTATGAAGCACAACTGAATAATGAGCTAACTTCTCGTTGGAGACGTATATACCATTTTACGCTACATGGCCTTGTTCCACTGACAACCGGAGTCTCTATTGGATGGACTCTCTATAAAATATGTAATGACCAAAGATATCAAGCTCGGCTAAGTGATGCTTTTTTTGCAAGACCACTTCTTAGTGCTTTTTTTGCTACAACTGTTATATGCTGCGCTACAGGTTTATCAAACCTATATACTAATATTTTTAACTGGAGAGATAAGACTCAAGAGCAACTAGGCATTGTTAAAAGAATAATGAATAGGCTTGATACAACACACTATAAAAATTATAAACTTCTGATAAGACAACAAAAAAACAATGATGCAATTGACAAGGAAAAAGCATTAACGGATTGGAATCAATCAATACAAAGCCTACGTGAGAGAAAAAATAAAATCGAAGAAAAAATGAACTCTCGATGGAAACGATTATGCAACTTTGGCACAAATATTGAATATATCGCATCAGGTTTACTACCCGGCGTTTTAGCATATGCACTCATTCATGATAAATCCTTAACCGAAAATACATTACTTAATACAATTATTTATCGAATACTAACACCGACAGTGCTTACAACCACAGGAGCATATTTACTATCTAAAGGATGTAATGGCATTTACAAGGATCTATTTTGTTGGAAAAACAGAAAATCACACAAAATTTTCCTAACAAAAAGTGCACTTAAAAACGCAAAACAGCTATCCAATCTTGGATCACATGCAAACTAGTATAGAAGTTAAATAGGATTATTAAATAAAATGATTTGCTTGCAGCTATTATTAAAGAAATTCCGGTATATTGCATTATGGAACCTAAGGTAAAGTTGTGTTGTATGGAGCTGCGCAATATATTATACTTCATTCATAATCAAAATGATTATAAACACCAGCTTTGCATCAAGAAATTTTATAGTTAAAAGTAATTAACTTCTCATGACTCTTAATAAATAATTGATTTTTTTTAATTTACAGCATATTAAAATATATTTTGAATTTGTATTTTGGATAAAAAATCTTGGCTAATATAATGAATTATAAATTGCTATAGTATTTAAGATGAATTTAGGCTCCTCTTGTTATTAGTGTTTCAGGAGAGTCTAGTATTTTAAAAATATGCCTAGATCAAATCTTTAAATATTTTACGAAAGTCCTGTAATCATGAAAAAATTGCTTTTTACCTTTTTACTCTTAACACTATCATTCTCTATTTCAGCTATGGATAATATTGATCAAGATCAAGACAGAGAACGGGCCTATTTCAAACAGCAAAAATATAATGCCGATTACTTTTATATAGCATGTGTTGATCATAATGTTCGTCTTCTTAAACAAGCACTGGATGACGGAATTTCACCAGATACACCAGTTTATAATTTATTAGAAACAACACTGGCACGAGAAGCATTTGAATGCGTTGACCTTTTACTACAAAGAGGAGTTACCGTAACTGTTCAGCATATTCAAGCCTCGATTTCTAATCAAAATGATGAATTATTTAAACGTCTAATTACCGCATGTAATAATCTTGATGTTATGCAAATTTCCGAGGTTCAACATTACTTCATCAGGCATCCCTTTACGGTACACAAACTATGGTTGAGACACTACTTCATTTAGGAGCAGATACTGAAACTCGAGATAGTTTTGGTTATACACCATTATTTTCAGCAGTTACTAAAAAAAATATTCCCGCTATTAAGGCACTTATACATCGTGCAAATCTTCATGTACAAGTAAATTCAGGACAAACACTTTTAGAAAAGGCTACACAAATAGATGCCAAAATTGCCCATACTATTAAAAAAGAGATGGCATTTACTACTTATTGGGTATGTAAAGAACACCTTCCTATTGAATTAATTATGCATATTGCAAGTTTTTATAAATAAATCTTAACATTGACATCTATGGTTCTTGTTACTACATAATAGATTTGCATCTATAGTACAAGACCAAAAGGATCAAGAAAAATTTTATGTAGATGGTCTTTTTACCAGAATCAAAAACAAACTATTTCTGGTAGCTTTAGGGGAATGTGTGTAATATTACGTGATAACATTTTGATTTTGTTCAACAGAAAATAACATACGTTCTTCACAGTAATACACAAAAAGGCACATAAGCGTTACAAAAAATCCACAAAAATAATGCCAAGAAAGCATTTCATTATAAAGAAATGCAGTATAGAATGCATTAAAAAATGGGCAGAGCATACTCCCAAGCACAACAAATGTTTGGCTATATTTTTTTACAAGCACTGTGTACCAATTGTGGCATACAATATTGCTTATAAGAATCAGAACAGCAAGAGGGAGAATAAAAGGAAGGGCCTGCGTAATATAAGGACTTGTTTCGACACATAAACTTGTCACTAATGCAAGTATCCCACCGCAAGTCATACTGATGCCATTAATCATAAAAGGAGTATAAGCAAATTCGGTTATAAGCTTTCTTATAAGGAACCAACCATAACTAAAACTAATAACAGAGCATAGCAAGGCACAATCAGGCAATCCAAAACTCGCCATTAAAAATGGTTTTTGCTGCAGCATATTCGGGCTTATAAGAAAAAGTGCTGCATAGCTTATGCAGAGCACAACCATTTTACGGAGATTAAATCTTTCAACAGCAAAAAAAAGCACACACAAATAGGTTATTAGAGGACCGGTATTATATAACAAAAATACTCGCGATTCAGGACAATAAATAAGCCCATAATAACGCAATGCATAAGGAATATACAAAGCAAATAAAACTATCTGTACAAAATATATGATATGTTTTTTTTGAATTTGAAACTTTTGTCGTGCAAAAAAGGTGTAGTACCCAAGCAAAATAGTTCCTGCAATGCTCATACGAATACCAAGTAAAAAAAATGGCTGAGTATATTGTAAAAGCATTTTTGTTACTGAGAAAGTAGTTAATGCATGGAGTGCCATTAATGAAATCATAGTTCTCCTTATTAGTGTTTAATAAAAATCCCCGCAGCAAGCTGCTTAGTATTTTTCTATGAAACGAAGCAAGCTTCGGGGAATTAAACCCGAAGGGAATTAAAATTTTATAAATATTTTTCTAGATTCTTTTTCTTTAATTCATTAACAGCATTTTTCACAAGCTCAACATCATCTTTTTGTGCAATAAGCAAAACATCATCAGTCTGCACGATGCATAAATTATGAACGCCAATAAGCACCGGTAATGCTTTAGCCATCACTAAATTATTTGATGCATTAATTTCTAAAGGCTTTTGCAGCTCTTGCTCAGATTGTAATGATAAAAATGTTGCTAAATTACCCACATCTGACCAGGAAAAATCGGCCGGAATTACCATTAAATTATTACTTTTTTCCATGATGGCATAATCGACAGAAATTGATTCGACTTTCTTATATGTTTCTTGGTTGCCTGTTAGATAATATTCTTGCACTAAAGAATACATATCAGGCACTATACGTCTAAACTCTTCAAGAAAGACTGAAACTTTTCCACAAAAAATACCAACATTCCAAACCATAGAATCAGAAGTATAATAAAGTTGCGCTCGTTCGATGTTTGGTTTTTCATGAAACTGCTTTACATGTGCAATTCCATGCTCTGATGGTACAAATTCTATATAGCCAAATCCTGTCGCAGGATGTGTAGGTTTAATACCAATAAGTGTTATACAATCATTATTTTTAGCATGTCTGATGGCCTGCTTTTGTACTGAAACAAATTTTTCAACATCAGTAATATAATGATCAGCCGGATAAAAGAGAACCACTGATTCAGGATCTTCTTGAGCAATGGTAAAACAGCTCAACAAAATTGCCGGCGCAGTGTTACGTGCAAAGGGTTCACATATGAGGGATTTAGCATAAAAATAGCGCTTTAAAGCCTCAGATTGTTCATGAAGAGTAACGACTTTAACTGACTCAAGATCTATAAATGCTGCTAATCGATCACGTGTATGCTCAAGCAATGATTTATGACTCAATGATAGAAGTTGCTTAGGAAACTCTTGCCGACTCAAGGGCCACAAGCGTTCCCCTTTTCCCCCGGCTAAAATGACACCGTACACAGAACCCTTCATGCCACCCCTTATGAAATTTTAGTTGTTTTTGAAAATAACCTATCCCACAAAAGACGAAAATATTGCTTGGCAACTTCTGCCATAATTTTTACTGAAAGCTTTGACTTGCCTTCGGTACGACTGCGTGCAAGAATAGGCACTTCAACAATTTTTGCGCCACTGCGCTTAAATCGATATAACGATTCCATACAAAACGCAAAACCTTGTGATTTCAATGTTCGATACAAGGCAGGATTAAGAATCGAAACAGAATATAAACGAAATGCACCAGTACAATCATACGGCATGCTAAGACCATATTTGATCATAGAACGCCAAAAATAGGTAAATGGTAATCTAATTTTATTCCACCCTTCCATCTTACCACCGGAAGTGTAACGAGAACCAATTACAATATCAGCAGACTCTTTTTGTGCAATCATTGCTGGAATATAACAAGGATCGTGAGTAAAATCAGCATCCATGGTAAGTAAATAGTCATAGCCATGATTACGAGCAAACTGAAATGCCTCTTTATGCGCTGTGCCAAGACCCATTTTTGATGGACGATGAATTACATGCACACAAGAATCTTGAGCAACCAGCTCATCAATAACTTTTCCCGTACCATCAGGTGAATTATCATCGCAAAAAAGGATATCCAAGTCATAAGGCAAATTTTTGAGAGCTTGATATAATTTTTGAACGTTACCACGTTCATTATAGGTTGGCGTAAATACTAATATTTTATTCATATAATTCCATTAATAATAGATACTTTCATTACTTGTAAGAGTATCAGCCTTCATAGTTTTTAGCTAGAAATTATAGGCTTAAAGAGGCCTAGAAAATTCTAGGCCTCTTTATTTCATCTGTTATTAGAAGGGTGGAAATGATAAATTTGCACTTAATTTTGGTGTTTGGCTTGCATTAGCAAGAAACTGTTGAAAAATATTGGTCACAAATACATAGTTAAGATCATTATTCATGGCAGTATTTTGAGTAATAAGGTTTGAAGCTGATGAAGCTATAAATCCTCTTCCTGAGCCAATTGTCGCTGTAACACTTGATATTTTAAAAGTACTATTACATAATGAACATGAATTATTCATTATGGTTGATCCTGAAGGAAACTGTAATCCTGTTAACAGTGTTACAACAATATTCGAAACAGAAATCGGATTTGAACCTTGTGCAAGAATATCGCCACTTGGTCGCCAGTCAACGCTATTAACTTGAGTTGGGTTATTATAGGTTGCAATTTGCGTTAAACTATTTTGATTAAAACGTAAAGCTCGCGTTGTCACACCACCACTAGCAAGACCTCCAAGAGCTATATACGTATCATCGGGTGACCATTGAACTGAGAAAATTGTTGCTCCATGATTAAACGAGAATCCTCCTCCAAAAGTTACACCATACATAATAACTGTAGTTCCAGATGTAACCGCTATAAACGTACCTTCACTGTTTACATTAACACTATTACAATCCGCTGCTCCAATATAGGTATTAACACCAACAAGAGATCCTTGATTATATCCAAAAGTCCCCGCCGCTGTACTATCAATATTTGCCGTAAAACCCACTGCAAGCACATAACCTGCAATAATAGAAGGTACGACTATAAAAGGTCCCCAGGCAAGGGAGAGAACCTGAGTGCCCGAAGCAAGGGCTAATGCTGTTGGAGCATCAATACTTGTAATAAGATTTAATGCATTTGTAGTTTTTGAATATTTATAAATAAATAAATTATTGGCTGAAGCTACATTTGTAGCAACTGCAATAGAGGCATTATCAGGAGCAAAAGCAACTTGAATAACATTATTAAGAAAGGTAACAGCCGGGCCGGCAGTTAATGTAGTCCCATCAAAACTAAATACTCTTAGTGTAGGAGTTCCCCCACTATTAAATCCGACAGCTAAAGAATTTCCATCTGGCGACCAGCTCACTGATACAACATCATTAATATTTTGCGATGCAATAAGTTTAAATGCATTGTTTGCAAACTCATAAATTCCAATGCCGCCTTGCGTTGCTGTACCGCTTCCCGTTGCTAAATAGCGGCCATCGGGACTCCAATCTATGCTATTTACATTTGAAACAGCACCAGTAGTGCCCACAATAGTTGGCAATCCTGATTGAACGAGTGCTGTAAAAGTATATTCCATTTGAAGCCCATAAGCCCGAGCATTGCCTTGAGCTGGAGTAGATACCGTTTCAATACTATTATTTTCAATAGTATCATTTGATTCAGTTGCTCCAATTAAAATACCTACCGCACGATTAGTTGTCGATGTTGCAGTGGTTGATGTAGCCTCGATAAGATTATTTAGAAAAGCGTTATTACCACCCGTCACAGCACTAATACCATATGCATCAGTCGATGATTTTGTACCTTGAATGGTACACTGCTCAACCGTTGTTGAATAGGTACTTATGAGTTCAACTCCTGCAAAACTACTTGTTAAAATAAACGAATTAGAAACAAAACCTTCTTGCACAAATCTTCCGGTAATACCCGTACCATTTGCAATCAGTTCAAGCTCAGACATATTCACAATTGAAATTGGCAAGAGTGCTGATCCATTACAATAAATACCATGTGATGTGCACAAGCGTATTTGCATTGCTGAACAACTAACATTTGAAGCACCAGCTGCAACATTAATACCATCGCCCGTCATACCGTTAATTGCCCCATTGAGTATTTTAATATTTTGGTGATCACCAACTTGAATACCCGTAACGCCAGCCGTCGCATTACCTTGAGCAATGGTAAAGCATTGTAGATTAAGGGTAACATTATCCGCATTAATAGTTATTGCTGGTAATGCTGAGGCAGGACTAAAGGTGATATTACTAACAAGTTTATATGCTCCTGAGCTCGTAATTGTAAAGCCGGTTACTCCAACAGATGCTTGTGAAATAGGCGTTGATGAACAACCATCACCAACACTGCTCATAATTCCATGTAAGACAGTAAATGTACCATTAAAATCATTTTGTATTGTTTGACTACAAGCCGTCAGTGTATAATCAATATCAAGTGTAATTTGACGTGTATCACGAGTATCTGCATACAAGCTCGTATATGCTAAGACATTTATTAAAAGACCAGATCGTAAGATCGTAGCTATTTTCATAGAGTATTCCTTCTTTTCTTTTTTCATAAAATATCCAAGAGGCCTAGAAAATCTAGGCCTCTTCTCTTGCTACAGCGGTGGAAATATTTGATTTGAAATCTTACTCGGCACAGGATTTTGATTTGCTATAAATTGCTTAAAAATATTATTTGCAAAAATTATACCAAGATCTGCTGCAAAAACCATATTATTAATAACCAAATTTGCATGAGAAGACGCTAATAATCCTCTACCCGATGAAACTCCCGGTTGTCCGGCAGCCAATGCAGGACCCGTAATAACACTGATCTGATTATTAGCTATGAAATTCGTTTGACCAAATTGTAGTGTCGAATATAGTTGCAATAAACTTGCATTTGATCCTGCTGCAATGAGATCACCCGTAGGTGCCCAACTTAACCCTTGAGTTTGCCCTCCAGAGCCTAATGAGATACTTCTAAAGTTACTCAACGTTGTTCCATTAAAAGCATAAATACCTAATATACTTGTTGAATCAGTATACGCTAACCATTTACCATCAGGAGACCATGCTACCCATACAACCGTTCCTGCTGTATTTTGTTGCGCAATAAGAATCGTTGATGAACCAGTAAATCTATATACACCAACTGAACTTCCTGCAGAATTAGCTAATGCTAAAAATTGTCCATTGGGACTCCATCGTATATGCTGTTGTACATTTGTTATAAAGCCAATGCTTGCAGCAAATATTAATGAATTTCCAGTAAAATTATATATTCCTACCCCCCCACCTCCCGATGAAATAACGGCTAAATATCTGCTATCAGGAGACCAATCAAGACTAGTATAAGGTCCTGTTAAATTTAATGAAGCCACTAATTGCAAAGTTGTACCACTGAATTTCCAAATATCAAGAAAATTTGGATTTGCTGTAGAGTCAACGGTAGCAATATATCGACCATCAGGTGACCAGGCTACTTCTAATTGAACAGTATTGGTACCGGGAAAGTTTACAACAGGAGATAAAATTCCTTGATTATTTTTATAAATTGTTTGTACTCCGGCTGCACTTGTCAATGTTATATAACTGCCATCCGGTGACCATGCCATAATACTGCGCATACCGGTTAATTGTTGTGTGTAGAACAACGCGCTGTTTTTATATTCTACTATATCAATAATACCACCTGTCGTACTTACTGCTAGATAACGACCATTAGGAGACCAGCGGCAATTGTTTACCTGACCCGTAGCAAGCGATGTCACGGGAAAAATTGTAGTAAACGTATAGCCCATCTCAAGGCCAGATGGTTGCGCATTGGTCGTTGATATACATGACTTAATAATGTTATTAAAAATTATATCATCAACTTCACCTGAACCAATAAAAATTCCTACTGCTTCTTGCGTTACTGATGCATCATTTGTTCGGACGCCACGAATCACACAGTTTTGAACGGTATTATCTTTACCGCCATCTAGAAAAATACCATACGCTGATCCTGATGCGGCTTGTGTATTCTGAATGGAACATGAATCGATTGTTGTTGAAATAGTGGTTAATAATTCAATACCTATCTGCAATGAGTTGAGTATGGAACAATTTTTAATTAAACCTCTTTCAAGATTTGTACCTTGAATTCCTATTGTATTGCCTATCAATTCAATGTTGAAAAGTGACTGCAAGCCAACAAGCGATCCCGGAAGCCCTTGTAAAAAAATTCCAGATGTATTGCAATTTTCAATGGTAATATCATGAATAGTACACTCTGTTGTTCCTAGACCTACAAAGATACCATTATCCGTCATTGATGAAATTGCGCCATTTTTAATCTCTATTCTCGTTTGATTTGAGGCAATCTCTATACCATCAACATTTAGTGTTGCGTTACCTTGGCTTATACTAAAACAGGCTAAATCTAAAACAACATCATTAGCATTAATTAAAATTGCTGCTGCTAATCCAGATGGATTAAATACTATATTTTCACCAAGTCGATACAATCCTGATTGAGTTATAATAAATCCTGTTGTTCCAACATCTGCTTGGTGGATAATCACAGGAAAACATATATTGTTACTTAATGATTGTTCAATTGCTGCTAATACTGTAAACGTTCCTTGAAAGTTAGCCTCGATTTCGGCACAGCAGATGGTTAATGTAGTATCAATATCAATCAAAATATCACGCGTCAATCGTGGATCAAACGTTGCTTGTACAGCGTTGCATAGCAGCGCTATACTCATAAGCAGTAGTACAATATTCTTCTTCATCTAATTTCCTTCAATTATAAGGGTGGAAAGGATAAGTTTGATAACAAAGATGGCTGTGTAGTAGCATTTGCTACAAACTGTTCAAAAACATTCGTTACAAATACATAGTTCAAATCAGTATCAAAAACAGTATTTTGGATTATTAAATTATTTGCTGATGAGGCACTTAACCCGCGACCCGATGAAACACCTGGTTGACCAACGGGTAAAGCAGGTCCACGAACATTTGAAATTTCATTATTACGAATTATATGATCCAATGGAAAGCTTAAAGAAGGATACACCAAAAATGTTGCAGTAATTGCTGGTACCGCAATAGTTGCTCCAATTGGAGACCATTGAGGAATAAAAATAAGATCATCAAAAGTACTATTATTTGCAACGCGAACAAGAGAATTACCATCAAACTTCAAAATTAGTAAATCAGGAATGTTTGAATTATGCACAACAGCAAGCAATTGACCATCAGGAGACCATTGCGCCCAATTAGCTACGGCTACAGTTAATGGAAAATTCACCACTAACTGTAAGCTAGATCCGGTGAAATTTAACACCGCCACGCCAGTAGGACTTGCAACAGCAATAAATTGTCCATTAGGAGACCAGTTTATAGAATCAACAACATTGGCATTAGTAAACGTAGCTACCTGTGTTAACGAATTTCCATCAAAACTATAAATAAAGAACGTATTACTACCTGAACTTGCAACTGCTAAATAACGTCCATCTGGTGACCATGCTACACGATTACCAAGATTTACTTGCGTGACATTGTTCAATAATAAACTTGTACTACTAAATTTTGCAATATATGTTATTCCATTAAGGGCGGAAGCAATATATTTGCCATCTGGAGACCAACTTATTTGATAAACAGGAAAACCTAAATCTGTATAAGGCTGCGTAATATTTGCTACCAATTCAAGCTCTGCACCACCAAACTGATACACATTTAATGTACTAGCCGTAGTTACAAAAGTTGTTACAAATTGTCCATCAGGTGAACTTGCAACTCCAGAAATAGGAAAAGCTAATGTTTGTTGTGCAACAGCACCAAACTTATTATCAAAAACAGCTAAAAGCTGTTCAGTAGCAAGCGCTTGTGCAACGGCTATATAATTGGCATTAGAAAGCCAGTCAACTTGGGGAACTTCACCCGCAGAAGAATTTCCTATAGGGGCACCCGTTAAAGTTACAATGATTGAATAATCCATTTCAATACCAAACGGTAGAGCACTTGACGTTGTAAAACAGTTACTTATTTGATTATCTTTAATAACATCATTATTTTCTGTTGCACCAATATAAATCCCTACTGCTTTATTGCCTGTAAAAGTATCATTAGTACTTACACCATCAATGACACATTGTGTAATAGTGTTGCCACCACCTTGCGTCAAAGAAATCCCATATACTGATCCATTTACAGTATTGGTACTGTTAATTACTACATTCTGAATTATATTAGTGTAACTTTGAATTAATTCTATTCCTGCATTATTCTGCGAAAAAAATAAACAATCAGCAACGAAGACATGAGCCACTGATGTACAACTTAGACCAGTAAAATTTGAAGTCAAGTCAACATCGGTAATATGCACAATATCAACGGGTGCAAGATTCGTTCCAAGGCAAGTAATACCCTGAGCACATGAGCTTATTTCACCGATGGAATATGCTATATTTGAACATCCTGCTCCAATGCGTAATCCGCTTCGAGTCATACCTATGATATCAGTATTTGTGATAACAATATTTTTTCTACCTGGTGCTATTGCAATACCATCAACAGATGCTGTACCATTGCCTTGCACAATACTAAAACAGTATGAATCAAGAAAAACATTATCGGCATTAATAGTTATTGCAGCTGCGCTACTAACTGGATCAAATATAATATTTTCTGCAATTTTATAAGCACCTGAACCCGTTATGGTAAAACCTGTAGTTCCAACATCAGATTGCCGAATAAGAGTTGGAGCACATCCTTGAGTTTGTAATATTTGACCTAAAGCAGAAATCTCTGAAAACGTTCCCATGAAATTAACTTCAATGTTTGAACAACAGAGTGTCAACGTCGTATCAATATCAATAACAACATCTCGAGTCATGCGCGAATCGCTCATTGCTTGGATAATATTCCCTGCAAGAATACAGGCAAATAATATGCCTATTTGTTTTTTCTTCATACACTCTCCTTATTATAATGGTGGAAATGAAACATTTGACAATAAACTTGGTTTTTGATTTGCATTACTAATAAATTGCTCAAAAATATTATTCACAAAAACATAACTCAAATCTGCATCAAAAACCGTATTTTGATAAATAAGATTGTTTGCCGACGAAGCACTTAATCCTCGGCCGGAAGAAACGCCCGGTTGGCCATTTGATATTGCAGGGCCATGAATTTGTGAGATTTTATTATTTTTAAATAATGATCCTGAAGGAAATTGAAACGCTGCAAAAACACGTGCAGAATAGTTTGTTGAACTACTTGTAAAAGCGCCAAATCCTACAACATTCCCAAGAGAAGACCAACCAAATCCAGCAAAAAAACCATCTCCAATACCACTAACAACTTGACTTGTCTGTTGTATCAACGCTGTGCCAATAAATTTTAAAAGAATTAATGTAAAAGGATTTTCCTGTAAAACCGCAAGGTACTGACCATCAGGAGACCAAAATGCTCCTTGTGGTGAAGAAACATTAAAAGTTGCAACTAGTTGTAATGCAACGCCTGAAAAGCTATAAACATTGACTGTGGTTAATGTCCCAATGGCTAAAAATTTTTCATCAGGAGACCACGTCATAGGTGATTCTATGGAAGAAGCCACACTCGTTATTAATTGCAATGAATTTCCACTGAATTGGTAAATAGAGATAGTACCTGAGACAGTACCTGCATTAATGGCCACAAAGTCACTATCGGGAGACCATACAGGAAAAAACACTGTTGTCCCTAAATTTACTGATGCCACCAAAACAATAGAAACACCATCAAATGAAAAAATGTCTAATAAATTACCATTAGCTACAGCCAAATATTTTCCGTCAGGAGACCACGAACTACCAGCTCCACCTATAGGCGTTGATTGTGCGACAAGTGTTACAATTCCTTGATTAACGCTGTAAATATTGACATTAGTTCCTATTACAGCCAAAAATGATCCATCAGGAGACCACGATAAGGTACGTACACCAGTTAATACTACATTTTGAATCAATTTTAACGATGATTCAGCAAATTCATACACACTAAAATTAGTTGTGGGAATTGTATCAGCAACCGCAAAATATCGCCCATTTGGAGACCATGCAGAACTATTAGGAGCACTAGGTTGTGTAACTTGAGTAATTTGAGGAGTAGAAGTTATGGTATACAACATTTCAATGCCAAAAGGTTGCGCATTAGAGGTTGTGGTACAATTGCTAATTTGATTGTTTAAAATTAGATCATCATTTTCTGTTGCTCCAAGTAAAATGCCAACAGCACTATTACCTGAAAATGTATCATTCGTGCTTACACCATCTATATAACAGTTTTGTACACGATTATTTCCACCGTTAATCATTGAAACGCCAAATGCTGATCCATTTGCAGCGCCTGTTTCTTCTATACTGCACGAATCAATGTTATTTGAAAAACTGGTTATTAATTCTATACCCGCATGCGCATTACCAAAAAAGACACATTCTGAAATAGCTGTACGATTTACAAATGTTAAACTTATTCCCGTACTATTATTGAGCAGATCTAGCTCTAGAGCTTGCATATCCTCAGTCGGAGATATATTTGTTCCAAGGCAAAAGATTCCATACAAGCAATTTTGTATTGTTATATTGGCGTATGCTACATTGGTAACGCCTGATGCAACTCGAATACCATCACGTGTAAACTTTTTTATTTTCCCATTATGAATCATGATACTGCTCAGATTTGCATTGATCGCAATACCATCAACATTTGCCGTTGTGTTTCCTTGAGTTATAGTAAAGCATTGTAAATCAAGCAGTACATTATCTGCATTAATGGTAATTGCTGCTGTGCTGCCAACCGGATTAAAAATAATATTTTGCGACAGTTTATAAACTCCTGAACTTGTTATAGTGAATCCTGCTGTTCCGACGTCTGCCTGTCCAATAAAACGCGCTGCACATCCTTCTGCTTTCAGTAATGATTCAATATACGCAATAGTGGTAAATGTCCCTTCAAAATTAACGTCAGTTTGAGCACAAAAAGTTGTCAATGTCGTATCAATATCTATGACAATATCTCGCGTCATGCGTGGGTCAAATGTTGCCTGTAATCCTGCAATCTGCAACATACCTAAAACTGCCGTAGCGATATAAACTAATTTTTTATACATCTATTTCTCCTCACTATAAGGTTCTAGAAATCTAGAACATCTAAGTTATAATAGTTTACAATGGTGGAAATGAAATATTTGACAATAAGCTTGGCTCTTGGCTTACATTAGCAACGAACTGCTCAAACACATTATTTACAAAAACATAGTTACTATCATTATCAAATCCTGTATTTTGTAAAATTAGATTATTCGCTGATGATGCACTCAAACCACGCCCTGATGAAATACCCGGTAGATTGGTTGATAATGCAGGACCATTTACATTAGATATTTCATTGTTTTGAAGTAAAGACCCTGATGGAAACTGTAATCCAGAATAAAGTTGAGCATTTGTTCCAACAGGACCACTGTCTACAGCTATTATTGTGCCCGAATTATTCCATGCAGGGGTATGTTGTGGCGAACCACCACTAGCAATACTCTCAATATTAATAAGAGCATTGCCTACAAATTGCAATACCCGAACAACTCCAGAAACTCCTGCATCAGTTGCAATATAATTGCCATCCGAAGACCATTTCACTGCATTAGCTCCACTAGCAAAACTAGCTACCAACGTTAATGAAGTTCCATTAAAAAGCAACACCCCTATTGAGGTACTAGCAAATGCAATATACTTGCCATTTGGCGACCATTGTAGATTAAGTAGCCCGGGAGCACTAAATGATGCAACTAATGTTAAACTATTTCCATTAAACGCATAAACTTGTACAACACCTCCGGCTCTTAATGCTATAAATTCATCATCAAAAGACCATGTAGCTAAATCTCCTCCGGTAACTAGTGTAACAGAAGTCAAAATAACACTATCTCCATTGATACTTACTTTTACAATTTCACATTGAGCGGGAGCCGCAGTTGATCCTAATGCAATATATTTTCCGTTATGCGACCAACTGAATCCACTTTCTACATTACTGGTACCGGTAAATGTTCCACGTAAAACGAGAGATGCACCATCAAATTGATAAATACGTAAAAGTGTAGCACCATCAGTAGAAGCTAAAAATTGACCATCCGGTGACCAAGCAAGATCTCCCGTTATACCCGCTTGTGTTACTTGCGCTATAAGTTTCAATGTATTATTCGCAAACTCAAAAACTTGTACTGTGTCTAGTGTTGCTCCTGCCACAGCAAGATAACGATCATTTGGTGACCACACAACAGAGGTCGTATCGCCGCTACCTGTGACTACCGGCAATCCTGAATTGCTCAATATATTGGTAGTTGTATACAACATTTCAATGCCAAAAGGTTGCGCATTAGAGGTTGTAGTACAATTGCTAATTTGATTGTTTAAAATTAGATCATCATTTTCTATTGCTCCAAGTAAAATACCAACGGCGCTATTACCTGAAAATGTATCATTCGTGCTTACACCATCTATATAACAGTTTTGTACACGATTATTACCACCGTTAATCATTGAAACGCCAAATGCTGATCCATTTGCAGCGCCTGTTTCTTCTATACTGCAGGAATCAATGTTATTTGAAAAGCTGGTTATTAATTCTATACCCGCGTGCGCATTACCAAAAAAGACACTTTCTGAAATAGCTGCACGATTTACAAATGTTAAACTTATTCCTGTACTATTATTGAGCAAATCTAGCTCTAGAGCTTGCATATCCTCAATTGGCGATATATTTGTTCCAAGGCAAAAGATTCCATACAAGCAATTTTGTATTGTTATATTTGCGTATGCTACATTGGTAACGCCTGATGCAACACGAATACCATCACGTGTAAACTTTTTTATTTTCCCATTATGAACTATGATACTGCTCAGATTTGCACTAATCGCAATACCATCAACATTTGCCGCTGTGTTTCCTTGAGTTATAGTAAAGCATTGTAAATCAAGCAGTACATTATCTGCATTAATGGTAATTGCTGCTGCGCTGCCAACCGGATTAAAAATAATATTTTGCGACAGTTTATAAACTCCTGAACTTGTTATAGTAAATCCTGTTGTTCCAACATCTGCCTGTCCAATAAAACGCGCTGCACATATTTCTGGTTGCAGTAATGATTCAATATGAGCAATAGTGGTAAATGTCCCTTCAAAATTAACTTCAATTTGTGCGCAACAAGTTGTCAATGTCGTATCAATATCTATGACAATATCTCGCGTCATACGTGGGTCAAATGTCGCATACGTTCCCATATGCCAGGATATTATTGACAGCATTAAAATTTTATAAAATATTTTTTCATTCACGACAAACTCTTTGGTTTAAGCAAGACTATAGAAATATTATTAAAAATCACCACATATATACTAATGAACCACCTTATTAATTTAAAGAAGGTGGTTCATTGTTAACATTTTAAAATATTTATAATGGAGGGAATGATAAATTTGCAATTAAGCTTGGAACCGGACTTGCGGTATTTGCTACATATTGTCTAAATACATCTGTAACAAATACATAATTAATATCATTAGCAAATGCTGTATTTTGAATAATGAGATTTGCCGCAGAAGATCCAACTAATCCTTTACCTGTCGAAACACCGGGCAAACCGGCTGTCAAAGGTGCACCTTGAGCCAACGTTATACTATTGTTACGTATAATAGTCCCAAACCCAAACTGCAATCCGGTTAGTACGCGAACAGATATGCCCGAAATTGCTACAGGAGCCGAACCAATTGTAGTATAAGCACCTGTAGGGGCCCAACGTACCGCATTAACTTGAGCACCATTTGCAAACGTTGCTACTTGCGCTAATGCATTTCCTTGAAATTGTAATGCTTCAACTTCAACGCCGGCACTTGCTGCACCACCCAAAAGAACGTACTGACCATCTTGCGACCACCGTGTTGATTGAACAGTAGCACCATGGCTATATGATGCAACCGCCGTTAACGCTGCACCGGTAAAGTTTAATACACGAGTATCAAAACCGCCTGCTCCAGCAACACCGCCCATAACAATAAATCTACCATCAGATGACCAGTTTACACTATTAACAACAGCACCATGCGTAAATGTTGCTACCGATGTCAGAGTTGTACCATTAAAGCTATATACAATAACTTGTGTTGTAGTACCAACAGCAAGAAAGTTCACATCGGGCGACCAGCTCACACCCGTTACTGCCACACCTGGAGCTATTGATGCCACTAACGTTAATGTATTGGCATTTGCTGAAAACTCATACACAGAAACCTGATTTGCTGTTGTTAAGCCTGCTGCGATAAATCTTCCATCTGATGACCAATCAACTTTGTTAACAGTATTCCCTGCAAGCGTTACCGTAGGTCCAACACCAAATGCCACACCATTAAAACTATACACTCTCAATGTAGGCGTAGCTGCTTTATCACCCACAGCTAAAAACGATCCATCAGGTGACCACCGTAATGATGATGCACTGACTTGATTGGTTGTAGCAACAAACGTAAGTGATGTACCATCAAATTCATACACAGCAACTGTTCCAACACCAGTATTACCACTTGCGGTTCCTAAATATCTGCCATCAGGAGTCCAATCTATGTCATTAATTGTAGCTGTCGCTGCTGTACTATCAGCTTGCGTAGGCAAATTCGATGAAGAAATCGCTGTAAAGGTATACGCCATTTCAATATTAAATGCACGAGCATTTCCTGCACTTAAACTATTACTTATTTCATTATTAATAATAGTATCATTATTTTCTGTTGAACCAATCAAAATACCAACAGCAGTATTAATTGAAGAAGTTGCTGATGTTGAGGTATTATCAATAAGATTGAATTGAAATGCATTATTTCCACCGCCAATAGCACTAATACCACGAACATCTGCTACACCATTGGTATCGGCTATTGTACAAAATTTAACCACATGTGAAAAACTATTTATTAATTCTATGCCGGCAGCATCCTGATTAAAAAATGAACATCCATTAATAATGGCTTGTTGCACAAATTGGGAAGTAACACCGGTATCATTGGCTAAAAACTCAAGTCCGGTAAGTTGTGTATTAACAATTGGCGCCACGCTAGAACCATTAAAGAAAATACCGTGAGATTCATTAACCAGAAGTTGCATATCGGCGATTATAATATTCGATACTCCTGCTGCAACATTAATACCATCTCCGGTCATTCCTGCGATTGAACCATTGATTATGGTTATGTTACTAAAGGTAGTTATCACTTCAATACCATTGACATTTGCCGTTAGATTACCTTGCTCGATTGAAAAACATTGCAAATCTAATAATACATCCGGAGCATTAATGGTAATTGCAGATGCTGCACCAACTGGGCTAAAGACTATAGATTGTGATAATTGATAGACACCCGATTGAGTAATAACAAACCCTGTCAAACCAACAGAAGCTTGATTAATTAATACTGGAGAACATCCTGTACCAACCGAAACTTGAAGAGCAGATAATGCAGTAAACGTTCCTATAAAGTTTTTTTGAGCAGCATCACTGCATGCCGTTAATGTATTGTCAATATCAATAATAATATCACGAGTCATGCGAGGATCTGTGTCTGCCCTGGCAACGCCAAAGATCAAAACAGATAACACTATTTTAGACAAAAAGCCTAAAAGTTGTATGGGAATACGCTTCATAGAAACTCCTTTTTTATGGGAAATAATTATTATTAGTTGGATCATACAAAAATCAATACTGAATAACAAGAAAAATAAAATGGCTAACTTTAATTTTTGCTAGAGAATAAGAAATAGAGAGTTTTTGAAAACTATAAAGAACTATGAGGCTCGCTTCATTACTACAATTCCTTCTTAGCTTGGTTTTCAAGCTATTGATCTTTATAAAAAAATCAAGTTATTTGTTGAATTTTTTTTTAATTTGACCGAAGAAAATTCAACAAATCGTTAAAATCATGCGGTAAATCCTGGGTAAAAGAAAATTGATGACCTTCAAAAGAAAATTCTAAGGTCTTAGCATGTAATGCATGGCGGGAAATTAATTTAGATGAAGCTCCATATACTGCATCACCTATAAGTGGATGGCCAATTGCTGCACAATGTACTCTGATTTGATGTGTTCTTCCTGTAATAGGAGAGAGCTCTAGTAATGCTGCATCCTTAAAGTATTCAATAACCTTATAGTGCGTAAGAGCAAAACGACCAGTGCTATATTTATGGCTCATTTTTGTTCGATAGAATGGATCACGTGCAATAGGAAAGTCGATACTACCCGATTGCGGAGGATTACCTTTAACAAGAGCATAATATGTTTTTTTAATAGATCTATTTTTAAAAAGATTACTTAAATATTCATGTGCATAATTATTTCGTGAAACTAATAAAAGACCTGATGTATTTTTATCTAATCTATGAACAATCCCAGGCCGATCAAGATGGCCTACTAAACGAATTTCATTGAATGTAGTAAGTAACCAGTCAACAAGAGATGGTTCCTTACTGTTTTTATGAGGAGCATGTACTGAAATATAGGGGGGCTTATTAACAATAAGAAAATGCTCATGCTCATACACAAGAGATACTGGAATATCAGATGCCATATTAGCCGTTGGAATTGAATCTTCTAAAGGAAACTGAACCTTTATAAGATCATTGGCCTTGATAAGGCTGCTTGGCTTCTTAACCAAAACATTATTACATACTATTAACCCATCATCAATAAGCTTTTTGAAAAAAGTTCTTGAATATTTGGAAAAATAAAGAGATAAATAGCTATCTACGCGCATTGTCGCACATTCCGGAGGCACAATAAGAGAATAAAGCATTCCTGGCTTCACAAGGGTATCATTCATAACAATCACCATTTAAATCTTTGTAGAGATAACTAAGGTTTAAACCACTAGTATACTTCAGAATACCCTCTTGGTTTTTAAAGTCAAATGGACATTACGATATATATTTTGCTATACTTATTAACAAGGGTAACTAACTTCAAGGTCAAGTGTATAGTTTATATCACTAATACGTATTTTTACAAGGTAATGCATAATGGATACAAAGCTTTTATTGGAACAAATTGAAAATAATGTTCCCATGTTTATTATGCAAGAGACACCGGAAGCACAGCTCTTGTGGAATAACTTCTTAGAAATCCATCCGGCAGATAGTGCACAATTCATTGCAGAACTTGATAAAGAAGACGCTAAAAAGATCTTTATTGCCTTACCAAAAAAAAACAAACTTGCTGTATTTGAAAACTTTTCAAATACTATGAGGGTCTTTGCACTTTCTATAGTAGATGACCGCGATAAGGTTATGATCCTTAATAATACACCCATTGATGAACTCACAGACCTTTTTGATTCTTTGTCAAACCAAGAACTCAAAGAGTATCTTCTTTTTCTCAATGCACACGACCGGGAAAAAGTATTATCACTTCTTGAATTTGATCCTAAATCAGTTGGCGGTATTATGGATACTGATGTTGTTACCTTACGACAAGATTTTACTGTAGAAAAAAGCATTCACATTTTACAAAGATTAAAACCGCGTCTTGAGCTGCATCAACAAATGTATGTCGTTGATCACGAAAATAAACTCGTTGGCCACATTGGTCTTGAAGATTTAGTATTACGAAGCCCAACCACCAGACTCAATACATTTTTACGCAAAAATGAACTTGTTGCACAGGTTAACGAAGACCAAGAATCAATTGCAAAAAAGATGATCCATTATAATTTAATGACCGTTCCCGTAGTTGGTTTCAATTACTACTTTTTGGGTGTCATTCCTACTGAAACACTTGTTGAGATTATTGAACAAGAAGCAAGCGAAGACGTGTATCGTATTTCTGCGATGACGCCTATAACAAAAACCTATTTTGAAACCTCATTTTTTAGAATCTTTTATGAGCGAAGCTATATACTCATCATTCTTATTACTTGCTCAATCGCTTTCTACTATGATCATAAAAAGCTATGAAGCGACTCTTGAAGGCTTTTTCATATTTTTTATTACCATGCTCACGAGTACAGGCGGCAATACAAGCAGCCAAACTTCAGCTTTAGTCATTCAAGGTATGGCATCAGGCGAAATCACTGAATCAAATACTTCAAGATTCTTATTGCGCGAGCTTCGAATGGCTGCCATGCTAGCATTAATATTGGGGATTTTTTCTTTTTTACGCGTCTATCTTACCTATGGGCAATTATTAAAAAGTTTTGCCGTGAGCGCTTCGCTTTTCGTTATTGTTCTTGTTTCAGTTATTTTAGGCAGCGGTATTCCTATCGGTTTAAAACGGCTCAATATTGACCCTGCATTTGCTGCCGGTCCTTTTTTGGCAACCATTATGGATATTGCAGGATTGCTTATTTATTGCTACATTTGTAAACTTTTATTGTCATAAAAATCATCAACCTCATAGTAACGTTACAAAAAATAATGGCTCTGAAAAAAATTTCATTTTTGTGTCATATGCTGCTCTTTGCAACACTATGCTTAGGCATGGAATTTGAAAATCAACCAGATCACCTTACCTCTCTACCCGATGAACTAGTGCTCACCATATTTTCATGCATAATTCCTGTTTGCCAAAATCCAACTGAAGCGCTTCAAACTATTAAAAATTCGCAACTTACTTGCAAGCGATGGTTTAGACTTATCAATGATAAACATCTCACAAAAAAATTTGTGCTAAATACTCGAAAATTCATTATTGCCCGAGTAAACTGCTATCCCATACTGTATGCAACACAGAAGAGTAGAAAAATATTTAACCAATTTCTTCAAAACATAAAAACAATAACTCAGCATGCCCTAGTAAAAACCCCCGACTTCAAACAAAAATACGGCTATTTAACTATAGATCATAAGAATGCTGTTAATCCATTAGGGGAAAGTTTTAACCTTCTTTGTAGGGTTATTCAAGAAGAAGATTTAAGTGAAGTTTCTAAAAAAACTGCTCAAGATTTTGGAGCATTAAAACAGCTTAAAAAACCCAAAATAGCATATAACCCTTATCCGAGAGAATACAACCCCTATAAAGCTACAGCTCACCTTATTTATCTTGAGCAACACACAGAACAGATTATTGAAACTATTTTTAAAAATCCAGCTAATGCTATTGAAATTGCTGTTTTATTACAAGCATTAGTTATGCCATTTAATAAGCAATTTACACAGCATTTTTTTTGGCATACTATTCATATAATTATCAAAAAAAAATTTAAAGATGACCCTGAACTTAAAAAGAAATTCATTGCTCAAAGCCTCTCCATGTTCAATTTTGCTTTATCTTGAATTTTTTTAAACAACTACCATTTTTGGCAACCATCATGGATATTGCAGGATTGCTTATTTATTGCTATATTTGTAAGCTTTTATTGTCGTAGCATTATTTTTACACTTTTGAAAGTAACATCCATGAAAAGCGCTTTACTACTACGTTCTTTATTTTTCTCTTTCATGCTTATGATTTCTTTGAGCACAACTCACGCAATGGAAGAAACAGAAATTTGTCCGTTTGATCTTTTACCTGATGAAATAACACTCAACATATTTTCTTATTTAGTTCCTGCTTGTGAAGATCAAAATCAAGCTTTACAAACTTTTAAAAATCTACAACTTGTTAGCAAATACTGGTTTACTCTCATTAATGATAAACCATTTACGCAAGGAATAATTGAAGAAATGTTTAAAAAGTTCATTATTTCAGAATTAAATTTCTATGCATTGTTACAAGTGACTCAACAAAGCAGAACACTATATAAACAATCGCTTCACGCTTTAAAAACTGTCGCTCAATATGCAGTATTGCACCATAATGATCTACACAAAGAAACAGAATCGGGAGAATTTCCTTGGATGAACCTTACAATAGGATGCTATAGCAATGCGATGCGAAAAAGCTATAAACACCTCCTTTCAGAATGCGCTCAAGAAGGAACTGATTTCACAAAACTTTCTGAAGCTATTGCCCACGAATATGATACAATCAAAACAGCAATAGAACCACAAGAAGTAATAAACCATTATCCTCCAGGCTGGGACCCTTATCGTATTACAGCAGAGTTATTCTATTGCGTTGAACATACCGAACAATTACTTTCCGGGATTTTGACTTCACAGCCTTATTTAACTGAAAAAATTGTTCAATACAAGGCAATGATTGCTCCCTTTGATTTCAATTTAATCATCCGCATATATGGCAACCTACGTATTTAAGAATTTGCAGAAATTTAAAAGAATTGAGCGTATTTATTGAACAAAGTAAATTATTGTATAATTTTATCTGAGATATTGAAATTTTTTTGGGCCTCAAAGTAGTCTAATTTTAAAAATTTTTGTCTTTTGTTTGTAAAGGAATTACATGATAATTCAACCTAATATGCGACTCTTACTTCTTTGTTTATGCTTTATTACATCAGCTTTTACACGTGATAACGCTTCCATGCTACGCAATACCATTCAAGTTACTGCTGAGGGGAAATATGAAGCAGAACCAGACACCGCGCTGCTTGAATTTACCATTTCAGTACAAGAACAAACATATAAAGAAGCTCATGAGCGAGCATACCGATCTACCCAACAAATAGCTGAATTACTAAAAAAATACAATCTTGATCCCAAACAAGCAGAATTTTCCCTTTTTCAAACGCAGCCTGTTTATGATTACAATAATCCTAAAAGACCCTTGGTTGGCTATCGCGTACATTCTTCAGTATCAATAAAATTTACCGATTTTTCTAAACTTTCATTTATTCTACCAGATCTCATGAAAACAAATATTGCCGACAATCAATCATTACTCTATATACTCGAAAATACTGATGCGGCAAAGAAAAAGGCCATTGAAGACGGATACAAACGAGCTCGATTTCTTGCTCATGCTTTAGCACAATCAGAGCATAAAACTATTGATGAAATGATCTATGCTTCCATTGACACCTTTGAAAACAGACCCCAATTTAGAAGCATTATGACTAAAGAAAAATCTGCAACAGCAATGGAATCGCCAAACGAAATTTTCGGTGCTCAAAAAATCACCATTACTGCACAAATAAATGCCATTTTTGAAATGCGCGCTGAAACCGAATAATAATAGAATTGAGCAAGAAACTAATTAATTACATGACCATTATACAATTTTTATAAAAATATCGGTCAACTAAAACCTTTTTCTTGACAAAGAAAAGATGAATTATTAAGATAGAACATGTTATTCGGAAATTTTATTTCCTATGAAATAACGAGCCGCTAGCTCAGTTGGTAGAGCAACAGCCTTTTAAGCTGTGGGTCGTTGGTTCGAGTCCAACGCGGCTCACCAGTCTTCGCTTATCCACGCCTTCCGGCTTGGCAAGCTTCGACTGGCTCCGCCATACAATGAAATTTCTATACGTCCCTATCGTCTAGCCTGGTCTAGGACATCGCCCTTTCACGGCGAAAACAGGGGTTCGAATCCCCTTAGGGACGCCATACTTGATCATCCGAACATTTCTAGCATCAAATCAAATGGCTTTTGCACGTCGTAGACGATGTTTTCGTCTTCTACCTTAAGTTCGATAGTACAAGCTTAATTAATTGCCGTTTTTCCTCAACTTCAGAACTCATAAATAAATCATAAGCACGAGTTAGCGAGATCCAGAGTATTTTGCGGTAATATAGTAGTTATCTTCTGCTTCTTGTAATTGCTCAAGACGGATGCTAATATCAGTCACTTGGTCTCTGAAGTGTTTGGTAAAATCTGTCATACTCGCTCTCAGTAATTCTCCCCTTGAGTTTATCAAGGTATAAATTATCCATCATTTTGGTGACTTTTTTTTGCTCTTGAGTGAGCTCATCAAATTGCTTGATTATGGAATTCGATTTTGTTTTGATGCACCTCATCTAAGCGTTTCAATAATTTGCTGCAACAATCTCTTCAGGCATTTGTAAGCTTTTAAAGACATTTGCCTAGTTGTTCGGTGATTTCTTCTTCCCGCAACCATTTGGCGCCATGCTTGCCATTATATTGGGTGCAATGGTAGTAGACATGCCCTTTATGCTTTTCAGGCGTTATGGCGAATCCACAATCGGCACAGCGCAATAAGCCCACGATAAATGATATGGTATGCCCTGCATATTTGACTTGTTTTCTTATTAAAACTATTTTTCACTGTCTGTACTTGATCAAAAAGTGCTTTGAGTAATAATAGGTGGATACCGATGAGGATACATGTTGTCCTTTGACTACCATGACCCCATAATAAAAATGGTTGTTAAGAACTTTATCAATATAGCTTTTACCCCAATCAATGCCATAATCATTCTTTTATCTTTTTGCACAACAAGCTCCATTGAATAAGCTCCTGTTGCATACAATTCAAATGCTTTCTGCACAATATGGGCTTGCATATTCATCAACAATAATATCTTTGTTTATCATCTGCATTTATGATATTCTTATAACCATAGGGAGCTTTTGCAGGCCATTCACCTTTGCGTAGCTTTTGTTCTATTGCTCGTTTAACATTATCGCTCATGGCATCAGAATAATATTTGGCAAGCCCAAGGCTAATGCCAAATTGAAACTTTTCAACAGCAGAAATATGGCTGGTGATAATTTGCCCATCAGAAACAAAGTGAAGTTCAATTTCATCATTCAATGCTTTTTCATAAAGAAGTGAAAACGTTTATCAAAAATATTACGTGAAAGGCGATCAACTTTATCACAACAAACGGCGATTTTTTCTTTTTGCTCAAGAATAAAATCTATAATGCGATCAAATTCTTCACGTTGGTCTTGTATAAGCACTTTCATCAAAACTAAAGCTTTTGATAATTTGCAAAGTTTTTATTTTGGCAATATTTTTCAAGCCGTGCTACTTGCGCAGGTAATGAATTACCTGCTTCTTTTTGTTCTTCTGTGCTTACGCGGGCGATAAGAATTGCTTTCATGAGGCCTGTCTTTATAAGAATGATATATTTTTAATGGTAGCAGTGTATCATACACAAAATAATTCTGAAGTTGCCATACACTGGGGGGTGATAGGTGAACCGAATCGAAATATAAAAATTGTTTTAAATATTTTGTTTTTTCAAAAAATAATTATAATGAGTAATATATTTTACAATTAAATTATGAAAAGGAGCTTTTTAATGAAAGTAACTCATCAACGATATAAAGAAATATGTAATCAAATTACTGAGCTTAAGTCAAAAATAGATATTTTGATTGCAAATGTTCCCCTTGGGCCAAACAATCCCGGTCAAGGATACTCCTTTGAAGATTTAAAAGAAGCTACTGACACCGCAGAGGAAATTGATCGTCTTGAACAGGAGCTTATTAACTAAGGTTATAAAAAAGGCAGGGTATAAAAAGACATCCCTTTTTACACCCTATATTTAAGATTTACCTAATATCTCGATGGCTTGAATTTAATCATTTCTTTTCTAAGCGTTGTGACGCGACCTTAATTGAGCCATTCCGAACTTGCAAATTAAGACAATACTATCATTACAAAAAGAATAAATATCTGAAAATTCATAACACTATTCATATGCTTTAAAATTTGGATTTAACCAAGCCATTGGAATATCAGCCTCTAACGTACCATCTATCCCTTTAATTCTTCCTTCGAAACGACCCTCTCTTTTAAATCCTAACTTTTCATAAAGATTAATTGCAGGATTCGATTCTCTAGCTATAATCTCAACTCTCAAAATTTCAGGTTGATTTTCTTCAATTTCTTTTAAAAAAAGCGAAATTAAATTTGAACCTATACCCTTTCTTTGAAAATCAGGATCAACTAGAATAGTTCCTTCTGATAAAAGATGGGAAAAAACTTGCGGTTCCAATCTATATATGATTATTGATCCAATTAATTTTTTTTGATGTTCCGCAACCAATGCTAAGCCATTATTAATTCCATTAAATAAAATCTTTTTAATATAATTATCAGTTATTTCATCAAATGTTCTTGCTAATCCTCCAGGTATGGCAGCAACTCGTTGATAAAGCAATTTTAAATTTTCCTTATCTTCTACTTTTAATTTTCTAATAACGTAATCATTGAAATTATGATCATTAAAATTTGTATGAAAAAACTTATTATCATAAGCATTTACTAAATAAACTTTAATTAATAACAAGAATAAGAATGATATATTTTTTATTGTCATTTTATCATCTCCATAGTTTATTAAGTGCATAAATACCAAAAGCAAATATTGCTATCCCAGCAATACGATTAATGTACCTTAAGATTTCAACTGATATTTTTTTCCTAAATAATCCAACAGAAAAACAGAGTATAAACCACCATAATGCTGATCCTAAAAACACTCCTGCCACAAAACTTAACGATTCTACATATCCAGAAACGTCTATATTCAGACCAGTAAAAAGAGCCATAAAATCCAATATTGTTGCTGGATTAGTTAAAGTAAGAAAGAAGGTTATTACATAAGCTTTTAATAAGCCAGCATTAAGAGGTTTTGATTGATCAATAACTGCTGGCATTGAAAAAAATTTCTTTATACCAAGATAACAAAGAAATAACCCGCCAATAATAGTTAATGGAATCTTAAAAGCAAGCAAAAAAGTTTGACTAGCTTTAAATCCAAGGGCAACTAGAATACCATACATCATATCAGCCGTAGCTGCACCCAATCCAGAAACTACCCCTAAACGAATACCACCGCTTAAAGTTTGTTGTATACATAAAAATCCAATAGCACCAACTGGAGCCGCTATAGAAAAACCTACACCCAGACCTTTTAGAATCATATACATTATTTTATTCCCAGTTTAGCCGTTTTTAAATTGACATAATTGCCAAAATTCAGTATTATTTATTTTAAAATAGGTATTTTATAGAATATTTTACGGGAAAACACAAAAATGTCAACAGAAAATATCGCGCTTGATGGCATAGACCAGAAGATAATCAGTCTTTTGCAGGAAAATGCTTCATTAACAAATAATGAAATTGCAAAAAAAATAGATTTATCTCCTTCTGCAACTCATGAAAGAATCAGAAAATTACATATAAATGGTATCATTAAAAAAATTTCAGCATTTATTAAAGCTTCAGCTGTTGAAAAGTCATTATGTGCTTTTATCTATGTTTTAATTGACACTCCCGCACACAGCAAAAAGTTTTTAGAAGAAATAGCTCGCTATAAGGAAGTCATGGAATGTCATCACATCACAGGGGAATATTCTTATTTATTAAAAGTCAGAGTAAAAAATACTCAACAACTTGAGTCGTTCATAACTGAATCGTTAAAATCAAAATTAGGTGTAATTCGTTCATTAACTCAAATAGTTCTATCTTCTCCAAAAGACGGAGATACCGTAATCGATTAATTTTAATAATTCAATCTTAACATCTTAAACTTTGCTAATTCTTCTCTGATAACTTGTAACGGCTGTTGCACACTAGGCAACTTAATTTTATTTGCATCGCTCATAAGCCTATACCAAGTGCGTTGATTATCCTTTGCAAACATCATTCTTAACTCTCTCGGGCTCATACTATTAAGTGCTTGCTTCAACCCAAATAGCTGTAAAATTTTAGCTGGGCTCAGTTCAGGATTATTAAAGATCAAATCGGCAAGGAGAGCTTTATCATTAACTGGTTTATAATCAAGTAAGGGAGGCCTCTTTGATTCAATCTCATCTAAATAATGCAGCAGAATCTTTTTTGCGACTGCAGGTTTAAATAATTTCTTAAAGGTAAGATCTGTTTTAATGCCCAGTTTCATAAACAGCTGTTTAATTTTCTGACGTTTATTCAAACGAACTTCCATACGCAAAATTTCGAACTTTTTTCTTTGCCTAATAAGAGGAAGTAAAGAATAATGCAAGGCACTATCTTTATCTATCGTTCTTTTGCTGCTCTTCTTTGCTTTTTCCATATCGTAAATCTTATCATAGAAAACAACTTCGTATGAATTGCAATGCCATTTATAACTATGGCCATCATTACGATAATCAGTTTGATTAGTATCAAGAGAAATCTTTACATTCGCTTCTTTAATTTTATTAATGAAATGATAGGGTGTAGAGCCATCTGTTAAAGGGATATTCTTTGCATAATGAATGCTAGAAATAGGTGCCTGCGCAAGAGCATCTGCCGTTGTTTCAAGGCCCATTTCCCGCAACACAATAACTAGTTTTTTAACAATTGCAAGAAAATCTTTATAACTAAGCTCATCAACATTATTGCCAAATAAAAGCTTTGGCAATGAGAGTTCAACTTTCAACATTAGATCAAAAAGACCTTGGGTATTAATACGCTTTTGCAAAGTTAAATGCGGCTTATATTCCCCTTTCAGGAGTTCTTTCCGTTTTGGGTTCTGCTTTGCTTGGATTGTAGTGGAATGTGACGATAACAATACGAGTGCTGATGGTTGAAATTTGTCAGGCTGAATGATCTGGTACATGCTTTTGCTTAAGGTGAAAACTACGGTGTCGATCATGCCCTGAGTTCTTATGAAATGAGTTAACATTGGATGTAAATAAGATGATTCAAGGGTAAAGTAATCGCTGTTAAAAAACAAGGGCCGCAATTGCGAGCCCTTCTTTGATTATCTTTGGATTTTGATTTTCGTTTTTTCTTTTCTTTAGGTTTCTTTGCATTTACTTTTTTATCAATTGCAATGAGCACTAGGAAAAAATCTGTAAGCCGCTTTTTTTCTTCAAAAGACAACATCACATCTATTTTCAGGGGGTCTTTCTCCATACAAATCTCCATAAGATACTTTTGAAAATATCTTAATTTCTTTCTTAGTTTTTATGGTTATTCAAAACCATTATTGAATTAGGAACAAATATAATTGGAATTAAGCTGAGTGACAGCTCTTTCTTGCCCATCAAGCCCTTTATATATTTCTGAAGTACTAAGGCTGCAGGATGCAAGCCAATTTTGTGCGATAAGATGCAGAATCTGAGTTCTGTTGAGCAAGGACATGATCGTTCCTTTGATGAAGAGAGTGCTTCGATTACTTCAAGTGGAAAGTATATTCGATTTGAAAATAAAAGCAAGTAAACTTAAATTTACAAAATAATAATTCGAGATTGACATCAATTAAATTAAAAATAAAATTATATTTACCTTAACTTTGATCCGTTATAGGTAATTCTCTTTAATCCGAGACCTGAACCCTTTTGACCGGGGGATAAAGTTTAATATTTTTTTAAAATTTTAATTTTAGAAGGTAAAATGACAAAACAATTAATTGACAATAATTTATTAGATGAATCAAATAGCGAATTAATAAACTTATTTAAAGCAGACCCAACTCATCTTATTTCTCAAGCTAAGCAACTTTCTGAAGTATTAAATAATATTTCCAAAGCATTACAATTATTAGAAGATGGTTTAAGAGAAATAAATGCTAATTTCCCATTTAATATAAAAGTGGAAGAAGATCCTCAATCTTGTACTAAAAAACCAGAAGTTTACCATACTATGACTTCTCCTTATGATATTCTAGGGTACCGCACTCAAGTAGAATGGCGTATTTCTTGGGAAGAGGATGACGATTCTAACGCGGGGAAATTTAGACTTTTCTTAATCGGCGTAGAAACAGAGACTATTTATTACAACCTACCTACTGATCCTGATGATGTTGGATCAGAATTATTTCAAAAAAAAATAGTTTTTAAAAAACCTTTAAGGCAAACCAAAATTCCTGTACGGCTCCAATTTTCAAAATATTTAAATATCTTCATTAAATTGTTTGAAAATCATTTAGAAACAAATCGTAATAAAATTGAAAAAGGTGATTTTTCAATTTCATTAGTTGTTCCAATTAAATCAAAAAATTAAAATAAATAAAGGTTATTAGAAGATAATAATCTTTGTTTAGGCCGATTATTAATCGTTTTTTAGCCATAACTTACTATGGAACACTTCAATGTATAAGCAAAATGTCTTACGAAAATTAAGCTGGAAGCAAATAAACTTATTTCTTCAATGCTCTTGCTGTTTTTATAAAGATCAAATATTAAAGTTAAAACGTCCTGGAATAGACCCTGATTCTTTTTCATTAAATAATGCAATCGATGCTTTATGGAAAAATGAAATTGATCAATATCGTTATCAAAAAAAACCACATCCATTAATGATCGAAAATAATATTAATGCGATTCCTTTTTCTGGAAATCTTTTATATATGTGGCGAGACTATCAAGCAGGAGGGATTAGGGCACTAGATTCAAATACTTCTTTAGAGATATTCGGAATTATAGATGATATTTGGATTACTCCTAATCAAGAATTAATTATTGTTGATTATAAAGTTACTACTAAACATAAGTCCTTGGTTTTACCTGAAATCAAAAGTAAATGGATTGAAATTAATAAAAAACAAATAGGTTTTTACGCAAATCTACTTAAAAAGAATGGTTATAAAGTCCACCCCGTAGGATATTATGTTTTTAATTCAGTTTTACATGATCAACTTTTTTTTAATCAAAGGCTAAATTTCGAAACGATAATCCAACCATATAAAATTGATGATTCCTGGATTCAACAATCCTTATTAGATATAAAAAGGTGTTTAGATCAAAATGTAGTCCCTGAAGAATCGGTAGATTGTGAATATTGTAAATATGTAACAAATTAACTTAGGAAAATTATGAATGGATTTAAATTTGACAAATGGACTGTAATTGAAAAAATTAAACGTGAGGGATTTAGGCAAACTTATTACACTTGTCAATGCGAATGCGGTGTTCTGAAACCTATAAAAGCACACAGCTTGAAAAATGGGTTGTCTAAATCTTGTACATCTTGTTCCCGTCGTGGCTTAACAAAGCCATTACTTATTAATGGGGCTAAATATGGGAAATGGATCATTATTAAATACTTTGGTCAAGATGAAAAGTACCATACTCAGCTGTATTTGGTACGTTGCGAATGTGGTCTTGAAAAATATTTAGGACGAGCTTCTCTTGTTTCAGGAAAATCAAAGCAATGTCAATCATGTGCTGGTAAATCTACATTTTCTAAAACAGGACCTCAAAATAAAAAGCATTTGTTAAGTAATACACGCACTTATCAGCGATGGGCTGGCATGCATGAACGAGTACGAGGTTATACTGAACGCGATAGACGCGTTTATAAAGACCGAGGTATAACTGTTTGCGAAAGATGGAAGAATTTTAAAAACTTCTTAGCTGATATGGGGGAATGTCCTGATAATATGCAACTTGACCGCATAGATAATGATAGAAGTTATGAACCTGAAAACTGTCGTTGGGCGAGTCGATCAGAAAATTTAAATAATAGACGAATCAGTATTGCAAATAAAGATAAATATATTACCGTAAATAAAAATAGATTATGTGAAATTTGTCGTTGTTTAGCTTGACTTTATCTATCAGGCCAAGAAATTTATCAAACGCTGTTTAATTTTTTAGGACAAAATGAATACATTTATTACTAATCTCACATCTGATTTAACATCTGCAATAATTGCGGCAGTACTAACGGGATCATTTTTTCGTCGACTCGATACTATAAAAGAACAACGTAAATTAATTGCAATATTAAGAGCCCTCAAAAACGAATTTGATTATAATTCTATTCATAGGGGCAATGAACAAAGTCCATTTCAGAATTATTGGTTAAAACAAGCTCTATCTATGCCAGAATTTTACGAACTTTGTAAACCAATATTACAAGATAGTCTAGAGATTTCTGAATTAATTAATGATGCAAATATAGAACAATTGGGTAGAAGAAAAAGAGACAATGGTACATCATTGGTTCCTAGTGATGTTCAGGATTTAATGAAGGATGCTTCTTCTAAAATTGATCAGTTACTTCCAAATTTAAAAAGACATACTAATTTTTTTGGTTTTTATTTACTTTTTTTACGTGCATGAAGAGATCGAATGCTTGAAGTATCAGTATTCGGCTGTTTTATCATTGATGGTTTTTTGATTCTTGGAACATTTACTTTAACTTCGGCTTTTTTGTTAGTTCTTTTTTTAGGACTCACCTTAATAGTAATATCTTGGCCTAAAATATTTAAAAAACGAAAAAGTCTTTCAAGAGAGAAGCCAGCTAATCTTCCAGTACTTAAAGCAGATACTTTGGGCTGATCTATTTCAAGAAGCTTCGCCGCTGCAACTTGGGTAAGACCTTTTTCTTCGATGATTGTATTAATTTGATATGCAAGTTCTGCTTTAGCTAATCGTTCTTCTGGATTTGGAAGTTCAAGATCAGCAAATATATTACCAGAACTAATGATATAATCTTTATTTTTTTTCATAACAGTTACTTCTTTTTAATAATTTCTTTATATATATCTTGAGCCTGCTTGAGTCTACCCTTAATAAGTTCTATATCTTGTTTTGGTGTTTTAATCCCCTCTTTAGATTTCTTCTGAAATACATGCAATACAAAGATTACTTCAGGCATAGTAACAGTGTAAACAGCCCGATAGGTTCCTGCAGCATCTGATTCTATTATTTCAATAACACCTGCATTGCCAAAACCCTTAAGAGCCTTTGCACCTTTAGGAAGTTTACCTTTTTGAGCGTTAAACAATCCATAGCCAATAGCATCTTCAATATCCTCAGAAAAGCTCATTAAATCTTTTTTACTGGATCCTATCCAAATTAGTTCTTTTAGTTTCATACTATTCCTAATTAAAATATGCCACATTTAGTATATTTTAGCAATAGATTCTAAAAAAGCAAAATCAATTATTGTAATTATTTATTCAGCGATCTCAATTTTTAAGCTAGAACAAACAGTTTTTATGAGTTGTACACCCATGGTAAATTCAATTTCATGGTTTAAGATTGCCTCCACTAGGTAACGCCAATCTTCGCCTACATGGGTTAATACTACGAAGTTGACCTACGGCTACGATTGGCTGTCGCCAGCAAAAGGAGGCGAAGATTGTCCTTCGTAGCTTTATAATGCTTCAGCGTTTTTCCCTAAAGCGAAGAACGGACGGCGTATTAAATATTAGGCCAATTTTTTTAATTTCGCCTACATGGGCTAATACTACGAAGTTGACCTACGGCTACGATTGGCTGTCGCCAGCAAAAGGAGGCGAAGATTGTCCTTCGTAGCTTTATAATACTTCAGCGTTTTTCCCTAAAGCGAAGAATGGACTGGCTGGCCCTAAATAAGAACATCAAAAATTTATTTTCATCTTCAAAACTAATCAATAAACAATGCCATGTATTACGTATATCTTATCAAATCCATAGAGTTCCCTAATCAAGTATATGCTGGCTACACTACAAATTTAAAGCAGCGACTTGAAACCCATAATTCTGGTGGTTCTATATATACTGCTAACTATAGGCCTTGGAAGCTCGTGCTTTACCTTGGCTTTGAGGAAGAAACTAAAGCCAAAACATTTGAACATTATCTAAAAACTTCAGCGGGAAAAGCTTTTGCCAAAAAACGATTTTATTAATATTTTTTCATTGAAAACACTATGAAAATATCAATCACGTATAAAGATAAAACCAAAGATAAAGTAAAAGTATCAGTGACCTACGATGACTTATGGAATGGCGATGTCACCTTAGCTCGCGTCATTTATCCTTTCTTAAAAAAATACCGTAAATCATATGATAAGAAAAACAGGTACACTGGATATCCTATGCCTTTTGCTCCTGATCCAGCAAAACCAGAAGATCCAGATAATCTAGATAGATTTGACGAATGGCTACAATGTTTGGATAGAATGATTTACTCTTTTGAATGGATAGCTAAAAATCATAGTTGGGATGGTCCTGCACAAAAAAAAGTTTCATAAGGAATGCAGAAGAATTGAAAAAAATACATAAAAAAGGAATTTAAAAAATTGGCACAGGAATCAGAAATTATGCGCATTACTCTTGAAATTTTTCATAAAAAGTTTGAAGAACATCATCAAAAAGTACAAGAAGGTATAGACTTATTTGCAAAATATTTCCAAAAGCAATAGAAGACGCAAAAAACCAAAAATAACCTCCATAATAGTTATCCTAATTGTTTCTCACTATTAGTAAAATTAGTATTGCTCAAAACACGGTATTGGTTAAGTAATTCTGCAGATCGATCATATTCGCTAATAAACCAATCAAGAGAAATATCAAGATTCTTTATAACAAAATCAATGTTTATCTTTTCTCTATTATTACCAAAATGAATTTCTCTATTATTCCAATCAGGTTTACTATATATCTTACAAATACCAGCGGAATTCGGATGTGCAAATTCAGAAAGAAAATCGTAACATTCCCTATAACCTGGTATTACTTTATCCATTGAATCAAGACATGTTAGTATATTTATCGATTCTGTTCTATTAAATTCTTCAGTCGCTATATCTGAACGCGCACCAGATAAAGATTTGGTTAAAAAGTCATTTAAATTATCGAATTTATTCGTTTTTATTGCCACATCAAGCTTTTTCAAAAATAACCAAAATAAAGCTACGGTTTCCATCAATGCTCTTTGTAAAATCATAGCTGATACTAAGCTATTATTGCTACACATCACAAATATGTTCGCGGTTAGCTCTTCGATCCTTTTAAAAATACATTCTCTTAATGCAGCTGCTCTAACAAGATCTATATTTGAAGAAATATCCATTGGTATTGAACTAGGGGAACTATTTTTTAAAATTATTATTTTTTTCTCTATATCATGAAGCATTTTTATTATTCCTTTACTTATCAAAATTATTTTTGCTTAATGTCATGGCTTCTGGCTTTCTTAAATTGTTGCTAATTATATTGCAAAAATATAATATATTTGTTATAATTATAAGGTGTTTTGTTAAAAAAAGCGAGATTTATATGAGCTGGAAAGTAGAGTTTTATAGCACTAAGGTTCAAGATGGTATTTATGAATGGCCAGTCCATTTAAGAGTTAAGTTTTTAAAAATAGCTGAACTTATTGAAAAAATGGGTCCTGATGAATTAGGCATGCCGCATATTAAGCCATTAAAAAAAGGACTTTTTGAGATTAGAGTAAAAGGCCCTGAAGGCATCGCTCGAGCTCCTTTTTGTACTATAAAAGGGAAAATTGTAATAGTACTGAGCGAATTTATAAAGAAAACACAAAAAACTCCACCAAGAGAAATGGATATAGCAATACGTCGTATGAAAGAGGTAAAAAATGAAGAATAAAAGACCAAGCTTTGAAGCATTCAAAAAAAGAGCTTTGCAAAATGAAGAAGTGAAAAAAGCATATGACTTATTGGAACCAGAATTTGCATTACTTGAAAAATTTATAAAGGCAAGAAAAAAAGCGCGTTATTCTCAATCAGAACTAGCAGAGCGCCTTCATCTTCAACAACCGGCTATTGCACGACTAGAAAAGGGTGGGTACACTACAACATCTGTTGGAAAACTTGCTCAGGTTGCCGATGCTTTGGGTTATTCAATTAAAATCTCTTTGTCACCTAAAAAGACATTAACAAATAAAACAAAATCTAAAAAGGTTTGATTTAAAATAGCTTTAAGTAACCTTAAATAAAAATCCCCCGCAGCAAGCTGCTGAGTATTTTTCCTATGAAACGAAGCAAGCTTCGGGGAATTGAACCCGCAAGGGATTAAACATTAATACAATCAAGAAATCTTCCATGAATATGCTGCACTATCTTCTCATGGCTTTATCATTCGGAGCTCACATAATGGCACAAGAAAAAATTCAATTACCACGGCCAACTGGTTCCTATAACGTTGGTATGAGCACTCATTTTTTAAAAGATATATCTCGCCATCATAACGATGAAAAAAGTCGACCTCTTTTAGTGCACATTTATTATCCATCTGTGGAAATACAAAAAGAATATCCTCCCTATCTCTCGGATACTATGCATCTCTACAAAGAAAAGCTTGCTCATACCTATAAAAAAGAAGATCTCGAGTATTTAGATGGGATCAGGGACTGGGCCATGCCTGATGCTCCGATCGATGCAGAAAATTGTCCCTTTCCCGTTCTATTTTTCTCCCCTGGTTTTTTTATGGCGGCACAATTATATTCATCTTTGATTGAAGAAATGGCTAGTCATGGATATGTTGTGGTTGCAATTAACCACACCGATGCCTGTTGGCCAGTGATGTTCCCTGATGGGTCTAGCCCAGTAATTTTGCCAGAACTTGCGAATATATTTTCCAACAAAGAGCGATCATGCATGCAAACATTTGATATGACTCAAGAAACATGGATTAAAGATGTTGAGTTTGTCCTTTCATGGCTGCGAAATCAACCATTAACAAAGTCTCTTGATCTCTCTCGCATGGGCATATTTGGTCATTCATTTGGAGGAAGCACCGCAATTGAAGCGGCACGGCAATATGAGACTTTTAGAGCCGTTGTAAATCTAGATGGGTTATTATTTGGTCCCAATTGGGATAAGCCATTTGAAACACCAAGTTTATTTGTTGTAGCGGAAAAACTGCTAACGCATGAAGAGGCTCTCAATGCAGGACTCACCATAGAACAATTTGATAGCTTGCTAGCAAGACACTCCAAAAAAGTTTTTGATCAATTAAAAGATAATTCTTTTTATGTAACGGTAAAAAATGCTGACCACGCAACCTTTGTCGATTCAAAGCTCATCAAAAGCCCTTTGCTCAAAAATGTACATAATCCTCTCAGGGGTATTGAAATCACTCGTGCCTTACTTGTAGATTTTTTTGATCATTATTTAAGAAATAAAAAAGCGACCGTACTCAAAAAACAAAATCCTCGATTCCCCGATATTCACGTCAAACAGAAATAATTTATCCCGCATTAATTAATAGATAATTAATCTTAGATTATTAAGTTAGTTATGCTAGAAGTTCTATTTTTATACAAATGAAAAATTAGCCTGCAAGTGAGAACTATCCTCAATTGGAAAAGTCATAAAACAGTCATGTTTTAATAGGTCAATCAGTATTTACTGCTAATTGACCTTCTAGTGCTTTAATTTTTTTATTTGCATTTTTTTCTGCTTCACTTTGTTGTAACCCAACTGATAAGTGCTTAACACCTGGAGCATTATTATATTCTTTAATAAAACTTGCAATTGTTGCCAGAAGTGCTTCTGCAAGATTATCATACGATGGCCCAACGCCAATAATTTCTGCTGAAACATCGTATTTTTTAACTATATCATATGACTCAATAAGTTTTTTATATACATTTTTCGTAGCATTAAAAATTTCTTTTAATATAGTTATAGTATTATGAGAAAGATTAGCTGCAATTGGATTATACGTAATCTTTAAATTTTTGATCGTTGTTATTAGATGAATAATTTCTGTTGATGGAATTGCATGGGTATTTTTTTCTAATATATCCTCAACTGCCTCAATACTCTTATTTATACTATGTGCAATTATCTTGTTGTTAATATCATCAATAGTAGAACCTTGCGCATTCCATGTTCTTTTTATTAATTCGAAAGCTTTTTGGCCTTGAATGAAAGCTTTATGCGCCTTATTAGTTATTAACATTGTTTCAAGTTTTTTTTCCCCTCTTGCATTAAGCCTTTGTGTAAAGGAAATTACGCTTGTGGTCACGACAAGAAATAATAATTGTTTTTTCATAATGTCCTTAGTTTTTTGATATTTTAGTAATCTGTACTTTTTTATTAAAATATCATATTAAGCTTTTAGCTTGCAATAATTTAAAAATGGTAATTATTGCCATTTTGAAAATAACAATATTATAATAAAGATAGAACAATAATTATGTTTTCTATTAAAAAAAGGACTTAGCAAATGAAAAAGGTTTTTCTGGGAATAATTTTAATAAGTTCCATCTTTGCGATTTCAGCTGCTATTGAAGATTCCTCAGATAGAGATGCAGAATTAAATAATAGACTTCAATTTTTTTTTCAAAAGATTAATTGGATGTCTAATCGAATTAACAATTTGAAAGCATTATCAAATCAAACTGATTCGACATATCGTGACTATATTGCAACTATTAAACAGTACTTAAGTATCTTACCTGGAGATTATAGCAGATTAAAATTTCAAATTGATCGTACTAAGAAATTGGAAAAGCCAAATGAATTTGATATTGGGTTTGTTAATTCCGATAGGATAAAAAAAATACTGGATGATCTTTTAAGCAATGAGCCTACTTTTATGGATGGTGCAAGTTACAGCCAAATAAAACCAGAATTAGAAAAATTAAGAGAGAACTATCAAGATATACTTGATACATTTCAATCTAAATATAATATTTCCTTATAAGGTATAAAGGTTTAAACTTTTCTAATTCTTCACGGATAACCTCTAACGGTTGTTGTGCATTAGGCAACTTCACCTATTTGCATCACTCATTAATTTATACCAAGCCCTTTGATTATATTTTGCAAATAGCATTCTTAGCTCTCTAGGGCTCATAACATTCAGTGCTTGCTTCAAGCCAAATAGTTGCAAGATCTTTGTTGGGCTTAATTCAGGATTATAGAAAACTAAATCAGCAAGCAATGTTTCATTATCAGCTTTATAATCAAGCAAGATAGGCCGCTTTGATTCCAGCTCATCTAAATAATGCAACAACACTTTCTTTGCAATGGCAGGCTTAAATAACTTCTTCAACGTCAAATCTGATTTTATTCCCAACGCTTTAAACAACTGTTTGATTTTCTGTCGTTTGTTCAATCGAACTTCCATCCGAAGAATCTCAAATTTCTTTTTTGTCCTGAAAAAGGGGAAGAGCGAATGGTTCATGGCGCTATCTTTATCAATCGATCTCTTGCTGCTCTTTTTGGCTTTTTCCAAATCCAAAATCTTGTCATAGAAAACAATTTCATATGAGTTGCAATGCCATTTATAACTGTGGCCATCGTTGCGATAATCAGTTTGATTCGTGTCTAGAGAGATTTTGATGTTTGCTTCTTTAATTTTGTTGATGAAATGATAGGGCGTAGAGCCATCAGTGAGAGGAATGTTCTTTGCATAATGAACGCTGGAGAGCTGATGCATTCTCTAGGGCTTCTGCGGTTGTTTCGATGCCCATTTCGTGCAGCACGCTAATCAATTTTTTGATGATCGCTGGAAAATCTTTATAACAAAGCTCATCAACATTATTGCCAAACAAAAGCTTTGGCAAAGAAAGTTCAACCTTCAACATGAGATCAAATAACCCTTGAGCATTGATGCGCTTCTGCAAAGTTAAACGTGGTTTGCATTCCCCTTTCAGGAGTTCATGACGTGTTGGGTTCTGTTTTGCTTGCATTATGCTTGACGTCGATAAGAGCGTTGCTGAGGGTTGGAATTTATTAGGATGAATGATCTGAAACTTGTCTTTGGTTAATGTGAAAACTATGGTGTCGATCATTCGTTGTCTTTGAATATGTGTTAACAGGTGATGTTCTCAGGTATTCAAAGCTAGAACAAATATTCACAAAAAACAAGGCCTTTGATTCAAAAGCCTCAACAGATTTACCCTTTTGCTATTAAATAAGAATTAAACTTATACATTAGACCTCTTCTGAAACTATAAATTTTATGGCATAATCATAATCGATTTATAAAAAAAGGGTAAGCGATTATGAAGTATGAAAAATTAAAAATTTCATCAGAAAAAAACTTTAGAAGAGTAACTGGAGTAAAACGAAAAACATTTGAAGTATTGGTTTCTATTTTAAAAGAAGCGCAAAAAATAAAAAAGGCAAAGGGAGGACGTCCAAATAAGCTCAGTATTGAAGAAATGCTTTTGATGACTCTTGAATATATACGGGAATATCGAACGTATCTTCATATTGCGACAAGTTATGGCATTGCTGAAAGCAATGCATTTGAAGCAATACGATGGGTTGAAAATACTCTTATTCAAAGCAAAGAATTTAGATTGCCTGGCAGAAAAGCGCTACTGAAAAGCGATAATGAATTTGAAGTTATTTTAATAGATGCAACTGAAAGTCCTATTGAACGTCCTAAAAAAAACAGCGGAAATTTTATTCCGGTAAGAAAAAACGTCATACTATAAAAACTCAGGTAGTTGTAAACAAAAAAACAAAAGAAATTGTTTGTACAAATTTTTCAGATGGTAAACGACATGATTTTAAACTCTTCAAAACTTCAAAAATTCACTTCGCAAAATCTACTGAAGTTCTTACAGATACAGGTTATTTAGGTCTAAAAAAATTCATAATAATACTTCTATGCCAAAGAAAAAAAGTAAAAAAAATCCTTTAACATTAACAGATAAACAACGAAATAGAGAATTATCAAGCCAGCGTGTTTTAAATGAGCATGTAATTGGTATGATAAAACGTTTTAAAATAGTTGCTGACAAATATCGCAATCGACGAAAAAGATTTGGGCTCCGTTTCAATCTTATTGCGGGTATCTATAATTTTGAGTTGGTTAAATGAGTTTCAGAAGAGGTCTATTATGATATTAACTATATAAACAGAATTTAATATGCCCTATTTGAAAATTTTTTCTTTCATTTGTTTGCTTAATGTTTGGTTTAGCATTGCTCTATCAATGACCTTCGAGAAAAAAGAATCTGATTTTGAAGATATTATTGTCATAGCCAAAGAAAATGATGAGCGTATGGGAGCTATAACTTATTCTAAAAAAGAATGTTTGATAGGTGCTCTTGTGGTTAAAAGACCTTATCAAAAAAGGGATAGGTAAAAGATTAATTCAAACAGCTTTAAGTGATATGCAAAAAAGAGGTTGTAAAGAAGTAGACTCGAATCAATATGGGATGCAAAAGACTTTTATAAAAAAATCGGATTTAAAATAGATGATACGAAAGTCCCTTTGCAAGATCGAAGAGTTTCTACGATGTTACGCATGAAATATGCGTTTGATAACGAAAATGAACTAAGTCCAACTGATGTAAAAATTTCATTAATCAATTGTTCATAAAAATACAAGGCTCGCAATTGCGAGCCTATTCTTTTCTCTTAGTTTTTGCTTTTACGCTTTTCTTTGCTTTAGGTCTATTTCTTGATAGCATTAACTTTATATCAATTGCAATCAGTATCACAAAAAAATCTGTGGAAGTTTTCTTGTAAAAACCAGACAATACTATATTCACTCTAGGGGGATTTTCATATAAATCTCCTAAAAATATATTTTTAGAAATATATAATTTCTTTTTTTTAGTTTTTTATGGCCATTATAAAAACCATTTATGCAGGAACTATAGACAAAATCAATTGAAATAAGCTGCGCAGCAGCCTTCTTGCTGATCAAGCCCAATATATATTTCTGAAATTCGAAAGGTAATGAGGCTGGATGTAATTCGATTTTGTGAGATGGAGTACAGAATCTGAGTTCTGTTAAGCAAGAACATGGTTGTTCCTTTGATGAAGAGAATGCTTTGATTACTACAAAGGGAGATATTATACGATTTTGGAAATATTTGCAAGAAATTTAAAATTTGACTTTGTTTAAAATTAAGCCAAAATTATTATTGCAGTGGCATTGATCTGTCATTGTTATCTCTTGATCCAGACCTGAACTCTTTGATCAAAAAAAATTTAAAACAATTATTTTATAACTTTAAAGGTTTCTATGAATACATTAAAATCAAATAACGATTTAACAAATCTATTTCAAGCCGATCCTACTGATCTTATATCTGAGGCAAGTAAGCTTTCTGAGGTTTTAAATAATATTTCAGATGTATTGCAAGCTATTGAAGATAATTTAAGAGAGATAAATGCTAACTTTCCATTTCACTTGGAAGAAGAAAAAGATCCTGAATCAAATCCAAAAAAACCCGAATTATACCACGGCGATTTCCCATTCGATATTGTTGGTTATCGCACTCAAATAGTATGGAGCATCTCTTGGGAAGAAGATGAAGCTTCTGAAGAAGGAAAATTTAGATTATTTATAACAGCAGAAGAAAAAGAAATCGTTTATTACAATATTCCAGGTAATGACCCTGATGACATCAAACCCACAATATTTCAAACAAAGCTGATCTTTAAAAGACCTCTAAGACAGACAAAAATTCCAATAAGACTTCGAGTTTCAAAGCATTTAAATACCTTTATTAAAGCTTTTGAAAATCATTTAAAATCATATCGTAATGCAATTGAAAAAGGTGATTTTTCCTTCATTAGATTGATTTTCAATCCTATTATTAAACTTTTAATTTTTAATGTATTTGGCAAATTTTATAAATTGGAAAATTTATGATTGGTAGAATTTTTGGAAAATGGACATAATCGAAAAAATCAAACGGGAAGGGTTTCGATCAACTTATTATACTTGCCAATGTGAATGTGGCGCATTGAAGCCAGTCAAAGCACATAGCTTACAGAATGGATTGTCAAAATCATGCACATCATGTTCTAATTGTAGATTAAATAAAACCATTGCTTATTAATGGCACTCAATATGGAAGATGGACCATTATTAAATATCACGTTCAACATGAAAGGGATCATACACAGATGTACTTAGTGCGTTGTAAATGTGGAATGAAAAACATCTAGGACGCCATACTCTGACTTCTGGTAAATCAAAGCAATGTCAATCATGTGCGGGTAAATCAACCTTTGAGAAAACTGGCCCTAAAAATAAAAAACATTTGTTAAGTAATACTCGCACTTATAAGCGTTGATCAGGAATGCGTGAGCGCGTAAGAGGCTATACTGAACGTGATAAACGTGTTTATAAAGATCGAAATATAACAGTTTGTGAGCGATGGAATAATTTTGAAAATTTTTTTGCTGATATGGGCGAATGTCCCGAAAATATGCAACTTGATCGTATAGACAATGATGGTAATTAATGAACCTGGTAATTGTCGTTGGGTAAGTCGATCAGAAAATGCAAATAATAGACGAATAAGTATTGCAAATAGAGATAAATATATTACCGTAAATAAAAATAGATTATGTGAAATTTGTCGTTGTTTTAAGTTTGACTTCATCTAAGGTTAAGAAGTTTATCAAACCCTGTTTAATTTTTAGGACAAAATCAATACATTTATTACTAATCTCACATCTGATTTAACATCTGCAATAATTGCAGCAATACTAGCGTGATCATTTTTTGTCGACTCATACTATAAAAGAACAACGTAAATTAATTGCAATATTAAGAGCCCTCAAAAACGAATTTGATTATAATTCTATTCATAGAGGCAATAAACAAAGTCCATTTCAAGATTATTGGTTAAAACAAGCTCTATCTATGCCAGAATTTTACGAACTTTGTAACCAATATTACAAGATAGTCTAGAGATTTCCTTAACACCTGACAATTTTAAAAGTAAGCCCTAAAGGGGGAATTTCCAGCAATGACAGTGCGGCTTTCAGAAGAAAGCGAATACCTTTTTTGAAAAAGGAAGTTAAACTGCGCGCAGTTTTTTTTAGAACGTTTTGCACGCTCAAGATCTGGCTGCATGCCGGTGGAAACAGCCCAATAATAAGCAACACTTAAAACAAGAATAAGACGTTCTATTCGTTCTGCATGGCGTAACTGAGTAGTAGTGATATCAAAGCCTCTTGATTTAAAGTAAGACATAGGCTCAATAGACCATCGCATGCCATAATCAAGAACTTTATATTCGGTAGGAACACAATCCATAGCAATGATCCAAGGTTCATCTTTGCCTTCATCTTGTAGTGCACGAATGTTAGTTTACGCCAGAAAATTCAACTGAACATTGCACAACGATGTTTGTTTTAATCTGATAAGCTCGCCAGAACTAATTCCCCACCATGATGAAAAAGAATAAGATTACCTTTCAAGCGAATGCGGTATCGCCATTTGAAACTTTGACATAATTGGATAAGCGCAGGATTCCCATAGAATCTATCCGCCATTAAAATAATTTTTGCATAGCTTGGTATGTTAGCAAACACCGCCTCAAGCAGTTGTTTTTGAATGGTAAAGCCAATTTCTCCTTGCGTTTTAATTACTCGCCATGCAACAGGAATAGCACGTTCTCCAATTCGCAATGAAACCATAAGACATTCAAATTCTTTATTGATTTGACTTTGATCCATTGATAAAACAATGATCTGGCCATTTGCATGTATAAGTTCTATTAATTCAGGGATAAAGCCTTCTAGTAACGTATCACAATCAATTTTATCATTGGCAAGCCAACGATTAATATAGCGATAACGCTCCTCATCACTTTTGACTTTTCTTGGCAGCACTGTTGCTAATTCTGATGTGTTAACATTGCGACATGTTATTACTGATGCTGCTAAATCTGCCAAACCTATCCTTTGTGGCTTGCTTAAACGTATAACTCTCTCTGCTAAATCTTCTTCGATAACTTTTGCCAAGTGTATTATTGATCCACCCATCATTCTCACCTTATTTACTCCTTTGTTTTTCACAAAGTATACACTTTTTGCAAAACAGAGTCTTTGATCAGTGTTAAATTTTGTCAGGTGTTAAGAGAGATTTCTGAATTAATTAATGATGCTAATATAGAACAATTGGATAAGAAAAAGGGACAATGGTACATCATTGGTTCCTAGTGATGTCCAGGATTTAATGAAAGATGTTTCTTCTAAAATTGATAAATTACTTCCAAATTTAAAAAGACGTACTAAATTTTTTGGTTTCTATTTACTTTTTTTTCGTGCATGAAGAGTTCGAACACCTGAAGAATCAGCATTAGGTTGCTTTATCATTGTAGGCTTCTAACCTTGGAACATTTCTTTTACTTCAGCTTTTTGTTTTGTTCGCGTTTTAGGCGTAACCTTAATAGTAATATCTTGGTCCAAGATATTTAAAAAACGAAAAAGTCTTTCAAGAGAAATCAACTAATTTTTGATACTTAACGCAAATACTTTTGTTGATCAATTTGTAGAAGAGCTTACTTGTATCAATGTCAGCCTTTTGAGTACTAATCATTATTTTTTTCTTTTAAAAACATCTTGCGGCTCTTTTCCAAGCAATGCCAAAATATGTGCCAAACTAGAGACGGTTAAATTAGCTTCACCCTTTTGTATTTTTGCTACATGTGCTGGGCTTGAGTCTAGGCGTCTAACCAGTTCATTAAAGCCAATGTTATTTTTGTTCATATAATCGGTCATCGCATCTGATATCGATTTTTGTATAGATTGAAGAATTTTAATTTCCAACAGCGCTTGTTCTTCAATTTCAGCAATTTCATCTTTATCAAGGCGTTTTTCAAAGTATTCTTGAAAACTTTTTGTTTTCATAATATTTCTTTTACTGATTTTTTCCCTTAGATTTTTGACAATCGCTCCCTAGCGATCTTCATATCTCTTTCTTGGCTTGTTTTATTTCCAGCTGCTAGCAGAATAATCAAATGTTTGCCAGAAAATCCATAATAAATTCGATAACCATATCTGCGATCTCGCAATTCAAAAAGTCCATCACCTAAAGGCCTGCTATGTGGCAATCTTAATTCGTTACCAACCTCTCTTAACATTCTTAACTCTTTGGCTACCGACTTAAGCTGGTCTTGGTCAATTCATCAAGCCACTTTTCAATGGAGCTTTTACCTTTTGCGCCATCCCAATATTCGATCTGCCATTACTCATAAGTATTTCCTTTAGATGAACAATAGTTACTACTTTATAGTATACTACTTTAGAAAGAAGTTCGCAATAATATCATTTATTTCTGTAAACTAACTTGGAATTAGATTTAGTAAACAATAACCTAGGTTCTGTGAACCAAATTTTACCTAAGCCAAATTAAGGTCCCTACAAAATATAAAAAAGATAAATAAGATTGAGAAGATTTATCGAATCGCGAAAAATCCTACGAAAATGTTTAATTTTTCCGAAAAAACATTCGATGGAATGTCGCTCTTTGTAAAGATGAACATCATAGTCACGAGGCTGCTTACGATTTCTACGAGGAGGAATTTCTGGCTTACATCGTTGATCTTTTATGCTTTCAATGAAATGATCAGCATCATAAGCAGTATCTCCAATGATAGAAGCATCTACAATACCAGTGCTCAGATTTTTTGCTTGAGTAATGTCATGTCGTTGACCGGGTGTTAAAACAAATTTTAGTGGATTTCCCAATGCATCAACCAAAGCGTGTATTTTTGTTGGAAGCCGCCCTTGCTACGTCCTAACGCCTCTTGTTCTTGAGTATCTTTACCATATCCAGCTGCACATGCATGTGCTCTAATAACTGTAGAGTCTATCATTGCCCATTCCATATCAGGATCTTCTTGAAAACTTTCAAATAGTTTTTTCCAAATATTACGTTTATTCCACTGCTTAAATCGCTTGTGAACAGCTCGCCAACTACCATAATAAATTGGCAATAATCTCCATTGGCAACCGCTTCTGCATATGTAATATATTGCCTCTATAAATTTACGTAATTTTTCAATAGACTTCTGTGAATCCCTTTGATGCTCATTAAAACATTCAATATTTTTTCAAAATCTGTATCATTAATTAGGTAATGCATTACAAGCTTCCTTTTGTTTTTTTAGTTGATTAACAAAGGAAGCTTATCTTTTTTTAAGCATTTTTTAAATTTGGTTCACAGAACCTACATTAAGGTAACCTGTAGCGAGTTTTGATGACTTTTGCTCCTGATATAACTATCAGACAATCCGGATAGGTTTGATAAATAGCTGCTGCGAGCATTACTTTCGAATCTTTTTGCGGTCTTTCAATTTTAGATTTTTTTCTGGAACAATATTTTAATTTCATTGTAGATTATTACAATTAAACCCTGAGGGTAAATGTGAAAGTAGCACTAAATTTGGTATCACTTGTTGCAGAAAATTTGATGGTTATATTCAGTATCATGAAACAGTGCTTAAAAACATTTGGGCAGCAGTACACACAAAAACAAACATTAATAATATGTACTTTATTCGTGTTTATATCTTTCAAGTTTGGCCAATGACGTTTTAGCAGGCTACCTTCATTCTCAGTATCAATAATGATAGCACGCCATGTTCATCGCTAAAAATATTATCATACCCAACATCAAAAGGAGTTTCAGCAATAAGTGTTTATCATCACCATATGCTTCGACACTAAATGGCTTGCCATGATTCACTTGTCTTTCTGCCAAAACAACAAGCCGATAATCAGGTGAATAACAATGAATTTTTGCTTTAACCTTACTTGCAATTACAGCCACTTTATTATCTCATCTATAATTGTCCTTGCCTGATTGCCTTTAATCAACTCATCTGTTGTTCTATTTTTCACAAACAAAAACTTACGTGGTAAACGATTATGTGATAATCCTTGTTGCTTAATAACTCGTTGTAACTCTGTATAGGTAAAAAGCCGATTAAGGGCTCTTCCTTTTTCAATAAAGTTGCTACTCATACATTCAACATCATCTGCTGCTATAAAAGACTTAAGAACAATTTTTGCGCTTTCCAATAATAAAGGAACATCATCAAATACCACTTTTTTGTCTACATATTCATGTATTAAGCCTCTTTGTATTAATTCAGGTATATCTGCTTGCCCCGCTGCTATTTTCCGATTGAACTTCGGCTCGATTTTTAAGTACCCGAACAGCCTTATGCCAATCTTTATTATTCCATGATTCAGGCTCATACATAAGAATCATGTTTGAATCAGGAATACAGTTATGTGTTTCAAAAAGCTTCTGGAGATTTTTATCATCAAAAGATTCGCTCAGTTGTTCTTGAGGAATATATAATAGCCAAGGTGATTCCCATTCATAAAGCTTTTTTAAAGATTCATTAGTAACTTCACCTTGTTGCTGTTCATTGCTTGCAACAGTGAACCTTCGCATATACTATCAATGCCCAACAACACTGATACTAGTAATATTAATTTTCTTATCATATAAAAACCTCATAGTTATAATAAAATTATAATTTATTTTATTATACTATAAGAAAATAAGAGTGGAAAGTTTGTATGAAATATATGGTAAACTACTGATAAACTGCTTCAAAAGTATCAGTTAAAAAGAAGCCGCAATACCTGCCCGTAAATCAAAGCCTCCAGGATTCATTTTTTTATTCTGTTGTGATTGGCGAGGGAGCACTGAATTTTTCCTATCACAATCAACTCCATATAAAAAATAACAATATATATCCACTTCAAATCTTAAAAAAGCCATGCCCTTTCATGTCAATAGAGTGACACAAGAATATTTACATTGTTTTATGATTTTTTGAATAATAGTTAATAAAGGGAAAAAATACTAGGGGTACAAATGAAAAAACTTACCATATTTTTCTTATGTTTATTAATAAGTATCGTTTGCTTTTTTGTTGGGGTAAAACAGTTTTGTCATCAAGATGATCAACTCTTTGCTCAAAACCTATTATCTCAAGCAGATATAACTATTAATGGGAACAAACCCTATGATATCGTAGTACACAATAATCAACTCTATCCTGCAGTTTTAAGTAACGGATCATTGGCTCTTGGCGAGGCCTACATGGATAATTGGTGGGATTGTGCATCGCTTGATAATTTTTTTTATCGCATTGCCCGCTCTGATGTCTACAATAGGGTTCCCAAAAATATCAGTTCTCTTTGTATGTATTTACAAGCAAAGCTTATGAATTTGCAATCTCAATCACGGGCATTTCAAGTTGGTGAGCAACATTATGATCTTGGTAATGATTTATTCAAGGCTATGCTTGATAAAAATATGTTCTATTCGTGCGCTTATTGGAAAAATGCAGATACCTTAGATAAAGCACAAGAAAATAAATGTGAGCTTATTTGCAAAAAATTGTACCTGCAACCTGGTATGAAACTTCTTGATATCGGTTGTGGTTGGGGTGGATTGGCATTATATGCTGCAAAAAATTATGGTGTCAAGGTAGTTGGTGTTACTATCTCCAAAGAACAAGCCGATTATGCTCGAGAAATAACAAAAGGTTATCCCATTGAGATACGGTTGCAAGATTATCGAGATATAGATGAATCCTTTGATCGCATCGTAAGTGTCGGCATGTTTGAGCATGTCGGCTATAAAAATTATGCCACCTTTATGAATATCTCTCACAAGTTATTAAAAGATGGAGGGTTATTATTACTCCATACTATTGGCAGCAATAGTTCGCAACCCCATGGTGATCCTTGGCTTAATAAATATATCTTTACAAACGGCATGCTTCCATCTATAGAACAGATCGCACAAGCAAGCCAAGATCTTTTTATTATGGAAGATTGGCATAACTTTGGTGCTGATTACGATAAAACATTAATGGCTTGGAATGCAAATTTTGAAAAAAATTGGCCTCAATTAAAATCCTCATATAATGATCGTTTTTATCGTATGTGGAACTATTATTTATTATCATGCGCAGGAATATTTCGCGCACGAGCTATACAGCTCTGGCAAATAGTTTTCTCTAAATCAGGAGTATTAGGTGGTTATATATCGGTTCGATAAAATCTAGTTTGTTATGTAAGAAAATGAAAGAATTATAGAATGAATCAAACTCTTAAAATAATTTTATGTATCATATTTCCACCATTATTATTTTTTTATATTATTCGTTGGTTTGATAATAACCACCATATTTTATAATATAATGAGGTCTGATTTTAAAATTGATTTTCTTTACGTGGCATGGTAAATTCCTACAAACTATTTTTTTCACATTTAGGATAGAGTATATGAAAAATATCATGCAATTACATTCAAAATACCTTTTTATTGCAATACCTTTATTGATGAATTCTTGCACTTTTTTTGCAATGGAAGAAACTGATGGATCAAAGATAAATGAAATTGTTGTAACAAGATTTTCACGCGAAGATGAATTTTTCACTATGCTCCAGACCCATGTTAAAAAGCCTTATTCTATATGCAGAGGTGGATCCATGGGCTTGTCCTATCATGATAATGATACAAATACAGAATCTTATCACCCTAATCATGCAATGCTTCATGTTCATAATCCAATATTAACGGTTTATGTATGCACTAATAAAGGTAAACAAAGAGCATTTATGGGCGAACCTTATACATTTCTTTCTTTTTCATACAAACGAATGAATAAATCAATTGTATTTGCAATCGCTTTATTGCAGTCATCAAAAAAAGATTTTAAACTTACGCAAGAAAAAAGGATGAATAGTGAAGAGTTGTTTTCTCAAATAAGTTCAAAGCTCAATGTGACAAATCTAAAAAAATATTTTATAGAAACTCCCCCTAATAAATATTCTCAATGCTCTGCTGTTATTTTAAAACCTAAGGATGCATCATATTTACTTCTTCAGGATGGTCAGACAATTAATTTTCATAATTCATAACTTAGAGTATGGATGGCATTCTCCAAATACCATTCTGGAGGGACAAGCCTAAAAAAGGAAATTACTAAAATTAAAAAACTATATAAACTCTATATCTCTATCTCAAGGCCATCATAACCAACAATGATCTCTATACTATTTTCATGAGCTAATTTTTTAAATTTTTTTCGTGCTTCTTGTATATCTTTGTAAAACCATGCACCAAAATGAATAAACAAAAATTTGTTGGTAAATTTTTTAAATAGATTGATTAAATTAGGTACGCCCGTATGCCCAAAAATTTCACCCGTTTCCTTTTTTCTTCGTACCATACCGCCTTTGCGCATAAAGCTTGCTTCGGTTATCACCAAATCTAAACTACCAATCAGATCATAATATTTTTTTTCAATCCAAATCATATCACCGGTATACAATATCCTTTTTCCTTTATGCTCTAGTAGATATGCAGTAGATTTTACTTTTATACTATGTACAGTCGGTATGGGTCTGATAATATACTTACCAATTTTAAATTGCTTATCGGTAATAGTAATAGATAAATCATCATATTTTTCTGGAGCGTAGATTGGAATAGTTATTGTTTGATTTTCATGAGATCTGACAAAATAAGCATGATCCGGATGCAAATGGCTTATTAAAATAGATTGTGGTTTATAATTCAAAAAACTTTCATCACCACAATCAAGCAATAATTTATTATCTATAAGGACACCCGATTTTTTTGAATGGTATGGCGCCGATTCTTCAATCTCCCCACGCGTTCCTAAAACTTTGATCTTCATAGCGCTGACTTATACCGCTTTTTTGTTTTAATTTTTAGTCATTGTCTCTAAACAAAATTGTAACTCTCTACAGTAATAAAAATCTATAAATTGCTATTGTTCTGTCTAAATTGCAAACTTTTTGTTTATTAAAAAGAACTTTGCAGATTTAACAACAACCAAAAAATAGCAATTATACACTATTTAATTATTTTTATTGACAATTAGAATTATGACTTGCTATACTAAATAGTAGAAGATGGAGAGGTAGCAAAATGAAGCTAAGTCTTTGTAGATCGAAAGTACTATAAAGAAACATAAAGTCAGATTTATGAGTCTCCTTCTTTAAATTTTTTTTAAACATGGGGAGTTAGTCATGGCAAAAAAATTAAATATTAAATTAGAAACAAAAGTTGTAAAACCTTCGGTTACAACAAATAATAAGATGCATTTTTCAAGAACTGCGTCACAATCATCGATAAATAAATCAGAAGCCTCGAGAACAAAATCTTCGAATAAAAAATTATATTAATAAAATCAAAATTTTGGTTTGGTCTAATCCTTTCATTAATTTATTCTTTCTTGGTGTACATACTATTACTATTACTTTAAATAATGCTTAAACCAATGTAATGCCCTCTTTGCAACTTCTTCTAAAGTCCCTTTTTCTTCAAACAAATGGGTAGCCTTTGGAACAATAGAAAGATCTTTTGTACAGGTTAATTGTGTAAAAGCAGCTTTATTAAGCTCAATAACGTCATAATCTAATTCTCCAACTATCAACAACGTTGCAGCTTTTACCTTACTTAAATAATCACCAGCCAAATCAGGTCGACCTCCCCGAGAAACAACTGCTAAGATTAAACTTGGCAATTCAGATGCAGCAATTAAAGCGGCTGCTGCTCCCGTACTAGCTCCAAAATAACCCAACTTCAAATGTTTTGTACTACTATTTGATTGTAACCATTGCGTCACCATGACAAGACGCTCAGCAAGAAGATCGATATCAAATCTAAATTGCCGTGTAACTTGATCAATCTTATCTTCTTCCGTGGTAAGCAGATCAAATAAAAAAGTGGAGATAGAACCCCGATTTAAAAAATCTGCAACAGAACGATTTCGGGCACTCAATCTGCTACCGCCACTTCCATGGGCAAAAACAACCAAAGCTTGTGCATTTTTAACTAAGGTTAATGTGCCAAAAATATGGGAATCATTGATGGGAATTTTTATTTCTACATGATTCATAAAACTCCTTATTTAGTATATTGCTTTTCTAATAACAGTATCTTTATACTTATGCTTTATACAATAATATCTTTGTTAATAAAGGTTTTTTGATGTCATATGAAGCAAATGTGATTGAAAAAATTAAAAAATCTGCAGTTTATTTAGATGATGCAGCGCTTGATATACTTTTAGAAAAAATTGGGGATTCTCACATAGTACTTTTAGGCGAAGCAACACATGGAACCCACGAATTTTATATCATACGAGCAGAAATCACAAAACGTCTTATTCTTGAAAAAAATTTCAATGCAATTGCAATCGAAGGCGATTGGCCTGACGCCTATTCTCTTAATAACTATATACATAACAAGGCATTTATACATGCTCATGAAGCCCTCGGCGCATTTGATCGATTTCCTTCATGGATGTGGCAAAATATTCCAATGCTCCATTTAACTGAATGGCTTAAGGCTCATAATCTACAAAAAAATAATTCTGTAAGTTTTTATGGCTTAGACCTTTATAGCCTCTATAGATCAATTGATACGGTCATAAACTATTTAGAAAAAATCGACCCTCATTTAGCGTTGCAAGCAAAATATCTATATTCTTGCTTTGAACAATTTCGTCATGATCCTCAAGTATATGGTTATTCGATTTTCTCACAACTATCAAAATCATGCCAAGATGAGGTAATCAAAGAATTAAAAGAACTAGAAACGTTAGAATGGCGATTAATAGAAGAAAAAAAAGTCTCATCAGATGAGATTTTTTTTTTAATTCAAAATGCACGAGTTATTAAAAACTCTGAAAAATACTATAGATCACTCTTTATAAACGAAATAAATAATTGGAATCTTCGAGATTCTCATATGATGGAAACAGTAGAAGAAATTATTAAACACCATAAAAAAATGGGCAATATTAACCCCAAAATAGTAATTTGGGCCCATAATTCACATATTGGTAATTCAGCTGCAACTCAGATGAGTCTACAAGGCGAATTTAATATTGGACAATTAATAAAAGAAAAATATAAGGATGATTCATTTAGCTTAGGATTTACAACATACAATGGAACTGTTTCTGCTGCCTCAGATTGGCATATGCCTGTAGAACGTAAAATCATCAGAAATGCTTTACCAAAAAGTTATGAAGATCTTTTTCATCATTGTGAAATTTCTAAGTTCTTCCTCTCATTAAAAGATAAAGATATAGTACCAGAAAGATTACTTGAACGCGCTATTGGTGTTGTTTATCTACCAGAAACCGAACGTCAAAGCCATTATTTCTATGCTGCATTAGCTGACCAATTTGATGCAATAATACATTATGATACTACATCAGCTCTTGAGCCAATAGATAAAACAGCTTTGTGGATTAAAGGGGAAGTTCCGGAAGCTTATCCCTCGGGTTTGTAATTATTAGTTATCGTTCGCTCAATAAAACTACTAATATCAATAACATCAACCTTACCTTTTGAAAAATTCTTAAGAGTATTGGTAACATAGATTTTTTTTAGACAACTCTCTTCTAATCTTTCATAGGAGCCTTCAGAGAAAACTCCGTGTGTCGCAGCAGCACTGACTTCCAGTGCACCCAATTTTTTTAACATAGTACCCGCTTCAATAAGAGTACGGCCAGTTGAAATAATATCATCAACCAGTAAAATCTTTTTTCCTGATACAATTCCATCAACCGATTCTATCCTAACTTTTTCATGCTCTGGACGCATTTTATGTAAAAAAACAATCTCCTTTGCACATGCATTGGCAACATTTTGTGCAAATTCAGCAGCTCCTTTATCCGGGGCTGCAATAGTATCATAGTTTTTTGCAAGATTACAAAAAAAATTTATATCTATAACATTGGTAAACGTTAAAAACGTTTTCATAAGATCAGCAGAATGTATATGCATACTATAAATTTTGTGTAAAGGAAATTTTTTTAAAATAGTACAGATGAGTTGAGCACTCGATGCTTCACCTGGTAATGCAACTGCTTGTCGAGCATATCCAAAATAGGTAAAAAAAAGATTAATTTTTTGTGCACCTGCACGCATTAAAGCATCAAGTAAAAAAAATAGTTCTACAAGATTTTTAGCCGGAGCCCCGGTTGAAGCAACAACATAAACTTCTTTATGAGCAACATCATCTTCTATTTTAACGTATATTTCTCCATCACTAAACTGCTTAATAATAAAATGAGCTTTATGTAAAGTAATTTTTTGTACAAGATCTCTTGTGGCATTATTAAAAAAGATAATCATCTATTTGCATCCTGAAGTAACTTAATAGCCTGGGCATCATCAACCTGTTGAAAGCTTTTATAAAATTGACCAACACTATAAAAAATTTCTGGATTATCCACACATATGACCTCATCGGCATTTTCTTTAATCTTTTTAAGTGCTTCTTGCGATGCAACCGGCAAAGCAACAACAATTTTTTTTGGCTTATATTCTTTTATCAGTTCTAATGTCGTCAATATCGTATTTCCCGTTGCAACGCCGTCATCAACAAGAATGACAATTTTATTAAGCAAAGAAAATGGAGCCATGTTTTTGCGGTAGGTTTCATTTCGCTCTTTGAGAAGCTTACGTATCGTAGCAACTTCATGCGTCAAATAGTCTTGAAGCTCAGGAGCGTCTTTAAAATCACTGTTCAAAAAAACATGTTTTTCGCTAACAGCACCAATAGCAAATTCGGGGTTTTGAGGATATCCAATTTTCTTTGTAAAAATCACATCCAAAGGTATATGCAACCCTTTTGCTAATATATATCCAAGTTCTAGCCCCCCTCTTGGAATTGCAAGAACAAGAGCATCAGGATTAGATTTGTATTTTTCTAAAAAGGGCAAAAGCTTTTCTGCAGCATCAAAACGATTCTGAAACATTTTCAAATCTCAAAAAATAATAGATCAACATAACTCTTGTATAATAAATATCAACTACAACTCATTTTAAAATATACTTTGAGATACTCTACTCAAATTCCAATCTCTTTTTCAACAAAAAAATCCTTTAAGTAGTAAATAAAAATCTACTTTATGAATTTTACATTGATTGTATTAGATTAATCAGAATCTTTGTTTACCAAAATAGATTTTGATTTTTTCTGAGGAGAATACAAGGGATCATCTTCGATATTTTCTAACACTGATAAGGTTTTGAATGTGTTCCAACTTGTACGAATAATCGGTGGAGGATTATGCCGATGTTGCCAAACAAAAAAACGTGTCTTTGGATCTGCTGGACTACCGCTTCCAAAATTACCATATTTTCTTTTATATTTTCTATATTGGGCATCGGATGCAACCTTTGCCACTATTGATGCAGCTCCAACAATAGTATGATTTTCATCAGCATAATGTTCAGGAATTAATTGCAGCAGATTAAGCTTTTTTTTATTAAATTTAAATCCCTTTTGTAAAAGGAGATCTTTACATGATTTATCAGTAAGAAATGTTAAGCGCTCATTAAATCGCTTTTCAGTAACCTCCCAATTATCTATATAAACCTTATTAAAAGAAGCCTTTGCTTGTAATTTTTTAATAATTGTTAAAACTGTTAACATTTCCCAATCATTTAAATTTAAACTTTTATCATCAATCATTTGTGGAGTGAGTTCAATGATTGAAATAGCTTGAGCCGTTTCTTTTATAATTTTAGCGAGGTCTTCTCTTTTTTTAGGAGCAACAAGTTTACTATCTTTAACCCCTAGATTCTTCCATTCTTCAATAGTTGCGTGATTTGCAACAACACCAGCAATAAAGATACTCCCGATACATGGACATTTGGTTGTATCATCAATTCCAACGATACTTTCTTCTAAAAATTCTGGCATGAATAAACCTCCTAATAATTACTAGTAGTATCAGTGTAGAATTTTTAAATTGAAATTACAAATTATTAAAATTTGAAAATAATTAGTCAAGCTCTATTCTCATAAGCAGTAGTTTCCCCAGCCATGGTAAAGGCTAATAGAAACAAATTGGATTTTATCGATTTGCATTATTAAAAAAATATGATATATTGAATATAATTATTATTTTTTACTCAATAAGGAGTACCTTCATGTCGTATGATATGACCACTTATTCTTCATATACTTATACCGCGCAACCGCGATTCAATTCATTAATTCCTTGCACTTCTTTACGTATTTCATTACGCATTCTTGCCTTACCCCTTGTGCCCTTAGCACACTAAGAATTCACTTTTTTCTTTTTTTTACACGATATAAACAGATAGTTGGGTATTTTATACTCTTAATGAGCTCTTATTTTTGCCCATTATAGTCTGTTATTAGATACTATTTTAAAACTATTTTTAAGGAATTTTATTATGATACAACAATTTAATTTTGCTCAAATATTTTTGATTATCAGTGCAATAAGCTTTCTCAGTTATGGCATGGATGAATCGACCAAAAAGAAGATAGAAACCAAAAATCAAAGGTTTCTAAAAAAGGTTGGCAAGGAGGATGTTCCTAACACCATTCAAGGCCTTAACAACTCATTGGTGAGTCTCTATAAACAAAAAGGTCTTTTGACAGAAGATACCAACGTATTGGTAAAATATATAAAACAAAGCCGTCTTGTTAAATTTCAAAAAATTGGTATCGCAACATGGAATAATCGAATTAATAACGGCCACGATCTTATACATATTGCCCCGGAACATGATGAATTGACCCCAGAAGAGATTGAATCGGCATTGGCTCATGAGCTTGCGCATATCACCTTGCATCAAAAACATGCTCTATGCCCTCATTATTATATGAAGACTATCAATAAAAGCTTGATGTTTGCTTCGGGAACTTGTCCTATTTGGGCACCTCTCACTTTGGCTGCCCTTACTCGAAAAAAATGGCCTATTGCCAAAGTGTCAGCTATAAAATACGAAATTGCAGGAGTAACAGTTGTAACCGCTGCTCTACACTCTGCTAATTCTGCATTGCTAAAAAATGCTCATGAATATACGCAACTACCTCCTGATAGCCCATGTCGTATTCGTTATCCCTTTTTGCAAAAGCTTGAAGAATTCGAATGTGATATTATAGCAGCATATGTCTTGCCACATGGGGGACGTGCCGGCAGAAAACTTTATGAAAAAGTGCGCGAGCATATTGGCGATGATATAAGCAGTAGCGATCATCCTAAACTCTCCACACGTATTTGGTATCATGGTAAAATAGAACAGATTCAAGATCTTTTTGAAACACAAAAAGAAGACTCAAGCATTAAATAGTGTTATAACGATATCGTGCTCTAATTGATCTTTTTAAGAAAATAGAGCACGATATCCATCACTACAGCTTAAATAATTTTTTTGACCAACATTTGAGTCAAAAATCATTTACTTTTACCTTGGCAACTATACACTACATGATATAATTTAGACAAGATTAAGAGCTCTTATTTTTAAAAAGGTAACCTATGAAGATCATTTTATATATTGTTAGTTGCGTTTTTGCATTTGCTAGCGCTTATGCCCATGATGAATGCACCCAAGTAAAACATCAATCCAAACGCTCAAAAAAAATTACTGTTCATATTATTTTAGGCAGTACTCGACAAGAAAGAAGCTCAGAAAAAATTGCTCAACTGCTTAAAAAAAAAACTGACCTAAAACCTGAAGTTTCAGCTGAAATTATAGATTTACGAGATTATGCACTTCCTTTTTTTAACGACAGCGTTGCTCCTGCATCTCGTAAAGAAATTACTGATCCACAAGTAAAAAAATGGTCAGATAAAATTTCTCAAGCTGATGCTTTTATTTTTATAGTTCCTGAATATAATGCAGGATATCCCGGTGTTCTTAAAAATGCTCTTGATAGCCTTTATAAAGAATGGAATAATAAACCGGTTGGATTTGTTGGTTATTCTGGTGGCCCATCTGGCGGCAAATCTGCGATTGCTCAATTACACACTGTTGCGCAAGCACTTAAAATGATTCCCATCGGATGCGACGTATTCATTCCAACTGCTTGGAAGGCATTAGGCACAAAAGGAGATTTTGCAGATAAAACCATTGAACAGGAATTTACAACATTGATTAATCAACTTATTACTAAAGTAAGGTAACTTCTTATGAAAAGATTACTCCCTAGTATGATTAAAAAAGTTTTTTTTACAATACAAATGGAATACTAATGGTTGATCAACAAGAAACAATAATTAAACTTTTAACAGTTCTTTTTCCTGAAGCAAAAATATATCTTTTTGGATCTCGCGCACGGGGAACAGAACGACCAGAATCAGATATTGATATTGCAATTGACACAGGAAATAGGATTCCGTTTTTAGAATTAGCAAAGGCACGAAATATCATTGAAGCATTGTATATTCCACAAAAAATAGATATTGTTGACCTAACATCAGTTGATAAAGAAATGCGAGAAATTATTTTAAAAGAAGGAATTATATGGAAACCTTAGAACTCCGCTATCAACGAGTTCTTAAAGCGCACAAACGATTGGCTTTTGTTGTTAAAAAATTTATTAAAGAGAGTAGTACTCAAAATAACCATTCAATTGAAAAAGAAGAAAATTTTTTGCTTTTGCAAGATGCTTTGTTTAAAAGATTTGAATTTTGTTATGATATTACATGGAAATTTTTAAAGATATATTTACAAGAAAAACACGGAATAGAAGTTGCTTCACCAAGAAAAGTTTTTCAAGAATGCTTGCAACAAAAAATTGTAACCTCCGAGGAAGCATCCCAGCTGGAAAAAATGATAGAAGCTCGTAATTATGCTTCTCATACGTATGATCAAAATATTGCTAGCCAAATAGCTCTTTTGATTCCATCATATGCCGACCTTATGGATAAAATACTTAAAAAATTGGCTTAAACTTTATTCTTTTTTTATTCTACAGTATGCTTGGTCATCAAAACTACTTCATTACATGAATTAAAAAAGGAATCCATAATGAACTATATTTATTTTACCATGGTACTTGTAGCATTAACAGCAAATACCAAACTTGAACCAATGAATAGCAACTCAGATAGAACTCATCTTGTAGAAATTGCAATTTTCAAAGGAATTTTACTTAATTCAATCAAAATAGTTCAAGATGTTATCGAAGAAAATAAATCGGAAAAAATCACACAAAAATTTACTGAGCGCGCTCTTGAACGATTAACAAACATACAAGCAATTCATCTGGATACCTATAATAAAATGACAAAAAACCCTTCAAAATTTAAGAAAGAATTGTTTGATCACTGGTTGTTCAGTCAAGACATTTTACTTTTAACAAAAAGATATCAAGAAACCGAAAAAATATCGAGTGATTCTGTTAACAAATTCAAAGAACTGCATGATCGATTAACACTATTACACAAAGATATATTTCCAAAAATAACCACTATTTCTGCTCCTATATCACCTAAAATATGGCATAACCAGCAAATCATTAAAGCAGCTTTATAAACGTTTGAATGAGCATCCAAATAGAATTACCAGCAGATACTCCAGATAATGTAGGATAATAACGTTCTTTAGTATCAGTTAAATAGGTAAGCAATCCTCCTGCAATAAGCATTAACGAAATTGTTGGTGGCATGAGAATTCCACCAAGTAATAATGCAGGATTAATTTTGGTATATTTTATTAATGAACCAAATATAAATCCAAAAATGAGAACATACCAATCAAAACTTTTGAATGCAATTAAAAGTGCACGGCTAGCAGCTTTTGTTGCTGGAAGGCCATGCTCATTGCCAATTCCTAAGTTGGTTATAAAAAGCCAAAATAATATTCCAATACTCAATGAACACATAACAAGACCCAACCATTGATACCCAACAATTCTTTCATGTTCTATTTTTGCCAAAGCTGCTAATCTACGACCAAATAAAACATCACCCGCTACTCCACCTGCTATTTCAACAAATCCTGCTACGAGGGTTACTTGTACATAATCAAAATTAAAAAGAAACATACCGGGAATCATAACAAAAGTTGCAAAACGACCAAGAGGAATGATGCCCATGCGCCCTGCAATTATTAACATTTGATAAATACATACAGCACTGAAAACAAGTAAATAAAGTTGCTGAATAACCGTAAAATTAAAATAGTATAAAAAGGTTATAGTACCAGCAAGAACAAGGCTTGCTTGTACCCAAGGAATAGGTGTGGCTTTTTTTTGAAAAAATCCAGAATTCAAAAAAGTAGTAAAACGAATAAAGCATTCTTGTAATCGTAACATACGAACAACGGGGAAAAAGCCCCATGTTGTTACAAATCCCGTTTGGGTGCCAAAAATAAGAAGAACATATACACACAAAAAGCTTAGGCCTGCTAATAAAAATTGTTGTAACAAGGTAAAGTGATAATAACGTAAAAAGAATGCTGTGACGATTACTGAAACAATCGTTTGAATCCAAGCATACGTTGTTATAGATTGGCCTGAAGCAAAAAGAAATTTGCTCAATTTACGCATTGGATTGATACCATTTTTTGCAAATGATATTCCTGTTTTAAATAGATCAAAAAATCCAGTACAGGTACCATACAAAACCATACCGCTACAAAATGCTAATACGAATTCTGTACCTGTTAAATGCACATTTGCAAATGAGGCAAACAAGAATTTATGAATAACATTTTCGCTGTGTGTATAGATATAAAATAAAGGATCTAAACAAATAATTTTTGCTATAAAACCTACTATTAATGGCCATGCAATGACATGTCCTGTAACAAACCCAACCGCACAATACATCGGCAATTGATCAAGAGGAATTGCAATGCTTGGAATAGTGAATATTGACCAAGAAAATCCTTGAATTAGCATTAAGGCTCTACCAGCATATGAACTCATAGAATATACAAACAAGCCAATTTGTGTGCCAAAAAAACCCAAAGCCAATTCTAATGCTTTTTTCATCTGGCCGGGAGCTGCAATTGCATTATAAACAAGTTCTCCAATAGGGAACTTCATCTGTTGTTTAGTTAAAAAATATTCTTCAAAAATAGTTGCAATCAAAAGACCATAGCTTCCGGCTACAATGCAAAAAGAACTAACAATACAAGCAAAAAATAATGGCTTAGATAACCATGATTGAAAAATCGTTGGCGCTAGAAAATAGAGTGTCGGTAGAGAAAATGCAAGACCAGTAGCTAAAATACCACCAATGCCGCCAGCAGCTGTGGTTAAACTCACCGATTGAACATAGTCTGTTTTTGAAATCCCCCGCGCAATAATTTGAAACAAAAACATGCTTACAAGCACCAATGTTGTCTCAATCCATGGCCCTATCGAAGCTGCAAGAGCAATATAACTCATTACTACTGTTGAAAAGAGAGACAACAGCATGGCAATAAGAATTCTTACAATAATCATCAATACACCCCATGCCTTATAGTTAAAAGCTTAATTATACTTGGTTTAGTTAATAAAATTAACTATTAAATATTTTAAAAAAAGAAGCAACTTCGAGCAGCATATATTCTACTCATCAATTTTACCGGCTACTTCTAGCAACTTTCATAACTTCCAGTTATAGTAAACTATTGTATATTTTTTTACCATTATGAGATTCTATGAATGATTTTATATGTTTTGTTGCAGGAAAATCTGGTGGGCATTTACTTCCTTGCATCACATTAGCCAAAAAAATTTCTGAACAAGATCCACAAAAGAAGATTTTATTTTTTACTAACCAATCTACCTTAGATAAGGATATTATAGCAGCAAATAATTGTATAAATGTCCATACGCTTTTGCCACTCTCTTCTCTTGCGTCAAAATCGATATTTTCATTGAGCTCATTTTGCATAACAATGATCTCTTCTTTATGCATTAGCTTCTATTATTTACTAAAATATAAACCAAAAAAAATTATCAGTACGGGTGGTTCAGTTTCATTGCCTGTTTGTTTTGCTGCATCACTTTTAAGAATACCAATCGAATTAATTGAACTCAATGTTGTTCCCGGAAAAGCAATAACAACGTTAGCACCACTAGCAACCACCATTTCACTCTGTTTCCAGGAAACACAAAAATATTTTAACCAGAAATGTTATTTCACAGAGTATCCACTGCGTTTTACTGCACAATCTCGCATTGCAAAAACTGCTGCTCTCAAATATCTTGGCCTCGATCCCTCAAAAAAAACAGTTTTTATTATAGGTGGATCACAAGGATCACTCTATATCAACAATCTTGTAAAACAATGGATTGAACAATCGATCAGAATTAAAAATGAGTTCCAATTCATTCATCAAATTGGAACCAGTGATTCAACCAATTGGAAAGAGTTTTATGTTTCACAGGGAATTGAAGCTTTCACATTTTCATTTTTTAATCGAATAGAATATTGTTATAGCGGAGCAGATCTTATTATTTGTAGATCAGGCGCTGGAACGCTTTTTGAAATTAAATTTTTTAATAAACCCTGCATCACAATTCCTCTTGAAACAAAAGCCACTCATCATCAAATTGATAATGCACATGCTTTTAAAAAGATGCAAAAAGATACTCTGACCATAGTTTCGCAAAAAGAACCTCTTAAAAAAATTTTAAATATATTAGATACAACAATTGAGCATTTATAATAATCAAGGACATTTAATGAAAAACTCTACTATATTTTTATTTCTACTAATATTGGCAACACAATCATGCTTAACAGCCATGAATAATGAAAATGATCAAAGTTCCCAAATCAGCAAAGAATATGCAGACAAAACGGTAGTTCTTTTAACCAACTTTTGGATAAATAATCTAACGCTTATTTCACTGAGCAAAAGCAGACATGAAAAATCTATAATTGCAAAACAGTTGTTTATTATAGCAAAGCAGATTAAAAAGATTAAAGTGTCTGATGAAAATACTTTTAGCGTCATTACACAATGGCATAGGGCAATTGAGAGAACTCATTTTTTAGACATAGAACAAGACTTTCACCTTACTAAATTTAGAGATACAAATAGGTCAATAATCACAGCATTAGAGAGAATTTATAGTGAAATCACTAAAAAATCTTATAGGTAAAAAAATAATAACAATTAAGGGATAGAAACATCTATTACTATTTTGAAGGCCAATCATCTGGTTTATCACCAAAATAGTAAACAAATTCATTAGACCCTGCTTGTTGCAGCAATGGATAGCGAGCAATACTTACTGAACCTTCAACTAATATTTGAACACCTCTTTTGCCATTAGCGTTAAGTGTTCTTTGAGGAGCTGAAGTATTAGTAATAATCTCATCTACACCCTTTTCTTGTAAATACGTAGTAACTTCTATAACGGCTGCAGATTTGTTTTTAGCGTATTCACTGATCCATTTTTGCACATTCTGAATGATATCTTGTTGCATTATGGTTGATTGCGTAAACTTTTTAGGATCAACATATGCAGTGAATAGATCAACAATTTGGCCCAATTGACCGATTGGAGGCTTAATTTCATAATAAAATGGTCCAACTCCAACGCCATGAGGTGTTATTATATCGGAAAAAAGCAATGATCCTTTAACACCAGAACCAGCAGTATCATCAACCAATCCTCTGTTATTTGGTTGTATAGTTGTTAAAACTGTATTTTCATCAAATTTCAAAACAGGTGTTTTGAGCTGCAATGCTTCTTTTCCCATCTTTCCATCAGCCAATCGATTCAAAAAATTCAATGCTTTGGTATCATCAGTGCTTTGAATGGCAACACAAAATAATCGAACTTGTTTTTCAGAAAGCTGTGGTCGCAACAAGGTAAAATCAAAGACTTTACCTGGTGACAACTTTTTTTGAAGCGTATAATCTTTGGTTTTATAAAAAAGCCACACTGAATCGGGTGTATCAAAAAAAAGTTGTGTAGGATCATAATCCTTTTCTTTTTTTGCTGCATCCTGAGCTTGCTGAGCTGATTGATACCAAACATGACATTCCATAGGATTAATATCACGAATCACATTTTTTTTAGGATTATTTACATCAGTAGGTTGTGTATAATTACCAATTGCCAGACCTTGCATACTTACTTCAATACCCAATTTGCCTTGAGAAACTTCGTAGGTATATACCATGGGAGAACCCTGAATAAGTTTTTTGGTTGTAGGATCTTCCTGCATATTACAAATCCCTTTACTCTTAATAGGCAATGCGGCGATTTGCATTGAACCATTAAAAAATGTGAATGCTCGTTGATTCTTTTCCTCATCATCTGGAGGACGAATTGAAGTAGGATTTGATGTTGAAGAGTTTAATAAAGAAAACGTATTTCCGCGCTCCAATGTTGCCTTATAGGCAATCCCATCTTTAATAAACTGCATGGCAATATCAGTATTTGAGCTATTATAAAAAACCCCCGTAAATTCATCTGTTGTAGTTTTCACACCAAGGAATTCTCCTTTAATCTCACCTTTATGGGTATATGCTCGATAAAAATTAATATATTGAGGATCAATAGGACTATTAATATTTTTTGAAAAGAATGAATGCTTTTCAAGAGCTTCGGTGGTTTCAATAGCTCCTGCTAATGCTCCTATTGCAGCTCCAAGCGGACTTGCTGCTTCTGCGCCAATTTTTGCGTAATCCTCAATGGTAGATTGATATTGAGCATAATTTGTATTGCTTTTATCGTAAATAAGCCAGATGGTAAAATAAAGCTTTTCATCGAGAAATTCCTTATCGCTATTTGCATAAGGCTCTAAATAACGGTAGGTTTTAACTTCACCTTGAAATCCTGCGCCCAAAACTTTAGTAATCGTTTGAGCTGCTGCAAAAATAATTGCAGGACTATCATTCCAAACTTGAAAACTATACCGATAATTATCAGGAACATAGCCAAATGATTGTCCCATTCCTGAAACAAAATTGGTTGCACCATCCCAGATGCTCTTTAAATTATTAAGAGCTTTATCCGCTTCATCATTAACATCGCCACAAGCCAGATGAGGAATCATTAATAAAATCACTATAAAAGAGCAATAAAAAACTTTTTTACGTTCTAAACATTTCATAGCCACAATCCTTATACAATTTTTCTTTTGTTATCATAAAAAAATTGCATAAAAATATGCAATTAATTAATCATCCTACACAATAATTCAAGACAAAAGATTTAGACACTGAATGAAAAAAATGCTAAAATGATATAATATTTTTTTAAAATATATCGAGTAACGAACAGAATGCAACCAATCATTTCCTAAGAAAGAATTATTTCAATGCAAAAAAGTTTTTCAATCACCATTTTTATGAGCATTACTTTCTTTACCATTCAATTTTTGCACGGTATGGAAGAGCGAGAGTTAAAAAGGCAATGTTTTGAACGTCCCACACTTTCGGATATGTGCAAAAAAGTAACTCCACAGAACTGTTATGGGGTTTATAAACAAATGATTCAATTTGAACAATCCGTCACACCTGATCGAATATCAAAATTACTCCGCCACGGCAAAATAGCTTTTTTAAAACCTAACCAACACTATACCTATCAATTAACCAGATGTAAGCAAAAATTATTAGTGGCTCCTGCAACACAAGAATCAAAGCAGACTTTGAGCCCCTTTAGCTATCACCTGTCACCAGATAAAAGCATTGTTGTTCAAAGTCACGATAATGCTAATTCCATATTCGTTAAAAAATTTGACGCTCATGCCTTTAATGAATCTCTGGATTTAAACAGTGCAACCTATGAAGATTTATTAGTTACTTGTCCAGGAAATTTTTGCTTTTTTTTAAATGATTCAACATTCATAACACAAGAATTTAATTGCTTACATCAGTTTTTTGTTAAAGAGAGCGAGGAAGGAATCAAGTGCTTTGAAATTGAGGAACCAATGGTTAACTTCCCCCACTTAATACCTTGCGGCAACAATCGGTTTTTTGCGTGCCACTACGACCTTTCTCAAGCAACTCCTCTTATGTATGCTGCTACTAAATATGTAACAGAAGATAACAGCTTTTCTAAGCGACCCGCAACCGATGAAGAACTCAACTTTTTGCAAACTTTCCAAGGTTGCTCAGTTTGTTCTCTTGAAGGCACTCTCCTTACCGTCAGAAAGCATCAAAAGAACTCAAAAAATAAAATAGTTCACTATGATATGGCCACCTTAACAAAACTTGCAGCCTATAAGGAGAATGAACATACTCCTCATCATACTCTTGATACTTGCACACCTATATCCGCTTTACTTGTTTCAATTGCCTTTGCACAAGCACGGAAAAGTCCAAAGGGTTTATGGATATTAAAAGAGTCTCCCTTAATGTTAGAATTATCTGATACCCATAAAGATCAGAGTTTAAGAAAAATTGATCACACTATAAATCGTCTCTGCAAAGATATGCCGGAATTAGTTGACTAACATTTTTTTATATAAAAATTGTAAGTGCTTCAGGATCGTCAGGACTGCATGACAGTCCTGTTCGACTGTGAATAATAACTTCTTTGAGCGTTGAATCATATGAAAAATGTTTTTTTATTACCGGCAATGCCTTATGAACATTTTTCCAAATAGGGAATGCCGTAGTAATAGCAAAAGCATTTTTTCCTAATGAGCTATTATCATCAATACCCAAAGAAACAGCCGTTGTATAATCTGGTGTAGCTCCTACAAAACCACAAATTCTTGAATCATTATTCGTTCCAGTTTTACCAATAGCATCACAATCAATCCAGCTACTTGTTTTAGATCGCTTACGTGCTCTATCCATACCAATGGCAAGGACCTTAGCAACTTGACCGCTTTCACGTGAATTTAAGACCGTTTCTTTATATGGTTTTATACTGATAATTTTTGTTCCCCATTCATCTTTAACCCATCTAATAAGTTGCGGTTCAACATAGACTCCATGCTGAGCAAAAACATTAAAGACCGCTACTACTTCTTTGAGTGTACAATCTACGCAACCGAGTGCCAATGATGGATATGGCGGCAACTCTGCTGAGATATGGAATTTTTTTGCTAATGCTGTAACAGTATCGATTCCAATTTCCATTAAAACTTTAATAGCAATAATATTATTAGAATGAGCAAGAGCGCGCGCTAAACTCATTGTTCCTTCAAAACGTCGAATATGATTACGTGGTTGCCACATGGTTCCCCCCTGCATCATTTCAATAGGTTCATCGAGTTCAGTTTGTGCAAAGTTAATTCCTTTTTGCAAGGCTGCCGCAAATACAATTGGTTTAAAAATAGAGCCCATTTGTCGTTTAGCCTGTGTTACTCGATTAAATTGCGATTGACTAAAATCATATCCTCCAACAAGAGCTTTGATATGCCCGGTTTTTCCTTCTATAGTGATAAGCCCACCATCAACACGAGGAACTTTAGAACTACGCAAAAGCGCTATTTGTTCACAAAAACTTTTTTCAGCATTCATTTGCATATGTCTATTTAAAGTTGTCTGAATAGTTAATCCTCCAGAATAAAGCATTTTTTTACCAATTTTTTCTTCTAGATTCATGCGAATCATTTCTTTAACATGCGGGGCCAAAGAACCCTGTAAAGGAACCTTCAAGTCGACTAAACTATTACGGTAGAGTTCAAATTCATCAGGTTTGATAAAACCCAATTGCTTCATTGAATATAAAACAATATTTCGTCTTTTTTGTGCTGACAGAGGGTATAATAAAGGACAATAATGTGAAGGGTTTTTAACAACACCTGCAAGCAAAGCTGATTCTGCAACAGAAAGATCTTGTACACTTTTTGACCAAAAGCGTTGGCTTGCTGCCTCAACACCATAAATGCCACATCCAAAACAAACATGATTTAGATACATTTGTAGAATCTGTTCTTTAGTAAACTGCTGTTCAACCAATAGGGCAAAAAACTGATCTTTAATTTTACGCAGGAGTGTTCTACTTGAATCGGTAAATAACAGTTTTGTAAGCTGTTGTGTAATAGTACTAGCGCCTTGAACAATCCTGCCATGATATATGTTAATGAGCATTGACCGAACAATTCCCTTCCAAGAAATACCCGGATGATTAAAAAATGCATGATCTTCAGCAGCTATAAATGCCTGAATAAGATGTTGTGGAACTTTGGAGATATCGATCGGTTCACGTTTATCACATGAAAATCGTGCCCACTCATTTCCCTGATCATCAAGAACTATAGATGGTTTGCCTTGCTTGTATTGTTCCAAAGCAGAAAAATCTATCCAATGCGTATGGCTAATAAAAAAAAGTGCGCCCGCAAAAGTAGAAATAAGACAAAAAAATAACGTAGCTACAACTATCCCTAAACGCATTTTTCAACCATATATGAAAAAAGGTCGCTAACAGCGACCTTCACAAATCTAATACCAGTTATTTGTTCCAACAACTTAGCAAGTTAAGTTCATTATACTAATAGAGTAGTGGCTTTTTCTTGCGCTGTCACTTTAGAATAAACATAACATCCAACTGCTACTGCTGCTACGAGAACTGTACCAACTTGAACATATCTATTTGTAGCAACATTTTTAAGAACGGTTCCGGATTTCGAAATAAACTCTTTAACAATATTTGTCTTAGGAGCTGTTTCTTGTCCTTTTTCTGTATCATCTGCATAAATTGCTGCACTTGCAAACAACAATACACCAAGCAAAGTTAATTTAATTTGTTTTTTCATGTTATTATGAACTCCTTAAGGATATATGTATCAAACCTAACAACAAAGAAAATTTACTTGAATAATATTATTTGTCAATATAACCTTGATGCAACGTTTATTTTAAAGAAATTATATATCATGAAATCATTATTATTCTATTGTTCTATTCTATTATTTTTTTTCCTTAACTTGTTATTGCGTGGTGTCATGCATCACAACAGTATACAAAGCATGCTTTGTATTTTTTGTATTATGCTTTTCCGTTCTGGAACCATGTATGAATCTGCCGCGCTCTTTTTACTCGTTATCCTTGAAGATTTTATAGATACAAATTTTGCAGGAATGACTCTTTTTTATACGATTCCCCTTGCTTTTACCGGTATGTTTTTGCAAAAAATAATGCACCCCCATTCAATAGTTCCAATCTATATTTTTTTATCTATTGCCCTTTTGTGTAAATTTGCATTATTAGCTTATTTTAATAATTTTAAATTGTTTGAAGCCTATACATTATATGAACTATTTGGTAATCTTATGGTGTTAACACTTTGTTTGAAATTATTGTTTAAGGGCAGATTGGGCAATCGCTTATAATATTTTATAAGAGGAAAGTCCGGACTCCAAACGAAATAAGCGCCTTAAAAGAGCAATCAATTAGGGAAAACGTAAGTTTATGGAAAGTGCCACAGAAAATAACCGCCTTGCTACAGAAATGTACACGGTAAGGGTGAAAACGTGCGGTAAGAGCGTACGAAGCAATACAGTAATGCATTGCTTGGGTAAACCCCGCTTGGAGCAAGACAAAATAAGCATGTACGGTTTTTCGTTCCGATTTAAACATGTGGGTATGTCGCATAGATAAATGGTTGCCGGTTTGTGTTTTTACACAAATTACAAAATCCGGCTTATAAATCTGCCTTTAACCATCCCAACCTACGGCCTTTCATGACCTCATTAAAACATTGGATATGGATTCTCCCCTTTATATGTTTTTTTGGTAGCTATTTTGCTTTTCATTGTTTTTTTGCACCCAATACACTGGCTACACCCACCTTAATGGGCAAGCAATTACCTGAAGCAATTCAGCTCCTTTCTGATACCAATTTAAATATGCGTATTCTTTCTCAAAAAGAAGATCATGATTTGCCTCCAGGAACTATTTTAAGTCAAATTCCTTCAGCCAATAGCTCTATACGCCCTCATCAATCATTATTTGTCGTCATTTCAAAACAAGTTGAACAGAAGCAGGCGCCCAATTTTTTACAGAAAAAAAGTGATACCTGTTATGAAATAGCTGAAAAACACGCAATAGTAGTAAAAACATACGAAATTTCTCACCTGATTGAGAATATTTGTATCGGTCAATTGCCTGGCCCAAATCAACCATTGATTGATAATCGCATTACCCTCTATATTTCCAAGGGTTCATCAAAACCTTCACTATTACCCTCATTTAAAAAACGATCTCTTGAAGAAGTTGCTTCATTTTTAACTGAAAATAGCATCAAATATTCCGTCATTCATGCAAAACCAATCGATACTCAGCATACCTGTAAAAACTGCGTTATTTCGCAACAAAAGCCTCTTGCGGGTTCTTTGATCGATCTTAAGAAGCCCTTAACAATTCAGCTTTTTGTTCAATAAAATAGCAAATAATAAATATTTTATTTCTATTTGACAATTATATTAATTCGTGAGATACTATATCTATAAAGATTTATAAAAACAGTGAAAATAGGGGGTAAGTATGGTGAAATTAAGATATAGTATATTACTAATAGCTGCATTTTCTTGTATAGCCCAAAGTACTCATCCAATGTTCCGACAAAGGTATCAACAATTCAAACAAAATTTTGGACCCGCCGTCACTTTAGGAGCACTAGGAGGAGTAGCTACTTTTGCACAATACTCAACGACCTATGCCATATGCAAAGATAAAGGCTTGGTTGGCTATGCCTCAAGCGATCGTCAAGCTTCAGAAAAAAGGTTCGAAAAATTACCTGCCGTTTCGCCAGATATTGAAACATTTATAAGAGAGGAGCTAAAAGACTATGCTTTTCCTCTACAAATAAAACAATCAACGGGGGACTGGGCGTCCTGCGATACTAAAAATAGTAATTGGATTTTTGTCCCTAGCTCTTCATTCCTTGAATCTATATTAAACGAATCTAAGAAATCCGCATTTGTATCACAGAATCTCAATGAGACTACCGCAACACTTCATCATGAAGCAGGTCATATTGCTAATCAAGATAATCTAAAAACCAAGCTTTCAGCATTTGTATCACAGATTCTCAATGAGACTATCGCAACACTTCATCATGAAGCAGGTCATATCGTTAATCACGATAATCTAAAGCGCAAATTTGCAGCAATAGCAATTCCTATATTTCTTACTGCACTAACTGCTCTTGTAAGAAAAAAATTATTTTCGCCAGATTACTTTCTAGAGAGCAATTTATATAAACTTGTAAGTGGTTTTGCTGTTGGTAATATCAGCACTCTGAGTTTTTATAGCTATTTGCGATTTCAAGAACAAAGAGCTGATAATAATATTCCCAATAAAATTGATCTTTTAGAAGCACTAAAGAAACAATTTGAATCGGATATCTTGCTCAACCCTGATTTTTACAAAAAAGATGAATTGTGGACAAAGCGGCTTTATTCTGTGCATCCACACCATAAAACACGTATTAAGAGATTCGAACAACGAATAAAAAAACTTAAAGAAAAAGAAAATCAAACCAGTTTTGAAAATCCATTGGACATAAAAGAAGCTTCCTTACTTTGTTGTTAATCTTTATTTGATATCATTGTAAGAATACCTATACTGTAATAAAATGTTCAATGAAACCTGGTACGAAAATACACTCTATAAGGCTTCAACAATCGTTCCTTATTGTTTGATTCCAACAGCATTGATATGCATATTAAAACGATATAATGCACACTAGACAAAAAAATTCACGTGTTACTTAATATCTTGATCAAGCACCAGGATATTTTTACCTTGAAAGGCAATACCAAGAGCCTTAATCTTCTTTATACCTAAAGCCTTTAATTCAGCGGCATACTCTTTTGTTATAACTTGTTCTAGCGCTCGTTGAGCAGCGATTTCTAACGTCTCTTTAAGATATGTGGAAACCTTCTTAAATTCTACAATGAAACCAAACTGATTTTTATCATGTGGAATCAGCATAATATCATACCTTCCATAGCCACTTTCTCGATTTGACTTAACATAATATGTATCTAATAACGTTACCAGTAAACCTAATACAAATAAATGGTAACTCTTTTCGGGTTCATCGTTGGGGAGATCAAACATACTTATGCTATTAATTACAAATTCTTGTAATAATTGTGAAAACAATGCAACATCGCCCTGCTTCAAAGCTTGTAACAATTGTTTATTAATTTCGGTTTTTAATGTTGCTTGAAAAATATCCTTAATAAGCATTCGATACAATAATCGTATCTCTTTATTAGGTATAATAAGATTACATGAAATAATACCTTCTTTAAGATCACAGGAAGTAAAAGTCAAATAACCACTGAATAAAAGAAGGCTCCAAACGGCTTGAGCATTGTTTTCTATACCAGGAAATAATAATGTTTCATCAATAACTTTTGTAATAGCTTGGTCATCTAATAATAACTCAAGATCAGTCTTAACTTCCACTCCAGATGAAGCAATAATCTTCTTTATGATTTGGTTATCACTGGTATTAACCCAATAAGGCAGAAGCGCACCTTCTTCACTCATACACATAAGCAAAGACCATGGATTATACATACGCATAGAACCAAACGTATATCCATTGTACCATTCTTGTATTTCAGGCAAACTTTCACTTAAATCATAATCGCTTACTAATTGTGTTACTTCTTGTTGCGTAAATCCAAATTTATCTTGAAACGTCTTATTGAGTAATGAATACACTTTGAGATTATTGAGCCCTGAAAAAATACCTTCTTTTGCCGTTCGTAAAATACCCGTTAATATTCCACGCTTTAAATAGGTATTATCCTTTAAAACTGAGGTTAAAAGCGAACGCATAAATTGCGTAACTTGCTTGTAATAATCATGAGCATAGCCCGCATGAATTGGCGCATCGTATTCATCGATTAATATTAGAACTTTTTCATTATATGCTTCATACAGTAGTTTGCTTAAAAAAGATAAACTTTCGTGATAAGCAACTTCATCAGCACGCCTTTCAATGATAGCCCTATAGTAATTTCGCTGATGTTCTGAAAGTTTTTTTTCTAAAACTGCTTGATGATATTCAAATGTTTTAGAAATAATTGATACAAGTTTTTTATAACAATTTTCCCAATTTTCTTCTTTAACATCTTTAAAGGTCAATGAAATAACAGGAAGCGTACCTTGCAATTTTCTATATTCTTCATGCTGCCAAATAGCAGTTTTAGCAAAAAGAGCACTAGTATCTGCTTCAGTTTTTTCAAAAAAATATTTAACCATTGAAAGATTAAGCGTTTTACCAAATCTTCGTGGACGAGGAATTAAAATGACCGAACCAGTGCTTTCATGAAGCTCTTTAATTAAAAGCGTTTTATCAACATAATAATAATCTTCATTAATAATTTCTTTAAAATCACTAATCCCAATGGGTATATTTTTCATGATCCACTCAACTTAATCGATTTCAGATTTGTTACTATGTATAGTATACCATGGGATTGGGCACAAACAATCAAGGAAATTGCAGAGCTGTAAATAAGATCCCCTTAAAAAAACAGGCTCGATACCACTCTTCCCTTTCATAATATTTGACAAAAAATATATTCGGCTATAACTATTTAAAATAATAAATGGAATTAGCTGTAAACCGTCTTCCCTTATTTTAATGAATTCCACTGCTGCAAACATTTTTGATACTTAGTTTTATCATTTGAGATTGAACAAAAGTTAATTGCTTGTTGAAGCATTGCATATGCAGCCTTCGTATCACCTTTTTTATGCATGGTTTTAGCCAAATGATACAACACTGAAGCATCTTGTGGCATTTTCTTTGTAAGCGCCGTTAAAAGCTTATATGCTTCATCGTATTTTTTCTGTTTATATAAAATCAATGCACGAGTTTCTATAAAATGAGGATTTTTATCCTTTTTCAAAACAGCAGTTATAAGCGATTCAGCTTCTTGTATATTGTTACCTTTGGTCGCATAGTAGTATGCAAGGAGATTTAATAAGGGTGGATAATCTTGATTAAGTTTTTTGCCCTCAAGCAATGTAGTAAGCATTTTATTCCATTCTTTATTTTCAAAATACAATGCAGACAACTGATATAAAACTCTTGTTTTAACAAGAGTATCGTGAGCTTTTTCTGCTGCTTTCGTAAGATACACTATAGCATTTTTTGTATCCTGAAGCCTTAAATAGATGTCGGCTTTATAGAGCAGAGGCAATACTAAACTACTATCTTTTTTTTCCACAGATGAAAATAGAGTTAATGTACGCGAACTTGGAACACCGGCTTTATATAATAAATGTGCAGTTCTATACCACGTATCATTCGTGAAATCAGTCTCTATTTTTTTTTGAAGATATAAAAGTGCTTCATCAACTTTATTAATTTTGCATAAGATTTCAATGGTAAGCAAACAAGTTGGTACATGCGTCTCTTTTTGAGGATCGGCCGATATAATTTGTAATGCTTTTTGATACTCTTTAGCAGTGTACGCTTCAAGCGCTTCTTTAAAAAGTTGGTTTCCTGATTGATTCATCATCTGCTGTCTAACTTGTAATTGCATAATTTGACGTTCAAGCAAAGGATTTGGCCCTAAAAGCTTTAAGGTACTTTGGTAATTATGAACTGCTTCTTCAAGGTTGCCCGAAAGTTCATTAATAAGACCCAATAATAACCAGCCTTGATCAAATCCTGGTGAAAGCTCTAAGCATTTTTTAACATTGATTGTTGCAAGTTGGTAATTGCCGACTCTTGAATAAATCTGGGCTTTTAAAAAATAAAAAATGAAATTTTTTGATGTATTGATTGCATTTTGTAAATAAGTATCTATACATTCTAAAGCTTGTGAAAAACGATTATTTTCAGCATGCATAGAAGCAGCATAGAAATTAATTTCAGGATTTTCTGGATGATTTTTACTCAATGCAGTTAAACGGTTAATTGCTTCATTTGTTTTGTTAAGTGCTTGAAACGCATTAATTATTATCATATCCGTTTGTACATCATTTTTTTTATGTGCCTCAATCGAGGGAATTAATTTTAGTATAGTTTCAAACTGTTCTGTTTGAGATAAATGAAATAATAAACCCGAATAGATATGAGCGGTATTATGGTTCTTTAAAAGATAATCATAATATCGCTTTGCTTGATTACTATTTTTTTCCAACTGATTATAGTGCGCTAAAAAATAAAACTGATACTTTTCTGAAGAAGAAGTTATGGCGGTTATAAAAGCGCAATAGAAGATGCAAACAAAGATACAAACTATTTTTTTTAAATTGTTCATTATATCCCTTACCAATCTAGCTAAGTCCCATTTTTATAATGGTACTATTTCATGAGTAAATTAAGCTAGAGTTCAAGGCATTAATAGTTTATAAAGTTTCAGAATGTCACAAATTTTGGTTTGTATAATGACAGCGCGCAAGAAACCTTTTTAAAGCATATTGAAGGTGCTCATCTTCTATTCTCTCAAGAGCTTTTTTCTGTTTGGTTGTTAGGGTTATTTCTTGAAAAACCACCTGTTGCTGTAACGATTTAATCAGACTATTTTTTTTTATGCGCGGGGTACATTTAAATCGCAATTGTTTCACATAAGGATACTCAAGATGCTGATTAATTTTTTTTATTAAAATATCAGAAAGGCAGTGTAATTCTTGCATCCAACTGGCATTTGAAACACTCAAAATTAAGGTATCTTTCTGTATTTTCTCAAGACGTACCTGAAAATTGAGTTCACCGATAATCACATCCCATTTTTGAAACAAATATAATTTCCAAGAATCTGGTTTAGGTAAAATGGTTGAAAGTAAATCTTTAATTGGTTTTGCCATAACGATTATTATTTATGCACTAACTACAGTTCTGTGAGAACATTGACAATCTACTGTTATTTCATATACCACTAACAATAACTATATTTTCAACAAGATCAAGGTAAAAAGACAATGGATATTGTATCATACAGTCAAATGACTTTTGAGCAGCTGTTTACCACCTTAAAAACATCTCGACAAGGATTATCAAACTCTGAAGCAAAGAAGCGGCTTGAAGAATACGGTCTTAATAGAATTGAAAAAAATCGCTTTCTCTTGCTTGATTTTCTTAGTAAAAATCTTAATTCCTACTTCATCTATTTATTAGCTGGAGCTTCGCTTGTTTCACTCGCATTAGGCAACTATTTTGAAGGAATAATGATTCTTGTTTTTACTTTTATAAATATTTCCTTAGGATTTTATCAAGAATATAAAGCACATAAAGCTTCTGAGCTACTTAGCCGCTATTTAGTATCACAAATTGAAGTTATCAGAGAAGGAAGAGTTCTACTGGTTGATGCAGTTTCACTTGTGCCAGGCGACATTATTCTTGTTAACCAAGGAACAATAATTCCCGCAGACATGCGCTTTATCCAAACCTCTAATCTTATGGTTGACGAATCGAATATAACTGGAGAATCTGTTCCCATTGCGAAAAATTCTGCACCATTAACATCTGACAACATTGCATTATATGAAGCAACTAATTTGGGCTTTTCTGGAACCACGGTTGTTTCAGGAACAGGCATGGGTGTGGTAATTGCAGTTGGGAAATCAACAATTTCAGGTTCATTATCATCACTCACTAAGAATATTATTAAAGAAAGTATCTTTGCACGCGAAATAAATCAATTTAGTAAATATATAATGATTTTAGTAATTTGCACGTTACTCCTTATTTTTTTTATAAATCTTTTGATAAAAGGATCTCAAGCAGATATTTTTCAATTGCTTCTTTTTTCAATCGCTTTAGCGGTTGGTATAACGCCAGAAGCCTTACCTCTTGTCATTACATTTTGTTTATCACGCGGAGCATTACATCTTGCACATAATAAAGTAATTGTGACACGTCTTGCAGCAATAGAAGATTTGGGAAGCATCGATGTCTTATGCTCAGATAAGACAGGAACATTGACTGAAAATAAACTTGAAGTAGCACAAATATTTGGTGAAGATAAGCAAAAAATTTTACTGTACGCAAATTTAGCAGGCTCTAGAAACGTGACTCAATCAATACGGTTAATAAATCCAATTGATAATGCATTATGGACAGCCTTAGATCCAAAGATGCAAGAAAAATTCCTTGAGTATGAGAAACAATATGAACAAAGTTTTGATTATCAACGTCTACGTAATGATGTCATTGTTCAAACCAATACTACAACTATATTAATTGTTCGTGGCGTTATTGATACCATATTAGATCTTTGTATACCCGATACAAAAGACAAATTACAAGCATGGGCTCAGGAACAAGAAAAAAAAGGTAACCGAGTCATTCTTATTGCTTACAAACAGTTGGAAAACGGTAAAAATTATGCACAAGTCATTGAGCATGAACGCGACTTAACCTGTATTGGCTTGATATCATTTTTTGATCCTATTAAAAAAGATGCCAAACAAGCCTTTGTTGCAGCAGAAAGATTGGGAATTTCATTAAAAATTTTAACAGGAGATTCTGCACAAGTCGCAGGAGCTATAGGTTATGAAATTGGGCTTATTGATAATCCAGAAAAAGTAATAACGGGAACAGCATTACAAGCGATGAATAAGCAAGAAAAAAAACAAGCTATTTATGCCAATACAATTTTTGCTCGAATTCAACCTGAACAGAAATTTGAGATCATAGATATTTTACAAGAAAATCATCAAGTAGGTTATTTAGGCGATGGTATTAATGATTTACCTGCTCTTAAAAAAGCAAATGTTGCCATCGTCGTACAAGGTGCAGCTGATACTGCGCGAGATGCGGCTGATATCATCTTATTAAAAAAAAGTTTAAACAATATTATTAATGGCATATATGAAGGAAGAGTTATTTATGCAAATACCATTAAATATATAAAAATGGAACTTGCTTCGATTTTTGGTAATTTTTATTCTATTGCAGTAGCATCACTCTTTATTAATTTTTTACCTTTATTACCACTACAAATATTATTAATCAACGTTTTAGCCGATTTTCCAATGATATCTTTGGCAACAGACAGTGTTGATAAAGATGAGATAAGAACCCCCAAAAGCTATTCTTTTAGAGATATCCTTATTTTCAGCACCATTTTAGGATTAATTAGTTCATTATTTGATTTTATAACATTCGCTCTCTTTTATAGAATGTCACCAAAAATATTACAAACAAATTTATTCATCGAAAATATGCTTACTGCGTTAATCCTAATTTTTTCAATTAGGACACGAAAATTTTTTATACGAGCAAAATCTCCTTCATTGAGTTTATTGTTCTTATCAATTCTCATAGCATGTGTCAGTATATTCTTACCCTTCACCAAAATTGGTAAATCCCTATTCTCATTTACAACACCAAATAGCTCTCATGTTGCAATTATAGTAGCTTTGACCATACTATACCTAGGTATTTCTGAAGCCGCAAAAATAGGTTTTTACTATTTTTTAAACAATAAAAATCATAAAAATAATCATCAAATGCAGTGAGCTGACTCATATAATACTCTTACCTCAACTTTTCTTACTCAAAGAATTACTGCCCTATACGCATTTGATATTAGATAAAAAAATATGTATAGTATATAATGAATAAAGTAAATAATTGCTTGTTAGTCAATTTTAACAACGCTCATTAAAATTTTTAGGAACATTATGAAAAAAACCAACCTTATTATAGTTTTTATGAGTTCAATTGTTATGTGCAAAGGCATGCAGATACAAACAGAAGATGAGCGAAGAGTAGCCCGTGCAGCTGTTTTCTATGTAGATTCTCCCTGCGGCGGTAATCGAATTATACCTCAGGAAGATCAACGACCTGAACCTAATGTTACTACAGAAAATCCACACCTACAACAATTTTATCAATATCGATAACCAAACTAATTTTTTTAAATAATTAAGGCTCGTATGAACTCAATCCAGGTTTTTGCCCTTTTTGTTTCTCTTTTTTTATACTACAACTATTCTTACTATGCACCACAGTCATGCTCAACTCACAGATGCTCAAAAAGCTGCGGTTTTCTTCTTACAGCTTCCTAATTCACATGGTGACTTTGAAGAACCTTCAAATAATAATAGGCAAATTCATCCGCATATTCAAAATGGATTATTACCCTACGTGCCTTATGGAACGCAAGAATATTCTGATAAGTATGATTATCTAAGACCCCCTAGACACTAATCTTTAATGCATTACTATTTTGACCTAACTTTTTTAATCTAGAATATTAATGAACATCAGATATACTGATTGATGAAAAGTTCGAATAAAAAAGGTTAATGAATTTGAAACAAACAAAATATCTATGCGGTATTGCATGAAAGATTTTGAGCTTATTGAACATACGGCAGACTTAAAAATACGGGTATTTGGAAAAACGCTCCAAGAACTTTTTGTTAATGCACTTAAAGGCATGTTTCAATCAATACACCCAAAAGCATCTCGATGCATGTATGAAAATGATCGGCTCATTTGCCCTTCCTTGCCTAAGGAGCATACTCTTACAATCAAATCTATTGATCAAGTATCCCTTCTTGTTGATTTTTTATCAGAAGCATTGTATTTATCCGATACGAACAATGAAGCATATCTTGATGCAAAAATTACCCATCTTAATGAACAGCATTTAGAAGCCAAGATTTTTGGAATTGCGATTGATGGTTTTGATGTTGTAGAAATTAAAGCGGTAACGTATCATGATCTAGAATTTAAACAGATTAATGGTCTGTGGCAAACTGATATTGTATTTGATATTTAAAAAAAGAGTTTATAATGAATAGTCCCGTACGCAAAGAAGATTTAATCAAAATAGACGAGAGCTGTTATGAAATACCCAAAACATTTCGTCAGGATATGCGCGTTCCAGCGCGAGTATTTGTTAATGAGCTATTACTTGATGAAATCCTAAAAGATCGTTCTTTGGGGCAACTTGTTAACGTTGCAACACTTCCCGGAATAGTTGAACATGCATTAGCTATGCCCGATATTCATGAAGGATATGGATTTCCTATCGGAGGAGTGGCAGCAACATCAATTCATGATGGCGGAGTCATCTCTCCAGGAGGAATCGGCTATGATATCAATTGTGGTGTTCGTTTATTACGTGCTGACATTTCAATTTCTGAAATTAAACCCCTCTTACAAAAAGTTGCCGATGAAATTTTTCAGGCGATACCCTCCGGTGTTGGCCGTGGTGGAACAGTAAAAATAACGCATAAAGAAATTGATAAACTCTTAATTCAAGGCATCGATTATTTCCTTGAGCGAGATATTGGAACAACTTCAGATAAGGAATTCTGCGAAGAAAATGGACGTATGAAAAATGCGGATGCTGCATGCGTTTCTGATCATGCAAAAAAACGCGGACTTGACCAATTGGGAACTTTGGGATCAGGTAATCATTTTCTTGAAATTCAATATGTTGATACGATTTTTGATACAAAAACTGCATCAATTTTTGGTCTTTCTGAAGGCATGGTCACCGTTATGATTCATTGCGGCTCTCGCGGTTTGGGCCATCAAGTTTGCACCGATTATGTTCGTTCATTTATGCCACATTTGGCACGATGGGGCATTGTGCTACCTGATAGAGAGTTAGTATGCGCTCCATTTTTAAGCGATGAAGGACAAAATTATTTTAAAGCTATGCAAGCAGCTGCAAATTTCGCTTGGGCAAATCGTCATATGATTGCTCATAATACTCGCCAAGCATGGCATAAAGTTTTTGGCACACAAGCATCACTTACCATGATGTATGATGTTTCTCATAATATGGGAAAACAAGAAATACATAGAGTTAATGGTAAAAATATAGAACTATTGGTACACAGAAAAGGCGCAACACGTTCATTCGGTCCGAGTCGTTTAGAAATTCCTGAGTATTATCGGCCTTACGGACAACCTGTACTTATTCCCGGCACTATGGGAACAGCCTCTTATGTTTTAGCTGGTGACCTGCAGGGAATGGAAGTGGCATTTGGATCATCATGTCATGGCGCTGGCAGAAAAATGTCTCGCATGCAGGCAAAGAAGCATGTTCGAGGTTCAACATTGCGCCAAACGCTCGAACAACAAGGGATTGTTATTTGTTGTGATTCCGATCCCGGTTTAGCCGAAGAAGCACCTGAGGCATATAAAGATGTTGAAGAAGTTGTTTCAGTCGTTCAAAATGCACATCTTGCACATAAAGTTGCACGGCTAAAACCATTAGCCGTTATAAAAGGCGGCTAATAATTGATCTGCAAAAATAGATTTTTCAAAAAAATTTTGGCACTGCCCGGCATTAGAGGTTTTTCTAATGCACGTTTCAAATAGTCTATGTGACTTATGATGGCATCAGCTGCCATTTCGTCTTCTATCACTTTGTCATAGAGAGCACACCAGTAAGCAATAGTTTCATTAAGAGTCGCCGCTACTATCTGTTCATTGAGATTAGTTTTTTCCAATATTTGCATAAAAAGCTCAGGATCATCTTTTTTTTAGTAAAAAAAGGAACTAAATCATAGCTTTCTGTATTCGATTCAGTTTTCTCAGCATAGATAATTGAACAACGGGATCGTAAAGTGGGTGCAACTAGTTGAAGAAGTTGTGCTAAAAAAATTATATGATACCCGTGGGGAGGTTCTTCTATCGATTTTAATAAACTATTACTACATGCATGTGATAAATAGTCAGCATTCTGAAAAATAAAGTAAAACCGTTCATTAGGCATTAATGAACGCGAAATGGTACTAAAAAATGGCTTTAAAGTATCAAGCGTATAGTTTCCTGTAGGATTAAACCACATACACCCATGATATTGTCGTTGTCGTATTTGCAAACAAATAATGCAGGTAGAACAACCGCTATATTTACAAAAAACTTTTTGTAAATATAGTTCAACATCATGCACCACTTGTGATGGCAAACCAATCCATAACTGAGCAGGCGTCTTAGAACTATGGTGCATAGTAGTGCTCACATTCTAAAAGGATAGAGTCGATTTTTTTGAAAGCGTCCCTCATCACCGCCTCTTGCGTTTGTTGGCCATCAACAACAAGAACATCCGTTCGGTCTTTATAAAGCATAGTAAATCCTTCAATAACTTTTTGAAAAAAATCAAGATCCTTTTCAAAATTAGTTAATGATTGATTTCTCAACCGTAAGCGCTCGACCGCTGTTTCAATCGGAACTTTTACATAGAGAGTAAGTGTTGGTTTTATATCTTTCATAACCCAACTATTAGTAGTTTCTATCACTGCACGATTAAGCCCTCGTGCATATCCTTGATAAACAATAGAAGAATCCGCAAGTCTATCTGAAATAACAAGTTTATTGCTCGCAAGAGCAGGAATAATAGATTCATGAAAATGCTGAGCTCGATCAGCAGCAAATAAAAGAAATTCTGCTTCGGGGCATGTTGCTATCTGCTGCTCTTGTAAATGGGATCGCAGAAAAGCACCCAAAGGTGACCCACCTGGCTCTTTCGTGAGCATTGTAGTATAATGAGCGCTATAATAATTAAAAAGATTTCGCGCGAGGGTTGACTTGCCTGAACCATCAACACCTTCAACAGCTAATAATATTCCATGCTTAAGCGATTTCATGCCTGTCCTCTATACCATACTAATGATTTATGATAAGTATATCATAATAAGACATGTATCGTAATAGCGCCGTTATTTTGAAAGTAACTTGAATGCTAAAAACATCACAAAAGCACATAAAAGAGAACAAAAGTTTTAAAAAGCATTATTCCTTGCTTTTTGAGAATGGAATTTTTATGTTTGCAGGAACATTATTGCAACGAGCTGCAAAAAAGTTTCCTCATTTGACTGCATTGATCTGCAAAGATATACCTATGACCTTTGAGCAGCTTTATGTTCACTCCCTTGCAATAACCAAGCAGCTCCTTAACGCGGGCGTAGGTCCAAAAGATAAAGTTTGTCTTCTTTATGAAAATTCAATCACCTATTACCAAGCATATTATGGAATCTGGCAAACGGGGTCGGTCGTTGTTCCGCTTAATACTTTCTTATCTGATCGCGAACTTGATCATATTATTAAAGATTGCAACCCGAAAGCGCTCATCATCTCCCCTGAATACGCAAAAAAATTTGATCCTTCAATTTTCTCTTCGATTATCGTTTTGGAACTTTCAGATGATGAACAAAGCAAAAGCATTCAAAAAATAACATCACAAGATCTTGAATATACTATTCCCTATCTAGAACCCGATGAAATGGCTGCTCTTCTTTATACCTCCGGCACAACTGGATTTCCAAAAGGAGTAATGTTAAGTTCAAGAAATATTTTGACCAATGTTATTCAAATCATCACTGCAGTTGATGTAAGCAATAATGATTGTCTTTTAGGCGTTCTTCCTTTATTTCACAGTTTTGCACAAAATATCTCAATTTGGACAACTGCTTTTTTAGGTGCAAAAACTATTATACTTCCAAAAATTGAACGTAAATGGATAATTGATGGATTAAAGCATAAACCAACCGTAATAATCGCTGTCCCAGCCCTTTACGGCTTGTTATGCATGCTTAGAGATCTAGATCTAAGTTCGGTTCGCTATTTTGTTTCAGGTGGCGATGCATTACCTGATAAGATTCGAGCTCTTTTTGAAATGGTCTATCGTAGAAAACTATGCAATGGCTATGGCTTAACCGAAACATCACCTTTCATTGCAGCAGATATCGAAGACTCTTTAAAGCAAACCAATACCGTTGGAAGAGTAGGCTGTAACATTGAATGGTCATTACGTGATGAAAATAATAACGAAGTTCCACACGGACAAATTGGTATTTTATGGGTTAAAGGCGACAATGTTATGTTGGGGTATTTTAACGCACCTGAGGCAACAGCCGAAATTTTAAAAGATGGATGGTTAAACACCGGCGATTTTGCACAATTTGATGCAGAGGACCGTTTAATAATTGCAGGCAGATTTAAAGATTTAATAGTTCACAAAGGCATTAAAATCTATCCCCAAGAAATAGAAAATCTTCTTATAAGCTATCCAGGCATAATGAAAGCTGGTGTTATTGGTGCTCCGGATGAACAAAGCGGAGAAATTCCTATTGCTTACATCGTGATTAAAGATCCATCACCAACCTTCGATCAACAGATAAAAGAGTATTGCATAAAAAATTTAGCTGGCTATAAAGTCCCACGCCAATTTATCATTCTTGAAGATTTGCCCATGACTTCCTTGGGTAAAGTTGATAAAAAAAAGCTGCGATTGGAATATAGCAAAAATATACAATGAATTAATTTTTTTAAGCAAAGAATAATAAAAATCGAGAGAGTAATTGTAATGAAAAAAATGATTATACATATAATCACGAGTTTAAAAATTGGTGGGGCAGAAACTTTATTAGTAGATTTTTTAGAAAATAGTGCATCAACACAAGCTAACCATCAGGTTATCTTTTTTCATGACGGCCCCAATCGCCAACGCCTACTACAACTTGGCATACCGTGTTATCAAATCAAAGGATTGATGAGCATGTATGACCCCGTTTTTTTTGTGCGATTATATAAAACAATTAAGCGCTTAAAACCCGCTTGTATTCATACATGGTTATGGTCTGCAAATATAGCTGGTCGCATAGTAAATCTTTTTTTAAAAATACCATTGCTCAATAGTTTTCATTTAGGCGTTGATCTAGATGGCTTTTTTCGTAATTGTATTGATCGATCAACACAGCATATTCCTCATCGATTGATTGCAGTTTCAGAAGGAGTTGCAACCTCTCTTATTCAAGAATTTAACCTTAACAATCCGGAGCGTTTAAAGGTTATAAAAAATGGAATTGATGCTCAGGAAATTGTGAATAAAAGCAAAAAAAGTGAAGTAAAAAGAGAAACATTAGGCCTTGATGATCATCATTATATAATCGGTTCTGTTGGAAGGTGGATTGCGCGTAAAAATTATGCATTTTTAATAAAAGTATTTGCACAATTGTATAAAGATAATCCTATGATGCGCTTGGTGCTTCTTGGAAAAGGTGAAGAAAAGAAAGCCTTACAAAGTCAGGTAGCGTATCTAAAATTAGAAGGAAAAGTTATTTTTATAGAAGGACAACCAGCATTAGGATATTATCCTCTTTTTGATTGCTTCATTCAAACCTCATACAAAGAAGGAATATCAATTGCATTGCTTGAGGCAATGAGCTGCTCACTGCCTTGTATTATAACAGAACCTTTAAGAATTCATGAAGTTATTGTACATAACTATAACGGAATACTGGTTCCTTCATATAATCATCAGGAAGTCTGCAACGTAATCAAACAGGTAGCAAACAGTAAGGAACTATCAAAAACTCTGGGAAAAAATGGCTATAAAACAATTGCAAATGATTTTGGACTTGCAACTATGGTTGATTCATACCATCATGAATACAATCAATTGATTAATTCTATGCAAAAAAACTTATAATTATTTTTTATTTGAAATATATATTATAAAATGGATCTGCTTGCTAAAAAACTAACAAAAAATTTGATTTTTACTGAAAGAGGAGTTACATTACTTAAGTGCTTCTTGCATAATCAATAACTAGATAACCTCCATTTCCCCTGTCCATGACTTCGCGTCTGGATGGGGGTATTTTAGTCTACGAGGTATATGGTGATTACTAGACCAAATTTTCCCTACTTTTATAAAAAAAAATATTATAACCATGCACAAGAAAAAGCAGAAGGTTTTTTTATAAATTCCTTATGTATGTTTTTCTATTCTCGTTTAAAACGTTTGCGCTCTAAAAAACCTGACCTAACCAGTTGGTCCACTTCATATACACCCAATGCCCTAAAAAATCCAACTATCACATGGATTGGTCATTCAACGTTTCTTATTGATTTTGGCACCATAAAAATTTTAACCGATCCGATTTTTGGCAATGCTTCCCTTTTATTCAAACGAATTACTCCTCTTCCTTTAAATATTCAAGATATTGAAAATGTCGACTATATCATACTTTCACATAATCATCGCGATCACATGGACGAGAAGAGTTTGCTAAAACTTAAAGATATAACTTCAATGTTTCTTATTCCCATGGGAGACAAGCAATGGTTTGATCGTCGTAATTTTTCATATGTTAAAGAGCATACATGGTGGCAATCTACAGTTTTCAATCATGAGGGAAATTCTTTAGTTTTTACTTTTTTACCTGCCCATCATTGGTCGCAACGCTCGTTATTTGACCGGAATAGATCTTTATGGGGAAGTTGGATGGTACAATACAAAAATCATACCATCTATTTTGCAGGCGACACAGCATATGCAAAGCACTTTACCATGATTAAAGAAAAATTTCCTACTATTGATGTAGCACTTATGCCTATTGGCCCTTGTCAGCCACGCAAATGGATGAAGCATTCGCATATTAGTGCTCAACAAGCAGGTCAGGCATTTTTAGATTTAGGAGCACGAAACTTTATTCCTATGCACTGGGGAACCTTTTACTTTGGTACTGATTCATTTTCAACGCCCATCGAATACTTAACCGAATGGTGGTCAAAAGAACCATCCGTTTCTTCAAATCAACTGCATATTCTTAAATTTGGCCAAAGCTTGGAACTACAAGAATGCTTTCATGATCTATCTAGTATACCAAAGCCTCTTGAGAACCTTCTGTAATAAACCATTGATTTTAAAATGATTAAATCATTAAATTTGATAATGCTATCATCAAATTTTTAATAAAAATGATATTTTGCCCATCAACTTTCAGCAATTTCTTGAAAAATTTTAAGTTTTTTGCTATTTTTATTATGAATTTAACATATTTTTAAAAAAAGTGATTAGATGTTTAACAGAATTTTAAAATTGCCCTTAGAAGGCAAAAGTAGCTTATTTTTGTTTGGGCCTCGAGGCACAGGAAAAACCTCATGGATTAAAACCTATCTTCCCGATGCCATTTATTTAGATCTTCTTGATTTTTCATTATATAGCTCACTTTTAGCAGAACCAAACCGATTAGAAAATTTAATTCCCCCAAACTATACCAATTGGATTGTTATTGATGAGGTGCAAAGAGTTCCTGAACTCCTCAATGAAGTACATCGTCTTATAGAAAGCAAAAAATATCGTTTTATATTAACCGGTTCAAGCGCACGAGCTTTACGCAAAAAAGGTGTAAACTTACTTGCAGGGAGAGCATTGAAATATCACATGCATCCCTTAGTCATTCAAGAAATTGGAGAAAGCTTTGACTTTAACCACGTGCTTCAATTTGGCCTCTTGCCGCTCGCAATAACGCATGCCGATCCCAAAAAATATTTAGAAAGCTACGTACAAACCTATATACGTGAAGAAGTCCTACAAGAAGGTCTTACCAGAAATATTGGTACATTCACTCGTTTTTTAGAAATTGCCAGTTTTTCACAAGGTAATGTTTTAAATTTTTCAGAAATTGCTCGAGAAATTTCAATTAATAGATCTATCAGTAGCTAACTATTTTGAAATATTCGAAGACCTTATTATTAGCAACAAGAATTTCTGTATTTAACCATCGAGCAAAAAGAAAAATGATTACGCATCAAAAATTCTATTTTTTTGATGCAGGTGTTTATAGAATTCTAAGACCTATAGGCCCTTTAGACTCTCCAGAAGAGTCCGATGGCGCTATTTTAGAAACACTTTTTTTGCAATCATTGTCAGCGATAAATGATTACTTTAATTTAGGGTATACAATTTATTTTTGGCGAACATTGTCAGGCACTGAAGTTGACTTTATTCTCTATGGTCCTCACGGACTTCACGCATTTGAGATCAAACGTTCTTCTCAGGTTTCTTCCAAATCACTCAAAGGACTTAAAGAATTTTCTGAAGATTACCCTGAAGCGAAATTACATTTTATATTTTTAGGCAAACATAAAGAATATCACGGAAATATTATAGCATTACCTTTTGTAGATGCATTAAAAGAACTACCAAACTTGCTAAACGGCTGACCAATTCCTATGCACTGGGGAACTTTTTACTTTGGTACTGATTCATTTTCAACGCCCATTGAATACTTAACAAATTGGTGGGCAAAAGAACCATCCGTTTCTTCAGATCAACTGCATATTCATAAATTTGGCCAAAGCTGGGAGCTACAAGAAAGCATTCATGATCTATCTACTATACCAAAGCCTCTTGAGAATGTTTTGTGATAAACAACTTGCCTGTGCTTAAGAAATAGCATACAATTATATAAAATAATGGCCAAAAAAATAATTATAATTTATTATAATTGAAATTAATTTAAGAGATTATCTATGAATAATTCAATGCTACAACTCTTTCAAAAGAGCAAAATTCCCTTAACATGGAAATCCATTATTGTTGGCAGAAAATTAGGTGTAGCTACTAATGAATTTATCGAAGCTTTTGCTGTAGAGTATTTGATCCAACACCCTTCCGTTCATAACTTAGATATTAATGAACTGGCATACGGTATTCCTGATACCTATCAAGGCAACTTGGATATCAATGAATTACTAGAAAAAATAGTTTATTCATTTTCTTTGAAAATTCCCCAAAAAGAAACCGTTATTTGGAATTTAGAATCACGAAAATGGCGTTACTTTCTCCTTAAAAAAGCTTCACTTGAAAAGAACACCGAAAATGAGCTCGAAGATGCCATTGAAAATATCTATTGTAAATTTGAGCATCCTAGTGAATTGGAACAGTTTATTCCACACCTGTCTCAGCGATCTTCTGAAAATGTAAATAAGGAGGAATATAATAAATCGCTCTTAGATCGTTTAAATCAATTTTTAAAAAAAGAAGAGACTGAAATGGTCAAAAGACCATAAAAAGTATAGATAAATTTCCAAAATACAATAAAAGATGTTAGTATAATAACTGTTTAAATATAATTTAATAATTGAATAACTGAACAATTTTATGAACTATAGATGCTCTTTTAAAAAATATCTGTTTTTGCTTATTTTAATTGCACCTGCACTAGATCTTCACGCAGGTCAGCTTAGCCAGACGATAGAAGTTCCACAAAAATTAAGTCTCAAGTGTATAAATGCACGAGTTCCAAATCTCACTAAAAAGGTGCTACAGAAAAGTTCTCATTTCAATATTACACAAAAACTCTATTTTACAAATCGTGGCAGCAAGTCTGGTCAAAAACTTACAGATTTTTCAAAAAAATTAAATACTGGATATATGAAAAAAATTGCTATACAAATGGCACATGGAAAATTTTCTGATTATATCAATAGTAAAATTGAAATTAATCTTTTAGTGAACGAAATTGCTCTTATTATAAATGAAACAACTTTAATTCAAAAGATTTTTAATACAAGACACCACGATCTAAGAACTAAAGCAGCAATCGATACTTATTTAAAAATAAGATCTTTGGCCCCCCACAATGATGAATCCACTGACGAACCTATGAATCCTATCAAATGCGATCAATTGCCAGATCTATCAACTCGTATAAAACCAATCTCTGCAGAACAGTGGGCTCTTATAAAAAAAGAAGAAGCTGACTATAAAGCTTATGAAGAATTTAAAAATAAATGCAAAGCGTTGCCGCAGTTTGATTCGCAAAAAAGAAATGATTATAGCGCGCGAGCCATTAATGGTGAAGACCTACAACAAGCTTTTAATCAGTATTTTAAATCAATTGCCGAAAATTCTGCTTTAAACAACTCTGAATATTGGGTTAATGGCGAACTACCAAAATCGCTTGAACATACTATCTCTGCTTATGAACCAACCAGAAGTGATCATGTTTCTGATTGGAATTTTGATCCTTATGTAGAAAAAATGGTTTTTGATCCAGAAAACCTACTAATCCCACAAGGAGACATCCATGGCGATGTCCATTCATTGATAGCCTTTATTGAAGATCTCAATGACCAAAAACTTATGAAGGGCTTCAAAATAGCCAATAAGAAAACAAATTTGATTTTTTTAGGAGATTATACAGATCGAGGCTGGTATGGTGGCGAAGTTATTTATACTATTTTACAATTAAAAATAAATAACCCTGGACAAGTGTTTCTTATTCGCGGAAATCACGAAGACCTTAAAGATACTAACGTTAATCACGATTTTAACAGACAACTCAGAAGCAACTATTGCAAAGATAATAAGAATCTATATGTGGCAAACTTTTCACAGCTTTATAAATTTTATGAAACCCTCCCCTTAGCTCTTTACGGCGGAACTAAAAATACTGAAGGCAAAATCGATTGGGCATTATATTGCCATGGAGCAATTGAGGTCGGCTTTAAGCCATCTTCGCTTTTTTCCCTACCAACATCCCATGGCTATACTTGCTTAGGTACTGTTGATAGGCTCGCCTTTCAAAAAGCATGTCTTAACGATGAAACCTCAATAAACAAAATATTAAAACATGGAAAAGAAAAAATAGAATCTAATAAAAAGCTTATAAAATTATTACATGCATCAAAGAAAAAATTTTGGACATCAGAAACTCATGATAAATTAACTGATACTGACTTAGGATTTATCATGTTTCAATGGTGTGATGTTATGGTAAATAAAAAAGCTAAGCTTTTTTTATTTTACGATACAGAAAGGGGAGCCTGTATCGATAGATATTTCACTCAGGCAGCATTACAGTATCAAAGCGACGAAAATAATACGGTTTACACTATGATTACCGGTCATAAACACAGCGACAATCCAAATAACGCCATGATGAAAAGAATTTTAAATACTGATGGACTTGACGTTGAAGAAAATAGAGGCTTTGGAGTAGCATGGCCAAAAAGGAATAAAAGGAAGAACGAAAAACTACGTAAAGATAATGTTTATACCTGCAATGTTTGTCCAAATGCAGGCTATGCTTCAGCTGGATTTGATTATGCAACCTATGTTGTCATACGAACTTCGCCAAATTTTTCCGACTGGATGTTTAAAGTTCATCGATTAACAACATTAGGGACTCCTATTGCTCCACCACCAACGAAAAAAGCCTCGAATTCATCATCAACTGGTCTAGATTATTTAACTGCAATGTTAAATGCTGCCAAACAAAAGAAAGAAGAAGAAGAAAAACAAAAGCGAGACATAGAAGCCAGAAGAAAGCAAGATGGAGGATAATGAAACTAATTATCCAATAGATAGATTGAACTAAATTTTAATTAATGTTTTTTTAATAAACCCTGTCTATGCAACCATTTAGTTATTGCGCTAGTTACTGTGCAAGCTTTTTAGCCTCTTCAGCATCTTTTTCTATCTGTGCCACCACTTTTACAAGCTTTTGACGTTTTTGCAAATCACTTGGAACATTTTGTGAATATTCGAGCAATCTTTTTGCACCAAAAGCATCCTTTTCGATTTCTTGTGCATATTTTTTTAATGATTCTTCTATAGCTTTAATTTTTGTTGCATCTGCTAATGCACGCTTTTGATTCGAGAGTAATCGTGCAGCAACAATATTCCCTACAACTTTGCCTTCTAGTTCCATAATCTTCTTTTCAATTTCTTCAAAAGTTATGGGTATTTCTCCAGCAACTTTTTTTGGTATTTGTGGACCCTTTGGCCCTTCCGGTTCTACAGGAATACCAGGAATGCGCAATTGACCTTGCAAAGAAACAATCGCAGAACCAATAACAAGTAAAAAAAATATCCTCTTCATAAACCCTCTCCTAAATTTTTTGTTTACAATATACAAAGTCTTTATTTAGCTTTTTTAAGCTCCTCTTTAAGTTCATCCAGAAGACCTTGAACCACAGTTGCTGCTTTCCTAGCATCCTGTGCTTTTGTTTCACTACCACGAGCTGTATCATTGGCAATTCTGTTTAACCCACCAATATATACCTGAAGAGCCCCAAGATAAACATCAATACCTTCTTTTTTCTTTAAAGCTTCTTTTGCCGCTTGATATGCATTGCTCGCTGCCACTACCCAGCTACCTACATCTGTCGATGTATGTTCTTTTCCTGCCATCAAATAGTTTAAAGCATCTTCAGCAGACGTTCTGGATCTTAGCTGTGACTGATACGAAATAATTGTTAAACTCATTAATACATATACTAATTTTTTCATAAAACCATCTCCAATTTTTTTAGATAAGATAAATCTTCTTAAGCCCATTTTACTAGCGAAAAACGCAATTTGATTATCAATATCTCAAAATACTAAAGGGCCAGACTTATTCTGACCCTCCTGATGCTATTTAATCTTCATCTTCATAATATTCTTCATCGTAACCTTCATCATAACCATCATAACCCCCTCCAATAACTGGATAGACTACTGGTCCATAAAAGCCGCCTCCGCGACCAAAGCCACGACCACCACCGCGACCGCCAAAGCCGCCACCTCGACCACCACCAAAGCCTCCACCGCCTCCATGGCCACCACCTCGAGCTTCTAATGCAGCAACTGTACTCACAATTAGTAAAAGAAATAGTAACTTCTTCATAATTGACCTCCGTCTTTAGATTAAAATATAGATACCTGTTTTTTGAAAATATTCATATTATTAATATTACCAAATTAGGTAATAAAAAAGCAATATTTAATCGCAATAGAAATATTTTAAAGTATTTTTTTATTTCTTTTGCATTCGGCAACTATCCTGCGTTATACTATTTTCAACATACAAAAAAATAAAAAATGCTTATAAAAGCTTCAGGCAGGTAAACTATGTCTCAAACAACCTATGAAATAAAAGGCTGGCAAACTACTAACTCAAATAAAAGCCTTGAAGAAGTACATAGAACTATAAACGTAAAAAGCAAAGGTACATTTTTCAAAAAAATGCTTGCTTTTTCGGGACCCGGTTATCTAGTTGCTGTTGGTTATATGGATCCGGGAAATTGGGCAACAGATTTAGCAGGTGGATCAAAATTTGGATATACCTTATTATCGGTAATATTAGTTTCAAATATTATGGCGATTGTACTTCAATATCTTGCGCTGAAATTAGGCATAGTTGCTGGGCGAGATTTAGCGCAAGCATGTAGAGATAATTATTCTCGACCGCTTACTATTTTTTTATGGATAGTTGCAGAAATTGCAATAATTGCCTGCGATTTAGCTGAGGTTATTGGATCCGCACTTGGTTTACATCTTCTCTTTAATATCCCTCTTGTTATAGGCGTAATTATTACTGCTCTTGATGTATTTATTTTGTTACTTCTTCAACAAAAAAGCTTCAGATACCTTGAATCATTAGTAATTATTTTGATTGTTACTATACTTGCTTGTTTTGGTTTTAATATTATTTTATCAAACCCTCATATTGCATCTTTATTTCATGGATTCATTCCCACATCAGAGCTCATAACCAATTCTGAAATGCTTTATATTGCTGTAGGAATCTTAGGAGCTACCGTAATGCCTCATAACTTATATCTTCATTCGGCGGTAGTACAAACACGTTCTTTCGATAATACCCATGAAGGAAAAAAGGAGGCTATTTTTTTTAGTTCAATAGATTCAACCGTTGCTCTTTGTTTAGCTTTTTTTGTAAATGCCGGAATACTCATTGTTGCAGCGGCAGTCTTTCACGTAAGAGGCATGCATGAAATTGCAGAAATTCAAGATGCTTATAAACTTTTAACGCCACTCCTGGGATCTACTCTAGCGAGTATTGTATTTGCGTGTGCATTATTAGCATCTGGTCAAAATGCAACAATAACGGGAACACTTGCCGGCCAAATTATAATGGAAGGATTTACTGCCTGGCGCATGAGCCCATGGTTACGTCGACTTATGAGCCGTGCATTGGCTATTCTTCCAGCCATTTTTGTGGTTTGGTTCTTTGGGCAACATGGTTTAGCACAATTATTGTTAGTCAGCCAAGTTGTTCTTAGTTTGCAATTACCCTTTGCTGTTTTTCCTTTAGTACGATTTACGAGCCAAAAAGAAAAAATGGGTCCCTTTGTTAATAGCACCTGTATGATTTGGTTATCCTATGCAATAGCATTCACCATTGCATTACTCAATGGATGGCTACTCTACAGCACTTTTATGGCGCTTTATTTATAAAAATTATATAGAAATCCCTAGTTGTTCCAAACGTCGTTTTAACTGACCAGAATTTTTATAATGAATTGCAATAAGTCCCGCTTTTCGTGCTGCTTTGACATTCTTCTTTTTATCATCAATAAAAAGAATATGTTTAAATGATCTATGCGGATATTTTTTTATAATATAACGTTTGAGGTTATTAAAATATTCAAGATCGGGCTTTTCATGATATGAGCCGTCAGCTTTTTTATTACATTTTTTCGTTTTTACGAAATAATGCGTAGCTGAAAAAAGTTGTTTGGGCAAGACATTATTATGCAAAAGCATTCCATACGTACCTTTGGACATATTAGATGCCGCTACGAAAGCAAAACCTTGTTTTGCAACTCCCTGCAACAATGAGACTGTTTTCTTTTTTGGATGCGCAGTCCCAATAATCTTTTTAAATTCATCAGCTTTCTTTGAAAATTTTGGATAAAGCTCTTTTATTTTTTGAATAATATGCATAGGGTCATATAGCTTGTGTTTTTTTCTCACCTTTTTGACCGTTAAAGCAAAACTCCATCGTGAAGGAACCATCAACCATTGCGTATAATTTTGTTCTCTACCTGAAATAACGACTTCATCAATATCACATGCAATTATGGTTGTTGAAGGATCTATGGAAAAATGTTGCGATTCTTTTGTGTTAATTCCAAGCGTAGCAAGAAAAAACCAAAAATAAGCAATTAAATAAAAAACTATTCTATTCATAAAACCTCCTTTGAAACTAATAATAACCTCATAGAAAACTCTACTTTTTTATTAAAAAATTGTCAAATGGGATACTATTTTCATGAGTTTATTACTGTATAAACCCTAATTATAGCGCCAATCCTATATTTTATTTACTAATTGAATTAATTTGGTTTATACTAAGAATAGCTATCTTAGTTTGATAATAGGAGCTTTATAATGAAACATTTAAAAATTTTAGCTATTTTTTTGATAGGAATAACGCAACTATCAGCACAAAAAGTTAGACGAGCTTCTAGAAGTGCGTTTGAACGTACCGGAACCTTTCTAAGGCCAAGAAGCTTAACAGAAACAGGATTCCAAACAACTAAACCTAGAATACAAAGCTCAACAAAACTATTTACCTGCCCCAAAATGCAAAAAAGCCCTTCTCGATCATTAACCACTGAGTCTTTTAAACCTGGTGAAAAAACCACGGAAATACCCAAAACAAGAGGTAGCCGCGTAGTTGAATATGCACGCGCTCATCCGGGTAAAGTTGTAGGTATTGTAAGCGGAATAGGTGGCTCTGTTGTTGCAAAAAAACAATTTAAAAAATATTTAGAAAAAAGTGAAACCATATATGACATAGATAAGCTTGGATACCTCGTAGGACATTATAATCCAGATAACTTACATTATGTTTTGGAATATATTGATGAACTAGCAAAAAAAGAGATTATTAACGAACGAGATCGTAAGGGCGATACACCTGTTATGATTATCATTAAAGCCGCTTATGTGCACGATGACCATAAAGCAAAGATCTTAAAAGCACTTTTTAGTTATGGAGCTGAGCTTGGTGTAGATAATAAAAGAGCCCTTAACAAAGCACTTGGTCTTGATGAAAATATTCAAGATTTACATGCTAAAAAATTGAGTTTTCAACCGCAATTAAAAACTTTGAAAGTTCTTTTACAACATAGTGATAAAAATCTGATTAAAGATCTTTTAGACGTTTATAATAAAAAAATAACCCAACTGCAAGAAGGATTAGCGAATAGTCAAAAAACTCTTGAAGATTTACAAAAACAAAAGGGGGTCTTTGGATTCACTTTCAATAGAGAAAAACAAAATGATGAAGCAAAATTATTAGGGCTTATAGATAGCTATCAGGCTCGATTGAATCCATCACTAAAACTTAAAAAAATAGCAGAAAATAGTCTCAAAAAACAGGAAAACCGGATAAATACCACAGGCAAAGGGAAAGAAAGACACGAGCCGATTTCTCTGAAAATAGGCGATAAAGAAGGCGAAATCAGATAATATTTTTTTGGGCTGCACCTAGGTTCTGTTGAGTTTTTGATTTATCTATGGCAATGCAGTATAAATGTCATTCTGAGCGTAGCGTAGGAATCCAGGCTTATAAAAATTGACCTAATACTATTTAATAATGACGCTGCTTTACAAAAAAACTTATATTTTTTAAAAACTCAACAGAACCTAAATAAATTAACTCCAAATAAAGAATATTACTGAACGCTAGGACATAAAGGACCCAATTCAGGTTTTAACTCTGCCATAGGCTTGGTATTACAACCATTTTTTTCATAATTATTTTTATCTCGTGGCTTACAAAAACGTATACCTGTTGCTGGATCTGTCTGAGGTGTATCATCAGCTTTACGTGCACGATAACCACAAAGATCAGAACAGTAGCATTGGCACGGCTCAACAAGTTCAACAACTACTGGTGTTTGTTCTGTAGTACTTGCTGAAGCTGGTTCCAAATTTTGTGGTACAGATGTTGGCTGAGAAACATAAATAACGCCCGGTTGCATATCTTGAATATTTACTGGCATTTCTGCAGCATAACTCAATCCAAATGCAGCACAACCAAAGGCTAACAAATATGAACGTAGAAACATGCTCTTCCCCCCTTCAAAAAAGTTTATTACGTGTACTAAATTCATTACTACACTAATACTATTTAAAAAAGATAATCAAGACTTTCTAATTTCATATCTTAATAAAGCAGCCTTTCAAGCAAAACACGAGTAAGGCTGCTCACAATCTCTGGAACTACTTTTTACTTTTACGAAGCATAGGTAAACCGGTTTTAGCATTTTCCATAAGCTCATAACCAGCAGGAAGAGCATTTAAAGCCCCAGCACCGGCTTCGCCTGCAAAGTAGTAAATTTTTTGCAAACGATCACCAGCAAGTTTTACTTCTTTTGAATGTAAATAGTAAGTTTTTCCACTTTTTTTAGATTTAACGCTATAGGCCATTGGGTTTAAACTCCTTATAAACGTGTTAATAAAATACAATTTTTATTTCTCAATAAAGGTAATGAATTAATGGTAGAAAATCTAGCCTTTAGCAAATTTAGATAAATATATGCTTTCTAATCAACTATTTTTTATAATTTTAACAACTAAAGACGAGAATATCTCAACAAAAAAGTTACAATCTATACAATTTGACTATTTGAATTTTACAAATCGAACTAAAAATGGTATAGTGGGACCATGGAAAAGAATAAAAAGACTGATTTACCCTCATTACCCGGAGTTTATCTTTTTAAAAAAGATACTGAAATACTCTATATTGGAAAGGCTAAATGTCTTAAAAAAAGAGTTGCCTCTTATTTTTCTAAACAAGGAACAGATTGGAAAATAGATTCTCTCATTGAGGAACATACCCACATCGATCATATTATTACCCATAATGAAACCGAAGCTCTTCTCCTTGAAGCTCAATTAATTAGAGATAATAAACCAAAATTCAATGTTCTCCTTAAAAGTGGTCAGCCATTTGTTTATATTCATTTTTCCAATGAAGAGCCTCGCCAAATCAGTGTCACTCGCAACAAAAAGACTAAAGGAATCTATTTTGGTCCTTTTTTACATAAAAAACAGGCTCGAAGCGCTTTTTCTTATATCATAAAAACATTTCGACTACATATGTGCAAAACTAAGATTGAAAATGGCTGCTTAAACTACCATCTAGGGTTATGCGCCGGTAATTGCATTCCTAACTTTGATCTTACCGATTATAAGATTCGCGTGGAACTTGCTCTCGATTTATTACAAGGCCACTATAATCAATCGCTTAAAAAACTCTCTCAACAAATAAAAATTTATACGCAACAGCTGGAATTTGAAAAGGCTCGCACCTTACATTATTATCTTACTAACCTTGATACCATTTTTACGACTCTTCAAACACGCTTTTCTGAAAAAAAATATGAACGCGAAATATTTTTAACGACTTCACCTATTGATAAGAAGCTTCTAGAGGATCCTCACATTGGTATAAAGATTCAGCAACTTTTATCATTACAAAAAGCACCTCAAACTATTGATTGTTTTGATATTTCACACTTTCAAAGCAATTCAATGGTTGGCTCATCAGTACGATTCAATAAAGGAATACCTGATAAAAATAAGTTTAGACGTTTTAAAATTAAAACTTTAACGGAACAAAATGATTACGCTGCCTTACAAGAAATCGTTATACGCCGCTATAAAAATCTTGAAGACCTACCCGATCTCATGCTCATTGATGGAGGCAAAGGACAATTAAATGCCATTACAAAGCTTTTTCCTCAATGCCAAATTATAAGTCTCGCAAAAAAAGAAGAGCTCGTTTTTGCTCCGCATCTTGCTGAACCAATTCCACTTAATGTAGCAACAGATGCAGGAAAATTATTGATTGCTCTGCGTGATTATGCTCATCATTTTGCCATTAGCTACCACAAACTACTCCGTACAAAAAACTTCAATGTAAACAATTAAAAAGCTACTTAAAATGGATTTCACGCATGTGATAAAAAACTCCCGAAAGGGAATCTGATCGCCACGAAGGACAATAGGGACACTCATATACCCCTTGTTCCACTGCATGACATGTTTTAATATGATAAATGGTAGAATCTTTTCCACTATTATGTTTTTTCTTACATGAACAGGTAATGCGATCACCCCTCATTGTCCTACGCCCTAACGCTTCGCCATTTTTATTACAATCATCAGTTATATGCTTGGATAAATCTTCCTGAGTAGTAAATAGTTTTAAACAACTACAACTATATAAGAGCTGATGGTCATCACTCAAATGATGAATCAAATCAACTGTGCGTGAATAAGATTGTTCGCATAAATCACATCTATAGTTAGAACTACTACAATGTTTTTTCCTAATATGGTTAAATAAAGTATTATATTTTTTACAGTTACGACAACAATTATGCATTAGTAAAAGATTGCAATTTGCTTTATGCTCATTAAAATACAGTTCACTCGTAAATATCTTATTACAGCAAACATAAAATAAAAAATGATCTACACTTAGATGTTTGATCAGCTCATCTGGTAACTCAAATGAAGCCTTGCAAGAAATACAACTGTATTTTTCATTTTCATTGTGCATTTCTTTAATATGACTGAGTAATCTGTTATAGGATTTAATAATAGCACAACAGAAAGATTTCTTAGTACGTTTACTTTCTACTCGCATTGCTTGCTTTTGAATTCCTGACGCTATATCTATAAAATCAAATTTTCGTTTATTGCCAATTTCTTTATTACAATCATCTGAAGGTAAATGAGTATAATCATGAGATTTATGAGATGAAATTTTCTTCATGAGCTGATCAAATTTTTCATTGTATGATGCATGTGGATATATAATAAGTTGTGATTTAACACGAATCATCAAATCCAAAACATCTGTTTCTTTTTGTGCATCAGTTAAATGAAAAGCATAATTGCAGGCACATTCATACCACATTTCGACTAATTTTTCTTTGGACTCTTTCATATCCTCTTGAAGCAAAAGACCGTTAATAATCGTTAAAAGAGGCATTACATAAAATACTTTTAAGGAATCATTAACTTTTTGTTCACCATTTTCTAAAAATGTCTTTAAAGTTGAACAGCATTCTTCTAGAAATGGTATAGTTGCCTCTTTCTTTACACTATCTTCTATAGTATTAGAAGAAGCATACATACTAGAGAAACCAACCATAAGATTTAAAAATGATGAAGTTTCACCATGATTAATTCTTTCACTTACTGGAAAATCAAAAGAACTAGTTTCCATACAAAACATCATAGTCACATCAAACAACATCAATAAAAACAGAATTTTTTTCATAGAGCATTTACCTAGTAGCTTTGTTTATTTTTTTAAATTTTCTTTTCTTGGGCAATGGTTTTGAACAGGATTCTCGATGAATTTTAAAATCAGCCGATAACCACAAACGATTGCAACAATTATATATCCCATGCCTTTTCCAGTGATATATAACACGAGCTCGACGCTTATATTTTTTTGTGCAATTATCGATAAAACATCGATACCTTCCATCAACTTCATGATAGGCTGACACATGTCTAAATATAGTACTGTATACTCCTCTTAATTTTCTTTTACAACCACAATTAAAATGAAACTTTGGGTTTTTTATTTTTACATCCGTTGCTTTCTTATCTTTTTTTATCAATTTTATTAGACCTCTTCTGAAACTCATTTAACCAACTCAAAATTATAGATACCCGCAATAAGATTGAAACGGAGCCCAAATCTTTTTCGTCTATTGCGATATTTGTCAGCAACTATTTTAAAACGTTTTATCATACCAATTACATGCTCATTTAAAACACGCTGGCTTGATAATTCTCTATTTCGTTGTTTATCTGTTAATGTTAAAGGATTTTTTTTACTTTTTTTCTTTGGCATAGAAGTATTATTATGAATTTTTTTTAGACCTAAATAACCTGTATCTGTAAGAACTTCAGTAGATTTTGCGAAGTGAATTTTTGAAGTTTTGAAGAGTTTAAAATCATGTCGTTTACCATCTGAAAAATTTGTACAAACAATTTCTTTTGTTTTTTTGTTTACAACTACCTGAGTTTTTATAGTATGACGTTTTTTCTTACCGGAATAAAATTTCCGCTGTTTTTTTTAGGACGTTCAATAGGACTTTCAGTTGCATCTATTAAAATAACTTCAAATTCATTATCGCTTTTCAGTAGCGCTTTTCTGCCAGGCAATCTAAATTCTTTGCTTTGAATAAGAGTATTTTCAACCCATCGTATTGCTTCAAATGCATTGCTTTCAGCAATGCCATAACTTGTCGCAATATGAAGATACGTTCGATATTCCCGTATATATTCAAGAGTCATCAAAAGCATTTCTTCAATACTGAGCTTATTTGGACGTCCTCCCTTTGCCTTTTTTATTTTTTGCGCTTCTTTTAAAATAGAAACCAATACTTCAAATGTTTTTCGTTTTACTCCAGTTACTCTTCTAAAGTTTTTTTCTGATGAAATTTTTAATTTTTCATACTTCATAATCGCTTACCCTTTTTTTATAAATCGATTATGATTATGCCATAAAATTTATAGTTTCAGAAGAGGTCTATTTTTTTTTGGGGTTTATTTTTTAATTTTTTTTCTTTTGATCTGATTTTTTTCCGTTTATGAGACACTTTTTGTTCTTTATTTTTTACCGCACAGAATGAAAGAACTCTCTCAAATGATTCTTCAAGCACACTAGCATTATAATCACCCGGATTTTTTAGAAGTTGACTATAAAGATAAAGAGTTTTATTACATGCGCATGCTATGTCTAGTAGTTCTGTTCTTTTAGAGTTTATTGCGTCATGTATTTCTGCCTCGCAATCCGTAATAATGTACATAATCAAATCGTCCAAACTAGTATAAGGTCGATTCAGCAACATCATACCTTTACTGACAATTATCGATTCAAACAAATCATTTTGATCTTCTTGCATACCCATTGCGTTATTAAGGCATACTAATAATAAAAATAGAACAGAATACAATTTCATATCTAATGCCAATCAATGATATTTGACCCAACAGTTACTATCTTTTACACTAAAGATAAAGAATACACTAACCGTAATTCGAAATTAAGATCATTATGATTAATTTAAGAAACATTGAACATATAATATATATAATAACATTCATTATTGCTTATTTAATTACAGAAACAGCCAGTGGCTGGTTTCGTGCCTATGCCGCAAAAAAAATGGGAGATGATACTCCTGAAGCATTAGGATTTTTGAGTCTTAACCCACTTGTACATATCGATTGGGTAGGACTTATTTTTCTAATCTATTTTGGGTTTGGTTGGGGCCGAGCTGCACCTATAACTCCTGAGAATATTAATGAACCCCATAAAAACTTAAAACTTGCTTGTGCATATTTTTCAGACACCTTTGCCCATTTGATTCTTGCACTTTGTGCTTTCGTTACACTTGTGAGCATATTCGGAACAAAAATAATTGATATCGCAGAACCAATGTTTTATTATAGAAACATTTCATTGCCATATCTAACGCATTATTATCCTCATTGCGCTTCGTCAATTTTAACCATAGCAGTTATTTTAGTTGCTATAATGTACCTTTGTATTATTTTGGCAGTTCTTAACTTTATTGTTAATGGTTTTAGATTAATAATGTATATCTTCTTCAATGAATCATTTGGTCTTTGGTATATAGATCTTATTGTTCCTATTATGCTTATTTTATTGTTTGCAAACTCGTTACAAGGGTATGTTATTAGAGGGATCACATTCATTGCCCACTATATAGCGTATTTTTTAGGTATTTTTTAACTGAGAATATTCATGAAACAATCAATCGATAAAGCTCTTGAAATTATCAAAGACGGCACAGCCTCTCTAATTAATGAAACAGAGTTGAGATCTAAGTTAGAACAGTCAAGAAAATTAAAAATTAAACTTGGAGCTGATCCAACAGCACCAGATCTTCATCTTGGACATGCGGTAGTACTTTCTAAATTGAAAGATTTTCAAGATTTAGGACATGAAATTATTTTTTTAATCGGTGATTTTACTGCACGCATTGGCGATCCAACGGGAAAATCAAAAACAAGACCTCCTTTAACTGAAAAACAAATTGCGTATAACACTGCAACTTATTTTGAACAAGTAGGCAAAATTCTTGATCCAGCTTCAATAAAAATTCGTTATAATTCTGAACTGCTTGAACCATTAAAGGCGCAACAAATCATAGAATTATGCGCACATGTCACTCTCGCTCGCCTTATTGAAAGAGAAGATTTTAAAAATCGTATTGAAAAACATGAACCAATAGGGTTTCATGAACTATTATATCCATTATTCCAAGGATATGATTCTGTTGCACTTGAAGCTGATGTTGAGATTGGTGGTACTGATCAAACATTTAATTTATTAATGGGAAGAGAATTACAAAATCATTATGGTCAAGAGCCACAAATTGTTATCACCATGCCCCTACTGGAAGGTCTTGATGGTGTTGCAAAAATGTCAAAATCTCTGGGCAACTATATTGGATTAACTGAAGCTCCCGAACAAGCTTACGGAAAACTCATGTCTATTTCTGACTTGCTTATGTGGCGATATTTTGAACTTTTATTACGCACGCCAAAACAAGAAATAAGTAGTTTGCAAGAACGAGTAGCATCAGGAGCTACACATCCCATGGAGCTAAAAAAAGAGATGGCACATGCTATTATTGCCAAATTCTGGTCTAAAGAAGAAGCAGATTTTGCGCAACAACAGTTTGAAGCTCTCTTTCAAAAGAAAGATTATTCTCAAGCAACACCAATAACATTGCCAATAACTACACCATCGCCTATCTGGATTGTTGATTTGTTGAAACTGTTAGATGCAATAAAAAGTTCATCTGAAGCTCGAAGATTAGTTGAGGCTGGGGCTGTTAAAGTTAACGATGTTCCAATTACCGATTTTAAAGCACATATTGATTGGCACGATGGAACGATCGTTAAAGTTGGAAAACATCGCATATATCAACTAAAAAAATAACTAATAATCAAAAAAAATTTTTAATTAATTCTTAAATACCTTTATTTTTTCAAGCAATTCAGAATTAACCCATGTTTTGCAACGTACTTCAATCATTTGGTTATTTTCTGATTCTTGAACAGTTATTGTTGTTGAATCATCAAGCATCAATTCACGCCCCAATTTATAATGATGAAGAAAAGAGCTCATTATCTTATGCAAATTATTGTCAATAGAAATACGCCTTTTCCAGCCCGTAGGAATTGATACTGAACTTTGCTGCATCAAATTATCCGAATAATAATTTTTAGTTTCTAAAATAACACAATCATCATATATTTCAGTCATGCTAATCGTTCCAAAATATGTTTCTACATCCTGAAATTCTTTTGCCCCATTCCTTTGTGCTATTGCATTGCCTGCAAGATACATTTGAACAATATATACACTTGATTCTTCACCTAAATCATCATAACAAGGACTTTCGCCCTGACCTCTTATTGAACCAACAGCCATCAAACTTATACAGAAAAACATTAAATATATATTCATAACAAACCGATCAAATTATAATAATTGTAAAAATATTCCTATTTGTAGGATATAAAACAGTTAAATTATTGGCAATATTTATTATCGCACAAGACCCATAAATTCTTTTATTTTTTGACATTGCGCTGCAAACTGAATAGGATTTTGTTCAAATTCTTCATTGCAATCAAGAGTCAACACAGGAACATTGTGCAACGCGGGTCCCACTGCCTCTTTATCGCACAAAAATCGTTCATGCTGTTTATCAAGCTGGTATAAATAATCTAAAGGCAACGTCTCTTCAGCAGATCTATTTCTTTTTTTAATACGTTCAAATGCAATTTTTGGGTCAACTTTAAGATAAATGAACCCTTGAGGAGCAAAACATTTACTGGTTAAAAATTCAAACCATTCAGCATATAATTTCCATTCAAGTTCAGTCATAAAACCATTTTCATAACTATTACGAGCAAAAACATAGTGGCCAGAATAGACTGAACGCTCAACAATTAATAATGATTCATTATTTTTCTCTTGGATATATTCATGCATACGTTTAATCATAGTAAACGTCTCAAAGGTGTAAGCCCACCGCTTTGGGTATTCATAAAAGTTATGCAATAATGATGATCCAATTTCCTGTGATTGCCATGAATCGACCGGTTCGAGTTTAACCGTCACTTCAGGTAAAGCATGAGAAAGTAGCTTTAAAAAAGTAGACTTACCAGCACCAATTGTGCCTTCCAAAATATACATATATATCCTTACAATGCTGGGTTTTTATAGCTAAAGGATACCATAAATTCACTATTTTTATAAGATAACTTTTACAAAATCTTATTTTGCTAAGTAGTGTAATTTGTGCTATTCTAGGCGTATATGAAAAAAAATACAGATAAAGTAACAGAACTCATTTTTGGAATCCATTCGGTCATTGAACTTCTTAAAGCTAAACGACGAAAATTGGCCATATTGTATACAACCAAGCCAATCCCCAAGGGATTGCAGGCTGTAGAGCCATTATTACCAAAAAATATCCAAATTCAGTATGTAGACCGTGATGTTTTAACAAAACTAGCAGGCACCACTGATCACCAAGGTGTTGTTGCCTATGCTTCGCCTTTTGTTATCCGTAAAAAATTCTTTGATCCAAATCTACAAAAAAAACTTCTTATGCTTGATGGCATTCAAGATGTGCGCAATTTAGGGGCAATTTTACGCTCTGCCTATTGCACCGGTATTGATGGTGTTATTTTGATGAGAAAACATGGCGCTCCGTTAAATGCTGCCGCTCTTAAAGCTTCTGCCGGACTTGCCGAACATTTAGAGGTTTACTATGCAGCCTCAAATCAAGCTGCAATACAAGAATTAAAAAAAGCTGGCTATAATCTCTATTTAGCAGTTGTTCAAAAAGCGACCGATGCTACAAAAGTCGAATATAAAGAACCGTTATGTCTTGTTATTGGCGGCGAAGCTACCGGTATTTCTTCTGATATTCGTGGTTCAGGACAACTCATAACCTTACCGCAACGAAATGCTGAAATTTCATACAATGCTTCAGTTGCTGCTGGAATCTTGCTCTTTATTATTTCACAGAACAGCAAATAAGCAGATGAGAAAAACTATGGTTTTATCACAATCAATTTATAAAAAAATCTTGTTGATTGCTGCGATAAGCATGACCTATAATTCTTGTTATCCTTTCGATCGTGAATTTCTTGGATGGAGCATAAGCGCTGTTGGTGCTTGTTTAACGGCAGTAGGGATTTACAAAATTTGGCAAAAAGAAAAGCCCAATCAACCCATTACTTTAACAAATAATAATGCTCCCATTATTATTAATGTTAATACTACAAGTAATACCGCAAAAGGTGCTACGATTGCTGCAATAGGTTTATATATTGCAAATAAGGGAATCAACATCCTCAATAAAAACTAAACTTTTTCTTTAATCTTTTTTACGCCCATCATATTCAGGCTTTACAACTCTTCCTGTTTCTTTTTGAACTAACTGATAATCATTGTGTCCTTGCCACAGAAGAACATACTCTTTCTTTCTTGGTAAGTAAGCAAAATTAAACCATAAATAAAAGCCATCTTCTTTTACTTTATCAATTGCAATTGTATCGCCACGACTACCAACTTTAAGAAATGGTGAATCTTCACGTCTAAGCCATAGCGTTTTTGCACAAATTTCCTCTCCTATACAATAAACGTTTTCATAATCTAACGAAGTACATCGATTATTCGATCAGAAAAAGAGTTCTTGTAATTATCATTCTTTTTTTCCAAAGGAACTTTTATTGATTTATTTGTTTTGCACTTTTGCCATGCATAATATAATCCAGCACCTAAGCTTGTACCTAATGCTAACGCCGTACAAAGATTACTTTTAAGGCTATAATTTTCGGCATAAATCTGATGTGCTAAATGCGCAAAGCCAGCAACTCCTGCCACGAAGCTTAATGCACCTACTTCCAAAGAATCTTTCATAGACATTGCATGAATATAAGGAGACGCTAAAAGCATCGTCAAAAATATGATTTTTATTTTTTTCACAGAAATCCCTTGTAATAAATTTCACCCGCAGCAAGCAGCGGGGTATTGAATTTTTTTAAGGATTTCTATCTACATGAAGAACATCTGACCCAGATCTCTTGGCGTACGAGTAGGGTCTTTTTTGTGCAACATCATGTAATCCCTTCCCTGGTTTTTTACGTATTCTGCCACTCGTTTTTCGCTTCCATGCTTACTTACCGTGTTTACGAAATATCCATCAGACCAAAATTCTCCACCCCATAGCTGCCTCTTTACTTCGGGAACTTGTTTGAAAATTTCCCGCGCCGTTATACTTTTTATTTTTCTAACGATATTCGTAGGACTATACGTCGGTACGGACTGCACAAGAAAATGAACGTGATCCCCATCTGTTCCTATTTCTAGAAACTCTATCTGATAACGTTTTTCTATCTCAAGACACACCGACCTCAATACTTTGTCTACTTCCTCTGTAAAAACCGCTCGCCTATATTTTGCTGGACAAACTATATGATACATCAGAACCGATACATTATGACTTTTGTGTATAAACCTACTTAATTTACTCATTCTCCCAATTTATCAGGACTTTTTATTTATTCCATTTTTTTTATCTGACTACGCGGCAAGCCGCGGGGAATTGTACCCGTAGAGATTAAAAAACACACTTTACTAAATAACTATAGTCATCGTAAGAAACTATTCGAAGGATTTCTTATTTTATTACTGGATCCCCCAGCCGTCGCACAAGGCTATGGCGGCCAGTGCACGGAGCTACACTTCATTCCGCTCCTCTGGATGACATCAAGCGGTTCACTCAATTATTTTTTCTTGTAGAAATCTAATTCCTTCTTTATAATTCAACTTTCTCTCTTATTACCTTACCGGTACTTTTCTCAATAAGCTCTAAAATATCTTTTTTTCATTTAACCAAAAATACGTACCTTTTTTAAGGTCTGTAATATCATAGTTAACTTGATGTGTAGCATACTTTACATATAAAAATGTGCTCTCATCCTTCATACTGAGATTAAAATATGAACTATCTTTTGCATAAGCAAGTATTTTATATCCTGCATGAGATCGACTACAACCATGCTTTATCGATGCAGTATCCCTTGTTTCATTACACAAATCATCGATTATAAATTTTTTTTGCTTAACGACTGGTTTATTAGGTTTGACAGCATTGCAAGATAAATTTCGCCAAGCAAGATACAGCCCAGTTGTTAAGCTTGTACCTAGCAGCAAAGAAGTAACTACATTATTTTTCAAACTATAATCGTGAGCATTTATTTGGTGAACCAACTGTACAACTCCAGCGACTCCTGTCACTAAGCTTAATGCGCCTACTGCCAATGAGTCTTTCATAGACATTGCATGAATAGAAGGAGATGCTACAAGCATCGTCAAAAATATGATTTTTATTTTTTTCATAGAAATCCCTTGTTAAAGAAACGGAATTAATTTTTTAGTCATGTCCGCCACAGCAACCTTCTTTTTTCTTAGCTTCATGTGCAGCCTTTTCAACCGCAGCTTTGACCTTTTCAGGCGTTGGTTGATACAAATCTAAAATATTATTGCCCGGATCTTTGAAGCTAATAATAAATCCATGTACCGCTTCTACCGGTTGCCCGATGAAAGGAATTGCATCTTTGTGTGCTTCATAAAAAGCTTTAAGATCATCAACGCCAAAAACAATTCCTGTTCTGCGCTCAGGAAGTTCCTGCGCAGTTTCAGCTAGACCAAGTTTTACACCTTGCAAATCAAATTCTGCCCATTTGTGGGATATATGAAATTTTAAGGGCAAACCAAATTCTTGATAAAATGCCACAGCGCGAGAAAGATCATTCTGCATAAGAATAACCATATTTAGATTAATATTTTCTTGGGTCATTAAATTTTTCCTTGAGTTTACTGATATGTGCTAGTATATTTTTAATAATACTAAATTATTTAAAAATGTAAAAAAAGTAGTTATGAATCAAATAAAAATCTTTCCTTCACTCATCTCTTCAAACATCTTGAATCTTGAAAAAACAGTCATAGAATTAGGCCCATTTTGCGATGGCTTTCACATCGATATCATGGATAACCATTTTGTACCAAATTTAACATGGGGGCCTCCTATAGTAAATCAGATTGCAGCGCGAACTGATAAACCACTTTCAGTGCATCTCATGGTAGAAAAACCGGAAACAATTATTAATCAACTTAGATTAAAAGAAAAAAGCAGTATCTCTATTCATATTGAGAATGAAAATATTGATAAGCTCATTAGACTAATACAGGAAAAAAAGCAACGCGCAAGCATTGCAATAAAACCGGAAACTCCGCTCGAAAAACTTTATCCATTTTTAAAAACAATTGAGCAGGTATTGCTCATGTCAGTCGAACCGGGATTTTCCGGGCAAAAATTTTTGCCAAATTCTATTCAGCGCTTAAAAGAACTTATTGCCTATAGAAAAACTAATGATCTTACTTTTGAAATAGCCATGGATGGCGGCATCAATGAACACAATATTCACCAACTTTTTCTAGAAGGTTGTACGTCATTTTGCATTGCTTCAGCGATTTTTTCATCATCACATGCGATTAATGCCATAAAAGACCTGTATACTAAAGCTCTAGAAGGGTAGTTTCTCAAGTTCTGCACCGTAGCTTTTTAATAATGTAATAATATCGGGTGCAGTTGCATATGCCAAAGGTGGATAACCATCAAGATCTCTTGTATTAACAAACAGTTGAACCGGCCTTGAATCTTTTCCAAATAATCCCACAATTGTATCAATCAAGGTGCTAATAATTTCTGAAAAAATTCTTTTGTCCAAACTAAAATTAACAGCGGCTAATAGTGGTGTAAAACCTTTGCTATACGTACGAATATTTAAAAGTATATACAAAAAATATTTACTTGGAGCATAATTTTTCATAGTTCTAATTATAAGATGAGAAATATCAAACTTTCTTTGCAAAAGTGAAATTATCAATGCACCTCGCCCATCTTGAGCAACATTTCTCAAAATAGAATAAAAAGCCTCTTCATCATCTGCAAAAAAGGTTTCAACAATATGAAGCAAAAATGCAGTATATTCATAACTTAGTGCAACAGCATGCATCAAAGGATCCCATCCTGCCGGTGAACGCGTCATCATAACTTCCAAAAAGAGCCTTGGCGTTTTTTTATATTTTTTTTGAGTTTCAAAAATAATTTTTTGTACAACATTGAATTTATCATCACGAATTGCCTCTATAAGCTCAAGTCCTGTTTTACGCGCTTCTACAATTTCCGGTTTAATTTCATGTAAGGTAATACCCCCATACTGTTTGAGAAATTGACGATGACGCGCATTAAAATAAGTATTATCATAAGGAGTTCTACCCGCAAGACTTACTGCATTAATAAAAGATTCATACTCTTCAGAATTCTTGCCTAAAATTCTTTCAGCAACAATTACCACAGCTTCCAAATTGAGCATTGATCCTTGAAAAGCTAACCAATGCAATATAGTCCAACCATCTTCATAGGCAGTAGCATTTAAAAAATCAAGGAACAGCTTTTTTTCAGAGCCTAATAATCTAATAACATGATAAAGCATTAAATCTATCTGTTCGCGGGTACCATTTTGTGCCAACAAATAAAAAGCGGTGTGGCCTTGGAGGCATTGTGCATTAAGAAAATTAAATACATCAAGAATACCATCATCTTGTGTGTCATAATATTTTTCAACTTTTTCTAAAATAAAAATTACCTGATCAATATCTGTCAAAGCAGCGGCTCTCAACAGACTTGTACATCCATAGCCATCCCTGACATCCAAAAATTCATAGAAGGCATTCTTATTGTTTTTAAATTTTTGTAAAGCACTATTCATAATTGATTTGAATTCTGATTGGTCTATTAAATTTTGAGCTTTTAAAAACTGTTTCCCCATTTCTAGAGCTTGAGGGAGTGAGCTTCCAGTCATGCCCTTGCATAAGAAACTAGTTACTAAAAAAAATATCAAAACCAAATATAATTTTTTCATAGCATACTACCTTTTTTGTAACTAAAGACTAAGAGCGCTATTTCTCCTAAAACAGTATCATACTCATTTTTCGGTTTGCAATAGTATAGCATTGACTTACTTCTAAACTATTTTTTAAATTTAAAGCTGGTTTTCTATAACCATTTACCTAAGGATAAATATGTTAAGAAGAATATCAAAAAATATATTGTTTACTTTGATAACTACTTTTTTAATCAATCACATGAATTTGAGTTGTACCAGTTCTCTACCTATAAATTCATCGTTCAATAAAGCTGCGCGTCCAGATGCGCCCGGGAACCAGGATGGATCGGTTGTTGGTTCAATAGTATGTGATAACCAAGAATTGCGTGAATTAGTCCAATCAGTTGGTCAATCTTTTGATACATGCTGCAATACGTTACAACAGGATTTTACACATACTTTTTCATTGCTACAAGAAATTATTCAAGATTTAGGTGCTAAGGTAACAACACCTTGCGTCATCGTTCCCGTATCTCAAGCTCTCATTGACGCAAACGGCGGCACCTTAGTTATAAATACTCCAGGAAACTATATTTTTACAGAAAATATTTCAACAGCGGCCAATACTGCAATAATCATAAACTCAAATGCTGTTACTATCGATTTTTGCAATAGAACCTTATTTGGTATAGGTCCTAATGCTATTACCGGAATACAAATCAATCCAGGTTTTTCAAATATTTTGATAGAATATGGTGAAATCAATCAATTTTCAAGTTATGGAATCCATGTATTAAATGGGGTCTTCAATCTTACTATGCGCTATGTTTCTGTTTATAATTGTGCACGGGCTGGTATCTTTTTAGATGGATTGGGTAGTGGCTCGACAACAATTACCAACTCATTTATTCAAGATTGCAGAGCTTCTTTTTGTGCTACTGCCGGTGGAGGCAATGCATTAGGAGGCCTGAGCCTTCTTAATTGCAATAATGTTATTGTAAATGGAGGCATGTATAACCAAAATGGTTCAGTATTAGCAACTGAATCTACTGGCGTCTTAGTTAATCAAAGTATTAATTGCAGATTAACCGGTGTTTTTATGGATAATAACACGGGCATTGCCGTTCATGGAATGCATATTCTTTCAAGCACTGGCAATATCATAAGCTCTTGTATTGCAAATGATAACATTGGAACTGCCACTGTTATCGGTCTTTTTGCAAATGGAGGAATGAATAATAGCTTTATGAACTGTACATCATCACGAAATACTGCTCCCATTGCTTATGGATATAGTTTAGGAGCTGGTGAAATTTCTTCGCTGTTATGTAGATGTATAGCTGAAAATACTATTGGAACTCTCCCTTCATCTCCACCAAATGGAATTTATGGTGCTGGAATTGCTATTGATGGTGCCAATGGAGCATCATTCAATGAAGTTATGAGCAATTTAGTTATTAAAAATAATCAATCTGGTATTTTTGACAGTGCTCTTACTTTTAATGCACTTCCTATAGTTATCGCTGGCGCGAGTACAACTCTTGTCAATGGTAACAAGGCCGTTGATAATGGATTAGCTGGACCTGCATTCAGCACTACAACACCATTTAGAAATTATACTATTGCCTATACAACAGGCACACCAGTTGAAACAGTTATGTTTCGCTATTCTACGGGCGCAGCTCCAGTTGTATCTTCTGCAGGAGATACTATGATCGCTAATATTGATGCTCGAAATGGTGCTTAACAAAAATAAAAATATCTATTTATTTTTTTTTGTTACAATCACAGCATACAAAGAACCAAAGGGAATATATTTCAAAATCGATTCCATGGTATAAGAGATATTTGGATACAAATATAAACCTTTACTAGTACAAGAATTGAATGTAAAAAGGCTCTTTACATAGTTCAAACTGAGCATAACGGCTTCTTTGTCATGTTCAGCATAAAATGTTTTTCTTGCTGACCAATTATAAGGATTTGTTTCAAAAATAACGAGCACTCCTCCTGGTTTTAGCACACGTACTAGTTCGCAAGCAAAATGATTTCGTTCATCTTCTTTAATATGATGAAAAACATTGACACTATAGAGTATATTAACTGAACAATCATCAAAAGGTAGCAGATCTCTTATTAAAGGCATAAACGATATTTCAGGATACTGTTCAATATTTTTTTTCAATTGATCATAATCAGTATCAACCCCTATAATATGCGCCTCATGAAATGATTTTTGTATATAATTTGTCAAAAAAGCATCACCACATCCAAAATCAAGGAGCGTAATTTTTTCATTAACTAGATGAAAAAACCAACGACTCAACGTATCATTGAGATACGCATAAAGTTCAGCATGAGGATGATCATTCATACTATTCATAAGAGATGTTCCAAGTATCAAGATTATTAAGAGCAGTAATCGTATCACATTGTGTTTCATGTTATTACAACTTTAGTAATAATGCATGCAATAATTCATTTCCAAAAACAACACGATAAATACCTTCAAAAAGAGGCAAATTCAGATTCTTTTTTTGTATAAGCTCATGAATCGAAGTAAGTGTATTAACTCCCTCAGGAATCATTCCAGTTTCTTGTAAAATTGAATCTAATGATTTTCCTTGCCCAAGCATATGCCCAACCTTTACATTTCTGCTTTGATTGCTGAGCGATGTTAAAATCAAATCTCCAACGCCGGCAAGGCCATACACCGTTTCCGATTGGCCACCGCATGCGGTTACAATGCCCGCCATCTCATACAATCCTGTAGTAAGTACAAAGGCTTTGGTATTATCACCATACCCTGCCCCTGAAAGTATTCCAATGAACAATGCAATAACATTTTTTAAAGCTCCACAAAGCTGTACACCTAAAGGATCTGATGAAAGTGTCGATTTAAAGTAGTCATTGGTAAGCAATGATTGTAAAGAAGTCGCCAACTTCTCATCATTAGATGCTAACGTAACCGCGGTAATATGTTTTTGCGCTAAATCATGCGCAAAACTAGGACCAAAGAAAACAACCTTGGGAACTTCAACTTCCAATACAGAATCGATCATTTGACCAGGCAGCATAAGAGTACTATTTTCAATACCTTTGCTTAATACTACCCAGGGTTTTTTACCACAAACTTGAGGATCTATAGTTAAAAGAACTGAGCGTAAATAGGTGATAGGTGTTGATTCAAAAATCCATGAGCTTTGGCTTATTGCCTCATTAAGGTCTAGAACAGGAGCGATAGCGTTTGAAAGCTTAATGCCAGGCAAATATCGTTCATTAACTCCCTTTTTCTCAATGCTTTCTTTTACTTTTTCATCATGACACCACAAGAATACCGTATGACCGTTCTGTGCTAATAATGTTGAAACAGCGGTTCCCCAAGCCCCTTCGCCAATAACGGTGATATTCATTGACCAAAGTTCCTTTGCGTCGCAATATAACTCTGCACTGCAGTATGCATATGTTCTTGGGTAATATCAGGCCACAAACAATCTAAAAAATAAAATTCACTATAGGCTGCTTGATATAAGAGGAAATTACTCAATCGCTTTACACCGCTTGTGCGAATAATGAGTTCAGGTTCTGGAATATCACCGGTCCACAAATACTGTTTAAAAAATTCATCATTAAGATCTTCAAGGAGAACTGCACCAACTTTTATCTGTTCATAAAGCTTTTTGATTCCGCCAATAATCTCTTGACGAGCTCCATAACAAAAAAGGAAATTAAGATTTAAATTAACGCAAGAAGAGGTTGCTTGCTCAAGCATACTCACCGTTGAAACAATTGAAGCAGGAAAAAGATCTCTATCACCAACAAAACGAACACGAACCCCATGCTCTAAAAAAAGAGCCAGCTTATTTTGAGCTTCATTAAGAAGAAGATTGAATAAATAGTTCACTTCTTCGGTAGATCGATTAAAATTTTCAAGGGAAAAAGTATATAATGAAACATAGAGTATCTTACTTTTCAGACAAAAATCTATCACATTTTTAAGCGCCTCTGCTCCCTTTTTATGCCCAAGAAATAGTTGCAAGCCTTGTTTTTTTGCCCAACGACGATTCCCATCCATTATAAAAGCAATGTGCTGAATCATACCGCGCTCCATCCTTAATCAAGTTATATTTTTTTTGTAATGCCAACGACGCTCATTAAAGTTTCTTTATGAGCTTGCCACATCTGCATAACCCAGTTTGAACCATAAAATATAAGCGTCATTCCTGAGGCAAATAATAATCGCTCAACAATCACAATAGGCATAAGACCTAACCAATACTCTGCAGGCATTGGGGTATAATAAAGCATGACTACTGACCCAACACCGTGCGCCAGAAAAGTAGTGCCCAGAGCTTCAGTAAATGCCATTTGTACAGGTAAAAAGTGTATTACCACCGGAATCAACCAATACCAAGAATAGAAAAATGCCTCACGGCCCACCGGGTGTACTATAAAAAGCAGCATACAAAGCAATGGAAGGCACAACCTGATCAACTTATTAGAACTAAACCAATAACCAGATGCAATTACAATGGGTATGTGATATACTAAAGGATTGAAAAAGCCATTTCCAGAACTATATGCTAAAGTTAGGATCTTGGATTTACTAGAAAAGCTCCTTTTGAGCATCATAAGAATAGATGTACTAAGACCACCATAATGACCTAATAACGGCCCTGTAATATTTATCGCAGAGAAAAATAATCGTTTTGAGCCTACAATAAAGCTAAATTTAATAAAGGAAGACAGCTCAAGAATCACGTACGAAGCTACAGTTTTTATCAACAGTAACAGATAATTATGAACCATAAAAGATATCCCCATGACAAAAATGAAAAACTACACCGCACCTTTATACTATATCATCAATGAACATCCTGAACAACTAGCAAAGAAAGGAAAAATACAATGAACTACAAAGCAATAATTTTCGATATGGATGGAACGATAATCGATACTGAACATATCTGGCTGCAGGCTACACAAGACCTTATAACATCACGAGGAGTTGATTACAAATCCGGTGACCAATGCCCTTTAACAAAACAGTTACGAGGATTAGCATTATATGAAAGTTGCCAAATCATAAAAGATACTTTTGCGTTTAAAGATTCTGTGACCGACTTGGTCCAAGAAAAATCAAAGAATGCAATAAGTCTTTATCAGAAAAGCGTAAAATTTATAGATGGATTTCTTGATTTTCATCAACGAGTTATTCAAAAGAATTTAAAAAATGGGATCGCTACTAATGCCGATGATGCAACGGTTGCCATAACAAATAAAAGCCTTAATTTGGAAAAATTATTTGGGCAACATATTTATGGTATCTCAAAAGTTAACAATCTTTGTAAACCTAATCCTGCTATTTATTTATATGCTGCTTGCCAATTAGGTATTGATCCTGAAGATTGTATCGCTATTGAAGATTCTGAACATGGTATACGAGCAGCAAAGAGCGCTGGCATGTTCTGCATTGGAATAAATTCAAGCAATAATCGCAACTACATAAAAGAATCAGATTACATCATCGACACGTATCAAGAATTGGATTTAGAAAAGATTCTTACTAAAAAACATTAGTAACAACCACTATAAACTATTCTTATAGAACTATTTTTTATAGTTTAAAACTTATATACAAAAGAAGTATATTGAGTAGATACATCGTTGTACACAAGAGACAAAATGTTCTAAGTTTATAATAAAGAATATAAGCATAGATACATGAGCCAATAAATCCAACGCAAGAAAAAAGCATAAGTACTAATTTTGCATCAAGAAGTGCAGCAAGTGCAATTAAAGCATAAAAGCCCATCGCTAATGCTGCATTAGAAAAATAAAAAAGCGAAGCATACTTACTTTTCATGGGCTTCGTACACGAAACCATATCAGAAAGATCACACACAGGTTTATAAGAAGGGTTTATTTTAATTTTTTGTTCTAATCTATAGGTATATGCAGCAATTGAAAACCCAATAAGTGCGATCAGAAATATAGAAATTATCATATACTCCTCTTTTTTTTATACGAATGCATAACTTCTAGAATGCATCTTCATGCATCCAAATACAAGATTTTTACTATATCTGCGTAAAATCTTTAATTTATATCTCATATCATTGTATTCTAGCAAAGGGACAATTTTTATAGGTAGAGGGGTATTATCACCATGAATACTAATGTGAAAAATTCTGAACGAACACAAGACGAAAAAAAAATTTTTGTTTTTGATCTGCATGATGTTCTTTTTAAGAGAAGCTATTGGGATACATTTAAACTTTGTTATGCCATTAAAAATAAATTTCAATTATTTCGGATTTTATGCAATCCATTGTATCTCTACGATGCTTTTAAATTACTCTCTATAACGCGCGTAAGCGAAGCTTATCTTGTAAAATTGGCTGAAAAACATCCCAAGTTTAATCCATTTGTTGAAACAATTATTGATATCACTAATGCAATAAAACCAATTCCTCATATGTTTGAATTGGTTACAATGCTTAAGAAAAATGGATCCAAAGTATATATTTTTTCAAATATTGGAAAAAAAACATTTGAAAAACTTAATGATTCCTATAATGATCTCTTTGAGCAGTTTGATGGTATACATTACGTCGAATCAACCAACGATTGGCTTGCAAAACCACAGGTGAATGCCTATAGATTATTTTTACGTAAATTTAATATTAACCCTGAATCTATGATTTTTGTTGATGATAAAAATAAAAATGTAAAAGCGGCACATGCTTTAGGCATTACCGCTTTCATATATAAATCAACCTATCAATTAGTAGATGATATCCAAAAACTAGATATTACTTTTGGAATATGATTGAAAAAAGCTCACCATTAGCCACAAACTTCGCAATGCTCCTTTAGCAACTTCAATGCTTCATCAATATCGTTGGTAATTTGAATTAAATCCAAATCTGCTTGAAGAATTAAACCTTGCTTAAGAGCAAAATCGCGAAGCCATTGCATATAAGGAGCCCAATAATTTTTTCCAATTAATACAATTGGAACACCTGCAAGTTTTTTTGTCTGCATCAAGGTCACTACTTCACCAAACTCATCAAGAGTCCCAAAACCACCAGGAAAAAATGCGAATGCAACGGCATATTCAACCATTAACCACTTACGAACAAAAAAATAATCAACAATTATTCTTTCTTGGGCACATGTATTAAATGGTTCTTTTTCTAAATCTTTAACGGTAATTCCTATTGACCGTGCAGAAGTTTTTTCAGTTTCTGCATGCGTTGCCCCGCAATTTGCAGCCTCCATTACACCGCCTCCACCGCCGGTAATTACTGAAATATCATGCTCAATAAGCAAAGAAGCTAAATCATGTGCAGTGCCAGCATAATGGCTTGTCATTTTTAATTTTGAACCCCCAAATATAGAAACAACGGGACCGGGTAAATTATTAATTTTCCAAATCCCTTTCATTAGTTGAAACATCGATTTTATTATACTTATATAAACAGACCAATAAAATGATAATTTTTTTTTAGACATAGCTATTTTCCTTACTACTTTTAATGATGCTTTTCGTTTCTTTTATGACAAAAAACGTACGCAAATGTAAAGAAAAATAGACTCAATTAAAATCACGTGTTATAAAAAATAACATACATAAGTAAAGAACAATCCCAATAAATGTATGAGTAATGAATTCTAAACAAATAATTTTCTTTATCCTTTTGTTTTGCTTCAATAGTATCAAAGCCCAGCGTGGTTCAGCGTTGCCGTATACAAGTGGTCCTGGACCTCTTTTTAGCTTTGGGCTGAACATTCAACCTAAAAAAAGTTTTGTTTATAGACAAATCTATGCACTCGATGAAAGAAATTTAGAGTCAAGATTGATCATGCATAACCATCTTTATTATGGCCTTTCTGATCATTTTACTTTCATTATAAAGCAACCTGTAATACTTAAACGAAGAACAAGCGGAAAGCATTCTCGAGGCTTAGGAGATTCAAGGTTTGAGATCGAATCAATTCCCTATGTATATCAAATTGATGACGAATTCCGGTTTAGAATCACAACGGTTACCGGAGTCATTCCACCTACAACTACATCAAAAGCAGTTACACAACTAACGTTGCATTCAAATAGTTATTTTCTAGGGGTGACTCAAAGTAATACAACACCAAGAATTTTTCAATATGGTGGAATAGGTATCTTTATTCCGACCACAAAAAATAAAATGTATTATGGCTGTAGATTATATTATGAACTTGGTTTTGCTCATGCAATCATAAACAATGACACCTTATTTTTTGGCGTTGATTTTGAAATGAGCGGTGAATATCAACAATCGCGCCAAATAAATGGAATACCAGATTTCACAACGGGTAGTAATATGATTTTCTTTGGGCCCACAGCACGTATATCAACCGAACACTTCATTGGGCAACTTGGTATGCAATACCCATGGATTCGCCACGTAAAAGTTGTTAATCCAAATAAAACTAACTATAGACTTTCAGTTGCCGGAGCATTTCATTATCAATTTTAAGGCCTTTCAAAAAAAGATTTTAATTGAAAAATCATCCATTCTTTTTTTAGACTAATGCTATTAAAAAAAGTTTAGTATGAAAGAAAGGAATTAGCTCAATGAAAACAAAAATGGCTTTGGTACAATTTTGTATACTCTTAATAACATCAACTGCAACGACCTGTATAACACAAGATGTTGATTGGGCGATTATTGGAGCTGGCCCTGCCGGCATAAGTGTTGTTGCATTACTTTTAGAACTTGGTGTTTCTGGAGAGAATATTGCTTGGATCGATCCTAAATTTAATGTAGGAAGATTGGGCGAATCTTATGGTAATGTGCCAGCCAATACACAAACAAAATACTTTATTGAATTTATTACTTCATGTAAAACTTTCCAAGAATCTCATTCACCCTACATTGAAAAATTATATTCCTACAATCCTGATCTTGAATATTCCTTACAAATCATCGTTGATCCACTGCGCGATATTACACACCATATACAAAAACGAGTAGTAACAATCCAAGATAGTTTACAATCATTAGATTTTAATAATGATCTATGGCACATAGGAACTTCTCAAAAAGAAGTCACAACCTACAATGTTGTATTAGCAACAGGATCGCATCCACGAACATTAAACTATTCAACAGATGCCCTACAAATTCCTCTTGATCTGGCTCTTGATAAAACATTGCTTGCAGAAAACATAACTGCACATGATTCAGTTGCCGTTGTAGGAAGCGCTCATTCAGCTATTTTAATTTTAAAATATTTGACTGAATTACCTATAAAAAGAATCATAAATTTTTACAGCAGACCATTGCAATATGCAGTACCAAATCCAAGCGGTTTAATTAATGAAGAAAATGGACTTAAAGGAGTCGCTGCTCGATGGGCATTAGAAATACTTGAGAAAAATCCTCCTGCTAATCTTATACGCATTCATAATAAACCAGAAGCATTAGATGCATGGCTTCCTATATGTAACAAGATAGTTTATGCCGTGGGCTATGAGCGCAATGATCTTCCTGCAATTAATGGTGTCGAAAAACCATATAGCAATTACGATTCATCATCGGGAATCATTGCTCCTCGACTTTTTGGCATCGGTATTGCATTTCCTGAAAGGATTCCTGATTTTGAGGGCACAGAACAATATGGTATCGGATTGAACAACTTCATAGAATATGCACAACGAGTGCTTCCCGCTTGGATGAAGAAAAAGTATATACAGCTCATGAAGTTTGCTGATTTATTTAGCATAACTTCGTTATAGCAACTCTTGGATTTTTTTCAATTATATGAAGCTCAAAATTTATATGCACCAAAAATACCTGCTATATAGTTAATATTGTCTTTATTAACTCTTGCATGGTGTGATACTACATATTGAATACCCCCTTGAATAAGAAAATTTTTGCGAAAAAATCTAAAGCTCGGTCCAACAAGAAGAAAATTTTCTCCTGTGGTTAAATCAGGGATACCATTAATTTTATCTGGACGAGAATAATAATCACTGCATTCAACTAAAATGGTAAAAATATTGTCGCCCTTGCAAAATATTGCACCGCCTCCTATATCAAAAGATAAAATAGTACCAAATTGAATCTGATGGTGTTTGAGATTAATAAGTGCTCCAAAATTAGAATAACAATACAAACTTCGTATCATTGCATCTTGTGTTATACCTAAAAAAAAGCTTGTAGTGGGAAAATTGAAGAATATATTTTCAGTTACGGTTGTGGTTGGAAACTGGATTCCACTGCTACCAATAATTCTATAACGATAGTCATCGGTTTCATTTTTATAAAATTTATAATTAGCTTGTATATTAAGATCACCTAACCCTGTTTTTTTCCCGGGCACTTCTGGTTTTTGGCTCACAATTGGTAAGATAGCCAAAAGTGTTATTTCATTTGTTAAACCATAATATGCTTCTGTATATGCAATAAATGCAGAATGAGGTTTTTGTTTAATAAAAAGTATTTCCTCAGCTAAAACGAAAGCCTTTTTTGGTAATACCGAATAATCAAAGCTAAAAAAAGGGCTTATGCCTTCCGGTGGAAGTTGATCACATCCGGATTGGATAAAACTCTGGAGAATAAAGAAACTAAGAAAAATAATAGATCTAACAATGGTATGTAAATTTTTGTTCATCTGTTTTACTTTGGATATGATTTTTTTGAATTTTTAAAAATCATTTTTACCATAACATAAAAATGAAGAATTAAAAGCAGATTAGAAGAATTATTCCTTGCGTGCGGGCCTTTTGCGCACTGTAGCCATTTTTTCAAGAATACCTGAACAGCATAGTAGTTTTCTATTTGGTTTTGCAGCATCAGCCTATTTTTAACCTCACCTGAGCTTGATCAAATTCTGAAGTACCATAATGCAATTGTGTAAAAAGCTCTTCGAGTTTTTTAAGAAATTTATCTAATTTGATTTTTTTAAAAATCATACTATGTTTATATTTGTATTATAGGCTAAACTAATAACTTTGAAATCAAAATAATGAAAAATACAATAATAATCCTACTTGCAGTTTCACTTAACATTTCAACATATGCAATGGAAAGACAATCAAATCCTCCCAAAAGAAACAAGGATGAAACAAAACCTCCTTCATTCGCGCATCTAAGCCCCAAAAGCCTTGTTGATACCTGCCTAAAAACTTATTCTGATGCAATTAAACAATGCATTGATCCCAAAGCACCTTTTGAAAATATAGAGGTGATTAAACAAGCGATTGCAGTAATTCAAATTCTTAATAATGATAGCCTCACAGAGAAGTTATTAAATCATCTTCATGAAAATACTCAACCCATTTGGAGAAAATACATAAGATTACACAGTAATATACTATCATTTGTCGTCGCCGATGATCCTGTAACATTACCATTTTTAGAACAAACTACCGTAAGTTGGCTAGAATGCGAACAAAATGATTTTTTTCATTATTCAAATATATCAAAACCTAAATTAACCCATTCTTATGAATTACCTGAGGGTTACGATGACAACAGGGGCTTAATCATTACTCCTGATCAACGATATACTGCGATTGCTCACCTTAATGAACTTTTTTTATTTGATATGATCAATGAAAATCAAACTATTTACTATGCACCTAAACCAATAGAATCATTGGCATTTTCGCCTGATGGTACCGGTTTTCTTGGCCTTCGCGATGGATCATGCTCTTTTGTAAAAAAAGATACTAATGACATGTATGTAATTGAAAATCTAAATCATTTTTTTTCAGAACCAATTCGTGCACTAGAACTCAGTTCAGATGGTTCTGTTCTTGTGCTATCAGATGGAAAATCCATAGCAATTTGTTATCAAAAAGACAGTTATGCAGTCAAACACACTCTTACATTTCCTCACTTATTAGAATATACGCAAGGAGCTCAAGGCTGCTCAATAAAGGGCCTTAAGTTATCGCCAGATTCTTCCCTATTAGCCATTAACCTTAAGCAAACAAATAGATCGCTCATTTATGATTTCGTTCATAACAGTTCAATAATTTTATCACAACCGGTCATCAAAATTGATCATGCCAATAGATGCATATGCACACGATTTGCTATTTATCAAGGAGATAACGAAGATGACGAAGATGATAAGTATCAATCATGCCTTTTAGATTATGTTGTACCCAATTGTTCTGACAAAAGTTATTTAAGTTCATCTTATGTTTTGCCAAAAGATAGTATGTGCTTAGTTTCGTATCAAAAGAGTGCAACAGTAAATCCATTATCAATTGTAATACAAAAAAGAGGTAATGCAGAACCTTATCTTCTCTTACAAAAAAGAGTAAATCTTAAAAAACTCTTATATCTTATTGCACTTAACAAAGCGTCCAAAGAAGAACTACAAGCACTAAAAGAAATGCAAACAGCAAACCAAAGTCCTTTTTTAAAATTATTTAAAAAGCCTCAATGTGATAATGTCGTAAAGCAATATATTAATCATCGATTGAAACAATTTGAGCAAAAAGGTTCAGAGTAATCATAAATAGTATTACCTCAAAAAGGCAATAGAATATTCATTTTAGGCTTGTTGGAGTTTTCGTATAAACTCTTAGTTTGCGCTTGATCAAATTCTGACGTTCCATACTGCACTTGCGTAAAACGCTCTTCAAGTTTTTTTATTAGACTCTCAAATTTGATTTTTTTAAAAATCATACTATGTTTATATTTGTATTATCAACTAATCTAAAAATTTTAAAATCAAAACAATGAAAAAAACAATAATAATTCTACTTGCAGTTTTGCTTAACATTTCAACATATGCAATGGAACAATCAGATCATCCCAAAAAAAGCAAGGTTGAGAAAGACCCTGCAATGCCAATACAAAATCCCAAAAGCCTTGTTGATATCTGCCTAAGAACCTATTCAGGAGCAATCAAGCAAAGCATTGATCCCAAAACACCATTCAAAAATGCAGATGCAATTAAACAAAAAATTATTGCTGTAAAAAATCTTAACAACGATGCTCTCATGCAAAAACTTTCAACTTATCTTCACGAGAATACGCAACCAATCTGGCGAAGCATTATGCAATTAGGAACTGATGGTGATGAAGATATGGGTTCCTTATCAGAACAAATGGTATTTAGCAATAATACTATTGCATGGGGCTATAATGGCTCTATTACCTATCTAAACATAAAAAATTCAAGATTAACACATTCTTATAAACTTCCTGATGAATTCGAAGCTTGCCAATGTATAGGCTTGACTCCTAATGAACGATATATTACTACAACAAATAAGTGTAATCTTTTTTTATATGACACGCAAACCGGCTCTCATAGTGTCTATAGTGCCCCAAACTTCATAACTGCTTTCACATTTTCATCTGATGGGATCGCATTTCTTGGTCTTTATGATGGCTCATGCTGTTGTGTAAAAAAAGACAAAGCCAATAAACTTACGTTAGTAGATCAAATTTCCTATTTTTCTCAACCAATTCGCATTGTTAAATTTGGTCCAGACGGCTCAACATTATTTATATCCGATGGCAAAACTATAGCCTTAAGTCACAAAACTGACAATTATAAAATTATAACTCCTCTAAAAATACCAAAATTAAAAGGCCATATTGAGGGTAGTTCAATTAAAAATATTGTTATTGCCCCAGATTCATCATTTTTAGTTATTAATTTTTATAAATTCTCCTCATCACTTGTATATAATTTTACTCATAAGCGTTCTATGAAATTACCTGAGCGCATTATTACAATCGACCATATCAACAGATGCATTAGCGCGAATTTTACTTACAAAGATGGCGATGAAAATGATGATGGTGGGCGAGCATGTCAATTAGATTATGATATGCCCACTAATTGGGTTAAAAGCGGAGACTATTCAAATTCAACGTATCTTTTACCAAAAGACTGTGTATGTTCAGTAGTATACCAAAATAATAGAACAGGAAGTCCAAAATCGGCAGTAATAAGACAAAAAGACGATGAACCTGCCCATTTGCTGGTACAAAAAAATGTTAATCTTAAAGAACTTATATATCTTATTGCACTAGATGAAGCATCATATGAAGAGCTTCAAGCATTAAAAAAATTACAACAAACAAAAAAAGGCTCTCAAGAAAAACGACCTATTTTAAAGTTATAACGCCCCCGTAGACCGGGGGGCTTGACGGCTGTTAGCAGTCCCAAGGACTGCCAGATTTAACTTTGACTATATTTTAAAATTGACCTTCTTCATCAAAACCTTGGCTATCCAGCTGTTCTTGATTTTTCACGTAGGCTTTAACATTCTCCAATTCATGACCTACTGTTGAAACCGCATATCCCCTTGCCCAAAACTTCTCGCCATTAAAATTTTTTTGCCGACCGCCAAATTGTCGCGCAACTGCAATCGCACTTTTACCTTTTATATATCCAACTATCTCTGCTATTGAATATTTCGGCGGAATACTTATCAGCATATGCACATGATCTTGTACCATGTGGCCTTCCAAAATCTTACTTTCCCTTTGTCCTGCCAATTCATGAAATACTGGTCCTAAGAATTTACGAATTTCTCCATAAAGTTTCTTTTTTCTATATTTTGGAACAAATACAATATGGTATTTGCAGTTAAATTTAGAATGGCTTAAACTTTTAAATGATGTTTCCATATATATTTTTTTTCGAGCCGTCACGCCCTAAAAAAATATATCATTGGAAACATTTTTTTTACACTTGAATCTAAAGGCCTAGCCTTGAAAGTCTCACTAGTCAAACTAGTGGTTTACCTATCTTTCAATTATTTAAAAAAAAACATTGTGGTAATGTCGTAAAGCATTATATTAATCATAGGTTACAACAATTAGAGCAGAAAGAAACAAAATAAATTCAGCATACGTAAAAGCCAAACGATATATTTATTCAGAGAAAAACAATATCGATACAGATTATAAAGGATTTATTTTATGAAAATGTATACCTTTTTTTATGCTCTCGTTCTCTTTTCAATTTCAAGCACCTTTGCAGGAAAAGATCTAACTCATCTTGAAAAATTGATAGTCGCAACAGCTAAAGGCACAAAGGAACCCGAGACACTATTTAAACAATTTACCTCAGCGCTTACTCATGACGAATATTCATGTCAAGATAAATTATCACTCTTCACCTCTATGAAAAGCCATGAATATTCATATCCTATCAGGCAAATCTTAAAAAGCTTTGAAACATATAATCCAAATCAATATGCAATGTTTAATAAAGCATATGAGTTTGGCAATCTACACGGTACGATGGTTGTTATGGGTAATTGTGAGTCATAAAAAGTCCTATGAAAAAATACTAATCTTTTTTCATCACTTCAACAAAACTTTAGCAATCGCATACAAAGGATATGAATGTATCTTTTGAAATACAGAATAATTAAGAGTGGAGAATCTAATACCATAAGGAGAATTTGAGTGGCCTTCTAAGAAAAGTTGCATACTTTTAAGCGTCGTTCCACCACTGCTTTTAACCTCAATTGGTAAAACATATTGATCATGCTGAATAAGATAATCGATTTCAGCTTGACTACTACGCTCAGTTCTATGCCAATAATACAATGAACCCTTTTTATAAGGATTTGAATAGGCCAAAATCTCTTGACCAACAAAAGCTTCTACAAGTTCACCTTTATTAATAAATTGCTGCAAAGGATTAACAATCCAACTACTCATACCGATACCAAGCAAAACCTGACTCAATGCAACATCCAAAAAAATTACTTTAAAATCTTGCAGATCCGCTTGCGCACCCAAGGGAATTCCATTACCCGAACTAAATAAAACTTTATTAACGACCCCTGCCGTGGTAAGCAAATCAAGGCAAGGTGCCAATTCTCTTTTTTGGTAATCACTGCTAACTTCACTATATTTAAATTTTTTACCCAGGCGTAAAGGAATATGCTCATAAAGTAAATTTAAATATTTAATTTGGAACTTTTTTGCATACTTATTAAAATCTTGTCGATATGTATCTACAAGTGTTTGCTGCAAGCTAAAACATTCAAAGGTATCTTTATTTTTTTGCCAAGAATCAACTATTTCAGGCATACCTCCAATAGCCAAATATTCTCCTAGAAAGGATAAAAGCTTTTGATGAATTGGTTCACTTAAAGGATTTTCCGGTGTATGGGCTAAAATTTCTTCGACTAAGAGATCTTGCTTTAAAGCACCTAAAAATTCAATAAATGATACCGGATACATATATAAGGACATTACTCTGCCAACGGGAATACCATGTTCTTCAGCAGTAAAATCCAATAAAGAACCGGCAGCAATCACATGAAGCACTGGTAATCGTTCATAAAAATAACGCAATGCAAGAAAAACCCGAGGCGCTGATTGAATTTCATCAAAAAATAATAACGTGATCCCAGGAACTATTTGTTGGCCAACAAATAATGAAAGCTCGCGTATAATTCTCTCAGGATCTAGATCTCTTTCAAAAAATAATGCCGCTGACGGAGTATATTCAAAATTAATTTCTACAAAATTCTCAAAAGATTTACCTAGGTTCTGTGAACCAAATTTAAAAAATGCTTAAAAAAAGATAAGCTTCCTTTGTTAATCAACTAAAAAAACAAAAGGAAGCTTGTAATGCATTACCTAATTAATGATACAGATTTTGAAAAAATATTGAATGTTTTAATGAGCATCAAAGGGATTCACAAGAAGTCTATTGAAAAATTACGTAAATTTATAGAGGCAATATATTACATATGCAGAAGCGGTTGCCAATGGAGATTATTGCCAATTTATTATGGTAGTTGGCGAGCTGTTCACAAGCGATTTAAGCAGTGGAATAAACGTAATATTTGGAAAAAACTATTTGAAAGTTTTCAAGAAGATCCTGATATGGAATGGGCAATGATAGACTCTACAGTTATTAGAGCACATGCATGTGCAGCTGGATATGGTAAAGATACTCAAGAACAAGAGGCGTTAGGACGTAGCAAGGGCGGCTTCTCAACAAAAATACACGCTTTGGTTGATGCATTGGGAAATCCACTAAAATTTGTTTTAACACCCGGTCAACGACATGATATTACTCAAGCAAAAAATCTGAGCACTGGTATTGTAGATGCTTCTATCATTGGAGATACTGCTTATGATGCTGATCATTTCATTGAAAGCATAAAAGATCAACGATGTAAGCCAGAAATTCCTCCTCGTAGAAATCGTAAGCAGCCTCGTGACTATGATGTTCATCTTTACAAAGAGCGACATTCCATCGAATGTTTTTTCGGAAAAATTAAACATTTTCGTAGGATTTTTTCGCGATTCGATAAATCTTCTCAATCTTATTTATCTTTTTTATATTTTGTAGGGACCTTAATTTGGCTTAGGTAAAATTTGGTTCACAGAACCTAGGTTACGAACGGCAAAAGTCTTTCCAATTTGACGTGCCCCCCTCAAAAGCAGAGGCTTCCTGTTCTCATTTTTTTTCCATTCAACAAGATGCTTATCAATAAGACGTTTCATAGGGCTCTTTCGTTTAATGATGTTGAAAAATCAAACATGAATTAAGGAGTTCATGTCGGAAAATCAAACATACTTTACCAATTCTATGCCGAAAAATCAAACATGTTTTAGAGTAAATATGTTGAAAAATCAAACAGGAAAGCCCTAATTTAAGCCAAAATACCTTTAAAATCATTGCTTTTACTATTTTAAATTTGTTACTATAAAGATTAAACAGCATGCCTCTTCTTTAAAAATAACTATTTTCAATAGAAAAGGAAAAAACTATGAATAGCCTAAAAACAGTCGCTTTGAGTATCATGTCCTTAGCAACTTTCACTAATATGTATTGTGCATTATATTATATCAAAAATGAGGGCACAACTCCTATAACAGTAAACATCAGAGTAACATCAAATGAACTTGGTGATAAACTATTTAATCCTGGCAATAAACGCATTTTATATGCTAAAGACCTTCAGCCTAATGCGCAGACTCAACTTAATGCAGGTGGCGGCTGGGAAGCTCGATCGGTTGGCCTCCTTGGCATAGACCTCGCTAATTCCACTGAAAAAAGCGGACCAGAAAAGGGTTGGCATTACTTTCCAGAATATACTTCCGCTGATTATGATATTACCTTCAATCAACCGAAAATAATGTTTAAAGATAATCGTTGGGAAATTAAATTTGCTCGACATAAATATTAAAAAATAAAGGGAAAAAATGCATACATTAAAAATAATCACTATCACCATTATGATATTGGCAACTTTCACTAACACTCATTGTGCATTATATACGGTTATAAATAATGGGGCAGCACCTGTGACGGTAAAGATTGATACTGAAACTAAGGATATTTTCGGCGATACTCAGATATCGGTAACCTTAACAGCTCAAGGACTTAACCCTAGAGAATCTACTCAATTAGATGCAAAAGGAGGACACAATGCTTATCGTATTTATCTCCTTCCATCAGTACCAGGAAAAAATCTAAAACTCAAACCCTTACCTTTAACTAATGGCAATAGTAAAGAACGTGACGCATTATGGGTAAAATTTGATGAAGGCTCTGATTACACAATTAAACTTACTTCCAAACCTAACCCCAGCCCCAACAATCCAAAGGCTTTATTATGGACTATTACGCCCAGTAAGAATTAAAAAATAAAGGAAATCACCGTGAAAACCATAAAAACACTTTTATTCACTGCGATACTTTTAACAAGCACAAACTTATTAAGCTACACTGTTATAAATAATGGCAAAGAAGCGATAACAGTAAAAAACGATACAGGAGCTAAAACCGAAACGGTAGAAGCACTTCAACCAGGCAAATCTACGCAACTATATTCATTTGGAACTAAAGAAATATACCTTCTCCCAGCTCGCCAGGAAAGTCGTCTTCAAAGACTAGGAACTTTAACAGAAAAAGATATACCAAAGGATGCTAACACTATTTATCTTACCCAAGATGACAAAAAGAAGTGGAGCATAAGAGCTGTTAAAAAGTAAAAAATCTTTTTGAAATTAAAAAGGAAACCGCCATGAAAACCATAAAAATATTTGCTCTCAGCATAATAATGTTAGCAACATTCGCGCAAATACACACAGCACAATTTAGAGTTTATAACCATGGATCTCGACCGGTGACGATAAAAATTGACCTTGAAAGCAGTAACCTTGCAGGATGGGGCGGGGGTAGAACGATAACCTATGAAAATCTTCAGCCAAATAGCATGGGACATAAAGATGAAGGCGGTGGTTTCAAATTTGGTGAATTGTATCTTCTTCCGGGTAATCAAAAGGGTCCAAACCTTCCACGACAAAATATAAAACGATGGGATGGTACTATTATAAATGGATATACTACATCACAAGACTGGAAAGATGTGACCGTTGATCTCAAATCTGAACCTGATCCAAAAAATCCAAAAGAGGTGCTCTGGACGGTTGATCTTTATGAAGGCATTATTAATCTATAATAGTAGCTTCCACTATCAACCTTGCAGCTCTTCCCATTGCTGCATGAGATCTTCATATTCAAGCGTATATTTTTTTAATTTAGCTTGTGCTTGATTAAATTCTAAGGTTCCATACTGCAATTGCGTAAAACGCTCCTCAAGCTTTTTAATTGATTGCTCAAGATGCCGAATCTGATTCTCAACACTACTTAATTTTTTTTGAGCGTCAACTGTTATACTTTTTTTACTATCTACTTCTTGTACATTCTTTTGTTTCTCTTGAGCTGCAGGCTTTGAACCATTTTTTTGATACAGATACAAATCATAATCGCCATGATATAAACGACTTCCTTGAGGTGTCAGCTCAATAATTTTAGTTGCCAACTGATTGATAAAATCTTGATCATGCGAAACAAAAAGGATCGTGCCTTTATACTGTTTTAAAGCACGCAATAAAACCTCTTTTGATTGCATATCTAAATGGTTTGTTGGTTCATCAAGTAAAAGAAAATTGGCATCCTGCAAAAGAACTTTTATCATACCAACTCTATTTTTTTCGCCACCACTTAAAACTTTAATTTTTTTATAGACATCATCATTAGAAAAAAGAAAAGCGCCCAAAATTGATCGCAATTGCCCCTGAGGTATTTTAGGGCAAAAATCCTCAAGCGCATCAATAATAGTTTTTTCTAAAGGTAACGCTGCCGTCTGATCTTGATCAAACACTGCTTTAGAAACATTATGGCCAAAATCAATTGATCCTTGTTGCTTAGGATAAATACCGGCAATAAGATTAAAAAGAGTTGTTTTACCTGCACCATTGGGAGCAATAAGGGCAACTTTATCCCCCCGCTCAAGCTCGAAGGTGACATTTTTAAAAAGTTGTTTATCAGCAAATGCGTAAGCAACATGTGCAACTTTTAAAACAACTTTTCCTGAAGGCTGAATAGGCGGAAAGTTAATTACAACATTTTTCGTTGTTGGCGGAAGCACAATACGTTCAACTTTTTCAAGCGCTTTAATCATACTTTGTGCCATTTTAGCTTTTGAAGCAGAAGCACGAAACCGATCAATAGTTTTTTGTTTGGCTTGGATTTCTTTTTGTTGCTGCAAATATGCTGCTTCAAGCAATAAAAGATCATGCTCTTTTTGTTGTTCATAACGAGTATAATTACCCGTATACATCTTTGCCTTACCAGATTCTAGCTCTAAAATCTTTGTACATAACGAATTTAAAAAATAACGTTCATGGCATACAATAATAAAGCCGAATGATGCATTTTTCAAAAATTGCATAAACCATTCTTTTGCTACAATATCAAGATGGTTAGTTGGCTCATCAAAAAGGTAAAAGTCAGCTTTTTGTAATAATAGTTTTGCTAAAACTATGCGCATTTTCCATCCAACGCTTAATTGTGCAACAGGTTGATCCAATTGTGTTGGCAAGAAACCCAACCCGATCAAAAGCTCATGAACTTCAGCTTTGACTTTATTGGGACTCTGTTCAGCAAGCTTAGCTTGTAAAAGCGCATATCGCTCTATGCAATCTATATCTTTTTCTTTCTCAATAAGAGCTTCAAGACGTTGTGATTCCTGCAATAAAGCAACGATATCTCCACATGCTGAAAAGGTTTCATCGAAGATTGATTTTTCTGAAAGCAACACCACTTCTTGCGGGAAATAGGCAATAGTTTTATTTTTCTCAAGAGAGATTGATGGATTATTTTCATATAACGATTGGGCTATTAAGGAAAGCAAGGTTGATTTCCCTGTACCATTACGCCCAACCAACCCTATTCTGTCATGGGCGCCAATAGAACAAGAAATATGATCATAAATCTTTTGATCACCAAAAGAGAGCGTTAAATCATTAATGTATATCATAATAGTAATAGTATATAACAGGTTGCATCGATAATCCAGTTGCCTAACAACCTGTTATAAAACTGACTATGATAGTAGACATCTAACCGTATTTTTGGAGACTCTTTGTTGTTTTAAAGTCTCAACAATTGTAGAACGATTATAACGGGCAGCAACCTCAATTGCTTTCGAAAGGGTTTCTTTTTTATTTTCTCCTTCGAGTGCACCATTTTTTAGAAGAATTGTTACTATAGACATTTCACCAACTTCGCACGCTAAAACTAAAGGAACCGACCCAACCAAATTAGGTATTGTTACATCTATTTTTTCTTTTTTTACCAAATATTTTACAGCTTGTTTATGTTTTGCACATATTGCCCATTCTAGCATTTTCTTTTTGAAAAAATCTTTATGTTCCGAATCAATGAGAAGCAACCACGATGCTGCTATAATTTTATTTGCTGTTAATGCTTCAGAATCAAGATTATTACTTACTCCCTGCAAGCAGGGGCCATTAAGTTTTTTTTCTCCAGAGCATGGAATTGCCTTTTGATAAATATTCCATGCATTACATAAAATATCTCTATAGATGGTTCTTGTTTCGTCAACCTCATCTATTTCTTTCTCATAGCCTGGCATGTTCTTTGATTCTGCTAAAAATAGTTGTAATTCATTGGCAAGCTTTTGAGCTTCTTCCATCCATTCTGGGTGACGAGGAGTCTCTGTACGCAAAGAACTCGATGAATCCGTTAATTCTCCCGATTCCATCGAAGAGTGCATTGCACATAAAGAAGAAATCATTGTCACCATAAAAAGTAAGAGTAAATTTTTTTTCATATTCATCCCTTTTTTGAATTTTGCATTAACCCCAATAAAATATTTTTAGTAAAACATTTTTAATATTTATATATATTTTCAATGTACAGTATGCAATAAAAACGATACAAAAATAAAGACTATTGTTATTGTGTATATTTTATTAGAAATTACTGGTCGTTGCGTACGCTCGCTTGTATCTCACTAATCTTATGTTGTAGTTCAAGCACAAATAGATCAGTAGAAAGTGGCGTAACTTCAACTCCATAGTCCCATGGCCAATCTGCTGGGTTACGAGATTCTTCAAGACGAGATATACGATTAAACCATGCACCATCATGAAATTGTGCAACCTCGCCTATAAGATTAAAATCTTCTATAGTTTTAAATTTTGAAAGTAATAATGCAGGAAGATGATAGGCGTAAATCCCATTTTTTATAAGCCATGAATAATGGCAATAAAAATCATTATTAAATGTCGCAAGGATTATTGGCCTTTTACAAGAACTTAAACCTGCAAGAAACCCTTTGTAAAACCAGGTATGAGGTAAATGAATATCATAAACACCAATAAGTAGATTCGGTAACTTTTTAATAATATGATTTTTAATAATAAGTCCGATTTCATAGGCCTTTTTTTGCAAGACGGTAAAATAATAGTCAAATAAATTATTTTTCAGCAAATAGGCAATTCGAGCAGGTATATCATTGATTTTATGGCATGCTTTATTTCGATATACATCACAAAATACGTGCCACGCTAAGTCTGAAAAATCCATACACGTAAGATAATGGCCCGCCTGATCTTGAGCATGATACATTTCTAAGTCAATGAAAATTCCCGCTAAAGGAATGCCATGAGAAATGGATGGCCATTGCGCAATGAGTTTATCAAAAACATCTAACAACTCCTTTTTCCAAAAATTTTCAAAATCAAGCGGAGAGGGAATTTTTGTATATACCTGTGCATAACAATCCACAGCAGGATTTTTTACGCTGGTGTTTAAATAATTGCATGTTACTTCAGTCCCCACGAAAAATTTAGGAATTTGTTGCGTTTCTGAAAGTTTTTGCAACTTTTCTGTTACCAAGCTAATACGTTGCAAGAAATCATTTTTTTCTTTTTTTTTCAACCCTGATTGAGCCAAATAGCATTCAGGATTCATTTGAAACCAAATAAGATTCAATTTAGAGTCAACAACTGATTTTACTGCCAGATCTTTAGTGTATACATCTAACACACCCCAACCACACCAGAGTAAATCTCGTTCTACCCAGTCATATAATGGTTGCTCAATATGTGAAGAACGCTGAGCTCGTAATCTTTTTTTTGCATTAAGCAAATACTCTTTTGAAAAGGTACGTGGTAGATTTAATGGAGGTGCAGAAGATGTTCTTGACAATTTTCCAACGACACAAACTCTATACAACTCATATAAAAGCTGCTGTAACTCTTTTAATCGATCAAATCGCAGATTAAACTCAAGAGGATTATATATAAAATTTTCACCAATATCAGAAAACAACATCAAACTTTCTTTAGTAATCAAATAATGTTTACCAGTTTTTTGTTCAGCACAATACCATGCCAAAGGAGGCAAAGAATGGTATCTATGAAATGGCAAATGGCCAGCTATAATCGTATCTGTTGTTTCATCAACACAATTTGGTATTTTTAATTTTGTTTTACACTCAACATAATTTTCATTCTTTTCATGCTTTGTAAGCAATGTTGTGTGGTAGTGAATACTTCGCTTGCTATCAGATTGCATAAGCTCTTGCAAAAAACTACATAATGATTTTTTTATTGCTTTATCAGTTTCAAAAATAGGCAATGTCAATTCTAACGCATTCTTACATGAACTTTTTATAGTATCTCCCATCCTTGATGGCAACATAAATCCTAAAAGCCTATTCTTTTTTTTGCTCAACATCGACAACAAAGAAACAATTTTTTGTGTAATTAGACTTGCTTTTTCAATTGTTTCTTTGTTTTTATTATAGTCTCCAACAAAGTGGCTATCGAGATTCACAAAAACACAACCATATGAATCAATTGCATTTGGACAAATATTGTAAAAGCTTTTTACTTCAGCTTTAAATCCAACAGATTTGACAAGCTCAAGAAAATTTTTATATATATATGGATCATTAAAACCAGTATCAATAATAAGCATTCGATCATATGCACCAAATAGGTGTGTACCATGAGCCATACTTATAAATACATACAGTAGTCGTATTTTTATGTTCAAAATATTCCTTAGAAACGGGTCGCAAATAACAACAATCTATTAGACTTCACAACTTCTGCAAAGCTCAATAATTTTTATTATAAGCTCTTCTTGACGCGCTTTAGATAATCCAGAACGAGTTATTACATGAGCAAGATTATTAATCCCATTTAAAATATTATATGCATTTTGTTTAGCTTCCGGAATATTATGAGGATCCATAAAAAGTTTTACAAAATTAACGACAATACCAACAAAGTTGGTAAACATGAGATAATCTCTATCTTTTTCCGAAAGAGGCTTTTGTATTTCTGCACTCATACTGCTATTTTTTGACAATACCAAATTTTTAGGAGCACTGGTTCTTGATCGAGGTGCAGCAACAATAAGAGCTGGAAAGAAAAAGAGAAAAACAAAATGGATCATTACTTTTTTCATAAATACCCCTTTTTACATGGATTTTTTTATTTACTTTAAAAAGTAGATGATTTAAAAGTCAAGAATGCTTATTCTTTATGAAAAATCTTTCGCAATTCAACTTTTGCTTGCTCTAACCTTTGTCTATCAGTATCAGCAAGCTTTTTTCCAGCGCGATTAATATAAAAATTAAGCATGGACATCGCAGATTGAAATTTTGTACCTTTGGTTCTATTGCTTTCTAAGACAGCCTTTTTTAAACCTTGTGCGATAGTTTTTGAAGAACGGGTAAAAAGACCTTCGGGAATATCCATGGCAAATGAAGTTTCTTGTACCTTTTTTACCCACAGCTTTTTCTTTGATTTAACCATGCTACTTTCATTAAAATCTATACATACATCATGAGCTTTATATATATCCTATAATGTTCATACTAAAATATGGTATAGTTCAACTAATAACCATAAAATACTGTAGAATGAAATAGCAAAGCAATGCAAAAAATCAAAAAGCTTTTTCCCTTAATTACTACAAAGAAACTAACTTTATTGCTCATTATAATTGCCCTTATTGGTCTTTATTTTTGTTATATTCATCCCTATGCTTCGTTTGAAAACTTCAAAAAAAACATAGAGATCATTGAGAAATTTGTTGCGCTACATTATTATAGTGCGCTACTTATTTACTGCTCTACCTACATCATTGTAGTTGCGCTCTCATTGCCTGTAGCATTATTAATGTCTCTTATAGGCGGATTTTTATTTGGTAGCTTTTTTGGAGCATTTTTAGTTACTCTCAGTGCTACACTTGGTGCAACAGTCGCATTTCTTATTGTACGCTATGTGGCAGGAAACTATTTTCAGAATCGCTACAAAAAAGAACTGATTACCTTTAATCGTGAAATTGCACATTATGGAATATTTTATTTAATTTTAGTGCACTTTTTTCCGTTCATACCTTTTTTTGTCATCAATATTCTCAGTGCACTAACTAAAATATCGGTACTAACGTTTATTATTACAACAGCTCTGGGAATAGCACCCATTACACTTCTGTACACAACCATTGGTCATCAACTTGCAATGATTGAAACCTACCCAACCTATATAGTAAAAATCCTCGTGCTTCTTACATTTATTGCTCTATTACTTTTAGGTATTTTTATTATAGTACGAAAAATAAAAGCAAAAAAAGACGAAAAAAAATAGTAGGTCTTTTTTTAAAAAAATAGGTTTTTGTCTCTTATGAAACATTGAATAGAAATGGAATATTTTTAATAAAGGTATTGCATGCCCAACATCTTTATAAAAAAAATCTTAATTAAAAGGAATTAGGGTTATAGGGATTTTATAGCAGAAAAATACCTAAGATATTATCTGCTGCTTTTTAAATCTTGAATATACGTTTCAAATAAATGTTCATAAGGAATAAAAAAAGTGTCACCACTTTTTATCTCATTTTTTATTGAGCTATCATAATATTCTAATGCTTTAATTGCAGCATCTTTGTTATTCAATTTTTGCAAAACCAAGTCATGTATCTTTTTATCATGAAGTTTACCAAAATACTGTTTTACTTTTATTTGTAATGGATCAAGCAGTATAAATTCGGATATCCCAACAATAACACATACCATGAGAATTCGAATCCAGATGCTTTGCTTTTTTAAAGCAGTCTTACCAAGAATCCAATATATAAGGAGCAGTAAAAGCAATGAAATGACAATAAACGCATAGTTAATAATGGTAAAACTAGTTGGAGTAACTCCATGTTTTAAAAGCAACAAATTACGTCCAATCAAAAAAAGCTGTTGGTCTTCAGGCAGTTGAAAAAACCATTCAGGGTTTATGATAAGTAAAGGATTTTTTGTGAATGGATTCATTGTGTAACCAGCAAATTTATTCCAAGGATTAATCTCAATTCCGGCTTTTTTGGGCACCACAACCTCATAATCAGAAGTAAAATCAACGTCTTTGGCAGCTTTTTCTACCAGAGAAACCACATTTTCCGGTGCTTGCATAGAATAAGCATCTTCTTGAAAAGGTATATTCTTTGCTTGAGCAGTTGTTATAACCATCATTCCGACAAGAATGCTCCCTAGAATATTCTTTTTTATAGTAATCATAAATTCCTTTCATTATTTTTAAGATGCAAACAATATGTTCTTCGTTCATGACATGAGGGATGATCAGAAAACAATCCATAATAAGCATTATGCAAGGGCATATTAAACTCTTTTTGCCAGCGATCAATAATCTTGAGTGCTCCATCATAGACTTTCAGAGTAGCAAGAGCTCTAGAATCAGCAACCCATTCAATATACCGTTTATAAGCAAAACTACCAAGGACTGGAAATAAACAACCTACATAAACTAAACAACAGAAAGTCAGCAGTGCAAATTGACGACTGTTCCTAAAAGTAATAAGACTTTGAATAAAAGAAATAAAGGGTTTTTTTGTAAACCAATAAAACAGAATCAAAAACAACCAAAAACTATATACTATCAAATTCAAATACTGCGTATGATGCTCTTGAATATGTACAAGCTCATGACCTATTAAAAAGCGCTGTTCTCCTTCTGATAGATCTTCAAAAAACCCTTCGCTGACAAATAAAAATGGCGTGCTGCAAAGAGGCAAGAAGTTAAGAAAATTATAAAAATAGACAAAGGCATTACAGTAGCCAAACTGTAGCAAAGCAGTACGGTTCATTTTGCGTATGATAAACTCTTGGTCTATTTTCATTTCTTGCGCTATGAGCCTAATTTTTTCTTCTCTTTCAGCACTCAATGCCTGTGTACCAAATCTTTGCTGAGCCTGCTTTATCGCATAATCATAGACATATTGTGCAAGGTAGCTCTTAAAATAAAAGGCTCCAAGCATCAAAGATAGAGTAAATAATAGTAAAATTGTGTTTGTTCTTATCATGATAAGTTTAATGATAGCATGTTTTTATTAAAAAAAAAGTTATTTCTTTTTGAAACATTGAAAATAGAATATAGGCAAAAACTGGGCAATCTAAAGATTGTCAGCCCAGAGCATTAATCATAATATTGTTTACAATTTGTAACAAAATAATAAATCTTAAGCTTCCTAAAGAGCCTCCTGAACAAAATCTATATGCATCTTTTTTTTGACCTGATTAAATGCTAATCCAACCAGAACAACAGCTCTTTCCTTATGCAAAAAACGTTCATAGTAACCGCGATCTTTAATTTGCTTAAGAGCAATCTCAGGAGAACTATTTATTTTTAACTCAAATAAATAATCATGCGTCTTTGTACTTACTACCATATCTATACGTCCTTTATTTGTTAAAAATTCTGATTGAGCTTCAAGTGATAAGAGACTTAATAAAAATTGAAACAAAGCATGATAATAATCCTCTTTATCAATCGTATAGGGAACATGCGCAAAAAGTGTTTGTAGTACTGCACAAAATTGTGTAATATCATTATTTCTTAATGCATCTACAAGTTGTAAACCTAATGTATCCAGAACAATCCTAGAAGTATGAGCAAGAGATGTTACCAAAAATCGTGTAAAAGATAGTTCGACTTCACGATCGGGAAAATTAATCTTTAATTTACCTGTTTTTTCATCATAATCTTTGATTGTTAGATACCCAGTTTGAAATAATAAAGGAACCAAAGGGATATTTTCTAAATCAAAATTGCCTAAACTGTCTTGATCGATTTCAGTCTGGTTAATCTTTTCAAGATATGTGTAATGTTGCCTTAATAAGTGTATAAGAAAAGAAGGCGTCCCTGATTCAAACCAGTAATTATAAAACTCCTTATCATGCAAACAATAAAGCACAGAGAATGGATTATAGACCATTTGGGGTATTTTGGAAAATCTATAGCCATTATACCATCGCTGTAGTTCCTGCAATATAACCTGTGTAGAAACATTATTTTTTTGCGCAAGAGCTTCAAGATATGGTTTAAAATTCTCCTGAATTTCTTCTTGTGTATAGCCTAAAACAGCAGCTGCTTCAGGTTTTAACGTAAGATCATTTAAGTTATTTATACCTGAAAAAAGAGATGTTTTTGAAAATCTACTGACTCCGGTTAAAAATACAACTTTAAGATAAGGATCAAGTCCTTTTATAGCATCATAAAAACTTTTTAGAACAGCACGTTGCTTCTTTGCTCTTTCTATAGAATGAAGATGATCAAGAATGGGCTTATCATATTCATCAATGAGAATCACCACTTTATTTTTTTTTGATAGCTCAACAACTAATTGTTCTAACATCGAACCCAGCGTAGGAGGCCAATCAATGTTTATGCCATATTTTTGCGCAATTGTTTTTAACTTCCACGCAAGGCTTATTTTTAACTCTTGGACGGTTTCATGATCAATAATCGAAAAATCAAGATGTATTACCGGATGTTCCTGCCACTCAAAATCAGATTTATAAATCCATAACCCTTCGAATAATTTTTTGTTTCCTAAAAAGAGTTCTTTTAGGGTTGAGATGAGCAATGATTTTCCAAATCGTCGCGGTCGTGATAAGAAAAAGTACCTTCCACCTCGCGCAAAGAGGTTGTATATATATTCCGTCTTATCCACATAAAGATAGTTACCTGAAATCATCGTTTCAAAGGTACTTACATCGAGCGGCAAATATTTATTTTTCATTCTTTACTCTTTAAAAATGTCTTTATTACATAAAGGTTTGATTACAGTATATAACAAGAGCTCTCATAAAGTATATACGCTCCCCTGTAGCTCTCAACAATGTACAAATCGAAAAAAATGTCACAGATTTGCTATTTTATTAATTTTTTTAAATATTTACAAATTGAAACTATTTTTGGTATGCTTAGTATAGAATTGGGTGTTTTATGCCCTTAAAAAGATTAATTTCATGGAGATTTGTATGAAAAACCATTATTCAATAAAAAAAATAAGTATATTAATTGTTATGTTCGTAAGCTTTCAAGCGTATGCGCAACAAAGAGTACGTTCAGCGGGAAGAGCATATGTAGGAAAGTATGTTCGTCCTAATTCAAAATCATCATTACGCTATTTTGCAACCAGTCCTGAAAGAAGATGTATAACCGGAACAAAAACAACAACGCCTTCATCTGCAAAATCGCTCACTCCTAAACGAGAACTTTCAATTGGCCAAATTGGAACAGGTCTTTGGAAAAAAGCACGATGGGGTTTCACATCACGTGAAGATAAAAAGACTGAACTATTTACTGCTTTGGCATCTAATATACTACATAGAAATGCTGATAATTCTCTTACATCAATTATAAATCTTTTTAAATCGGAAGATTTGCTTAATGAACCACAAACAGAAGGTCATGCTTTAACCCCTTTAGATTTAACACCTTTAGCATTTGCAATCGAATTCAGTAGCAATAGTGATACTGACTACCAAAAAAACCTAATCGACGCACTTGTTGAAAATGGTGCTCAACTTCATGGCACCAAAGAACTTGACTTAGCATTTAAACATTATAATTTAGGTGCAATTCAAGCATTACTTCCTTATTACTCTGAAAGTGCTCTTTCTGATTTTTATTCAAGAGTAAGAAAATCAATCGAAGCTCAAGAGAAAGAACTCGATATGGCTCAGGGCATTAATTATAAGAAATTACTACAAAAGAGAATCACAAAACTTAAAAGAATTGAACAATTACTTGAAACCAAAACGACCTTTTTCCCGTTTGAAAAAGAAAGTGAACTAAAATAAGTAATTACTCTTTAAAAAAAGGAATAGATTATGGAAATCTCAAAAAAACTCATTGTAAGCATTATACTACTTGCATCTTTCATTAATGCATACGGAGTGCGCATTACCAATAAAGGCACTCAAACAATAACAGTAAAAATTGATGCATATGTAGATTTATCAGACATATACATTTCTACTCAAACAGTAGCTAATCTAAAACCTGGCCAAACAGTCGAAAGAGAAATAAGAGGAAAGTATATTTATATTCTTCAAGGATTAGGAAAGGCTTCTCTTATTCCAATAACTAATGGAATAACCACAGGAGAGAATTACGGTAAGTTCATTCTTCCACCGCGCACTGACATTATTGAGTTTAATTCGCAACCAGATCCAAAAAACAGTAAGAATTTACAATGGTCTATTACTACCAAATAATACCCAATAAATGAATTTATTTAATTGTATGCCTTAAAAACTATTTTAAAAAAAAGGGAATATGTTATGAAAACTTCAATAAAACTCATTGTAATCATTATACTCATTGCTTCTTTTACAAATGCATATGGAGCCCGCTACTATATTACCAATAAAGGAGCTCAAACAGTAACGGTAAAGCTTGACGTTGTTGAAAGAGATGAAGATTTCGAAGTATATTATTTTACCTTAACAGCAGATAATTTAAGACATGGCCAAACGGTAGAAAGAGATGCCGGTGGCGGTAAATATGTTAACGTCGTATATCTTCTTCCGGCAGGTTCTGGAAAGTTGCCACTTTTGCCAGTAACAAATGGCATGAAAAACTCTGGAGATAAATTTGGTAAGCTTGCCCAATCACTAGACAAAGACCATAAAGATTACACTATTGATGTAATTTCAAAGCCTGACCCAAATAATCCAAAAAACTTATTATGGACTATTGATGCAAAACCAAAATAAGGCATAGTGTAATTTACAATTCTGTATATTTAAGTGTTTTGCCTTTTGATTTTTCAACCGGATATTTTTTGCCATTCAATGCCATTTTTTCATGGACAGCTTGTGATAAATCAATGTTGTTGGTAACGCAAAATTCTAGAAGTAGAATTGCAACATCTGCAACCTCTTGCTCTATTTCTTTGCGCTTAGTTTCAAAAACTTTGTGCGATTCGGATGATTCAACCCAAAGAAAATGTTCCATCAATTCAGCAGCTTCACATGAAAGTGCCATGCTTACATTTTTGGGCGAATGGAATTGAACCCACTCACGCTCTTGCATAAAGTCATTAATAAATTTCTTGAGATTGGTAATAGTAGTATTCTGATCGTGCATAGAATAATCCTTCATGCAAAAAATTATGATAAAACCACCGGCGTTTCAACATGTTCCTGATAAATAAGGACTTGGATTACTCTCTTGTGACTTGCCTTTTGAACCTGGAAATAATAGTGCTTATATAAAATTCGTTCATCTTTTTTTGGTAATCTTTGCAACTGTTCCATTAGAAATCCACCTAACGTGAAAGCATCTTCTACTTCAAAGGTAATACCAAGCAAAGGAGATAGCTCATCAAGGTCAACCGATGCGTCAACCAACCAGCTACCTTCTTGAAAAGGAACTATTTTTTCAGTTATCTCTTCATATTCATCGCTAATTTCACCAACAATTTCTTCAAGTACATCTTCAAGGGTAACTAACCCGGTAACATTTCCATATTCATTTATTACCATTGCCATATGCATTCGTTCAACTCTAAATTGACGCAATAACTGATTAATCTTCATCGCTTCAGGTACAAATAGTATTGGACGTACCAACTCTATGAGTGATTTATCTTCACCTTTTGAAAGAAGTGCAAAAATATCTTTTTGATAAATCATGCCAATTACATTATCAGGATTATTTTCATACACAGGAAGACGCGAAAATTGGTACGTAGAAAATTTATTAAGGGCATCTCGTAAGGTTTCTGTTGTACCAATCATGATGATATCAATCATGGGCACCATTATTTCTTTTACCGGCTTACTTCCAAAATTAAAAATGCTCTGCAACATTTCTGTTTTTTCGGTTTCGATCAAACCTTTTTTATTGATATAATCAATTAAAAACCGAATTTCTCGTTCTGAAGTAACAAGTTCAGTTGACTCAGTTGAGCCGCCTACCCAAGAAACAAAAAGATCTGATACCATAATTAAGAGCTGCACAAAGGGATATAAAATATAAAACGTAAGATTCGTTATCCAAAGTGAAGATTTAAACAGCTTTTCTCCATGAATTTTAGCAATATTTTTTGGGATAACTTCCCCAAACAAAAGAATAGCAAAGGTACCAAAGCCAATACCAACTGAAAAACCAAGCCCGGATGATAAATTCAACCGGGCAAAAACTTGTTCCATGATAGTTGTAATGAGCGCCGATGTTGTTACATTGGCCAAACAACTGGCAATCAAAATGGTAATAAGAACTTGATGGGGGTTTTCTTCCAATGTTTCAAATAGTTTTTTATAACGCGTCGTTGACGTTGCAAGCTCTTTGAGCTTAAACAAACGAAGAGCGGTTACCGTTGTTTCAAGAAATGAGAAAAGTGCACATCCTAATAATGATACAACAAATCCTGCTATTTCACTATACAACAAACTCGAAAAATTATCTGGTTCCATCTGCTCTTTTTATCCTTTTTCCATATAGTATATATTACTCCAAAGAATCATTTGAAATAGTATCAAATTCTTTATCAAAAAACGATTCTAATTTTTTACTGCGTGAAGGATGGCGTAATTTACGTAATGCTTTAACTTCAATCTGACGAATACGTTCACGAGTAACAGAAAAATCTTTGCCGACTTCTTCTAAGGTATGCTCTGAAGCCACATCAATACCAAAACGCATTTTGAGCACTTTTTCTTCTCGCGGTGTTAATGTCTTTAAGCACTTCACGCACTCGTTCTTTAAGGTCATTACTTGCTACGGTATCTGCCGGAGAAAATTCATTTTCATTTTCAATAAAGTCTTTAATAAAAGCATCTTCACTATCACCAACAGGTGTTTCTAAAGAAATAGGCTCTTTAGAGATTTTGATGATATTTTTGATTTTCTTCTCATCAATGTTAAGTTCTTTTGCCAAGTTCAGCATGAGTAGGTTCACGGCCATGCTCTTGTAAAAACGTACGTTTAATTTTGTTGATTTTATTCAATGTTTCAACCATATGTACCGGAACACGAATGGTACTTGATTGATCGGCTATAGCACGAGTGATCGCTTGTCGAATCCACCATGTTGCGTAGGTTGAAAATTTATAACCACGCTCAAATTCAAACTTTTCAACTGCTTTCATGAGGCCGATGTTACCTTCTTGAATTAGATCAAGAAAGTGCAGGCCACGATTAATATATTTTTTTGCAATATTTACCACAAGACGTAAATTTGCCTTTGCAAGGTCATCTTTTGCAATTTTATCTTTAGACTGACTTACCTTAAGCTGCGTATAATATTTAACAATCAGATCATACAAGAGCCCCATTTCTCCTTCAAGCTTTTTTATAGCTTTTTGAGCTGATCTAATTAAACGATCATTTTCCTCAATATCGGCAAGAATCTCCGGGGTCTGTTGTTTTTTTTTGAAATAGTTCTATTGTCTTTTTATAGCGCTCAATATCCTGAAGTTTTTCATTAATTTTATTAACCGTTTTTTCAATACGGTTAGCCATTTTTCTAATAAGCTTATTTGAAATCTTAATAGACTGAATGGTTTCAGCAATCTTTTCCTTGTTCTGCTTTACCCGGTCAAGCATCTCTTTCTTTTTAGCTTCAGTATCAAGTTTGCCGCGATAACTTCTATAGATCTTTTCTTCATTATCAATCAAATCAGCAATTACTTTTATTGTTGCCAATAAAGCATCTTTTTCTTCTTGAACCTTAGGCAAATTCTCCTGATCAAATTCGGAAAATTGAATAACATCCTTTAAAGGAACTGATCCTTTTTGAAGTCGATCACCAATCGAAACAAACTCCTTATGCACAAAAGGAAATTTGGAGATCGATTCAATTGATCCGCTCTTGCCACTGGCAATTTGCTCAGCAATAATTGATTCAGTTTTTTTATTAAGCAAAGGTATTTTACCAATGTCCCTCAAATAGCATTTTACCCCATCAGCTATTTGAGCTGAAGAAACGGCTTCTTTTATTACGCGTTCTTCATCTTCAACATCAACATCATCTTCTTCATCGATAACATCTTCATCCACATCAAGATCAAGAGAATTTTCAATTTTTTCTTTAAGGTTTTTACTTTTAAGCGGTTCGTCTTCTTTTTCAAAATCATGAAGATCAGCTGCATTAGCATCCAACTCTTCTTGCATTAAAAGTTCAATATTTTCTTTATCAAAAATACGCATTAAATTATTGGTATCTTGATCAGATAATTGGTGCTTATGGCTAAACTCCATTATTTCTTCATACGTCAAATAGCCTAATTTTTTGCCTTTAGCAATCAAAGGCTCAACAAGAGCTTTTTTAACTTCAATACGTGCATTGGGGTCAAGATTTTCCTCGTCTTGATACACATCTTTTACAACTGCTTTCTGATTTTTTTTTGCAGAAACAGTTTTTTGTGTTATCTCTTTTCCATTAACTTTTGTTTCTTTTTTTTGGCTCACGTCGGTAGACTTTTTTGTTTTTTTTACCATTATGCCCCTTTGTTTATTACTAATTTATTTTTAAATTTTTGAAAATCATGTAATAATTTTTGCACTAAATTTTTATTACCTTCTTGTTCCGCTTTGGCCAATTTTAGTTTAAAAACCGCAACTAACGTTTTCCAATGTTGTTTTTGAAACTGAGCAAAAAGATGATTAAAATTTTCTTTAGGAATATACTCTTGAAATTCTAACAAGAGCTTACTGACCAAATCCTTTTGCCAAGGTTCAAGCAAATCAAAGAAATTAATAAAATCCCGAGGAGAACTACTTTTTTCTATATGTTCAATTTTTTTTAAAATTTCCTGCAATGGATTACTAAAAAAATCAATAAAGTGCCAATCTTCCTCTTGTAGTATCCCGATATTATTTATTATAACAGAAAATAATTTCTTTTCCAACTCTGATATAGTTTTCAACGAAACAGAAGCGGGTTCACTATGCTCCAGGTTGGACGGCGGCTCTCGTCTAGGCACCTGACTAACCTCAAATAACCTGGTCAACTCTTTTTTTAATGAATCAAGGGGTATATCGCATTTTTTAGCTGCAGTTTGTAATAGAAAATCCCTTTTTAATGGCTCTTCAATCGCCATAATAATTTTTAACAACTGTTGGGTTGAACGAACTTTTTCATGCAGATTTTTATGAGAAAAATCAACGCCAAGCATACAAATAAAAAAATTAAAAATATCCTGAGCCTGATCAACAAGAAGATTTAAATTGCCACCAGCAGAAAGAAAAGAGGCCGGATCTTCATTTTTAGGCAATTGCACAACCCTAAGCTCTACATTGACCTGCCAACACAGCTCTGTTAGGCGCAAAATGGCCTTTTGTCCAGCCTCATCACCATCATACACTACAAATAACGTATAGGCGTACCGGCCAATCGTTTTTAGATGTTCAAGAGTGCATGCAGTGCCCAAGGTTGCGACAGTGTTGATAAAACCATGCTGAACCATTGCAATACAATCAGTATACCCCTCCACCAGAAAAGCCGCTTCTTTTTTTTGAATGGCTGTTTTGGCCAAATCAAATCCAAACATTAAAGAACCTTTAAAAAAATTGGGATTCTCTTTTGAATTATAATATTTAGAGCGTTCATCATTGGGTAAAAATATTCTCCCTCCAAATCCACAAAACCTACCCAGATGATCCTTGATAGGAAAAAGTAATCGCTCTTCAAAAGGAGAATAAAGATGGCCTTTGCTCTCGGTTATTATATGAACTTGCAAAAGATCATGAGCCATATAATTATGTGATTTAACAAAATCTAATAGTGATTTTATTGCCCTACTACCGCTTGGAAAATATCCCAATGAAAAAAGGCTGATTGTATTCTTATCTATCCCCCGTTGTTCAAAATAGCTCATCGCTTGAGATGATTTTAAAAGATTACCGTGACACCATTGCGCAACCAGCCCGCATAAATCCCAATACTGTTTCTTTTCGTTCAAATGCTGATCATTATTTTTAAAGCTTGCTTCATTCTGTTCCGGCAACGTTAAAGAATATTGCTCAGCTAAATGATACACTGCCTGAATAGGAGAGATATTTTCCGCTTTGGCTACAAAGGCTATAACATCTCCACCAACATGACACCCAAAACAGTAAAATATATTTTTATCGGGACTTACGGTAAACGATGCTGTTTTTTCAGAATGAAAAGGACAACATCCTTTCCAATAATTGCCCGTCTTTCGCACAGTTGTGTAATGGTTAACAACATCAAGGATGGGTAAATGGTTTTTTACATAGGTAAAAAGATTCATGATTATACTACCCGAGTGGCGGTACTTTTTGATAAAGAGCAAAAGAAAAATAAAGCACAGGCAAAAAGAATTATGCCCAATGCAATAAGTTGGTGGTCTGAGTAAAAAGCAATGCGCGTCAAAGAATAGGTTTGATCGTCTCTAAAAAAATCAATAATAAATCGCTCAGACCCTGCAAAAAATAGATAAGAGGCAAGAAGTTGTCCCTTATTTTTTAAAAAGCGCTGAAACCACATTAAAAAACAGAAGATTAGCGCTAAAATGAAAGCGCTATAAAGCTGGGTAGGATGAAGAGAGACACCTAAAGGGGCCATACAGCCATGATTGGTATACGTGACAGCCCATGGCAACAATGATTCCTTACCGTAACAGCATCCGGACAAAAAACATCCTAGGCGCGAGATTGCTTGCAATAGTGGCGTATATAAGGCTACTCGGTCAAGCAAAGGCAAAATTGGCACCTTGTACAATTTTAAAAGCAGGGGCATAACAAATAAAACAGCCAGTATTGAGCCTAAAACAGCAAATCCACCATACCAAAATTCAAAAAAATCAAAAAAGGATTCTGAGTGATTAGTTGCAAAAAATAGCAGCCTTCCTCCCAAAACTCCACATATAATGCCGATAATAAGAAGTTTTTGAAATCGATCATCATCAATGAGCAAAGATCGTTTTTTGTCGTTTGAAAGTAACCCTCCAAAAACAAGAAGCCCCAAAGCTATACAAAAACCATAACTTTGGATAAAAAATGGCCCATAAATGTGTAACAGCTTTGGATACATAACTCACATATCTGCTTAGAGAGAAAATCAACAAAATAAGTATACCGCACTCTTAAAAAAAAGAATATAACCCTCTTTAATAGCTATTATCTTTGCTTGCAACCAAAAGTCCTTTGTTCAGAACTAGATTTGTCGGGTCATCCCATGAAAAGGTAGAACAAATTTTTTCTATTTCAGGTGGTACGGTATATTCCAATTTTCTTCCACCGGCTCGTTGAACTTTACCAAATACTTTAAATTCATAATCAAAACTAACGCAAAGTTTATCGTCAGTCACTTTAATGGGTGTGGCCGTATCCTGCTTTACTTCTTGGCCATTGGCCATAAGAATAAATTTTGATGGCGTATAATTGCCAGTCCAATGCTTTTTATAGGTAATCATATCTTTTGTTATCTCATTTGACAGTAGAACGGTTCTTTCAACAGGCTTTGATGGAACTTTATTTGGTAAAGAAATTGTTGATTTTTCAACCGTCGTATTTTTTTGAGAAGTTATGCTGTTTACTTCATTTGCTTGAATGGGTACAGGTTGAATCTCTTGCTTCATACTTTGCGCAACTGCATCTGTATCCTTAGATTCAGCAACTATTTTTTTAGAATCTAAGACGCGTTGACCATTTTCAGTCACAGAAATAAAATTCATCGGCGTGGTAATAATAATTGCACTACAGAAAAGCAAAAATATTTTTTTCATTGTATTCATAGCAATAATCCTTTATTTTAAATTCATGTTTTTCACTATACAAAAAAAAGTGAAAATCGTACAATTTACTAAACAAAGGAGCATTTATAATGGTGTACAAAAGCCTATTATTAGCAACAATTGCATATTCATCATTAATGAGTATGGAAGAAAAAGAACCAGAAACTCTTTTTGATAAAGCAGTTTGCTTCATTGACACCATTATTCCACAAAGAAACCCCCATGATTTCAGCAAAAAAGTTAAACAATTTCTCAGAAACCAGAACGCAACAAAAGAACAAAAAAAAGAGCTAAAAAGCAAGTTAGCTTCATTTGCACAATCTACTTTTTATACCATTAAAACTCTTTCTGATATTAAAAATCTTGATTGTGTTGCTTCTGCACAAAAATCAATAGTAGCCTGGGTCGATACTCTAGATACTGCCTTTAATGTTAATGTAACAACAAAGCCTCAAGAAACAGTACGCATGAACGGCCATAAACATGCTATTTCTTGCCTGTCCATATCTCCCGACCAAAAATGTCTTATAACCGGCTCAAAGGGAGAAGATTCCTTAAAAATTTGGCAACTTGAACCACAAATTAAATCTCTTGTTACCTGTAACTATTTTAAATACGCTCAAAAAAAAATACCGAGCATGGAGTCAACGGATTCTCTTTCCTGCGTTCAATTTTCTCCGAATGAAGACCATATTGTTTGTGCTGACTCAAGCGGAAGAGTTTGTGTAATAAAAGTGAGCAAAGAAAGCAACTATGAAATAAAACTACTTTCCTTTAAAAAATTTATTAAGAGCACTAATAATCCTTTTACAAAGATTAGTTTTATATCTGGCAATAGAATGATTATATCAAATGCACGCACAATAACTTTTTGGAAGACAACGACATGGAAAATTAACCAGACAGTAAATCTTGATGAGTCTCTTGAAATGATCGCTACCTTTCCTGATAAACTACGAATATGCGCTAAATATTTAGATGCAAAAAATAAAAATAGTTCAATTCAAATTATAGAAACTAAAGGAACTAAACGAATTACAGAAGATACTATTCATAAAATTGTCTATGAATCTGCTCTTTTTGCAAAAGAAAATGTTAGTACAGGTTTTGATTCATCAGGTAATTTAATCCTCATAAAGAAAGGCACCCATCCAAAATTTTATCGTCTTGATACTGATGAACCAAACAAATTTTTGTTACCGGATTGGACAAGTCTATACTATTTTACAAATCCTCAAACCATGCCGCAAAGCTTGCTTTCAGCCTCTTTGATCGACCAAAGGAAACCTTTTAGGATAACAACAATCTATGTACCTGAAATGCTTAGTTTTAAAAAATTGTATTTGCATATGGCAATAAGAAAAGCTATCGAAGAACATGATACTGATACCTTACGTAAGCTAAGAAAAAGCAATCTAATAGAAACCTATGGGACGCCTGAACTTTTACGAGGATATATTGATAAGGCAATGCAAAATCTCAGCGCAGAGCTATAGTAAAAAAACTATCTGCCCATTTCACGGATCTTGAAAATAAGTAATGATATTGCAGCAGGCGTCATCCCAGGGATGAGCATCGCTTGTGCAATAGTTTGCGGTTTATGTTTTAATAATTTTTGTTTTAATTCGGTAGATAATCCGGGCATAGAGCTATAATCTACATGAGCGGGAATAATAAGCGCTTGATATGTTTTAGATTTTTCAATCTCTTTTTCTTCGCGCTTTAAATATGGTTCATAACGAATATCGGCCCATATAGTTTGCAGGATACGTTCGGGCAATTTACCTCCGGTCAACTCAATAAGTTTATTTTTATTCTCTTCTTGATTTCCCAAAAGCTTAAGAAGCTCACAACTATTAGTTCCTGTTCTTAATTGGTCTATAGTTTCATGGACAAGCTCTTTTTCATTTTTGATTGCTGTATATAATTCTTGATCGATTAACCCTAGATCATAGCTCATATCGGCCAATCGTAAAAAGACATTATCTTGACGCAATATTAATCGACGTTCAGCACGAGAGGTAAACATTCTATATGGTTCATCGACACCAAGAGTCACCAAATCATCAATCATCACGCCAATATACCCTTGTGTTCTATCCAAAATAAAGGGCGAAAGCCCACATGCTTTACGATGCGCATTAATTCCGGCAATAATACCTTGGCCGGCTGCTTCTTCATAGCCGGTGGTTCCATTGATTTGACCTGCTAAAAAGAGCCCGGGCTTTTGCTTAACTTCAAGCGTATGTTTAAGTTGGTCAGGTAAAACAAAATCATATTCAACGGCATAACCAGGTCGAACAATAACAGCATCTTCAAAACCAACAATTGAACGAACCATCTCCATCTGCACCTGTAACGGCAAAGATGTGGAGATTCCATTAGGGTAAATCTCTTCGCTTGATGCACTTTCAGGTTCAACAAAAATATGGTGTGATGTTTTTTCAGGAAATCGCGCAATCTTATCTTCAACTGATGGGCAATAACGAGGGCCAACGCCTTTAATATTTCCACTATACATAGCAGAAAGATGCAAATTCTTTCGAATTATTTCATGTGTTTTTGTGTTAGTGTAGGCAATATAACAGTCGCGACTATTTGTCACTCTATGAGAAGAGAATTCAAAAAGATGATCAAGATTGTCCGGCGCTTGTACCTCAAGTTTGGTGAAATCAATGCTCGAACGTAATAACCGGGGCGGTGTACCGGTTTTTAGTCGTCCAATTTTTAATCCTAAATCATTAAGAAAAGAAGAAAGATGTGGCACCGCTTCATCGCCTTGGCGACCTGCAGAATAGTTTTGTTTACCAATATGAATAAGGCCATTTAAAAATGTTCCTGTGGTCAAAATGACAGCAGAAGAACTATATTCCATGCCTTCGCGTGTTACTACTCCACAAACATCCCCTTCAGCATTGGTTATTAATCTTTCAACCATGCCTGAAAGAATGCTCAGGTTTTCAGTCGTTTCTAATGTCTCTTTTGCTAATTTGTTATACGCATGCTTATCAATTTGTAATCGCAATCCTTGAACTGCCGGACCTTTTTTTGTATTGAGCATGCGAGCTTGTAGATAGGTTTTAGTGCACAATTTAGGCATTAAACCGCCTAGTGCACTTATTTCAAACACAATGTGACCTTTGCCAACACCTCCGATTGCAGGATTGCATGGCATGTAACCAATTCGATCTAAATTTAAAGTAATAAGTAATGTTCTTGAACCCAAACGAGCTGATGCGTAGGCTGCTTCGATACCGGCATGACCACCGCCAACAACAATCACATCAAAATCATAACTATTTATTTTTGACATTGCGTATATATACCTAACATTATTTGCACGAAATTTCTGCTAGAGATAATTTTAACGCATCTTTGATTAGATAGCAATTATAAGCACAAAGAAGAACCTCCATTCCCCCTAACTTGTGCACGTATCACTTCATGAAGACTATTTTTTCTTTGCAGTACGCCTATTTATAGCACGCCATAATTTTGAGACGTCTTGTAAATCTTCCGGCAAATATTTGAAAAATGGCCTAAGGGCCAAACCAATCAAGGGTGCACTTGTTTTGTGTTGCACTTTTTTCAATGCCGCAATAAGCGCTTGGATATTAATACTGGGATACTCTTTTTTAAATTCTGCTGCTTTGACAGGATCTTCTAAGATTGCAATAATTGCAGCAAAAAACTCACTTAAGGTTCTTGGATCATCATTTTCGGCTTCAAATGTACGCAAAAGTTCAATAACAACTTTTCCGGCTGTGTCTTCTTTTGCTTGCATCGTAAAACTTGTTAACCCCGAAGATAATACAAATGCTAACATTCCACACATACCAATTTTTTTTAAATCGATTAAATTCACAGTTATTTCCTCCGCTTACTATAAGCTACAGATTAAACTCACTATACCACCAGTTTAAAGAGCTGATTAATCTTGTCAAAAGGTGGCCGTTTTACCAATAAAAACCACTCAATCGGCCTTGCAAAAACAAGCCAACTGAAGATCATTTTTAATGCTATCATTTAACTAATTATGATCTTCAATCATTTGACTCAATGGGCATTTAAAACTTCTAATAATTTTTTAAATAATCTGTTTTGCTGTTTTTGCGCTATTTTTTTAAATTTCAAATAGATATTTTATATTGAAGAGTAATTGGATTCTTCCATTTTTATGATTTCTATAAATATGGTGATATACTTGGCAATGCGTTATTCTAAAACGTACAAAAAAATAGGCTAGAATTCACTTAATTTCATACGAAAATAGTAAAACAATGATATATCATATAGCATTATACCTAAAAAACTCCGTCTCATTTTTCAATGTCTTTCATTATGTAAGCTTTCGGGCAATGGCAGCACTACTTACGTCGCTTCTATTTTCATTTATGTTTGGCAACTGGTTTATTGCTCAATCAAGACAGTTTTTTCGCTCTAAAGCGCGCGAATTGACCCCTGAAAACCATAGAGCGAAAGACAATATGCCCACAATGGGCGGACTCTTTATTTTAACAACCGTATTTGTTTCATCACTTTTATGGTGCAATTTATATCAACCGGAAGTATATATTTTCTTAAGCTGTTTAGCCGGTTTTGGCATTATAGGCTTTTTAGATGATTGGTATAAAATCAGAGTAAAAAAAGGAATAAGCGCTCGGCTTAAGTTTGGCATGCAGCTTGCCGTTGCAAGCTTGGTTGCACTCAGTATCTATAGTTACAGTCCTGAAAATACCCAAATCGCTCTACCTTTTTTCAAAAATATCAGTCTTGACCTAGGTTACTTTTTTATTATATGGGTGCTCTTTATTTTAGTAGGAACTAGCAATGCGGTAAATTTGACTGATGGTCTTGATGGCCTTGCTATAGGGTCTTTAATTCCAAATTTTGGGTTATTTTCTCTTATTTGCTATCTTGCAGGCCATTTTTCTTTAGCTCATTATCTTCATATTCCTTATGCCCATTCATCAGAAATTACCATTATTGGTTCAACCCTTCTGGGTGCCTCATTAGGCTTTTTATGGTATAACGCCTACCCAGCACAAATTTTTATGGGAGACGTTGGATCATTGGCTCTTGGAAGTGGATTGGCTCTTATGGCAATCATGTCAAAACAAGAGCTTTTGTTGCCTATTTCGGGTGGCCTTTTTGTGGTTGAAGCCGTTTCTGTTATTGCCCAAGTAATTTCTTTTAAGCTTATTGGTAAACGCATCTTTAGAATGGCCCCGATTCATCATCATTTTGAACTTTTGGGATGGCAGGAATCAAAGATTACGGTGCGATTTGCTATTATTTCATTGATACTATGCCTGATTGCGCTTATGACCTTAAAAATTAGATAATCAAAAAAGGCCTCAGTTTCCCAAGGCCTTTTTTTTGAATATTTTAATAACTACTCGTTAATTAGCTTGCTTTTGTAGCGACTGTTGCAAGTTTTTCAAGAGCTGGCTTAACTGCTCCTGCTGCCGTTTCAACTGCTGGTTTAACTGTCGCTTTAGCTGCTTTTTGAACGACTTGAGCAATATTTTGAGATCCGAGCCATGAAGTCAACCCATCCATACACGCAATACCACCTAAAAAGTATCCCATTTTATTTGGCATACAATAATCTAAAAGAGCTATTGCACCCGCTGCAGCCAAACAGTATCCATTAAATTTTAAACCATTTTCGAGCAATTCATTGTTTCCTGTTACTTTGCAAATCTGAGTCATATAATGCTGGATTCTCCATGCTGATGTTAATGCTACCGTAACAGCTCTTGCAACGGTAAAACCTAACCTCAAACCGCTCACACCAGTTTCTTCTTCTTCATCTTGTTCAGCTTTTTTCAAAGCTTCTGCTTTTTCTCTTTGCTCCATTTGCTGAGCCAATTGTGCTAATTGTTTTGATGTCATATTATGCAGATTTCCTGAATAATTAACCCCTTTAGGTACTTGGCTTTGTTGTTGTTGCCCTTGTTGCGGATTCATAGTTAATGCAGAACCAACTGTCAAAATAAGCGAACATAAAATCATTAATCTTTTTAATATTGTAACCATATTTAATCTCCATTTTTTAATAAAACTAACCAATTACATACTCTAAGTTTACCTTATATATTCTATTTGTCAATAAAAATATTAGCTTTTTATAAAAATAATTTATTTTTTAGTCAATTTCAGAGAAAAAAGCAACAAATATACGTAAGGATCGCATATTTCGATTGATTTATAGTCAATTAATCGATCAAATCAATTAATTCATGGTCTCGACTGGATTAATGAGAGTAAAGGAATCCTTTGATTCCAGAAAGGCCTCAGCATAAAAAACCTTGCTGAGGTCAAAACAGTGCGGGAATAGGCTTTTTTCATCGCCATTGCCTTGGGTATATGAAAGGGTATCAGTTATCTTTTTGCTGTAACGGGGTATTATTCCTAGGCCTTCCATATCCTTATAAAGGCCATAAAGGGTATTTAAAGCATATTGGGCATGCTCTTTGCCATTTGCTATATAAATCACCATAAGAGCCATGGCGCCTCCATCAACGCTTTTAGCCTCAAGAAGCTTTTTTATCTCTTCTAAAGGCCATGAAAAATCTATAAGAGGCTGAAGCTTAAAGCTTGTTATTGATTCTTGCAATTGAGTGTCAGTTTTTAAAGTTACTATGAGTTTTTTTACCATGAGCTTATATTCATCAGCATTTTTTGGCATTGCATGAATTTTATAACAGCTTGCACATAGTTTCTTGGCTTTCTCTAGTTTGTTTTTTGAAAGATCATTAGCACAGTTCCATACGCACGCGAGTGATTCTTCTTTAAGGCGCTCTTGGCAATCTAGGATTTCTTGAAGACGATACTCTTTTCTAACTCCTTTAAAAAGAGACCCTCTTACTTCTACATAATTTGTAGACTCTAATGTTGCATGAACCATTTCTTGATCTAATTCAGCATTTATTAAAGCATCATTGACCCACTGGTACAAGTCTTCTTCAGTCACACCATGAGGATTTAGATATAAAAATTCAATATCGAGTTTTTTTAAAAGTAGTTCTAATGCATGCTCTCGTGATTTTTCTTCCATCGCCAAAAGTGAAGTTGTATAAAAAAAATAAATGAAAAAGTACCAATAATAAGAGCCTCTCATTTCATTCCTTTTTCACTTAATTATGATTCCTTTACAACATCCTTTGCAGCTTTATCATTGCGCAAACCTTTGTAACGACCGACGCGAAGCTTTCCGGCATTAGTCCACTGGGCAAATTGAAATTCCGCAACAAGCGTAGGCTTCACCCAATGAACCCTCACTAAATGGCCGTCATAATCACTAAACGGACACTTTTTTATTTCCAATCGCTGTAACTTTTTACCCAAAAGCGCAAGCGTTTCTTGTGTATACCCGGTGCCAACCTTTCCTGCATAATGGAAAACTCCTTTTTTATCATAATAACCCACAAGTAAAGCACCAAAGTAAGATCGTGATCCCTGAGGTTCTGTATAACCACCAATAACCAACTCTTGCCCCATACTGCATTTGAATTTTAACCAATTTCTAGACCTTTTGCTTTCATAGGGGCTATCAGCTCGTTTTGCCATGACCCCTTCCCAACCAAGCTTGCAGGCTTTTTTAAAGAGCAAAACCCCATTTCCAATAGTATGCTCACTAAAGGTAAGCATCTTTGTGAACCTTACTAGCTTTTTTAAAACATCTTTACGGGCATAAAGAGGCAATTGAGTAAGTAAATATCCATCAGCATACAAAAGATCAAAAATACGATAATAGATTGGAACCTGTTTTTTCATTGAACTTATATCTGAAAGGCTTTGTAAATTAATTCTTCCCTGCAACAGTTCGAAATCTGAAATTCCTTTTTTATTGAGCGCTACAATTTCGCCATCAATAATAAAATTATCGGCTTTTAATTTTTCAAGCGCTACTACTAACTCAGGATATTCATCATTTATCAATTTATCATTGCGAGACATGAGACGAACTTTACCATTTTTTTTAAATGCTAGACACCGCTCACCATCAAATTTATGCTCATAAAACCATTCATCGCTTGAAAAATAATCATGAGTAAGTACTGCAAGCATTGGCTTAATAAAGTGAGGTTGTGCTAATTTTTTTCGTTTTTTTAATATCGTTTCAGAAAGTCCTGAAAAGAGAGTAGAATTTTTCATAGAATACTCATTGGTTATTAACTATACTAAAAAAAAGCTTAAAAAAAAGGCGTACAATGAAGCAATATAAATTTTTGCATTTTCATAGTAGATCAATAAATGATTAAATAATTTCCTTAATAAAGGCAACTCATGAACTCAATAAAAAAATTATATGTTTGGCTCAGAAGGCCTCATAAATCACAACTCGCTCAATATATTGAAACGATCATTATTTTTGTTCCCTTAGTTTTTTTTATTCGCACCTATTTCTTCGGGTTGTATCAAGTTCCAACCGGCTCAATGGAAACTACAATGCTTGTTGGAGAACGGTTTTTTGCTGATAAATTAACACTCCATTTCAAAGGTCTTCAGCATGGAGATATTATTGCAATCAATGATCCAACCTTTATCTATTCAAACAACTATCTTATAAATTTACTTCAACGTTATGTATATGGCCCCACAAATTGGACAAAACGTATCATTGGTTTACCTGGAGATCATATTCAAGGCAAAATTGAAGATGGCAAACCGGTCGTGTATCGAAATGGCGATAAGCTTAATGAGCCCTACTTAAATAAGTTTCCTCTCATCATGCTCTATGAAGATGGAAAATTAACTCCTCGTTCATACGATGACCATTATTCTTTTGAAAATCAACCATTTTATCGCATGAATGCAAAGGAAGTTATACTTGGGCAAAAAGTAGCCGCACAGTATGACGAAGAACCACTACTTTTACCCGACACTCCCACCTATTCAAATAATCGTAACGTCGATGAGTTTGATATTCATTTAGGTCCTACTCAAATTTGGGCAATGGGAGACAATCGCAAAGGAAGCGCAGATTCGCGCATGTTTGGACCATTTGATATAAAGCTTGTTCATGGCAAAATAATCTTTTGTTTATACTCACTCGATAGCCCTGATTCATGGTTTATCTTTGATCTTATAAAACATCCAATAGATTTTTGGAAACGAGTACGTTGGAATAGATGTTTGCAATCTATTAGTTAAAAGAGTTACTGTTTCCAAATAGTTTTTTTAGATCGAATTCTCACTAAGATACAAGACAACTGCTGCCGATTGCACTTTCGTTTTTTACGTCGGATTCACCTTTTCTGATATCAAAATAGTGCACGACACCATCAATCCCCGAATAAGCAATTGTAGTATCATCTGATGAACATGCAAGAGATCCGGCATAACTATTGATATGATTTTGTATAATTTTGCCAGAAGAGATATCCCATAATTTGATCCCTTCACGAGCACACTGTGTACTTGAAATAAGAGTTTTAGTATCTGATGAAAAAGCCAGTGCGGCAATTTCACTCGTATCTATAAATAGATTCGTTTCTTGTCCAGTACTAACATCAAAAATTTTTATAATTTGTCCTGTGCCACCCGTAGCACAAAAATTGGTACCGTTTGAAAGGGCAAGAGCTACTATTGTATCATCCTTAGAAGCTTCAAAAGTTTTTACACATTCACGTTTTTCTATATTCCATAATATAGGACTTTGAAATTCAATATCATCTGTATGCAGACAAAAAACTCCATCATCTGAACAGGCATTTGCATAAGTTCCCTTAAAACAGTCCTTTAATTCTTGGGTAGATTCACCCGTTATAATATTCCAAACTTTTATCGTCATTGAACAAGGAGAAGCGCCTATAGTTGCAATAAGATGGACATTGTCTTTAAAAAATTTTACAGAGCTGGCAACATCCTCATTTTTAAATTCATGGGTATATTTTTTTTGCTCAATATCCCAAATTGCTACTTTAAAATCTTGCCCCATTGCAATTCGTTTTCCATCAGGAGAATAGTCTAGAGAGGCAATAATCCCATCATTTTCCTGTTTGCTTGGCTCTTCATCCATGCTTTTACTAGCAAAAATTAATAAACAGATGCTTAATAAGAAATACTGTTTCATATTCTTCCTTCTTTTATTTTTTGGTTTCTAAATCTGTGCTAGCAAAGTAAAAATTAGTTTTTTTGTCAATATAAAAAGACAAATCTTAAGCCCGTAAATTTATTTATTCCCATCCTGGTAGTTGACCACCGGTACAAAAATAGCAACATAAAAAACATAAGCCGGCAGAAGTTTTACAACATACCATGCAAAACTTTGGGCATGATTCGCAGCAAGCTTTTGTACTGTTACAACAAGAAGACTCACTCATCTCTTTTTTCTTTGACAAACTTTCCATCCCAGTATTCATTTCCAATTTTTCTTTATTCATAGTATTAATAACATTCATTGATCCCAACGAAATCGCAACTAACAGTATGTAATAGTTCATTATAATCCTATATTAAAAGTGTAAAAAAATATTCATTCATTATAAACAAAAAAGGATACGGGTAAAAACTAGCCTCCACAAAAAATCCTTAACACCTGACAAAATTTAACACTCATCAAAGACTCTGTTTTGCAAAAAGTGTATACTTTGTGAAAAACAAAGGAGTAAATAAGGTGAGAATGATGGGTGGATCAATAATACACTTGGCAAAAGTTATCGAAGAAGATTTAGCAGAGAGAGATATACGTTTAAGCAAGCCACAAAGGATAGGTTTGGCAGATTTAGCAGCATCAGTAATAACATGTCGCAATGTTAACACATCAGAATTAGCAACAGTGCTGCCAAGAAAAGTCAAAAGTGATGAGGAGCGTTATCGCTATATTAATCGTTGGCTTGCCAATGATAAAATTGATTGTGATACGTTACTAGAAGGCTTTATCCCTGAATTAATAGAACTTATACATGCAAATGGCCAGATCATTGTTTTATCAATGGATCAAAGTCAAATCAATAAAGAATTTGAATGTCTTATGGTTTCATTGCGAATTGGAGAACGTGCTATTCCTGTTGCATGGCGAGTAATTAAAACGCAAGGAGAAATTGGCTTTACCATTCAAAAACAACTGCTTGAGGCGGTGTTTGCTAACATACCAAGCTATGCAAAAATTATTTTAATGGCGGATAGATTCTATGGGAATCCTGCGCTTATCCAATTATGTCAAAGTTTCAAATGGCGATACCGCATTCGCTTGAAAGGTAATCTTATTCTTTTTCATCATGGTGGGGAATTGAGTTCTGGCGAGCTTATCAGATTAAAACAAACATCGTTGTGCAATGTTCAGTTGAATAATTCTGGCGTTACAACTAACATTGGTGCACTACAAGATGAAGGCAAAGATGAACCTTGGATCATTGCTATGGATTGTGTTCCTACCGAATATAAAGTTCTTGATTATGGCATGCGATGGTCTATTGAGCCTATGTTCTCAGACTTTAAATCAAGAGGCTTTGATATCACTACTACTCAGTTACGCCATGCAGAACGAATAGAACGTCTTATTCTTGTTTTAAGTGTTGCTTATTATTGGGCTGTTTCCACCGGCATGCAGCCAGATCTTGAGCGTGCAAAACGTTCTAAAAAAAACTGCGCGCAGTTTAACTTCCTTTTTCAAAAAAGGTATTCGCTTTCTTCTGAAAGCCGCACTGTCATTGCTGGAAATTCCCCCTTTATGGCTTACTTTTAAAATTGTCAGGTGTTAAGCAAAAAATCTAAAAAATTAGACTTTTAATTTTTATTATGCCCATGAAATGGTGATGTCCAAATAAATCGAAGCATTATGATTGAATCTTTTTATCAATTTTAAATCTCTATAGTGATCTAACAAGAGCTATGCACGATTAAAAATATCTTTACTTTGTATAAAATCACGCTTTTATGATAATTCAAGCCCGTATTCATAAAATTCTTTTCAAATCCTCTTTTCTCCAAACCTACATACTGAAGTTTTGGTACGTTCTTATGACTTATGCTTCTGTCAATTCTTCTTGAATAGATAAATGTAAATAATTATTAATGATATATGTAAACCAATTTTATATTTTTTAAATTATTGACATACAAACAGCAAATAAAATTAATATTTCTATAGTCGAATCAAACCCATGAAAGGAATTTTATATGAATAGACAATCTTCTGCTCAAATAACTCATAACACATGGTTTATGTTAAAAATGACTTATGGCTTAGTCGCAATTATTGCAGGGGCTGATAAATTTTTTAATCTTATCGTTCATTGGGAAAAATATGTAAGTCCAATGGTTGCTGCTTATTTACCAATAAATATGCAATACTTTATGTATACCATTGGTATCGTTGAAATTGCTGTAGGGCTTTTAATTCTTTCTCAATATACACGACTTGGTGCTTATCTTATTGCAGCATGGCTTGGCATCATTGTTCTGAATCTTCTTTCAATGGGTACTTATTATGATATTGCGGTTCGCGATATTGTCATGATGATTGGAGCTTTAGCTTTGGCGCAATTAACGCTCATTCAAGAAAAAAAATAAACAGCATTATTCACGGAGGGCATAAAGCCCTTCATGTATTCTATTTTTAACTACAATCAATCTTTACTTCAAAGTTCATGGTAGCTATATTCTTTATTGTTGCTATACTCAAAAATGTTTTTTATTTTGCATAATTCTACTCACAATACATTAAACAGAAGCACTTTATGAAATATAATTTCTTTTCAAAAGCAACAATTATTGCCTCTTTTTTCTTTAGTAGCATACTTCAATTAAATAATAATTTTTCAATGGAATTGGAAGACATTGATGATGACAATCCTATTAAGAAAGAATTTTTACAAAAAGAAAAGGTTCATTTATTAACTTATAATCAAAAAAATTATAGATCTACCAAACAAGCAAAAAACAAAGATCTTATAACAACGGATGATGAATCAACGGTATCTTCATTTGACTATCCACCTGAAATAGTAGAAAAAATAGTATTAGAGCTTGTAATCGATAAGGACAAAGAAACGGTTCCTACTCTTTGTTATATTTTAATAATGAATCCTCCCTTATCAGAAAAAATATACACTCAAGTAAGAGATAAAATTTCTGTGTATCATGCTTTATATGTCATTAAAAAAATGGAACAATGCAAAACTTCTACTCAACGAATTGCGCTAAGAGAAATTGCTTGCTCTGCAAATCATGGTTTCACCTATTGGGATGATCTTCCTAACTATTCATTCTGGGGCATGGGACTTGATTTAAAAAGAAATATAAGAAAAGAAGTTAAAGGCTACATTGAAAATAGTAAGCAAAAAGCTGATGATTTAGATAAAAAATTACCAGACTTTTTTGATGAATTAGCAGATTCGTATGAATCTATTCAGGAACAGATAGTTGACGATGAGCCAATTGCAGAATTTGAAGAAATAGATGCATCTAATAAAGAACGCCATCAACTAATCAAAAAATATTTTATTACTCGATCTTTATTTCTCAATGATGCTCATTGTTTGGAAGGAAAATTCAGAGAAAAAATTAACAAAGCATTCAAAGCTTTTACGCTTCTGCGTTATTGCGCACCGCTTCATTGTTGTACAAGCGGAGTATCCTTATGTGCAATAGGTAGCATATTACAAAATTGCCCAATTATATTTGCTGGTTTTGGTGGACTAGCATTAGGGGTTCTACTATGCAGTTGTTGTTGTTGTTGTGAAGATTGGTCTGATTGGGCAATTTGTGAAGAATATTGCTGTAACGCACCAAAGATTGATTATTGGGAAAATTTCGCCGGTATACCTAATACACAAAAATATGTAACTCTTGCTCAAAAAGAATTTACCAATTTATCAATACAAAGAAAAAAAGATTCTTAACTTTATTGAAAATCAAATAACCCTTCTCTACTTATTTAGACTAAATACCATCATTTTTATATGGAGGGCAAAAACCCTCCAATTATTCACTAAACAAAATCAAGCCGGCGCTTTAGATTTCTCATGCCGGCAATAAAGCAAACGATCGAAAAAAACATTATTGCAACAAGACATAACCAAAAGTTGATATAATCAGTTTGACCCAATAATGCAACACGCATCGCTTCGGTAATATAGATCATAGGATTTATAAGATTAATATAGGCAATAAGAGGCAATGCTTTATGCAAAGCTACCCAGGAAAATTGAAATCCGCCCATAAACCACATTGGAAAAATACAGCGCGCCCATACACTTCCCAATTTACTCATATTAGCTATGATACTTGCAGTCCATAAAACAAAACAAGCATAAAATATATTTTGAAAAACCAAGCAAAGAAAAAACTTAAGATAATCAATTTGAGTGAGGTCAAATTGATTCCACAACGTTAATTTACCAACTGGCAACATAAGGAGTGAAATAACGGAATATACAATAGAATAAAATGCTGCTTTGCTCAAAAGAGACATCCATGATGGAATGGGCAAAGTCATACTATAATTAATTTCTCGATTTCCTTCAAAATCGGAAACAAGTTCAACAACACTGCTATAAAGTTCAAAAAGACCTGTTGCTGCTATAACACCTCCTAATTGAAATACCCCGAAATCGTGAGAAAGGCCAAAATAAGGCATAATATAACTGGTGACAACCATAGTTAAAACAACCCATATGGTTACATCAATAAATTTATCAAAAAATGTCTGCTTAAACACACAAAGATCTGCATGAATAAGCTCTTTACATACTGCAAAATATGAACCAATCTTCATATAATCACTTTCATTAATAATAGTATTATTGTTGGCTAGCTTTTAACAACTCAATAAACACATCTTCGAGATTTTTTTGTTTAAAATCATTCAGAAGTTTATCAGGTGTATCAATAAGCTTTATTTGTCCTGCATCTAAGATACACACACGATCAGAAAGCTTCTCAGCTTCATCAAGATAATGTGTTGTTAATAAAACGGTAATGCCGAGCTGCTTTAAATCTTTAATCATTTCCCACAAATTTCTTCTGATATGTGGATCTAGACCAACGGTCGGTTCATCTAAAATTACAAACTCAGGTTTGTGAATCAAACTACGTGCAATCATAAAGCGTTGCATATAGCCTCCCGATAAAACTGACGCTTTTTGATTAAGATATTTTTGTAATTCAAATTGTTGCACGAGCTCATGAATCCTTGGCTTAATCTGCTCTTCGGGAATGCTATAAAATTTTCCGGCAAAGACAAGATTTTGCTCCAAAGTAAGCATCATATTGAGATTTGGTTTTTGGGGGCAATAGCCTAATTTGGATCTAAATGCAGGAACGTCTTTATAAATTGATCTTCCCCTATATTCAATATCACCTTCAGTCGGTGGATGCAACGTTGCAATAATTGATGATAGGGTTGTTTTACCGGCTCCATTAACGCCCAAGAGGCTTAAAATCTCTCCTTTATAGATATCGAGATCTATACCTTTAAGAACTTCAGATCTACCATACTTTTTTTTAATATTTTTGAGAGCAAGCAAGATCTGCTTCATAAAAACCTATACGGCTGCTTACAATAAGCAACAATTAACTATATATGATAAAAAAATACGACTTGGTAATGTGGGAAAAACTAGTGCAAGTAATGAAAATAAAAATGCAAGAAATATCAAAAAAAGAAAAAAAAAGAAAAATTATAGTGCAAAGATTCTAACAACTATTTCATTAATTACGTGTTAGTTTTGTGTGGCGGCAATGCGCAAACTGGTTTTCATGATTTTTCTCTCCTCTGAGAGTTTTTATAATAAAAAAATTTTAATAATTATTTTAACGATCTTCTTTGAAAAAGTCAAAAAATATTTTCTCTTATATCGCATTATAAGAGAAAATTATCACTTCTACTACACTCTAATTAAAAAAAAAGAATTGATAAACTAAAAATATTTCTGTACTCTTTCGTAAAGTGATATATATTTTCAACAAAATAAATGGAAAGATTTTTCAATGAAAAGAATACATACATTATTCATAGTTGTACTAGTTGGTACCGGCCTAATTGGTTCATATCTTGTTGCTCACACAGCATCAAAGAATACTAAGAAAGCACAAACGACTCGCAAGTGCAATCATGGCTGCAAGCAAAGATGCAACCATTAAGAACTTCTCTAGAATTCAATAATAATTAACCTATAGGATAAGGCAAAAAAAATTGCCTTATCCTATAGGTTTCTATCAATAATTACATCTAAATATCCTGATTCTCTCTTAATAATTAATTTCTCTTATTATGCCTATCGAGTTTTTTGAAATAAAGTGCATTAATCAAAACTTGCTATTTCAATTTATAGCAATTTTTTGAAATAAGATGTTATAATTAGACCGTTATTTCATTTTATTGATATTTATTGAAATAAGGAAATATTTAATGCGTATTACAGGCCATTATGAAAATAATTACTTTATTCCTGAACCTTTACCCCCCCAAAATCCACCATTTAAACTAAGCTCAGAGATTGCAGTTCTTTATGGTGAAGCTATGCACGAAATTGGAAAACTTAATGGATTGGCAAATAACCTACCTGATATACATCGTTTCATAAAGGCATATGTAATAAAGGAAGCGCTTCTATCATCTGCAATTGAGGGAATTTATACAACCTTGTTAGATATTTTTACACAACCTTTTTTAGAATCAAAGCCGAGTAAGGATACTCAGCTTGTTATGAATTATACAAAAGCACTTAAAAAAGCATTGGACCTCATTAAAAAAGAAAATTTTCCAATTTCTTCACGAGTAGTTCTTGCGGCTCATAAAGCCTTAATGGAAACCGGCGAAGGGGATAAATCTGATCCAGGACATTTTCGAAAACAAGCTGTTCGAGTTGGAGCTCTTATTCCTCCACCCCCTTTACAAGTTCCCCAGCTCATGTCTGACCTTGAACATTATATTAATACTGACGAAACAGTTCCACCACTGATAAAAGCGGGTCTTGCTCATGTTCAATTTGAAACTATTCACCCATTTTTGGATGGCAATGGACGAATAGGTAGACTCTTGATTGTTCTCATGCTCATTGAAAATGGACTTTTACAAGAACCTATTCTTTATCCTTCTTATTATTTTAAAAAAAATCAGCTTGAATATTATCAATGCCTCGACCGAGTTAGAACTCATGGCGATTTTGAAGGATGGATCACATTTTATTTGAAAACTATTAAATATAGTAGTATTGATGCTTATAAGCGCGGAAAAGAAATTGAAAATTTACAAAAAAAAAGCACAACTATTATTTTACAAGAAGAAACGTCTGATAAAGTTCGTGATAATAGACTCAAAACATTAACTATAATCTTTTCATGTCCAGTTATTACCATAAAAGAACTTAGCCTGCAAATTGGAATGTCATATAATACTGCGCACCAAATTATTGCTGACTTTATTACTTTAGGTTTTCTTGTTGAAGAAACTGAACAAAAAAGAGGTAAATTATTTAAATTCAAACCTTATATTGATATTTTAGAAAAAGATCATGAATAATCCTTCTTGTTTATTTACAATACTTTTTATTCTTATGCTGAAATTAATATATAATAAATCTCACGCTCAAAGTATAATGAACCCCAGAAACTTGACACGATAAAATTAAAAATGTGTTAGTTTTTAATGAACATGAAAGTGAACATTATTATCGGGGAATTTTTATGGCAAGAAGATATAAAAAACATAGTAGTTCATTCAAAGCAAAAGTAGCTATAGATGCTATTAGAGAACAAAAAACTTTAAACGAACTAAGTCAGGAACATAGCATTGCTCCTGCACAAATCTCTATCTGGAAAAGACATGCTGAAGAAAATATGAGCAACCTTTTTGAGGGGAAACAAGAAAAGGACCAACAAGAGGAAATTGATAGGCTTTATCGAGTAATTGGTCAAATAACGGCAGAGCGTGATTTTTTAGAACGCTCGCTCAATCGATAGATTTAAAGCAGCGTAAGGAAATGGTTGAGTGTGTAAATGAAGCAATAGACTTTAAAAGAAAATGTGAACTTTTAGATGTATCGAGAGGATCGATGTATTACAAGCCTAAACCTCAAAAAAATAATGATGCAATTATTATGAATGAGCTACGTGAAATTTATCAAGAAACGCCTTCCTATGGCTATCGGCGCATGACAGTAGCTTTAAGAGAAAATGGTTTTTTGGTTAATCATAAAAAAGTTTTTATGTTGCTTAAGATAGCGGGCATCCAGGCCATTTACCCTCGCAAAAAAACAACCATACGAAATCGGGGCACAAAGTATTTCCTTATTTATTGCGTGGGTTGCTTATTAATCGACCAAATCAGGTTTGGCAAGTAGATATAACCTATATAAAAATACGGGGTGGTTTTGTATATTTGGTTTGCTTAATTGATGTTTTTAGTCGAAAAATCATGGGATGGAAATTGTCAATTTCTCTTGATACAGCGTTATGCATAGAGGCGTTCAATAGTGCTTTGCAACATGGTATTCCAGAAATTGTTAATAGCGACCAAGGATGTCAATTTACCAGTGCTCTGTGGGTTGAATTAGTGCAACAATATGGAATTCAAATAAGTATGGATGGTAAAGGAAGATGGGCAGATAATGTTTATATTGAGAGGCTTTGGCGTACGATAAAATATGAGATGATACATTTGCATAGCTTTGATACAGTTCAACAGGTAAGAGATGCGCTTGCAAGTTACATTGTTTTTTATAATACACGACGTTATCATTCAAAGCTTAATTATCACGCACCAGACGCTATTTTCGCAAAAAAAATTATTCCATCTAAAAAAGAATTATTCGAAAGTTTTATAGCTTCACAAATTTATAAACTTGGAGCCGCTATGATTTAAATTTTTTTTTAATTTCGTGTCTTGACAAAGGGGTT